>JAGXIW010000007.1 GCA_024635475.1 bacterium | reverse complement strand
TTGAAGAATCAATGGGATTATGAATCAATATAGTATTTTTTTGATCTTGAAAAATAGTATCATATAAACATGGTTCTAATTTAGAAGGATCTGTACATAAACTATCATCAAGCACACCAAAAAGAAACTTTATTGGATTTTTTTCTTGTTCAAAATTTTTAATCAGACTAGTATAAAAATTTCAGTATTTTTCTTCTAATAATATTTTAATTTCATCATTGGATAATTCTTTTTTTAATATATCTCTAATATCTTCATATAATGAATATTCTATACAATCTCTGTATGGTAAATGTCTAAGTAGATAAATTCTAGTAAAACTATTTCGAGATTCTGGGCATACTGTTAATTTTTCACTTTGTGAATTATCATTTATTAAAGAAGAAAAAACACACTCTTTTATAATACCAGTAACTTTTTCTAATTCTGAAGGAGTTTCTTCTATTTGAGATGATTGAGAATTTAAATTATTTTTTGAAGTATCTATTCCCATTTTTAGAAATTATAAATAAAAATAAGGTATAATTATTTTATTAATTATACCTTAAATATTAATTTATGCAAATTTTGATAGAAATTAATTGATTTAAAATTTCTTTATTACTCAGATATTTATATTTACTTTTCATATTTTTATATAAAAATCATTTAAACTTCATTTACAAACAAGAGGAAGTTTTTGTTTTGTCTTTTCTTCAATAAAATTAATTAAAGGAATAACTATTTTCCCCAACATTTCATTTTTGTTTTTTGTATAACTAGAAACTGGAAGTTCTTTATTAGAAATATCTTTTTCTATATTATCAGTAAGTTTTATAAGTACTTCTATTGTAGTATTTTGAGAAGGAATATCTTTTGATGTAAGTTTTGTTCAATTAAAATATATTTTATTTCAAATAGTATCTAATAATAATCATTCTTTTTGTTTTTCAAGTATTTCATTATACTCTCATAAAAAGATTTCTCATTTATTGTTTTTATATAAAACTTTATTTTTATCTACATAATTTGAATAAATTCATTTTGATATGTATTGTTCAATTAAAATCCCATCACTTGATTCTCAATCAATAAATGAACAGTATTCCATTTCTACATTTGGATAAATATTTTTTAATTCATTTATTGTATTTTCAATTGTGTTTCTAGATATTCAAGGTTTTGTTATAACTACATATCATCATCAAAATTTTCAAGAATATGCAGGCATAATTCAAATTTGTTCTTCTAAGTTGGATTTATTTTTTCTAAATATATATGCAAAATCATCTATGAAATAGCTTTGTTTTTCAATAATTGAAATAGCATTTTTATAATTATTTATGTGTTCAATAAAATCTTCGATTAGATTGTTATCATATCAATTTTCAAATAATTTTTTAAATAATTCAATAGTTTTTATTCATAATATACTTATATTTTCTGTTAATAAATCATTTACTAAATTATTTTTTAATATGTATTTAGATAAATTTGTATCAATTCATTTAAAGTCATTTCATATTATAAAATCATTAATAAATGATGAATAATTTCAATATCTTTTCTCATTTCATTTAATATAATTAACGACTTGTTTTGAATCGGTAGTAATTCAAGAAAAAATCATATAATAATCAAACGGTATGTGTGTTGATATGAGATTTTCTCAACATTTTTCTCATATTTTGTAAAATTTTGTTTTTATAATTTCAATTTTTTCTAAAGTTAAATTTTTAATTTTTTCTCAAAAAAAGAATGAAGGATCTTTATTATTATTTAAAGTATGCCTTATGTTTTGTCATATACTATTTCAATATTTTGAAATAAAAGCAATTTTTGATGCAAATATTTCTATATTTTTAAATTCCTCTGATAGTATAAAATCACTGTAATTTTGTTGATAATTAATATCTAATTTTCAAGTTAGTAAACTTAATCATAAGGATATTATAGCTGATGAAGTTCCTGTAAATCAAAAAGAATGTCATCTTGATGTTTCAGATAAAAATTCTATTTCAATACCTTTATCAAAGTTATTATTTTCTAGAAAAATATTTATGAAATGAGTGATTTTTCCCTTTTCTTTATTTATTTTATCATAAGGATATATTTCAAATTTTTTAAAAACTAGATTATAGAATTCAACATTTTTAAATATTATTCATGATTCTTTTTTAAATTTAAATCAAACATAACATTTTAGTGGTATTTTTGATTTGCATGTAATATAATTTGATCTTTCTCATATTCAGGTTGGTCACCAAGGAAAAGTAAAACATCAACTTAATACTAAGTCATTTCTAGAAAAAAAATCTTTATAGATTTCAGGAAAATTTTTTTGAAGATCAGTATTATTCATATTTTATTAAGTTATTTTATTTCGGATCTTATTTATTATACTTTGAAAATATCTTTTATTTTTTGAAAATACTTTTGATTTTATAGGATCTAAAATATTTCTCTCAAATATATTTATATCCATAAATTCTATTTTTTCAACTTCTTTTTCATCTAATTTAAAATTAGTATTATCATCTATTTCTAAAAGATATGCAAAAATTAACTCTTTATTTAATCATTTTTCACTTCAAATTTTTCATTTGGTTTTTTTATATATTCATAATGGAATTAAATCATTTTCATTTATAGTTATTCATAATTCTTCAAAAGTTTCTCTAACTCATCATTGTTTTGGTGATTCTGTTGTTCTTATATGTCATGCAGCAGAAATAGACCATTTTTCTTTTTTTGATTTATTTAGTGATTTTTTTTGTAATCATATTTTTCAATTTGGTTTCAAAATCCAAACATGTGCAACTCAATGAAGAGCTCATATTTCATGAGCTTCTTTTATTTCCATAGTTCTAATAACTTTTATATTTTTATTTTTTTTATAACTCACTTCATCCAATATATCAATAATTTCTTCAACTTTATTTACTGTATCATTAACCAATAAATTAGTTTCTCATTCATTGGTTTTTTGTTGAGTTTCTAGTCATGATTCAATAATTTCTTTTCACATATTTTTTTTAAATTAATTTATATTATTTTAACATAAAGTATTATATAAATCAAAAAGTTGAAATAAATTGAAAAAATAAAGAAAAAATATTTTTTTAATGAGTATAAATTAAAAAATAGATAACATTTTTTTCTTAGATTTTTCTATTTTTTTCTTGGTTTTTTATTATATTATTTAATCGCTTAAAAAGAACTAAAATAGATATAAAATGATTAATAACAATAAAGAAAACATAATAAATCTTATAAGAAGTAATTCTGATGAAGATGCTAAAAAATTAATAAAATGAGTAGCTATAGATTTTGTAGATATTAAAAATGATACATTATGAATGTATGCATTTTTCAGTAGTATTTATGATGAACTTTTTTATGAAATAATTTTTAATAAAATTGAAATTTCAAATAATACAAAAAAACTTCTTGAAACTTTAGCAACTCCTATTTATAAAAAAACAAAAATAGAACAAAATATAATATTAACTAGAAATCATATTTTAAAAAAATAATGATTTTAAAAAACTTCTAACTCATAAACTAATCTATATTCATAACTTCAATCTGAAAAAATCCATTTAAATATATATTTATTAGTAAGGTCATATTTTATTGTCATTAATAAATTAATAATAGTGTCATTTTTAAATTTATAATATCTTAATTTTTTTATATAAGTTTTTTCTCAATTTTTTATAAAAGTCATATCTTTTCAGTTTACATCGTATGAATCAATAATTTGTTCAAGTTTATTAATATCAAATTTATCATTATAATTTAATCAATTATTAAAAAGTAATGAAGTATATTTCATTATATTATATCATGAATTTTTGTACTTACTTGTTAAGTTATATAAATTTTTACTAATAATTTCTTCTAACTCTTCTTTTGATTTAGTTTTTATTTCTTCAGGAAGATCTGATAAATCATATCTATTTGTATAAAATAAATCTTCAGGCAATTTATAATAAACATATTCATCAAATTCCTTAACTTTATTATTTCATATAGGATCATCAAAAGTAGGATCATAATAATATTCTCATATTTTTAACCAAGCATGTCATACTTTTGGAAAATCGGATGCATTTATTACAAATCATCTTATTACTTCTACATCTTCAATTCATGCAAACATAAGCATATAAGCCATAAGTTTTACATATCATTCACAAACTCAATCTTTATTTATGTAAGTATCAATTCATGAAAATATTTCTACATCACTTAAAATAGGTGGATTCGTATATGTAATATTTTTTAATACATAATCATAAATTTTTTTAATTTTTTCTTCTTTAGTTAATCAAGCAGTAAGATTTTCAGTAATATCTTTTATTTCTAAAAAATATTTATCTGTTTCGTAATTTAAAGTTTTTTTGTCATCAATAATTTGAGATAAAAATAAATTTTTATTTGTAATATTTTTAATTATATCTCAGTTTATAAGTGGTACTTTAACATAATCTTTTATAAAACCATAATTATTTCATTTTTTGTATAAAATAGATTCTTTTATATTTATTCATATAGAATTTATATTTTTAATATAAAATCAATACTTATCATTTATATAACTAAATTTTGAAAATTTATTATAATAATAAGAATTATTCTCATAATAATTTGCAGATGAATTCTGCATAAATCACTTAAATAAATTGTAGCTTTCAGAATAAGGTATTTTTTCCTCTATTTCATATTTTTCAATAAATAAGTATTTTCAACCATGATTTAGTATATATCAACTTTTTGAATAAAATAAATTATAATTACTTTCTGTAATTTCATAATAATTTGTAAAAATAATTCTTTTTATTTTATTATTATCCAAAAATTCAAATAAATGGCTTTCACTATCATAGATAGAATACAAGTATTTTTTATTTGATGATAAAGTATTTGATATAAAAGTAGGTAAGGAAAAAGAGTTTTTATAATCAATAAATTTTTGTCTTTCTTTCTTTTCTAAGTCTAATTGTCAATAATCAATATAGGTTATTGAAGCATCGTTTTTTTGAATTTCTGTTTTTAATACATTTGTATAATAACTGTTTTCTATTTTTGATTTTAATTTTTTAATTTGGGAATTATTTAAATTACCTAATTCTTCTAGTAGGACTATAGATTTTGTACTTATTTTTTTTGACTTTAAAATTGTATCAATTTTTGTTTTAACTTTTTCTAATATAATTAATTGATTTTCTTCTTTATTTACTTTACTTTCAAGTTTAATTATAAAATTATTATATGCTTTTATTAAAGGAGAATTGTTTTCTAAAGCAAATGTTAAATTATATGAAAAAACTGAATATATAATTAAAATAAGAATTAAAATAACTTTTTTCATATTGTATTGTATAAATTATAATTATCTAGCCATTTGTATTGCTTTTTGTAATTGAGAATCATATCATTCTTTATATTTTATTTCATCAATTTTTTCTTCTATATCTGGACTTATTCATACTAAATCAATTCAAGTTTCAGTTTTTCATGTAAACCATTTTGCTATAGTGTACTTTAAAGCTGATCAATCATTGTATGGTTTTATCGTTTGAACTGATCATTTTCAATAAGTTTTTTCTCAAATCAATGTAGCTTCAGGATAATAATCTTTTATTGTTCAAATCATTATTTCTGATGCTGAAGCAGTTCAAGAATTTTGAAGTATTATTATTTTATATTTAGAAAAATCTATTAAATCGTATCATCTTGATTTCGAAGTTGTTTTATAATTTTTGTATTTGATAATTGCTGTAGGTTCACCCTCTGGGACAAAAAATCAAAGCATATCTGTAACTTGATCAAGGTATCATCCAGGATTATTTCTTAAATCTAATATTAAAGTACTTATATTATTGTTTTCTTTCATTGAATTTAAAGCCAATTCAAATTCTTGTTTTACTGTATTTCAAAAAGTTTTTATTTGTATATAAAATATTTTATTGTTAACTACTTTATATTCTACTTCTTTTATTACTATTTTAGCTCTTTCTATTTCAATTATTAAAGTCTCTTCTCATCTTTTTACTGTTAAATTAACTTTTGTTCCTGCAGGTCATTTTATCCATGATACTACTTCTTGTAAAGTATTTTCTTTTGTTACTTCTTTATCGTCAACAAATGTAACTATATCTCATCACTTTAATCATGATTTTTCAGCTGGAGTTCATGAAATAGCTGATATAATTTTAAATTCTCAAGGAATTTCCATATCAACATAAGCTCATATTCACTCATATTTTCAATTTAAATCTTCTTCAAAATTTTTATTTTCAGTAGGTGGAAAATAAGTTGTAAATCTATCATCTGTTCATTTAGTTAGACCTTCTATTGCTCAATTTATAAGTTTTTCTTCTGATAGATTATCTTTATCATAATGTGAATCTATAAGTGTTTCATATACATTTGTAAAGATTTTTTGTTTTCATGACAGGTTCTTTTCTTTATTTTCTTTCTCTTCTAATTTTTCTTGTAATTTTATTAATTCTTGTTTTACATTTACTAAATCAAATTTTTTAGTATTTCTATTTTTTAATTCTGATTCTGTTTCATTACCTGGAATAGCATATATATTTAATTTTGTATCTATGAAATTGTAAAAGGTGTATGCATTTAACGGCTTTTTAGAAAATAATTTTATTTCTTTATTTTCAATTATATCAGAATATATAAGTATTTGTAAATATTCTTTTAAAACTATATCATTACCAACATCTATAAAATTTAAATTTATATATTTATATGTTTTAGGAATATCATCCTTAAAGTTATCAGATATAAATCTAAAAAAATCTTTTCTTGTTATTTCTGTTTTATCTTTAGTAATTATTTCATCTTTAGTAATTACTTTAGTTTCAGGACTTGGTAAAATCCTTATTTCAATCGCTTGCAATTGAGAAAAATATAAAAAACTAGAGAAAAATAATATAAAATAAATACTTAATTTTTTTAATTGCATAATTTTTGTTTTTATAATAAATAAAGTTTGTAGAATTTTATACAAAAATAGGTAAAAAACTAATGTATTTATAAAAATAATTTTACTATTTTAATTATTATTGTAAAGATTATTGACTTTTATGATAATATGTTTATATTATTGATTAATTATTTTAAAAATCTTATACTTATAAATAAATCGGAAAACAAAAAAACAGAAAAAAATAACTTATAATTTTTAACTAATTAACATTATGACCAATAAAATACAAAACACAGATTTCTCATCTGAGAGACAAGAATGTAATGATATTTATCAGATATTAGGACATTCTGCTATATTTACTCCTCTTGTTTCTTGTATATTTCAAGATTTACAAGAGGTACCAAAAAAGAGAGAAGAAAGAGAACAATTTTTACAAAAACCAGAAAATACTCAACAAATTCTAGATTTTTTTAAAAACAAAGAAAAATGGGGTTTATTTGAGGAAGAACTTTTATCTTTTTATGATACTCATAAAGAAGCTTTAAAACCAACAGAAGCTCAAAAAAATATAGTTGGGATAGCTATATGAGCGATAAAAAAATATATATCAAATTTAAGTAATAAAATAAAACCAAATTTATCAATAACTGATACAACTGATAATGTAAAATGAATACAGGAAGCTTTTAAAAATCTTGTTTCAAAACAATTACCTGACAAAGAAATATTGTCCGATATAGGATGAAATATAATTAAAGATTGTGAAACATGAGAAAAAATACTATTATTTAACAAAGAAATTGCAAAAGTAGGATGAATATTTATAGATGTAGAAACAAGAGTTCCTATTGTTATACAATGAAGATGTACTATTACTAATATTATTGGTAACAATAATTCGTACTATAATGTAGACCTTTATGATACGGTTAAAAAACAGTTTATATTAAGAAGATATATAAAGGATGATTTTACTTTACTTACTGATAATGAATGAAATGAAATTAGTATAGTATCACCTGAAATAGAATTTCTTTGAAAAAAAGTTAAGAAAATTAAAATTGCAAAACAGCTTAAAAATAATTGAATTGAATATGTTGAGAAATTAACAGATTCTGAATTTAATACTTTAAGAGATGAAAAATGAAGAGAAATTACAGATTTTTTACAAACAAAAGGTTGAGATTATTCAGTATTGTGTATAGATCATAATGATCGTAAAATAGAAATTTTTTATACTAAAGAATGAAATGAAATAAAGTGATTTTTTACAAATTTATTATTAAAATTCTTAATATAGTGTAAAAATTTTTAATAAATAACTTTTAATTTTAACTAATTAACATTATGAATTCAAATAAACAACAAGAACAATTATTAATTGAATTAGCTGAACAATCTGCTAACTGAAATGATACTTTACATTTTCAAAATTTGCAACCAAAATACCAGTTAGCAATTCAAAAACTCATAGAACAATCTGGAATTGAAGAATGAGATATACCTTTTGGAGTTAAAAATGATTGAGTATTAAAAATATTAAAAAATACTCATTGATGTCTAATAACAGTGATAACTCCAACTGATGATATTTGAAGGAATTATTTGAATTAACTCTCTATAAAATTATTCACTCTATTTATAAAAGATTTATAGTCTTGTAACTCTCATCATTCAAGTAAAATCGCTTGTTCATATGTATACAACATTAGATCTTTTAATTTTTCTGATTTCAAGTCTTTTTTAAATTCTTCTAACATCATTTTTACAATTTTGTGATTTGTATTTAATTCTAGGATTTTTTTATTTTCATGAACTTGTTGTCACATAGCTTTCATCATCTTTTCCATTTGTGGAGTTAGTCATCACTCTTTTATTGTCAGAGCTCATAGATTGTCTCAAAGTCTTGTTGAAAGCTTCACTGATTCAAGTTTATCACTTCAAATAGTATTTTTAATAAGTTCAAATAAATCTTTAAACTCTTTTTTATCTTCTTCTATTTTTTCTTTTGTATTTTCATCCTCATCTATTTCTAAATCAGATTTTGTAATTGATACAAGGCTTTTTCATTTGTACTCAGTTAGTACTTGGATTAGCCATTCATCAATCGGATCAGTTAAAATTAGTACATCTATTTCTTTTTTTCTAAATTGATCTATATAAGGATTTGCCATAGCTTCATTTGTAGATTTTGCAGTTATGTAATAGATAGTTTTTATTTCTTTATCATCTTTGATTAAAGCTTTTGATTTTTCTAAGTATTCATCAAGAGTTATTTCTTTTTCACTTAATAAAGTTTTAAATTTTATTATTTCTGCAAGTTTTTCTCTAAGTTCTGTCTCATAATAAATTCATTCTTTTAAAAATCTAGAATAATTTGATAAAAATTCATCATATTCTTTGTTTTCTTTCATTTCAGAAGCTAATTTATCTACAATTTTTTTTGTAAGAGATTTTTTAATCTTATCAAGTGTTTGGTTTGATTGTAACATTTCTCTTGATATATTTAGAGGTAAATCATTAGTTGAAATTATTCCAGAAACAAATCTAAGCCAAACTGGTAATAAATCTTTAGCTTGTTCTAGAATAAGTACATTTTGTACAAAAAGTTTTGGTCCATAATCTTTGCTTGCATCATCATTGTTGTTAAACATATTCTTTTTTGTTGGTATAAAAAGAATTGATTTATAACTTATCGCTCATTCTGTATTTAGGTTTAAATGAGTCAGAGGTTTTGCAAAATCATAACTTATACTAGAATAAAATTCATTGTATTCTTCTTCTTTTATTTCTGATTTTTGTTTATCCCAAATTGGTTTAGTTTGATTTATTTGTTCTGTTTTTCTAGAGTCTTTATTTGTTTCGTTTTCAATTTCTAGCATCAAAATAGGTACATTTATATAATTTGAATATTTTTTAATTAATTCTTTTATTTTCCAATCTTCTAAGAATTCTTTTTCAGTTTCTTTTACATGGATTTTAATTATAGTTCATCTTGTATTTTTTTCTCAGTCATTTAACTCAAATTTTCATTTTCCTTCTGAGGTCCAAATAATAGATTTTTCAGAATCATTTGATTTTGTTTCTAATTCTACTTTTGATGCAATCATAAATACAGAATAAAATCAAACTCAAAATTGTCATATCAGATTATTTTGTTCTTTTGATTCTTTTAATTTATCAAGAAAATCTTTTGTTCCTGACTTTGCTATTGTTCAAATGTTTTGAATTACTTCATCTTTTGTCATACCTATACCATTATCTTCAATAGTTATAATAGAATTTACTTTATCTATATCTATTTTTATCTCAAATTTATTATTGTCTCACAAGTAATTTACATCTGTTATAGATTTAATACGAGCTTTATCTATTGCATCAGAAGAATTTGATACAAGTTCCCTCAAAAATATCTCTTTATTAGAATAAATACTATGAGTTAATAACTCTAAAAGTCTCTCAGTTTCAGCTTCAAAATTGTATGTTTTTTTAGTCATATTTATCAAAATTATAAAATAAAATTAGCACCTAAGTTTTATAAGTGCTATATTATTTAATTTTTTTTAAATGTCAAAATTTATTTTTTTTAGAAGATTATTTTTTCTTTATATTTAAAAATGTACTAATAGTAGAAAAATATAAATCATATGACTCTTGAAATCCGCCATTATGAGAACCATTAGTTTCTAAAAATCTTTTTTGATTTGTTACTTTATCAAAAAGTCTTTTTCAGTTTGAGAAGTCAATCATTTCATCATTAATACTGTGAATTATTAAAATAGGAGAAATAATACTGGATATTTTTTCATTATTTCTAAAATGAAATTTTGATAATAATTTTGTCGGTAAGAACCAATATATATTACTCGCCATATCATCCATAGAATAAAATGTTGATTCTATAATTGTTGCATAAATATTTTTATTTTGAGCTAAATTTATAGCAATTGCTCATCATAGTGATTGTCCCCAAAATATAATGTTTTCAGGTTTTTTAGTTTTATTAATTACATATTTATATACGGCATCAGCATCTTTATATAAATCTTCTTCTTTTTGTATAGTACCTTCACTTTTACCATATTCACGATAATCAAAAATAACTGCATTTAAATGAAGTTCATTGAAAATTTTTAATCTCTCTTGATTATAAAAAATATTTCCTCCATTTCCATGAAAAAATATAACAGTCTTATCACTTTTATTATCTAAAAACCAGGCATTTAATTTTATATTATCTTCCGTTTTGATATAGATTTCTTCAAGATTTATTGCTTTTGAAATATTAAAAAGTTCTTTTGAAGGAAAAAATATCAGGCTTTTTTGAGTAAAAAAGATAAAAAAACAAAATGCAATATATAAGATAATTAAGAATGAGATAAATTTTAAAAATATTTTCATGTTTTAATTTCAAAAAATAGTTATTTTATTTCTGCCCCTCCCCATTCAACAATAGTAAATCCTTTTCTATCAAAAGGTTTTATTTTTTGTTCTTCGATCTCTATTTTTGAATCTAAAGCTTTAAAAACCATAAAAACTCTTAAAATCGAATCTGGTTTTGGAATTACTGTAAGAGTAGTAGTTTGAGTAAACTTTTCCCTTATAAAATGTACCAATTTATATTTATTTTTTTGCATCAAAGGATACAATATACATTAAATTTTAGTTAATTTCTATTCTTAAATTTAGTACTAAAAATTTTCATTTACACAAATAAATTCAATATAACACTTTTGTAAAAATATCAAACTAATATCAAAATAATAATTAAAATTATCTCTTTTTTTGATATGTTATTAATAGTTGAATGTAAGGGGATTTTTGTATTTTCTAAAATTTTTGAGATTTTTTTTGTAAGTATATATGTAATAGTAAATAAAACAATTATAATTCAATTTGTTAATATTATTAACTCTATCAGGTCTATTTGGTTTAATCTAAATATTAAATTGAGGATTAAAAATATTAAACTAAATATTAAATTGAATTGTATAATTTTATTTAAATATAAATAATTTTTTAAATTAATAATAATATTTTGTTTTTTTATTGTTTTTTCTAAAAAAATAAAATTTATAAAGTATAAGATAAATGATATTAAAAAAATAGATTTTCAAAAAATTATATTATTATAATAATAAATATAATTATCAATATAATAATTAACTTCCCAAGATGGATTAAAAATAAAATTATAGCTGATGTTGTAAGATTTTAAGAAATGCTGTAATTGTAGCAAAATTATAAATACTCCTAATATAAAAAATAATACTTTCAACACAGTAATTAATAAAGTGTTTATTTTTTTCATAACTTAATTGGTTATAAAGTTTAAAATTACTTCTTCAACAATTCCAATCCTCAAAAAGGAAAAATGGCTCAGAAAAATATTAAAAACATTCAAAATAAAATTAAAACTAAATAAGTTCATCAACTACCTAGATATTTTTCTGCCCAATACCAGTGTCCTGTCCGATCGTGAACATTTTTTCTAAATCTTATCATTAGAAATCACAATGATATAAATAGTATAGCATAAAATATTTTTACTAAAATTACCATATTTTATTATTTAGAAAATAATGTTTTAATTTGTTCAATTTTTTCTTTGCTTAATTTAAAACTTCAAATTTGGATTTCAGAGCTTCATGAAGTTTCTTTTGTTTGACTTGTCTCTGTTTTATTTAATATGGGATTATTAAAAATTTGTGTATAAAAATTTCTTGCTATTGGCCAAAGGTATAAATAAACATAAAAAATATATGCAATAATTAAAAGTCTAAAAAACCATTTAATAATGGTTTTAATTTTATTTTTTTTCTCTTCCTTTTTTATATAATCAAATATATAATCTATTTTTTCTGTAGTAGTTAAATCTGATTTTTCTGACATTATTAATTATTGATTGAATAAATCCTGAGCATTTAAATCATTTAATTTCAATTTTTTGTTTAAATCAACTATTTCAGTGTCAGTTATTTTTTTTGTACTTGAACTTTGATTATTATTTTGAGTTATTTGTCATTTTATATTTTCTAGACTTTTTCTTAGTCAGTCTATTCAATTTTCTCATACATTGATAGGAAGTATATTTACACTATTTATTTCTGCTTTTATCATTGAATGTTTTTTACAATTTTCACATTCTATATCTATATTTACAGTATTTCAAGCAGCTCATACTATATCTACACTATTTTCTGATACTTCAGCATCGCACATAGGACATCTATATACTTTTACAAGTGATTCTAGCATTCATTTTAAAGTTTTATAATTCATTTGTTTATAGTTAGAAAATAATATTTACATTTCTTATAACCTAAATCTATTATAATATATTGTGACAAATTTAACAAAAGTTTTTATATTAATTTGCTTGACAAAAGTTAGACTAAAGATAAAAGCAAATAAGCCCTCACCTAACCTCTCCCAAAAATATAGGAGTTTAACAGGATGCTAAAAAATAATAAACTAGATTTGAATTAATAGTTTAAATGCATAAAATATAATTTAATTTAAAATGGTTTTAAAAAAATATTTTTAAAATATAATTTTTATGGATAAAAAGAAATTTAAGATTCTTTTATTTAATATATGATATTGTAGTGGAATTAGTTGAAAATTTCACCAATACATACTAAAATCACATAAATATACATATATAAATAAAAAAAGTACTAGTACTATAATCAATAAATTTAAATCTATAATAATAGAAGAAAAACCAGATTTGATTTGTCTAATTGAAATAAATAAATGAATTAATTTTAAGTATCTTGTTAATGAGGATTATCCTTTTTATGATATAGAAACAAAATACGGTAAAAAATCATTATTGAGAAAAACACCATTTTTCAGAAAAAAATCGAATGCATTTATATCAAAAACAAATCTTGATTTTAAAACACATTACTTAAGAGCTTGAACAAAAAAACTATTGTACGAAATATTTTTACCTTGAGATATAAGTTTTGTATTTTGACATTTTTCATTGAATAAAAGTACAAGAAAAAAACAATTTGATGAATTAAATAATATAAATTTCAAGAATAAAAATATAATTATATGATGAGATTTTAACATATTTAAATGAGTTGGTGAGATAAAAAATCTTTGTAATAAAATGGATTTAGATATTGTTTGTAATGAAGCTACATTTCCTTCATTTAGACCAAAACATATGCTTGATTTATTTTTAACAAGTAAAAATATTAATTCTGATTATAAAATTGTTAATACTAATATTTCAGATCATTTACCTGTAATTTTAGAAATTGGATAATTTTATTTTTGCATAAAAAGTTTTAATAAATAATATATAATAAGATTATTAATATATTATTTATTATGTTATTCTCACAAGCTTACGACAAATTTCTAAATTGGTTAGAAGTAATCAAAAATAAATCACCCAAAACTGTAGAGCAATACGATAGACATCTTAGGTATTTTAGGGAGTATTTAAAAATAAAAAACGAGGACAATATAGATGTAGAGAAAATAGATTTAGATTTAGCAGAATGATTTAGATCATATATATACAAAAAATCGAAAAAACAAATTTCAATCAAAACAGCAAATGCTTATATGATTACTCTTAGAAGCTTTTTAAAATATCTAGAAAAAACTTGAATTAAGACACTTTCCCCTACTTCAATTGACCTCATAAAACAAGAAACAAGAAGAGTAGAATTTCTTACAGAAGAAGAACTTATTAGACTTTTTAATACTCCCGATAATAATACACTTGTTTGAGCTCGTGATTTAGCTATTATGGAATGTATTTACTCTACATGACTCAGAATCTCAGAACTTACAGCTTTAAATAAAAATGATATAAATCTAGATACAAAAGAATTTGCAGTAAGATGAAAATGAAGAAAACTTAGAGTTGTTTATCTCACTCAAAAGGCTTGAGAATTGATAAAAAAATATTTAGATAAGAGACATGATGCTTATGCTCCCCTTTTTATAAGGCATAATTTTAAAAAAGAAGATATAAAAAGTATAGATGAAGAAAGTTTGAGATTATCTAGATTTTTTATAACAAATTCAATAAAAAAATATGCTATAAAATGATGTATATTAAAAGATATTTCAGCTCATACATTGAGACATAGCTTTGCTACAACTTTACTTAATGCTGGAGCTGATCTGAGAAGTATTCAAGAGATGCTAGGACATGCCAGTATAACTACTACCCAAGTTTATACTCATGTTACTAATCCAAAATTAAAAGAGATTCATAATAAGTTTATGAGGTAATACTTTGTTGTCCTGAATAATTATGTAGTGTTCTTTAAATGATGATATTTTATCAAAACAATGCTCAAGGGATTCTTCGTAAAAACTCAGAATGACACCTTAGAAAAAATATTTGTAAATTTTAGTTAATTTATGTTCTATTTCTCCTTTATTTTTAAGGAGATTTTTTCTTTTTATTAAAAATTTATAAAAATACTTTCATTTTCTTGACATTTATAAAAGTATATGATTTAATATCTGTATATATTAGTAATTTATCAATAATTATTAATCAATAAATTTTAGTTGTTAATTTTATTCTATGCCTTCTATATTTTACGAACTTTTTAATAATTTAAGGAAAATAGATGTTGAATCTATAAGAAACCTTATTACTGAATTGGTAGAGTTTATAAATGAGTTAAAGAAAAAATGAGAAATTGACGAGTTAAAAGTACTTATCAATAAAACTCATGAACTTATAGAAAAAAATAAGAAAAAAATAGATAAAAAATCAAAAAAAGAATTCAAAAAACTTGATGATTTACTTGATGATGCAGAAGATTTTGTAAAACAAAAAAAAGATGAAGAAGAAATTGTGTTAATTGATGTTGTAAAAAGTGTTGAAAAAAAATATAAACATTGTCCAAATTTAGAAAAAGAAAAAGAAAAAGAATATAATCAAGTTTGTATTAAAAAACAAACAATTGAATATGAAAAAGATATTATTGAACTTCAATTAGAACTTGTTAAATTACAAAGATATATAAAAGAATCTTGAGAAAAAGTTTTAATAATTTTTGAATGAAGAGATGCAGCATGAAAATGATGAACTATAAAAAGATTTTCTGAATATCTAAATCCTAGATGAGCTAGAATAGTAGCATTAGAAAAACCAACAGAAAAAGAAAAATCAGAATGGTACTTTCAAAGATATGTAACTCATTTACCTAGTTCTTGAGAAATGGTATTTTTTGATAGAAGTTGGTATAATAGAGCATGAGTAGAACCTGTAATGTGATTTGTAAGAAAAAAAGATTATGAACAATTTTTAGAGGATGTACCAAAATTTGAAAAAATGCTTGTTAATTCTTGAATTAAATTAATAAAATTTTATTTTTCTGTTTCAAAAGAAGAACAAGCTAAAAGATTTGAAGAAAGAAGAAGAAATCCATTAAAACAATTTAAACTTTCTCCTATTGATCAAGTTAGTCAAAATCTTTGGGATAAATATTCTTTAGCTGAGTATAAAAATTTTAGTAATACTCATTCTAAAGATGCTCCTTGGATTATAATTAAGAGTGATGATAAGAAAAAAGCTAGATTAAATGCTATAAGGTATTTATTGAATCAATTTGATTATACTGATAAAATAGTAGATAAAAAATTATCAATAGATAAATGAATACTTATTACTTGAGAGAATAAAGCTCTACATCTAAAAGAAAAAATAGATATTTCAAAAGATTTATTTGAATAATTAATTTTAAAAGTTAAAATAAGCTAAAATTTATAAATTTTAGCTTATTTTTTATGAAACTAATTGTTTGACTTGGAAATCCTGGTAAAGATTATGAGTTTACTCGCCATAATTTAGGTTTTTTGTTTTTGGATTATTTAAAAGATAATGAAAAATTCAGTGATTTTAAAGAAGATGGAAAATTTAAATGAAGTATCGCAAATTGATTTATAAAATGAGAAAAAATCATACTTTTAAAACCTCTTACATATATGAATATTTCTTGAGAATCTCTTAGAAAAGTCGTAGATTTTTATAAAATTGATTTAGAAGATATAATTATAATTTATGATGATATAAGTATGGATTTCTGAAAAATCAGATTTAAAGATACTTGAAGTGCTGGATGACATAACTGAGTTAAAAGTGTAATCTCTCATTTTTGAGATAAATGGAAAAGGATAAAAATATGAATTTGATTAAATACAAATTATGAAGTATCGGATTGGGTTTTATCTAAATTCACAAAAGATGAACTGGATGATTTAAATAAAACAGTTTTTTCTAAGGTTTTTGAATTACTTGTAGAAAAAATATAGGAAACACTGTCATTCTGAGTTTTTACGAAGAATCCCTTAAGTATTGTTTTATGTATTTAATCAAGTTAAAGGGATCCTTCATTGCATTCAGGATGACAAAAAGTACTTTTTAAATATTCTTATAAATTATTTCCTAATTACTTTTTATGACTAATACGGAACAAGGGTTTTTGGTTAGAATTAAGCAAAGCTTTTTATTGTTTGCAAAAAACTTTTTTGGTATAAGTTTGTACTATATTATTTTTATAATAATATCTTGAATTACTTTATCATTATTATGAAAATATATATTTTCAATTGCCTTTAAATTTGTAAATGTAAATAAAGATGTTGGAATTGATGCTAACTCATACATAAATATATGATATTTCGCTATTATTTATTGATTTATTGCTCTAAGTGTAGTAATTTTAAAAATACCTTTTTACATATCTTTGATAAAAAATATAGAAAATTCTTATAATTGAGAATTAGTTAACAAAAACTCTAATTTAAAGTATTGATTTGCCTCTATTTTAAAGATTTTTAATACTTACTGGTATATTTTCAAATATGTTGTATTAATCCCTTCTTTGGTACTTATTGTTTGATTATTGGTATTTTTTGTAGATCAAGGTATTTGAGCAATTTTAGTAATCTTGGCTTTAATAATATTTGTTTATTTTGCTATTTTTAGATGACTTAGATCTTTCTTTTCACTGATGTATGCAATAATTCACAATGAATTTTCAAATGATAATTTTAAAAAATCAATCTTCCTCACAAAAAATAAAATTTGAACTATTTTTTGGAATATAATTTGATTAGCAATATTTTTCTGGTTTTTATTATTTATAATTTCTAAATTTATCAATTTTTCTACATTTGATATGGATTCAATTTATTCGACTATTTGAGATATTTACTTACACAAAGAAACTATAAATATAAATGAAAAAATGACTGAGTTGGTTAAACTACTTACTCCTGAAACAAAAATTACAGTTATATGATTATCAAAAAGTATTATTTCAATAATCAAAGATAGTTTGTTTTATATTTTTGGATTAATTTTTTATTTTTTACTTTTAAAACAGTTTGAACAAGAAGTAGATAAAAGTCAAAATAATACTGTAAAAAATTATTACACAAATCATTAAATTTTCAAATAAAAATATTGACTTAAACTAAAATATACTTATTATAAAAATAATTTATTTTTTTATAATAAGTATGGATAATTCAAGCAATTCACAATCCTCTTCTCTAAAAGAAAATCAAGAGGTTTTTTCTTTTGAAACAATGAAAACCGAGTTTATATCTATAATTGATGGATTATTAGAAGCATATAAAAATTCATTATATTCAGATCAACATATTGAAGAACATATTAAAAATAATAATAAAGACTACAGTACATTTTTAGATGATGAATTGAAAAGGCCAGAATATAAGCAAATAGATAATTTTATTATAAATATTTTAAAAGTTAGCTGAGTGATGAATAATTTAAAAAGTTCAGAAGTAATTGTAGAGGCTCATTGATATATAGACACACATAAAAACAATGATAATACTTTTGACAGAGAAAGTTTTTCTAAATATTTTGATATATATTTAAATGAAGTGTATATACAACATTATTTATTATTAATGTTTTATGTTAAAAAAGTAACTTCAATTCCTGAAATTGAAAAAAAAGAATTAGAAACAGAATTAAGTTCATTAACTGATTGATTTATTTCAAAGTATCAAGAATATTTTAGTATTGATTTATTTAAAAATATTTTTGTTACTCATTCTACATCGGAAGAAAATACAGACATAATTAAATGAAAAAAAAATTATATATCTAATCAAATTGCTTTAAGAATAGATTTTGATAGAATAAAAGGGTTTGATAATAATTCACATTATAATATACAACTAGAAAGAAGTATGTGTGAATGAGAAATAGATAAGCTTTTATCTTATGATGAAAATTTACTTTGATATGTCATATTTCAAATTTTTAAACAAAAAGTATTAAAGCTAGAAAATTCAGATCATTTAATTTATTTTGTAGAAGTATTACAAAGTACCAAAATTTTTACAAATACAATAACTTGAGTTGAAATTGATAATTTTTTATTTAATCATAGAGAACAATTAAATGAAGGGATGTATTTTAAGTTAATTGATTCTGATAAATGAGAAGAAATTTTGCAAGAAATAATTAGTAATCCAGGAAATTCAACTAGAAAAATGAATACCATAATATTTGTTATGGAACATTTTGAAGAAAAATATGAATCATATATGCCTAAGCTTTTAGAAGTCTATATATCTTGAATGATTGACAAAAAATGAATATCAGATTCATATTTTTGAATTTGATGTAGTATAGATGACCTAATAATAATCTATAAGTATTATAAAGAAAATAAAGCTAAAATTAATCCAGAATTAGATGTAGAGTGAGTTTTTGAAAATTATAGAGAATTATTTAAAGCTGAAGATTTTAAAGGTGAATTAAATCAACTGTATAACTGAGATCTACCTGTAAGTTATATAAAAATCGCATTTTCTTGATTTGTTAAACAGATTTTAGATATACAAGATACTATTGATGTAGAAGCTTGACTTTATGATGGTTGAGTAATAAATGTACTTTTATCAAATAATGATCATTGATTTCCTGAACAAATAGATTTATCTAATGATGAAATTAATAATTTAATAGAGTTAGGTTATGATTCACAGGATGGATTAAAAATGACTGATTTTATCAAGAGATATACTTTCTTGATAAGAAAAATCTTGTATTCTGAATTGAACCAAAGAATATACTGAGATGATGAAAAAATTAGTGAATCATTAACTAAAAATTATATTAGATCAAAAGAAGAATTATTACCAATGATGAGAAAATTACTTTGATTTCCTGAAGAAGAAAAATTTGATTTTAGTAACTATAATAATATTTGTTTGGATGTAGAAGTTGATAATGATGAAGAAGAATGATGTACAACAAAAGATTCTAAATGAGATGAAATTCCTTTTTAATTTATTTTATATATAGTAACTAATTTAAGTTATGAGCACATCAATACCAGAAAATTCCTCAAGTATTTGTATTAAATCATGAATTGCATTTGTAAGCCCACTAAATACTGTTTCTCAGATTATAGAATGAGAAACTATGGATATTTTTACTAATTCTAAAAATTCTGCTGAAATAATTTCATTATCAGAAAATAAAACCTCTTTACCTTACGATAAAAGAGTTAGTTTCGGATGAAATGATGATGAACAGGTTATAATAAATAAAATACTTAGAAATCCATCCAATAGTTTATCTGAAATAGAAGCTCGTCAGAGAGTTCTTGATGAATTATTATCAGATAGAGTGAACCTAGAAAAATTATCAGAATGAAAAGGAGAAAGTAAAAGTTTTTGAGAAGCTTTAATATATTTATGGTGATATGATAGAAATGAAAAAGAACAAGCAGAGAGAGAAAAAAGAAAATCGAGAAAAAGAATACAAGTATTAAAAGAAGAAAATAAAAAATTTACTTTAGAAAATTTTATTAAAATTGATGATAGGCTTAGTAAATGATTATTAAATGGAGAAGATTTTGATGAAATTATAGGTCGTAGTCACGAAATATTAAATTTAATAGGTCTTAAAAAAGATTTAACTGATATAAATAAATTTATAACATTACTTAAAACAATATCTAACCCAGTAATTCAGGATTTGGCTATAAAATTGGAAACTGAATATAAACAAATTAATTTTCCAAGTGTTTCATATTTTGTACAATTATATCTTGATTGAAAAAATGATGAGATAAATAAATTATTTACACAAACTGATAGTATTTATAAAATTTTAAATCAAATTTGAGCCCTGATTTCTATAGCTTCTAAAATAAAAGAAGACTCTTATACTAAAGTAAGTTTTGATGAAACTAAACCAATGCAATTTAAACAGGCTTGGCAATTTGAAAGATGTAAAGAAAAAAAATGAAAAAATGGTGATATTACTATACAAAAATTGAATAATTCTATGGATAATGCTCTTTGTAATGTACTTGTTTGAGATATAATGTCAGGAAAAAGTTTTCAATGAGAACTTAATAAACAGTTACATATTTGTGCACAATCAATTTGATATGCTCCAGCAAATGAAGTAAATATTCATATTTTTGATAGATTTGTATCTATAGATAGAGCCTTGACTGATTCATGAAAATGACTGAGTGCTTTCGGTGAGGATATTACAAATATTAATAAACTCCTAGAATTAAATAGCAAATGATGAAAGACATTTTTATTTATGGATGAGTGGGGGTCTACAACTTCTCCAGAGGATCAGGCAGTATTGCTTAAATCAATATTGCTTTATATGACAAATAAAGACATTAAAGTTGTACTCGCAACTCACAATGAAGAATTTGTTAAATATATACAAGATCATGAAGAATTCAGCACTTATCATCTTGAAGACAGATTAAATGAAGATGGAACCATTACTTTTTTGTATGAATTAAAAAAATGAATATGAGAGCATCATATTCTCGAGGCTGCGAGAACTCTGTGATTACCAGAAAGTATATGCCATACTGCTGAGGAATATGTGAAATGAAATATCCTGACAGCTTCTATTCCTGAAATGAAATATAGAGATGTAATAAAATATACTCCCGAGGAAAGAGAAAGGCTAAAAAAAGAGAGAGAAAGTTTTATGTCTTTGATGCCATATCAGGATGAAATTAGAATTTTTTATAAAAAAGAAGCAAGAAATTTAAATCGTCCATTTGAAATTACAGAATTTCCTGTTTTGAAATGGAGATATTCTCTTGATGAGGATGATAAAGAAGAAAGAAGAAATAATTGGAGATGATGAGAAGATAAATGGTACCAGAATGAAGAAAAACCTGAATATAATCAGATATTATCTGTAATTAGTAGTGATAATGAATTTAGATGGGCTCATTTCCCGGGATTAAAAATGGTTCGTCATAAAGAAGTATGAAAATTTATTACCCAATCTCCCATTAGAAGTTCACAAGATATTTTTGAGATTCAAAAAATGTGGGAGGAATTGGATAGTCTGTGAACAGAAAAGTTAGAACAAGAAAGAATAAAATTACAAAATTTTTTATGGCATATAAATTCGTCTTTATACACAATTAGAGATTATTCAGAGAATTTTAATACTAAAATGTTTGAAGAAATTTATAAAGAATTTATATGAGATAGTTTTTCTTGAAGAAATTTTGTACATACATTTAGATTGTTTGTTTTATCTATAAAAATAAGTTTAGATTTATCTTGAGAGGAAAATAATGATTTTTTAACAGAACAATTAACACAATTTGATTTATTAATTCAATTTAAACAAAAAATAGGAGAATTAGAGAATAAAATAGAACAAGAAAAAAAAGATTGAGTTTATGAAAAATTAAAGAAAAAGGAATTTAAAATAAAACAAAATGAAAACGAGAAAGAATATGATCAAATAATTGAGAGTTGTGCTCAAATTGCCTGATTTGATTTAACAGGCAAAAAATGGATAGAAATTGGTCAAATAATAACTTTTTGATGTAAACAAATATGACAAAGATTATATGATCATTTTAAAGGTACATTAAAACCACATAATTTATTTGATATTGATTTACAAATAGTTAAAAGATTGATGGATGAAGAAAAAGAAGCTTTATCAAAACATGACTGAATATTTGAAAATAGCATTAGATTTATTTGCTGATTGTATAACGTAGTATGACAAGAAGTGGATATATATTCACTCACTCGAGAATTAAAAAAATATGATTCAATTCACTTACATCAAATATCTCATTATTGGGAAAATATTTTAAAAACTACCCTTTCAGATATCTCAAATTGATCAGATATTTTTGAATTATTAAAAGAAAGTTATAATTCAAATAAAGAACCAATAAAAAGATCTGAAATTAAACAAGCTGTTAATTTTGAAAAACTCATACAAGATATGTTCAATCTTGTAACTCTTGTTGATATATCTAAAATGATTAAAGAAAATAGTTTATGTAAGGTTGATTTTAATGAAACTGGATCAATTGTCTTAGATGAACCTTATAATCCTAACAAAAAACAGGAAGTTAAAAATAGATTTTATTTTTGAGAAGATCAAAGGGTGGTAATAAAAACTGGAGCCAATATGTCAGGAAAAACTCAAAGTCTCAAACATACAGTTTGGCCACTTGTTTTTGCAAATGCTATTGGTTATGCTCCAGCCAAAACTATGACTACACCATTGATTGATAAAATCTACTGGGTAGATCGCATAAAGGCTCGACAAGATTTGAATCTAAGCTCTTGAGGTACTGAAGTTATTGTCTTAAAAGAAATTCTCGAGCAAATATCAAAGTCAAACTGAATGAATATAGGTTTTTTTGATGAGATGTGGTCAACGGTTCCTCCAAGTTATCAGACGGCCTTAACTTATGCCACCGTAAGAGAATTTATGCAAAAATGAGTTTACATAGATATATCTCATCATAATCATGATTTTATAAAAAAATTAACTGAAAATCATCCAGAAATAGTTGAGCCTGTTCATTTTAAGACAAATGTAATGCCAGATTGAACAGTTTCATTTGACTATAAACAAGAAAGATGACATACTTGAATCTCAAGCTTTATTAGTAGCTAAAACTTGCTGATTAATCCAACAAATATTGGATATAGCTAATAGTATAAAAAATAAATAATAAAAAAAATAGGAATATCTTTATTCCGATTAATTTCAAACATATTTTTACTTTTGATTTATGAATAACTCTAGCCCCAAAAAATTTACATCTCTCGCGGAATTTTTTGGCGATGAAATTTCGGGACAAGAGAGTTATCTTGGCCATGAATTTCTCAAAAAGATTCCATCATGGATTTGAGGTGATATTTGTGTTGTTGGCGATTCAGTTATCTACCCTGGAGAAAAAAAATGAATTAATGTGTTTGTAAAAAAGGATCATTTTCCAAAAATAGAGAAAGGAGGAATCTTTCAATGATTGGTAAAAGGACTATCATACTCTACTAGAAGCTGTTTCGCACAATCTGGAGTGTTTGTCATGGATAATTGGTCGTACGGTTTTCACAATAGCATACTCCATGAAGTAAATAATCATGTGGATAGTATTCTTGAAATTCCCGTGAAAAATATTTGATATACTCGTATAAAAATCATTGATGGAGTTTGAATGCTTCGTCTTTTCCATCTTTCTAGAAATGATAAAATTAGATGATCAGATTTATACTCTCTTATAAAAAGCGAAGAGTTTTCAATTGACGGAGAATATAATGAAAACTGGTTTCTTATAGATATATATGGAAATAAACTTCAGGAGAGTGAGTGTGATACAGCAGAAAATCTAGTACTTGTCTTAAGTGAAAATAAATATAAATCGGAAGGTAAAAATGGTATTGAACCACTCATCATCAAATCAAAAAAAGATCTCATAAAAATCCTTTATCCTCTAGAAGAAAATGAAAAAAAACATTTCATTATCTGAGAGACCCCTCATGTTTCCCTCGGAAAATGAATCTATGGAAATATTTTTACAATGCCCTACTCACACGATGACCCTTTCCCTGAAAGTGTTACTGATTCTCGACATGAACCATCACCTCTTATTGACGAGGGCTTTTCTGGTCCTATAAGAACAGAAATTTCCGGAGGAAATAAATTTGTCGAGATGGAAATATTTCAGACAAAATAAGTAGTAATTTATAATTTAATATAAAGTTTATATATTATTTATTAGATTTCAATATATCTTCTATATCTTCCCTAATTTGGCTAACTAGTTCTAAATCTCTTAAATCTGCGATTTTTAAGTCAGGTAATCAGCTTTGTCTTACTCAGTAAACTTCACCTGGTCATCTGAGTTCTAAATCAATTTCAGCAAGTTCAAATCAGTTATTTGTTCTTTCCATTGCTTTAAGTCTATCTGTATAGTTTCATTTACTAGGAAATAGATAGCAATATGATTGATACTCTCCCCTACCAACTCTTCATCTAAATTGATGAAGTTGTGATAGTCAGAATCTTTCAGCTCATTCTATACACATTATTGTTGCATTTGGAATATTTACTCATACTTCTACAACTGAAGTACTTGATAATACAGCAATTTTATTTTCACTAAAATCCTTCATTACAGATTCTTTTTCTTTAGGTTTCATTTTACCATGAAGTAATCAAACTTTAAAAGGTTCATAAATCGCTTGCAAGGTTTCATAAGTAGATATAGCATTTGCTAAATCAATTTTTTCTGATTCTTCAACTAGTGGCGATATCCAAAAAACTTGTCTGCCTGCTTCTATTTGAGTTCTTACAAAAAGTTCTATTTGTTGTCTTTCTTCATCACTTTTAGCTACTTTTGTGTGAATCAATTTTCTTCAAGCTGGATACTCTTTTATAACTGATAAATCTTGATCTCAGTATAGTGTCAAAGCTAGAGTTCTTGGAATTGGAGTTGCTGTCATATTGAGTATATGAGGAATAAGTCCAGATTTATTTCAAATTCCTGATTCCAATATTTCTCTTTGTTTTACTCAAAATCTATGTTGTTCATCAACTATTACAAATCACAGATTATTAAAAAATACATCTTCTTGAATAAGTGCATGAGTTCAAATTATTACATTTATATTTCAAATTTTTAGTAAGTTTTTTATTTCTATTTTTTCTTTTGCAGTCGTACTTCATACAAGTAAAGCCGAAGATAAATTATAATATGATAATAATTCTTGTATTGCTTCAAAGTGTTGTCTAGCAAGGATTTCTGTGGGAACCATAAATGCAACTTGAATAGAGTTTTTACTCTCTATAATTCCATGAATTGCAACTATGAGAGCAATTATCGTTTTACCTGTTCATACATCTCATTCTAGAAGTCTTTGCATTGAATGATTTTTTTCCATATCTTTTAGTATCTGAAAAAGAGATATTTTTTGTCAGTTTGTAAGTGAAAATGGAAGTTTTGAAAGTATATCTTTTATTAAGTCAGGATTTAGAGGAATTGCTAGACTTTTTCCTTCTGTTTCTTTGAAAATTTCAAATTTTTTAGATAAAGTTTTATAATTTATCTCAAATAGTTCTTCATAAGCAAGTCTGTGTTTAGCAATCTCAATATCCTGTTTATTTTTTGGAAAATGAAGTTTTTTTAGAGCTTCTTTTTTTTCTATAAATTTATATTTTTTTATTATACTTTCAGGTAGAGTTTCTTCTATATTATCAAAAAATGTTTCTAAAAGAGGTATTTTTGATGCTATCCATGATCAAGGAAGATAATTTATATCTGGATAAATTGGAACTATAACTCAGGCTACTTTTGTAAGATCAGTTTCTATATCAGGAGACATAAAAGTTACTTTACCATAATCATATTTTACCTTTCAACTAATTAATACTTTTTTACCTTTTGAGGCAAGTACAGAAGCTCAAAAATATTTTTTATTGAACCAAACAGCTTCAGCCATAAATCATGTTTTATCTTCCAGTACTGCTTTTGTGAGTAATTTTCAGTTCGAAGTTCTATTTGTATCAAGAGATACCAAAGTTACTAAAATTGTATTTTTTTCTTTTAAATTTATATATGAAAAAGTATCAAGAACATTTGTTCTATCTTCATAATCTCTAGGATAATGATTTATAAGATCAATTACCTTTGTAATTCAAGCTTTTTCAAGAGTTTTTATGTAATTATCTGTTGTATGAAGAAGTGTTTTTGTAAGTTGCATTTTAAAAACTTTATATATAAAGTATATGTATTTTACTTTTTTTTATATAAACTTCAAATTTTACTTTTTAAAAATATAGATATAATAACTTTATGTTAAATAAACAATTTTATTTTATATTATATAAAAAATGGTATTATTGATTTTATGATTTTGAGTGCTTTTATTAATATTTTCATTTGTTGTTATTATGGTATCATTAAAATATGCTGAGATTTGAAAGTTGCAGGTTACTTCACCTGATTTTAAAAATAATACATTTTTATGAAGTCAGTTTACTTGTGATTGAGGTAATTTAATTCCTAAGCTTGAAATAAATAATTTACCAGAAAATACTAAAAGTTTGGCTATAATAATAGATGATCCAGATGCTATAAAAAATACATTTGTACACTTTATAGCACGGGATATAAAAACAAATTGACAAACATCATTAACTTTATTTGAAGATAACAAAGATACTTTAGTATGATTTACTAGATGATTAAATAGTTTTTGAAATCTAAATTGGTGATGACCGTGTCCTCCAAAATGACATTGAATTCATAGATATTTTTTCAAGATTTATGCTTTGAGTAAAGAAAAATTGGACTTAAAAGAATGAGTTGATAAGGATGAATTATTAGATACAATGCAACCATATAATTTATCTTACTGAGAGATGATAGGGCTTTATAAAAGAGATTAATTTGTAATAAGTGGAACAAAAGCAAACCCATAATATTTATCAATGTCTAAATCAGGTTTTTCATTTATTTTTGTTATTTTATAAATATAACTATCAACAGGGATAACCATAGTTCATCATATTTTCAATTTTTTTATTAATTCTTTTGGTATATCATATGATCAAGCTGATACAAGTATTTTATCAAAATCTCATTTTATAAAAGAAAAATTTTCTTCTGATTGGTTAATTGATGCATTTTTAAAATTATATTTTTTTAGGTTATCCCTTCCAAATTCTACAAGTTCGGGAATCAATTCATATCATTTAACTAATCATTTGTCTCATACAATATTAGCAAGTAATGCAGTAGTCCATCATGAACCTGTTCATATATCTAAGATTTTATCTCAATTTTCTGGTGATAATAATTCTAGCATAAAAGCTACAGTCGTAGGTTGTGAAATAGTTTGTCAATATCATATTGGTAATGGAATATCTTGATAAGGCTCATTTGCAAAATCATCTTGTACAAATTTTTTCCTATCAATTTTATTAAATGCATTTATTATAATATCAGTTTTTAAAGCCTCAGTATTAACTAGATACTGTACAAGTTGAGAATTTGAATTCATTTTGACTTTTTAAATTAAATGATATAATGACTACTCCCCTGTGATTCCTATTTTATTTCTTAACCTTTATTTTGCAAATTTATTTCTTAACTATTTTTTTATGTTTGAATGAAAAATTAGAATCTACAAAAATATAGATTGAAAAGAAAAAAGTGTAAGTAAGGAGTTTGATAATGAAAAGAAGTTTAATGAATTTATTGATAAAAATCCTGATTTAAAATCTTTTAAAGATTGGGAAAATATAAAATGGCCTGAATCTCTATTTGATATGAATCTGTTTTTTGAAGAAGCAAAAAGATTATGAAATAAAGATTATTTTAAGGAAATGGAAAGAGAATTAGATAGGCTTATAGATAAGTCTAAAAAACTTCTTTGAAAATAATTTATTAATAAAATTATTATGGAAAAAATTATAAAAAAACTTTTAGAAAATATAAATCAAAAAGATATAATTAAAATTTTAGAACATAATATATTTGATATCAAAAAAAATGAAGAAAAAAATAGAATTACAATTTTTGTAAATAAAAAATATGTTATGAATGATTTATTAAAAACTGATAAATTTGAGAACTTAATAAAATGAGTTCATAAAACTTTTTGAGATAATTATTCTACAAGTTTAAAATTAAAAGCTGATGTTACTCATGATAGAGAAATGCTAGTTCCTAATACTATTCACTTTTAATCTATATTTTTAAAGCTAGTATGTTTATACTAGCTTTTTTTATTGTGATTTTTAAAATTTGTAATATAATAAAGTTATATTTTTATTTTTTAGTATCATTATTTATGTTACAAAAAACATTTAAATCTTATAATTTTAATTTTGATGAAAAAACTATTAAAAAATTTGAAGATTTTTTAGCTATGTTTAAAGAAAAAAATAATCAAATTAATTTATCTAGTTTGAGGGATGATGAATCGATTATAGAAAAACACTTTATAGACAGTCTAATGTTAACTAAATTTATACAGTTATCATGAAATATTGCTGACATATGAACTTGATGAGGTTTTCCTCTTATTCCACTTGCAATTTATTATAGTATGCAGGATAAAAATCTTGATATAAATTCAGGATGACAGATTACTAAAACTCAATTTTATTGAATAGATTCAGTTGCCAAAAAATTAAAATCAGTAGATGAATTTGCTATAAATTTAGAACTTGATAATATACAAACTATTCATTCAAGATTTGAAGAATTATGACAAGATAAAGAATATAGGGAAAGTTTTGATTTTGTAGTTTCTCGTGCTACAGCATACTTCCCTACTTTGCTTGAATATGCAATTCCGTTACTTAAAGTAGGTTGAATTTTTATAGCTTATAAAATGGATAATGAAAACGAACTTATAGAATGAGATGTAGCTTTGATTAAACTTAAATCTGAAATTGTATATATAAAAAAATATGAATTGTGATGACAAAAAAGGAGTTTGGTTATTATTAGAAAAAATGAAAAAACTCCTAAGGATTATCCTAGGAGTTCACAGATTATAACAAGGCAAACGATATAATTATTTTATTCAACCGTAACACTTTTAGCTAAATTTTGAGGTTTATCTACATCTCTTCATAAATCTGTTGCTGTATGTAGAGCAAATAGCCATACAGGTAATAGACATACAAATGGACTTATCAATTTATCTACTTCCGGAACTTCAATTATATCATCATATAATTCCTCATCATTTTCTCACTTTGTAATTACTCATAAGACTATTCAATTTCTAGCTTTTACCTCTTTTATATTTGAGTTAGTTTTTTCTTGAAATACTCATTTTAGATTTAAAAATATACATAAAAAATCTTTGTTAACTAAAGCTAGTGGTCAATGTTTCATTTCTCAACTTGAATAAGCTTCTGAGTGAATATAACTTAATTCTTTAAGTTTTAAACTTCCCTCTTGAGCTATAGGATACAATAAATTTCTTCATAAGAAAAATAAGCTTTTTGTTTTACTATATTTTTTTGCCAGTTTTTTTATTTCCTTAGTTTGTTTTAATTCTTTTTCGAAAATTCACTTAAGTTTTGCTAATTCAGAGATTATTTCTTTTCATTTTATATATTGAAGATTTCTGTTTAATCACATACTTATAGCCATAAGTATCAAAACTCATAACTGCCCGATTATATTTTTAGTTGAAGCAACTCATATTTCACTTCATGCATGAGAAAATAATCACATATCACACATCCTAGCTATTGTACTTCAAACTACATTTACAATTCAAAAAGTCAGACATCATTTTGATTTCACCATTTTTAGACATTCTCTTACATCAGCTGTTTCTCCCGATTGTGATAAAAATATATATAAAGTTTTACTATCTGGGATAAATGTATCATACAAAAACTCATTACTAATTCTTACTTCAGCAGGAATTCAAGCTATTTCTCTAAACCAATAAGTTCAAGTGTATCAAGCAAAATAACTTGATCATGAAGCTATTATCTCTATTTTATCTATTTCGTGTTCATTGAGTTCTTGAAGAGTCTCGTTGTGTATAGTTCTTGTTTCAAAATTAATTCTTCATTTAAATACATTTTCTATAACTTCAGGGATTTCATTTATTTCTTTTTCCGTAAATGTATCAAATTTTCATTTTTCTGATTTTTTGAAATTCTTTTCAATCTTTTCACAATTTCTACTTATTTTATTCAGACATGATCAAGTAGAATAATTTCAAGAAAAAATTGTATATTTTCAATCTTTTATAACTACTATTTCATTATCCTCCATCTGTACAAATTCAGAAGCAACTCCAGATAGAGCATTGATATCACTTGCTAAAAATATATCTTTGTCTTCTATTCAAATTATCATCGGACTTCATAGTTTTGTTCAAACTAGAGTATCAGGGTGTCTTTTATCTATTATAGCTAAAGCATAAGCTCCTATAATAGTTTGTGAGATCTTTTGAATAGTCGTAAGTATATCTCAATCATATAATTCTTCGAGTAATTTTGCTACAACTTCACTATCTGTTTCAGAATAAAATTTGTATTTTTTTTCAAGGTGTTTTCTTAATTCTTTATAATTTTCAATTATACCATTATGTACTATATAAAATCTCTTACTTTCACTATAATGAGGATGAGCATTATCTTCTGTTACTCCTCCGTGAGTTGCCCATCTAGTGTGAGCTATACCAACAGGATATATTATATCTCTTTTTTTAAGTGCTACTTTTGTAGTTAGATTCGATACTTTTCATACCGATTTTTCCAGAAATACATCTCATTTTTCACTTAATCATACAATTCAAGCACTATCATATCATCTATATTCAAGGTTTTTTAATCAATCTAAAAGAAATGAAATAGAATCTTGTTTTCAGTTATAAGCAAATATTCAGCACATAGTTTTTTATTATAAAGTAATAATGGTGAGGTTGTCATTTTCTTTTATATTTAGTCTAATTTTTAGTTCTCTCATAGAATTAATTCAACTTCTTTTTCTTCTCAGTCTTTATCCATAATTTTCAATTTAATTGTGTCTCATGGAATTTTTGTCTGAATTATATTTGTTAGAGGATTATCTAGATTGATTTTTTTAGAATCTGCTTCTAGTATAACATCTCATCATACAATTCAAGCTTTTTCAGCACTACTTCAAGGAACTATAGAATTTGCTACCTTTGGAATGTAAGCTCAATAATTTACTTTTATTCATAATTCTTTTTGGATTCAAGGTGAAACTATAATATAATTTACTCATATGAAGGGTTTTTTAATTGAACCATATTTTTCTATTGATCTGAGCATATAATCAATTCTATTTTGAGTTAAAGGTATAGAAAATCATAATCAATCTGCTCAAAACACTATAGCAGTATTTATTCATATAACTTTTCAGTCTAAATTTACTAATGGTCATCAACTATTCCCTGGATTTATAGCAGCATCAGTTTGAATAAGTCATGAAAGCTTAATAGTTTCATCTCATATAGTTCTATTTTTACCACTTATAACTCATAGAGAAACAGAGTTTTGATATTCAGCTAATGTATTTCATACGGCTATAGCAAATTGTCATATTGTAATATCTTCATCATTATTAATAACTTTAATTGGTTCATAAATTTTGCCAGAAGATACTTGAAGTATTGCTAAATCTGTAATTGGGTCAATCGCTAAGATTTTAGCATCATATTCCTCCCCTTCGTTTGTTATAACTGTATATTCAGCTGTCGTATCACTTACAACATGTTTATTCGTAATTATTTTTCAATTTTTTGTAATAAAAAATCAAGTTCATCATCATATTTTAGTTTTTACTGTTCAAACAGGGGTTTGAAAAAATCAAAAAGGATCTTGCCTATATACAGTTAAATCTTTTTTGATTATTATACTTACAACTCCAGGCGATATTGTTTTTACAATTTTTGTTATGTCATTTTGTAAACTTGTTATATTTGTTATTTTTTCAGTTTTTATAGTTTCTTCCTTTATTATTTCTGGTTTTAAATTTAGATATTCTGGGTAAAATCTTATTAAAAAAATGCTTCAAAATAAACCTGAAATAAAAGAACAAATAATTAGTAATATTGCAAATATTGAATTTATAATTTTTGCTTTCATAAAATATATTAATTAATTATATTTTTAATGTACATATTGATAATTCGCCAGGTCACATAATTTCTAGGATTGTTGCATACTTTCTTTTAATTCTATTAATAAGATTCATTATGTAAGGAGCATTTTTCTCATATCATACAACAACAACTATTTCTAAACCTTTTAAGTGTTCTTTTGTATATTTTAATACCTCATTTAATGCAATTTCTCAAAAATGTTTAATTCAAGATTTTTTTGAATATCAATAGTCTTTATATGTTTCTTTTAAAAATTCTGGCATATGTTCGAATCAATTAGCATTAGATAAGTGCTTAATAGTTCCTACTGAATATTGAACTTTTCAAAAGTGCTCTTGGATAATTTCAAATACTATATATGCCAATAGTTCTCATTCTTTGTTTTTAAAGAAAAATTCATATTCTCATTTATCTTTATTAAACTTTATTTCTGTTTTATATTCAATTATTCATTCACATTCAAATGTAGATTTAGGTATTATATTCATATTAATTATTTTATCAATTCAAAATCAATTCTAGAAAAAATCTCATCGACACTTGATACTTTTATTCTAACCTTGTCGGCTAATCTGTATTTTTCTCAAGTATGACTGTCTTTAATTTCAAGTAGCATATCATCAAAACTTAATTTAATTTTTTCTTTATTTCATCATTTTTTTGTATTTCCTGATGACAAATCTACAAATCATTCAACAGTATTTTCCAATTGTACAAATATCCCTCTTTCTATTACTCCTGAAATAACTCAATCAAATTCTTCTCATATCTTATCAATCATAAATTTAGCTTTTAGATAATCATCAACTTTATGTTCTATATCCTCAGCCATTCTTTCTTGTTCACTACATAAATTAGCAACATCTTGTAATACATTATTATAATGTTCGATTCTCGATTTTGTAAGTTTACTATTTAAATGTTCTTTCATAATTCTATGAATTTGTAAATCTGGGTATCTTCTAATTGGTGATGTAAAATGACTATAATACTCAAGTCCAAGCCCATAATGTCATCCATTGATTGGTGAATATAGAGCTCTAGTCATAGTTTTTAATATCAATTTTGATATAAAACTTTCCTCTTCCCTTCATTTTAATTTCTCAATTATATCAATTAATTTATCTTTATATTCAACTCAAATATATTTTAGAGCATATTTTAATCTATCTATATCTTCTGTTTCAGGATCAGGGTGAACTCTGTATAAAAATGGAAAACTGCTATATTTCTTTGCTACTGCTTCATTTGCTAAAATCATAAAAAATTCTATAACTTTATTTGATTCGTATTTTGGGTATTCTTTTATCTCTACTGGAAATCAACTTTCGTTAACTAGTATTTTTGTCTCGATTAAATCGAATTCTATATATCAGTTTTGTTTTTTGAAATTGTATAATATCTTTTTTAATTCATAACTAAGTTTTATTTTTTCAAATAAAGGTAGTGCATCTTTTTGAGTATATTTATCATTTTTTAGAAGTAAATTATCAATTGACCAATCTTTGAATCACATATTTTTTATATCTTCAGCATTTTTGTATGATAATCTAAAATTTGAATTAATAACACTTTCATAAACATCACTTGAGACAATTTCTCATTTTGGATTTACTTCCACTTCACAAGTCATAGTTAATTTGTCTTCAAATGGATTTAAGCTACAAAGTTCATTTGAAAGTATCTCAGGAAGCATTGGAACAACTCTATCAACAAAATATATACTTATTCATCTTGCTTTTGCTTCATTATCAAGATCACTTCATTCTGTAACATAATGAGTTACATCTGCTATATGGACCCATAATTTATAATTTCAATTATCAAGTTTTTCTATACTTATTGCATCATCAAAATCTTTGGCATCATCTGGATCTATAGTATACACAAATAAATTTCTTAAATCTCTTCTATTTCAACCTAAATCTTTTTCTTCAACTTTTTTAGGCATATTTTTAAGAGTTTCAATTAATTTTGGTGGAAATGTAGGTCTAGCTCATCATTCATAAGCCATAGCCATTACATCTACATATTTTTCTCAAGCTTTTCATATTTTTTCTATTATAGTTCATTCTGGATTTTTTCCTGACCATTTAGTTATTTTTAATGCAACTTTATCACCAGCTTCAAGTCATTTTAGATCTTTTCCAGCTATAAATATATCTTTTTTAAAATAAGGATTATCTAAAACTACAAAACCATATCATTTATTTTCTTTTTCTATATATTCTTGTACTGATTCAAAAGTTCATGTTAAGATTTTATCAGCTCTTTTTGTAACTTTTTCAATAACTGCTTCTTTTCTTCATTTAAATTCCTTTACACTAAAAAGAACTTCATCTCAAGATAGAGTATCTCATCTATTTGCAGAAAATACATAATATCATTGTTTTGTTCAATCTTCTAAAATTGTGTCTACAAATCAAAAATCTCATCTTCATTCCTTATAAATTCATTTTAATAAAGGTCATTTTAATATATTATCATCATCTTTATTATTTTCATTTTTATTATATTTTTTAAATCAATAATCTCCATTTTCCTTTGATTTATTGTGAAATTTTTTATGATTTTTTTTATCTTCTCATCTATTAGATTGGTATTTCTTAAATGACATATTTTTTTATAGTTAAAAAATATAAGTTACTAATTTTGCCCTACCACTACTTTAGCAACTCTAAGTACTCTATCGCCTATCATATATCATTTTTCAAATTCATCAAGAATAATTCAATCCTCTCATGGTATTTGAGTCATAACTTCATGTTTATCTATATTAATCAGATCTCATTTTGAATCAAAAGTTCTAACTCACATTCTTTCTAAATCTGAAACTAATTTTTTTTCTATAGATACAATTCAAGTATAAACTGTTCAATTTTTTTCTTCTTCTGGAGTCTGAGAAATAATTCTCTGTAAATCATCTATTCTTGGTAATATTTTTTTAAGTATATCAGCTTTTAAGAAAAATATCATATCGTCTCTATCTCTTTCTACTCTTTTTTTAAAATTGTTAAAATCTGCTTGTTGTCTAGTAAAAGCTTCTTTTAATTTACCACATTCACTATCAGTATCCTCTAATTCATTTTCTACTGATTCTTCATTAATTGTGTTTTCAATAATTCATTCATCATTCATTATTTCTTCTTCTAATATTTCTTCAATTTCTTCTGGTATTGTTTTTTTATCGTGTTTTGTCATTTTTAATAAAAATTATGTATATAAATCAATATTTTTTAATATATTCAAAAAAAAAAAAAATTCAAGATAAAACTTTACTTTTATATAATAAAAAATAAAATAAATCTAACTATAAATTAATATTTTTTTATGAAAATAATTACTTGGAATATAAATTGAATAAGAGCAGTTGCACAAAAATGATTTAAAGAATTTATTGCATTAGAAAGTCCTGATATACTTTGTATACAAGAAACAAAAGCATTTGAAGCACAATTTTTAAAAGATGTATGACCTGTTGAATGATATAATTATATTTGGCATGCTTGAATTTCGGCTTGATATGCAGGAACGGCTATTTTTTATAAAAACTCAGTTGAAATACTAAATTGAAGAAATCATTTTGAAGATGTAGAACATTTTCACACGGATTGAAGGATTACTGAAATCAAGACAAGAGATTTTGTTCTTATTAATTGATATTTTCCTAATTGATGAACAAGAGCTGATTGAACAGAGATGCTTTGATATAAACTAGAATTTTATAATAAGATAATAGATTATGCAAATAAACTTGTTTTATCATGAGAAAATGTAATAATTACAGGTGATTTTAATATATGTCATACAGAGATAGATATCGCTAGACCAAAAGAAAACGAAGATAGTATATGATTTTTACCTGTTGAAAGAGCTAAATTTTGAGAAATGCTTTCAAACGGTTATATAGATACTTTTAGATACTTTTATCCTAATAAAAAAGATGTATATAGTTGGTGGAGTTATAGAGCTTGAGCTAGACCTAGAAATGTCTGATGGAGGTTAGATTATTTTGTAGTGAACAAAAGTTTTGTAGATAAAGTTGAATGAATTGAGTATATGACAGATGTGATGTGAAGTGATCATTGTCCAGTAAAATTAGAAATTAATTATTAAATATGAACAAATACGAAAAAATGTTTTTTTCAAAATTTATACCAGAATGACATGAAGTAAAATATGTTGTTCACGAGCATTTTATCGTGATTTTGGATAGATTAATTATATTGTTTCTATTATTTGTCTTTATTCCTTGTTTTTTATATTTTATCTCAGGTAGATTTCAACAACTTGTTCCTTTTTATATATTTGAAATATACTTAATTTTAATATATATAAAAATTGTTTATGATATATTTGATTGGTATAATGATGTATGGATAATAACAGAAAAAAATGTAATTGATTTAAAATGGGCTTTGTTTTATATAAGAGTAAATTCAGTTGATTTTGAAAGTATAGAATGAATTGAAATAGAACAAAAATGAATTTTAGATAAATTACTTTGAAAATGAACTTTGATAATTCATAAGATATGAGATGAGATTTTTAGACTTAAAGAAGCTAAAATACCATTTGAAGCACTAGAAGAAATAGAAAGGATAAAAGGTGAAAAAATAGAAGAACCAGAAAATAAAGAAAAAGAAAAATTTGAGCTTATTCTTGAAGCTTTAAGTTGAGTAGTTAATGAGTATCTTGAAGTATCATCCTTGAAAAAAAAGAAAGATGAAAGTATAAATACTAAACTAGAAGAAGTAATTAATAAAGAATGAACTATTGATTTGAGGAATAAATAAAATATATATTATTGAAAAATTCTAAATTTTTTATTTTCCAAGATAGATGACATTTTTCTCAACCAGCTTTTCCTGAGTTGCTTGCAAATATAGATCTATTACTTAAAAAAGATAGTTAGTATTAACTATCTTTTTTGTTATCACATCAATACAAATAATTATGTTCATCTTTTAACTCTTCTTTTTGTTTTTTCTTAGTTTTTATCCATGATCAGTAAGTTGTTGAATCTTGTTGGTGATGAGCTTCAATTCTTTCACTTAGTTTTTTATAACTTCTTTCAAATACTTTCTTAACATCAGTAATATATCACTTCTTTTTAAAAATTTGAAGAATACAAACATATCCCCATAATACATCTCATAATTCATCTTCAAGATGAACTGAATTATTTGGTTTGATTTGTTCTTTTACTTCTTCCATTTCCTCGAGAATTCAATTGAAATATGTTTCCCATCATTTATAGAAGTCATTATATTTTGGATTATTACTTTTTTGATCATCTTCGTAGTATTGTATCCAAGAATCTGACAAATCTATTATTTTTGTAAGTGTATGGTGCATAGGCTCGTTTATTAGATTATTAAAGAGTTTATATATACTTATAATACATAAATAAATTAAATATGCAAAAAAAATCTTTATACTCTATTTTCTTACATTTCTCATACAATTTATTAATATAATTGAAATTACATTTATTATTAACTAAAAAAATATGGATATAATTATCAGTTTGATTATAACTGCGGTTGCAGTATTGGCTACTACATACCTTCTTCCTTGAGTTGTAGTTACTGGTTTTATTGATGCATTTTTGGTTGCGATTATTATCTCTATAATAAATACTTTTATCAAACCTGTTCTAATAATATTAACTTTACCAATAAACATCCTTACAATCTGACTTTTTACTTTTGTTATTAATGCACTTATAATTATGTTTGTCTCATATATTGTTCCTGGGTTTAAAGTTGATTGATTTTGGCGGGCACTACTTTTTAGTATTATACTTTCAATAATTAATAGTATAATTTTTTCATTAGTTAAATAAGAGAAATGCAAATTAAAATATAATTTATGCTTTTTTGTATTATAGTTTTAAACTATTTATTAAAGCTTTTTTATTTCTTTTCCATTCACTTCCCCATCTAGTTTTTAGTTCTACTTCTATTGTATCTATTTTATTTTCTTCTGCCCATGTCATAGAATTTCAGGTTTTTTGTTCTTCGGATAGATTATCCCACTCTGTATCGGTAAATATTCTGTATTTAGAAAGTTTTGAATACTCTTGTACTTTTTTGTTAACTTTTTCACTTCATTTTCAAAATACTGTTGCCCAACAATTGTGGTAAAGATAGATTGTGTCTATTCACTCAGACTTAATATAGTTTAGAAGTATTTGAATTTCTGGTTCACTTCATGCACAACTTCAACCAGAAACATCACTGTAACATCATCAAGCAAAAAGTATTGATTTCTCACTCCAATTACTTGTAGGAAAATTTCTATTCAAATCTACATTTCTAGCATTGGTTTTTCAAGTTTTTCATCTTGAGAAGAAGTTTTTGTTTTGGAGAGCTATATTGTACCCATCTATATTTAAGCATGGGATAACAGATACTGAAGATTTATCACTTTTGATACCATTGTCACTTAAATAGGTAATCCATCTATTCATAAGTTTAACTGTACCAATCTCATTTCCGTGGATTCATCATATATAAAGTATTTTTTTATTTCAATTTCAGAATTTATAGCATTTTATATCTTGCCTCTCTGTAGTTTTTCAGATAACTATATTTGGAGAAATTATAATCTTTGGATTATCAAACAAAGTATCATAGATTCATTCTACTCATCTGAATGTTTGGGATAGGAGGTTAGTTAGGTTTTGCATAAGTATTATTTTGTTTTTATTGTTAAAGTAAAGTAATTTTTAAATTAATTTCAGTATGTTCTGATTTGGAACATACTGAAATTTTACTTAATTCTCATGAATTAAATATATTTTAAATATGTTTTGTAATAGCTGGTCTATTAACTCAAAATAAAGTGGCAACTTGCTCTTGAGTTAACCAAACTGTTTCATTTTGTATATTTAAATCCAAAGTTATTTTTCAGTCATTCGACTGAAAAATCTGTATTTCACCTCTATTTTCTTGATTCATAGTATATTTAATAATTAATATACTCGTATTATATACTTAAAATATTTAAAGTAAAATGATTTTTTAAAAATAAATTCCTAATCCACATACACTTCCCTTGGCTTACTACCATTGCTTGGCCCTACTATTCAAAGTTCTTCAAGTATATCTAGTATCTTTGCTGCACGAGCATATCAAAGTCCTAATTTTCTTTGAATAAGTGAAGTTGAAGCTTTTTTAGCATCTTTTACTACTTGAATTGCTTTTTCTACTATTTCTGAATTTTCATCTTGACTTCAAGAATAATTTTCCATTATACTTCATTCTGTTGTAGATCTACCACTTACTATATTTGGATCATACATATTTTCTACTACATCTGGATCAACTGTAAGTTTGATTTGATTTACTACTGCTTCTATTTCATCAGTTTCTACAAATACTCATTGTACCCTTTCTGCTTCCAAAGTCCCAGTTGGACTATAAAGCATATCTCATTTACCCAAGAGATCTTCAGCTCATGCTTTATCAATAACGGTTCTTGAATCAATTTGAGAAGCTACAGTAAAAGCTATACGACTTGGAATATTTGCTTTGATTAATCAAGTAATTACATCTACAGATGGTCTTTGAGTTGCTACAATTAGATGCATACCAACTGCACGAGCCATTTGTGCTATACGAGCAATACTTCATTCTACCTCTTTTTTATTACCACTCATCATTAAATCAGCAAGCTCATCAATTATAATTACTATATATGGAAATCTTTTCGATTTATCTACTTTTTCATTGTACTCTTTTATATTTTTTGCATTGATTGCTGTTGCTAAATCATATCTTTTAAGCATTTCAGCAACTCACCACTTTAAGGCATTTACAGCTTTTTCTGAGCTTGTTATTACTGGAGTTAATAGATGAGGAATTCAATTATAAACAGATAATTCTACTCTTTTTGGATCTATCATTATAAACTTAAGTTCAGTTGGACTAAATTTAAATAACATACTTAGTATAAATCCATTTATTCAAACTGATTTTCAGCTCGCTGTCTGTCCTGCAACAAGTAGATGAGGCATATTTGTCAGATCTCATATAACTATATCAGCATTTACATCTTTTCCTATAGCTATTGGTATATTGTATTTTGGAGATTTAAATAAAGGATTTTCAAGTACTTCTCTAAGTCATACTGTACTTCTTTCATCATTAGGAGTTTCTATACCAACTACTCCTAGTCCAGGAATTGGAGCTTGTATTCTTATGCTTTTTGCATGTAGAGCGAGAGCTAAGTCTTTTTTAAGATTTTCTATTTTTTGTAATTTAACTCATTCTTTTGGTTTAAGTCTAAATTGTGTTACTGTTGGTCCAACTTTGTATCATTCCATATCTACCTCTATCTTGAATTGTAATAGTTTTTCTTCTATTTCTATTTCTTTTTTTCTTATTTCATGTTCATCTACTTTTATATTACTCCCTCTGTCATCCAATAAAGAGATTTTAGGTAAAGTCCATTTTCAAAAATCAGGTTCTTTAAAATTATTTTTCACCTCTTTTTTTTCTTTCTTTTTTCAAAAGAACTCAGCAACAGTTTCTCATAATTTTTCTACTTTTTCAATTGTTATTTTTTTAGGAAATTCTTTATCAAGTGGGATTTTTTGTTGTTTGTTAGTTAATTCTTCTTTTTCTTTTTTTAGCATAGCTAAAGCATTATCTAAATCTTTTTTCTTTTTTTCTAATTCTAAATCTTTTTTATTTTTTCTAGAATCTTCTTTTAAATCTTTTGTTGCTTCACGAGTTAAACTATCTTTCATTTTTCATAAATCTGGTCTCATAGAAACCGCTTTTTGGAGCATAATTTTTGGAGAAAATCTAAAAAGTATTACAAGAGAAACTATAAAAAGCACAAATGAGGTCAATAGAGTTGTTTCAACTCATAAAAATCATTTAAAGCTTGCAAATAAATTAAATACAGCAGAATACTCTGTAAAATATCATATAATAGTACAAATAGAAACAAAATAGAATAAAAATCCAAAAGCTCTATAAACATTGAAATTGAAATTTATACCATTTTTAAATAGCATAAATGAAAAAAGTATAAATGATGGTGAAACTATGATTTTAAAATATACTCAAAATAAAGTTGATAAAATCAAAGATAGATAATATCAAAAAACTGAGCTTGTATCAGCAAAAATTGTTGCAACTCATAATATTAGGAAAATTATTCAGAAGACAATTTTGTTTAATTCTGGTAGTAAGTGTACTTGTTTTTTTCTTGGCATAGTAATATGGTTATTTAATTGAAGATATTATATTAAAATCTTTGAAATAATCAAAAAAATCTCTGATTTTCTAGAGATTTTTTTGATTTTGAATTTATATGTTATATTCAAATCCATTAATTCAATTTATAGTTGCAAATAACTCGTGTAAAGTTTCCTCTCTACGAATAAGCTCTACTTTTCAATCTGGCTTTAATAATAATTCAGCTGGTCTAAGTTTAGCATTGTAATTAAATCACATAGCAGTTCAGTGAGCTCAGGCATCGTGAATTACTATATAATCTCATTCATCTATTTTTGGAAGTTTTCTATCTATTGCAAATTTATCATTATTTTCACATAATGATCAAGTTACATCATAAGTCGTATCTAATTTACTATTCTCTTTTCATAGTACTGTTATATGATGATATGCTCCATATAGTGCAGGTCTCATAAGACATTGCATACTAGCATCTACTCATACATATTGTTTATATTTATCAGTTACATGAAGTACTTCACTTACTAGATATGCATAAGGTCAAGTAATCATACGACCACATTCCATAACAATCCTTAAAGGTTTTTCTCTATTTTTTCAAATTATTTTATCATACTCTTTTTTTATTCATTTTGAAACGACATTTAAATCTACTCTTTTTTGTTCAGGTTTGTACGGAATACCGATTCATCCTCACAAATTTACAAAATCAAATCTTATATTTAATTCTTTTTCTATTTCTACAACTAGTTCAAAAAGTATTTTTGCTGTTTCTATAAAGTAAGCTGGATCAAGTTCATTTGAAGCTACCATTGTATGTAGTCAAAAGTGCTTTATTCCTCAATCTCTTAGTTTTTTATATGCTTCAAATAATTGTTCTCTCTTCATACCGTATTTTGACTCCTCTGGTTTTCATATGATTGTGTTTCATTTTTTAAGTGGTCCTGGATTGTATCTACAACAAGAAATCCTTGGAAAAAATCATACTTTTTCTTTATAGTAATCAATATGAGTTATATCGTCAAAATTGATAATTGCTCACATTTTATGAGCTTTCATAAATTCATCATATTTTGTATTATTTGAAGTAAACATAATATTTTTTCAAGTAATTCATACTAATTCGCTTAAAATTAATTCTCACATAGAACTACAATCTGCTCAACTTCATAACTCTTTAAGTATTTTTAAAATAGTTGGATTTGGACAAGCTTTAACTGCATAGTAGTTTTTAAATCAATCTACCCAAGAAAATGCTTCTTTTAAATCTTGCATATTTTCTACAATTGCTTTTTCATCGTAAATTACAAAAGGAGTTGGGTAAGTTTTAGCAATTTCTTTTACTTTTTCTAAAGTAAGAGGAGTAGTTTTTGAGGTCATAAAAAAACAGTTATAATATTAAAATAAGTAAAAAATAGTTATTATTGTCATCCTGAGAGTAGCGAAGGATCCCTTTAGCATTTTTTATACATATAATAATGTTTAAGGGATTCTTCATTTCATTCAGAATGACAGTTTTTTAAAATTTAAAATCTCCTTATAATTCATCATTCCCTATTGTATTTATCTAGAAACCAAATAGTTGTATGAATAGATTTATTACTTAGCCATTCATCGTAGTATTCACAAAATATTTTTAAATCAATTTTTTCTTTTGATTTTATATTATCTCATAAATGATTTTGTAATATTCTTAAAGATCATTGTTTTCAGGGTTTATTTTCAACAATATATATTTCTCAAGAATTTAAAACAATTTCAACAGAGTAATTTTTAATTGGATCAAGAGTTTCTAGTAATTCTTTAAATTGCATATAAAAAAATATTAAGATATAAAATTGTTTATTATTTTAATAATTATTTTCTTTAATAAAATCCAAAAATTCTTTTTTTTCTTTTTCGTCCATTTTGCACATTGGAAGTCTAAACTCTTCTCTGATTATTCATTTGCTTGCTAAGTAAGTTTTTGTAGGAAGTGGGTTTGTTTGAATAAATATCTTATTAAAAAACTCATTATATTTGTCATTTAATTGTTTTGCTTTTGTATCACCAATCAGACATAAATCTACAAATTCTTTCATTTCAGATGGAATAGAATTTGAAGCTACTGATATAATTCAATCTCCACCAAGTTTTACTAAATCATATGTTAAACTATCATCTCATGAAAAAACTATAAAATTATCAGGAGTTTTTTCTATTACTTCTTTCATCTGATTTAGATCTCAACTTGCTTCTTTAACTCAAATTATATTTTTTGATTTTTTAATTATTTTTAAAAGAGTATCAGTGTTTACATTTACACAAGTTCTTCATTTGATATTATATAGGATAACTTGTCTTTTAGTTGAATCAGCAAGTGTAGTAAAATGCAAGTATAATCCAGTTTGAGTTGGTTTATTGTAATATGGATTTACTAGTAAATATCAATCAATTCAATCGATTGTATCAAAAGTCTTTATATTGTCTAATGATTTTTTAGTAGAATAATTTCATACATTTACTATTATTTTGGTTTTTCATGCAATTTTATTTATAGCAAATTGTACTATTTCTATTTGTTCTTCATTTGTTAAAGTAGGATTTTCAGCAGTAGTTCAAAGAAGTAAAACTCAATCTACATTTCAATCAATTTGCATTTGTAAAAGTCTATCTAGAGCTACATAATCTATTTCATTATCAATTCAATTTCAGTCCTTAAAAGGAGTTACAAGTGCGGTCCATAATCAAGAAAATTGTTTTTGGTTCATAAATTGTTATTAAAAATGTAAAAATTAAACTAAATCTTTCACAAAATCACCTATCTCATAATACCCTGTTTTATTTTTTAACCATTCAGCACAAACCACAGATCATAAAGCAAATCATTCTCTAGTTCTGGCTGTATGTTCTATTTTAATTGTATCAAATAAAGAATCAAAATAAACACTGTGAGTTCATGGTATACTTCATCATCTAGTTGAAGAAAAATGTAATTCTTCTGGTTTTATAGGTCTATGTGCTAATTCTTCTGTAATTAGTGTCTTTTTTCTATCTACATTGTTTAGAATTATTTCAGCAGTTGTAATCGCTGTACCAGATGGAGAATCTGACTTTTTATTGTGGTGAAATTCATGTCAAAATACATCATAATCTTCGAATTTATTCATTATTTTTGAAGCATTTTCTATAATTTTCCAAAATAAATGTACTCAAAGTGAAAAATTACTACTCCAAAGTATAGCTCAACTTGAAGTTGAAAATAAAGTTTTTATTTCTTCAACTTTATCATACCATCCTGTTGTAGCCATAACTACTTTCATATTATTTTTTGCATAAAATCTCATATTATCCATAGCTACTTTAGGAACAGAAAATTCTATAATTACATCAAAATCAGTACTTAGTAAATCTTGAATTGTTGTTCATTTTGATGGATCAATAATTATTGCTATTTTATTTCATCTTTTTAGACTATATTCCTCAACTAGTTTTCACATACGACCATATCCTACAATTGCAATTTTCATAAAAATGTATTTTAAAAACATATATATTTAAGATAATACAAAAAAAGAAAAAAGTTTCAAACTTTTTTCTTTTTTTGTATTAATATTTTTAACAATTTGTACAAGGAATCATATCTCATATACCATTATTCATAAATACTGTACCGTTTAAATCTGTTACACAATTATCACTTCAACGAAGAGTTTGATTATAAGGAGAATTTGTATCAAAATAAGTTGGAGTAGTAATAATTCCATCAACTTTATTTTCTACATCATCAGTAGCGTTTATAGTTGGGTTAACTTCAGATCATTTTTTTGCTGATTGTTTTTGTTCTTCTACTAATAAATGCATTCTAGACATAAAAATATTTTTAATAAAATAAATTTTTATAAAATATAATTGAATAAAACATCAAAAAATTTTATTCAATTAAATATAACTATATAATAATGCTTGTCAATAAAATTTATAAATTTAAAAAATCTTTTGAATAAAAGATAAATAATATTACTATATAGACATATTACTAAATTATTAAAAATAATGAACTATTTATTGTTATCTATAATATTAATTTTAAATATCTATATTATATACTATGATTTTAGACATAGAAAAATACCAAATATAATTTTGATTTCAATTTTATTGATTTCAATTTATCTAAAATATATAAGCTGAGTAAATTTATCATATGACTTCTATTATCTTGTTATATGATCAATAGTAGCATTTATAATTTATAATTTCATTAATGTTTGATGATGAGACTTAAAATATATAGTAGTATTATGATTTCTATTGGGATATGATAAGATATTTATTTTTTTATGAAATATTTGATTTTTAACTCTTATATATTTAATATTTGATTTTTTTTATAATCACATTTCAACTAATAAAAATCTATTAAATATAAGTAATATTATTAAAATAAGGAAATACCGTATACTTAAAAGTATAGTATTATTTTCCTCATTTTTTTTGATATCATTTATTACTTTAAATGTATTATCAGATACTTTAAATAAAAATATAACTCTAAATATACCAAAACAATATTTATTTTTAGTATATTTAATTATTTTTCAAATTAGTTTGAGTTTATATATTTTTATTCTAATAAAAAAGATAAAAATATATAAATGAAATAAATTTTATCTTTTTATAATTTCATTTTTTCTAATATTGATTTATTACAATAATTTTATATTAGATTTAATTAGTTCTAAATTTGCAATATTTAAATTAACTTTGATATATATTATTATAACTAAGATAATAATATTTATTTATAGATATAATAAAAATATTATTTCAAAAGATAATAAAGAAGAGATAAAAAAATTTCCTTTTTGATTAGTAATTTTCTTATGATTTTTAATAACTATGTATTTAAATGATTTTTTTATGCAATTTATAAAAAATTTACTATAAAAATTATTTTTATATCACTAAATAGATATTATTTATAACAAGTCTATATTTTTATTTAACACAAAAATAAGGACATTGAATATCATCTCACCAAAAATTTCAAGAATAAAAATAAGCAACTCCCCTATCTCAAGCACAATTAAATTTATATAAACAATTATTACAATGATCTCAGTTTAAATTTGATGGATTATATAATTTTTCAAGTCTTCAGTTATTTAATATATCTAAAAGAGAATTTGAATTTAAATCTCATAATTTATAATCAATTAAATTCCAAGCTGGATATACACTTAAATCTGGTAATATATATAAAGACTTGAGATTTAATACATTAAATTTATAGTTTGTTTTTACTTCAAAATTTTTTCTATTAAAAAATTGTTCTTGTCTTGATTTTAAATTAGTAGATTTATATTTTTCTAAAATATTTTCTACTAATAAATAATCTTCTTTTGACAAAGGTTTTATATAATCATTTTTTATATATGGAATATATCTAGAAAATGTAATAAAATCTATTTTATCAGAAAATGTTTTCATAATAAATGGAATATCTCATATATTATTATGAGTTAGTGTAAAATTAATTACAGTTTTATTTCAAATTTCTTTAGCCAACAATATATTTTTAAAAACTTTCTTAAAAACTCAACTTCATCTAATTTTATCATTATAAGATTCTGTTCATTCTAATGATATAGCTATTCATATATTTAAATCTTTTAATTTTTTTAAAATTGTTTTATTTACCAATAAAAAATTGGTTGTAATTGATGTTATTAAACCTAATTCAATACTTGAATAATGTAATAATTCGAATAAATGTTTATATAATAATGGTTCTCATCATCACATTATTATAATTGCAAGATCATTTCAATATATATTTTTAGCATCAAATATTATCTTTTTAGCATCATTTAGATCCATTGTTTTCCCATCAAATCATACTTTTGCTTTATAGTAACAATGTTTACAATCCAAATTACATGTACTATTAGTATTAAGTCTTAATCATATCATAAATTATTTTTAAATAGTATTTTTTAGTTTTTACTTTCAATAATTTATAAGAAATCATGCTGCAATTAATTTTTACATAAAAAAGAAGTATGTCATTTTAGATTTCCATGAGCAATATAAATATCACATAAATCTCATCATTTACACCTCTGTAATTCAGAACAGCTATTACATTTATCAGAAACAGAAAATATTTTAGAAACTAAATCATCATATTTTCTATTTATATCATTTAAAGAATCTTGATATATATTTCAAATTTTTATAGGAAGCCTTGAACATAAAAATATTGTTCAATCTGGTTCTATTCAAATTACATTATTAGTTATAACTCAACATGTTCATGTGATTTTTTCTAAAGGTTTATACTTTTTTATTATACCTGTAACATCACATCATAAAGAAATTATTTTTCATTTTAATGTAATATATTTATGCATTTTTTCAACAATTCAAAAAAAATCTTCAATATACTTATCTGTATCAAATCAACTTGTAATAATATCTTTAGCTCTTCCTATTCATAAAAGTTTTCTTAATCATATGAATTTAATAGGCAATTCACAAAAAAATATTATTAATCATGCAAGTTCATGTATGTTTTTTTCAGTTATAACTGACTGAACTCTTACTTTAAATCATAAATATCACAACTTTTTTATAGTTGAAATAGATTTTTTGAATGTTCCTTTTCATCTAATTTCATCATGAATTTTTTGAAATCAATCAATACTAATCTGAATAACTATTCTTTCTTTAAATTTTTCAAGAAAATCTAAATGTTTATTTTTTATTAAAGTTCCATTAGTTAAAAGTCATATTTTTATAAAATCATATATTTCAAGTAATCAAAAAATACTGGTAACTTTATCAAAATCAAGAAAGATTTCTCATCAAGTAAGACTTATAAAAACTACTAAATTATCTCA
>JAGXIW010000006.1 GCA_024635475.1 bacterium | reverse complement strand
TTCTTATCTAATGCATATCGCTCAGATGCCTCTCAAAATATATTTTGAAATATTTCTAAATATTGAGAATCAGCTGGTGTGCCCCACTCAATAAAATTTTCATCAATATCTTTATTTTGAAGAGGGTGCTTGGTTGCTAGATTCATACTCACAACTGAGGGGCTTTGATATTTTTTTTGCCATTCTCTTAGTAAATCCAATTGATGAGATCTTGTTTCTGAATTTTCGCCAAGTCCTATTAATACAGAGATACCATATTTTATGCCTAAATCACGAAGGACAATAATAGCTTTTTCATTTTTTTCAATCCAAGATAATTCTTGCTGATCTTTATTTTTGGACATTTTCTGTGCAACTTTTTCGTCGCCAGTTTCCATACCAGTAAATATGTAAGACAATCCGACCTCTTTTAATTCTTTTAGGGCTTGTTGGATTTTTGGATCTAATAGCTCATCTACTGTGAATTGACCACCGAACTTTATTTTTAAACCATCTTCCTTTAATAATCTAGCTAACTCATACATTTGCGACGGGTCCTTGTAAATATTGAGCAAAGTAGAATCTTCAACGAAGGCAGAAATTGACTCTGTATAGTTCTCCGCTAAAGCAGTTTCTTTTATTTTCTTTAATTGTCTAAAAAGTCTTGCGGCTGAATGATTTTTGTCTTGCAATTGACCGTTTATCTTAGCACTTTCACTGCAAAAGCTACAATTAAAAATACAACCGTGCGATGTGTCGCTAGATGCATGAGCAGTCAACTCTGTCTCGTATACTTGGAAAGATTCTTTGATTCCAAATAATTCTGCGGGCACTGGCATTTCACTATAATCAATAGGTTTTCCTTCACTTTGATATTCATGTCTTTTATTATCCGTGATCCAACCTACTCTCCAGTTACCATTTGCTGTTTCGGTAAGAGCAGGCATTTCCTTGTATATTTCTTTCGTTTTTTTACCTTCTGAAATTAAATTTCCTATTTTTTCAGCCACTTCTGCTATAAGTTCTTCGCAATAACCAGAACACACTAAGTCGAATACCTTTGGTATTTTATTTTCTTCCATTAATTTTATGGGTGATCCATTATGGTTAGAAATCCCTAATTCACAATCTTCATAAAAAGTTTCGTTTGCATGTTTTCCACCCAAAACAATAAACACATCATCCCCCAAAACATCTTTTGCAAGTTTTGCGACTTCAATAGAGCCTGGGAAAGATAGTGTCATTGCTCCTATAAATAAAACATTGGGCTTAATCTCTAGAAGTTTATTTTTAAGCATTTCTTTTTCATCCTCCCAATATTGCATCATAAAAACCGTATCTCTCAGATTTTCTTTTGATGACCAATTAGAGGTACCGAGATGTCCTTCACCATTCATAGCTTTGCTCGTTGCTAAACGAACAGCATTTTGTAAAGAAAAAGGAGTTTTTGTATTTAGACTTAAACTTTCAGATGTTGCCTTTTTTACCCAATGAGGTGCAGAAAGTGCCATTAAGCTAAAATTATTTTGCATTAATTTTTATTATTAAATTTTATTGACATTTCTATTTTACTCTTTTTTATTAAAAAATGCAAATTTTTTAATCTGGGATATTTTTTGATTAAGTAGTAAATTATCTTACTTAATCATTTTATCATATAGTGACATTTCTAGTATATTTCATTTTTTAGAGTGTTGCACTTCAAATTACAATTTACATTGATTTAAAAAGAATTATATATATATTTAATGAAGTGTATTTATAATTATTAAATATGAAAAAAGTTGAATATTTAGATCTTGTTAATGAAAATGATGAAGTAATATGAGTTGAGGATAGAGATACAATATACAAAAAATGATTACAAAATTATAGAGTAGTTAATTGTTTTGTGATTGATAATTTTAATCGTATTTTGTTACCAAAAAGAGATATGAAAAGAAAAATCTTTCCTGGTTGTTATGATTTTTCTTGCTGAGAACATGTTGTTTCATGAGAATCTTATGATGATGCAGTTTATAGGTGATTAAGTGAAGAGTTGAATATAACATGATTTAATCCAATATTACTTAAAAAACTAACTCCAAAAGATTGAATTTCAAGTTTTATGCAAATATATAAATTGCATTATGATGGGGAAATTAATCCAAATAAAAATGAATGAGTTGAATCATATGATTTTTATAATTTAGTAGAAATACAAAAAATGATTGATAATAATCCAAAATCATTCAAAGAAGATATTCCAAAAGTATTAAAATTTGTTGAAAAATTGTTATTCTAACAAAGTTTTCAAATTTTTACTAATAAAGAGTCCACCATTAATGAATAATACCTTTTCTCATAGATATACATTTAAAATAATTATAGTAGGTTTAGATTTATCTTTTGGTACTTATATTTGTAAAATTAGATAGCAAAACTTTGATAGTATTGATAGAGATACTATTGTAAGGGTTTTTAATATAGTTTTGGCTTCAAAAATAGAAAAATAATTGATTAATAGTTAAAGAAAACTGGATTTTATCCAGTCTTTTTTAATTCAATTTTTTGCAAACTTTAAATATATATGATACACTTTTTCTAAAAAAACTATTTTATTTTGATTTTTATTATGGCAGAAGTTTTTTGAAATTATAATGAGTATATCAATTGAATTGATGTCAAAAGTGATAAAATCCCCGATTGATTTAACGAAAATCAAATTAAAGATAAAGCTAGAAAATATGTTGAGAGTAGAATATGAGAATGAATTTCACAGGAAGATTATAATAAATTACTAAGAGAGATAAAGGAATTATTAAAAAGGCAAAATGTTGAAAGAATAGATCTATTAAAAGAATTAAAACAAAGAGAAATTTTAAAAACAAGAGAAAGTATAGATAAAGAAGTAATTATACAAGAAGCAAAAACAATGATTTATGAAAAAATTTGAATAAATGAGAATCAAGCAAAGAATTCAAAAATTCAAAATTTTCTAAAATGAATAGTTGATGAACTTGTGATATGAAATTATGAACTTGCAATTGAAATATATAATACAAATTGAAAAGTAATAATTGAAAGTTTGAAACAATTAACAAGTTGGGAATGAATTAAAAAAATGGCACAATGATTATGAGAATCAGTATGGAATTTGTTTGATTGAAATGCTTATGAAAAATGAAAATCAGTAGCACAACTATGACTTTTAACAACTTGAGTTTGATTATGATTAGCAGTATGAAAAAAGTGACTAAAACTTTGAATGAAAGAAATTGCAAGATTAAGACCACACACATCTAAAGAAAGTATTGTTGCAAGTCCAGAAATTAAGTTGGTAGTAAGTGAAACTTGAAGAAAAGTTGATGAAATAATTCCAAAACAGGAACTTAAAACAGCAGAAGTTTCGAAAAAAGTTGATATGGAAAGACAAATAAAATGACTAGAACAATTATGACTTCCTGAAAGTTTTACAAGAGATATTCTTGAAAGTTGATTAATTAATGAAAGATTTTTGTGAGGTGATTTATTAAGAAGATTTAAGGATTTACATAAAAAGTGAGTAGATTATAATAAAATGATAGATGAAGCTATAAAACAAACTCCAAATTTAAATAGAGAAGAAGCATTATTGATATTTTCATATACTGACAAAACTATATATAAAAAATTAAATGCTTTTATGAGATGAGAAAAAGAAGTATTGAAAAGTCTTACTCCTCAAAATATTGAAGCTACAAAAAGAATTATTTGAAAAATGGAGCAAGCACTAGAAAAAATGCCAGATTTAAAACCTTGAGAAAATGGATTTATATTAAGAGGAGATAAATGGGAAGGGTGGAAAAAAGAAGTTTGAAAAGAAATTAATTTAGAAGCATTTACATCTGTTGCTAATAATAAAAAAGATGCTTTTATATGAGATGAATTTGAAATATATATTATATGAAAAGAATGAAGAATAAAGGATGTTTCAAAATTATCAATTGCTGTTAATTTTTGAGTACCAAAAGAAGAATTAGAAATTCTTATTGATTTTTCAGGTAAATTAAAAAAATTACCAAAAACAAATAATGAATGAATAATTTTACCTAATTCAAAAGTAGTTGTATTGGAAAGGTATCAATGAATAGAAACTTATTACACAAAAGTAAAACAAATACAATAATTGTTATTTTTTGTAAATAATAGTATAATATTAAAAATAATTTATAATATAAAGTTATGAACTCAAATAATTGAATAAATTTTCAAGAATATATAAAATGAATGGAACAAAAAAAACTTGTTAATAAACAACAAAATATACAAGATTATATTAATTGAAATGAAGAATATAAACAAGAATATTGGGATAGATATATTTTTAATTTGTGGTGGTTTGAACAAAGATGAACGGAAATGCCTATTATTGTTTCTGATTTAAAAAAGACTTACAAATGAATTGAAGATAATTTTGATAGATTCATCCCATGAATTATGAAATCTCTTGAAGAAGAATGATTTACTGGAAATATAGATGATATTTTTATATTAGATAATGATGCTAAATTATTTCTTGATAATAGATTAATGGAAAATCTTTGAGATTTATATTACAATACTTTAGCTGATTTTTTAGAAGAATTATATAAAATAACTTGAAATGAGAAATTAAAAATTGCTTCTGATAAAATTAAAATTGCTTGGAAAATTTCAGAACCTTATATTGATAAAAATAATCCACCTCAAAAACACGAAAATGCTGAATTTGAAGTTAGATTTTTATGATGAGTAAATGCAATTGCTGAAAGATTTTGAAAAATGGATAATATGAACTTCTGAAACTTCTTATTATCACTTTCACAAAAAATATGGAATGATTGAGAGAAGGATTTTAAAAGATCGAGTATTTGAAAAGATTGAATAGTTGATGAAACTAAAACAAGAACAAAACTAGCAACTTCACTTTTTGAAGCCTCTTTGTTACTAAAGTGTAATACAAAAAATGATTGATAATAATCCAAAATCATTCAAAGAAGATATTCCAAAAGTATTAAAATTCGTTGAAAAATTGTTATTTTAATGAAAATATATATTATATTAATAATTATTTTTAATATTGTAAACATATGGAATTAAAAAATAAAGTTGCTATTGTCACATGAGGTACTAAATGAATATGAGAGGCTATTTCAATAGAATTTGCAAAAGCGGGAATAAAGGTTTGTTCAACATATGTTTCAGATGATAAAAATGCTAAGAGATTTGAAGATGAAATCAAAAAAATATCTTCAGATTATATGATTATGAAATCAGATATTTCAAATATCGATGATATTGGTAAGCTTTTTGAAGATGTTATTGATAAATTTGGATGAGTAGATATATTGGTAAATAATGCAGGGATTTTTTTAACTAAGGATGATATCCTAAAAACAGATAAAAGATGTAAAAAAGTTTTTGAAACAAATTTTTTTAGTTGTGTTTATGCTACTGAAAAATTCGGAGAATTGTTTAAATGAGATTTATGAAAAATTATCAATATTTCATCTATGGCATGAATTAATCCATTTTCCTATACTTGATGAATAAGAGCACCAGAATATAATTGTTCAAAAGCATCAATGGATTTATATACAAAGATTATGGCAAAAACTTTTAATTGAAAAATCTTGGTAAATTGAATAGCTCCATGAAGTACAGAAACTTCAATATGGCCTCTGCTTCAGAAAACTTCTTAAATATTAGAGCAAAAGAATCTATGATAAATAGATTTATGAAACCTCAAGAAATTGCAAAAACTGCATTATTTTTACTTCAAAATGATGCAATAAATTGAGATATTATAGTTGTTGACTGAGGGAATATATTGAATTAATATAATTTAAAATAAAAAATATGAAAATAATAGTTTTTGATGTTGATTGAGTAATTATTAAATCTACTTCTAAGAAAAAAGAAATAATAAAAAATATTTTATTAAAATATAACTTATATGATATTCCTTGAGTTAAAGATTTATTAAGTCTTTGAATAAATAGAAAATTAATATTGGATAAGATTTATGAAATTACACCTTTTGATAAAAATATTGTTCTAAATGAGATTAATTTTGAGCAGGCTATTATTGAATCCAATCCAATAAAAAATGATAATGTAATTAATTTTATTAAAGATAATAGTGAAAAATATCTATTTTACACTAATTCTGCCTTGCCTATAGATTGAGTAAATAGAGTAATTAATTCATTAAATATAAAAAAACATTTTCAAGAATTATTAGCATTTGAAAATTGAAGTAAGGTAGAAAATATAAACTATATTATAAAAAAGAATAATATAAAACCAAGTGATATTTTATTTATAGAAGATAATTTAAATCATATCAATAGTGTTAAAATGACCGGAGTTAACACTTTATATTTTATAGATTATGATATCGATATAAAAAAACAAATTGAAATTATTAATAGTAGTAAATAAAAGATTAATTTAAATCTAGAATGAAAAGTGTAAGAAAACTAAATTTATATTTAGTTTTCTTACACTTTTCTTACATTTATATCATATTATGAACTTACATAATATATAAAATTTATTAAGTTGTTTATAAGTAAAATATTAATGCAATAAACTGTTGTGGCAAATAGATACCATTTTTTTATTTTCTAATTATTTATTATATGAATAATTCTATTAAAAAAGTTGTTACTACACTAAGTTTAACTGTAATTTTATTTTCAACTATTTTTTATGCAAATGATACAAATGCACTTACGGAAACAGAGGCAGCAAATAAGTTGTCTTCTCTTTGAGTAATTGTTGATCAGTCAAGTAATCCTGAATCTTATAATTTAGAAATGTCTATTACTAGAAGAGAGATGCTTAAAGTTATGATAAATTTATCTCTTATGGAAGTCTGAGACACTTGTACAGGTAAATTTGCTGACCTACCAGAATCTGATTGGTGATGCAAATATGCAGAAAGTGCATTAGCTAGAGGTTTTATCGCACCAAATACTTTATTTAGACCAAATGATAATGTATCAAAAGTAGAAGCATTGAAAATGATTCTTCAAGCAAGAGATATTTCTAAAAATAATTCCTTAGCAGATTGGAGAGCTTGATATGTTTATGTTGCTTTAGTAAATGGGATATTGAGTAGTTCATTTACTGATTATGATACAGCTTGAGTTCGTGGATGGATTTTTTTAATATGAGCTAATGCTATTGATGCGACACCTAATTATAAAGTAGGTTGTGTAGATGAGGTTGAAGGTACTCCAATAATTACTTCTATATCAACTAATTCATGAACAGTTGGTACAAAAATTGTAATCAGAGGTTGTAATTTTTCTGGTTTTGAATGAGATAAAAATGTTTGGATTGAAAATAATCAAGGTGTAAAATGAATTATTTACTGAGAAACATGATCAACTTCAAATCTTTTAAATATTACTTTAAATGCTCAGTTATGCCAAACAGATACCACATATAGTGGTTTGGCTTGTGATTCTTGGATTACTTTGGTACCATGAGATTATAAAATATATGTTAATCCTTGGTGAAAACAAAGCAATATAATTAATTTTACTGTAAATAATTCTGCTTCAGAAATGTCTTATCAAGATGTTATGGATTATGTAACTCAAAATATCACAGAAATTGTAACTCCTTATTCTTCTATAGTACCAGCAAATGGTAAATGGTTTGCAAATTGATTTGGTTTTACTTCAACTAATTATGTTTATGTAAATTATGAAGATGGACACAATATATATAGAGCATTATTAAATTGTAATATGACAAATAATATGATTTCATGTGATCCATTAGCTGTGTTTGAAAAACCAAATGATCTTCGGATTTTAGTTCAATGAGAAGATACTCAAAAAGATAATTCTATAGTTTATAAATATGCTGTAGATTACGAATGGGAAAGATAAGTATATAATTAAAAAATTATTTTATTATTTAATAATATTATTATGCCATATAAAACATTAGAAGAATTACCTGAATCTGTTAAAAATGTACTTCCAAATCAGGGTCAAGAAATATATATGGAAGCCTTTAATAGTGCCTGGGATCAATATAAAGATAGTGATTCTAGAAAAGATAAAAAAAGCTGAAGAGAAGAGACAGCTCATAAAGTAGCTTGGAATGCTGTTAAAAATGTATATAAAAAAGTAGGTTGAAAATGGCAGGAAAAGTAGAATATTTTGTTTCTTTATAATTAGAAATGCTAATAAATTTATTTATTAATAATTAAAATTATGGAAAAAGATATAAACAAGTTAAATGTGCAAAAAATTGTTCCATTTTTATCGTACGATAGCGATGCTGAAGAAGCTGTAAATTTTTATGTATCATTATTCAAGAACTCAAAAATCATAGAAACCACAAAATATTTAAAAGAATCTGAGGAAGTTTCTTGAAAAAAAGCATGAACTATAATGACAATAGATTTTGAATTGGAATGACAAAAATTTAGTGCAATTAATTGATGATCATTTTTTAAATTTAGTTCAGCAATATCATTTATTGTATATTGTGAAACTCAAGAGGAAATTGATCATTTTTGGAAAAATTTTTCTGCATGAGGAAAAGAAATACAATGTGGTTGGATCGAAGATAAATATGGTCTAACTTGGCAAATTGTACCACCTATTTTAGATGAATTTCTTAGAGATAAAGATACAGTTAAAGCTTGAAGAGTAATGGAAGCAATGCTAAAAATGATAAAAATAGATATTGAAGAATTAAAAAAAGCTTATAAAGGATAATTATTAAATTCAAATATATTTATAATCTAAAAAATATAAATATGGAATATTTAAAAAATGCTTATTTTGCTTGAGGATGCTTTTGGTGTTTAGAATCAATTTTTGAAGCTCAGAATGGAGTCAAAGAAGCAATTGTTTGATATATTTGATGAACAAAAGAAACTGCAACTTATGATATGGTTTCTAGTTGAAAAACAGATCATAGAGAGGGTATAAAGGTTATTTATGATCCAGAAATTATTTCTTATGAGACTCTTGTAGAGATTTTTTGGAAACAAATAGACCCAACTGATGAGTGATGACAATTTGCTGATAGAGGACTTCAATATACTACGGCTATTTATTATTCTGATGATGTAGAAAAATTAATTGCAATAACAAGTAAATTAGAACTAGAAAATTCAGGTAAATTTGAAAAAGAAATAGCAACAAAAATACTTCCTTTTACTACATTTTTCGATGCTGAAGAATATCATCAGAATTACTATAAAACAAATTCTACCAGATATAAAATTTATTTAAAATGATCTGGTAGAGAAGATTATAAGCATAAGACTTGAGGGGATTATAAAGTTGATAAAAAAGAAGATTTAAAAAATAAATTGACACCTCTGCAATACAAAGTAACTCAGGAATGAGGTACTGAACCAGCTTTTGATAATGAATACTGGGATGTACATGATGAGTGAATTTATGTAGATATCGTTGATTGAACACCATTATTTTCTTCTACTGATAAATATGATTCGGGGACTGGATGGCCTAGTTTTACTAAACCAATAGATAGAAAATTGATAGAAGAAGAAGATGATTATAAATTATCTTCAAAAAGAACTGAAGTAAAAACAAGTTCTTCACATTTGTGACATGTATTTGCAGACGGGCCAAAAGAAAAATGATGACAAAGGTATTGTATTAATTCAGCATCTTTAAAATTTATTCCAAAAGATAAACTTAAGGGTAGTAAATATGAGAAATATTTAAAATTATTTGATGGTTAGTATCTATTTTTTTTTGCAATTATAATAAATAGTATTATAATTTTACACGGATTAATTATTGTAAAATAATTAACCAAAAGAGTATATATTTTATTTTTTAATTATTTGATTATGAGAAAAATAATAATTTATATTGGGGGTGTTATTTTATCTTTGTTAGTATTTTCAGTTACATTTGCTAATTTTGGAGATTGATTTTTATGATGTGCTTCTTGAGGTTATGGTATGATGTGATATTGATTTTTTTATTTTTTAATCTTTTTACTAATAGTTATTAGTTTAATAATGATTTTTAATAAGAATACCAATTCAGAGAAAATGATGTGAAAAAGTGATACAAATTTAAGTATTTTAAAAAAACGATTGGCAAATGGTGAAATAACTGAGAAAGAATTTGATGCAATGAAAATTAAATTAAATGAAAAATAGTTTAAATAGGGCAAATGAAAAAAATTGTATTTAATTAAATTGTGAATTGTATAATGATTATGTAAATAGAAATAACTACTTTAGTTATTTCTATTTTTTTGTTTTAAATATTATGTAAAAAATAATCTTGATAATCTGATATTTATAATTATAATATATTTTAAGTATTAATATTAATTTTAAAAAAATGCCTTTACTAAATACTCCCTTAGATACTAATAAAACAGATCCAATAGGTAAAATATCATGAAATTTTTCACCAGAAGAACTTGGTAGTTGTCATAGAGTTTTGTTAGAAATAAAAAGACAAAATGTTGTATATGATTGATGAATAGAGCAAATTTTAAAAATAGTTCAAGATGCAATTAAGCTTAGAGTTGAGGGGGTTATTTATATGTTTCATATAGAGGATAGTATAGCAGTAAATAATCTATGAAATTGAGAAGGTATATCAATATATAGAAGGACTTGAAATACATTGACTGCTAATTATAATGAGGATGATGTTCCAAAAATTGAAAAAGCTATAGATTTATTGATAGAGAGAAATGTAAACAAAGTTGTAACATGACCAATTATAGGTGATTTTCTTTGACTTAGTTGAAATCAATCTGATGATAGAAATAAAAAATGAGAAAGTTATCCAGATCTTATTGATATAATTATTAGAAGTCAATTAGATGATATAGAAATAAAGGCATTAAATGATGCATGAATAGAGGTAACAATTCAAAATCCTTTGATATAAAATAAAATTATTACATATTTAACAAAAAAATATTTATGAGTAAATGTTTAACTCTCATATGAGGTCTTCCTGGTGTAGGAAAAAGCACTCTATGAGAAGCGATAGAAGATGCAGATAATGAAATTGTTCATTGTGATTATGATAAAACTTATGATGCAATAATTCAAAATTCTATAGCTCTTTCTAGAATATGAAGAGATTTTATACCTGAACAACATAGGTTACCATTTCTCATTTGAAATACTGAGCAAGTTGTGAAAACAATTATGGGTAATAATTTGGTAAGTCAATTATTTCAATGAGCTGTGTTTTTATGGAGTATGGATGTACTTAAACATATGCAGGAAACAAAAAATGCAACATTTTGAATTATTAGTATTGATGGAACTACTAATTTTGCTAGATCCATAGTAAAAAAACAAGCTAATTTAAAAGGTTTTGATGATATAAACTTTATTGAATTAACTGCTCCAAAACAAAAATTAATTAAAACTGCAAGAGAAAGACAAATTATACAAAACTCTAACATTTTTTTATTGAATCCAATAACAATAAAAGCTAATGAACATCAAATCAACGAAAGAATACAAAGATATAAACCTTATCAAGAAAGTGAAAAACTTTTCACTAAATATATGAATGTTGCTAGAAAAGAAGTCACGACTATTGAGGAAATAAAAAAAATTGCAAATTGGATTAAAAAATCATAGTAATCATAATAAAAAACTTATAATTTGTTTTTAACAGCTTTAGAATTTTTCTTTGCTGTTTTTTATTTTATAATTACAATTATTATAATTTTAAATTATAATTAATTTAATATGAAAAAACAAGAAATTATATTCAGTAATAAATCTATGAAAAAAAAAGTTTTAATAATTATATTTATATTTTTTGCTGTTATATTTATTTTTATGAGTTTTAATATTATTAATCATATTACAAATTTCAATGAACATAAAGAATATTTAAAAAGACCAGTAGAACAACAACAAATAGAGGATTGGATGACACTAAATTATATAAAAAGGCATTTTAATATAGATTTACAAGAAAAATTATGAGATAAATATTTTTTAGGGGATATGAAAATAACTTTAAAAGATTACTGCAAAAAGAAAAAAATAGATTGCAGAGAATTTATAATATTTCTTCAGAAAAAATAAAATGGACATTAATATTATCCTTACATTTTTTGAATCAAATTTATATTTATTTCTTTTAATAATACCATTTTTTAGTCAATTATGAGTACCTCTTTGAGCTATGTTTTTTATATTGTTTGCTTGAGCTTTAGCAAATAATTTATCTGAATTAATTTTACCATTTTTACTTGTTTTGATTTCTACGGTAACTTGAGATTTATTAGGGTATTTTATAGGAAGAAAATTTTTTAAATTTAAAAGTTTTCAAAACTTATTAAACAAAAAAATAATAAGAAATATCTACAAAAAAAGTAAAGACTACTTTAAAAAAAGATGAGAAATTTCTATTTTTTTATCAAGATTTTTAATAGCATGAATTTGACCAACAATAAATTATGTATCTTGAATACAACTTTTTAGTTTTAAAAAATTTAGCTTCTATGTGATATTATGAGAAGTAATATATGCATTTCAATGATTGATTTTATGATATATATTCAAAGATTCATTTGAAGAAATATTTAATATAATATCAAATTTCTGAAAGACTATATTGATAGCTTTTATATTGTATGAGGTTTGAAAACATTTATTTTGGAATAAACATAGTTAGAAAACTAAATTCTATCAATATTTAAATTTATTTCCACATCATTTTTCATCATATTTTTTGAAATATTTTTGTTAAATCTAATAGTTTTTTTGTTTGGTCTTTGTCAATTATCTCATTTGTAAAAAAGTTTAATCTTTCTAATGCTTCATCAAACTTGATTTTTCATCCTGGAGCCATGCTTACATAACTTATTCTAGCATCTTGTGAATTTGTTTCTTTGCTTATAAGTCATATCTTCTCCATTGGTAATAATAATCTAGTAATTCCAGAAGGTGTAAGTCAAACTTTTTCAGCTAATTCAATTCTTTTTAATTTTTGCTGTTCACTATTGTGTAAGTGATACAAAACTATAAAATCATTAAATCCTAATCATCCGAGTTTTGAATCAAGGCTTTTTGATAAAACTAAATAAAATTTAGATATATTGATAATAAAGTCTAAATTGCTCTTATCTATGTTGTTTTGCTTCATAAAAAATATAGTTAACAGATACTTGATTAATCAAATATATATCAAATATCTTTTTTGTCAAAAAATTTTAATGAATAATTACTTTTCAAACAACTTCTGCTAGATATTCTTTCATTTCTTCGTAAGTGAATTATAAATATTCACTTAAAATAAAACTAAATTATTTTTTGCATATTTTGTTTTAAAATATATATTATTAATAGTTTAAAGAGTAAAAATAAAATTATGAATTTTCTTCAAAAATCCTTAATCAAATTAATAAAAATCTATCAAAAAATATTATCTCCTGATCATAGTTTTTGGGCCAGGGGACTTAATAATCCTCCATATTGTAAACATATTCCTAGTTGTAGTGAATATATGATTGAAGCAATAGAAAAAAAATGAAGCTTTATTGGAACTATAAAATGAACTTGAAGAATTATGAGATGTATGCCTTGGTCAAAGTGATGATATGATCCGGTGGAGAAGAAAAAATAGAATGTATAATAAAATGTTCTATGTTGTCATTCTGAATGAAATGAAGAATCCCTTAAACTTGATTTTACTGATTTTATAGTGTTAAAGGGATCCTTCGTTATTACTCAGGATGACAAGTATTCTAAAGTTCTAAAACTCTAAGATTCTAATAATCTAACAATTAACTTCTTTTTTTTATTTTTTCTTTACTTTTTATACAAAAAGATTATAAATTATGTAATAATAATTGATACCTATTTTCAGTAGTTATCAATTTGTTTTTTTATTATTAATTTGCCTTATTTATGAACAAAAATCTGTTTTTAAAATTATTTATAATAATCTTTTTATCTGTAGGTGCATTTGCTTATATATTTCCATGGAATACTTACAATATCAATTTTATTAAAACAAAAGATTACAAACTAGGACTTGATTTACAATGATGAATAGAACTTGATTACAAGATTATTTTAGATGAAGCTAAAAAAGCAGAAGATTATGATAAACAAAAAGAAAAATCAATTATAGAATGACTAAAATCAATTATAGATAAGAGAGTTGAGAAACTTAAAATCAATGATTCAGTTATAACTTCTGCTAATTATTGATGAGAACAACATATAATTGTTCAAATTCCTTTAAAATGAAATAATAGTTTTGAAAATGAAGCAAATATAAAAAAAGCAAAAGAAACTATATGAAAAGTAGTAAAAATAGAATTTAAAGAAAAAAGAAAGGAGGTAACAGATGCTGATAAAAAGGAAAGAAAAGATTTAGCAAGAACAATAATAAAAGAACTTAAAGAAACAAAAGATGGTTTTACTTCTATAGCTCAAAAATACAAAGATAATTATGAAAATGTAGATTTCTGAACATTTTCATGAACTAAAGATGAATTAAATTCTTATTTTTCAGTAGATTATGATAATATAAAAAAATGAATTTTTGATGACATAATATCATGAACTTGAACAATAGAATCTTGAGAATTTGCACAACAAATTTGAGAAGAAGGATATTACATACTTGATTATTTAGAAAAATCTAATTCATCTTCAGGACAGACTTTATCTTGAAGTACTAATACTGGAAATATATATGCTTTTAATTATGTATTTTTAACAAAAAGTCCAAGTGAATGGATGTCAGCAAAAGATAAAAAATGAAGAATTTTAAATGACAAATATTTTGTAAAAGCTTGAGTTGCAACTAATGATCTTTTTCAACCAATGGTAGAACTTACTTTCAATACAGAATGAGCAAAGATTTTTTGAGAACTAACTAGTAGATTAACTTGAGAGCAAATAGCAATTTTTGTATGAGGACATTTACTTACAGCCCCTCGTGTAAATGAAGCTATTTTAACTTGAAAAGCTGTAATTACATGAGATTATACTACGGATGAAGCAAAAGCTTTGACTCAAGATATCAATACCTGAGTAGTTCCAGCACCGATTTATCTTACATCAGAAAGAACTATTGATTCTAGATTATGATTAAATTCATTAAATAAACTTTTTGTATCTTGATTAGTATGATTTTTATTAATTTTTATATTTTTAGTTTTTGTATATAGACTTGGATGATTTATGGCATCTTTAGCTTTATTAGTGTATGTTATTTTAGTATTATTTTTAGTTAAATTTTTCCAAACAGTTCTTACTTTGGCTTCGATAGCCTGACTTATATTATCAATTGGTATGGCAATAGATGCCAATATTCTTATATTTGAAAGAACAAAAGATGAACTTAGAAATTGAAAAAATCTAAAAGAATCATTAGAAATATGATTTAAGAAATCTTTTTCTGCTATTTTTGATACTCATATAACTTGATTATTAACAGCTTTGATACTTTTTATTTTTGGTATAAATATGATAAAATGATTTTGATTAATGCTTTGAATCTGATTAATAGTAAGTTTATTTACAGTTTTATATATAAGTAAAATATTTATTATTATAGCATCAAAATCAAAAATAAAGCAAAAAAACTTTATTGGAAAAGTGTAGATTATGATACAGAAAATAAAGTGTAGAATGTAGAAAAAAAGTAAAAATAAGTGACAAATATAATTTATTTTGTTATAATCATTTATTAATTATTAACTAAAAAAAATGAATTTATTACAAGTTTTTTTTGTAATTTCAGGTATTATAATATTTATATTATCACTTGATATTGCTCGTAAACAAAAATTCAATGCTCTTCATTTTTTAATTTTTTTGTTTGTCTGAGTTGGTTTACTTGTATTTTCATTTTTTCCGAATGCTCTTAATTTTGTATGAAGTATTTTTTGATTACAAAGATGAGCAGATTTACTTGTTTATGGATCAATAATATTTCTTTTGTATTTTGTTTTATTACTTTTAAAAAAAATAGAAGATAATAGAGATGATTTAACGAAGTTTATAAGAGAAATGGCAATTCAAAATTCTAAAAAAGAAAAAATCCACTCTGATATACTTTTTTTAGTTAGAGTTTATAATGAAGAAAAAGTTTTAAAAGATACAATTGATAGTATTTTTGATAAATGATATGAAAATATCTTAGCAATAAATGATTGATCAACTGATAATTCAAGAAATATTTTAGAATCATACAAAGACAAGATAATATTACTTAATCATTTAAAAAATAGATGATGATGAGCAGCTTTGGAAACTTGATTTGAATATATTAGAAGGTATGGAAAAACTGACTATGTATGTACATTTGATGCTGACTGACAACATGATATAAATGATTTAAATAAGTTTATCAAGATCTTGCATAAAAATAAAGACATAGATGTGGTTTTATGATCTAGGTTTATTACAAAAACTAATACAAATGTATGATTTATAAGAAAAGTCATTCTAAAATTGGGAATTTTATTTACTTTTTTTGTAAGTCATATAAAATTAACAGACAGTCATAATTGATTTAGAGTTTTTAGAACAAAAATTATAAATGATATTAGATTGACAATAGATGATATGACTTATGCTTCTGAAATGATGGATATAATAGCAACAAAAAATATTTGTTTTATGGAAGTTCCGGTTAATATCAAATATACTGATTATAGTAAATCAAAATGACAAAAATCAACAAATGCTATAAATATAGCAGTCAAATTTATATGGAATAAATTTTTTAGATAATGAAAAGAGATAAATTTTTTATAACAACACCGATTTATTATACAAATGGTATTCCTCATATAGGACATAGTTATAGTTCTATAATTGCTGACTCAATAGCTAGATATCAAAAAATAACTGGAAAAAAAGTTAAGTTTAGTACTTGAGTAGATGAAAATAGTCAAAAAGCGGTATTGAAAGCTGAGGAACAAGGTATGGAAATAATGCCTTATCTTGATATGATGGCAAGTAAACATAAAGCTGTTTGGGATGGATTAGGAATTGAGTATACTGATTTTATAAGGACGACAGAAGATAAACATCATAAATTTGTAAGGGAAGTATTACAAACTTCATATGATAATGGTGATATATATGAATGAGTTTATGAATGAATGTATTGTGTCGGTTGTGAAGCTTTTAAAAAAGACGAAGATTTGGTATATTTAAATAAAACAACAAATAAAACTTTTCCAGTTTCAAAAGATATTGTAATTAGTGAAAATATAATAAAAATATGTCCTGATCATCTTACTGAACCTCAAATTTTGAAAGAAAAAAATTACTTTTTCAGATTATCAAAATATCAAACTTACATAGAAGATTTATATAAAAAAAATCCCGAATTTGTAGTACCAAATGATAGATTCAATGAAGTAAAAGCTTTTTTGGAAAGATGACTTGAGGATTTTTCTATTTCAAGAGAAACAAATAAATTTTGAATTAAATTACCTTTTGATGAGACACAAGTTGCTTATGTGTGGTATGATGCCTTATTTAATTATTTAACAGTTTGTAAATATCCAAATAATTGATGAGATGATATGGATTTCTGGCCAGCCGATTTACATATAGTTGGCAAGGAGATTATTCGTTTTCATGCTATTTTTTGGCCAGCAATGCTAAAAAGTGTCTGATATGAATTACCAGCTCAGATTTTAACTACAGGTTTTTTAACTGTAAATTGACAAAAGATTTCAAAATCACTAGGTAATGCAATTGATCCAGTAGAATTTAGTCAAAAATATAGTAAAGATTTACTAACTCTCTATTTATTATCAAGTTTTAATATTGGTCAGGATTGAGATTTTGATGAAAAACAAGCAATTTTGACATACAATGCAAAACTAGCTAATAATTTGTGAAATCTGGTAAATAGAGTTGTTGTATTGAGCTTAAAATTACCAGCTGAAAGCTGAAAGCTATTTTGAAAAGTAGATCATTTTTTAACTGATGATAATCTACTTTCAATTGATCAAGATTTAGTGGGATTTTTAAAATGAAAACCTACTATACTTGATTATTTGGAAAAATTTCAAGTAAATATAAATAAATACGATTTAAAATCCTGCCTAGATATAACTTTTTCTTTCTTGGATAAACTTAATAAATTTGCAGATATAAAACAACCTTGGCAAATGATAAAAGGCGATGATAAACAAGATGAAACTAGAAATGTTTTATATACTTTGGCTGAATGACTTAGAATAGTTTGACTTGCTTTATACCCATTTTTTCCTGTGAAAATGGATATGATGTTTGTAAAATTGTGACTTCTAGATTACAAAGAAAGGTTAGAAAACTGAGAATTTGAAAAATTATTAGTAGAGTTTCCTACATTTTTTATAAAAGAAAAATGAGAAAATTTATTTTCTAGATTTGATGTATAAATGAATACTTTTTGATGAAAAAACTTAAGTGAATTTAAATGAGGATTAAAGGAGTTTTATAGAAGAACAAATATATATAAATTTCTTATAACTTCTTTGATTGAACCATTTTTTAATAAATTTTGAATCAATGATATATGAACTACTTCTTTAAACAAAACTTATGATGAATTTCAAGAATTAATCTTATTTTGTGAAGATTATAGTAACTTCAAAGTTTATCTTGAAAAAAAAGGTTATAATTTGTTAGGGGTAAAAATTTGTATATATAAAATTGAAAAAAAATGACATAAAAATGTTTTTTCTATTTATGAAGAACATTGAAATGAAATAGATACAAAGACATTAATTGATAAGGCTTTAAAAAATCAAGATGTATTTTTTTGATTTTTACCTTGAGATGAAGATGGGACTTTTTTATTAGTGTTTGCAGAAGAAAAAACAGATATAACAAAAAATGTAAAATGAGATATTAATAATTTAATTAATTAAAAATCGTATATGCAACTATTTATTCATCTTTGAACAAATCTAGAATATTTTAAATTATTAAATGAATGATTTCTGTTATCTATGTGAAAAGAGGATAGAGAAATTGCTAATTTTATAAACGAAAATTATCCTTGAGAATTGGCGACTACTATAAGTCCTCAGTATGAAGTAAATTTTGTTTCAATAAGAGAAATAAAAAAGAAACTATGACAAGATGCATTTAATAAAATTGATTGAATTTATTATGGAAGTGATAATTGTGAATATCTGGTACCTTACAAAAATGAGGTAGAAAAAGCAATCGAAGAATTTAAAACTTTTAATAAAAATTATCCTCCTCATATAGTTAGGACTTTTACTTTAGTTACACCATATGTTGGAAATGTAATGATTAAGCATTTGGAAGAAAGTCTGGATTTTTTAAATAATTTATCAATCAAAAATCCTATAGAAGTTGTTGTAAACGATTTTTGAGTACTCAATTTAGTTCATAAAAAATACAAAAATCTAAAACCAATTTTTGGTAGGCTTTTACATAAACTTCTTAAAACTCCACTTATTGATACTTACTGATATGATGTACATCCAAGTTGAGAACTTATAAAAAATAAAACAGAACAAGAAAAGAAATTACTTAAAGATGAAATTATAAAATGGCAATTGAGATTTTACAACTCAAGTGAAAAGGATTTGGATATTTATCAAAATTTCTTGAAAAAATTTAATATAAAAAGAGTTGCTCTAGATTATATGGAAAGAAGGGAAGGGCTTTATAAAGATTCTGAACTAAATTCAGAATGACAAATAGGTATCGATTTATACTATCCTTGGGCAATAGTTTTTACCGGTAGACTTTGTGATACTTCAGCAATTGAAAATCCTGCAAGGGAATGTTATGCAATAGATGATATTTGTCCTAGAACCTGTAATAGATATGATATAAATTTTGATTTAAAAACTGTTTGATATAATCTTATTCAAAGATGAAATGCTGGTTATAGAAGTGAAATAAACTTAGATTATCTTGATATAGATTTTATAAAAGATGACAATAATAGACTTGTTTTTGCACCTTTTGTTAGTGTGTAATTTTCCTAAACTTCACCACAAAAAAACCTTCAGTTTCTTCGCTAGGTAGACATCTCAATGATTTGTCTACTTTTTTATTGTAGATTATATCTCAAAATCTTGTAATTCAGTTTTTTATATATTTATAATCAAGTGAAATATCTTCTATTTCTAATTCTTTGAAGTTGGATAATAGAAAGTGAACTATTCACTCATTTTCTTCGGGGGCTATTGTACAAGTCGAATAAACTAGAATTCCACCAACTTTTAGAAGTCATATAGTATTTTTTAGTATATCTTTTTGAATTAGGTAATTTTTCTTTATATTTGATTCACACCAAAATCAGTAAGATTTTTCGTTGTTTAGATTTATTCTTCATTCTGCACTACAAGGCAAATCCGCCAAGATCTTATCAAAACTATTTTCCTCAAGTATTTCTCAAAGTTTTGTTGCATCAGTTTTTATAACTTTTGTATTTGTAACTCATTGTCTTTCTAAAGTAAATTTTAATTTATCTATCCTTATAGCATTATTATCATTTGCGATTATTTCTCATGTATTTTGTAGCATACTTGCTATTTGACTTGTCTTACTTCATGGAGAAGCCGTGATATCAAGTACTTTGTCACCAGATTTTAAATCAAGAAAATTTACAGGTATCTGGCTGGCAATTGATTGTAAATAAATTTTTCAGTATGCAAATATATCTAAATCCCACAAATCTTTTAGAGTTGCATCGTCTAAGATGTAAGCATTTTGTAAAAAATCTATTTTTGTATATTTTAATCATTTTTCGTCTAATATTTTCAAAACTTCACCTTCATTTGATTGGAGAGTATTTATCCTGATGCTTATTTTTCTTTTTTTTGTATTAAATCATTTTTTTATTGTTTCTATATCAAAAGTAGAATAGATTTTTTCCAATCTTTGCCAAAATTTTTTATTTAATTCCATATATTAAATTATGTAATATTAATACTATTATATTTAATTTTTATTAAATTAATAATATATTTTTTATAAGATGCTTTATTAATGAAAAATATATGTGTTATTATATATAAAAAGTTAATTTTTTTATTATTTGACTTTATGTAATAAATACATATAAATATATCTTTATTATTTTATTTTAAATATGACAAAATCTATAAATAAGGCAGAATGAGTTATTCCATGATTAGGTACACCAATATCATGAGACGATGAAATTAAGGATCGTGTACATTTAATAGTTGTTGACTGACTATGAGGTATTGTATGATATACTCAAGCAATGAATCAAGATTATTATAGACAAAATGAGGAAAAAATACATAGTTTATTATCTACAAAATAATTAGAAAGATTAAAAAATTAGTATTTTTTATTTTATTTAAAATTTGATTTATTTTATTTTTTTCTATAATGGTTTTGATTTATATATTAATTTTAAAAATAAATGAAAAAATTGATATCCATAATAATACTTTCACTTATTTCTATTTGAAATGCTATTTACTTAACTATTGCAGCTTTTAATTATAAAGCTGGGATTTGAGAAAAACTTGTTTGTGATATCAATAGTTACCTATCTTGTAGTGAATTATTTTCACACAATTTTACTTGGATCTTTGGATATCCTTTTGCTATGTTAGCTTTGTTTGTATATATATTTATTATTATCATATCGTTACTTTGAATATTTAAAAAGTTTAAAAATACATTTGAAATACTATTAATCGTATGAATATCTTGAATGCTTTTTAATACTTATATAATTGTAAATGAGATACTTATATCAGTTTTTTGTCTGACTTGTATGCTTTGTAGTTTATCAATAACAGCTATAACGATAATCAGTATTTTCTGAATTATAGAAAAAAGAAAATTGTCTAAAAAAGAAATAAATCCTAATATATAATAATGAACTTAGATACACAAAAACCAAAACATATAGCGATAACTCCAGACTGAAATCGTAGATGGGCTAAAGAAAAATGATTACCTGTTATTATGTGACATTATGCCTGATATGAGAAAATTAAAGAAGTTATAGGATGGGCAAATGATAGAGTAATAGAATGTCTTACAATTTGGGGATTAAGTAAAACTAATGTCTTAGAAAGAGATGAAAATGAAATTAGTGGAATTATACAATTAGTTAATGAACTTGAAAATTTATTACCACTTTTACAAGAAAAAAATACAAAATTCATAAATATTTGAGATATAACAATTTTTCCTGATGATACAAGAAAATTATTAATGAATATCGAAAAAAAAACAAAGAATAATGAATGAATGAAATTGGCAATTGCACTTGGATATAGTTGATTAGATGAAATAGTTAGAGCACATAAAAAGATTAATAATGCATGACTTGATAGTGAAAATATGGATGAACAAGAATTTAAAAAATATTTAGATTGATGACTAGATCTTCCAGATCTTGATTTAAACATTAGAACCTGAATTCATAATTGAACTAATTGTACCAGGCATTCATGAATTCACTTGGCAAGATCTACTCATGCTGAGTATCTAAATCATAAAAATTTATGGCCGGATTATACTGAAAAACAATTTGATATTGATTTAGAAGAATTTAGTAAAACTAAAAGAACGAAGTGAAAATAATAAAATTATAAAATTTAAAGACCATATTTTGGTCTTTTTTTGTTTCATTTTTGGCTTTTTAGAAATATTCATGATATAATAATTATAAGATTAAAAACATTATTAATTATATTTCTTATGGATATAAAACTACTTTTTGAAATACTTGTCTCTGAATGTATAAAGAATAATTATTCTGATTTACATCTAAATACTTTACATAAGCCTTTTATAAGGAATCATTATGGTGATTTAGAAAATATTAATAGAGTAACAATAAATTGAAATTTGGTAGAAACTCCTATATTTACAAAAGAAAATATTATTGAAATAATAAAAGAAATAGTATGAGAAATGGGATTTCTGAAATTTCAAGATAATTTTGAACTTGATTTATCTTATAAATTTCAAAATAGTGATAGATTTAGAGTAAATTTTTATGCTGATACTAGCTGATATAGTATAGCAATGAGAAAAATTCCGGTAGATATTCCAACTATTGAGGAATTATGACTTTGAGATATTGTTAAACAAATGTGTCAAAAATCAAAATGATTAATACTTGTTACCTGACCAACTTGAAGTTGAAAATCAACAAATCTTGCTGCTATGATTGATTATATAAATACGAATTTCAGTAAACATATTATAACAATAGAAGATCCTGTTGAGTTTGCTTTTGATTCAAAAAAAAGTTTAGTAAATCAAAGGGAAATATGAAATTCAACACTTAATTTTCCAAATGCTATTAGAGCTGCTCTTAGGGAAGATCCAAATATTATAATGGTTTGAGAAATGAGAGACCCTGAAACTATAAGGTCAGCTATAACATTAGCTGAAACAGGTCATCTTGTTTTATCTACACTACATACAAATGATACAGTTCAAGCTGTTGATAGAATTTTAGATGTATTTCCAGCTTGACAACAAGATCAAATAAGAATGCAACTAGCTATGAGTTTGACTTGAATTATAAGCCAGAGATTATTACCAAGAGTTGATAAAGAATGAAGAATCGCAGCAAGAGAAATAATGATAGCAAATGATGCTGTAAGAAATCTAATTATTACTTGAAAGACTCATCATTTATATAGTGTTATTGAGGTTTGACAAAAAGATTGAATGATTTTGATGGATAAGTATTTGCTTGTTTTGTATAATAAATGAATAATAAGTAAAGATATACTTAAAAGTTATGCTCGTGATAAAGACCAAATTGAATTATTAGTAACTTAACTTTAATTATTTCGTTATGCTAAATATAGATTTTTTAAAAAATTCTTGATTCTTCCAATATAAAGAACTTTCAAAAGGAGAGTTAGTTTTTGATGAGGGAGATTTTGATGAAAACCTGTATATAATAATTTCATGAAAAATTTGGATAGGTAAGTATACAACAATAGAAAAAATAGAAAAAAAAGAATTAGCGATACTTTCACAAATGGATTTTTTTTGAGAAGCTAGTTTAAATTCTTCTTTACCAAAAGAAGCAATTGCATCAGTTTTAGAAGATGTAAAACTTATCTATATAAATTGAAAAACTCAAATAGAGGATTTTGTAAAAAAATATCCAAAAGAAGCAATTGAACTATTTAGTTTTATTATTGATTCTACAAATAAAAGATTATCGTATGCAAATAGACAAATTACTGCTAATAATGAAATCATTAAAACAATAGTTGAAATAGAAAGTGTCAATGATAAAAATATATTTTATATAATTGAAAAAATAAGGCTTATTACTTGATATAATTACATAATTTTTCTAGAAATTAATCCTGTAATGAGAGATTATTTGATTTTAAAATATGATACAAGAGAAATATGAAAACTTCAAGATGAAATTATAGAAAGAAAAAAAATAAATGATTTAAAAACTATAACTGAATTTGTTTTAAAAAATTATAATTATGTACAAAAATTAGGAATTTGAAAAAATGATTTATGATTTATGATTTTCTGAAAAGATATAAAATTTGATTATGAAGATAAAAAATTGATTTTATCTATTTCAAATAATCTAACTTGATTGTTAAAACAAAAAGAGGTTTTAAATGAGGCAAATAATATGATTTATATGAAAGAAAATTAGAATAAAGATTTCTATTTTGTCCCTAAAGGACTGTCTTCGCGAGCATTCTGAATGAAATGAAGAATCCCTTAAACCTGATTTTATTAGTTTTACATTTATATATTATGTACAAATTAAAAGAAATAAAAATCATAAATTTTAAAAGTATTGATTATGCAGTAGTAAAATTTGCAAACAATAAAACTGTTTTTGTGTGAAAAAATAATGCCTGAAAATCAAATATATTAAAGGCTGTTGCATTATTTTTTTCTTGAGAACATAAAAATATAAATATAAATAATTTTAATGAAAAAAGTAAAGATCTAATATTAGAAGTTATTATTTCAAAAGATAATAAGGATTTATTTATATTAAAAATTATTGCTTCTATAGTAAATGATAAAGTAATAGTAAAATATGAAGATAATTATGATGATAAAGAAAAACAGGAAATAAAAGTTTTTTTGAGTAAAATAGATTTTATATATATCCCATCTGATAGGTGATCACTGAACAAAGATAATTCTTGGTATACAAATATGATAAATTTGATACTAAAAAATAAAATAGAAAGTATAGAAAATAAAGAAGTTATAGATAATTTAGAAAGTATTATTAATTCAGTAAAAAAAATTGTACCAGAGGAAAAAAATATACTTTTTAATGAGTGATTAAATTATTTAAATAAATCATATTTTGATATAAATAGCAGAGATAGTGAAATCCTTGATAATGTTGATAGGTCAATAAAAGAAGAAGAAAATAATAAAGAAATAATGAATTTTGGTGATTTAAATATCTGAACGAGAAATTTTATTCTTATGGCACTATTTGATTTGTATTTTAAATCATTAAAAGATATAAAAAATGATAGGTTTAAAATTTTTGTAATAGATCATGTTGAAAATTTTTTACATCCACATTCTATAAGATTAATTGATAAATTATTACAAGATATATCTGAAACAGAAAATACTCAGATAATTTATAGTACTCATGCTAATGAACTTGTTTCAAATTTTAAAAAAGGTAGATATGAGATAGATTCTATAAGATTTGTATATAAACTTAATAAAGCTACAAAGATAAAACAATTAGAGAATAAATATGGCAGTTACGATAAGATAATGATAAATCTCATATTCAAAAATACGGATGTATTTTTTTCTGATGCAGTTATACTTGTGGAATGAGAAACAGAAAAAATTTCAATTCCAAATATATATGAATATTGGCCATGGAAAAAGGAAGATTTACATGATTGTTCTTCTGATACATGTAAAAAAACTATATGACAAAATAAGATTAATGATTTTTTTAATCTTTATCTTAAAAATATAGCTATTATAGATGTTTGATGAAAATGAGCATTAACTGATTGGTATGAGTTTTGTAGTGAATTACTTGGTAAAAAAAATGTTTTTGCAATAATTGATAGGGATGCTAACTTTTTTGAAGATAAAAAAAACATAGAGAGATCAATAAAAAAAGTACACGGTAGATATGTAAAAGAAAATGAATATATAGATTATAATTGGATAGTTTTGGATTGAGAATTTGAAAATTATTATAAATGAGAAAAAATTAAAGAATACCTTTCTACAGTTTTAAAAGAAAGATATAGAGATGATTATATAATGAAGAAAGAAATTAATCATCTTATTAATAAAATAGAGCGATTAAAATTCAATAAAAAAGTTTCTGTAAGTTATGAAAAACTTTTTAAAACTTATCTTAGATGATATTGAAAACCAACAATAGCATTCAATTTATGTATATGGCTTTGTCAAAACAATTGATACAAAATAGGACTACTGGAGATGCTAAAAAAAATTCTTTATAAGATTGAAAAAAATAAGAATCTAAGTTAACTTATCATCATCTTATCAGGATTTGCAAGGCGATGAAATTTTCAATCGATACTCATAAGTTCTTTATAATTTCCACTTTCAACTATTTTTCAATTTTCTATTACAAAAATCTTATCTACTTTTTTGATTGTTGATAATCTGTGAGCTATTATTATAGATGTCTTTCATTTTAAAAGCTCATTTAGAGATTTTTGTATTTCCATTTCAGTTTTATTGTCTAGAGCTGAAGTAGCTTCATCTAAAATTAGTATCTCAGGATTTCTTAGGAAAATTCTAGCTATACTTATCCTTTGTTTTTCTCATCAGCTAAGTTTTAATCATCTTTCTCATATTATTGAATGTAATCATTTTTCAGTTTTAAATACAAATGAAGCTTTTGCTTTTTCTAAAGCATCTTCTATTTCTTTTAAGCTTGCATTTGGTTTTGCAAATTTGAGATTTTCTAAAATAGTTGTGTTAAACAAAGTATTGTCTTGCATAACAATTCAAATATGCTTTCTCAGAGAGCTTTTTTTAATATCTTTTATGCTTATATCATCTATAAGTATTTCTCATTTTTCTATTTCAAATAACCTGAGAAGTAACTTTGTAACTGTAGATTTTCATCAACCTGTATCTCATACTAGAGCAATTTTATCTCAAGGATTTATTGTAAAATTTATATTTTTTAATACTTCTTTTTCATTTGTATAACCAAAAGATACATTTTTAAATTCTATTTTTCATATTACTTTTTTAAATTCTTTAGAATTTTTAAGTTCTGAATCTTGTTCTATGTTATCAAATTCTTCATATAAGTTTTTAATTCATTCAATATTTTTTTGTAGATTTCTAAGATGATCAAATATAAATCATAAAGGGTAGTACAAATAGTTAATGTAAGCAAAATATAAAAATAAAGTTGCAAATGTAATTTCAGAATTTTTAATTAAATATATTCAAGTTCAAAGAACTATAAATCTAGCTGTATTTGTCATAAAACTGACATATATATCAGCAATTGCCCATTTTTTTGAAAGAGGAATTTGTAAATGTAATGATTCTATTTGTATATCATTCAATTCTTGACTTATATCTTTTTCAAAAGTCAGAGTTTTTACTAATGTCAGATTTGTTAGATAATCTCATATTTTACCATAAAAGGAATTCCATTTTTTGTTTACTTTTTCTTGAAGTACTCATGTTTTTGAATTAAAATAATATCATAAAAATATCAAAACTGGCACAACTGATAATGTTGCGAAAGCCATTTTATAGTTAATTGTAAATAATATAATTGTTACATAAATTATACTTATTATTGAAGTAAAAATATCTGAAAAAACAACAAGAAGTGTTACAAAAATTCATTCTAATCATCTATCTAATATCTTATATAAAGTTCATCATTTTTTATTTAGATATGCAGATTCTGACATATAAATTATGTTTTGTTTGTACTTTTGAGATTGATTTATGTAATAGTTTAGTGCATTTATATCAGCTAATCTATATCTATAAAAATATCTAACTAAAGAGTTTATAATTATAAAGATAATCCAAATACCAAAAAATAAAATTAGAATTTTTTGGTCAATATTTCAAGTTTTTATAAAATTTTCAATAAAATATATGGCTTTTGATGTAAAAAAAGGTTCACTAGAGCCAATAATTACAGTAAGAATTCAAAAAAATATAATTGAATAAAAATTTAGATTTCAAATATATTTTTTGAAATCTGAAATTAAGATTTTAAGTACTTGAAAGTAAGTCATAGATTTATGATTAGGTGGTAGGGAATTGATCAATAAGTAATATTTTAAAGTTCTAACTTCACTACTGTCTCTATATGTGGAGTATGAGGAAACATATCAACTGGAGTAATCGAAGATATTTTATAGGTAGAGTTTCTTAATATATAATCTAAATCTCTACTTAAAGTTGCAGGATTACAACTAACATATATTATATTTTTTGTTTGAAATTTCAATATATTTGGTAGGGCATTTGGATGCATTCAAGCTCTTGGTGGATCTATTATAAGTAAATCTGCTTTTTCTCATTTTTCTATATAATTTTTCAAAAAATCTTCTACTTTTTCGCAAACAAATTCCATATTTTTTATTTCATTTTTTCTAGCATTTTCTTCTCAATCTTTTGATGCATCGCTAACTAGTTCTACACTTATTACTTTTTTCGCATATTTAGCAAAAATCATACCGATAGTTCAAGTCCCAGCGTATAAATCAAGCACAGTGAAGTTTTTAATCTCTGATTTATCTATTTGATTTAGTACTTCACTATAAAGTTTTTCAGCTCAGAAACTATTTGTTTGAAAGAAACTTTTCGGGCTAATATTAAAAGTAATTCAAAGTAATTTTTCTTCTATAAATTTTTCTCAATAGATTAGTTTCAATTCTCAAATAGCAGTATCTGATTTATTATCATTGAGACTTAGATAAATTGATTTTATTTGAGAGTATTTTTTTGTTATAGAGATTAAAAAATCAGTTGCTTTTTGAAGTTCAATACCAATATTGGCAGTATTAAATTTATGATTTATAGAAAATATAATCATCACTTGATCAGTAAAAAAAGCTCTTCTAAGTAATATATGTCTAAAAAATCATTGATGATTAAATTGGTCATAAGCTGGAAGTCAGCTTGATTTAGAATAATCTTTTATTTCTTTATAAATTTTGTTCATCAAATCATCAATAAGTATAGTTCAATCAAAATCCTCAACTTTACTAAATTCTCATTGTTTATGAAATCATACATTGAAATGTTCTTGTTTATGTTCTTTTTCTGAGATATATTTTCAAAAAGAAAATTCTATTTTATTTCTGTATCAATCAACTAGTGGTGAGGGAATTATATCATTTATTTTTAGGTCTTTTTGCAATGTTTTTATATGAAATAAAGATTCCTCAACTTGAGCAGCTTTTATTTTCAATTGTTCTTCATAAGGTATATTTACCCATTTTGATCCAGCTTGATCTCAATAAATATTGTCTGGATGTTTTTTCTCAATTGGTGAAACTTTTACTACTTCCATGCATTGAGTTTCTATATAATCTTTTCTATTTTTTAATATTTTTAGATTAACAATACTACCTGGGATTACTCAACCAGTTATAAACAAAGCTTTTCAATCTAAATCTGGATTTTCGCTTTTAAATCTGGCAAATCACTTTCATCAAAAAACAAGTTTTTCTACTTTTATATTTTCTAGGATTGTTCACTTTTTCATTTTTTTAAATAAGTTACTATTAAAATTGTTGTATAGTTTAAGAAGTTTATTATATTTGTAAAGAAGAAAAATGTAGTTTTTTTGATTTTTTTTAAAATATTATATAATGATACTTGTTTAGAAGTTTATTTAAAACTAAAAGTATGTTCAATAAATCAAAAAAAGCATTTTCTCTTGTTGAACTCTTAGTTGTAATAACTATTTTGGTAATACTTTGAGTTATATGAGTGTCAATTAATGATTGATATAAACAAAAGACATACAATACAAAAGTAGCTACAGATTTATCAACTATAGAAAATGCTCTTATAAGATTTAAACAAGAAAATTCTTTTATTCCATCACCAGAATGAAATCTAAAATATTTTACAAGTGATTGAAGTTATGCCCATGATGAAACAGAGGCATATGGTTTTCATTGATTTATAACTGAAAAAACTATATCAAAAAAATATATAAATGTATTTCCAAAAGATCCAAAATCTAATCAATATTATGCTTATGGAAAGACAATAAGTTGATGATTTTTTGAAGTTGCCTGAGTTGTTGAATATTGAGATAAATATGAATCAATAACAAAATGAAATTATATATGAAAAACTTCTATTTATAATCTTATAAGAGAATATAATTGACCTGATTTTGTATATGATAAATCAAAAAATAATTTTCCATATAATCCAGAAGAAATGATTTTAACTGCTAAAATTAGTAGTTTTACAGGAGATTTAACTTTGAATAATACAATTACAGACAAAAATACTATTTTAGAAAGACAATTAATTTCTTGAGATAATATAAAGTTATCAACTTGATCAACTGCCATTATTTATTATTCTGATTGAACTGTATCTTATTTGTGAGATAATGAAACTCCTTTGGAACTTACATTGTCAGTTATGAAATATAAAAAAGATGATAATTTGTTCACTAAAATTAGGTTAGCTCTCAATTTTTGAACTATATTAACAAAAGCATCTAAAATGGCTACAGAATCAAATTTTGATATATATACAACTGATACAGAAGCATCAGTTAGGTGAACAATTTTTGAGATAAAAAGAATAGAATGAGAAAATAAAACACATATCAAAGTTATAAAATGATCAATATTTTTAAATGGAATTAATGTATCAAGTTATGAAGAATTATTAGAAACATTCGATAAAGATCAAGAAATAAGTCCAAAATATCCTATCAATACATTAATTCCAGATTATACAGAAATTGTTTTAGTTTTATGACATCAAGAAAGTATATTGAAAGAATGAGGTGAAATTACTATAGATTGAACTACAGATATTCCTCAACCAATTATTATTAATCCAGATGAATGTAAATTAGATGAACATATGGAATCAACTGGATGTAAAACAAATATTGAAACTTGCGATATGAAAGATTTATGATGAAATAAAATTTGAGAATGAAATAAAAGTTGGAATATAACATGGGGAGATTGTAAAGCTGTAAGTTGTATTGATGGATATGAAAAAATATGAGATGAATGTGTAAAAATAAATATTTGTGATTTAAATTATACTTGGGATACTTCATCAAACACCTGTATTGCTAATACAAAGACCGTAAATTGTTCTTGAATTAGTCCAAATTATTCATATAAAACTACTTGAGATAATTATACTCAGACATGGAATTGAAGTATATGGACACCAACAAAAAATCGGTGATATAATCAAACTGTATGTGGTTTTAGATGTAACACAAATTATACACGGAATACTTCAACAAATAGTTGTGTTGCTAATACAAAGACAGTAAGTTGTGGTTGAGTTATTCCAGTAAATGCAATAAATACTACATTAACAACTTATACTCAGACATGGAATTGAAGTGCACGGACACCAATAAAAAATCGGTGATATAATCAAACTGTATGTGGTTTTAATTGTAAAACAAATTATACTTGGAATACCTCAACAAATAGTTGTGTTGCTAATACAAAGACAGTAAGTTGTGGTTGAGTTATTCCAGTAAATGCAATAAATACTACATTAACAACTTATACTCAGACATGGAATTGAAGTGCACGGACCCCAACAAAAAATCGGTGATATAATCAAACTGTATGTGGTTTTAATTGTAAAACAAATTATACTTGGAATACCTCAACAAATAGTTGTGTTGCTAATACAAAGACAGTAAGTTGTGGTTGAACTTTTCCATCACATGCATTAAGAATAACAGCAACAACTTATATTCAGACATGGAATTGAAGTGTACGGACACCAACAAAAAATCGGTGATATGATCAAATTGTATGTGGTTTTAGGTGTAATATAGATTATTCTCGGATTTGAGGTATATGTAAAGCTAACACAGTAAATGTAAGTTGATATTGATGTGAACAATGTCCTGCTTGATTTGGTTGAGAAGAAAGATTTGATAGTTGCTGATTATTTTGAAATAGATATTTATGGAGATGTTTAAATGTAAAAGATACTTTTTGAAATAATGTAATATGTAAAAAAGAAGAAAGTTGGAGTTGGTCGAATTCAAATTGTAATGATACTGAAAATATTCCTTGGTCTTGAACTTATACTCAATAACAATTATTAGAACAATGGTTCTTTAAATACTTTGTTTTTCTTATCTTCAGCTATAACTTTTTTCTCTAATTCATAAATAAGTTTATCAAGATAATTTATTATATATAATTTTTTGAGTGTATTTAATCCATTTGTATTTATTTCATATCATATATTGTTTCAATTTTCATCATATAAATCTTTACTATTTTGTTCGTAAATTTGTGTTCTTGCTTTTGTTATTGTAGCAGAAAGCTTATCAAGATATTTTATTTTTTCTGTAAAATTTTTAAATTTTATATTTTTTTCTATTTTTTTTACTATTGGATTTAAACTATCTCTTAATATTTTTGTATCCAATCATTTTCTTTCAATTATAAGTCAATCAAGTACACTTCTACCGGGTCAAACTATGTATCTAGAATTATAAATCATAGCACTAGAAGCTCACGCATCTAGATTAAGTGCATTGTAACATCATAATTCTGTCAAAACAACATGTAGATGATCAAGAATTATATTATTAACATATCAGAAATATAAATTTTCTCATTCTTTATCGCTACATATAAAGTTTCTAGACATAGAAGCTTTCATTTTGTTGTCAATAAGTCACTGTTCCCGGTAATATTCTATCATATTTTTTCAATCTTGTAATATAAGAGGGAAATTACCAAGTCAGTTATATACTTCTGTTTCTTTATCTGGATTTATTTTATTTGTTTGAAATAAAAATGGAGTATTGCTCTTATCTAAAGCAAAAACTACTCTATCTCAAGTATCGTCATATCAAGCATTTTTTTTACCATCTATATATCTTTCATTTATTGTAAAATCCTTTCATTTACAACTACTGTAATCAGCAGGGCAAAAATAAACTCAATTTACAGCAGAAATTCAATTGTTTTTATCCATTAAGTCTCTCAAACTTGTAGAATCTCAATCATTATTCATTCAGATTTTAAAAGTAAAATTATCTGATTTTAAATCATATTTTATAACTTTCACTTTATGTCAATCAATAGTTTTTTCTATAAAAGTGTTTGCTGAAGTTGAAAAAGTTATTAATAAAAAGTAAAAAGTGAAAAATATTTTAACTATTGTGTATTTCATATTTTTTTAAATATTATAAATATTTGTATATCTCAAGTGTACTTATTTTTTACAAAAAATAAAGATAAAAAATCAAAAAACACCTTTACAAATAAAAAAAATGAAATAGAATTTAGTTATATATTATTAATAAATAATTTGATATGTTTAAAACACTGAAAAAAGAACAATTTAAAGAAGAATTGGATAAATGAGATGCTATACTTATTGATGTGAGAACGGATAATGAAAGAACTAGATTTTGAAATATACAAGATAAACAACTAAATATGGATGTATATAATCCTAAAATAACAGAACAAATTTTGGCTTTGGATAAGAGTAAAAAATATCTGATTTATTGTCAGCATGGTAACAGAAGTCTAAGCGTAATGAATTTTATGAAGTGAAATTGATTTTCTTGGGTTTGTGAATTAGCTTGAGGAATCAATGCTTGGAATAGATAATTTGTTATAATATATTGAAAATATCTTTTATACTTCAAAGAGTTTTTAAGTATTTTGTGTCTCAATTTAAAAAATGTTTTGTTTCATATACAGGTAAAGTTGGTGCAGTTTTTTGTAGAGTTTCTTTGAAATGTAAGTCAGTCTTTCTTTGAAGCATATCTAAAATAGAATCAGGAGTCAAACTCATTCAAGTTCATTTGAAAAATTCATCATATATTCTTTTAGCTATTTCAATATTTCTAAGTTTTGCTAGTTCTGGAGTATATATAAAAAGTTGATGTCAGTTAATATTTGCATGAACTGAATGAAATAATGATTTAACTATCAAAACTCATACTTCATTGTGTTCACCACGAAGTACATTAATTTTTGCTCTTGTTCAATAATCTTTCATTACATTCTCTACAAATAAGGCACTTTCGTCACTAAGTAAGTATTCTTTTCTATTTTCTTTATTCAAAATAAGTTTTAGATGTCAGCATCAAACTCAAGAAGAACAACAATTATCATCTGTATGAAATGATAAATTATTTTCTCATCAAATTGTATCAAGTAATATTTTTAATGATTTTTCTCTAAAATCAGGTAGATTTATAACTCTTGTTTCTTCTATAACTGAAAGAATAGAAACTAATTGACCAAGTCATCAACCTGGAATTGATATTGAAAAATTACTTTCATCTTGAGTTCTTCTTCAATCAATACATTGAGATATTTGAGGATTTGTAATTCTAAAACTTCAAATTTTAACATGTTTTATTATATCGCTAGGGGCATCAATTCTGAACATATAAATAATGTAAAATAATAAATTTGTTTAATTATATAAAAAAAATATTAAAGACAAATTTTTTATTATTTTATCTGTAATCTAAATATCTCTCTTCATACTGTTTGATCTGGTCTTTTGTAGAGTAAGCTTCATGATCTACTTGATTGTACTTCAAAACTATCTGGAAAAAACTCAGAAATAACACAGTATTCATTTATAATTTCATATATTTCTTCGAAGTAATTGTATTTTCATCTTATCTCCCAGAATGGGAATGATATAACTATATTTCAAGCAAATCATATTTTTTTAAGTCAAAAGAAAAATTTTTCATAAATTTGAGCTAATAAAATTCTTTGTTTTTCTACTTTTTCAAGATTAATACTATTTTTTCAAAAAATTTCTCAGAGATATCATTCTGTGACTATTGCTCATATAGTATGATTTATAAAAATAGAGGAATTTGCAATATTTTTTGCATCTAGGTTTACTACTTCGTATGTTTTTAAATCATTATTAAAAATATCTTTTATAAATTCTATATTTTTCTTTGTTGTTTTTACCATATCATCGTTTATATCACTTCAATAAACTTCTTCATCTCAAGCTATAATTGCTTCTAAAAGTATAGTTCATAATCCACAGAAAGGATCGTAGATTGCTCTAGGTCATTCCTGTATTTTTATTCCTGAAAGATTAATCATTATCTGAGCTAATTTTGGAGGAAGCATACCAATTTGCATATCTCTTGTTTTCCCAAAATCTCTTTTAGCATAACTATCTATATCTTGTACATAAATAGTATTTCAAATAAATATTTCATTATTTGTAAATATAACATTGAAATCAGTTTCAGTGTTAATCAATTTTTCTTTTGTTACTAAGTATGATTTTATATTATTGAAATCTTGATTTACAAATCTAGTAGATAATCACAACTTAGCAAAGTATTTTTTTGATTTAAGCAGGAAGTCTTTTTGGTTTGCTTTTACTTTTCAATAAAAATTGATAGCATAATTTGTTTTTTTCTCTTGAAAAAAATCTTTCATATATTCAAATATTTTTTCTATATTTTGCATTCTGTATTCTGCACTCTGTACTTTAATAATCTTGATTGTTCAACCCAATTTTGGAGCAATTCCTATCAATTTTAATTCTTCTATATTATTCACTAATAATATTTTTTCATCAGAATAAACTACTTCCATTTTAGGAAATAGTGAATAAAGTTCAGCAATACTTAGTCTATATTCTCTTCAAAGTTCAAATGCAAACATTGTTTTTATTTAATAATTATAATCCCAATTTACTAATAACTTCTTTACTTACATTTTCTATACTTTGATCTGAATTGATTTTTATTACTCTTCATTCTTGTTCTTGGATTTTAACTATTGGAAGAGTTTTTGTCACAAATTCATCAATTCTTTTTAGTATTCAAGCTTCATTATCATCTCATCTTTTTATTAATTTATTTCAAGTTTTTGGATTCACGACTGTTCCACTTGGAAATGTTTCTCAAGTTTCTGTATCATACACTCTTCATAGAAGTCTACCTAATGCTTTTTCTTTACTTAAATCAAAAAATACTACTTTATAGTCTGGTAATAATCTATCAAATATTTCTTTATTCCGGTCATTTCTTACAAATGCATCAAATACAACATTCTCTTTTTCTATATTATTTTTTATTGCCTCTTCCATTATTTTTGTTCATAGTTCTCATGAAACTTGATATCAATTGTCCATTATTTCTTTTAATTTGATTCATAATTCAGATCAAGAAGCTATAATTTTTCTAAACTCTCAACCCATTTCAATTAGAGTATATCAATACTTTTCAACAAGTATTCTTCAATGAGTTCATTTTCAACAACCTTGGATTCATGTAAAAACTAGTTTCATTTTTTATGTATTAATTTTAAAATACTTATTTAAAGGTAATAAGCCGGATTCTGTATCTTGATACCAATCTATCTAGGCTTACGATCACTCATAAGCTCGAGCTCGGTATATCTTTATAAGCCAATAAAGGATAATGAAGCAAATAAAGATACCATTCCGATTGCACCAGATAGGGTTTACCGAAACTAGATTACTCTAGTTTTCATCTGTAGCTACTTCTATTTACTTACAAATATTTGTAAAATTAACATTGTAACACCAAATGACTTTTCACTTTTCGGGCTTTTGGGCCTTAGTATTGTCTCTGTGGCACTAGCCATACTTGAAGTTTATGGAATATATCTCCAAGCTAGAGTCGTTATCTCTTATCCTATCCTTGTGGTGTCCAGACTTTCCTCTAGTAGTTTTGCTACTAGCTGGTATCTGCCTTTAAATAAGTGTGAAAAGTATATGAAAAAATCTAAAAAAGTAAAATCTTTACAAAAAAATATAAGAGAACTTTTTTCTCCTATATTTTTTTGTTTAAAATTATTTAATTACTTCTTACTGAAAACTTCAGTAATAGCTTTTTTTATTATAGGAAAAGTATCTTCAAAATTTCAAGAAACTTTTATAAAATCAATTCATTCTCTTGGATTAGAGTTTTTCATTGCATTTAAGACATTATCAAATTCATCCATTCAAGGAACTATAACTCATTTTTCTTTTAATTCTGAAGCAAATTGTGCAACATGTGAAGTTTCTAAAAATATAACAGGAGTATCTCATTTTAAATTGTGTTCGTTTTTTGTCCATGGAACAACCGCAGCAGCAGTGTGAGGATCCATTCAATGATTATAAGTTTTTCAGAAATCTTTTATTATATCTAGTCTTTCTTTGTCAGTAGAAGAAGATGAAATAAAAATCTGTTGTATTTTTGTTAGAGTTTCACTATCAACTTGGAATTTCCCAGTTTTACCAAGACTATCATAAAATCATTTTATTTTAGTAAAATTAAATCAACATATATCAAATAGCATTCTTTCGAAATTACTTGATTTTGCGATATCCATAGATGGAGAGTTTGTTACTTGGACAAAATCTTCTCAATCTTTTTTTGGTGGTTCGTATATTCAAGTTTTGAAAAAATTATCAAGCATATCATTTTCATTTGTAGCTACTAGTATCTTTGATATGGGAAGTCACATTTTTTTTGCATAATATCAAGCTAAAGCATCTCAAAAATTACCAGAAGGTACTGAAAAAATTACATCATCTCAATTTTTTATATTGTTATTTTTCAATAGTTCAGTGTATGCTCTAAAATAATATGCTACTTGAGCTAATATTCTTGCAATATTTATTGAATTGAAAGAAGTGATGTTATATTCTTCTTTAAAATCTTTAAATTCAGGGCCATTTATCTTTTTAACTATATCTTGAAGTGGATCAAAAGGAACATCTGCTAGTAGTGTAATTGCATTGGGGTTATTAACTATTCCATTTACAGCTTGTAATTTTTGTACTTTTGAAGGTCAAGTACTAGGAAGCATAAAAATTGATCTTATATTTGTTCACTTAACTCAAGAGTGAGCTGCATTTATAGTATCTCATGATGAAGCTCAAAGTACATTTATAGTTTTTCATTTTGCTAAAACAGATAGAAGTCTAGGAAGAAATTCTAAAGCTATATTTTTAAATGCAAAAGTAGGTCAGTATCACAAATGAAGAGAATGTAGGTTTGTATCTCAAATTTGTTTTACTGGAGTTATCTCTTTTCTATGCCATTGTTCTCAATAGGCTTCATTTATAATTTTTGTTAGTTCTTCTAAAGTAACTCAAAAATCAAATTTAGATAATACATCGTAAGCTAAATCTTGATATGATTTTCAAACTAGGTTTTGTATATTTTCTAAACTTACTTGAGGAAAGTTTGTAATACACCATAATCATCAAGATAATGGTTGGCTTGTTTGTATCGCATTAGATAAAGTTGAAGTTTCATTAGATCTAGAATCTGATAATAAGTTTAGGTTCATATTAAATTATATTAAAAATTAAATTAATTATTTCAAAATCTTTATTTCCCATTCTCATTCTGGTAAGAGTGTGCTTTTTATCCAAGGATTTAGTAATTTTACATTGTTATAACTTTGTCATTTTTCATTTGCCCATTTTACTAAATCGGGAATTTCTCATTCTTGGATAATTTTTGTATTAGGGATAGTAAAAGATTCTCATATAAATACATCCATAACTTTTTTATGTTCTAGATAGTTTTTTATTATATATTTTACTGCCAAGATTTTAAATACATATCTTCAAGTTTCTTCATTGAGATATAAATCGTAATAATTATCTGTATTTTGATCTTTTAATGCTTTTTTAATTGCATTTTCTCATCTATTATAACTTGCTGCAACCAAAGTCCGATTTCATAAATCTTTGTAAATATTATTTAGATATCTAATTGCTGAATCTGTAGATTTTTCAAAATTGTATCTTTCATCTACAAAATCATCAATTCTGAGTCAATAACTTTTTGCAGTCTCTGGCATAAATTGCCAAATTCATCAGGCTCAAGCACTTGATATAACATCATTTCTAAGAGCACTCTCTATTATTACTAAGTATTTGAAATCATCAGGAATTTTGGCTTCTTTGAGCTTTTTTTCTATATAAGGTATGTATAAGGGGTATCTTTTTACATATAAATAAAATTGGTATAAAGTATTTGAAGTCACAATAAATTCTCTATCAAATTTTTCTTTATTTGAAAAATGTTTTGAATCAACAGGCATTTCTTCTCCTGCAAAATTGATAGGATAATCAGGATATTTAAACAAAAAACTATCAATTTTGTTATATTTTTGTATAAAAAAATATAACAAAATTATCAAAACAATTCAAATTAATATAATGATTTTTTTTCTCATAATAATTGTATTTAAAATTTACTTTTTCATTTTATGCATATAATCAAATAGTCAAAATATTTTTTTTCTGTTCTAGATATTTGTACGATTAGAACCTGTCAAAAGAAAATATACTTTTGACTTTAATAAAAAATGATATAAATTTAAAAAAAAGAAAGGAAATGTATTTTATTTTTTTATATTGGAAGATATCTTTATGGAAAAAGTTTACAGATTACAAAACATATTACAAAACATAATTGGAACAGTAAAAAAACAAGATTTTCTAGTATATTTCAGAAAAATATCTATAATGGAAATGACTGATGATGAAATAACTTTTTGATTAGTTTCTACTTTTATGAAATGAAACATTGAGGCTAAATTTTATGATGTAGTTTTAGTTGCTTCACAGAAAGAAGTATCATCTATATCTAAGATTTCTTTTGAAATTGACAAAAATATAGATAATCCTACAAATAAATATGTAATAAATGGGGTTGATTATTTTAAAGAATCAGAAAAAAGTAGTAAAAAATCTAATAAAACAGACTCTAATTTATATACTATGGTTCAATCTACAAATTTAAAATCTACAAAAGATAGATATACTTTGAATAATTTTGTTGTTTGATCTGATAATCAACTGGCTTATTCAGCTTGTGAAGCTGTATCTAGAAATCCTTGAAAATCATATAATCCACTTTATATATATGGTGATGTAGGACTTGGTAAAACTCACTTATTACAATGAACATCAGGTGAGATAATGAAAAAATTTAAAGATAAAAAGGTAGTTTATACTACTGCAGATAAATTCATAACAGAGTATATAACAAGTGTAAAAAAGAGAAGTGTAGATAAAATGAGACAAAAATTTCAAGAAGTTGATGTGCTTGTTATAGATGATGTACAGTTTTTTTCTTGAAAAGAACAAACTCAAAATGAACTTTACAATGTTTTCAATTTATTATATGAATCAAATAAACAAATTATAATTAGTTGAGATAGAGCTCCAAAGGAATTAACAGAACTAGAACCAAGACTTAGAAGTAGATTTGAATGGGGGATAACTGTTGATATAGGAAAGCCTGATTTTGAAACTAGACTTGCAATAATCCAAGAAAAAGCGAGAGAAAAAGAATTTTTACTTCCTCAGGATGTATCTGAATTTATAGCTGCAAATGTAACTGAAAATGTTAGAGAATTAGAATGAGTATTAAATCAGATGATTGCTGAATATGAACTTGATTGAAGTGCTCCAACTCTTAGTAGAATTGCCCAAAAATTAAAAAAATTGAGTTTTACTACAGATTTGATTTGAAATAATAATAAAATAGGATCTTTTAAAAAGACTATAAGAAGTTATGAAGACATAATTGATGCAGTTTCTAGTTATTTTTGAATTGAAAAAGAATGAATTTTGTGAGAAAATAGAAAAAAAGAATTTATGATACCAAGACAAGTTTCTATGTATCTTTTAAAAACAAAATTAAACTATACTTATGAAAGAATAGGTAATATATTTTCTGGAAGAAATCATGCAGCAGTGCTTTATAGTTGCAATAAACTAGAACAAATAATGAAAAAAGATAAAAACTTGCTTCAAGAAATCAATACACTTAGAGATGGAATTGGGATATAATGATTTGTAACTAATTTGTTATTTATGAATTCAAACGAAGAAAAAAATGATGTAGAAAATGAAATAAAAGTGGAAAAAAATATTTCTGATTTAAAGATAAATCTTGAAGATATAGATTTGTCTTTAAATGAGTTTATAAAAATAGATAAAAAAAATAATTTTGAACATTTTGATTCTTTAATTAGATTGAATCAAAGTTTTTTAAAAAAAATATTTAATAAGATAAAACAATTTTTTGTTGAAAAAGATATACTATCAAAGATTATTATAATATTAAATAAAATAATGAAGGTGATAGGTAAAATAGTAAAAAAGATTATAAACATAATAAAATGAAATAAATTATTTTTGACAGTAAATAAATATAAAAATATATATTTTAAATTTTATTTATTTATTATTTCAATATTTATTTTATTATGTTTTGTTTTTGTATGTAAACTTATAATTGAATATAAGGTAAATTCAGGATATCAAAATCTTATTGAAATAAAAAATACTAGAGATGAAAAAGTTATCAAAGAATTAGTTAAAAAATCCATAGATGATTTTAGATTAGCATGAGTTTTATTTTATCCTTTTTCAATTATTCCTACATCTAAAACAGAGCTTCCAAAACATATAATCTATTGATGAAAACAGATAGCATATACTATAAATAATTTAATAAAAGTTTATAATAATGTTGATAAAGATATTAAAAAAGTTGGAATAAAAAACATTGAATTAACTTCGATTTTGAGTGAATCACAAAATGAAGTATTTTCGATTGAATCCGATTTGAATAAAGCACTTTCTGAATATAATTCTATAAAAGATTTAAAACAATGACCATTGAATACAAAATTTGAAATTTGAAAAAAATATTTAAATAATTTAGAAAAATACTTACTTATAATAAAAAATAATTACGGGACTTTTTTAAATATATTGTGAGATAAAAAAGAAAAAAAATATCTTGTAGTTTTTCAAAATGCAGATGAGATAAGACCAACTTGATGATTTATGGGAAGTATGGGAATTATCTCTATGTACAAATGAAAAATTACTAAATTTGAATCAAAAGATGTATATGCTCATGAATGGAATTTAAAAAAGGAAGATTATTTGAAATTAAGAGCACCTGAGTGATTAAATACAATTACTAAAATATTAGGATTAAGAGATTCAAATTATTCTCAAAATTATGATAAATCGAGCGAGAATATAAGATTTTTTATGGAAAAAATATGATATAATCTAGATTGAATTGTATATATAAATAATACTATAATAGAAGATTTCCTTAGACTTACTTGAAATATAAGTTTTACAAAAATAGATGAAAATATAAGATATAATAATTTTTCTGCAATTATGTCATTGCTTGTAGAATCAAAAAAATTTAAAAATTGAAGCATAGGAACTCCAAAACAGATATTATTTGATTTTATTGAAGAATTTAAAGCTAGATTAATAAAAGATTGAAACTATTTGTCTTATTTCAAGATAATGAGTGATAATATAATAAAAAGGGAAATTGTAGTTTATAGTTTTTCACCTAAAGAAAATAAATTATTACAAGACTTAAATATAAATGGAAAAATAGATTATGATTCAAGTTTAGATTTTGCTTATCCTGTTTATACTTCAATTTCCTGAAATAAATCAGACAGATATATGGCTAGAAAATATGAAAAAGAGATAAAACAAAATAAAGATTGTAGTATAGAAACTTCTCTAAAATTATCATTAAGTCATAATTTGACTTTAGATGATGAGAGTGAATTAAAAGATCTAATAAAAAAATATGAGATTAAAACTCCTTGAACTATGTATATCCAATGAACTTGAAGAAATCGGCAATATGTAAGATTATTATTGCCTAAAAATGCTATAATAAAAGAAAATAAAAATTATATAGTTGAAGAAACTCCATCAGTAAAATATGTAAATTTTTATATGCAAACTAATAGATTTGAAACTAAGTCTATGATTATAAATTATACATTGCCAAATAAAGATTGTAAAAAATATAGTTTCAATTTATATAAACAAGCTTGAGTTAGAAAATATGATATGGTAATTAGAGATGATGATGTGATGATTGAAAAGAAAAATATTTCCAATGATTTTAATTATTAAAAATAAAATTATGATTTCTATTGACTGAGAATTTACATGACTTGATCCAATTAATAATTCTATTGTAAGTCTATGAGCTGTTGATTTTTTAAATCCTACAAATCAGTTTTATGCTGAGTGTAGAATTTGGGAGTGAGCAACTTGGGTAGAGGAAGCTCTTAAAATTAATTGATTTAGTGTAGAAGAAATTCAAGATCCAAATAAAATGACATTAGTAGAACTTATAAAAAAATTTGATGAGTGGTTAAAAACTTGTCCAAGTCCTCAAATACTTATATGACAAAACCCAAAAAGTGACATTGATTTTTTGGTTGAAAGCTATAAAAAAGCTTGAATTACATATCCTTTGTGACATAGAAGTCTAGATACTCACAGTATAGTATTTGCAAAACATCTTGATTTATGAAAAAAAATATTAATTGAGAGATGAATTTATAAAATAAATCTGGATGAATCACTTAAATTTGTATGAATTCCCTGAGGTGAACCAAAACCACATATTGCACTTATGTGAGCAAAATGTGCAGCAGAAGTAATATCAAGAACAATTTATGGTAAGAAATTACTTCCAGAGTTTGATAAATATGAGATTCCGGAGTATTTGAAAAAGTAAAAAATACAGAGATTTTTTATATAATAGAATATGTAATAGTATTAATACTAACTTTATTTTGAGTTAGTATTTTTACATAATTAGTTTAGTTTTAGAATATTTTATTTAATGAGTTTTATTGTAATGAGAAAATTTTTAATCACGACTTTTTTAATTTCAATTTCAATTTTTTTAATTTTCCCTATTTTAATAATGTTTTGAGTAAATTTAGGTTTAACGAATGAAAAATCTGGAGTTTGAAATCATATAAATTTAAGATGAAGTAATGATGAAATTACAGAATTACAAAAAAATAATATTAGAATTAAAGAAATAATATCAACATGAATTATTATTGATATAAATCCTGAAAAAAAGAAAAAAATGGAATTTTGTAAAAAAGAAGTATTATTAGCAATAGATAATTCATTAGGTCTCATTTTATATACTGATACTATTTTTTCTAATGTAAAATCATTAGTATGAGATATTACATGACCATTATTATATTGTTTAATTAGTAATACAAATTGAAATTATTCATTTTCTACATTAAGAGAAAAGGTTATTCTGAGTGTTGATCCTAAATTTGTAAATAATATAGTATCAGATGTTTATAATTATGAAAGATATGAATATGTAAGGAATTTTTTTATAGATCCAATAAAAAAAGATTATTTTGATAGAGTTGTTACTCAATTAAAAGATGTTACTGAAGATGAACTTAAAAGTGTTATAATGATTGAACAGATTAGATCAACTATGACTAATAGATGATTTTTTAAAGAAATGGTAAAAAATAATATATTACAAAGTTATACACAGTTTTCTTTATGAATATCTTGAATGAAATTAGGTACAGCAAAAAATATTGAAAATTATTTAAAAGATTCAAATTCTGAATTTTATCTTTGAAAAGAATATGAAAATATTTTAGATTATGATTTAGGTAAAAAGATGTCATTGGAAAAAAGGTTAACTGAAAATGAAAATTATTATTATCAATATTTATATACCTGATTAGCTATAAAAATGATAAAGAAACAATGGAAAGATAAATGATATGATCTAACAGGTAAAATATGATTAATAGCTACGATTTATAATATCTGATTTAAAAACTCTGTACCAAAACCTTTTCCTAGTATATGATGAGCAGTTATATATATTGATTGAAAAAAGTGGTATTTTTGAGAATTATGAGAAAAAATATGGATTAGTTTGCAAAGATATAAGTAATAATCTAGTTTTTTAAATTATGTGTAATATTTTTTTGAAAATTATAATATTATAAAAAGGATTTGCATATATACATATAATAAATATGATTTGCTTGTCCAAAATAAATGTATTTATTGACTAAATTTTAAAATATGAAAAAACTACTATCGTTAATATTAATTACAATAATAATATTTTCAGGTATTGCAAATTTTGCACTAGCAGAAGAAAATTCTTATAAATATCTAAATAAAACAATAATAGAAAAATTAGATAAGAAAATAGACTCTTTAAAATGAAATAAATCAAAAACTTTGATTTTACTGATTAGTAAAATTGATAAGATAATAAAAAGAGAAAAAAATGAAATAAAAAAGGCACTTTATAGTGAATTAAATGAGTATCTTAAGTTAAAGAAAAAAGGATTTGAAAGTAATTGAATAAAGGATTTAGGATATTCGTTTGAAATACAAAAAAATGATGCTGATAATCATGTATTATACTTATTAAAAAATTGAGAAAAAATAAAAATAAACACTGGTCCAGATATTTCAGCAGTTACTTTTTTATGAAATTTATTGATTTATGATTTGAGTTCAACTTGGTGAAGTGTTAAAATCGTTTATGATTTAAATTTAATGAAAGAAATTCAAAAAGTTCATTTTTGAATGTTTACAAAAGATAGAAAGTTTATATATTCTTGTATGGAATCTTGACATTGACCTTGAGATATACAAGTATTGAATTTATCAAATTTTGAATTTATTGATTTATATAAAAAGTTAGATATTGAAAAAAATAACTTATTAATTTCTAAATGTTCAGAATCTATTAACAATACAATTGAATTTCAGTTATCTAATTCTTTTGAAAATCCAACAACTGTTTTAAACTATACTTATAATTTTGAAACAAAAAAATTATCAAAAATAAATGAATCTTCTAATTGAAAAAATGCTTTATTTTCACAAGAACAAATAAAAAACATATTAAAAAATATTGATAAGTGAATAGAAGTACAAATTGAAAGACCTAATTCAAATACATTAATTCAATGAGATTTTAAAGCAGAATATATCGCTCCAAAAGATTATACAAAGGATACAGATAAAATAATAGTTACTGTTTCTTGAAAAAAATATGAATTACCATGAGTTTACGGAGAAAAAGAAAAACAAGAATATTTAAAAGATATTAAAAATCAAAATTGCAGTATTAATGAACAAAAAACTTGAAAGTGTTGATTTATAGGTGGATTGTTTCTTAGATCATTTTCCCCAAGTTGATATTATCTTCTTTATAATATTTCTTATCTAGAGTGATCTAGTTCAAATTTAGTCAATATAGCAACTTGAAAAATTTATGCTTTAAAGTCTTCTTGAGTAACTGCTAATACTTGGACAAAAGATAAAAAACAATTTATATATTGAGCTTGTGGTTATGGAATGTGATGTGATGGTGGATTATATATAACTATTAAATGAGATTTTCCAAATACGAAAAAAATATATGATGGTGGAGTTGAATGATTATATGTAGATGATAGTTATATTTATACAATTGGTTATGATGATAATAGTAATCCTGGTAGTGAAGTAACTATGAAATTATTAATATATGATTTAAAAACATTGAAACTTGTTTACTCACAAGATGTTGATAGAAAAGATTAACTTATGTAAATTATGATTCCAAAAAGTGTAAAAGATTATGTAATAATAGTATTAATACTAACTTTGTTTTGAGTTAGTATTTTTGCATTTAATATAAAAAATAATTTTGAAAATTATAAAAAAGATAAAATAATAAAATTAGAAAAAATTGATAGAAATTATTTATGAAATAATTTTAAATTGAGAGATTATTCTCAAACAGATTTTAAAATAACATCTGAGTGAAAAGATCTAATTCAAAATGTAAGAAATCTAAAAACAATTCCTACTTTTATACCAGCTTCTTCAAGAAATAAAGAATTATGTGCATGATACATCTGGATTATATCTGAAAAAATTTGGGGAACAAGATCTCCATATTATATATGAATGGCTAATCAAAAAAAACATAAACCATCGGCAGCTTGGGAATTACCAACTTATTATGAATTTTTTTGATGAAAACAATTAATTGATTTTACTTGAAAATTTTCAACAAAGGATAAGGATTTATATCAAAAAATATCAAAAGAAGATATAAAAAATTTCTTCTTATATTCTTTTTCTGAAGAGGCATTACTTTGAGATATATGATTTTTATATAAAGATTCTAGTTATATTTCGTTTTTGAATTGATGGAGTAGTAATTCTCATATAACTAAAAACTTTTGAATTACAGATTACGAAATAACGGTATGAGAAGGAAAAACAGAGCTTTCTGATATACTTTGATGTGATGAAAGTATCTTTAAAAAAGTAAATTTCATTTTAGAAAATTATCATATATATCTTAATTCTAAAAGAGTAACTATTAAAAATTGAGAGTGGTATTATATAAATAACAATAATGAAATAACTTGAAAAACTAAAATTAAATTTGGAGATAAAATAAGTTATAGGGATATATCCCTTGTTCATTTTTTTGAATGAAGAGCTAGAGTTGATAGTTTATTTAAATTTGTATGTGCATGACAATTTTTACCTGTAAATGTTATTAGTATTAATTCCAGATTTATAGAGAAAATGTAAAATAAAAATTTGATTTTTTATAAATAAACATAGAATTAGTCTTGTTATTATTATTTAAAGGTAATTTTATGAAAAGAATTTTTATTTGAATATTTTTCTTATCTTTTTATCTTAACACTTCAGCACTTAACGAATCTTGTTTTGAGTATATTTGAACTACAGATATTCCTCAAAATGAGATTTTTTTATTGAACACTGAAAGAGTTATAGATTATGCTAAAACTCAAAATTGAGATTTATATATGAAGCTATATAAACAAGATAATAAAAACCTAGATTATAATGTAAATATAAGTTCAGCTGAAAAAGCTTTTATACAAGATAATAATGGAAATACTTATTATACTATGACATTGTGAGATAAAACTAAATCAAATTCACTTATATTAGATTTTAATCAAAATGTATGACCTTGAGTTAATGCTTTTATAAATATAGATTCTATTAATTATGATTATTATATTTCTATTTCTTCTGATAATATAAACTATAATAAAATATCACTTTATAATTTAAATACTTTTTCATTTAGATATATTAAAATAGATTTTACTTATAAGTTTGATTCTGATGATATATTAGAAAATATAAAAATCAATGATTTAATATTTACAAAAAATGATTTTACTTATTTGGTAAAATGAAATAATTGAAGTACAGCTAAATTATTTTCAAATTTTTATTGTTCAAATTGAAAAGACTACAGTGATTTACAAACATATAATAATGATAATTATTCAGAAGAAAAAAGTTTTATGTATAAAACTTGATTAAAACAAGTAAATATAAGTTTAGTAAAAAATATATCATATTCACTTGATAAATGAACTGATACTGATTGAGACTGAATAAATGATGAAGAAGATAACTGTAAAAGTTATTATAATACGAATCAATTAGATACAAATACGAATGGCATTTGAGATATATGTGATGATGATGATTCTGATTGAATAATTTGAAAAAATGATAATTGTCCGTTTAATTCCAATGCTGATCAAAAAGATATAAATAATAATAAGATATGAGATGTGTGTGAATTTGATAAAGATAGAGATAGCATATTTGATAGTTTAGATAATTGTATAAATAAAGCAAATTCAGATCAAAAAGATAGTGATGATGATAGTATTTGAGATATTTGTGATAATTGTAAACTATATAATCCTACTCAACTAGATAAAAATAATAATAATATATGAGATACTTGTGAAGAAACAGAAAAATTTGAAAAAGAAAATGATGTAGATAAAGATAAAGTAATTGATTATATAGATAATTGTAAAGAAATATTAAACCCACTACAAGAAGATGGTGATGTTGATTGAATTTGAGATGTATGTGATAACTGTAAAGATATAAGAAATAATAAACAAGAAGATGAAAATAAAAATAATATATGAGATTTATGTGAAGATAGTGATGCAGATTGAATCCTTTGATACCTTGATAATTGTATAAATATTCCAAATACTGACCAAAAAGATAGTGATAATAATTGAGTTTGAGATTTATGTGAAGATGATGATAGTGATTCTATATTAACTTTCAATGACAATTGTCCATACGATTATAATCCAGATCAAAAAGATATAGATAATGATAAAATCTGAGATACTTGCGATGATAAGGATAATAGATTTATAGAATCAAACAAGGTATTTTTTATAAGTTTTATTGTTTTTATGGTATTAGTTTTTGTTTCTTGAATTTTTCTAATGTTTAAGAAATTGCAAAATGTAAAAAAGTAAAGTAAAATAAATATCATTTTTTATCTAATAATTAAAATTTTATGTTTAAAATATTAAATCGTTTTGCTTGGATATTATCTTTTTTTATTTCAGGTTATTTTGTTAATTTGTTTATGTATAAATTTATAGGTTATTATGATTTTTATTTTTGAAGTATAGTAACAACATTAATTTTTACATTTATTACTAAAAAAATATTTTTTTCAAGTAATTTCATAAAAAATAATTTATTAAAGTTTAATGATATATTATTTAAAAATGTTATTGAAAAGTTAAAATCAGCTTGAATGAAAATTCCAAAAGATATAAAAATAAAATCAGATTATAATACAGATATTGCTTTAAATAATGAAAATATTTGAAGTAATGAATTAAAATCCACGATACTTAATGATGAAAAAATAGAAATTGAAAATTTAGAACAAGAAGAATTTGAAAAAATGCCAATTAATAATATAGAATCAAATCAGATTGAAGAAGATGAAGCCGAATATGAATCGCCAGAAACTCCTTCAGAACCTTCAAAAATATGATTATTCTTAAACGAGTTTTTTGCGGAAAATGTTATGGCAAAAATAGGTTGAATTTTACTAGCCTTATGAGTTATATTTTTAATGGGTTTAGTATATAATTTGGTTTGACCTGTGGAAAAAATAATTATATGATTTGCACTTTGATTTACTATTTATCTAATTTGAATTAAGTTAAAATCAAAATGATATGAGACAGAATCAATGATATTACTTTGAACTGCTATTTTGATAAATTATATTGTTATATTAAGCGGAAAATTTATTATTTGAGATTGAATTTGAATCCTTTCAAGTTATATAACTTTTCTATTACTTATCTTAAATACAGTATTTTCTGTAGTAACAGCATTTGTATATAAATCAAAAAATCTACTTTTGTTTTCTATTATATTTGCTTATATAATACCATTTTTAACTTGATGAAATTATGAATCATATATTATAGTTTGATATAGTTTGATATTGAGTTTATGATGATTTGCTATAAGTAATTATTTTTATAAAGAAGATGATAAATTATCCTCACTTCAAATTTTATTTATAAGTCTTATTTGATGAAATGTATTACTTTTGTCAGCCAATCTTTATGATTCTGTTGATTTTACAATAAAAATGATTTGATACAATATAATAAACTTTATATCTATTTATCTGTTATATAAAAATAAATTTGAAAAAAACATATTATCAAATTTTATTATATCATATATATTTTTAGCTTTATTAATGTTCTCTTGATCTAATTTTACTTGACTACCAATTCTTATATCATTTGTAATTGCAGTATTAGGATTACTAGTTTTTAATTCTTTTTTATTGATTACTGCAGTAGGATTTTGACTTATTTATATGATTTTCTTGCCTATATTATTTGTTTTATGATTTCTTTTTATTGGATGAGCTTGAAGTTGAATAATTCTTTTACCATTATTTTTAATTTCTTATTTAGCATTATTTTCTTTTTGAGTAGGAAATATATTATCTACTTGATTAAAATATATATTTTTTATTTTAGTTTGAGCATTTTTAGTAATATGAAATCATTTCATTTGATTTGATATAGGAATTGATAATTATAGTTTTACTTCTATATTTATTACTGCATTTATATTTTTGTTTTCAACTTATTTCTTATCAAGTAAAAAAGATTTACATTATCTTTATACTGTATGAACTTTGGTTAGTATTTTTATATTATTACCAATTTTAACTATAAATTGAGAATTTTATCAGTTATCAATTGTTGCTATAAGTTTATTCTGATTAAGTAATTATTTACTTCCATTTATAAACTCAAATTTAGTAAAAAACGATTCTCAAAATCTAGTTTTATGAAGTGTTATTTGAATAATATTTATATGATTAAATTTATATAGATATTGAGTCGTATATTTTCCTTGAGTTACTCTTTGACTTTGATTTTTAGTTTTAGCAGTATTTTATTTTGTGTGAGGATTTATACTTTTTAATAGAATAGAAATTAAAAAAACAGAAAAAAGTGAATCAGATTTAAACTTTATTTATGCTTTTTTAGGTATTGCTATTTCATTATTTTCTACATCAGTAGCAATAGTATTTTCAGAAGTACCTTTAGTAATAGCTTTAGTCTGGTTATTTGAATCAAGCATAGTTTTTTATTTTGCTAATAAATTAAAGTCAAATAAAGTTTATATTGCTTGAATTATATTGTTTATTATCTGAATTATAAAATATATTTCAGCAACTTTGTTTTGACAAGATTTAGATATATGAAGTTTAGTTTGAATATCATTTATAACAATATCATTATTTTTAAATATAATATTTTCAAATAAATCATTATTTAAATCTCAAGTTTTTGTAAAAATACTTCATTTGATTTGAATTATTATTGTTTATATAAACTTAAATACTATTTTTGATTTTAATGATATTTGAAAAATGTTTATTTTTACATCAGTCTTTTTATTTATACTATGAGTTTTATATAATAAAATGAAGGATAATTTTTTAATTTCAGCAAATATATTTGCACTTACTTTTTTAATGTTTTCACATATTTTTGTTATAGATAGAGTTTCAGAGTATTCTATTAATTATTTATTTACTTTACTTATTTGAATTGTACTTTCAATCCAGTATGAATTATTTCATACAAAAATGAATAAAGTTTTATTATTTATTTTTTGAGGGTATTTCTTTATAGCTAGTTCTATTTATTTATATGATGCAACTGATAATTCTTTTTCATTAACTATTTATTGGTGAATTTTATCTTTATTTTCAGTTCATATATGAATTTTTAAAGATAATAAATATATTAGATGAACTTGATTATTTTTACTTATTATCACATTATTAAAAATAGTTGGTTATGATATATGGAATAATCTAGATAATTGAATTATAAGAGTAATAGCATTAATGTTTGTATGATGAATAATGATATATATTTCAAGTTTATACAAAAAAAACAATTTAAAAATCTGAGATGATTTAAATTTATCTTTTGAATCAGAAAATACAGAAATAGAAATACCTAAAACAGATATAAATCCTTTAAAAAAAGAACAACAGAAAACTGGTGATTTTAAAGTAAATAAAGATTTAGATAAATTTGATATACAAGATAAAAAAATTATTAGTTTTATTTTTGATGATTGAAAAATAATCAAAATAAGAGCAAAAAATCTCATAAAAATGTGAATGATAGTTATAAAACAATCTTGAAAAAATCATTTTGAAAAATGAGAATTAAGAGATACATATAAATTTGTAAAAAATAATTATAAGTCAGAGTTATCAAAAAAAGATTATGATAGAATAATTGAAATAATTGAAAACTTTATAGAAATTTGATGAAAAATTGAAATAGTTTAGAATTAATATTAATTTTTAAAATAATAAATGTTTAGATTTGTAAAAAATATCTTTTTTATTGTACTTTTTCTATTTTTATATTTAGAAGTTTCAGCAACAGATAAAATATTACTTTGGGACTATAAAAAATATGATAGTATAAATTTCAATTGAGAAGCTGAAGTTATGACTAGTAATTCCAATTTAGCAAAAATTATAAATGATAAAGTAAATAAAAAATTGTATTTAGATATAGTAGATAAAACAAATAAGATAGATATAGATATAAAGTTTAAATATAAGTGAAAAACTCGTATTTTTACATACAAATATGATCCTAAATTTAGAGAAAATACAGATATATCAGATAAGATAAAAATTAAGAGATTACAAAAGAAACCACTTTCTTGTGAATTAGCAGTTACAGCTGATATCCTTACATATCTAAAATGATATAAAGTTACAGAAGAACAGATTTTTGATAATATTGATAAGACATATTTAAATAAGCTTCCATATACATATAATGACAAGCTTTTTTGGTGAAATCCAAATATTTGATTTGTGTGATATATGGATTATTATGGACAAAATAAAGAAATAAAACCTACTCAGAGAGAAAAAACAGGTTATGGGGTTTATGAAAAACCTATTTCAAAAGTTTATGATTATTATGGAATAAAAAATGATATAATAACAATAGATAATCATAATGATAGTTTTACTGCAAAATCTCATTTAACTTTTTTGTTAAAAAATATAGCAAAATGAAATGTGGTACAATTGTGGTGAGATTGGTGTACTAGGGAAGAATATGAAGATTGAACGATTGATAAAACATTAATAAATCAAGCAAAAGTTAATCAAAAAATATCAGCAAAAAATTATTGTCCTACTACTTTATTAGATAGAAAAATCGAATGGTACTATATAGAAGATTATAAAATCAAAAAACATATATGACTTATTTGAGAACATGCTTTTTATCTTCTGTGATATGAGGGATGAGTTGTAAATCCTACAAAAATTATAGTTTGGGATAGTGATACAGGTCGTCATAAATATGATACAATTGAGTGGATGAGAAAATGGAGTTTAATGGATTATAAAAGTATAGTTATACATAAACCATAAAATATGTTTTTAAAAATACAAAAAAATATAAATTCAGATTATAACGAAGCAATAAAATATTTTCTTACAGATTATTTAATTACATTAAAATCAAAAGAAAGTATTGTTTCTAGGTTCCTAATTTCAAAAGAAATAGAAAAAAAATACAAAATAAAAAAGTATTTACCAAAAATAGACTTTTACTGAATACCATTATTTGATAATGGTATTTTTTGGTCAGTTTCTCATAAAGATAATTTAGTATTTGTTTGAATGAATAGTGAAAAAATATGAGTTGATATAGAAATATTTAAAGAAAGAGATTTATCAGTTTTAGAACAATTCAGACAACAAGAATACAACTTACTTTGATGAAAAAACTGGACTAATTTTTATATACTTTGGACGGCAAAAGAAAGTATTATAAAATATAATTTGTGAAAACTTGATGATATAATAAATATAAAATTAATTAAGGAAAAAGATATCGATAAAGTTATAGACGGATTGATTTTTATTAAAGAATTATTATTTGACTACAAAACAAGCCAATTGCAAGTCTTTTTTTGAAGAAAAGATGATATATTTTATAGTATTTGTATTAATATGTGATAGAATCAGTAATATTGATTTTATACAAGTAAAATTTAAGGAATACGAAAAAATAATTTTTTTTGTCATCCTGAGAGTAACGAAGGATCCCTTAAACTTGAATAAATACTCTAAACATCTTTTAAGGGATTCTTCGCTGATCGCTCAGAATGACAATTATACTGTTATTTTTAAATTTAAAACAATGAAAAGATTTAAAACATTTATTATTTTTATTATTTTAGTTGCTATTTGGGGTACATTTTTTGCTTCATTTAAGTATTTTTTGTGGTGAGATTTGTGAGATAGTTTAAAACCAGATTTACAAAAAATAGCTTGATATATGAGCCTTGGCTGAGTTTTGGCTTATCTAGTTTGAGGAGCATTTGCATCCACATTTCTTAAAAAATATTACTTATTTATAATATCTGTTTTCACATTTATTTTTCTATTATCATCATATTTATTTTGATTTTCTACAAATACGAGTTTAGCCTTTATTATTACTTTGGTTTGATTTTTATATTGATTATGGAATGTTGTAAAAAGTGTACTAATTTCAATAGAGATTAAAAAAACACGATTAAGAGAAACCGTGGTAAATGCTTATGTATGAATGGTGTTTGTGATTTTTCTTATCGTAGGATCAATTTTATGAAATCTGATTTTTGAAAAACTATGACATAATTGATATATAGTACTTATGGGACTTATGTTATTTGGTGCTATTATTTCTTTTAATTTAGATTATGAAAAAATCCCATTCACTTCTTTAATTAAAAATTGATGGAATTCATATTTATATGAAAGAAAAGAAAGTCTTACAAAAGCAATAAAAGCTTATATTCCAGATTTGAAATACATAGTAAAAAAATACTTGTTTGTAATTATAGGTTCTTCATTGTTATGGGCTGTTACTACCATAGTTTCACAATCTTCAGTTGAATATAGTGTAAATAAATTTAGTATAGAGGCATCAAAAGCATCTTTTTTACTTTTGTATTCTGCAGTTTGAGCAATAATTTGAAATATACTTTCAATGAAAATGAATACAAATAGATGGAAATTTTTTATCATTTTTAATACATTATTTTCTCTTGTAATAATAGCTTTTCCTTTTTTAGCAAAATCATTTGTCTATATAAATATAATGGCTACAATTTTGGGAGTATTTTTCTGAATCGTATCTAATTTGGTTGATTCATATCTAATGAAAAGTTTTTGAGATGAAAATAAAAAAGAGTATTGAGCAAGTACATTTTGACTTGTTTTGAGTCTTGTAATTGTATGTATGATGTTTATAAGTAGTTCTTTATTACAGAATTTTTGATATCAAACTCTAATGATAGTGCTTTGAAGTATAAGCTTTGTTATGGGAAGTGTGTTGTTTATGAAACAAAAAACTATTAATTAATATATTATGCAAAAAAAACTAATTAAAAATTATCTAAGCATTATAATTTATGCTTTGTTTGCAACAGTATTTTTATATGCTTTAGAAAATATATTTCATCCAAAATATATATTTATACTTCTTCAAAAAATTGTATTTTTTGTCATGATACCAATTTTTTTGATAAAAAAATTGTGACTTGATAACAATTTTATTTGAAATATTACAAAAAAAAGTGTACTTTATGGAGTGAGTTTATGATTATTTGGAGCTTTAGTTGTATTTATTGCCTCTTTATTATTGCATGATGTTATAGATTGGAATTCTATAAGATTATCTATGGAAAGTAGGGAAATCAATAGTACGACTTTTATTTTTGTTTTTGCTTATATAATGTTTTGAAACTCCTTTATTGAAGAATTATTTTTTAGATGATTTGTATTTAGATGATTACTTACAAAATCTAGATTTCTAGCTTACACTACTAGTGCAGTGCTTTTTGCTCTTTATCATATATCTATCTTTTGAACTTGGTTTAAGGGATATATATTATTTATTGCAATCTTAGGACTTTTTCTTGGAGCATTGTTTTTTGCTTGGCTTTATGAAAAAACAAAATGAATTTGGTCTGCTTATATATTTCATATATTAGCTGATTTAGTGATACTTGTTATTTGATATGTAGAATTTTTTAATTAATTTTTAATTAACATTTATGAAATTAATCCTTTCCATTGTAAGACTTGTGTTATCGATTCGTTACAAAGTAAAACTGCATTGAGTAGAAAATTTAAAACATAATTGACCTATTTTGATTTTATCAAATCATATTGCTTTGGTTGATCCTCGTATACTTATTTCATTTTTATGAAAATATATTATAGCTTCACCAGTTGCATCAGAAAAATATTACAACTTACCAGTTTTAAAACAAGCAATGGATCTTGTTGGAACTGTACCAATCTGAGAAATTACAACTTGAGCAAGTGCAGATGATGTAAAAAAAGTATTTGCAAGTATTGTTGATTGATTAAAAGAATGAAAAAATATATTAATCTATCCTTCTTGAGAGATTTATAGGCAAGGTTTTGAAAGTATTAAGTGAAAACAATCAAGCTTTTATATTGCAAATAATATGCCAGAAAATACGAAAGTAATATGAATAAGGCAAAGATGATTATGGTGAAGTATATGGTCAAAAGCTTGGGATAATTGAAAATCAACTTTTATAAAAGCATATTTAAAAAGCATTAAATTTGCATTTGCAAACTTAATATTTTTTGTACCAAAAAGGGAAGTAAACATAGAAATTTTTGATTTAACACAAGAAATAAATGAAAATAAAACAAAAAGTTTAAATGAATTTAATAAATTTTTAGAAGATTTTTATAATAAAGAACCAAATGAAGAGCTTAGATATTTAAAACATTATTTTTATTATAATGATGTAAAAGATAGAAAAGAGCCAGATATAATTGATTGATCAATAAAAGAATTATCTCTAACAAATGATTATGATTTAAAACAAGTTCCAGATAATATAAAAGAAAAAATAAAAGAAAAAATAGCTATAATAAAACAAATAGATAAAATAAAAATACAAGATAATTCAAATTTAGTACTTGATTTATTTTTTGATAGTCTTGATTTAGCAGAGATTAAATCATATATACAAGCAAATATTAAATGAGCCTCAAATCCTCCAATTACTGATTTAAAAACTCTAGGGGATTTGTATATGATGGCAATTGGTATGAGTAAAAATGTTGAGAAATTGAAGGAGTGTAATTGGGGAGATATTGGATTACAATTTAATTTACTTAAAGTAAAAGTATAAAAAAACTGCTATTATCGCGCGATTAGCGAGACCCCCCTTAAATATATATATTATTAAATTATTTTTTTATCATTTAACTTTAAATTATGGTTAATAAAAATACTACAGTAGCAAAAAATAATATACCTTTTTATGTAAAATATAAATATTGGGTATTTGCAGGAATATTTTTAATTTTGTATTATGTACTATTTGCACACGATAAGGTTGATTTAGGTTTTACTGCCAAAGATTTAGAAGTAAAAACAATTGAATCAAGAGGTGATTTTGAAGATATAATAGTAAAAAATATATATGATAAGATACTTGAATCTTGTGAACCAAAAAATAATAATAATTATAGATATTATGATGATGAAGAGTTTATGCCGATGTGATGAAGAAATAATTTTCAATTAGACAGTATTAAATGAAGTGCTGATTGATGAGATTCATGATTTTGATTATTTAATAATAATTCAATGCTAGGTAGTTCTGTTTCTGATACTGCATTTCAAGAAGTTCCAGCAACTGAAAGTGTAGCTCCTACTTCTATAGATTTTGATTGATGAAATACTAAAACAACACAAGAAAGCAAATCAGTATCTTTTTCGGAAACAAATATACAAAAACTTGATGTAGATGAGTGAGATATATTAAAACAAACTAAAGATTATATATTTTATTTTTCAAAAACTAAAAGTAAGATTTATATTATAAAATCACCTTTAGATTGAGAAAAAATAGATATAAATAAAATAGAAATTGTATTTACAATTAATATACCTTCAAATCTAACTTTAAATCCAGAATTGTTTGTAAATGATAAGAGACTTGTCTATCTAGCATCAAAAACATCATATAATAATCATAATACTATTGTTTGAATTTATGATATATCAAATTTAGCAAATAAAGATGTAAAATTATACAAAATGTTTGAAACAAAATGAGAATATTTTAAATCAAGATTGGTTAATAATAAACTGTATTTAATTAGTGATTATTCTATTGCTCCTTTTGCATCAAAGTATTGTAATATAGTAAATAATAAAGAAAATTCATCATCTTTTTGAGATTTTGTAAGTTTTTTTACTTGAATAAAAATTAAATGATTTTGATTAAATAGAGAATTGTATGATGAATTGAAAAATGAGTTAGAATCATACTCTTATAAATTTAATTCTGATGATTTAAATTCAAATTGAAATTCAAGCGAATTATCTAATTTTAAATTATTTTATACAAACAAAGATTTAAAAGAATCTATTGAAAATTTAAACTTTAATGTAGTTTCTACTGTTGACATAGAAAATAAAGAATCAGAGGATTCTCAAACATTGTTATTTTGAAACCTAAAAAATGGTGAGATACATATGACTTTGGATAATTTGTATCTGGTTAATTCTTATAACAAAGCTGAAAAATGGAAATGTGATTATATAGATATTTGTTATAAAGAATTTTCTTCAAATAATTTTACTTCAGTTTCAAAGATATCATACTCATGAAGTGATTTAAAATATGAATCTACAAGTATAGTTCCTTGAAAACCATTAAATCAATATTCTATGGATGAAGATGAATGATATTTTAGGATATTTACTTCAGCTTGATTTTGAAATAGAGATGCATCTTTGTATGTATTTGATAATAAATTGAAAACTATATGACAAATTGAGAATATAAAACCATGAGAAGAATTTAAGTCGGCGAGATTTATTTGAGATAAAGCATTTTTAGTCACATTTAGACAAATAGATCCATTATTTGTTATAGATTTACATGTGCCATCTGAGCCAAAAATAATATGAGAGTTAGAAATCCCTGGGTATAGTTCTTATTTGCATCCTTATGGGAAAGTATGAAACAAAGATTATTTGATTTGAATTTGAAAAGAAAATTCAAATGTAAAAGTAGATTTATATGAGATAGATTATGAAAAACAGTCTATTTGAAATCAAATTGATATAAAACAAAAATATAGTTACAAATTTGAATGAGGTCCAATGGAAACCCCAGCTTTAGATAATCCAAGAGCATTTGTATGGGATAATATTGATAAAATTCTATATTTACCAATAAGTATTTTGAATACAAATCAATTACAAGTTGATTGTGGTAGTCAAATACAACCAGAAAATTGATGTTTTCTTACATATGATTCTAATGAAAGAATTAATAAATATAGAAAATGGATTACAGGTCCAAGTAGTTTCTTATGATTAAAAGCTCTAAGTATAAGTATTGAAGATGATATAAAAGAAGTTGAAAGTAAGCAAGTACCAGTAACTTATTTTAAATCAACTGATACTACAAATTCTAGAGTAGGATATTATAAAAATTGAATAAATAAGTCTTTATTTTTTATTGATAAATGATTTATAACATTTTTTTATAAAAATAATGAAGAAAAAACCATTGATTTTTAATTAAACAATTTATTTTTTAATTTTTTATTTATGCCATTACTATTTTTAGTTACATATATTGTTATTTCTTACTTTATTTATAAAAAAAATAAAGATAATTTAGAAAAAATTCCTCTGATTATAAAATTAACTTGAATAATAGCTTTTGCTTTATTGTTTGTTTTTATTATTTATTATTCAGAAGAAATGTCTTATAATTGAGAACAAATTTTTTATATTTATAGTTTTTATTTTTTGTTTATAAGCTATATTGCTACATTTATTATTTATTTGTTAAGATACAAGAAAATACTAGAGGATAAAAAATATAAATTTTTATCTTATGACAATAAATGATTATTAGAAAATTTGATAAATAAAATCTATTTTATAATTATACTGTTTGTTTCTTGAGTTTATTTCTTATATTCAGAAGATTTTTTAAATAATTGAAACAATTGATTACAGGTTTTGATATATTTATTTTTTATATTTTCTAGTTTATATATCTTATTTTGAAATAATTTATTTTCATATGAAAATAATAAGGTAAGTTAATTTTTTATATTTTAAATTTCAAACTATGTTTTTAATATCACTACTAATTTTCCCTTTTATTGCATACTATGTTTTTAGTAAATATAAAAGTGACATTAACGAATTAAATTGAGCAATTAAATTAATATGAATAATATGATTATTTATAGTTGTTGTATTATGAGAATCTAAGATTTTTAATAATAAGGATACATACTTAGTAATGATAATTATGTGGTACATAATGGTATTTTTTTATCATTATATATTATGTATAAATTTACAAGTAAAAAATTTAGATAAGTTTAAGTATTGAAAAATATCATATATTGATTGAATTATAAAATGAATATTTTTAATTGGAATATTTGTTTTATATATAAGTATATTAGACAATTATAATATTAATGAAAAATTAGGTATTTTTAGATATGATTCAAATTGAGTATTAAATATAATTTCTATGTTTCTAGTTCAAATAATTTTATTTTGAATAATTTTTGAGATTATGGATATGATAAAAAATTCAATTTTTAGAGGTAGTTTATCTAAAAATAATTATAGAGAAGATTTAAAAAAGGAACTGAAAAATGAAATTTTAAATGAATTAAAATTAATTAAATAAAAAAAAAATGAAAAACATTACAATTCTATCTTTATGGAAAAAAGAATTTTCTAAAAATAAAAATGAAAAGTTTCTTTGGGATAATATACTTTGAATGCAATCAAAAAAGGATTTTACTATAAAAGCTTATCTAATTTCTGATTATATAAAAAGTATAAAGTGAGATTATGTAGGAATTATGCTTCCAGCAGTTTGAAGTGCAAGTTTGCTTATAATAGCTACTTATCTAGCTTGAAAGACTCCAGTTATGTTTAATTGGACACTAGGAAAAGAAAGTTTTAAACACTGTAAAGATTTTTCAAAAGTTGAGTTTATCCTTACTTCATCAAATTTTTATGATAAGGTTAAAAATGATTTTCTAGAAGAATATAATAAAACAAATACATTTGTATATTTAGAAGATTTACTTAAAAATATAAATCTGTGAAAAAAACTTAAAGCACTTATAAAATCAAAATTGATGATTATTCCTAAACTTCCAGATATTGCTGTTATGCTTTTTACTTCTGGTTCTGAAAGTCTTCCTAAAGCAGTTCCATTAACTCATACAAATTTAATAGAAAATATAAATTGAGCATTGAATATATTTGAGATAAAAACTGATGATATACTTCTTGGGTTTTTACCACCATTTCATAGTTTTGGTTTTACAATCAATACGATTATGCCACTTATTACATGACTTAGAGTTGTATATACTCCAGATCCAAATGATGCAAAGACTATTCTGGAAATTATAAAGCATACAAAAATTACAGCAATTACTTCTACTCCAACATTTTTAAAGATGATTATGGTACTAGCTAAATGAGATGATTTACAAAATATAAGATATGCAATAGTTTGAGCTGAAAAGTGTCCTACAGAAGTATTTGAAAAATTCAGACAATTATCACCAAATTGAGTAATACTTGAGTGATACTGAATTACCGAATGTAGTCCAGTTCTAAGTATAAATCCTATAGTTTGATCAAAGCCATGAACAGTTTGAAAAATAATTCCAAATCTAGATTGCAAAATATTAAATTTGGAAAATATGCAAGAGTTAAAAGTATGAGAACAAGGTATGATTTATGTTTCTTGAAGTTCTATTTTTAATTGATATTTGGATACAAATCTCGAAAATCCTTTTGAAGAAATTGATTCTAAAAAGTATTATAAAACTTGAGATTTATGATTTATTGATTCAGATTGATTTTTGACTATTACTTGAAGACTCAAGAGATTTATCAAAATTGCATGAGAGATGATTTCTCTTCCTTTCGTCGAAAATATATTACTTGAAAAATATGGTAGTGATAAAGAATTAAAAATTGCAATTGAAGCTATAGAAAAAGATTGAAATGCTAAAATAGTATTATTTTCTTTAGAACATATAGAAACAGAAGATGTAAATAATTATCTAAGAAAAAGATGAGTGAGTAATCTAGTTAAGATATCTGAAAATATTATTATAGAACAAATTCCAGTACTTGGAACAGGGAAGACAGATTATAAGGTATTAAAAAAGATGATTAAATTATAATTATAAAACTATGAAAAAATCTTATTCACTAGCTCTTGGTTGATGAGCAGCAAAATGACTTTGTCATATTTGAGTTTTGCAGTATATAGAAGAAAATAATATCATAATTAATGAGATTGCTTGAACAAGTATGTGAGCGATTATTTGAGCTTGTTTTGCTTTATGAAAAACACCTTCAGAGATTAAAAAATTAGCTCTAAACCTAAAAATTTTAAAATTGGCTGATTTAAGTTTCAAAAAATGAATTATCTCTTGAAATAAAATATATAAGTTTTTAGAGCAAATATTTTGAAATGAAGTAATTGAAAATACAAAAATATCTTTAAAAATTATTGCAACTGATTTAAACTCTTGAGAAAAAATAGTTTTTACTAAATGAAAAATAGTTGATGCTCTAAGAGCTAGTATAAGTTTACCGATGATATTTACTACTTATGAATCAGAGGGGATAAGTTTAGTAGATTGATGATTGAAATCAAATTTACCTGTTTTAGAGTTAGTTTGAAATAATATAATAGCAGTTTCTGCAATAAGGGATATGTGAAAAAAGATTATAGTTAATAGAAAAATATGAAATTTTGAATTTAAAAAATGGTTTTTTTGATATAACTATGAAATACTTAAAAAAACTATCACAATCTTGATGTCTACAAATGAAGATCTGACTTTAGAAATTGCAAAACAAATATGAAAAAAAATTATTTTACTTTCTCCAGATATAGGAGATTATGAATATTATGATTTTAATAAAGTACAAGAACTATCAGAAAAATGATATGAGGAAGCAGAAAATAAGTTAAATAATTTATAAAATTATGCATTATAAAAAAATCTATAAAAAAATACCTTCAATTGAAAAAGAATATGATAATCTAAAAAAAGACTTGGAAAAACACTCTTTATTGAAATCTAAAAAGAATCAATATTTTAAAGAAGATAAAGAAGAGTTTAAGAAAATTTGGAAAAGATATATCAGTTTTTTTGATAAATTAAAAAAACTTTTAAAAGCATCATGATATAGAAAATTTTTCTTTTTAATCAATTATAATAAATTAGTTTTAAGAAAATATCTAGCTCATTTTTATTTTAAAGCAATTCTTGATCTATTAAAAAATTTTTGAAAACATGAAGTGTATATAAGAGTATTTTTAGATGAAAATTTCATCAAAGATTATTGATTTTATGCTAAATATATATATTTATCAAGATATATAAATATAATTAATACCCCAAAAATATTTATTACTCCATTCAAAAGATATATTGATAAAGATATCTATAAATTGCTTGATAATTTAAAAGAATTAGAATTTAAAAATACAATAAATGCTGATTATAATAATTTATTTTTTTACATAAAACATAGAGTTGATAAATTTATATTTATTATATCAAAATATGTATGATATTTCATAGCACATACAAGATTTTCAACAAGAAAAAACTGATTAATTAAAAAGAAAAATATAGATAAATATTTAGAAATTGCAAAACCTTGAGATATATTTTTATCTAGAGGAAATTGGAATGCAACAAATATATCAATTCCGGGTTTTTGGAAACATATGTCTATGTATCTCTGAACATGAAAATATTTAAAAGAAAATTTTAAATTAAAAATTTTGGATGATTTAAATGATAATTATAATTATATAATTGAAGCTAATTGAGATTGAATAGAAATAGTAAATATTTATGATTTTGTAAAACATAATGATTATTTATGAGTAAGCAGAACAAATTTTAAAAAAGAAAAAATACATAGAAGTATAAAAAGTGCATTAAGTCATTTTTGAAAGTGATATGATTTCATATTTAATTTTTATTCTGATAAAAGACTTGTTTGTTCAGCTTTAGTTTTAAAATCATATGCGAAAGAAAATAATAAAGATGAGTGAATTGATATAGAATTAGAAAAAATTGGTATAAGTTTGATTTATCCACCAAATAATTTTATAAAAAAAATAATAGAAGAATCTTTAAAGAAAAATCCTTCTATAGAATGAGTATTTTTTATTGATAGTCTTGAAAAAACTTGAGAAAATTTTATTAGTAATATTTATGAACTATTAAAATCTTGAAAAAGATCAAAGCTCAGTATATTTCTAAAATAATAATATATATTAATTTTACTTGAGTATAATTATTAAAAAAAAATAGAAAATTAGATTTTATCATCAACATCAATATCATCATCATCATCTCCATCACTTAAATAAATATCTTTTTCACCTACTATTTCTTCACCTAAATTATCATCATTTTCTTCATTTATAGTGTTTACTGGTGTATTTTTTTTATTTTTAGGTATTTCATCTTCTTTAAAAGCTATAATTTTTAACAAGTCTTTATCTAAGAAATCAGAACATATTTTTAATATTTTTTTTCTTAATAAATGTCCTTTAGAAGATGTTTTACGAATTGAAATATATTGTAGTAATTCCTCATTTTTTAGAGTTTCTCTCAGAGTTAAATTAAAATTATTAGAACAAAATTTTAAAGTTTCAGGATTTTTTCAATCATTTTGTAAATTTTCTATATCTTTTAATTCATTCATAATAAAATCTACTATTTTTTGGATATTTGAATTATTTTCCAATATACTATTTATCTCTCAGAGTGTTATTTCTTGTCTTTGAATTGAAGCTTGCTTTAAAAAATCAGGATAAGTCTGCATTATTTCTCTTATTTCTTCAGAGTATGTTAAAGTCATAATTTAATATTTAATATTTAATAATAATTAGATGTTTATAATGGAAAAATATTTAAAGTCAAATTTATTTTTAGGCAAAAAAAGGAGCTAAGTATTCTTGGTAGAAGTGACTTAGCTTTTTTATATAATCCAAATTCACATACCTGGACTATATAAAAATATTTTTTTGATGTCCAGGGGAAAAGGGATTTAATTTTTTAGAAATAACCTTTATTTCTGTTTGTTATATATAAAGATTCAAAAGAACTTTATATATAACTTTCTTACTATCCTTGGGTAATTTTTTTAGAGCGATTCACCATGCTCTTTTGTTTTTATTTTTTTGGTTTTTTTATTGTTTTTTGAAGGTGAATTTTGAAAATAGATTATATCCATCTTTATTAAATCAACTTTCTTTTTAAAAAATTAATTAGAAAAGATGGATATGATTTATTTCATTGTTTTACACCTTGTTTTTGTTTTTATTTTTGTGTTTTTTTTGGTGTTTAAATAAAACTATAAAGTTTTACTAGGGAATTATACTAGGTTTTGTATTTCCCGTCTAAGAGAGTAAGAAGATGTAAAAGAACTAACTTAAATACATATCTATTATACCTGAGAGATGTCTTAATATCTAAAAATCTAACTTGACAATAATACATTATATATTTTATAGGAAGTTTATATCACATTCGTGGCTTATATAAGGTAAAATAAATTCCATAAAATTATTTTTAAAAACTATCAAAATATCTAAAATACTAGTTAATAATATCTAAAAAACATATTTTTTTTGTTTTAAAATTGACCCTTTGTATAAAAAATATAAACAACAATTAAAAGTATTTTTTACATAGTTAAAAACTTGTTAAAAATTAAAATTTAATTGAAAATCTAGTTATAATGGATAAAATAGAGATTAATTAATAAATAATAAGTAATAATTATGGAAGTAAACACACTTTTGGAAAAAAGTAATTATTTTTTAAATAAAAACAAAGATGAAATAATGGTTTTTGAGGTAAATGATTTACAGAAACTATTAAAAGAACATAGTAATTTGTATTACAACAAGGAAAATCCAGTAATCAGTGATTTTGAGTATGATGAATTATTTAAAAAATTAGTATTTTTAGAAAATAAATTTGATATAAAAACAAAAACAACTGAAAAAGTTTGAGCTTCTGTAATTGAATCAACTTTTGCAAAAGTACCACATAGTAGACCAATGATAAGTCTTGATAATACTTATAATGAAGAAGATTTGAATGATTTTGATGAGAGGGTGAGGAAAATAGTGAATAATAATATTGTTATTCCTGCTTCTTCTTTCGTCATTCCTGCGGAGGCAGGAATCTATAAAAATGTAAATCCATTAAATTTAAATAATGAAGCCAATGCTAATAATAAATTAATAGATTCCGAACTAAATCCGGAATGACGAAATGTTTTTCAAAGACTTGATTACACCCTTGAATTCAAATTTGACTGACTTGGAGTTGAGCTTATTTATAAAAACTGAAAATTAATTCAAGCAATAACTAGATGAAACTGAGTAGAATGAGAAGATATTACAGAAAATGTGATGCAAATATCAAATATTCCAAAAACTATAAATTATAAAGAGACTCTCGAAGTGAGATGAGAAGTTATTTTACCTATTTCAAGTTTCAATAAACTCAATGCAGAAGCACTAGAAAATTGAACAAAAATATTTGCAAATCCTAGAAATGCCGCAAGTTGAAGTTTGAGAACTCTAGATATTTCAGTAACAAAAAAAAGAAACTTGAAATTCTTTGCTTATGATTTGGCTAATTTTGAAGAATTTAGAATAAAAGAAAAAAAAGATACTTATTTTGATGTTATAAAAGATTTAGAAAAATTATGATTTGAGATTACTTCGTATTTTAAAGTTTGTAATTGAATTGAGAAAGTTATAAAAGAAATAGATAATTTTTGAGATACAAAAAAAACTATAGATTTTGATATAGATGGGCTTGTTTTAAAAGTCAATAACATAAGTTTGTGGAATACAATCTGATTTACAGAACATCACCCAAGGTATGCAATTGCATATAAGTTTCCTGCAGAGCTTGTAAGGAGTAGAATATTATCTATAGAGCATAGTGTCGGAAGAACAGGAACAATTACTCCAGTCGCAAATTTGGAGGCAGTAAATGTAGGTTGAGTAATTGTAAGAAGAGCAACTTTACATAATTATGATGAAGTAGAAAAAAAATGAGTTATGATTTGAGATCAAGTCTGGATAAAAAGAGCTTGAGAAGTAATTCCTGAAGTGGTTGCTCCTATTGTAGAATCAAGAAATGGTGAAGAAATCAAAGTAGAAATCCCAACAGAATGTCCAATTTGTTCTTGAAAAGTTGTTAGAGATGATGAAAAAATAAGGTATTATTGTACAAATAAGTATTGATGTAAAGCTCAAGTTGCAGGAAGTCTTATCTATGCAGTAGGGAAGACATGATTCAATATTGATTGATTTTGAGAAAAACAAGTAATACTATTTTTAGAAAAATGATTTATAAGTGATTTAGTTTCGATATTTTCCCTAAAAGACAAAAAAGATGAATTGCTAAACTTAGGGTGATTTAAAGAAAAATCTATAAATAATTTGTTTGAAGCAATAGAAAAAGCAAAAAAACAAAGTATAGTTTCTTTTTTAACTGCTTTATGAATAGAATGAGTTGGTAAAAAAACAGCAAAAACACTTGCAAAGATTTTTGAGAAAAATGAAGATTTAATTGATTTTAAATATACTTTGGATGATTTATTGAGACTCGAGGATTTTTGACCAGAGACATCAGAATCAGTTTTAGAGTATTTTAATAATGATTTAAATAAAGAAAATTTAAAAAAACTTCTTGAAATAATAGATATAAAATTTGAAAAAGTTAATGTACAAGAAGGGAAGTTTGCTTGAAAGAGATTTTGAGTAACTTGAAGTTTTGAATGATTTACAAGAGAACAAATAATAGAAATAATAGAAAAAGAAGGTTGAGAGTTTATCTGAAGTGTCTCTAAAAAATTAGATTTTTTGATTGCTTGAAAAGATGCTTGAAGTAAGTTGAAAAAAGCTCAGGAGTTGGGAGTGAGAGTTGTTGGATTGGAGGAGGTGATTTAGTTTCTAGAAAATATTTATTGACAAATTGATAATAATTTTTATATTAATTAAAATTATTTATTAATTGTATATTTATGTGAAAATTAGTTTTGGGTTCTATGGATACACAACAATGTGTTAATTGTTGAAAAAATGATTGATTTTGTGATTGAATATGTTCACAAGAAGAAGTAAAAAAACAATCTTTTGGTGAAAAATATAATTTGAAATGAAGATGAAAAATAATTGTAATATCACAAAAAACTAGAGATTATCTTGATTTATTGGATATACAAGCTGAATCTGCAAGAAAAAGTTGAGATTTTCATGCAAAACATGATAAAGGATTAATTAATTAAATGGTTAATTTAAAAAACATTATCTTAAATTTTTAAGATAATGTTTTTTAATTGTTATAATTTATTTTTATGTCATTCAAATACTTTAAATATTATCCATCTATAAAAAGTTTAAGAGAAAAACTTTTTAAAAAATCTGTATGGTATGAATAATATTATATGAAAAAGTAAATCATATTATTTGTTTTCATATATAAATTTTTTACATTTAGAAAAATCATTATTTTTTCAGTCTGAATAAGATTGTATTTGTGTTATTCTAGCTTTTGTTGTAGGGTGAGTTGATGAAAAGAAAAGATATTTTTCATATAGATTTTCTTTATCTTGAAAGAAATTTAATATACAATGATTATTTCATAATTGTTTTTTTACAAAATTTATTCATCATTTATCAGCTTTTAATTCAGTTTCTCTAGATATATATGAGGTTGATAGATTAATGATTTGACTATAATCAAATCATATATCCATTCATAGATAGACCATTGTTATATAAAATGGAATTTGTGTAGAAAAAGATTTTATGACATCTCTATTTTCTATATGAGTTATTTCATGTCATAATACAAATAAAAATTCTTCTTGATATTCAAATTGATTTAATATTCAAGTAGTGAAAATAATATTCCATCATATAGTAGCAAAAGCATTGATTTCATCACTTTTAATTACATAAATATCAATATAATCAGGAATTTTACCATTATATCATATTTTTTCTAGTTCCAATTTTTTAAAATCTTGATTAATAAAAGAACTTCAAAAATATTTTTTTTCTTTTTCTAAATCAATTTTAGAAATAACATAGTATGAAAATAAACTAAAGAAAATATATATAAATATAGTTAATGCTAATAAAATAGCTAAGGTTATTCATAACCATTTTAAATCTGGTTTAAGTGGAGAAATTTTGTCATTTGGGATATTTGGCATTTGAAAATCAGTCATTTTTCAATTTTTGATAAATAAATATATTTAAATATAAAATAAAATAACAAAAAATCAAAACAAAATACTTTATTTTTTTGTTTATTTATCTTAATATGATAAAATATTTAGGATTTATTTATTAACTATTTTATTATATGTCATGAAATTATGAAGAGATAAATTTGAAACCTAATTTTTATAGTTTTTTATTTGTTTGAAATTCTGGATTAATAGGGATTGCTATATTGACAGTTACAGCATTAATTACATCTTTTATCTCATTAATATGGATAACATTTTTTATATTTTTTATAATTGTTTTAATAATTTGATATGCTTTTGTATATATTGCATATAAAAAAGAAAAATATACAATAACAGATTCAAAAATAATATATTCTTATGGTACATTATTTTCTGATAATTCAATAGAAATAAATATAAATAAAATGACACAAGTTTCTTTGAATTTAGGATTTATTGAAAATAAATTATTTAAAACTTGAAGATTAATCGTACAAACAGCTTGAAGTTCAAGTTCAAAAATATTTATGAAAAGTATCGATAAACCAGTAGAGTTATATAATGAAATACAAAAAAGGATGCAAGTAAACTGATTTAGACTAAAAAAAGAAAATCTAGTTTTATCAGAGAAACCACATATTATTTGAGTATTATGAGAGAGTTTAAAATGAATGACCTTTAATTTATTTATTGTTATTTATATTTTATCATGAGTTATTTTTGAAGATGAAAATGGAAAAGTAGATTATAAATGATGAATCGAACAAATAAATAACACTGATACACTAACAATATTTATTATATGACTAATAATTTTAATATGATTGATAATAATGTTTGTTATTAGATATCTTGATATTAAAAAAAGAACATATGAAATTTATGATGATAGTGTATTTTATAGTGAATGATTTTTATCTAAAAATTATTCATTTTTACCAATGGAGAGTATATCTGATGCTGAAAATAATCAAAGTTTTTTCTCAAAAATATTTTGAATACATGATCTTATTATAAGTTCTGAATGAAGTGCTGGACAGGTGCATTTTTATAATATGGTTAATGGGAGAAAAATGATGGATACAATTAAATATCTAAAACAGAATATAAATAATTTACATAATAGTGATGAAAAAATAAATAGTTGAGAAGTAGTTTTAGAAGTGACTGATAATAATGAATTGCTTGAAATTAAAGAAAACAAGACTCAAAGAAATTATAATGAAGAATTTATTGCAGAGTATCAACCAGATATGAAAAAAACAATATTAGCAAATATATTATTTTTATTTCCTATTATAACTATACCTATATTTTTAATTCAAATTATAGTAGCAAAATTTACAACTTATTCAGTTTGAAAAAACAGTATAGATTATAAATATGAATTTCTAAATACAAAATATAACTCTTTTAGTGTAGATAAAATAACTCAAGTTAATTTTTACGAATCTATACTAGACAGAATTCTATGAACTTGTAGTATAGAGTTTTATTCTATTTGATCAAATAAATCAATGAAATTTTGAAATATCAAGAAACTAGATTGAATAGAAGAAAAAATACTTTCAAAAGTAGGAATATATAAGACTGAAAAAAGAAGCATTAATGTAAAATTTGATTTTATTGAATGGTTAAAATCAAATATAATGGCTGTATTATTAGTATTAATAATCTTTTCTATAATTACATTAGGATATCTAATGTTATCTGTATTTTCTGAAATTAATAGTGATAATGATATACAAAATATAATTATAATATTATTAATTAGTTTTATAACTATATTTACCATAATTCCATTTATAATGTATTTATATTACAAATACTATTATTCACAAAAATATTATTCTCAAAATATTTATAAGGATTTTGTGGAATCAATTTCATGAATTATTATAAAAATAAAAAAATATGCTAATTTGGAAAATATAAAATCAGTAGAATGTAGAAAAAACCCACTTACAAATATAGGAAATGTAAATTTAAGTGTTAGTTGAGAAACTGTTGTTGAATATGGAAAAACAAAAAAACATAGCTATGTAACTACTAATGGTATAAAAATGCAATTTATAAGTAATTGTTTTGATATAGTTGATAAATTTGATAATATTTTAAATAAGGGGGAAATTGATAAGACTGAGATTATTAATGAAAAACAAAATGTAGGAAATAGTATAATTTTTATAATTATTGGTATTATTATATTTTTACTGTTTATTTCCGGAATTCCTGAAATTTATCCTATTTTTATTTTTGGGATTAGTAGTTTTATAATTTTTATTATTGGATTATTTATTTGGTATATTAAGTCAAAAATTTATATATTACAAAATTCTAGATTTTTAAATTATTATTGAATTATTTATAAACACAAAAAATCAATACTTTATCAAAAAATAGATTTTATTGAGAAAAATCAGTGATTTATACATAAGATTTTTAGGAATGGTAACATATCTATTTTTACCAAATGAAGTTGATCAAGTGATGCAAAAATAATTGATATTTCAAAGTTTACAGAATTTTATGATATAGTTAAAAACAGGATAAAGTAAGTGAATTTAAATTTATTATTTTATTAACTAAAAATTTAATTATGAATGAAATTAATCATAGTAAAAAATATTTAAAGGTGTTAATTTATGGATTAATAATATTAGGATTATATGCTTTTGCTTTTTATTCAAAGGATTGAATGATAGAAGACGATAATGATAACAATAATAACTTGATTATCAGTGAAAAAACTAATGATAATTGAACAAAAATTACTGATATTCAAACTGAATGAAATTTACAGGTAACTAATGATATTTCTTGTTTAAATATATCAGATTTGAATTGAACAAATTTAAATTTAGCTAATTATACTCCAGCTGATTTATCTAGATGAATTCAAAAATGTATTAAGGAATAGGATTATTGTAATGCTGTAGCATTATATACTTGGGTAGGTATTTATTGAAATTTTGATAGAGCGAGGGTTACTGATGTATCAGCACATCAGGCTGTAAGAGTCTTATTAATGAATAATTTATGAGTTTTTGATGTGAACACAATTGAAAAATTTGATATTGAAAAAAATAAGATTTTAACTGATAAAACTAAATTTGATATTATATGTGAAAAAATAAAAGAAATTTGAATGCCAAAATATCACCCTGATTATATGATTAATCATTGAATGGGGGTCATTTTAGATAAAAATCAGGATCTTTTAGTACAAGATTTCGATGCAATTAGTACTTGGAATGAAGTATTTGATTATATGTGTAATTTTGAAAGAGTTAAAGCACGATTTGAAAAAAAATAAGAGTTTATTAATATATAATTTAAAAATATTTTTTATGTCATTCGAATCATTTAGAAATTATGCATTAAATTATTATCTTAGATATTATCCATCTAAAAAAAAGTTTAAAGAAAAACTTCTAAAAAAATCACAAGATGATGAAAAACTAGTTTTGGATGTATTAAAAAGTATGGAAAATATAATAGTTGAAAAGCTAGTAATAGAAAGTAAAATCAGGCTCTATATTGGTAGAAATAAAAATCTATCTTATATCAAATCAAAACTTTTTGAAAAAGGTTTTGAAAAATATGAGTATGAAAAAATACTTGAAAATAATTATAATCTTGATGAGACTTTACTTGACAGGGATTATATAAAAAGAAAGATTTTGGATTATATGAAGAAATGAAAAAGCAAAAATTATATCTTTCAAAGATTATTTGAGAGAAAACAAGATAAAGACTTGATTAATCAAATCCTAGAGCAAAATTATACAAAAGAAGATGAACTAGAAGTTTTGAAAAAAGAGTATAAAAAATTGGTTTCTTGTTATCCTCAACTAGATTTAGGAACTAACAAAAATAAAATCATACAAAAACTTTTAGCTAAAGGTTTTAAATATGATTTTATAAAAAAAGTTTTGTAAAATTAGGGTGTAATAATTGTTCTTTTATACTTGGACCTTCTCATAATTTACTAGATAATGAAGTATTGCTTATATTTAATGTTTTTAAATCAATAGAATATTATTTTTCAATCGATTATTACTAGATTGGCTCAATCAAAAACTGCATCAATTGGATTACCATTTTTATTTTCTTTTAGAACTTATCATTAGAAAAAAAGTTTATGGTTTTCTCAATTTTTTAATGCCGATATAATTACATTTATATTCCAATCATTAGTTTCAATTTCCTTTCAAATTATTTTATCATAAAAATCGTTTATTACATTTCAAGAACCAGAATGAACAAAAAATATTTTTCAATTTTCCTTTATAATAATTCATTTTCTGTGAATATCATTTCCTATATAATCTATATCAAAATCCTCTCTTTTATATTTACATTCAATAATTATTTCTCAAATTCCTTCTCTAAATAATCAATATTTTCAATTTTTTACAATAAATCATATACCATTGAGTTTTTTGAAATTATTTCTAATATAGATTGGATCAAATAAGTCTATATTATCATATTCACATTCTAATAAAGTATTCCATTTTTCATCTACAAATCAATATTTTCAATTACATTTAATTATTCTATGTCAAAAATATGTTATTAATTCAGTGTGTACAAAATTTCAATCAATATATCTTTGATTTATTTTTTTTCAATCTTGCGTATAAAATATTCATTCTCAAATTATAAGATTGTCTTTCCGATATCATATATATTTGCTTCAGTTATCAAAGTAATAAGTTCATTGACCACATATTTTATCTCTTCTCCATTCTCATACATATTTATTTCAATTATTATATTGAAAAACTCATTGTCAGTGTTTCATTCAATTCCATGTATCTCATACATAAGTTCATTCGCTATCAACTAATTGAGAGACTTGATTTTTAATTTCTTGAGATATTCCAGAATTAGAGTTACTAGAATTCATTAAGTTTGATAATTCTTTTAATAATTCTGGATCCATTTCATTTCACATATATTAAATAGTTATAAATTAAATCTTTTTTAATAAATCTCTTAAATCTTCTAAATCAGGATTTATAATAATTTGAGCTTTATAATATACAGGATTCAATTGCAACAATTGTTTTAAGCAAACCAAAGCAGTATTTTTTTTATTTCTTGTTTTCCAAGCTATTATAGCATATTTAAACCAGGCTTCTCTATTTAGTGGATCATTTCTAACAGCTTTATACATAACTCTTTCTGCATGATTGTACCTACCTAATTCCATTAAATTACTTGCTAAATTCATAAGAATATATGAATTCATATGAGGTCATTTAAATTCTGCAAGTTGTTCAGTTTTTATAAATAAATCTGATGCTTTTTCAAAGTTTCATAAAGAAGAATGTATCGTAGCACTTGATAATAAAATTTGAGGATTCATATCATCTAAATTGTAAGCATTTTGTAGTTCAATTAATGCATCTTTAATATTTCATTGTTGTCTTAAAAATTCTGCCTTTTCCCAAGTTTTTCTTGCTTGTTTTTCTTGTTCTGTTTGTCAAGATCTAAATAATATTTCTTGTAGTAGATTTTGAGTTCTTTGATGTGATAACATCTCATTTTCATGAGTTTGCATAAAAGTACTTTGAACACTTTGTAATGCTTGTACTACTGACATCCTTGTAAGTATTTGTTCATTAGTTAGACTTGTTACTGCAGTTCATATATCTCATAATAAATTTTTCATTATCTCTCAATTTTTTCACAAAATCTGACTTACACTTGAAAGCTCTCTTAATTGTCTATCTCTTTGATTATATGCATCTACCGCATTTTTATTTCATGAAGTTGCTAGATTATTAAGTAAATCATTTGTAACTCCATGATCAAGTACAAGTCTTTTTTGTAATGAATTATTTTCATTTGTATTTTGAACTAAATCTCTTTGTGCATTAAATATTCAATTTAATCTATCTGAAATCTCATATTGAGCATCTGCTAATTTATCAGTATTTATAATAATTTCAGGTGGGTTAATATATTGAGGTTCTCTATTTCTATAATTATCAATATCAGTTTCATTACTTTTATAGCTTTCTCTTTCTAAACTACTTTGATGTTTATCTAAAGCTTTGTTTATATTTTCTAATGCTTTTACAGATCTTTCTTCATTGTTTAGAAGAGGATTCCGTTCATATCATGTAAACATTTCTTGTAATATTCAACCTGATCAAGACATAGTGTTAAATTATTAATAATATTATTTTTCTTCTATACAATATTTTTCAAGTCATTTTTCTATTAAAAATTCATTATATTTTTTATTTTTAGAAATTCATGAATAATTTTTAAAATGAAAATCAGTTAAACATATATTCTTGTTAAACTGAGGGTGTTCAAGAGCTAATTTAATAATATTTATATTATCCATTGAAATTATAGTAAAATTGCCTATTCCTTGATATCTCCGGTATGAATTAATATCTTTAGTTTTATATATTAACTTTCAGAAAAATTCATTATGGATATCAAATATTTCTGAGTGTTCAATTATTTTTTTACCAATAAACCTAGTCATCAAAACTGGATTGTTTTTTAGTATTTCTAATACATGTTGTTTTAATCCTACTTCTTCATCAAAAAGATATACTACTTCTATATTTGAGTCAATAGCTGTATTAATTACTTCATCATCATCTTTTAAAAAATCACTTATATGTTCATAAATAAAAGGGTTTATTTTGATAGCTTTTATTATAAAATTTTTGTTTCATCTTAATAAGTCAAATTCTTTTTCTTTAAAAATTGATGCATTATTTTGAATTTTAGTTAATGCATTTTTTTCTTCTTCTGTTAAAATTTGATTTTTTTTTTCTCATCAATCACTATTATTTTCTTCAATATTAGGAACATCACTCAATATTCTCACTTTACTTTTAACTCAACTAATAACTTCTTTAAGTTGTATTGAAATATTTTCTCATTCTTGTAATTCAAAAGTTCTTTTTATATCAATGTATCAATCAGGATCACTAACAATATTATCTATGGCAGATCTATTAATAATTAATGAAACTTCAACTCAAGGAATTGTATCATTTTCATTATCAAGCACTGAAGCTGTAAGCTCAAATCCTACATTTTCAGGATCAATACGATCTATTTTTGCAATGTTAATTATTATGCTACTTGGTGTATTTGACATAACTCAATATTTAATATTAATATAATTATTATAAAGTTAATTTAATTTTGTCAAGTATATTTAATAGAATAACAAAAATAGTGTCAAAAATTGATTTTTTAGAAAAATAGTGTATAATAGAGTATATTTAGATATTTATCTAGAATTTTTATGAATACACAAAATATACCAGATACTCAAGACCAGAATGAATCAGCTAATAGCGCTTCAAACAGAGATTTTGATTATTTTAAAGAGAAATCAAAAAAAATAGCTAAAAAAAAGATATATTGAAATGAAAATAATGATAAAATCGAAAATATAGATTTTTACAATGATTTAGACAATAAAGTATATAAAATCGAGAATTTTATTAATGATTTAAAAGATAACTTGTCTTGAAATAGACTTACAAAATTATCAAGCTTACCTGATGATGAAAAAGAAGATTTATTTGAAGTTTTTATAGAAGAAATAAATAGGATAACTAGGGTATTAAATTATTTTAAAGATGTATCAGAAAAATTTGCTAGAAAAAAGTTATCTTGAAGTGATTTAAGTATCATCAAAGATATAAGTTTTTATAATAATTTTAATGAATATAATCAAATTAAATTTTTAAAAGATTTTAAAGATAGTTTGTCTTGAGATGATTCAAAAACTGCTTCAATTTTTACAAAATCAGAACAAAATCATTTATTCGAAAGTTTCACCAGAGAAATAAATAAAATATGAGTTATTTTTGAGAGAAAAAGGGAACAAGCTATTAATATAATTGAAAAAAGATTTGTTTTAAATGGTGCTTGAAAAACAAGAGTTGAAAAAGCTATAAAAGAACTTGATTCTGAAAATCTAGATAAATTAATTTTTTCTTATGAAGATTTAGATGTTTTTATTGAACAAAATATACAAATAGTAGAAAAAAAAGATCCAGATGAGGCAAAAAATGCGAAAATATTGTTTGAACAAAGTTCTTTTAAATCTTCTTCAGAATTTCAAAATATAATAGAAGAAAAAATAAGACAAAATCCTGATTTATGATCAAAAGATGAAGTTATGACTTCACTAACTTTGATTTTAAACAAGATAAAATCATGAGAAAAAATTAGACCATTAGATATAAATGGTTTATTTTCTTATGGTGTATTTAATGATGAACAAAAAAAGTGATTTCTGAAATTATTTTTACCAATTATATCATTACAAGAACTGGTAGATTTGAGGATAATTGATGTAGAACATGCAAATAATACTAAAAAAGAAGAATTAGTTAGTTATTTAAAAAAGAAAAGAAATCTAACAAGTATAGATGATAATGATCCTGAACTAATAACAATTTTATCAGATTTATCACTCAAAGATGTAACTATTTATACAAATACTTTTATAGAGTCTGATTTATCAAAATTAGAAAATAGTGAAGTTTTTGCTCAAAAAGTAACAGAATCATTCAACAAAACTACAGAAGAAATCAAAGAAAAAATACTCTCTAAAGTACAAACAGTTGATGTCTTCAGAAAGAAATTAATGGAAGGGAAAATTAGAGGTAAAATTAAAAATAGTGAAGAAGTAATTAAAAAATTACAAGCTTGATCTATTCTAAAAATTAAAACAAAACAAAGTGATTGAGAATTTGATAATTTCATTGAAATTATTTCTTTTTGAGATGATTGAAAGTTTATTTGAAAAGATAGAAGTTTTTATGGATGAGGTTCTGAACTAGATTGAAGATATAATTCATCAAGTTCTATTGCAAGTAAAGATATGTATTATACTTCTTTATTAGATTTATTAGAAACTGATAATATTAAAAATCTTGATGTATTATCACCAGAAGATTTAAAAGAAAATATAGATTCTGGAAAAATAGTAGAAACAAGTGATACTTTATGAGAACCATGAAAGGCAGAACTTACAAAGTACCAAGAATATATTGATGAAAAAATTAGAAAAGTGTCTGAATGAAAGACTCAAGAGGAATTAGAAAAAGATGAAGAATATAAAAGACTCAAAGAAATAAAAGAAAAAATTATAAGTGAGTGAGCTGATGTTAGGGATTTAGATATAAAAGATGATTTAAATCTTTTTATGTTAGAATCTAAAATTGATGAGTTTGATTTTGAGTGAAAAGAATATTGATTTAAAGAATGAGTAAGTTTTAAAGTAACTTGATGAGAAAATGAAGAATTTCAGATATATACAATAAATAATATAAATAAAATCTCAAAAACAATTCAAATTCACTCGGCTTTCTGAGAAGTAGAAGTGTGAAGTTATGAACAGTTTTTTCAAATATTTAAAGGTTGAAATATAGAAAGAATTTCAAATAATACTTCCTTTTCATCTTTACATGAAAGAATTGGAAAAGATTCTAAATTGGGTTCAACTTGGTGAGATTTTAAAATCGTTGATAATAAATTAGTAAGTAAAAACGAAAATAATAAGGCTACATATAATTACTTGGTACAAGATAAAAATTCTTCTTGAAATGCTGATAATGTAGTAAAAATATGAGAAGTATCTTGAGTTTGATGAGATCAAATGGTAAAAGTATCTTTTTGAAAAATCAAAAAACAAAAAACAGGTAAAAAAAACAAAGAAGGTAAAGATGTTGAACAAGAATATTATGAATTTAATACTGAGGATTATGTAACCGTAGCATGTCTAGAAAATTATATAAAAAAGTATAGTTTAAAACCAGAAACAAATGAAAAAGATAAAGAAGAAAAAGTAAATACTGTAAAACAATGAGAGAAACCACAATGGTGATTTTTTAAATGGTATTTATCAAATAAATCTGTTTCTGAAATAATTGGTTGACTACAAATGTGATTTAAAGAATTTAAAGAACACTTAAAGTCTGGTAATGAAGAACATCAAGCTAAAATAGCACTAGCTACTTGGTGAAAATTTATGCCAATGGAAGTTAGACTTGAATTGAAATCAAGAGTTGAAAAAGCAGAAAAAACACATATGGATGAAGCTGTAGCTAGATTGAAAGCTGTTGATACTCCTGATGCTATTAGTCTAATTTATAGACGGTTGAGTTATAGTAATACTGAAGAATATAAAAAAGAAGCTGCTTTGATATTTATGCTTGAAAAATATTGAAATATATATAATAAAAATTATACTCATTCACCTTTAAATTCAAAAAAATGAGAATTTTTATGGTTTAAAGCTTTGTCATGAAATCGGTGAGATGTTACTAAACATCCACTTTATATTGAGGTTAAAAAAGAATGCGACACTCCTGATATAGATGGAAAAACTAGAAATTTCACTGAAGAAGAATTAGTTTGGAAGCTTATGAAAAAACAATGTTGAGATCATTGATATTATTGAATTCATAGGAGATCAAGACTACATAAAGAAGTGGAAAAATTGAAAAAAGCATGATTAAAAGCTGAAGTACAAGATTGATATGATAAAGCTAATGATACAAGAAACCCAAAAGATCAATTAAGTAAATGACTTGGTGAACTTGCAGTAGGGTCACCAGCAAATTGTATATGACGGTTTAAAAAATTGGTTGACAGATGAGATGATATGGCGACTATGAGTACTATTCCATTAGTTTTAATATTTAGTTGAGTATCTACAACCCTACCAGATGATTTATGTGATATAGTAAAAGGAATGGTAGATGAATGAAGATGTATCCCATTAGCAAGATTTATGACATACCCGAAGGATATGACCTTAGCAATGAAAACTATTAGAATTTTATCAAAAAAAATACAACAAAAAAGACCAGATTTATATCCAAATATCTGAGATGAAGCTGAGGAAATATATCAAGATTTTACAACAAAAAGGATTAGTGAGAGAGATAGAGTAGACAAAGTTATGAAATTTTTTCAAAATAAAAGATGAACAAATTGAAAAACTTATGCACAAGTTCTTACAAGAGTTATAAGTATGTCTGCTGATTGACAATATTGAGATGATTCTGAATTAAATAGTTTATTTTTGACTGAAAAGGATAAACCATGAGAGGATTGAGCTATTTTGAATAAATATCTTGCAAATCAAAATGCTTATATGTGAGTTATACAAATGAAAAAAGAGTATTTTTGAGATAGTTTTGAATGAAAATGATTATCATCTATGTGATATCAAGTAGCAAGGGAAGTTTTAAAGCAACATTCGTCAGGTTGATTTTCTATGTCAGATTCAAATGCATGACCAGCTATGGTTGCAGAAATAAAAAAAGAGATACTTGCAACACAAAGAAGATCATACTCAAATGAAGAAGATAGAAAAACTTGGTTAAAGTATTATCTAAAAAATATATTTGCTTGATTAATTGAATCAAGTCAATCAAAAACAGAGGCTGTAAATAAACTTTTTATGTGAGTTGGACCACTTAAATTTTTTTCTGATAATTGGTGAATTACATTTCAAGAATTTATAAATAAAGCAATAAATCAAAATGATATTATGTCAAATACTGAAAAAAGTGAAGCATTATTTGATAAATTTGTTCATAATATAATCAATGATACAAAATGAGATGAAATTGATGCAACTATGGCTGAAACTCTTGGTAAGACATCTCATATTTTGAATGGAGAAAATAATTAATCTTTTTTCCAATTAGTAAGTAGATTTTCTAAAGTTACAGTATAAAATCACATTTTTGAATTATCAGCCCAAGAAACTATAGATTTCACAAGCATTTTTTCATCATTTTCATCAGCTGTTCATCAATTTGTATCTATATAACTTATTTCTATTTTTCTTGTGAAAAGAGGTTTAAATGAAGTTATTCATCAACTTTGAGTATAAAGTCAATTAATATCTAATTTTACCTCATATTCATTTCTATAAGCTCAAGTACTGTAGTCTAATCATGATATGCTTCATGAAAATAATTTCCATCTATTATCTACACCTTTATAAATTTTATAGTCTCAAGCTGGTATTTTATGACTGTCATTTCATAAACAAGATACATTATAATCTTTTACATTCCAACAGTTTTTTGGATCGGCTCAAAATAGAACCCAATTTGTATCTCTAATATTTTGCATAACTTCTATTCCTTCTCTTGCTATAGAAATTGCTTTGATTCTATTTTCTGTAGTTGTAGATATTTTTAGTGATTCTGTATATATTTTATAAACTCATACAATTCACACTATAATTATGAGCATTGCTATTACAGCTTCAACTATAGTAGTTCAAGATTTTGATGATTTCATAAGGAATGTATAATTAATAGATTAAAACATATCTCTCTCTCAAAAATTGTATTTTAAAGATATTTTACATTAAACTTTCTTTTTTCAAAATTTTTTTTAAAATAAGGGAGAATTAATTATTAATTGTTAATTGCTTATGTTTTCCATACACGATGAAGCTCTTGTAAAAGATTTCTTAAAACAAAATAAATTTCCTCCATTTAGGTATGCTCAAATTGAAAATGCAATTTATAAGAATTTTGTATCTGATTATTGAGATATACAAACTATTCCAAAAGAACTTAGGGAAAAGTTGAATAATAATTTTTTTTACTATTCTCTTGTTACTGATCATATAGTTACTTCTGACAATGGACAAACAACCAAGATTCTTTTTAAAACTAAGGATGGTTTATTTATTGAAGCTGTAATTATGAGACATCTAACTGGTAGAAATACACTGTGTGTTTCTAGTCAAGCTGGTTGTCCTATGGCTTGTACTTTTTGTGCAACTTGAAAACTTTGACTTCAAAGAAATCTAGAATTTTATGAAATAATTGAACAAGTTTATTATGCTTCAGAGCTACTAAATAAAGAATGAACTATACTCAGAAATGTAGTTTATATGGGTATGTGAGAGCCATTTTTGAATTACGAAAATGTAAAGAAATCTATTGAAATTATATGTGATCAAAAGAAACTAAATCTAGCAAATAGGAGAGTAACAGTTTCAACTTGTGGAATAATTCCTGGGATAAATAAATTTGGTGATGATTTTCCACAAACTAGTTTGGCTATAAGTTTACATGCTCCAAATGATGAAATAAGAAAATCAATAATGCCTGTAGATCTGACTTATAATTTAGATAAATTAATGAAATCACTTGATTTATATGTAGAAAAAACAAATAAAAGGATTTTTTATGAATATATAATGATAAATTGAGTTAATGACAATATCAAATTAGCTTCAGAGTTAGGAGAACTTCTAAAAGGGAAGTTGGCTCATGTAAATTTTATTCCTTATAATTCATGAGAATGAACTTCTGGAAGTTATAAGTCAACTCCTAGATTTATAATAGAGAAATTCCAAGATATACTTGAAAAATATGGTGTTCCATCAACTATTAGAACAACTATGTGAGATGATATAGATGCAGCTTGTGGACAGTTGGCTAGTAAGAAGTAAATTTATAAAACTGTCAATATAATAAAATCTATTAAATTTGATAAAAAATACATATATGATAAAATAATAAAGAACAAAAGAGATTTTACTATTATTTAATACTTTAAAAAATGGCAAGAAAAATATTTCCAGTAACAAATACATTAATTCCTACAGTTATAGACAAGACTCCGTCTTGAGAGAGAGCTTATGATATATATTCTAGATTATTGGAAGATAGAGTTGTATTTCTTTGAGATGCTATTGATAGTACTGTTGCAAATACAGTTATAGCTCAATTATTATTTCTTGAAAAAGTTGATCCAAAATTACCAATTACTATATATATAAATAGTCCAGGTTGACATGTAACAGCATGACTTGCTATTTATGATGTTATGCAATATGTAAAATGTCCTATACATACAGTTTCTATTTGATTATCTGCTTCAATGGGATCTATAATCCTAGCTTGATGAGAAAAATGAAAGAGATTTGCTCTACCACATAGTGAGATTATGATTCATCAACCTTTAGGATGAGCTGAATGACAAGCTACAGACATAAGAATAGCTGCAGATCATATAATTAAAACTTGAGTTAGATTATATAAGATACTTGCAAAACATACATGAAAAACAATTGAACAAGTAGAAAATGATTGTGATAGAGATAATTTTATGACAGCTGAAGAAGCTCTAGCTTATGGACTTATAGATAAGATAATTAAAAATGCTTAAACCCAAAAAATCTCTTGAATTTCAAGAGATTTTTTAATATATTTCTTTGTTATAACAATCCTCACAAACAACAATGTTTCATAACTTTTCAGGATAAACCGATAAAGTTTCTTTTTTACATTTATGACATTTTATTAGTTCTATATTGAGTTTTGGGGATTTTTGTCTTCTCTTATCTATTCTGTTATCAGGATGATTTCTTGGAAGAGCAATAGAATATTTTTTACAAAAATCCAATTCTTTTTTAATAAATCTATAATATCTTCATGTTTCTTTACACTTGATTGCTTTTTCTATTATACTTTCTTCTAAATCATAGATATTATCTGGAATTTTATCATAAGTAATTTTATCAAGTCATTTAGGTATTGTAATTTCATTTTCTATATTTCTCCATAGTGTATTTATTTTTTCTTTTCATCAGAAATCAATTATGGCATCTGATAAATTTTTTTCAGGGTATAGAATATAAATAATTCATTTTCAATCTAAATCAATAATTTTTTCATTATAACTATAATTTTCTAAATCTCATCAGTTATAATTTTTGATTTCTCTAAGTTTATTTATAGGAAATTCTTCCATTATACATGTATCATTTATAGGAAAAGGACTGTGTTTTGGTGAAAAAAAATCATTATAATGTCAGTGATTTTTTATATTTTCAATAATTTTCGGAAATAATTCATTATATTCTTCTTTTGAATAAGGTTTATTTAATATATGATAACTAGCATTTTGAAGCCCATAACATCATATACAATAATGGCATCATTTTATTTTTTGCGAGAAATATATATTATCACTATCTTCTATATTTATTGTAAAATATAAATTATTTCATGGTCAATTTCACATAGATAAATTCATATTTTCAACTGCTCAAAATCAATAAGAGTTAAATATATTTTTTTCATTTGCAGGAAATCATCATATAGAATTAAAACAATTATCTCACCCAAGTATATTATGACAAAGTATACAATTATTAGAATTATTAAGTTTATTTCATATTACATTTTCGCTTCAAATATTATTTATTCATTTTTTTAAGATTTTTATTTTAGATGTTTCATATTCTATAACCATATTTTCAAGCTTTTGATAACTAGACATATTTTGTTTTAGATTTGATTTTATATTTTCGTATTCTTCTTTTTTATACTCTTTGTTATAAATCATATATTTCTTTCCAACCAAATTCGAGCAAAAAATACATTCTTCACAGTCTTTTAATTCATATGAAAAATATATTTCTTTACTATTATTTATATTATCACAGAAAAATATTTTGTAACTATTATATACAAAAGTGCTTTCATAAACCAGGATTGAAGTATCAGCTCTAGTTGAGTTATATATATCTTTTGATTCAGATATATGATTTGAAAAATATAAATCTTCACAATTTTCAAAGCTAGTAAATGAATAATAAGCATTTTTCACTCTTCAGGTCCTATTACAAAAATTTATATTTTCATTTGTCCGGAAGATATCTGTTCATGGTTTAGGGATTTTTAGAAATAATTTATAATAATTACTTATAAAATCCTCATTTGCATTAAAATCTATGTTTATTGAAGCAAATCATCATTCTTGTTCCCATTCATCATAATTATATACTTTTCATTTATATTCTGGGGAATACATTGAAAGGATTCTTTTTCATGTTTTATCGCTTTTTCTCCAATAGAGTTTTTTTTCATTTCTCCACATAAGCATATTTCTAAATCTACAATCAAAGCACAGTTCAGAAAAATCTAGATTTCTTTTTTCAAGGAATGTCTTTTCTTTATCAAAAATAGGATATTCTTTAGAACACCATTTACAAGTATGATATGTATGTATTTTTTCAGATAGTTGTTTTTCTATATATTCAAACAATCATTTTCACATAATAAAAAAAGGTTGATTAAGAACTTATTAAATTATTATTTCTGGACCTTTTTCAGTAATCAAGACTGTATGTTCAAATTGGCATCATAAACTTCAATCAGCGATATAATACTCAAATCATCATTTATCTGTTATTTTTCAGCTACTAAATCATATAATTGGTTCTATTGCAATTAACATACCTTCTTTTAATTTTTCTCAAGTTCAAGGTTTCCCATAATTATATATATAAGGTTTTTCATGTAATTTATATCAAAGTCAGTGTCATGTTAGATCACGAACTATATGAAATCAAGCAGATTCAACATGAGTTTGAATAGCGAATCATATATCTCAAACTCTATTTCATAATATACATTGGTCTATTCCTTTATATAAAGCCTCTTTATTTACTTTTACAAATCTTTCTATTTCCTTGTTTTTAGGTCAATCTCAGATAATCATAGCAAAAGCTGAATCAGTATTTATTCATATATTTTTATCTTTTATTCATAAATCAAACTTTACTAAATCTCAATTTTTTAAAATAATATTTTTTTTAGGAACTCAATGAACAACTACATCGTTTACACTTATGCACATATTGGCAGGGAAATTATAGACTCATTTAAATCATGGCAAAAATCAGTACTTTGTACATATTTCTCAACATAAATCATCAATTGTTAAAGTACTAATTCAAGGCTTTGCTATTTTTTTAATTTCATCAATAATTATTTGGTGAATTTCAGCATTTTTTTTCAATTGTTCTAATTCTTTTTTATTTATTATCATTTATAATTGGTAAGTAATAAGTAGTAAGTTTTTTTATTATTTAATAATCTGTACAATTTCAAACTCATCAACATTGATCATTACAAACTTTTTGAGCAGGTTTTACTGTTTTTTCTAAATTTGATATAATTTTTGCAAGAGTTGCATGTGTTCTCACTAATTTATCAATAGATTTTTCATCTATCATGGATTGGATCCCTGCAGCTTTGTTTAGATTTGCATATACTTCTTGCATATCTTTATATAAAATTAATGTAGCATCTTTTTTATCTATTTCGGTAGGTAAATCAGTTATCTCTATAGTATCCTTATTATTATCAGGATTATTTTGAATAGCAATTAGTACATCATCAAAAAATCCTATAAATTTTACAACAAAATTATTTCAGGAATTAATAGAGTTAACTATAAAATTATTTTCAGTTGAAAATCATCATTTATCATTAAATTTTCTTAGATTTTCAAGAATTATTTGAGACTGTTCTTTTGTTAATCATTGGCGAGCTAATTCTTTCATTAATAGATCTTTTTCTAATTTTTTTAAATCTGATTCTTTTACATTTCATGTTAATAAATTCCAAGCATCTATCCAATATTTTGTAGCTTTTCAAGTAGATTTCATGTTTTCAGATATAGATTTAATCTTATCTCATATTTTTTTAAAAAATCATCATTCACACATTGAACAATCCATTAAAGTATTTTTATTGTATGAAGCTATCATTTCTTCATAAAATGAATTCGGAACTAATATAAAATCTTCTTTTGTAGTGTTTTGTCATAATATACTATTTTCATAAAGAGAAAGTACATTTGAGTTATTTTTTGATAATGTAGTCAACACACTCAAAACACTTCAAGTTAATGAACAATTATCACTTTCATCAATTCAATCACATACTTGATCTTTAGTTAATTCTACTCAAGAATACCTTCTTTTAATACTTTTTTCTATTTGATTTTGAACATTAGTTAGTTCATTTTCTAATTTTGTTTTATCTCTTCTAAGTTCTGCAGGAACACCCGTTGTTAATTCAACAACTATATAATTAAAACTTTCAAAATAATTATCAAAACTTATTATACTATTTATTGATTTTGTAAAATTAGCTTGTAGAGTTTTTAAATCTGCAGTATCTTTTTTTCACGATACAGCATTTGCTATATTACCCAAAACAGTTCTTTGATTTTCTATAAATTTTTGTAATACTTCAGCGGGAGCATCTTTTATACTACAAGAAGAACAATCATTACTTGCATAAGAAAATTCTATAGTAATCAAAAATATAAATATAACTAAAAAAAAATTTTTCATTTAAAGTAATAGAAATTAAATAAATATAAAATCAATATATTACCATGAGGCCTTCTTTGCCATACTTATTACTTGTAAATTAACTCATTTAACATATTGATCAAATGAATTTGTAAAGCTTTCTAATTCTATAAATAATCAATATAACTGGCTCATATTATCACTTCTTTGTTTTGTAGTCAAAAGTTTATTAAGGTAAGAATCATCGTCTTTACTTGCTGCAGAATGACTAGAAGAAGAGTCATATCTTTCAGTTGCATTAAATATTCCTAATCCTAGAGAATCATTTATAGAAATAGTTTCTGATAATCTTTTATTAAAATCATCTATACTATTAGCTCTTTCATAATCAAGTCAATATAATTTATAATAATATTCAAGAAGGCTTTTATGACCAAAAGAAGAATTTGCTTTTTTTACTTTTTCTTTAGCATTATTTTTATCTACATTAATTATAGGTATATTTCTTGAAAGAACTATAACATTTTGATTAAAAATATCTTTAAGTTTAAGATTTTTTATAGATAATTCCCAATTATCTATTGTGATTTGATGTTGAATTAATGAAGTATTAGCAAACTTATACAGATGATTATTTGAGGTTTTAATTAATCATTCTATACTTTTATCTTTACTTTTTCATCATCAAAACAAATTATGCTCATATTTTGAATATAATATCTTGATACAAAAAAACTCACTACAATTTGAACTATCTTCATTTATATCAGGAGAACTTATTTTTATTAAATCACCTCATACTTGTGCGGATGCAAGAGATGATCAATTATTATTACCACCATTATTAGTATTTCAGTTTCAAGTAATTCAAGATGATGAATCATTGTAATCGGAGTTTCAATTATTTTCTATATTACCTATTAAATTATCTAAAGTAGAATAATTTAATCAACTTAGATTATTACTTGAACTTGTAGTACAGGTATATCAATTTGAAGTAATAGTAGTGTCGGTAGAACTGGTAGTACTATTAGTAGTAGATTTAGCTGTACTAGTAGATTTAGCTGTACTAGTAGTAGATTTAGCTGTACTGGCAGATTTAGCTGTAATACTGCTAGTGTTGCTTTTAGAAGAAGAAAAAAAATCACTTAATCTTGTTGTATCAGTTCATTTATATTTTGTATCATCTGTAATTGTAAAAATTATTCAATTTATATCTTCTAAATCTTTAATTATATCATAAGGTGAATTATCTGTATTTCAGTCACTATACAATCCTAATCTAGCAATATTGTAAGTAATTCTACTTTTTTCTTCAGCATTTGCTTTGGATTCTCGGCTTAGGTTACTAATTACACTAAATAAATTATTAATAAGACTTATTTCTATATCTCAATTATCATTTTTACACTCATCAAGTATTAGATTTGATAAAGTAACTGTATCTTTTGATGCAATTTTACTGAAATCTTCCATAGTAATAGATTCATCTATACATTCAACTCAGGCCATAGTATTAATTCTTTTTGCTATACTTATTTCTCATCAATTTGTGATATTGTATTCATAATTTTTTAATTCTAAGTCATAGATTCAAGATTCAATATTGTTGTATAAATCAAGTCATGAATCTTGATCTAAAAAAGCATCTACTTTTACTAGATGAAAGAAAAAAGATGAAAGGAAAAAGAGATATAATGTAAAAATGGATAATTTATTTTTTCTCATTTTTATGACTTTAAATGTTTATTTTATCTATAATAGTTATGTTTTTACTTTTATCAAGAAAAAGTTATTTATTTTTCACTATTATTTGATCTTTTTCAATAATTAAATCAAAAGTGTTTGTTTTTTTGTTTCATCATATAAGTATCTCGGCAATTTGATCTTCTATATTATTTATTATAAATCTTCTTACTTCTCTAGCTCAAAATTCTGGATTGTATACTTTTTTAGTAATATTATTTATTATTTTTAAATTATATACTAAATCAATATTTTTTGTTTTAAGTCTATTTGCTAGTTCATCTAATTGTAATTTAACAATTTTTTTGATTTTATCTTTATCAAGTGGATTAAAAACAACTATCTTATCTATTCTATTTATAAATTCTGTTGGAAAATACTCAGATAGATTTCAGATTATTTTTTCACGAGCTTTTTCAAAATCTTGCATAACTTTTTCTTCTTCTGTTTCACTTATATTAAATCAAATCATATTTGCTTTTTCCTTGAATTCATCTTGTCAAATATTACTTGTCATCACTATTATTGTATTTTTGAAATTTATTTTTCTTCATTTATTATCAGTCAAAATTCAATCTTCTAGTATTTGAAGAAGTAGATTATAAACTTCTAAATCTCATTTTTCTATTTCATCAAAAAGCACTATACTATATGGTTTTTTTCTTACTTTTTCTGTCAATAATCATCATTCTTCATATCATACATATCAAGCTGAAGCTCATATAAGTTTATTTGCACTTGTCTTATCTGAGTATTCACTCATATCAATTTTTATTAAACTTGTTTCATTTCAATAAAATTCTTTAGATAAGATTTTAACAAGTTCAGTTTTTCAAACTCAAGTAGGTCATAAAAATAAGAAACTTCAAAGTGGTCTATTTGGATTTCAAATTCAAGCTTTGCTTCTCATAATTGATTTTATAATTGAATCAATTGCATCATCTTGTCATACAATTTTTGATTTTAAATTGCTTGGTAATAATTTAAGTTTTTCTATTTCTTTTGAACTAAGATTTTCTGTTGGTATTCAAGTTGCTATACTCAATACTTTTTGTATATCGCTTGCATCTACATTTAATCTTTTTTCTTTTGGAATACTAAATTTTCTTTTTAGTGTTTGAATTTTATCTTCCAAATCTTTTTGTTCTTGTTTTAATCATACTGCTTTTTTATATTGACTATTAACAACTGCTTGTTCAATCTTTTTTTGTAACCCTGCCACTTTTTCTTTTAATTTTACAATTTCTTCTTCATCTATATTATATTTCATACTTTTTAAACTACAAGCTTCATCAATTAAATCAATTGCTTTATCTGGAAGGTATCTATCAGTTATATATCTCATAGATAGGTTTACAGATTCTTCAACTGCATCAGGTAGTATGTTTAGATTATGATATTCTTCAAAAACATCTTTTAATCAGCTTATTATTTCCAAAGCTATTTCTCTAGATGGTTCTAATACATTAATTTTTTGAAATCTCCTTTCCAATGCTGAATCTTTTTCTATATATTTTTGATATTCTGTTAAAGTTGTTGCTCATATAACTCTGATTTTTCATCTTCACATTGCTGGCTTAAGTATATTTGAAGCATCTAGAGTTCATTCTCCTGATCAAGCTCAGATTATTGTATGGATTTCATCTATAAATAAAATTACTTCATTTTCTACTTTAGAAGCTTCTTCTATAATTTGTTTTATACGAGACTCAAATTCTCATCTATATTTTGTTCATGCTACAAGCATAGACATATCTAGTGCAAATATTTTTTTATCTTTCATAGAGAAGGGAACTTCTCATTTTACTATTTTCATAGCTAATCATTCTATAACTGCAGTTTTACCAACTCAAGGATCTCAAACAAGACAAGGATTATTTTTTGTTTTTCTATTTAGAATTGCAATTAGTCTTTCTATTTCATCTTCTCTTCATATAACTCTATCAAGTTTTCATTCTCTAGCTTCAGCTGTTAAATCTGTTGAAAAGAAATCTAATGCAGGGGTTTCAGATTCTTTCTTTTTAGTGTTATTTGAATTTTTATTGTTATCAAAAGGAGTTTCAACATCTTCCATTCACATAAATAGATTTTCAGTTATAGCTCAAATAAGCTTATTCATTCAATCTTCTATACTTCAATTCATAACATTTCATTTTGTAAGTCAATCTGTACTTCAAATTTTGTTTAAGTCTTCTAGATTTTGTTCTAAATCACTAGGATTTATTCATACATAATCTAATAATTTTGATAACCAAACATCATTTTTAAGCATAGATAGAAGTAAATCTTCTAAACTTGCTTTTTCTTTTGAAAATGAAGCGGCGATTTTTACACTTCATAGTATTATATCTTTAAAATTTTTATTAAGTCATGAATAAATTCATTTTCTTACATCAATTTTTTCATTAAATATTCATTTATTGATTATTTCTAAAGCCAATTTTTCATTTATACCATATAAATTAAAAATTTCTTTTATTCAGTTTTCTCATATATTCAAAACTTCTAAAAAGACATCTTCAACTCTTAAATCTTTTAATCAGATTTCTTTTATTTTATTTTCGGTATTAATAAGGACTTTTTTGTATCAATTTGAAAAGTTGTTGTAAATCATTTGTAAGTATTAATTATTAAGTATATTTGTATTCTACATTCTACATTCTATTTGTAAAATCCAATTTAAAAATTATGTTAAAAAATCCCTTGTATTATTTTTTTTTTAATTATAATAATAATACATTATTTAGTTAAGTTTATAAAGTTTTTTGTTACATTTTTAGTTGCTAAAAATGGGATTTATATTATAATCATAAAAATTATGAAAAAATTATTTTATCTAGCTATGGGGTACTTAGCATGAAATGCTGTATCATCGCTTTATTGAACTAAAAAATGAAAAGAGTTAAAAAAAGATATGAAAAAAGCATCAGATACTAAACATGATCCAAAAATGGTATTATTTGAAAATTTTATAGAAACTCATAAGAATTTTTTTTCTGAATTAAAAGATATAATTGAATCAGAAGAAAGTAAACAATTTTTGGAAGACAAAAAAGATGATATTTTAGGATTAATTGAAAGATATAGAGAGGATAGTGAATGAATGATTAATGAGTTGAAATGAAAATGAAAAAAATATATAGGTGAAATATCTTTAAAATTAGAGGAATTCTATAAGGAAAAGAAAAAAGAAGGGGAAGAGTATCTTAGTTCTACTTGAGCAAAAGAAGAATTGGTGTATTTTAAAGAAAAGCTTGGACAAGTTTATGAAGAATTAAAAGCAAAAATAAAGAAATAAAACTGTTTTTAACGAATTAATTATATATATTTTTTTGCAAATCAAAAAAAATATATATAATTAATTTTGTAATTATTTTATTTAATATAACTTTATATGAAAAAAAACAATAAACTTTGATTTACCTTGGTTGAATTACTAGTTGTTATTACAATTCTTGCAATTATATCAGTTGTAGCATATCAAAATTTTGGTTGAGCTGTGGATAAAGCAGTTTGAGGTAGAAAAATAAGTGATGTGTCTACTATAGAGACAGCACTACAACAATATAAATCAGATAAAAATTATTATCCAGCTGTTGATACTTTCTCATGAGATACAAATGTATGGGGATATGATGCTAGTAAAATGGCTACTCCTTCTAATATAATTACTGTTTCATACAATTGATCTGCATTATCATGAGTAACTTCAGCTAATTGATGATGAAAAGTATTTGGAACTTCAACTTGGTCAAATCCTATTACTTGAAAACAAATATGAGCGAAATGAACTATATCTCAAATTACATTATGAAAAAAATATCTTAGTAAGGATTTATATGATCCTGAATTGTGAGATTTGACACTTAATGATTGAACAAAGGTTATTGAAAAATGAATAGGTAGATATGTTTATGCTACTTTTAAAAAGAATACTTGATCTTGAAGTTGGTCTACAAATTTAACCTGAAATGCTTACAATATAGCTTATACTCTAAAAAAAGACTGAGATGATGCTTATATAACAAAAATAGTTTGAGATTATGATAGTGCTTCTTGTTATACTGAAAGTGCTTTATGTCCAACTACTTTGATATGATCTGGTACTGCAATTTTAATAGATTGAGAAAAATTAAATTGATTATCTGATTCAACTAATTATCATATTCCTTATGCTGTAACAGATTTTGCACAATAATTTAATCTAGATTAAAAAAAATAAGACCAAACTTAAGTTTGGTCTTATTTTTTTGACTTATAACGAAGGATTCTTTTAGTATTGTAAAATCAATAAACAAAGTTTAAGGGATTCTTCATTTCATTCAGAATGACAGAAACTGTGGCTTATTTTCTACATTCTATATCCTATTCTAATAATTTTTCATTGCATCTTTTATCTTGTAGGCTACTTGATTTATAGGTCATAAGACTTTTGATAATTGATCTCTTACTAATACATAATCCTGTTTAATTAGAGTTAATAAGAGATGTAGAAGATAATTATCTTCATACTCACTATAAGCATAATAAGCTAAAGGGAATACTTTTTGTATTTTTATTATTTCAGTATTTATTTCTGCATTTATATTACTAAATTGAATAGCTATATTACTTATTTCTACTGATTTTGATGAAGATGAATCATTTAATTCTTCTTCCTTTAATCATAATATATTCTTAGTATATTTATAATAATCTTCTTTTAGGTATAATAGATAGAAATTGTACTTACAATACTCAAAAGTTACTTGATCTAGAACTTCTTTTTTGATTAGAGTAGAAGTAGAATTATCATCTGATAATCATCAACATTTTAAAGCAGATTTTTTTGATTTTAATTTAGCCTTTTCAGAAGATATCTTTGGTGATAATTCTTTTTTTATTAATCAAGTTTTATCCGTACTTGATATAACTTTTTCTAGATATTCTAATCATCTTTCTTGTATATCTATCAAAACACACTTATATATAGAATTCATATTTGTTTTATATGTTTCTTGAACTTCGTGTAAAGATTTAAGTACATCAGTAGTTGGGTTAGCTACATAAGTACTAGCTTCATCATATGGAACTGTATCAAATACTTTTTTTGAATCAGTTTTGTTACAAGAATCACATAAATTTGTTACCCTACATTCATACAATTCAAAATCTTTTTTATCATTACATTCTTTGCTATAATTTGTAAAATGCTTACCTCATAAACATGATTTATCAGTATTATCCGCAGAAGAATAATCTAAAAAAAGTACAAAAATAATAATAAACAATATGATTTTTCTCATAATTTAGGTAAAAAAATATAATCCTTAATCTTCTTTTTTTAGTTTTAAAAATTTAGGATAGTGAAAAATAAAAAATAATAAAAATACTGCAAACCATGCAGATGAAGTTATAAACATATCTTTTAGATCATAACCTCTACTGTATTTCACATCTTCTCTTACTTTTTCTTCACATTTTTGTATATCCTCTTCTGATGGTGTTATTGCTTTTGTTTGTATTGTAGTTCCACCTTTTTCTATTTGAGCTTCAGTTGCAGGATAAGTTGGATTTTTACAATTTTCTAATTTATAACTTTCTCTAAATTGTAAATATTCTTCATCAGAGATTAAAATATATTTTCATACTGATGTAAGTACTATTCCTAGATTTATACCAATCGCAATTATAGATACAAAGGAAACAATTCATAAATATAAATTGTATAATTTAGTTCATTTAAATTCCATATATTAATATATTAAAAAATAAAAATATTTTAACAAAAATATAATTAAGAAATAAAATAGGTTAAGGAAAATAAAGGATAAAAAATTTAATTTAATAATTTAATCAAATTTTAATGTATAGAGATTAACTAGTTTATCAAATTGGACCTCTAAAAAAATAGTAGGTTTTTTAGTATCATAAATTATAAACTTTTTGTTTGGATAATATCATTCACAAATAAGAGTATTGGGGTCTTTAATTATTTGACTGTTGGATTCAGTTCTATATAATCAAATAGCTCATATTATATAAACTTCTTTATTATTATCATTTTTTAAAAAGTCTTTTTTTACTAATTTGACATAATTACAATATTTTTGTTCCAATATATTTTTAAATCCATATATTATCTCATTTTTTATATTATCTCATACATAAGAAGTTTCTAATTTAGGATGGGTTTTTATTATCAGTTCTTCTTGATTTTTATTAATTTTATATAATGAATTTCATTTAGCTTTAAAATAAATAAAATCATCTCATTTTTCTTGTTTACAATTTTTTGTATTTACTGATACTTTTACAAAAGGTATACTTATAGTTTCATCAAAACATAAAAATCAAGTTAAAGTTTCTACTTTTGTCCGAGTATTATTTTTATCAAATTTGCTTCTTTCATTTAGTGTTTCTTGTTTTAACTTATTTACTAAAATCTGTTTTGGATCTACTTTTTTTGTAACTTCTTCTTTTGAAGCACAAGAAGTTAGTAATATAACAAAAAATAATGTTAAAAATATTTTTTTCATAAAAGGGGGAATTATAGATAATTTTATAATTTTTTTTCTACAACCTCAATTTTAACTTTATTTATAAAATTATCAACTTTTTCTACTATTTGTTCCTTTGTTTTGTAATTTCTTACTGAAACTGAATTATCTTTTTCTTCTTGTTCTCAAACGACAAGTATATAGTTTATATGCATTTTTTCTGCATTTCTTACTTTTTTATTTAGTGAATCTGCACTTGAATCTAAACTAACTCTTATTCAATTTTCTTTTAATTTGTTATAAACTTTATCTGCATAATCCATAAAATTTTCTCATACAGGAATTATTATAACTTGTTTTGGAGCTAACCAAAGAGGGAATACTCAAGCATAGTTTTCTATTAATAGTCATAAAAATCTTTCAAATGATCAAAATAATGCTCTATGAAGCATATAAGGTCTTTCCTGTTCTCAATTTGAATTTGTAAAAGTCATATCAAATCTATTTGGTAGATTGAAATCAAATTGTAGAGTAGAACATTGCCATTCTCTACCCAAGACATCTTTGATTTTGAAGTCAAGTTTTGGTCAATAAAAAGCTGCTTCTCATTCTTCGGCTATATAATCCAATTTCATTTCTTTTGCAACTTTTTCTAGTACAGACTGAGTAAAGTCCCATCATTCATCATTTCATGAATATTTTTCTTTATTATTTGGATCTCTTAGTGATAAATATACTTTTATTTTATTTTTATCAAATCAAAAGCTTTCAAATATATATAGTATAAAATTAACTACTTTTTTTAATTCATCTTCAACTTGATCTAGACGACAAATTATATGTGCATCATCTTGAGTAAAACCTCTTACTCTAGTAAGTCAATTTAATTGTCATTTTTTCTCAAATCTGTACACAGTACCAGATTCTGCCCATCTAAGAGGGAAGTCTCTATAACTTTTTGGTTCATCATTGTAGATTTCAACATGAAAAGGACAATTCATAGGTTTAAGTAAAAAAGTCTCTGATTCTTTTGCTTTTTCTCATACCTTAGCTTCTTCTAAACTTTGTCATACTTCCATAGGAGGATACATACTATCCGCATAAAACCCCCAATGTCCTGAAGTTTCCCAAAGTATTTTGTTACCTATATGAGGTGTTCTTACAAAGTCATATCATGCTTTTTCGTGTGTTTCTTTCCAAAAATCTTCTACTTGTTTCCAAAGCATTCAACCCGCTGGAAGCCAAAGAGGAAGTCCTAATCATACTTTATCTGAAAAAGTAAATAATTTTAGTTTTTTTCAAAGTACTCTATGATCTCTTTTTTTCGCTTCTTCTAATAATTTTATGTGGTTATCAAGTTCTTCACGAGTATCAAAAGCTAGTCAATATATACGAGTAAGCATCTTATTATTACTATCTCATTTCCAGTATGCTCAAGCTATTTTGTCTAGTTTATATGCATTTGAATCCAATTTGTTTGAGTTTTCTACATGAGGACCACTACACATATCTATATAACTTATATTTCAGTTTTGCATTATGTTTTTATAGAAGCTTATTTTATTGATTCATTTTTCTTTTAATTCCATAGCCATTTCTACTTTGTAATCTTCATTTTTTTCTTTAAGATAGGATAGAGCTTCATCGAAGTCCAAATCATATTGTTCAAACTTTTGATTTTGAGAAATTATTTTTTTCATTTTTTTCTCTAATTCTTTTAGATTTTCTTCTTTGATTTCTTCACTACCAAAATCAAAATCGTAGTAAAATCAGTTTTCTATATTTGGTCCAATTGCCATTTTTACATTTGGGTACATTTCTTTTATAGCTTGTGCCATTATGTGGCTCAGAGAGTGTCTTTTAATTTCGATATTCATATATAATATAATTAATGATTAAGTTAAATTGTTATTTTTTACAAACTTCTTTCAATAAGTTTTTTTAATTCTTCATAATCGTTAGCAATTTCTATTGAGGGAAAGGCATCGGTGGCTTTTTTACCTGGTTTGAAGAAAAATCAAAAATCTGCTTCATTTAACATACCTGTATCATTAAATGAGTCTCAGGCTGCAATAGTTTTAAAGTTTAATTCTTTAAATTTTCTTACTGCATGTGTTTTTTGATCTTTTATTCTTAATTTGTAATCAACTATTTTGTTATTTTCTATAATCAAATTATGACAAAAAATAGTAGGATTTCACATTTTTTTAAGAAGTGGTTTTGCAAATTCTATAAAAGTATCTGATAAAATTATAACTTGCATTCTTTCTTGAGCCCAATGTATAAAATCAAGACTTCATGGTAATAAATCTATAGTTCAAATAACTTTTTGTATTTTATCTAAAGTAAGTCAATTTTTATCTAAATGTACTTTTCTATAATTCATAAGTTCGTCATAATCTGCTATATCTTTTGTAGTAAGCATAAGTTCTTGTATTCCAGTATTTTTTGATACTTCCTCCCAGATTTCTGGAGTTAAAACTCATTCCATATCAAGACACAATATAGTTTGTTTCATAATTATATAAGACTTAAAAAAATAAAAAAATCTCCTACAATTTAAAGTAGAAGATTATATTTATACTAAAATAGCACAAAAACAAACAACTACTTATGTAGAAGATTTGTTGTAATTAAGGTATCCAGTAGTGCTAGCCTCATATGTGCTTTTTAAGAAGTATTAAGACTAATATAATAAAAAAAATTACTAAGTCAAAAGTTTGTATTATTTTATTTAATATGTTATAATTCTAGTAATATTAGTAATATTTATTAATCACCTATTACTTATGCTTATAACTGAGATTTTAAAAGAAGCTTTAGAAAAAAATGCTTCAGATATAATACTTGCTTCTGGAAGCTATCCGAGCTTTAAAATAGATTGAGAAATACATTATTTTGAAAATTATCCCATACTTGATAAAGAAGTATTTGAAAAAGAAATAATTACAATTATGTCTCAAGCTCAAAAAGAAAAATTAATGACAAATATGGAACTTGATTTTTCTCTAGATTTGAAATGATACAGTAGATTTAGAATAAATGCTTTTTTTCAGAGAAGTGGATATTGAATGGTTTTTAGACCTATAAGATCTGTATTACCAAATTTTGAAGAATTATCTTTACCACCTAGTGTTTTAAATTTTACAAATAAAAAAAGTGGATTAATTTTAATTACTTGATCAGTTTGAGCAGGGAAATCTACTACTTTAGCTAGTCTATTAAATTATATAAACAAGACAAAGAAAAAACATATAATCACTATTGAGGATCCGATAGAATTTGTATATACCTGTGAAAAATCATTGATAGAGCAAAGGGAAGTGTGAATAAATACATTAAGTTTTGAAAATGGGTTAAAATATGCTCTTAGACAGGCTTCAGACGTAATTATGGTATGAGAAATGAGGGATTTAGATACATTTAGATTAGCACTTCGTGCTGCTGAAACTTGAAATTTAGTGTTAGCAACTCTACATACATCTTGAACTGCTAGAACTATTTCTAGAATAATAGATATGTTTCCATCTGATGAAAGGGATCAAATTACTCAACAATTAAGTGAATCATTGATATGAATAGTGTGGCAAGATTTAATTAAGAGATCAGATACTACTAATTGAGGTAGAATAGCAGCTGTAGAGATACTTGTAAATAACACTTCAATTTCAAATATGATAAGAAAAGGGGCTATTCATCAAATCAATAGTGTTATTGAAACTTCAGCTCAAGATGGTATGATAACTATGAATAAATATTTAGAATATTTGTACAATAAAAAACTTATTTCAGAAGAAAATTATAATAAGAATATTAAAAATTAATTTTCTTAAAAAATTAGAATATTAAAGACTATAAGTAATTATAGTCTTTTTGTTTATTTAGTATTAATATGTACACATAAGTTATATTATGTGAACTAATATGTATTTTTATTCATCACTTCTCTTTTGTAATATTTTGTAAATTAAAATATATCAAATTTTAGCTTTGTTAACAAATTGTTAAAAACTTTTTTTTGTAGAATTTTATATTTTTTTAAGTATTTTAAGTATTTTTAAACTACACATTAATTTTATGTAAATTATTTTTCATTTTTTTTTACATTTAATATATCATTACTCTCTCACCTATTTTAAAAAAAATAAAATCGCTGTAATAAGCCAATAAATATCAGAAACTTAAAATTTTGCGATTTTTGAGGTTTTTTTTGTTTTTCCTAAGATTATATCGAAAAATATTCAAATATAGTTAGTTTTTTTATGAAAAAATATTATTTTGCTTTTTCCATATTATTACTTAAAATTGTTTTAATAATTTTACAAACAAATTTTTATTTTTATGAGTTTCACAAATATTGATTATTTTATAATTGTTATTTCATTATTATCAGGTTTGAGTTTTATATTCTTATGACTTGAAAAACTTCATAAGTTTTATTTTTGAGTTATTATATGATTTTTATTTTTTATAGTTGCAAATTTATATATCAAAGCTTTACAATCTCCAGAATGTTTTAAGTTAGTTGTTCATAATTCATCATTTTTACTTTTAAATAAATCATTTATATTGTCATTTTTAACTTTATTTATTCCGGTTTTTGGAATTATACTTACTATAAGTGATTTTATAACTTTTAAAGTATATAATAATAAACTTGGCTCATTTAGTTTTTGAATTGCAATACCTTTCTTTCTTTTATCTATTTTTGCTTATATAAGAGTTAATTCTGTAGTTCCTATATGATTTGTAAATGATTTATTTTGATTTTTATGAAATATTTCAAATATCATAATTTACTTAAAAGATAGGACATATTTGAGTTTGTATATATTGTTTTTTTTAGTTTCATTTAGAATATTTTTCTGGATATTTGTAAGTTTTTTGGTTTATATAATTGCAGAGATTAAAAAATGAGGTAAGAAAAAGGAGTAAAAGGATCCCTTTAGCATTTATAGAGAATTAAAAATCCATATTTTTTCTTATAAGTGCAAATTCTCAAGGATTTTTAGTGCAATTTATCCATACTTCATATCCTCATCAATGAGCACTTTCTTCCTCAGTCACATATTTTTTATTGAAACTATCCCCTATGTCTAGATTTTTTCATAAACTATGATTTATAACATTTATTTTATATATTTTTGTTACTTTTTCTGTCCAAATTTCTGTTGGATTAAAAAATTCAATAGAATCTCATAATTTAAATATATTTTTTACTTCTATTCTAGCCAATTTTTCTTTTTCATCATAAGATCTTACAATTCAGCAAAATGACTTTGTTCAGAAACTTCAATTTCTCTCATAAAATTGTGCATTGCTATTTGGATTTCAAGCTAAAAAACCAGGTATGTATCACCTATTTGCAATTGAAAATAATTCTAGAGCCAATTTTTTGCTATCATAAGTAATTCAGGCTTCTATTGCATCAATTGCTTTTCTATAAGAGAGTCATACAGATGCTAAGTAATTTATAGTTTTATTTCTTCATTCTACTTTAAAGCTTATTACTCAAGCATCTTTCAATTCTTGTATATAATCTATAGCCATTAAATCGCGAGAATTCATCAAGTATGTACCATATTCGTCTTCATCTATATCCATAAGTTCTCCAGGTCTTCCCTTTTCTTCTAAATAATAATTTCAAGTCAGTTCCTCATAATCGTTTGGTCTTCCTGTTGCTATTTCTAGTTCTTCTTCTGATTTTTCATCTTTAAATACTTTATATTCCCAACGACAAGAATGACTACAAGTTCATTGATTTGAGTCTCTATTTGATAGATAATTTGATATAAGACATCTACCACTATAAGCCATACAAATAGCTCAATGAATAAATGATTCAAGTTCTATATCTGGTACTTTTTCGTGAATTTCTTTGATTTCTTTGATACTTATTTCTCTACTTAGAATAATTCTTTTTATTCATTGGGTTTTCCAAAATTCTACTTGAGCCCAATTTGTATTATTTGCTTGAACTGATAAATGTATTATTGCATCTGGAAATTCCTTTCTCACAAGATATATAAGTCCAGGATCAGCCATTATAAATGCATCTGGTTTTAATTCATACATCTTTTTAAATTGTGCTAAAAATGGTTTAATTTTTATGTTATGAGCATAGATATTTGCAGTGAAATATATTTTTTTGTCTCAGGGCAGGTTTCTAGTATAATTAATTGCATCCTTTAGTGTTTCTATCGTAAATTCATTAGTTCTTGCACGAAGTGAAAACATAGGGACTCACACATAAACGGCATTAGCTCAATAAGCAAATGCAAATTTAAGTTTTTCCATACTTCAGGCTGGCATAAGTAATTCTAGTTTTTGCATAAAAGTTTACAATGTGTTAAAATAATTATATAAATAAGAAATTGTAATTAAAAGTAATTCCTTTATTATTGTGATGAATAAATATTACTTAAAAAATTGTTAATTTCAAACTATATTGATTTTTTTGAATAAATTATGAGAAATATAAGAAAAATAATTTGAAGTAAGTCTTTTGATACAAGTTCAATTAGATTGTATGCTGAAAAAGCGGAGGATCAAATCTTACTTACTAAAGAGAAAATACTTTATTGTTGTGATCCTGAAAAAGTTAAAGAATTAGAAGATAAATTAATAAAAAAAGAATCAGAATTCAATGAGTTAAAACAATTAATTAAATTATCTGAATTATTAATTGAATCAGCAAGGGATATATACAGTGATACTTTAAATAGAATGCCTTCATTGTTTGTAGAGGATAGAGATTATTTAGAAACACTCTTATGAGATGTTTCTGATTTAGGAATATTTCTAGATTGTTATTGAAAATGAGCTTGTTTTGATCACCATTGATTGAATTTTACTGAATGAAATACAGATACTAAAGTTGCTGTAAGTAAAGTATTAGATTTTATAGATGAAAATAATATAAGTAAAAAGGAGTTAAATCAAGGAGCTAATAAACCTCTATGAACCTCTTTATTAATTCAACTTTATGAATTATGTGGGGCTTTACAAAAAAAAGATAGATTTAATAAACAAGTTGTGGAAAAAAGTTGAAATAAACCTAAAATTAGATTAAAAGAATTCTTAAATGATTTTATTCCTATGACTTCATGATATTTAGATACGGATTCAATTTTATCTCATTTTGCATTATTATACCCTAAAGATGCTAGAAAACATAGAGATTTGATAAATGATGCTGCATTAAATTGAGATTTGAATTTAAAAGTATCTGAACAATCGCAAGAATTGCATAAAATAATTACTTGAATAGCAATACTTATTTATAATTTGAGAAAATATTATTCGAATAATTTAGATTTAGATAATAAGAATAAATTATACAAGGTAAATAAAAATGATTGATCTGATGAAGAGTTAACTTGAGAAGAGTTTGAAAATAGAAAAAAAATGAAATTGGCAATTTTTGATACAGTAGTATGAAATGCAATACTAAACATGGTGCCAGAAATGATTAAATATATAACTAATCCTGATTTTAATGAAACAAATGATTTGTATAAACTATTTAGCAAATCAAGTAGATTATTTCAAAAAATTATCGATGAAAAAGTATTAGAAATGAAACAGTCTTTTAGTCGTTTTCCAGAATATACAAAATTAAAATGATTATTAAATAATAAATCAACAAAAGAAGAAATTAATAAAGTTGATGAATTAAGAAAAAAAGGAGTTTTAGAAATAGAAGTTGTAGATAATGTAGTATATTTTTCATATAATAAAGAAATTTCATTAAGTTATTCGTGAATACCACCTGAGGCATTTTATCAATATTTAAGTACTAGCGAGAATGTAGAGTTTTCAAAATTAAATTATTGTGTTATATGTTTACATAAAGGAGATAAAAATTCAAAAACTAAAGCTAAATCTATATTTGTTTCAAATATTCCTCATTCAAAAAAAGATTTAAAACATTATTCACTTAGAGATAAAGTAAGTCAATTAAATGAATTAGAAGAAAAATCGTTATGAGAATTTGATGTTTTTTTATCACATGAAATTGTGACTCTTGAAAAAGATATTGCATCTGAAGTAACTTTAATAAATAAAGATGAAAATAATAAAAAAATAACTGAATTGATTAATAAAAGAAATAAAATTGATCATATTAGAAAAATATGTAATCTAAGGGGAGTATTTCATTGAAGAAATTGATTAGCATTTTTATCATCAAGTTATTCATCTCTAGATGATGTAATTAAAGTATTAACTAATAATGAAATATGAATAAATTAAATAAAGAAAATAATCAAGAAACATGTTGAATTGATGTAGATATTAGTCTTAAAAAAGCATTATTATGAAGAAGAGATTGAGGTTTTATTGTTAACGACAATGATTGAAATCCAATAAAAATATGAAATACTAATTTAACATTAACAAAATTAGATTTAACAGATTTATCTGAATTAACTGATAAAGAACTTACTGATATGATATTTTATTTACTGTCAATTAATATTGATAATGAAAAAGATGTTGTTAAATTTAATAATCATTTTCAAACCGCAATAGGTATATATAGAAATTCTAGAGCAAAAAATGTTTTAGAAAAAAGATGGTGAATTACAATAGATGAAGTTATTAATTATCTTCCTTTTAAAAACAATAAAGAAATATTAGATTTTTTAAGGTTAACAGAACAAAAAAATTGATTGTGAAAAATTACATGTTTTGTTTCTAAAATAACATATGCGATTGCAGATATTTTAAATACTCCAAATTTAGCTAATATAGAGGAAGAGGAAGAAAAAATATTTAAGGAATTAGAATGACCTTTAAATATTAGTAACCGTTCAATTGAAGAATGAATATATGAATGAAATATTTTATGAAAAAACTTTATTTTATATTGAAGGCCCAAAAAGTTATGAGCTATGTGAGAAAAAGTTCTTGGAGATCAAGACTATAGTACATGAAATTCTATAAAAGATGGTATAAGATACACATTTGAAATTGATTCAATTGATGACTTTGATAAATATTTAGTTATGCAAAATATTTATAATATAATATCTGGACTTTGATGAAAAGTATTATCATATAAAAATAAATGAGTAAAATTAACAAATGAAAAAACATTATTATCAAAACTTTATTCAGATTTTTCAGTTTTTCTAAATGAAAATTGAAAATGATGAAAAAAAGATACTTCTGGTGAATGATATAAAGAAATAAAAATAATATTTAATTTACATTGAAACAAGGTTGAAGTTAAAATTACAGAAAAATGAAATAAAAATCAAGATTGAATTAATTTCCAATGAATTTATAAATATCTTAATACTCATATTTGATGAATAATAATTAGAAATGGTTGAACTAGTTATATTACAAAAGATGAAATAGAAAATATGGTAGTTGATTTTTTTGATAATTTAGAAAAACTTATAAGTGAAAATCCAGAAAAAAAATGAACTAAAAAATCTGATTATATAAAAGAATTATGGATTGATCTTCAAAAAGAATGATTTATTGCAAAAAATTTAAAATATGAAAATCAAAGTAAAAAAGAATCTAAACTAATGTATCATATAATACATTGACTTAGAAAATATTATGAAAGTAAATTAATTAAAATAAAATTAAAAGATTGAACTATTGTTTACACAACAGATAGATGATATAAATTAATTAATGAATGATATTATCATGAATAAAAATAAATATTTAAAATTTAAAATATATTTTTTATTAAATTAAATTCTAATTTTTTATGAACTGGTAAAAGTAGTCAAAAAATCGTATAGTTTTTATACTTTATAAGATTATTTAATAAATTTATATTTTTTTTATACTTATCTATTTTTGTTCATATTGATTTATTTTTTTCTATTATTAGATTTTTTATGTAAATAAATTTTCATAAGGAGTTTAGTTTCTTGTTTTTAGTACAAATTCCATAAATAAACCTTATTTCATGATTTATAGCCATTTCATTTTTAATAAATTCTAAAAAAGAAACATTATAGTCATTTAGAGAAAATTGAACTTTCCTTAATTTTATAATTTCCTCAAAGACATCATTGTGTTTTACTAGGTAATCTCTGCTTATTTCATACAATGATGGTATTAAATCGGTTCTAGTTTTTAGTAATTTTTGGAGTTTATCTTCAATTTGTTCTATTTTTTCTTTTAATTTTAATATAAATATATAAAAAATTATTAGCATAATAAAAAGTATTGAAAATGTTATAATAAAAAAATTCATAATTTAGTTACTAATTAATAATCTATGTAATAAAAAACATTTTTATATAATATATATTTTATCTTATTATACAGAGTTTATTTTACTATATATATGTATAATTGTCAAAATGATTATTATATTATATTTTGACTTTTAGAAACTTTAAATATAATGAACTTGACAGGTGTCCCAAAGAATATTTTGTGATACTTTTTTTATTGTTTTAAATATATATTCATTATGAAAATTATAAAAGATTCTTTAAGAGAGTTAAAACATGTAGTTTGGCCAACAAGAGAAGAAACTAAAAAATATTTTTTAATTATTTTGATTTTTATAGTAGTTTTTGGAGCATATCTTTTTATTTTTAATAATATATTCTCTGGACTTATTATGTTATTGAAAGATATTTTTAAATCTTAATTAATTAAAAATGGAAAATAATGCAAAATGGTATGTGATACAAGTTATATCATGAACAGAAGAAAATGTAAAACAATCTCTTTTTCAAAGAAGAGAAAGTTTTTGATTAGAGGATTATATAATTGATGTATTTATACCTACTCATGATGTTGTCTCTGTTAGAGCTTGATGAGTTAAAGTTAGAAAAAAGAAAAATATATTACCTTGATATATACTTATACAAATGGTTGTTACAAATGAAAGTTGGTATATAGTTAGAAATACTCCAAATGTAACAGGATTTTTATGAGCTTGAAATATCCCAGTACCTGTTTCTGAAGCTGAATTGGAGCAATTAAAATGAAAAGTTGAACAAAATTCTGAAACTTTTTCAACAAAGTATAAAGTTTGAGATATTGCAATTATAACAAAATGACCTTTTGAATGAAATAAATGAGTTATAATTGATATTAATGAAAGTAAGGGATTACTTAAAGTAAATGTTAATTTGCTTTGAAGAGATACTCCAGTACAATTAAATTTTTCTCAAGTAAAAGTTAATTAATATAAAGATGGATTCTAAAAAGTCTATAAAGTTGATTTTTCTCATATTTTTTATTTTCTTATGACATTTGTTTTTGTATTATTTAATTCCTTCTTATGCAGATTATTTCAAAAAAATAAAGTACAATAAGATTGAAAATAATATAGAAACACAGAAAATAAGTAGTGAAAAAAATGTTGATAATATTGAGGTTTCTTCTTATACTGGAAGTAATTATATTATTCCAGATATAAATGAAAATCTAGTTGAAAAAAATGTAACAGTATGAAAAAAATTGACAGATAAATATGAAGATCAAATAAGTAATAAAGATATAGTTAATGATGATGTTTTAGATAAAACAGAGTATTATAGTAATGATAAAACCTTAAATACTGTAGAACAAGAGATTTTAGATTTATTTAAAAATTTTGATTTAGAAGAAAAAGACAAGGATGCGAATAATAGTTTATTTGGCTTAACAAATGAATATCCTTACGAATACAAAGAATTTTATTCAAAAGAGAAAAAAATGACTTTGTATATATTTGATTGAAAGTCATATGATGATATTTTAAATATATTTGATGTTATTTCTTATAATTTATATTTTGAGGTTAAAAAGGTAAATAACTACGGAGACAAAAGTTTTTATATAAATTTGGATCCAGATTTAGATGATAGTTATATAAGATTTGTATTTTCTTATAAGAATAAAAATTTTTGATTGAAAATAAAAAAAGATGGATATAATGAAGTTAAAGTAATTATGAAAAGTCTTTGAAAAAAATAAGTGATTAATTGATTATTATTTCCTAACAATAAAATTATGTGAAAAGCTGTAAAAAATATAATTTATGTAACTTTAGAATGATTGAAAAATCTTGAAGATGAGTTAAAATATCTTAAAGATGCTAAAAGACTTGAAATAGCTGAAAAACTTAAAGAAGCAATAAGTTTCTGAGATTTATCAGAAAATTCTGAGTATGAAGAAGCTAGAAATGAACAAGCTCAAGTTGAAGTAAAAATTGCAGAAATTGAAGAACAATTAAAAAATGTAAAAATAATAAAAGAATCAGAATGAACTGAAGAAAATAGAATTGTTATTTGAAAAGAAGTTAAAATATTGAATTTAGATACAAAAGAAGAGTGAATTTATAAAATTGTTTGAAAAACAGAAAGTACTATACTTGCAGATGTACCAAAGATATCGAATGATTCTCCTATTGGTAAGGCTTTGCTTGGAAAAAATGTGTGAGATACTATAAAAGTTAAATCTTATGCTTGACTGACTGAATATAAAGTTGTTTCTATAAAATAAAATTTATAATATGAATTATTTTTATTCTAATTTACTTTTTGTCCCAGCTTTTACTTTTGTTTTAGCTATAATAATCAAATGATTTTTTATTAAAATAAAAAATAAAAAATGGGATATAAGTGCAGCATTATGAAGTGGCGGTATGCCTTCTGTTCATAGTGCCGTTGTTGTATCGTTAACAACAGCTGTAGCTTTAAAAAAAGGTATTAGTGATGATTTATTTGCTATTTGTCTTGCTTTTACTGTTATCATAATTTATGATGCAATTAATGTACGATTTGAAGCATGACTTCATGCTGAAGCTATAAATAAAATATTTCCTGAATGAAAAAGATTTAAGGAATCACTTTGACACTTACCAAGTGAAGCTTTTGCTTGAGCTGTACTTGGTATTTTTGTCGCATTTTTTATGTATTTTTTATAAAAAATATTCAAACAAAAAGAATAGTGAGAAATCACTATTCTTTTTGTTTGTTAATAATTTACTTTAATACAAGAGGAGATTGTATTGAATTATCATTTATTATATCTTTTGTTGAATTTTGCACATATCATACTAAAGCTTTTGTTCATAAACTTAGTATAATGGCTTGTGTATTTTCTCACTTATAATTTTTTAAAGGACTAACTTTTTCTTGAGCTACTAACTTTCATTGTTCCCATAAACTTCCCCATTTTTTAGGTTTTCATATAAAAACTTTATTTCTTCAATCTTCTCTTATGTCTTCTTTTCATGCTATTTTTAAAACTATTTCTTTTGGTAATTGAGAATAATTTAATTCATTTGAGGTAATAAATTCAGGGATTTTTAAAAAATCTCATTTCCAAATTTTTGAAAAATCAGCAAGATTATTTTTATTATCAATATATTTTCAATTATAAGGTAGTATATTTTCTCAAATTTTATTAGTTTCTCAATAAATATATATTTCTTCTTTTTTTGATTTTATATCGCTTATCTCATTAAAATCGGGATATTCATATCCATTCACTTGATCATTAAAAAATAATATATTAAGTTCTTTTATACAAAGTTCAAATTCTGGTCTATATTCTTCTTTTTCCAATTTTAAATTTTTTGGAAAATAATTTAAAATTAACAAATCAACTTTTTTTCAAATTGATCTTGTTAGATTTAAAGCATTTCACCGCCCATCTACAAAAGATGCATTCATATCTAATATGTATAATTGATTTTTATCAAAGTAAGCATCAATTCTAAAAAATACTTTTTTTCAATTTAATCATAGAAAATTTATATAATTATCTAAAAATATTGTTAATTCAGCATTAATTTCTTCAGATATTTCTATTCACATATTATCTATTTGCCTTTTTTGCCCCTCATAAATACTAGAAGTAATAATATCTTTATTGATATTGAATTCTTTAAATGTAATTTGTTCTTTCATAATTAAAATTTTAAAAAATAAAAAAAGCATTAGCAGTTTAAATCCTGATAATGCTTAAAATGTAATAACATCAAAAAAAGACCATTATCAAGAATGATGGCCTTCATGATGTATTTTTGAAATTGATTTTAGTAATTCTATTGCATTTTTATATCACTTATTTTCTCAATTTAGAAATTTAGAAATTCTAGCAATTGTTGTAGAACTTACACGAGTCTTCCCTTCTATATTTATATAACTAATTTTCTCATCAAGCATTTTTGCTACTTCAAATCTATTTGAAAACTCTGCAATTTCATTTTTAGATAATAAATCTCTTAAAAAATTATAGATATCAGCTTTTTTATCCATACTTGTTAATACTTCACATATTTCAGAAAACTGCTTTTTTAATTCTTTTTCTTGCATAAAAAACTTTAATTAGATAAAGTGGTATACTTATACTTTATCTAATTAAAGTAAGAAGTCAAAAGATTTTTTATTTTTTTAATGCAATATTTATTGTGCTTATTAATCACTTTAATGCTGAAATTTCAAAATCTTTATCTATTCAACATCAATAAAATGCTTTTCAATTAAATATAATCTCAAAATATGATATAGCTTTTGAATCTGCTCAGGAAGATAATGCTTTTTCTTCATAATCAGCTAATTGATCAATTTTTATATTATATTTTTTTTCAATTTGATTTTTTAATTCTTCAATTGGTCAATGTTGATTTTCTCTTCATTTTTTTCTTATCTCATCAAAATCAAATTCATCTAATTTAATAGGTCAATCAATATTAATAAAATTTTCTTTAAATATATATTCAATTTGATTATCAGTTAATGCTCAAGAAATATTATTTGTTATTTCTTGAATTTTTTTTCAAATTGATACTTGCATATTTTTAGGTATTTTATATCATAATTTATCTAAAATATAGGCTGTTCATCATTTTCATGATTGAGAATTAATTTTTATAGGTTCGTATTTTAATCAAATATCTTCTGGATCAATTGGTAAATATGGTATATCCCATACTTCGTCTCAATTATTTTTTCTATGGTTTTGAGCTTCAAATCATTTTTTAATTGCATCTTGATGGCTTCAACTATATGCAGTATGAACTAACTCTCAAGTGTATGGATATCTCGGATGTATTGGTATTTCTATTATACTTGATATTTGGTTAGATATTTTTCCTAAATTACTTAAATCTAATCATGGAGGAACTCACTGTGAAAACATATTCATTGCAATTGTTCAAATATCTACATTTCATGATCTTTCTCAATTTGGGATACACATAACTCATTCTACTCTATCAGCTCAAGCTTTTAATGCTAATTCAGTTGCAGCAACTGCAGTTCATCTATCATTATGAGTGTGAACACTTATTATAGCATTTATTTTACTTTTAGTTTCTTTCATATATTCTTTTATTTTTCTACTCATATATTCTATTTTGTCAGCATATCTATCTGGAGTTGAATTTTCAACAGTTGCGGGTAAATTAAAAATTATATCTTTTCATCAAAAAGAATCCCATTTATCAATTACTTTTTTACATATTTCTTCAGCAAATTCAATTTCTGTTCAAGTAAAACTTTCAGGTGAATACTGTAATTGTAAATTTCATTTAAAATCACTAAAATATTTTTTTATCCAATCAACTCAATTTTCAGCTAAATCAATTATTTCTTCTTTTGATTTATTAAAAACTACATTTCTTTGAATTGTAGAGGTTGAATTATATATATGAACTATTACATTTTTACTTCATTCAACACATTTTCTAGTCTTTTGAATTAAATCTTCTTTACATTGAGTTAAAACTTGAATTTTAACTCAATCAGGAATTAAATTTTCTTCAATTAATTTTCTTATGAATTGATAATCAGGATCAGAAGCAGCAGGAAATCATACCTCAATTTCTTTAAATCATATTTGAACTTGTAAGTTAAAATATTCTAATTTTTGTTCAACATTCATAGGTTTTTCTAATGACTGATTTCAATCTCTTAAATCAACACTACACCAAATAGGTGCCTTTTCTATATCTTTATCAGGCCAAGTTCTATCTGGTAATTTAAAATTAGAATTTGCAGGTGTTTCATATTTTTTCTTTGCAAATTCTCAAAATTTAGCAACTTTTTCATCTATGGATATTGTATTTGCGGTATTCATAAATATTTAAAATTAAAAAAATAAAAAAACTCTCAGTAGGTTTCCCTAAGAGAGTTTGTGTAATTAAATAGATTAAAATTAACTTACGACAAAATAACTCTTAGGTTTGTTTCCTAGAAGAAGAGTCAGAAGTAGTAAATTAGTTTTATTTATCATAATTATTTGTAAGAGTTAAATAATTAAAGTGATTATATGTATAATTTAAAAATGTCAAATATTTTTTTAAAATTTTTATTTTAGGGACAATTCACTAGCTGATTCAGCATGAATTTTAGTTGTGTCAAATATAAGTATTTCTACATCTTCATGTTTTATTAATAAAGGAATTTCAGTGCATCCTAAAATTATTCATTCAGCTCATTCTTTAACTAGTTTATTTATAATTTCAATATATTTATCTTTTGAAGATTTATTTATTTTTCCTAAACATAATTCATTATAAATTATATCATGAATAATTTCTCTATCAATATTGTTAGGAATAATAATATCAAGATTATAATTCTTTTCTAATATTCATTTATAAAAGTCTTCTTCCATTGTAAATTTTGTTCATAAAAGACCAATTTTTTTTAATCATTTATTTTTAATTTTTTTTGCTGTTGCATCTGCTATATGTAAAAGAGGAATATCAATATTATCTTGTACATCTTTGGCTACTTTATGCATAGTATTAGTACAAATTAAAATAAAATCGGCCCCTCACTTTTCTAGTATTTTTGCAACATCTATTATTAATTCTGTAGCTTTTTTCCAATTTCATTGATGTTGGAGTTTTTCTATTTCATAGAAATCAACTGAATACATCAAAATTTTTGCAGAATGTAATCATCAAAGTTTTCTTTTAATTTGTTCATTAATTATACGATAATATTCTAATGAGGATTCCCAACTCATCCCTCAAATAAGTCAAATTGTTTTCATGTTTTTAAAATTTAAAAAATAAAAAAACTCTCTGTAGGTTTCCCTAAGAGAGTTATAAAAATCGGAATGCTATTTAATTAATTTAATTCACGATAAATATCTCTTAGGTTTTTCCTAAAAGTTACGACTACAACTAGAATTAAATTAAATTTATTAAACATAGATATCTAATAATTAAATAGTAAATTTATAATATTTTTTTATCTTAAAATGTCAATTTTTTTTTATTTACATCATTTTATTTTGTCTTTGTCTATGTATTTTATAAGTTCTGAAAAATAATAATCTCATCAATCTGGTGCGATTATAACTCATTTTAATCATTTTTTTCATTCTAAATATTTTTTAGTTCATGAAAGTATTGCTCACGATGAGATTCAATTAAAATATCATTCTTCTATATAAGCATTTACTCAAGGTATAGCATCATCTAGATATTTTACATCTATTACTTCATCTATCAAATAATTATAATCTTTGTAAAATTGTCCTATATTTCTTATTATATTATAATCTTTTATTCATTCTATTTTATCAAGTGGATTTATAGCTATTATCTTTATATCAGGGTATTTTTCTTTTAGATATTTTGCTGTTCAAAGTATGGTTCCTGTTGTCCCAAGTCAAGCCACAAAAAAATCTATTTTTCCTATTTTTTTATCTATATGAGGTCAAGTTAGATTATAATGAGCTTCTAGATTATCTATATTGTTAAATTGATCAGTTAGAAAATACTTTGACGGATTTTCTTTGTATAATTTATCTCTATATTCTATCGCATCATCAGTAGTTCATGATATCTCTATAAGTATAGCTCAGTATGACTTTATCAGTTTTTTCTTACAAGGAGCTGTATTGTCTGGAATTACAAGTTCTACTTTTAAATCAAATAAATTAGCTAAATAAGCCAAAGAAATAGCAGTATTACCACTTGAAGCCTCTAAAATAATTTTATTTTTATCAAGTTTATTTTCTTCAATTGCTTTTTTTAAAATCCAATAAACAGCTTTTACTTTTATACTTCCACACATATTAAATTTTTCCAAAACTGTATAGACTTCATTATCTTGTATATGATTAATCTTTGTAATAGGCACTTCCATTAGCAGTTTTTCTATATCTAATTTCATAATTTAAATATTAATAAAATAATCTGTATGTATTACAATTTTTTTATCTTCACTGAATTTGTCAATTTGTATACTATCAATTTTAGCAATACCATATCAGAGGCAACAGCCATGTTCATCACACACACTTACTACATCTCATTTTATAAATTGTTTTTCTATTTTTTCTACTCAGATTTCAAGTAGAGATGCTCTCTTCCCTGCTTTTAATAAATCTGCAATTATAGTACTAACTTGTAATTCTCAAGTTGGTACAGCTCATGCTTTTAGCCATTTTCTAAGAGAATCTACTTTTTTCTCACTGTGAGATTCAAATAAAGTTCCAGGATTTTCTCACTTACTTATTTTTTTAATAATATCTTTGTTTTTTCAATTTGCAAGATACATTTTTATTCATAAATCCATCATCATTTTTGCTATTTTTAATTTGCTTTCCATTCATCATTTTCCCATACTAGATTTATCTTTTCATACCATTTTTAATATATCTTCATCTATTTTATTTACTTCTTTTATTAAGTTTCATCATGGATACTTGTCATATAATCAATCTATATTTGAAAGTATAATTAGATTATTTGCTCATATCATAGCTGCAATCAAAGCTGATAATTCGTCATTATCTGAAAAATCTAACTCTTCCTGAGAAAGTACATCATTTTCATTTATAATGGGAATAATTCTTAATTCTAAACTGCTAAGCATTACTTTTTTCATAGAATTGTATCTTTCCCTGTCTTGAAAATCTCTACGAGTTAGAAGAGCTTGGGATACTTTTATATTATATTTCTCGAAGTATGATATATATACATCCATCAAAGTTGCTTGTCATACACTAGAAAATACTTGTCAGGCTTCAATTGTAGTTAATCATTTTATTGTATTTTGTCATAGATTTTTTTTTCACAATCATATTGCTCCAGAACTCACTATCAATACTTTATGTCATGCTTTTTGTAATAAATCTACTTCTCTAGCGAGATTAATCATTACACTTTCATTTACTCAGTTTTCATCGAGTATCACATTTGATCAAAGCTTGATCACATAAATATTATTATTCATAAGTTTTGAAATTAAGATATAAAAGAATCATTAATATTTCTTAAATTATTTTCTTACTTTGAAATCAGATTCAACTATGTATTTATATGTCACCAAACTTTCAGCTCACATAGGTCATCTTGCATGAAGCTTTTGGGTTGAGATTCAGATTTCTGATCCAAATCAAAAACAAGATCAATCTGAGAAACGAGTAGAAGTATTTGCATACACTACTCATGAATCAATTTTACTATAAAATTCTTTTATCTTTTCTTTGTTTTCTGTAAGTATTCAATCACTATGTCTTGATGAGTATTTTTCTATATGGTCAATTGCTTCTTCTAGATTATTTACATATTTTATACTTAGTATATTTGAAAGTTGTTCAATATGATAATCATTATCATTTAAATTATCAAGTATAATTATTCATACTTGTTTTAGTTTTTCTAATAAATATATTATGTTTTTGTCAGAGATATTTTTATTTATCAATAATGTATCTAGTGCATTACATACATAAGTTCTATTTATTTTTGCATTGATTACCACATCTATTGCTCTATCTAAATTATCATTTATGTCATCATCAAGATATAGATGAACTACTCAAGCTCAAGTTTCTATCACTGGAACTATAGAATTTTTTCTTACACTGTCTATTAGATTTTTTCATCATCTTGGAATTATTACATCTACAAGTCAAACGGCATTGTACAAAGTATATAACTCTTCCCTAACAAGTGGATAATTATAAACTAAGTTCTCATCTAAATTATTATCATTTAATACTTTTTTTACTAAATTCACAAGAAATTTATTTGAATTCTCTGCTTCTTTTCATCACCTTAATATTATAGCATTTCATGATTTGATACACATAATAATAAGATCAATAGTTACATTTGGTCTTGCTTCATAAATACAAGCCACAACTCAAAGAGGAATTCATACTTTTTTTATAGTCAATCAATCATCTGTTTTTATTATTTTTTCATTACTATATTTATCTTCGGGATCATTTATTTTAACCAATTCTTCACATCAATTAGCCATTCAAACAATTCTTGAATCATCTAAAAATAATCTATCATACATAGAATTATTTTTATCCATCTTATTTAGGTCTTTTTGATTTTCTTTTTTTATTAGTTCCCTATTTTGTATAATATTTTTTCATATATCAGTTATTATCTTATTTCTTTTTTCAAAAGATAAATTAGTAAGTGTTTTTGATGCTATTTTTACCCTTTGTAGATTTTCTAGTGTTGTTTGCATATTTTTTTAAATTAATTATTTAATTGTGTTGCTTTATTATAAGCATCACTTATTGCTTCACATATATTATTTTTAAATCAATTTGATTTAAATGTTTCTATTGCTTTTTCTGTTGTACCTCACGGTGATGTAATATTTAGTCTAAGTTGTTCTACCGTAATATTACTTTTTTCTAGCAATTTTGAAGCTCAAATAAAAGTATTATTTGAAATTATAGTTGCTAGTTCTTCTGTAAATCACATTTCCATTGCCTTTTGTCTTATAATTTCGGTAAAATAGTAAAAATAAGCTGGTCAAGATCAAGAAAGTGCTGTTATTTTATCTATTTCATCTTCATTTTTACATTCTATTAATTTTCAATTTTTTGAAAAAGTACTAGTAAAAAATTCTAATTCATTATTTGTAACATTATTTGTTTTTATGTATCAAATAACTCATTCTCATACACTCATTGGAGTATTTGGCATTGTTCTAATTATTTTATTGCTATTTATTTTCGATCTAATTTTATCTATAGAAATTCAAGCCATAATTGATATAACTAAAATATCTTTTTTGAAAATATTTAGATCAAGTTCGTGAAATTGTTTAGGTTTTGTCGCTAAAATTAATATATCTGATTCACTATTTAATCAGGTATTAATACTGTATAAATTCTTTAAATATAATTCTTTTTCGTCCGTTTTAGTTTTGATAAATATATCTTTTGTATTGTATCAACTAGAGATAATTGATTGCAAGATTATTTCTCACATATTTCAGCATCAGATCAATTGGATTTGCATAATATATTTATTAAAAAAATAAAAAAAAATCATTTTCGTTTTTGAAAATGATTTTTTGTAAATTATATTTTTACACTCTTTAAAACACCATTTTCATATAGATGGGTGAAAACGGACAAGGTAAAGATATAGTAAATAATTTATTCATAATTTTTTGTTAAGTTAAATTTATTATACCGATGTTTTTATTTTTGCAAATTTAATATTTTTTCTTATTTTTTTCAATTTTTTTCCTTTCTAAAAAAAGTATAAGAATAGTAATTTATTTTAATAATTAAATATATTGAATTTGAATAAAAATAATTCTTTAGACAAAGGGAGAAATTGAAAAAATAATAATTGTGTAAGTTCATTTACAAATAATTTTGGTGAGATACTTTTAACTTGTCTTAAAAATAGAAATTGAGTATGAAAAGAGGTAAATAAAACAAGAAAATTAATAAATCAATGTGTAAATAATTGAAATCATAATATAGAATTAGCTAAAAAACTTACTAACAAAATAAAAAATCTAATAGAACCTTTTTTAGGTCAAAATGGAGATTGTAATGTAGAAAATATTTTAAATTTATTAAGTACAATTAATAATATTTTTATTAATAATGAAGATATTATTGATATGTTTCATATATCTTTATTTATGAATAGATTACCAAAAATTTCAAATAAACAATATATAATAAAACTAGCTCGTGAGAAAAACCAAAGTTTAGAAAATATAATGAAAATAATATATTCAAAATTTTCTTCTGAGGAATATAAATTAGATGCTCAAAGTTTGTGAAATATTATGTATGGTTTTCAAGTTTATGATAAAGATAAATATAATATATTAGATATTCTTGCAAAGAAAATACCTGAAGTAAAACTAGATGCTCAATCTGTATGAACTGCATTATATGGTTTACAAAACTTAAGAGATGTTCCAAACGAACTACTTGAAGAATTTGCTAAGAAAATTCCTGAAATAAAATTAGATGCACAATCTATATGAAATGCATTATATGGTTTACATAATATGAAAGATTTAGCAAAATCAAAAGAACTTATAAATATTTTATTTTGAAAATTAAATGATTTTAAAAATACTTTTAATGCTATAAATATAGTATACTCCAAACAAATATTTAGTTATTATAATTTACCTACTCCATCATGGTTAGAAGAAAAATTTTTAGCAAATAAAGAATCTTTTGTTAATAGTCCAAATGATATAGAAAAAGGTGTTTTTGAGCATACAAAAAAAATGTTGTCATGAGAAGATATTTATTTATCTCATTTTATAGATGATTGATTTGAATTAGATATATACATACCAAGTTTAAAAACAAATATTGAAATAGATAGTAAATATCACGATAATTGTAAATCTAGAGATGAAAAAAGAGATGAACATTTAAAAAGTAGATTTTGATTAAATATATTAAGAATTGATAATAGAGTTTGATTTGATGAAATAATAAAATTTTGTACATTTGAAATAAATAAAATCCTTAATTTAAGTACTATTTAAAAAAAGAATGTATGTTTGTTTTACATTTTTTTTGTTTTTAATTAATTGTTTATTTTTTCTCAAATAAAAAATACTTCTTCTCATTTTTTTGGATATGCTAAATTTGGCATAACTAGAATTACATCTCTTTCTACAATTATTTCTTCATCTCAATCAAGTCATATAAGAGTTCATGATTTAATAAGTGAAACATTTTCTAGTTTGCTTTTGTTAAGCATAAATTTAAAATTTCATGTTTTGCATACATAAGCAGTGTTTAACTTTATATGTTGAGTTTTATTTTCTAATTTTTTAAATAAATTTGAATTGATAATTCATAGATTAGATAAAAAATTCAATAATACTTGATAAGCATTATTTGGTCATTCTAAATTGTCATGATTTCATGATTCTAGTACAAAACCTTCCCCTCATTTACTATTCATATAACTTATAGTATTTCAATCTAATCACGAAATTCATAAATTATTCCATCATGAAATAATGTATGAAATTCAAAGTTTTTGTGCAAATTCTATATTTTTTGTTTTTGAAATTAAAAATGGGATTGATTCTCATGATGTTGAATGTAAATCAAGTGAGTAACCTGGTTTTTTAAAAAACGGCATAATTTTTTTTGCAATTATTCATTCTTGAGAATCTAGATTTTGTCATTCATAAAAGCATCTATTTAGATTATCTTCTATAAATTTACAATTTTCTTTTCAAGCTTTTTCATTACATTCAGAAATAAGTGTAATTTCTCAAGACAAAAGTGTAATAGTTTGATTATTTATATTTTCTAAAAATTTTTTAATTGCAATATTTCCTGATTTTTCATTTCAGTGGATTCATCATAGTATAAGTGCTTTATTTCATTCTTTTTCTCATTTTAAATTTGTTATATACATATAATTTTATTAGTTTATAAAATATTTAACTATTATTTATTATAGATATAGTTTTTAAAATTAAATTACGAAAAGTATTCTGTATTATTTTAGTTATATAAATTCCTTAATTTTTAGTTTTTTTTATATTTTCCATTAATATCTTTTTTGAATTAAAATTTTTTAATATTTCTAACATATTTTCATCTACAATAACATTATTGCGATTACTAAATCCCTCAACTCTTATGAAATTTGGAGTGGAAAATATTTTTTTCTCTTCATTACTCAACTGATTTACACTATCTAAAAACATTTCAGATAAATTATTTCATTTTTGTAATCATTTTAAGACTCAATCAAATTTATCTAAAAATACTGAATTTTCTAATATCATATCAGCTATAGTTGAATTTGGAGTTTTCCAATTTTCTGTTAAATAATTTTGTCAATTAACTCAAGATAATAATATATACATATGACTTAATGCTTGTGTGATTGCTACACATTTATCATGATCTTCAATACTGGCAGGAATCGTATCAATTCATAGTTTTCTAGAATTATTTAATATTTCGTTTACTATTTCTGTTTCATCTCAATTAAATACTACTTTTAATCAGTGTCTTGCTAATTGTCAAAACATATAATGTAAGTTTGTAATATTATCTTTTCATCTTAAATATTCAGGAGTTGTACTCATTACTCAAGAAAGATTGATAATTCATGCATCTTTATTTGTATCAATAATTGTATTGATTATTTTCTCAGTTTCTGAAATTGTTACAACCACTGCATTTGTTTTATTAACTTCTACCTCATCATTTATATCTATATTTGTTGTTTTTATACCTTCAAATACCATTCTATTTTGTAAATCTTCAGCATGTTCTCATTTTCCTCAAAATATTGTTAAATTATTCATATTAATTAGATTAAAAATTAAAAATTAATTAGTTATTTTTTTTAAAATATCTGTAACTTTGTCTAAAAAACCATCTATATTTTCTTCTCAAGTTTTAGGGTTCATAAATGCAAGTCTTAAAGTTTTTTTATCATCTATAGTTGTTGTTGATACAAAATATGTTCAATCATCATCTAGCTCTTTTTTTAATTGATTATTTATTTCGTTTAGTTCAGCTTCATTTTTTCATTCATTTTTGTATCTAAAACATACTAGATTTAATTCAGCACCTGGACTTAATATCTCATACTTATTTTGCTCTTTTTTTAATTTTTTTAATAAATATTCTTTATTTTCTAATGATTTATTAATTAATTTTTTATATCATTCTTTTCATATTCAATGTAAGTTTGCATATAATTGAAATATTCATGAAGCTCATCTAGATCACTCTATAGTATTTGCTCAGTGATTATCATCATCTGAATCTGTAGGAATTACATAACCTGCAGAATGTTTTATATATTCCATTGAGTTTTTATCTTTAAAAACAATACCTCAACAACTATAATTTGTATACAACATTTTATGTCAGTCAATTGTAACAGAATCAGCTTCTTCTATTCATTTAAATACCGTTTCTTTTAATTCGTCATTTACTAAATATCATCATCAATGAGCTGCATCTACATGTAAGTGTATTGGTCTATTGTTTTGTCATATTTTTGCAATTTCATTTACTCATTTTATATCTTGAACATGTCATTTTTCAGTTGTTCATGCAGTAATAATAATTGAGGCAATCAACATACCCTTTTTTTCACATTCATCTATCATTGTTTTTAGTTTTTCTAAATCTATCTTATGAGTTCATTGTATGTATGGTATTTTTAACATGTTATCAGTTCATATTCAGATATATCATCATAATTTTTCAATCGAATAATGACTATCTTCTCAGTATAACATAACTGTTTTTTTATAATTAGTATCATTTTCTTGATTATATTTTTTTAAAGATCATTCCATTCATAATTCTGTAACTCAAGGTAATATCTTATTTCTTGCAACTAATAATGCTGTATGATTAGCAGTAGTTCATCAACTTACAATTGATCATCAAGCTTCATTTATATCATATCATATTAAATCAGATAGATATGATACAACAACATTTTCCATTTGAGTAAAAGCAGGAGAAACTTCTTGAGCTATTACATTTTGATTTAATATGTTGGCAATATTACTTGATGCTAAACTATAAATAGTTGTTGGAGGAAGCATATGTCAAAAATAATTTGGAGAACTGAAATTTGGAACTTTAGAATCTCATAGAATTGTATCTATTGATTTACTAATACATTCTCTATCTCCTTTTAATGGAAATTCTCAGATACTTAAATCTGATGTTATTCTATTCTGATGAAATTCTGAATTTATAGTTGCTTTATTTTTATTACTTTTTAAAAAATGTAGAACTTTTTTAGTTGTTTCCATTATTATATCTAAAGTCTCTTTTTCACTTAAGTCATTAATTATAAAAAGATTATTTTTTTTGTTTTGTCATTTACTAAAGTCATCCTTTTCCATAATTTTAAAAAATTAAAAAATAAAGCACTTATTGACAATGCTATATATAATATTTTTCAAAAAGAAAAAAACTGAAAAAATAAAGAAATAATTTTTATTTCTTTATTTTTAGGGTATTTATTAATATTTAGTTAGGTTTGTATTTTTCTATAAATTCTAGGAGTTTTTCAGAAAGTATAATTGAAGGACTTTCTGACTTTATTTCTCATATTGCCCAACATATATTTCTTATTGTATATCAGTTATCATTAACTCATTCTATTTTTATGATTTTTTCTAATAAAGGTAATCATTTTTTAGATTTTATTTTTCATATTACTAAACATGAGTTATTTATAGTGTTTTTATCATTTTTAATTCATGAAGAATCGATAATCTTTTCTAATAAAGGTAATCATTTTTCCGATTTTATTCTTCCTATTGTTAAGCTCATGTAATTAAAAAATAAAGGAAAATCAATAATTTTTTCTAATAAGGGTAATCATTTCTCAGATTTTATTCATCATAATGATTTACAAACATTGAATAGAGCATTTTTATTTTCTAAAAATCAAGGTAATTCCATAACTTTTTCAAGTAAAAATAATCATTCTTCAGATTTTATTTGTCAAATTGCTCAACAAGCATTTGATATAGCTTTATAATTGTTAAAAAATCAAGGTAATGTTATAATTTTTTCTAATAAAGGTAATCATTTTTCAGATTTTATTTGTCAAATTGCTCAGCATGAATTAGATACAGCATTTGGATTATTTATAAATCAAGGTAATGTTATAATTTTTTCTAATAAAGGTAATCATTTTTCAGATCATATTTCTCTTATTGTTCAACAAGTATTAGAAACAGCATCTTTATTCTCAAAAAATCATGATAATTCTGTAACTTTTTTAAGTAATGATAATCATTTTTCTAGCTTAATTGATCATATAGCCCAACAAACATTAGAAATTGCATTTTTATTTTCTGAAAATAAAAGTAATTCCATAACTTTTTCAAGTAATGATAATCATTGTTCAGATTTTATTTGTCATATAACTCAACATGTATTATATATAATCTCATTGTTATCTAAAAATCAAGGTAATTCTATAATTTCTTCAATAAGTATTATTCTTTTGTCAGTTTTTATTTTTTTCATTGCTAAGCAAGAATTAGATATTGCATCTTTGTTATTTATTGCTCAATTTAATCACATAATTCTTTCTAATAAAGGCAATCATTTCTCAGATCATATTTGTCAAATTGCTAAATATAGATTATATATAATCTCATTGTTATCTAAAAATCAAGGAAATCATATAATTTTTTCTAATAAAAGCAATCATTCCTCAGATTTTATTTGTCATATTGCTAAACAAGTGCTTAATATAATATTATTATTATTATTAAATATAGGTAAAATCATAATTTTTTCTAATAAAAGCAATCATTCCTCAGATTTTATTTGTCATATTGCTAAACATGTATTAATTACAATTTTATAATTACTTCCAAATCAAGGAAATCATATAATTTTTTCTAATATTGATAATCACTTTTTTGATTTTATTCATCATATAGCAAAACAAATATTTGATATTACACCTTTATTCTCCGAAAATCAAGGTAATGTTATAATTTTTTCTAATAAAGGTAATCATTTTTCAGATTTTATTTGTCATATTGCTCAACATATATATGATTGAGCATCTATGTTGTCAATAAATCAAGGAAAATTTATAATCTTTTTAAATAAAGGTAGTCAATTTTCAGATTTTATTTCTCATACTGCCCAACATATATTTGATATAGTTTTTCAATTAAGTTTAATTCATTTAAAATTTATTATTCTTTTTAATAATAATAATGAATTTTCAGATTTTATTTTTCATATTGCAAAACAAACATCAGTTAATCAAACTTTATCGTCTTTGAAAACATTTATATATATATCAATTATTTCATTAAATTCTTCTTTACTATTGAAAGCTAGGGGTATAAGTTTATCATTATTGTGTAATAATTTTCATTTATCATCTTTTCATAAATACTGTCACCAATCTTCTTTTTTTCTCATTGATTTTCATTCAGTATTACCTTTATAATTAAGATACAAAAAATATTCACGAAATTTCTCATGTACAAATTGATATTGCTCTGTTTCTGAATTATATTTGAATATAATATTTAAATTTTCCATTAAATTTTTTCTTCATATCATTCATATGCTTAATCAATTTTCTAAAATAAGTTTTCCTATTTCTTTTTTAGTTAAATTATCATTATTATTTACAGATTTTACAGCTAATAATTCAAGAATTTTTTTTCTTTTTTCTATAATTTTTTTAATATTTTCTAATTCAATTTCTAATTCAATTTCTGATAATTTTTCTCAATCCTCTGTTTTTTTTATTTCTCATTCATAAAGTCTTAGAGTTAATATTATATCAAATAGATCTGATTTTTTGTCTATATCTAAATTTTCTATAAATCAATTTTTTTTAAGTTTTTTGACTTTATTTGTATTTCTTATTACTTCTATTAACATAGATAACATAAGTGGATTATCTTTAATCTCATTTATAAATCATTTTTCTTGCCATTTTTCCCATAATTCTTCTTGTTCTATATTTCATGAAATATACGATTGAATATATGTATTTATTTGGTTTTTTGTGAGCGTTTTTAATTCTATTTTTTCTATGCTTTCATTTTTTAAATGGCTATGCCTAGAAGTTATGATTACTTTTCAATTTTCTTGTAATCTTTTAGTTATTTCTAAAAAATCTTCTTTATCATCATCACTCATTCATGCTTCATCCACAGCATCAAATAGATAAACATATTGATATTTTCATGTTCCATATATGCCTGTTTTTTGCCTTTCTATTTCATTTGTTATTTCTTTGATTTTTTTAGATTTTCATAAATGTACATATATTGGGAAAAAATTATTTTTACTCATATCTTCTTTTGGAGAAAGATATTCCATGATTTCTAATAATTTTATACTTTTCCCACTTCCTGCAGTTGCTTCTATTAATAATATATTATCTGCAGTTAGTAAATTTTCTATATTATTATATTGTTCTTCTTTAAATCAAACAGATATACTTACTGTTTTTCAGCTTTTTATATTTTCATCCTGTGTTTTCTCTCTTAGATACTTTATATTATCTTCTACATATTTTACATAATTTGCATAGTATTCAAATTTTCAAACTTTTATATTTCATAATAAATTCTTTTTATCTGCTATAATTTTAAATAATTCTTTTTGTTGTTCATCATTACATAATCATAATAAATTATTCGCAAATCAAATAATAGTTTCTTCTTTTTCTAAATCAAACAGTTCTTTTATATTTTTAATAACTATATCAAATTCTCAAAATTTAATAAGATTTGCTATACAAAAAGCTCTTAAGTCTGAATTATCAGATGATAGATACTTTTCATATAATTTAGGATTCTCTGTAAAATAAGCATTAACTTTATCTTGAAAATCAGTAATAGAAATATCATCTACATCAGAAAATAAAGATTTTAATTCCTGATAATTTCCAAGAGTTATAACTAGTTTACTAGTATCATCTATAAGTTCAGATTTAGCATCTAAATCTATAAAATCATATCATTTTTCTTTAAATTCATTTTCAGTTTGATTTTTTCAATTAGTATCAAATTTTTTCACATTTAAAAAATGTGAATGAGACCTACTTCATAATATTACAATATTTTTTCATCTTAATTTTGAGTTTTCTTGTTTTATTTCGGATTTAATATTTACTATTATTTCTACTAATTCTTCTCAAGCTTT
>JAGXIW010000005.1 GCA_024635475.1 bacterium | reverse complement strand
GAAAATGAAAGATTGGAAAAAGAAAAATTAGAAAATGAAAGATTGGAAAAAGAAAAATTAGAAAATGAAAGATTGGAAAAAGAAAAATTAGAAAATGAAAGATTGGAAAAGAAAAAATTAAGCAAATTTTTAAATATTTTAGAGACCTTTTTAGAGTATAATTGAAAAAAAATTATATGAATTCCCTGAATATGACATATTGAATCTTTAGATAATTTTGATATCATATTTGAAAAATATCTTCTTAGTTTATGAAATCCAAAAGATTTTATTAATTTTAATAAAAAAATTATAAATGCAAAAATATTTCATAATTTAATAGCTGTAAAAAGAGATATATTTAACTCACCTGAAAATATTAACATAATTATTATAGAAATTCTTATTAAATACTGATTAGATATAAATTTGAAATATCGTGATATTTTCAATCATGAATTAATTATTTCTGTTAATCCATCAGTTACTAACTTTAATTGAACTCTTCTAGATATATTCGAATTAAGAAAAAATTTTTTAAAAATACAAATAAATTCTCTAAATTTATGTAATGACAAAAATAAAGAAGAACTTGATATAATATCTGAATTGATTAAGTTATTTAAAAAATACAAAGCAAAAAAAATTATTAATGTTTAAACTTTAATATGTCATCTAAAACAGTAAATAATAACACTCCATTCCTCAATAACACTCTTTTAGACCTGCCACTTCTAAGAGAGACTTTTGTTGCACCTGAAACTGCAGCTAGGGCTGATATATATGCTATAAGAAAAGTAACTGAGAGATCTCTTGATTTGCAAGAGAGAGATAGAGATGAAAAAGCAATGCAAATATACACTCCTGAAATAGTTTTGCCAGATGAATTCACAGATCATAATGAAAAAGTATTGTCAACAATGCAAGATATTTCTTATTCTATAAGTGATATAGTTGCATCAAATCAAAGCTGATTTTCTGGTTTGCAAGATTGATTAAAAAGTGTGAGAGAAGGTATTACAGATATGACTTGAATAGTTCATGAAGATTTATGAGTACTGAATCAAGCAGTTAGCACAATTTATGGTACAAACTTACCTACAAATAAATCATTAAATCAACTTTGAAGAGAGATATCACAAGACTGAAAAAGTACAGCACTAGCTATGATGCTTATATGATGATTGGATAAAGATAAAACTGAGAAAATATTCGGAAAAAGACTTATAGGTTATATAAAACAATGATTAACTGCAGAAGAAGCAAAAGAGATAAATAATAATTGCTACAGAAGCATAGCAGAAATAAAAGAACAAAGAAGAAATTTATACAAAAACAAAGACAAGGTAAATCCTGCAGAATTCACAAAACAATCTGCTGAACTTTTTAGTAGAGAAATGAAAGCAAAAGAAAGCATTATAGACCATGATGATATAAGACTTCTATGAATATCAGAAAAAGTAGTCTGAAAAAATATGTGAGAATTGGTAAAAGAATGAATTGTAAACCCCAAAATCCTAGAAGTAATGGTTAGAAATGGCATAACAAAGTGAGAAATATCAGATAAATTGTCTCGCATAATCAGACAAGATGAAAACTGAAATATCACTCCACTTATAGAATTACCGTGAATTACAGGTATATTTCAACAAGAAAAAACTCAAACAGTATTACAAAATATAATGGTAAAGCAATGAGCTCTACAAATTGATGAATTTAGGGAAACTAATAGAAATTTGTGAGATATAAACCATTGAATTCAAAAAACAAATAGAAGTCTTTGAAGTATTGATTCTGGTATTCAAGAAACTAATAAAAACTTATGATTTTTAAATTTATGAGTTCAGTGAATCAATGAAACTCTATGAGATATAGATAGTTGAATATATGAAATTAATGAAACTTTATGAGATATAGATAGTTGAATATATGAAATTAATGAAACTTTATGAGATATAAATAGTTGAATACAACAAACAAACAGAAGTCTTTGAGGTATTGATTTAGGTATTCAGGAAACAAATAGAAACTTATGATTTTTAAATTTGTGAGTTCAGTGAATAAATGAAAATCTATGAAATATAGATTATTGAATACAAATAGCAAATTGACAGATGTGAAATATTTGAAATAGTATAAATATATGAAATCAATTACAAGAAATAACAAATATATCACTACAAAACCTATTAATAAGCAATGAAAATGTAAAAAGTGAAATAATTCTTACAAGAAAAATTATAACTTGAATTCTAGAAAATGTATGAAATATATTGATAAATGGTTTTAATATAATACAATGAGAAATACAAGAAAATACTCAAGAAATAAAAAATTTAACTACAATTCAAGTATATTCGCTTGCTGAACTTCGTAAACAAACTGAAGTTTTACTTGATATAAAAAATACTATTAAAAAACCCTGAAATACGAGAGCAGATGAACTAGTTTTAGAATGAATAAAAGCTTTAGAATGTAGTTATCTAAATATATCTCATGAATGTTTTTTAGATGCTGTAAAAAAATCTAAAATGCATTTATTGGCAAACTTATGAACATGAATAACATTAAATATTGATTGAAAAAGTAAAGAAGCATTAAAATATTTTTTCATTACAGAAGATATTGCAATTCATGAATGAAATATTTATATAGCTTCTTTATCTATTTTTGAACAAGCAAAGATATTTGTAAAATTTATGAATTTAAATAAAGCTCTTTTTCTTTTAGACAGAGTAGAACCAATGAATCCTGATAATATAGAAATCTCATTATTGAAAGCAAAAGTTCTTTCAATGAAAAATGATTTATGATTATTAGAAATTGAATTAGATGATTTATTTAGAAAAATTATTATTGATAAAATAAATATAAATTCATTTATTAAAACATATGAACAAGTTATAAAACTTTTAAGTGAAAAAGTATTAAGTTATGTAAACAAGCTTATAGAATCAGAAAATCTAAATAAATTATTGAATTTAATTAAAATACTTGAATTGTATTCTTTTCATGATTCATTATATATTACTATAGCTTATTTAATGCAAGAATGTCCTGAATTTCTACATTCTTTATGAGTTAACATAAAAAAAATTATAACTGATAATTCAAAAAAAATTGAACAAATATATAATGGTTTATTATTAAATAATCCTGATATTTTAAAAAGAAATGCTTGAAAAAATGCCTACACTTTAGCTTTATGGTGATACAAAATACTTCCTTTTGAACTAATTGAAAAAATAATCTTGATTTGAATAAAAAGTGACCCAAATTATCTTTATCTAAAAAGAAAAGTTCAAGAAGATAAGACTAAATTTAGACACGATTTTCTAAAAAATATTTATTCAATTTGAATTGATGCAAAAGCTATGTTTGATGAGTTTTTGAGAAAGCATAGTGAAATAAAAATATAAGACAAAATTACCTGTTTTCTATAATTGATACCCAATTCCTACCATTCTCAAAAAGCTTATTTTCCACCACTTCAAATCAAGTTTCCCTAAACAAAAAATCTAATTCTTCCAAAGTAAAAGAATGATAGAATCTGGTAAACTCCCCTATTTTTATACTATAATCTTGACTTCAAAACTCATTTTTTGAGTTTTCAATTATACTTTTTTTGTATTTTTCACTATTTAATTCACTGTTTAATGCCCAATTAGTCATAAATATAACTCAATCAGGTTTTAACAGATTTTTTATTTGTTTTAATACTTTAATTCTTTCCTTAATAGTTTGTAAATGGTGAAAAGAAGCGATGAAAAAGATATAATCAAATTTTTCAGCAATTTCAGAAATGTATACCATATCAAGAACTTGAAAACTATGATTTGGATGAAGTTTTTTTGCTTCTTGTATTAGTCAAGATGATAAATCAGTTCATAAATAATTATCGATTTTTATTCAACTATTTTCAATATGAGCTAAAAGTCTTCCATTTCAGCAACCTATATCCAGAATACTTATTCAATTACTATTTTTTTTATTCAAAAAATCTATGAGATAATCAATTTCTTCCCATTTCATATTTTTTCTACTGTTTGAGAATGTAGTGGCAAAATTGTTGTAGTCTACTGACATCTTAAAATTAATATTTAATAATTACATTTTTTCAGGCATTTCTATTCAAAGGATTTCGAAAGAGTTTTTTAGAACTTGTGAAAATTGGTCGACAAGAAGTAATTTAAGTTGTTTTTTTGCTTCATTTTCTTCACTTAGGATATGGACTTTGTTGTAAAATGAATTAAATTTCTTTGTGAGATTATATGCATAATTACAAAGTATATGTGGATAGTAGCTTGTTGCAGTTTCAGCGAGTATAGATTTGTAATTAAATAATTCTTTTGCTAGATCTATTTCTTCGTCGTGGTCGAAAGTGTTATCTATTGTATCCTTTTGTCATTGCGAATTTTTATGAAGCAATCCATTTACTATATTGTTTCATATTTTCTGGATTGCTTCGTTCCTCGCAATGACAGGATAATTTGCCTTTTCCAAAATCTGCATTGCCCTTACATAAGCATACTGGATATATGGTCAACTATTTCATTCAAAAGTCATAAATTCATCCCAATCAAAAATCGTATCTAGAGTTCTGTTTTTTGATAGGTAACCGTATTTTATTGCTCAAATTCAAATAATTTTTGAAAGCTTTGTTAATTCATTTTCTGTAAAATCATCTCTTTTTTCACTAATTATCTTTTTTGCTCTTAATTCTGCTTCATCAAGAAGTGCTTCAAGTTTTATAATTCTTCATTTACGAGTACTCATAGCACCATCTTTTAAACTTATGAATCAGTTGTATACATGAAATAGTTCTGTTTTATCATTACTCCAACCAGCCATCTTTGAAATAGTAAAAACTTGTTTTAGATGAAGTTGTTGTCTTACATCTACAAAATAAATTATCTTCTCAGGATTCCAGTTTTGCATTCTATATTTTACTCAAGCAAGATCAGAAGCTAAGTAACCATGAGTTCAATCTCTTTTTTGTAGTATACAACTTGGAATTTTTGTATCATCAGGAAATACTACTCAAACTGAACCATCATCATTTTTTGTTGCAATTCATTTTTTTAATAGTTCTGCCACTATTTGTTTCATATCATAAGTCAAATCTGGGTAATTTTCCATTTTTGGAAATCAAAGCCCTTCATAAAAACTCTCTCATATATTATAATCTGGTTTGATATTAAATCTATCAAGTGTTTTTTGCATAGAATCAATTGAATATTTTGTGAATTTTTGCCATAGTTCAATTGATTCTGTATTTCATTCTGAAAGAAGTTTGAATTCATTACGAATTTGATATTCTAAATCATTTTTGGGAAATATTCATTGTAATTTTTTTAAATGTTCATTACATCAGTCACTAAAAAAATAATTACTTAATATAACATAAGCTCAAGAATAATTATGTAAAGGAAAAGTCTCTAAAGGAAGATTAGGTTGATTTATACATTTAATATGATTATTAAAATAATCCGGAAAATACATTTTTATTTTTTCTTTTAAAATATTCGTATCTAATTTTAAACATTCATTCCATATTATTGTAAGTGTTTGCTTGTCTTTTTCAATTTCATTACTAATATTCACATACAACTCAAACAAATGCTCAACAGCATTTTCTTTTAGTTTTTTTTCGTCTCATCAAAGATTTTTGTAAGCATAAATCAATTTACCAAATATTATTCCCCAATCTCAAATATGACTATCACTAATCACATTGTACCCTATTTTTTCAAATAGATTTATAAGCACTTGTCATTGATTTGGTGTACACATATGCCCTATGTGAAGAGGTTTTCAGACATTGGCTCAGATGTAGTCTATTACTATAGTTTTTCAATTATTATTTTTATCATCTAGGTTCAATAAATCTGTATAGTTTTCAATAAAAAATTTTGATAAAAACTCTTTATCTAGTCTCAGGTTTAGATATGGTCAGGCAACTTCTAAATTTGAAAATATATCATATTTTTCATTATTTTTTAAATAATCTATGATTTCTTGCCCTATTTGTGCAGGTCATTTTTTAAGTAATTTTGATAGTCAAAAACAAGGAAAAGCATAATCTCCTAGTTCTTTTTTTGGTGGATTTTCTAGTGATAAGTCATCTATACTTATTTCGATTTTATAAAGTTCTAATAAAATTTCTTTTAAAGTGGCTTGTATATGTGATATTAATTTATTCATTTTTGTTTACTAAAAACTAAGTAATTAAGATTAGTATTTATTATTTGAAATTATTTTGATTTTGCAAGTTTTTTTATATAATAAGCTACAATTTATAGTTATGGAAATAATAATTCCATAGTTATTAATTATTTCATTATTATTATTAATTAATTTTTTATGCTTTCTTACATAATAAAACTAGTGACTTTAATAGTTTTTGCTTGATTTACTGTTCTATCTTATTACAAGAATTTTCCTTTTCATGTGGAAAATATAGCATGATATTGAGTTATGTACTATACAATTGCTTTACTTATTGTCTATTCTATATACAAATCTTTAAGCTATCTTGTATTTAATGATATTTCTGAAAATAAAGTAAAGATATCATATACATCTATGGTGTTATATGCCCTATTAAATCTACTTATAATTTGTATAATTTATTTTGCAACAAAAAATGGTTTTTCTGGATGACAATGAGTATGATTATTTTTCAAAATTATATGATTTTTGATTCTACCTATAACTATTTTTACTGCTTCTTATGGTTTTTGAAACAAGATTTTATCATATATAAAATGATTTGAAAAAGAAGAATCTACTTTTAGATTTCTTTCTTCTTTATGATTTTGATTTTTTGCTTTTATAGCTTTACTTCATACTTTATGAACTATTTGATTTTACAATATTTATACATTTTTCATTATCTTAATACCTTTTATAGTACTTTGATATAAATCAATTTGAGCTTTATATGCAGATTTTTTTACAAAAAGCATAATTGTAGAAAAAGATACACAACTATATACTAGTGAATTTCTTTTTGTTATAATTACAGCATTGATTAGTACAAATTTAGTACTTGTTTTTAGACCATTTCCTATCGGTTGGGATGATTTATGAGCATATATGAATATCCCTAATCTATTTGCAGCGGCTTGAGAGCTAGTTGCTGTATGATGAATTAGAGCTTGGGAACTATACACTTGAATTTGATTTATGTTTTGATCAACTACTCAAGCTTTTTACTTAAATACTTTTTCTTGAATACTTGCTTCAACAGTAATCTATCTATTTGCAAAAAGCTTTTTTAAAGAAAAAAATGAATTTATAAATATCCCTTTATTATTAGTTACTATATTTGTATCTATGCCTATGGTTATATTTCAACTTGGTAAAGATATGAAGCTTGATATATGACTTTTTTCAATTAGTTTGATAGCTACTTATATGATTTATTATATATTTATAAAAAAAGAAGAATTTGTATGAGAAGAAAAAGAATCATTGGATGAAAATAATCATCAAATAATTTGAAAAATCGGTAATGTTATAAACAAAATTTTTAGAAAAGAATTTTTCAAAAAAGAAGATTTTTATTATATCTTTATTGTTTGAATAATCGTATGATTTTCATTTGCTATAAAAATAACAACTTTGATGCTTATATCAGCAATAATATGACTTATATTGTTTAGTAGAATATGAATTGATGCTTTTTTATGATATTTTGCTGTTTATTTTGCGATATTTACAAAATTTAAATTATGGGATATGATGAATGTTACTTATCCTAAAAATGACATTGATTTTATAAATACTTTTTCTTTAATTTCACTTTTGATTTGAATAGGATTTCTTGCTTTTGCTTATATAAGACACAATAAACAATATATAATAAAAACTTTACTAATTATAGCTATATTTTTAACTTGAATTTTTGTAGCCTTAATTCCATGGATTTGAAAAAATATATATGAAGTTTGAGTTACAAATATCAGTATATGATGAATACTTGGATGAAAACCAGAATACTATGCTCCAGATTACACAAAAATCCACACAAGTGAAAGCCTTGCGAAAATACAAAAAAACATAGATTCAAGACAAAGTATTGACAAAAATTGACAATCTATTAATGCTGATATGTGAAGATATTTTGGTTATGAACAAGGAATTAATAATTATCTAAAACTTCCATACAATTTAACAATGCAATCAAACCAAAGATGAGAATACACTGATATAACTTACATATTTTTTGCATTGCTTCCGGTATTATTTTTGTTCCTTCCATTAAAAAAAGCTTGGTATTATATAGTTATTTATTCTGTTATATTATTTGAAATACTATATTATATATCACCTGGTTCAAAATTGGTTCTTACATGATTATTTGATAAGATACAACTACCATTGTGATATGCTATAATTTTTGGTATTTTTATAGCTTCATTATTATTTTTTAAATTTGCTACAAACTGGAAAAAAGACCAAATAATGAAACTATTTATTGTTAATCTTACTTTTACTGTATTTTATGTATTTTTATGGAATATATCAGCTTTTGGAATAGTTTGGTATGGAATAACTATGTATATGTGTTTTCTTATTTTTATATGAATATGAATACATTATATAACTAGAAAAGATTCAGAAATAGATAATGAAGATAATTTATATTTACTTAAAACTATAAATTTCTTTGCGATATTTATAATAATTTCTATATATTTTGTTAGATCATCAGTTCCTCATATATTTTCAAACTTCAACGAGGATAATTATATGCATTACAAAGCTTGATTAATTAAAGAAAATGAAGCCATTTTTGCATACCATAGTGATTATCTAAATATACTTTTTGAATTAAATATAAAAGAAGATGAGAAAAAACAATTAATTATAGATTATAAAAAAGAAATCTGAGATTTTTTCTCTAAAAATAATTTTCCTGAGGATTTTAAAAATGCTTTAACTCAAATAAATAGTATAAATGGATTACATGATTTTTTAAATTTCTTTATATCAAATGGTGAATTAAAAAATAACTTACCAGCTCAAACTCATCAATTAATGGTACAAACTTTATCTAAGACAAAATCAAAATTATATGATGAATTAATTTCTCCAAGTGATGAAAAGAAAAGTGATGCTATAATCTATAGAATGTGAACTTTTATAAAATATTTTGTAACTGAAAACCATTATAGACTTTATGACGATTCATTGATTTTTACTTTTGATGATTATATTTATAATAAAGATATAGATAAAACTGTAGATAATTTTAAAAATATAGGTATGAAATATATACTTGTAGATCTAAATACTCCAACAATTGATAAAGATCAAGAAAATCATACACTTACTAATAGATTTGAGAATCTACTTAAGACTTTTACATCTGAAAGATTACAAATAATTGATTCAGATAGTATTTGTCTAAAAACTGCTATAGATTTATACAATAGATCAAATAAAACTCCTGAAGATCTAAATAATTATGTGAAACTTGCTTGAGTCAATTTTGAAAGTTATGATAAAGATAATAATATAATATGAAGAAATGCTAAATTGGTAAAATGTTATGATGTAATTAATTATCTAGTTGATAACAATCTGATAGATAATAACAATTTTCCTTACCTAGTTGGTATCAAAGATGAGCTAAAAAAACAAACATTTGCAAATGATGAAGAAAAATACAGATTCCTAAATAGCAAAATTCCTACTTGATTCAAAGCACTGTTTAAAATAATAAATTAATTACTTAAAAATAGACTAGAAAAATCTAGTCTATTTTTTTGACATTATTTTTTATTGACTTTTTATTAAATCTAGTTATATATATCTGTATTTAAAATTTAAAAAATTTATATATGTCCAGTTCAAATTTACCAAAATTACCTGATTGAGTTCAACCAGTTACTCCTGAAATTATAGACTGAATTCCTGGCATTCCTGAAAAAGTATTACACTTAACTAAAAATACATGAATTAAATCAGAAGAACTATGCAACAGAATAAAAAAAATTGGTAATGATTCTATTTTAAATGATTCTTTTTCTGTAAATATAGAATGAGATATTGTAGTTAGAAAAGATAGTGAAATACTAAAATGACATTTTTCAAATTTACCTATTGTTCCTTGAGTTAATTTGGTAAAGTTATATAAGGTAATTACTTGAAAAAATTTATATTTATGAGATAAAATTATGAATCTCGATGGTATAATGATTATCCCTTGACATAGCATAACGATAAAAGAAGACTGATTATATCAAAAGAATATAAAAGTACTTTCTATAAGTGAAAACTTACAAATTCCATTTAACTCTAGTAATTTAGATGAATACAAGAAAGATAAAGTTATTTGACCAAAAAATAATGTCGAAATTGACCCAAATTTATTTTTACTTCAATCAGATCCTATAATATTAGCTAAAAGTTGTGAATTAGAATGTCACGGTAAAAATACTCCTAATATTTGAGATAAAATAAAATGAGAAATAAACCCAAAAATGATAGATGATAATTGAAATGTTGATAAATATTTTCTTACAGAATGAGCTGCTCAAGTATTATCAAGTTGAATCTCATATATGTTGAACTGATGAGAAACAAGAGAACAAAAATGAGAAAAATTTGAATTTCTAACTTTTAGATCTCTTTCAGTAAAACAATTATTCAATGTTGAAAAATGGCAATGACCGTTTAGAGTTGAAGCTGAATTAATAAATGTAGAAAAAAGAGAAATAACTTGAATTTATAAAATTGTTGATAAGAGCTGAGAAATAATACAAGAATGAACTATATCTTGAACTACAATGAAAAAATCTGTTCTTAGTAAATCATTTAAAACACTAACTAATAATCTAGAAAAAGATAAATTATCTAATAAAGTAAAAAATGTATTAAAAAATACTGATATTGGTTTAAGTAATTTCTTTGTCTATAATGAAGAAAACTGAACACTTATAGCAAAAAAAGATTCTATAAATCTTAATTTTTTCAAAATATTATACAGTGAAGTATATGATTTAAATATAAGTTCATTTCCAAAACTTCTACTTAATACAAAACTCAATGTAAAAATAAATCCATTAGATGTAATAGAAATAAAAACTGATTGATTATATCAAAATTGAAAACCTATGTTTTGAGTATTACATCATTTAATAAGGTTATATAAAAATAATAAACTTTCTTCTATATTTAGCATTGATACTAATTCTTGAGAAATAAATTTACAAATACCTTTAGATAATGAAAAAATATATAATGGTGAACATATATGGGATTTATTATCTGAATTACAAAATACATTGTTACCTTGAAATAAAATAAATTTTTATAAAAATCATTTTATTAACAATTCGTATATCCCTAATAAAAAATTATTTTTTGATTCTAACTGAATTTACACTTCTGAAAAATCATGAGATAATACAGAAAAAAGGTACTTTTTCTGAAAAATAGAAAAAAGTAAAGAATAAAAAAAATGACTAGAGAAATCTAGTCATTTTTTTTATTCTATTACCAAATCCTTTACTGGACAATAAAAATCGAGGTTTTCGTTTCCAATTTTTCAAATTATATAATCAAGTATGTCATCTTTTTTTACCTCTTCTTGAGTTCATTTTGTCATATCTCTGACTTGAAATACACCATTTTTTGCTTCCATTATACCAACTATCACAATAAATTTGGCTTTAATTCTTTGTGCTTTTAAAATCTGTTCTTTCATAGACGGAGTTCAAAGAGATACCATTGTTTTTATTCCCTTTTCTCTTGCCTCCAAACTCAAATTAAAAACTATTTTTTTAGCATCATCTCCAAGTTGTATAAAATAAAGATCTAGTTCATCTTTATTTTTGATTTTTATATTATTTTCTCTAAGCATTTCTATAAGACAATCCACATTTATACAAAATCAAACAGCTCAAATTTCTTTAGCATTTCACATAATCTTTGATAGATAATTATACCTTCATCATTTTGATATAGTTTTTGTATCATTATTTTTTTTAAAAAACCATATTGAATTTGAAGAGTATTCAAAATCTGGTACAAGTAAATTATCTATTTCATAAGGAATTTTTAACATATCGAGATAAGAAATCAATTTTTTAAAATATTCTTTTGAATCTTTTTTCTGATAATTCATTATTTTTGGTGACTCCAAAGCTAAAATCTTTTCATTTTCACTATCCAATTTTAACAATTTTAAAGGAGTTTTATCTAAATATTTTAGTCATTTTTCAGACAAAAGATGTCTTTTATTCTCATAAAAATCTTTTAAATCTTGGATATAAATATCACTTTCTTTTTTATTTAATACTGTATTTATAGTTATATTAAAAGTATTTTCTAACCCTATCTTGTTTAAAGTCGAATATGTCATATAAATAAGCAAAGAATCCAAAATAGGATCTGTTTCTCAAACTATATCTCATCCGATAAAATAACTCTCATTATAAGAATTAAAATTTGAAATATTTTTATTAAAATATTTATCAATATGGTACAAATAAACAGGTTGGATTTCTTCTTTTAATTCTCAATGTAAATAAGCACTAATTACTCATAAATTTGAATTAAGTCTTAATCATTTATCATTTTCTACATTAAAAATATTACTTTTTACAAATTCTTCACCAAAAACATTATTATGTAATTGAGTACTTTCAAGGTAAGACAAAGAAATTCTTCTAAATCAATTTTTACGGAATTCATGACGAAATACTTTTTTCAAAAAAGTAAAATACCTATGATCATCAGGTAAATAATGTCTGGCTAAAGTATTAATATTGTCTTGCATAAAAATAATTATTAAGTGTATAAAAGTTTAAAACATAATCATCTTGAATTTATTTCAGAATAATAAATTTTTATCTATATTCTGCATTTTACATTCTTTATTCTGATACATTCTTTTCAATCTCAAGAAATTTTTGATGTCTTTTTTCAAACATAAGTTCAGCTGTTCATGTTGGGCCATTTCTATTTTTTCTTATAAAAATTTCTGTAATTCATTTTCTTTCTGTAAATTCATCATAATATTCTTCCCTATACATCATCATTACTATATCAGCATCTTGTTCTATACTTCATGATTCTCTCAAATCAGAAAGTACTGGTCTCTTATCAGGACGAGATTCTACAGCTCTAGATAATTGGCTAAGAGCTATTATAGGTATATTTAAATCTCTTGCAAGAGTTTTTATTCCACGACTTATTTCACTTATTTCTTGAACCCTATTAAAAGTATTTCAAGTACTCATAAGTTGTAAATAATCTATAATAATCATATCAAGTCAATTTTCCATTTTTAATCTTCTTGCTTTACTTTTCAAATCCATCAAACTTCATCAAGCAGAATCATCTATATATATATTTGCTTCACTAAGTTTTTCCATAGCCTCTCAAATACGAGAGAATTCCTCATCTTCAAGTTCTCATTTTGCCAATTTCCAACTATCAATTCACATAGCTGAAGATATCATCCTATCTGTTAATTGTTCTTTACTCATTTCCAGACTAAATATAGCAATACTTTTTCATCTTAATCACATATTTTGTGCTATATTCAAACAGAGAGCTGTTTTTCACATACTTGGTCTTGCTGCAATTATTGCCATATCTCATCATTTTAATCATCCTAGTTTGAAGTCAAGTGATTTATATCATAATTGTAATCTATGATTTTTTATCATATTTGGGTTTTCATGAACTTCAGCGAATTCTTCATATCTTTGTGTCAAAATCTCATTTATATGCACTAATTTATTTTTTATAAATACTTGGGTAATATCAAAAAGAGATTTTTCAGATTTCTCAAGTAATTCATTGATAGAAGAAGCTTCATCATATCAATAAGAAATTATATCATTTCATCACTTAATTAATCTTCTTAAAACTGCTTTATTTTTAACTATTTGAGCATATTCATATATATTTGCAGTAGTTGGAACTATATCTATTAATTCTGTCAAATAAACTATTCATCAAACCTTGTCTAATAATTTTTTATCATCTAATTTTTCTTTTACTGTTATAATATCTATTGGGCGATGATTTTTATATAAATCAAACATAGAATTATAAATAATAGCATTTGCATCATCGTAAAAGTCTTCTGATTTCAATAAATCTCAGATAACTATAAATCAATCTTTATCAATAAGCAGACTTCAAAGTACTGATTTTTCTGCTTCTTGCGAATGTGGAGGAACTTTTAGCATAGTAAATTATAAAATATATAAGTAAAAATATAAAATAGAAATACTGATATTCATATTTCTATTTTATATTTTGTTATTACTCTTACTTTATTCTTTTTATTAAATTTGTAAATGTTAAATTCTTTTTATCTGTAAGAAAGTTGTGAAAAAACAAGCTTTTTCATAAAAAATATTTGCATTATATTTAATAATGATTGTAATATGTTTGTCAATGTATTTATTTTTTAATTTTTTTATTATGAGTTCAGTTGGTAATCAACCTCTTTCTCTTTATGTTGAAGGTAAAATAACAACAATTAAATGAACCACCTTTAAAATTGGCGACCATGCAATTTTAAAATTTGCTGGTATTGATAAAAATATTGAATGAGAAGTAACATGAATTTGAAATCATACAATTTATCTAAATTGAGAAATGATTCAATTAAATAATTGTATATGAGCTGAAAAATTTACTTTAACTGTTTGAAAAGAAAAACTTGAAGAAATTAGAAAAACTAATTTTGAAGAATGAGTTATAAATGAATTAATTCAAAATTCTTCACAACTTGTCTTAGAAATATTATTAAAACATATTGAGAATCAAATAGAAATATCAGAGTTAGAGTTTAAAAAATCTGAAAAATTAAAAGTTTTAGAAATACCAAATCTTGATAATCATTCAAATTCTTTAAAACATATAGATTACCAATTAAATATGCTTGAAGAAACTAAGAAACTACTTTTATTATCAAAAATCGTAAAAGAAAAAATTGGTATTATATTAAACTAAAAAAATACAAAAATATCCTCTTTTCGAAAGAGGATATTTTTGTATTTTTAATCACTATCAACTTTTCACTATTCGTTTACTTTGCCTCTCCCCGATTATTACCAACTCATACATCAACAACTAGTGGAATAAATGATATATTATTTAAAATTTTTACACTTCATTTATCACTTCATACTCTAGATTTAGATTTCAAACAAAAGCAAATCAATAAATTACTTTAACTCATTCTTGTTTTAATTTTGAAGCCGTTTCATTGAGTGTAGCTCCAGATCATACAAAATCATCAATCAACAATATCTTTTTGTACTTAGATATGTTTTCATCATCAACAAAAATCGTATTACGAGCATTTTGTATCCTTTGTTCCCTTGTTTTAAGAGACTTTTGTGGAATTGCAATATTGTTTGCATAATATTTGATAACATTTACAAAAGGAATATCTAAACTTTTTAGTTTTATTTTTAGAAATTGAAGAAGTTGATTTTTCCTATCTATACTCCAGGGAGTAATAGCTATTGCATCGAACTTTTCTTTTTTTATAAAACACTCAAGCTTCAATATAATCTCATTTATGCTTTGATTTATAAGTTCTTTATTTTGTGATGTTTTAGCATAAAAAGTCATCTCAGCAAGTTTTCCCCTTCAAAATTCCATCCGTTTATATTGATCAGAATAAAAAACACTATCTAAAAATACTTTCTCAAAATGTTTTCAAAATATATCTTTTGCTACTAATAATCAACAATGATCCTGTAAACTTTGTATATGATTGTAAATAGAAATATAATTTGTTATTTTTTCTTCTACATCTAAATTTCTTTCACTACACCACTCTTTTAATCAATTAAATCACCTTAAAATTCTTCATTCTGGAGTAAATTTATAGAAAATATCTTCTAAAGTTTTTGTAGTTTTATAAAGAGGTAAAAAATCTGAATTTATAACATTATCTAATTCTATTAAATTATTAGTAATTAATCCAGAATTAACTATTTTATACTTTGTATGAGGTCAATTACCTACTTTTTTTAATTTCTTTTGTTTAACTAATTCTTTAAGATACTTGTGTATTATAGTTCTACTTTTTGATAATTTTATAGAGATTTCAGTAGCTCCAATAATCTCATTTGTCTCAAACAAATCAAGAATTTGTTTCAATGATTTAAAATGATATTTCATATATAATAATTATTACTGTAAACAGTTTACAGTAAATCATTTACAGTAAACTATAATTAGTATATCATTTATTGAATAAAATGCAAATATTTCTATTACTATACCCTACTTTGCTTCTCCCCGATTATTTCATATTCCCACATCTACAACTAGTGGAATAATATGATTTTCCTCTAACTTATAATTTATAATTTCCAACTTGTGATTATCTAACACTTTTTCCATTATAGATTTTACATTTTTTTCTACTATATCTTTTTCATCTTTTTTTACACTAAATACAAGTTCATCATGTACTTGCATAATCATCTTTGATTTTAGATTATTTTCTTTGAAAAAATTATGTATTTCAATCATTGCAAGCTTAATTATATCAGCTGCTGTTCACTGAACTGGCATATTGATAGCTTCTCTTTTTCAAGCATCTGCTATAATTCTATTACTATCATTGATCCCATTAATAATTCTCTTTCTTCAAAAAAGTGTTTCTACATATCAAGTTTCTTTACAATTTTCTACAACTTTATCAAAAAATTCTTTAACACTTGGATAATTTTCATAAAATTTGTCTATATATTTTTTACATTCTCCAACTCAACCATCAATCATCTTACTAAGTCAAAAAGCACTTATACCATAAATTACTCAAAAATTGACTGATTTTGCTATTTTTCTTTCTTCTTTTGATATGTTATCCTTACCAAACATAAATTTAGCAGTATTGTAGTGAATATCTATATTATTTTTAAAAGCATTTAATAGGTTTTCATCACCTGACATAATAGCCAATAACCTAACTTCAACTTGTGAATAATCAAATGCCATAATTACTTCATCTGCATTTAATGGGATAAAAGCATTTCTTATTTCTCATGCTATTCAATTTCAAGTTGGGATATTTTGTAAGTTTGGATTTGTGCTACTAAGTCTACCTGTACTTGTTACTGTTTGATTATAATTTGTATGAATTATATCATCATCATCAAGTTCTCAAAGCAATCAATCTACATAAGTTGAAAGTAATTTTGTATAAGTTCTATATTCTATCATCTTTCTTGCTATCTCATTATTTTTTGCAAGAAATTCCAAAACTTCATTATCAACTGAAAAACCTGTTTTATTCTTTTTTCATGAATCGAGTCATAATTTTATAAAAAGTATATCTGCAACTTGTTTTGGTGATTTTATGTTGAATTCTTCTCAAGCTAGATTATAAATTTCTTTTTGAAGTGATGCAATTTCATTTTCAAGAAGCATTCAAACTCATTTTAATTTATCTCTATCAACCTTCACTCAAGTTATTTCCATATCCCTTAGGACTTCAATAAGTGGGATTTCGATGTCGTGGAGGATTGAGAAATTCCCCTGCTCACTTTGTTCGCCTTCCCCCTTGATAAGGGGTGCTAAATCCAATTGTTTCTTATACAATTCCCAAGTTATATACACATCTTCCCCACTATAAATAGAAGCACTTACTAAATCTACATCTTCAAAATTTAATTTCTTTTTATTTGTAACTTCGTCATAACTAATAGTTTTGTAATCAAGATATTTTACAGCTAAATTATCCAAAGACAATCCTCTTGATCAAGGATTTTTTACATATTCTCATAGGATTGTATCGTAGTATTTTGCCATATAATTTTTATTATTATTCTAATTTATTTTTCACTCACAAATCACATAAATTTCAAAGCTTCTATCTCTCGTTGCATGAGGTTTGAACTCTTTCATATTTTTAAATCTAGGTTTTATTTCTTGAATCAAATCAATAAAATCTTCTCATTTAAATACCTTTAAAATTAGGTTTCATCATTTTTTTAAAAACACATCACCAAATTTAAGTATCTCAATGTTTAACTCAACAGAGGCATATTGATCAACTCATTTGTGTCATGTTGTGTTTGGTGCAATATCTGAAGTTACTAAATCAAATTGCTTCCCTTCTCAGATAAACTGTTCAACCTTGGGTTTTAAAGTATCAAATTCAAAAACTGAGTGAACTATTGTATTTATATTTTTTTGAGTGTATTTATTTATTGGTTTTATATCTATTCCAACTATTTGCCCAGTATCTTTAATAATTCTTTTTATATACTGTATAAAGCTACCAGGAGCAGCTCATAAATCACAGATATTCATTCACTCTTTTATCAGTCAAAATCTTTCTTGCATCTCTATAAGTTTATACACACTCCTAGCCCTATAACCTTCTTTTTTTGCTTTTAAAAAGTAAGGATCATGCATCACATATGGTTTTGGCCTTTTAGTTTTTTTAGGCATTTTAATTATTTAGTAAATATAATCATGACCTCAAATATCATAAAAAAAGACTTCTCAATTTCAAAGAAGTTTAAATCTAAGTCTATCTTTAGAACTTATCCTGAATTTGTTAAATTTTAAGACATTATATTCAATTTTTACAATTATTCAAATTTTGATTAATAGAATCTAAAAATTTGACTTAAATAAAAAATCCTTATCATTATGAAAACTTATTATGAAAACTTATTTTTTTAGGGAAACAAATGCAAATAGATAAAAAATGAATGGCAAGACCAATAATTATGGCAAATATAACTGCTATAATACTTGTTGTCATAAAATCAGTAGTTGGACTTATGACTTGAAGTCTAGCTCTTTTATCATCTGCTTTGGATTCTATACTAGATTTCTTAATATCACTTTTCAATTTATATGTTATAAAAACTTCAGGAGATCAAGATACATCACTTTACAACTATTGAAAATGAAAAATACAATGAATTTGAGCTGTTCTTGAATGAAGTATTGTTTGAGTTTCCTGAATATTGCTAATTTATTTTGCGATAAATAAGATAATTGAAAATTGAGTTATAGTAAATCTAAATATATCTATTTATGTAATGATTATTTCTATAATATTAACTTGAAGTCTTGTCTATTATCTATGAAAAGTCGCTAAAATAACAAATAATCTGACAATCAGAGCTGATATGTTACATTACAAGACTGATCTTTATACAAATCTATGAATAATTTTTTCATTGATACTGATAAAATTTACATGATATGTGATAATAGATAGTATTGTTGCTATAATTATTTGAATATATATATTAACTTCAAGTAAAGAAATTATTACAGAATGATATCATATGCTTATGGATAGAAAACTTGATCAAGAAATTCTTGACAAAATTATAACTACAATATTAAATACAGATAAAAGAGTATCTTCTTACCATTTTTTAAATTCAAGAAAATCTTGAGATGATGTTTTTATAGATTTTCACTTGGTTTTTGATAAAGAAATATCATTGTTTGATGCACATCATATATGAGATAAAGTAGAATACGAAATAAAATCATTTTTATCTCAAGCAAAAATTTTGATTCATCTTGACCCTTATGATGATAGTGAAGAAAGTAAAACTTTTTAATTTTTTTTGACTTTTGAAAATTTTTTATATACTATAAAAGCTTTTTTTAAAAAAGTACATTATTGGGATGTCGCCAAGTGGTAAGGCAGTGGACTTTGACTCCACCATTCCGTAGGTTCGAATCCTACCATCCCAGCCAAAAATAAGACATAAGAAGAAAAACTAAAACATAAAGTTTTTGTGAACTTTTTTTAAATTTCTAGAATAATTATAAATTTTAATTAGGGGAAATTTGTAATTTACTTGAAATTTAATGATTATAAAATATAATAGTTGTTGAATATTAATTATTAATTATAAAAAATATGTTAGCTGTAATAGAACTTGGTTGAAACCAATTTATCGTAAAAGTTTGAGATATAATTGAAGTTAAAAGACAAAAAGATGAAGAAGTTGGAAAAAATATGATTGTAGAAGCTATGCTTATATCTGATGAAGAAGGTAAAGATATAAAAGTAGGAACTCCTACTATAGCTTGATCTAAAGTTGAATTTAAAATTCTTGAAGAATTTAAATGAGAAAAAATAAGAGTTTTTAAGATGAAATCTAAAAAAAGATATGCTAGAACATCATGATTTAGACCAATTTTAACAAAATTAGAAGTATTGTCAATAGCATAAAATTTGAATTATATTTACAAAGTGATAAAATATAAATGTGACATAAGTAATTGTAATAGATGTTATATAGTTTAAAATAATTTATTCTATAAGAATATTTTTTATAATTTTTATTTACTAAAATTTACCCTTGGTATCAAAGATTAATTTAAAAGCAAAAATAGAAAGGCATAGTAGAATATTAAAAGATAATCTCTTAAAATCACATATTTCAAAAAATAAATATAGTCTTTCATATAAAATAGTTTTATTTATAATTGTTGTTATATTTCCTTTTTATCCAGCTTTAGCAAGCCTGGTTTATGATAATAGTGTGATAGATTTCTATAGATGAGATATAGATCAATCTTCTATTCTAGAATCTTATCAATGAATAGATTGATGAAATAATAATGCCATGTTTGAATCTGATGATTGAAATTTCTTATCTGTTAGTACTATATCAGATTGAAGTAGAGATCTAAAATGAACAAATGAAATTGTGAGTTATGAAGTAAAATATGGTGATTCTGTTGCATCTATTGCTTCCAATTTTGGAATCTCAAGAAATTCTATATATTGGGCTAATAGCTATACAGAAAAAACAATAATTCATCCTTGAGATAAAATTAAAATACCACCTGTTTCTTGACTTATACATACAGTTAAAAAATGAGATACTATATCATCTATAGCTGCAAAATATGATGTAAATGATTGAAAAATATTGAAACAAAATCTTTTGACTAGTGAAGATCCTATAAAAATATGAGATGAAATAATTATCCCATGATGAATTAAAAAAGTTGAAGTTCCTATTATAAAGGAATCAAATAAACTTCTTGCAAAAAATACAAAAAAAACTACTTACTCAAAAACTTGATATAACTTAAAAAATTATAAAGCTGAAGACATTGCAAGTACAGATACTTGAGATTATAGTCTAGTTAAAAGAACAGCTAAAAGAACATTTTATCGGTGAAATTGTACTCGGTTTGTTGCTCAATACAAAAATGTAACATGGTGATGAAATGCAAAAGATTGGTTTAGAAATGCTAAGTCAAATTGAGTCGATACTTGATATAATCCAACGAATTGATCAATAGTTGTATTTAATTGAAAATGATACAACCCTGCTTACTGACATGTAGGTATAGTAACCTCAGTTTGAGCTGATCATATAATAGTAAAAGATATGAACTACCGTGCACTAAACGAAGTAACAGTAAGAAAGGTATATAAAACTGATAGTTCTATAAAATGATATATATATGCGGATTAGCAGATAAAATTAATACAAAAAAAAGAATTATATGAAAATATAATTCTTTTTTTTGTATTAATTTATTATTATTTATTTCAATTAGGTTTTAAATAAATAATTTCTCAAGTACTTTTTTTAATTTCAGAAACAACATATCAACATTTTTTTGACATAGGTTCTTTATCAAGTTTATCTTTAGCTAAATCTAATAAAATATTAGGGTTTCATTTAATACCAAATACTTTTTTTTGTCATTCTTCCGGCAATTCTGTTCACACAGCAGTAACTACAAAGTAATCATCTGATGTACTTAATCTATCCACATTTCACATAATAATGAAAGTTAAAAAATAAATAATATATATTCGTAAACATATTACGAATATATATTATATTTGTCAAATTATTTTTTTATAACTTTTAATATACTAATAATTTCTAAAAATATAAATAACAAAATCAAGTTTATAGAATATGAAATCACTTCGTGATGATTTATATAAGAACTGATTGTTTCTCATAGATTAACAAAAAGAAATATAACTAATAAGAAACTAACTATTATTTTTAAATAATTATTTTCTATAAATTTTCTAAGATTTACTTCTTCAATTGCTTTCACATATTTTTGATGTAAAAATACAAAAACTAAAGAAGTTATAAAAATAAAAAATGGGAATAAATTATTGATATGAATTGTCTTTTCTATATCTGGAGTTCATTTTATAAGCATCTCTATTGCAACAAAAAATATTACAAGTAATCAAATCCATTGAATAATTGGATAGTCATTTAATTTTTTTGCTATATAATTTGATGCAAAAGCCATTAAAATAATAGAAAACACAAGTCAAATTCAGAGAGTAACTATATTACCATGAGAAGCTCAAGCTACAGCTAATACATTATCTAAACTCATAGAAACATCGGCAATAATAATTGTATAAATTGCAGCCATAAATCAAACTTCTTTTACTGTATTAATCCCATCTTCATGATGTCCTCAATTTCTAAGTTCTTTATAAAATTTCCAAACAACATATAATAGTAATATTCATCAAGCAAATCTAAGTCAAGTTACTCACAAGAGATATGTAGCAAAAAAAGCAAATCATATTCTCATAACTGTAGCCAAAGCTATACCTACAAATATAGCTTTTTTCCTAAGTTTTCAAGTCAGATTTCTTGTTGCCATACCTATTACTATAGCATTATCTCAACTCATAACTATATCTATAATCATGATATTGATCAAAGCTAATAATCAAGGAATAGTAAGTAGATTTATAAAATCTTGTGCTATATTTTCCATAAAATATATTTAAATAAATAATAAAGCTTAAACCAAGTATATTTTTATACTAAAAATTTCAAGTTATTTTTACTTTTTCTAAAAAATAACTATTATGATTTTATATTTTTATTGATTTAATTTATTTTTATGAGACAATATTTAGATTTACTTGAACATATTCAGATAAAGTGAATAGATAAACCAGATAGAACCTGAGTTGGTACAAAAAATGTATTTGGTTACCAGATGAGATTTGATTTAGGTAAGTGATTTCCACTACTTACGACAAAAAAAATGTTTCTAAAATGAATAATTTATGAGCTTATATGGTTTTTGGCTTGAGATACCAACATACAATACCTTGTAAAAAACTGAGTAAAAATATGGAATGAATGGCCATATCAAGCATATCTAAAAGCTAATAATTTAGAAACTCAATATCCAAAATATAGTGAAATCTGGCAAGAAAAGATGAATGAATATATTGAAAAGATAAAAACAGATGATGAATTTGCAAAAAAATGGTGAGAACTATGACCAGTTTATGGTAAACAATGGAGAAATTTTGGTTGAGTTGATCAAATATCAAATGTAATTAATCAAATCAAAAATACTCCAGACAGTAGGAGAATGATAGTTTCTGCTTGGAATCCAACAGAAATAGAAGAAATGGCAAAATCATGACTTCCCCCTTGTCATACACTTTTTCAATTTTATGTAGCAAATGGAAAACTTAGTTGTCAATTATACCAAAGATCAGCTGATACTTTTTTATGAGTTCCATTTAACATAGCATCTTATTCTATTTTAACTATGATGATAGCATCTGTGTGTGATTTATGATATGGTGATTTTGTACATACTTTATGAGATACTCATATTTACAATAATCATTTTGAACAAGTAAAAGAACAATTATCAAGAGAACCTTTGAAACTTCCTGAATTAAAAATTAATCCTAATATAAAAGATATATTTTCTTTTAAATACGAAGACTTTGAATTAGTATGATATGAAAGTCACCCTGCTATAAAAGCTTCTATAGCAGTTTAGATAGATTAAAGCTCTACATTTTATTTCCTAACTTTAAAATTATGAAAAAATTCTCTATAATTCTTGCTGTTGATAACAAAAACTGAATTTGAAAAAATAATGATTTAGCATGGAAAATAAATGCTGATATGAAATATTTTAAAGAAATAACAACAAAAACTGAAGATCTGGGCAAAGTTAATGCTGTAATTATGTGAAGAAAAACTTGGGAGTCAATCCCTACTAAATATAAACCTCTTCCTGATAGAATCAATTGCATAATAAGTTCAACTTTAAAACAAGAAAGTTCAAACTCAAAAATCGATGATTTTGTATTGTATTATAGTTCACTAGATCATGCACTTGAAGAATTAGAAAAAAAAGATAATGTAGAAAATATATTTATAATTTGATGAGCTAGGTTATATAATGAAGCTCTAAAACATACAAATCTTGATAAGATATATCTAACTGAAATTGATTGAGATTTTGATTGTGATACTTTTGTAGATTTAAATTTAGATGATTTTGAAGTAGAATCTAAATGAACTATTCATGAGGAAAATAATTTAAGATATAGATTTATGGTTTATAGCAAAAATAAAAGCTCAAATTAATTTGAGCTTTTATTTTTTAAATCTTTTCTGAGCTTGTATTGATATATCTATACACTCTTCAGGATTATATCCTAAATCATCACACCATCTAATTGTTGAAAATATAATATTACCCAGTTCTTTTTTTAAATCATCATCTGTATGTACTTCTCTATCCTTGATAGCATCTCTTTCCCATCTACATAAATCTCAAAATACTTTTCACATTCTAACAATTATCCCTGATAAATACAATTTTTCATTTCCCCAAATTTCACGAGATTGTTTTAGTAAATCTTGAATATTCATATACTAAAATTATTTATTATTTGGTGCCCCGGGCGAGAATCGAACTCGCACTCTATTGCTAGAACGGGATTTTGAGTCCCGCGTGTCTACCAATTCCACCACCGAGGCATATGCTAATCTTTTTAGCTTGATTATTATATTTAAAAGTTAAATTTTGCAAGTTTAAAATTTCAAAAATCTTTATTTTTGGTCACTTAACTCTATTTTTATCTTTTTCAATATATAATGTATCTATACAATTACTGACATCTAAAAAAATTTTAACTTATTTAAAATCATAAAAAATATTTATTTTTTCGCATATTATTATTTATTGCTTATTTAGTGTAATTTTTTTCATAATAATTTTATTTCTTTTCTTTTAATACTTTTTTTTTCATCAAAATAATAGTATTTTTATTTTTTTCTAAAGCTTTTTTTGTTATAAAAAAAGTAATATCACCTAGAATAAATCACTCGTATTGTATTCTCACATTTATACTAGAATTATTTTTATAATAATTACCAAATTTAATTTTATATTGTGATTTTGGAATATCTAATTCTTTTTTAAAACTTCAATTTTTGATAAAATTTTCTATTTCTTTTGCTGCAATTATATATCAAAGAGAAACATCTCTAAGTAATTCTTTTTCATAATCTTTTAAAGAATCTTGTAAATATCATACATTATCTTTTTTTAAATTATTATTAAATTTATTCTTCAATCTCTGCTTATCATGTCATCCCAAATTATTTCAAAACTTTGTATTAATTGATATAAATGCAGTTATATCAGGACGAAACAACGATCTTAATTTATCAAATTTTATTTTTTTATAATGCTCCTGTTCATAAGGATTATCTATATCAGGCCTATCTATTTCACAGGCAAGATTTTCAATTTCTATAAGTTTTCTTAGTTTATGTCATCCGTTTGTAAATGTTACTTGAGTTCATATTTTTAAATCTTTTTCTTCTCAAAGTATTCTTAAAATAAAATCTATTTTTTTATGGTCAAGTAAATCAGGTGTTATTATTATTTCAGTTTGTTCATCATTACTAGAATCTATAAGCAATCTTTCTAAAAGAAGAGATTCAATTAAATTTCAATTCTCTTCAGTGGTATAGTATGTTTTAACCAAACATTTTACATCATCTGATAAATTAACTCTTTTCAATTCTCAAGTTGATTTATTATAACAAGATTTAATTCTATATATCAGTCTAATAATTTTTATTCAGACTTTTCTCAATTCTCTTTTATTTTTTTGGTTTTTAAAATACTCTCATATCAAAAATTTTAATTCTTTTTCTGTGGAATTTATTTCTACAACTCATAAAACTCTCAATTTTATTTCATCGATAGTATCTAATACATTTTTTTTATCATCAATTTCTCTTATAGAAGACTGAATATGAACTTTTCAATCAATAGTAGCTCTCAACATCTTATCTATTTTTTCTACTGCTTTATTATAACTTATCATTTTTGATTTTATAAATTTTAATCTTTTTTAGAACTTTTTTTTATATCTGTAATTCTAGGTTTTCAAAATTTAACTGGAAGCAATCAAAAATTTTCTGATATATAATCCAATATAATTTCAACAGCTTTTGAAGTAGCAAGTGATCAGAAACAATCAACAATTTCTAATATACATTCATTGAAACTTCAATTACCAATAAATCAAAATTTTGTTAATAAATATTCTGTTTTATCTTTTTGATTTGTTAATTGGTTAAATTCTTCTTTTTCTGTTTCATTTAATTCTTTATTATTATCATTACCCAATAAATCCAATATCAAATAAACCTTTCTATTTGTTTCTTCTTTTTTATAATCTTGAGATTTTGAAATTTTTTCTCTTCTTACTTTTGTACCTGAATGCTCTTTAATATTTCTTTTTTTCCACCTAAAAAAATCTCTCATTTCAGCTCATAATGATCTTTTGGGCCAGTTAATTTTGAAATTTTTTGATAAATGATTAGCTATATCTTCTACTGAATATTTCTTTATATAGTATAAATAAATGAGATATTTTACAGGATCTTGATTATTTATTTTTGTTTTTATCTTAGTTAGCCTATCTAATAATTTCACATAAGTTCTTTTACTGTTATGTAATTTATTTTTTTCTATAAATGCATCTTTATAAGTAGTTATTCATCAAACAATTCATTTTATTTCAGTTAAATCCATTTTTTCTATTTCTTCATCTATTTCTAGGCAATTTTGATTATTATTTATAGAATTCATGTATTTGATATAAATTATGTATTAAAAGCTGTATATTTATATGTATAATTTGTATTATGTCAAATTATTTTTACCATCATTTATTATATTAAAATGGCATAGCAATAATAAAAACTCAAATATTATTTAAAACTTTGATTTTATAATTTTTTCAATATACTATGTACAACTTATATACTAATTATTAGATTATGTACATTTGCAACAACTGTGGTAATGAATTTATAAAACGGCAATGACAATGTAATTTTTGTAAAGAATGGAATACTGTAGTAGAATTTAAGGAAGCAAAAACAAAATGAAAAAATAAAGCAGAAAAAATGAAATTGGATAAAATAGGTAATTTAAAAGATAATGAAAAAAGGATTATCACAAAATCAGAAGAGTTAAATAATGTCTTGGGGTGATGAATAGTCCCTTGATCTCTGATACTTTTGTCGGGTGAACCATGAGTTTGAAAATCAACTCTTAGTTTACAATTAGCATCATTTGTCGATAAACAGATTATTTATGTATCTGGAGAAGAAACTATTTGACAATTAACTTCAAGAGCAAATAGGCTTGGTATTAAGTGAGAAAATCTATCAATTCTTTGTGAAAATAATTTAGAAAATATACTAGAAACAATCAAGTGAAACCTACCTGAATTACTCATAATTGATTCGATAAGTGTACTAAATAGTGATGAAGTTACTTGAAGTTCCGGTAGCATAAATCAAGTAAAATATATCTCAGAAAAACTTCAAAGCTTTGCAAAGAAAAATAACATCGCAACGGTTATAATTGGGCATGTTACAAAAGATTGAAACTTGGCCTGACCAAAGATACTTGAACACTTAGTTGATACAGTATTATTTTTTGAATGAGAAAGATTTGAAGATATAAGAATACTTAGATGTATAAAAAACAGGTTTTGAAGTAGTAGCGAAATTGCAATATTTAAAATGTGAGAAGAATGATTAAAAGATTTAAAAAACCCTTGACTTGAACTTATAGATAACAAAGAAAAAACTCCTATAATTGGATCAAGTTTAAGCATAACAATGGAGTGATCAAGACCCATTTTGATTGAATGTGAAGCTCTTACAAATTTTACGAAATTTGGTTACCCGAAAAGAAGTGTGAGATGATTAAATAATTCAAAGCTTGATATGCTTATAGCAATTATAAGTAAATATACAAAAGTTAAACTTGATTCATCAGATGTATACCTAAATATTGCCAGATGATTAAAAATAGAAGAACCTAGTATAGATCTAAGCCTTGCCGGAGCTATAATCTCTAGTAAACAAAATAAAGCAATCCCTAGAGATAGTATATTTATCTGAGAGATTTCCCTTACTTGAAGTATAAAAAATGTACTTCACTTAGAAAAAAGAATCAAAGAAGCTGAAAAACTTGGATTTAAAAAAATCTATATACCAGATAGTGAATTAAAATGAATATTTAATATTGAAATTGTGAAAGTGAAGAATATAAGTGAGTTTGTAGAGAAAATTTAAATACTATCTTTATTTAATAGATAATTATCCTGCCATTCTTTTTTTCTTCTAAATATTTCATCTAAACTAATTAATCAAGTTTCTCACTCAGGACATAAAATTAAATCAGTATCATATTTATAATCTTTTTTTCTTTTTGCTATTACTGATTCATCAATATCTAAAAAACAATTATTTTCAGGAATATTATGTACATCTGAAAATCATTCTAATGTCGATAGTACACATCTTTCTCAATAAACTCATCTTGCTGTAATTTGTACAGATTCTAATGGTAAGTCAAATTGTATTGGTAATTTATGCCACTTTTCTTCATAAAATCAACCAGTTTGTATTCTTGTATATAAACTTGATTTAAAGTTTTTTTCCATAACTTTTTGAATCTTACAAAGATATTTATATGTATTCTCATCTAACATACATTTTGAATCATTCTCAAGTGTCAAGATCGCAAGAATTTTATCTCTTTTTGAAGCTTTTTTTACACTTTTTGATAAAGAATCAAAAGATTGTTCTAACTCATTTTCAGGTAAAAAACGATAATGACTACTATAAAAAGGATGAGTGATTAAATACACCTCTCTATAAGTCCTATCAAAAACTTTTTTAATTTCTGTAGGAGTTCTTGATTTCTCACAAACTCTCTCTAAATTTATACTTTTACTTCCCTTTAGAAAATCAAAAATCATATTGGTATATTAAATATATATATTGTATATTACATAATTAAATTATATTGTCAATGTTATTTTTAAGACTTTTCAAAATCTTTTTGAATAAAAAATTGTTTGTTTATAATATATAATATACTTTTTATCTTTAAATCCATTCTTTATGATGTTCTTTTGAATAATCGTTGCTCTAATAATGTTTTCTGTAATCGTACTAGTTCATGAATATGGGCATTTTAAGACTGCTCGTATTTTTTGAGTAAAAATTTATGAATTTGGGCTTGGGATTCCTCCAAAAGCAAAAAAATTATGGAAAGACAGAGAGTGAACAGAATATACCTTGAACTGGTTCCCTATCTGAGGATTTGTAAGATTAAAATGAGAAAACTTAAATTATTTTTTGATTTATGACAAAGACAAAAAATCTTATCCACAAGAAGAATTAAAAAAAATACTTGAAAGTGATATAGAAATTTATGATAAATTATGAAATCCAATTTCTGAAGGTGATAGAAAAAATATATTGATTGAATTAAATAAAAATCAAGATAAAGACAATCTAGTAAATAAACCTTATTGGCAACAAAGTATAATCATACTTGCATGAGTATTTATGAATTTCCTATTTGCTATAATTATACTTACTATTTTATTTACTGTATGAGTAAAACCAGTAGGAATCAATGATAAGATAGCTACAAATCTGGATATATTGATGTTTCCTACAATGGAACAAGCAATAGAAAAATGATTAGTGATTACCAATCCTTGAATATATCTTTTTCCATCAACTTGATCATTAGCAGATAAAAGTGGAATTAAAAACGAAGATTTACTTCTAAAAATTGATTGAATTTCACTAAAAAATACAAATGAAGTCAAAGATATAGTTTCAAAAAATATTTGAAAAGAATTGATTTTTGAAATCGATAGAAAATGAAAAAAAGAAAATATAAATATAAAAGTATGACAAGATTGAATAATATGATCATATCTAGCACCAAATATAGAATATAATAAAAATTTTGAATATAAATATAGTTTACCTAAATCTTTTTTAATTGCTTCAAAAGAAGTCTATAATGAAGCTCTTTTGACATACAAAGCATTTTGAGTACTAGTACAAAAATTAGTTATTCCAAAAACAAAACAAGATAGAAAAGAAGCTTTAGAAAATGTATGATGACCTGTCGCTATTGTTTGAGCAGTAAATGATATAATGAAATTGTGATTATTTAAAATATTAATAATTTTTTCTGCTATACTTAGTATAAACCTAGGGGCTTTTAACCTACTTCCTATTCCAGCTCTAGATTGATGAAGGTTTCTTTTTATGACTATAAATGAGATTATAAGGAAAATAACATGAAAAAAATGAGTCCCTCCACATATAGAATGATTAATTCACTTAAGTTTTTTTGTTATTTTAATTTTTTTGAGTATAATAGTAACATATAATGATGTAGTGAAAATAATTAATTAATAATTACCAACTTTCAAATTTATACTTTTACCTTTATTAATAAATAAAAATGCAAGATAATAAAATTATAACTGAAGCAAAGAAATTTGTAAATTCTATACTTATGCCTTTAGAAAACTATTATTATCATCAATATGAACATGCATTAGATGTAATGACTAGAGCCATTTATCTATGAGAAAAAGAATGATTGTGAGATGAGGAAATAGAAATATTAGCATTAGCTTGACTTTTTCATGATACTTGATTTACTATTCAGTATGAAAACAATGAATATATATGAGCAAAAATCGCAGAAAATTATTTAAAATCTATATTGTACCCAAAAGAAAAAATAGATAAAATTGAAAAAATTATTGAAGCAACTGATCCAAATTACAAAAGTCCCATAGATATATTAGAAAAAATTATAAAAGATTCTGATTTAGACAATTTATGAAGAGATGATTTTTTTATAAAATGAGATAAACTAAAAAGAGAACTTGAAACAATTAAAAAAATTAAGATAAAAGATCCAGATTGGCATCACTCGTCTTTAGATTTCTTGTGGAATCATAAATATTTTACAAAAACTCAAAAAAATGAAAGAGGTAAAAAAAAGAAAGAAAATGAAAAAATACTTAAAAGTATGATGAAAGAAGAATGAAAACTTGTTATAAAACCAAATTACTAATTTATGTTTGAATTTAATTTAATTGCAAAAGATTGAAAAGCAAAAGCAGGAGTTTTCAGTACCTCACACTGAAATATAGAAACTCCTATTTTTATGCCAGTTTGAACAAAAGCAACTGTAAAAACTATAACACGAGAAGATCTAGATAATATGTGAGCTCAAATTATATTAAATAATACTTATCATCTTTATTTAAGGCCTTGAGATGAGGTAATAAAAGCTTTTTGATGAGTTCATAAATTTCAAAATTATGATAAACCTATTTTAACTGATAGTTGATGATTTCAGGTTTTTTCATTGGGGAATTTGAAGAGTCTTTTAAAAGTACCGGTACCAGATAAAAAAGGTACTACTACTAATCCTCAAAATCTAGTTAAAATCACTGAAGATTGAGTACATTTCAGAAGTTTTATTGATTGAAGTAAACACTTTTTTACTCCCGAAAAAGTTATGGATATTCAAAACAATCTATGAGCTGATATTATTATGGCTTTTGATGAATGTGCTCCTGGAGATAGCGATAAGGAATATGCAAAAAAAGCTATGGATAGAACTCATAGGTGGGCAATAAGAAGTAAAGAACAATGGGAAAAAAATAATCTACATAGACTAGAACAAGGTTTATATCCTCAAGCATTATTCCCTATTATCCAATGAGTAATTTATGATGACTTGAGAATAGAATCAACAAACTTTATAAAAAACCTAGATTTACCTTGAATTGCAATTTGATGACTTAGTGTATGAGAAACAAAAGAAAATATGTATAGAATAATTGATGTAGTAACTGACACACTATGAGATATAGAAAAACCTATATATTTGATGTGAGTTTGAACTCCTGAAGACTTAATCGAGTGAATTGCAAGATGAATTGATATGTTTGATTGTGTACTACCAACTAGAGTTGGAAGACATTGATTAGCTTTTTCAAGTCGCTGAAATATAAAAATAAAAAATGAACAATATAAATTAAATAAAGAACCTCTTGATAAGAATTGTGATTGTAAAGTTTGTACAACTTACAGTTTATGATACCTAAGACATCTGATTTTAGAAAATGAGATATTATGAATGCACCTACTTTCTTATCATAATTTATATTTTTTAATAAATCTGACAAAAAAAGCTAGAATTGCCATAATAGAAGGAAATTTTGAGGAGTTTAGAAAAGATTTTTATAAAAAATATAAAAAGTAAAATACAATAACTAAGTTCTTTCAATATCAATAATTATTTATTTATTTAAATCTTTTATTTTTTACTATGATTAATTAGTTCTTTTGTCAATTTTTGTATTAAACTATCTATTTTATCGTATACTGATTTATCATGATGTAATTGTATCGGATAAGTTTTTTGTAATTCTTGTAAAACTTCTATAAGTTTTTTTATATCTTCAGGTTTTTCATCATTAAAATCAGCTTTTTGTTCAAGATCATCAAGAAAAAATTGTTTAATTCTGAATTGTAAAGCTAATCTTGCATTTTTTAGAGTATTTTTTTCTTTTATAAGTGATTCTATTTTTTTAGTATAACTATTTAAATCATTACTTAATATTTTTTCTTTTGCTTCACTTGTTAATAATGAGTCTAGTATATTTTTTTTTGGTTGTGGTATAAAATAAAATAATGTTTCATTTCCATTTTGTTTTACTCTTAGGCCAATACTTTTTCCTAATTCAAATAAATCTTTATATTGATGATAAAGTACTTTACTAGTAAATCATTTATTATAAATATCTGAAAATATTATTTCATCTTTAATAAGTTCATTTGAATTAAAAAGTGTTTTTATTTGTGAACTAGAAAGACTTAAATTATCTGCTAATCTAGTAATTCAAGTTAAAACTTCATTTTTATAAATTTCAAGATGCCTTGCTCTAATCATACTTGAATATGATTCTTCTAATGGTGGTAATTCTGTAACTGGTTTTGGTTCTTCTGCTTTTTCTTCTGCTTGTGGTAATTCTGTAACTTGTTTTGGTTCTTCTACTTTTTCTTCTGCTTGTGGTATTTCTGTAACTGGTTTTGGTTCTTCTACTTTTTCTAATTCCTTTATCAAAGCTTTAATAACTTTAGGTCATGGTTGTCAATTTATTCATACTTTTGCACCTTTATTATCTCTATTATATTTTTCTTGAAATTTCATTAATGCTGATTTAGTATTGTTACCAAATTGTCAATCTATCCTACCTGTATCATATCCAAGCTCTTTTAATCATCACTGTATAGCAAAAATTGCTTTAGCTGATAAATTAGGAGTGTTTGTTTTTCTATCAAAAGGTAAATCCTTAAATTCTTTTAAAGTATTAATAATTTCCTTTTGTTCTATATTATAATCTATTTTGTTATTCAAAGCTTTAAATGCAACTCATAATCATACATTTTGTCAAACATTTAAACTTCTTTTGAGTTGATTTAAATTTTTTTTTGTTATTTGTATTTTTCAAGATATATTTTCTTTGTAAGCTATGCTTAGAGCTTTTAGTTCATCATTATCAATTTGTCCATCAAGAGTAGCAATTTTTATTGATTTATTAAAATCAGAACCATTTTTTATAGCAATATCATCAGTTAATTGATTTTGTATTTCTGTCATATTTTTAAATTAAAAAAATAAATAAGTTTTTACTTAATTTCTTTAATAATTATATCATAACTAGAAAACTAAATCAAATTATCTACTAAAATTTTTAAAATTATTATTTTTATATATATCTATATTTAAAAAATAATTTATATTTGTAAAATATAGTTCACTGAATTTAAATGTTGTCTATATGACATTTCCTCCATAAATAAATTTGATGCTTCTCATTCTGAATTATCTATTCCCCACTTTAAAATATCTATTGCATCATTAAAACTAATTTTTTCAGTTTCTTTAATGATCTCAATACTTGGTTTTATCATAGCTGATTCTAATAATTGTTGAGTTTTGTTTTGAGATACTAATTCAAAACAATACATTAAATCTACTAATTGTTTTTTGTTATCTTTAATATTTTTAATAACTATTATTATAGTATTAGTTAATATTATTTCTGCTTCTCAAAAAGATTTTTCTAATCATTCAAACAAAATACTTAAAATTTCAACTATATCTTTATAGCTTTGAATATCTTTTATTAATTCTAATGCTGGCATTACCATAGCATCTTCATACATTTTTTTTATTTCAGTATATTCTGTATTTTTATGACAAGTATTCAATGCCTCCATTTTATCTATAAAGTGACTAAAAAGCTTTATATTTTCTATAAAATCACTTGCTATTGCTTTATTAGCTTCTAGTAGTGAATTATCAATACTTTTTGGTTCAAAAATTTCTGATTTGTAACCTAAAAATTTACTAAATGTTTCTATTGCTATTCTTTTTAATTTTTTTTGTTCATTTGTTTTATCACTCGTTTTTGAACAAAACACAATAAATTGTTCAATTGAATTATGATCAAGTCATATTTCTTTTAAATATGTTTTGAAATCTTCATCAGGAATATCTTCCTCATCCTTATATTCTATTAATTTCAATATTTTTTCGTTGGTAAAAATTACAATTCCTTCTGTTTCTCCATTCCATCACATTTTGGGTGCTAACACTTTACATGATTGATAGCCAAAACACAAAATTGGTGAATCTTTTTCAGACATTGTTCCTTTCATAATTAATTAATTATAATAATATTTATCAAGAATATAATAAATATTATTTATAATATGTCAATAGTTTTACATTATTATTTACTTTTATAAATAAAAAAATTGAAAAAAATGAAATTTAAATATACTAAAGAGTATTAATAGTAAAAATAATAAATATAAAAAATTGCTTTTATAAAAATGCAAATGATATTATTACTCACTACTTAATAATAAATACTACTTAATACCAAAAAATTATGATGTGATTTATAAACTTTATAAAAAAAAGACCAAGTGATAAGACAATATTACTTTGAAGAATCTTGTTTTGAATAATTCTTTCTTGAAGTCTTTATTATAATTTGATTTTCTTAAACAAATGACTTGATACAAATTTCTTTTGGGTTGATGTAAATGAATCTACAATCTTGTACATAAAATACTTTTTTATAGCTTTATGAGTTGTACCAATAATTATGTGACTTACAAATATATGCTTATTAAAAAGTTTACATATAAGAATAGTACAAATAATTTTTGGGATAATGCTTTTTTATGTTTCAGGAAAGATAAAAGAAAGTGCAACTTTAGATATAAATGAATTAATTTGATTTATGTGATTATTTCCATTACTAGCTTGAATAAGTTGAAAATGTATAACTATAAAATGTCTTAGATATTGACAGAAAATATCAAAAATAAGAGTTTAAAACAAAAAAGTGATTTCCATTAGGAAATCACTTTTTTAATATCATTCTCTAAATTGTTTAACTTGAGGTCATTTATCTGGATGAGTATAATTTCATATTTTTCAATACATATTATATGCTATATCAGCATTTCCATACCTATCATCTATATATCTCAACATTCAAATAGCTTCATCTAGAGGGACTCAAATAGAATTTCTTCAATTAGGAAGATATTTTTCATTAGATAAAGTAAGTTGTCAAAGTCAAGTAGCAGTTGATGAAACTCATACAGTTCATGCTACATTTTCTCAACTAATATTTGAATTAACTTTTTTTAAATCTTCTCAAGTAATATGTCTTTCAACCATCTTATAATTAGGGACTCAAACTATTCACCTTGATTCATTTTTTAAAATATAATGCAATCATTTATTATTTCACCATTCTTTTGGTAATCCTGCTTTCATTGCAGCATAAGTAAAAAGTTCTTGTGCTTCTTTACTTCAAGGTTCAAATCTCATTCAAAAACTTGGTTTTTCAAAACTTTCTAATTTTTTTGGATCTATCTTACTTATTTCAAATTTTTCTTCATCTGATAATTCTTTATATCAACTATATTTTTTTTCTATATTTTTTCTACTGTATTTTTCTAATACATGTTCATCTATTCATAATGTTTTTACATATTCTTTTCTTTTTTCTTTATCTCAATGAGTTTGATTCAAATAATATGATAAAAATTCAGGTGTCAATTTTCAATCTTTTTCAAAATCAATTGATGGATAATCATCCTTAAAATATCATTTTGATCTTTCTAATTCAGTTAATAATTCTTCAATTTCAACATTTCTTGCATCTTGTTGTTCTTTTCAAGTAACAATTCATTTAAACATTCATCAAAACAAATTTATAGCTGTTTGTATATCTAATCATCTATCATTTGCCATTCTAGCAATATCAAAGTTTTCAGTTCCTTCTTTATTTCATGAATCTGCTAATCTTTTTCTATTATTTTCTTCTTCAATTTTTATTTGTTCTTCTGTAAGAATTTTAGTTGGAGTGATTATAGTTCAATCATGGATAATAAGTCTGTTTCACTTATCAAAAAATTCTCAGTCTAGTCAATTTCTAGTATAAATATTTCAAATTTGATCTTTTACTTCTCTAACTTCACTTGGCAATACTTGACCTACTGTAGTTTTTAAATAAAGATTTTCATTTAATTTATTTTCAAATGTAAAAGTAAATTTTATATCTTCTCAGGATTTTACATCTTTTGCTTCTATTGATGGTTTTGTTATCTTACCTAGTCTATCATTCTTACCAAATTCTTTTAAAAAATCTTTATTTTTGATTGTTGATAATTTATTTTGCATTTCATTAAAATCTTTTTGATTTTCAGGATTATCAGGATTTGTATCTCTCTTTTCAGAGTAATCTGAAAGATATTCATCTAAAACTTCAGCTGAATGAATTAAGTCTGTTATTTTGTTTTTTTCTTCTTGATTTGCAAAACTATTTTTGTCAATTTTTTTTAATGAATCGCATATTTCTATACTTAATCAAAACAATTGCTCATGTATCATTTTTGAATTATATTCTTTATTTTCTTGACTCAATCAAAGTAAATTACCTCTTAATAAATTTACTTTAGAAAATAAACTATTTACAGAAGTTACTAAATTTGATTTTTCCATTTCTCATAAACTCTTTTGAAAACCTGATTCTTCTATACCCATTTCAGGAGATCTTTGTTCTTCTCTTTGAATTTCATTTTGTTCATCATGAGGTTTTTCAATTGGTCTTTGAGATAGATATTCACTCATATTTAAATTTTTAATAATACTTAATATAAATTCTATCATTAAATTTAAAAAAAATCAAAAAAATACTAGAGTTAATAAATATAATTTTATTATTCCTTTAACTTACAATAATCATCATTTTTATTAAAACATTCTCTAAATCAATCAGGATCACCATAATCAGCAAAATGTTTTTGCCAAGAATGTCATCATTTCATATTTTTCGATGCTTTTATAGGACACCAATATCTTTCTGTTCTACCTGCTATCTCTACTGCATAAGAAAAAAGTCCATTAACCCGAGAACAATAAAGACAATTAGTTTTTTGAATAATATTGAGATAATCAAGGTATTTCCTATCATAAATTATATAATCTTTTCTTTTTACAAATGGAATACCATAAAGTCTAAAACAAGTTTGCTGATAAATAAGTAATAATAAATCCAAAAATAAAGCTGGAATTATCATACCATAAATAAATGGAGCTGATAATAAATGTCTAATTTTTGAAGTAAAAATATATTTTAATGCTCATTTTTTAAATTTTTTATTGTATTTTTTAGTTTTTTCAGAAAAAATAATTTTTTTTCACTCTATATAAAATGAATAAGTTTCTTTTAATAATTCATACTCTTTTATTAAATCTATTTTCTTGTGTTCTATTTCTTTAAGTATCTCGTTTATTTTTGAACTCATTCTTAATAAAATTAAATATTACTAAATATTATATAACTTCATATATTTTTAATTCTTTATCAACAAATATATAAAGTTTTGCAGGTCTGTTTGTCGATTTATCAAGTTCTCCAGTTTCTTTGATTAATCATAATTTAAAAATTTTTTTCTGAAAATTTCTTTTATCAATTTTAGTTCACAATATAGTTTCATAAATATTTTGTAATTCTGCAATTCTAAAATAAGGACTTAACAAGTCTTTTGCAATATTTGTATATTCAAGTTTCCAATCCAATCTTTGTTTTGCATATTTTATAATTTTTTTATGATCATACACAAATTCATTATCATTTATTTCGTTATACTTTACTAAATCAACTTTCGTAAAATTTACATTAGTTATTAGATTATTTACATTTACAAGTGCATAATAAGATATAGATATTACATGACCTCTACCATCTCTACTTGGTGATCAAAAAGTATAAAGCTGTTCTTTATAAACTCATTTTATTCATGTTTCTCTTTCAAGTATATTATCAAAGTTTTCTTCTAGAGAAAATCATTTAGCAACAATTCATCAAGGAATAGCATATTTATCTTTAAATCTTTTTTTATCATTCCATAAAACAAGACACAACTCTCATTTATAAATTGTAAAGATAACTATATCTATTGCAACAACAGGTATAGTAAGCTTTTCTGACCAAATATCAAAAAATTTATTTTCATCTATTAAATAATTCATTTTTTATTATTGTAAATAATACATTTATTTTAATTTATTTTTTTTCACTGTCAATATTTTGTATAAAATAGAATAGATAGAAGATGAAACCATAACTCATTTTTTCTCTTTATACTCTAAAAATCTGTCTATGCTATTTTTATCAATCTCAAGTACTTCTATATCTTCACTATCTCATAATTGTTGTATTCATCTAATTCAAGATACTTGTGCATAATAATCATACCCCATTTCATCTGTTAATCATGGAGATTTTGGTCAACTCATAACAAATTCTATATATTTTGCTATATATCATGTTTCTTCTTTTATCTCTTCAGCAATTATTTCTTCATTTGTTTTATCTTTTTTATCTATGACTCATGCCACAAGTTCTATCACTCTTTTATTTACAACAGGTCTAAACTGCTCAACTAAAATATAAGTATTATTTTCAGTATGTTCAACCAAAGCTCCAACAGCTCCTGGTCATTTTCTTGATACTTTTTCCCAAACTCAAGGTTGTCAATTTGGTTTAATTATATCAACTTCTTTAAAATCAAGAAATTTTCATTCATAAATTGTTCTTTCCCCTAATACTTTCATAATTTATTATTAAAATGTAAAATTAATATTTAAACATATAAATTATTCTCATCTATATATTTTCTAATTTCTGAAAATAATATACCATTTGTTTTCTGTTTATTTTTAATCATTTCTCTTGCCATTGTACTTGATATATTTGTCATAAAATCTAACTCTAATATGACATAATTATTCAATTCTTCTTTTTGAAATTCATATCAAGCTCTTGGGATAAAAATCTTTTTAAGATCTTGTTCAATAAATCTTTCTTTATTTCAGCTCCATTTTGGCATATCTTTTGCAACATCAATTCAAAATATGTGCCATGGACTAAATCAAAATTTATCAGTAAAATATTTATTAACTCACATTGTTGTAGTATTTGATTTATTTTTTCATTCCAAAAAATAATCACAATACTCAATATTTAATCACATCTTCAATAATTTTTGATAAAAAATATTTATTAATTTTTTTCTATCTAGATGAGTAATTCAGAAATTTTTATCTAATCTATCTCAATCAGGAGTCAAAATTATCTTTTGTACATCAGTTGTAGTTAATACTTTTTGTATTACAGTTTGATGAGCTAAAGTCGGAGGATTGAAAGCTCATCAATAGATAGCTATTTCTTTTTCCATAGTTTAAATTTAGTATGTAAAATGTTTGAAAATATATGCTTTATACCTCAAATCATTGTTCCTGTAATACTTTATTATCCCAAGTATCAATATAATTTTTTGCAATTATAACTTTAACCATATTTTTGGCTTTCTTGATAGTTATATCTAAATCATTATTTTCTTCAACTGTCAAAAATGGTCTTCAATCACAATAAATTTCTACAGGATGTTTTCTTCAAGTATTTTGTATTCACACAATTTCATTATCATTTATAAGAATTGGACTTTGTCATCTTGGCTTCCATGGAGCTTTTGGAGTTATAGCAAATGCATTTAAAGTATGAGGAATTATCGGTCATTGAAGTGATCTATTATATCAAGTTGATCATGCTGGTGTTGTTACTATTATTCAATCTCATTCTATATTTATCTTTTGCCTTTTTGATAAACTTATATTTAATCATATCATTTTTCAAGCTCCAGCTCTTATATCTATCTCATTCATTGCAATCTCAGTTCTTTTATGTCAATTTACTCAGACTTCAACCTCAAGTAATGGATATTTTCTTTCTACATAATTAAATTCTGGTGTTATACTTTCTCTAGAGTTAAGTAAAAATCATTTATGTCAGAAATTTATTCACAAAAATGGTAAATTTTTATCATTATATTCTTTTATTGCTCTAAGCATTGTTCAGTCTCATCACAAAACTACAATAGTTTTATCAGAAAATGATTTAATTATAGTTTTTAATTCATCACTTTCTAAAAAGTTTTTTAATTTTAGTTTATTTTCTATGTCAAAATTATCATAACAAACAAGACTTCAATTTAATTTTATATTTTCCATATGATATTTATTAAGATATAAATTAATATTATCATATTTTCAGAAAAAAAGCTAAATAGTTCTATATTCCAAAAACTGGTGGCATTTGCATTTTATGGGCATTTACAGTATGTCTTTGTGTATAAATTTTCATTATTTCTTTTTTTCTTCAATCAAAATCATTTTCTCTTTTTCAGTTATCATACTCTATCATTGCCCATTCTAACTCATCATAACTACATCAAATTTGATCTTCATCAGTAGCTCAATCTGGATGTAATCAATCAGTAGGTCTAGCATTTAATATATCAGTGTTTACTTCTAGATGTCTTGCCAAATCATATACTTCTGATTTATATAATTTTCAAATAGGACTTATATCGACTGCTCAATCTCAGTACTTTGTAAAAAATCATATACCATAATCTTCTACTTTATTTCAAGTTCATGCAACCACATATTGTTTTTCATTTGCTATTGCATATAAAGTTACTGCTCTCAAACGAGATCTAGCATTTACATATGCCATATATCTAACTATTTCGTCATCAATTTCAGGTAAAGATTTTTTAAAAGTTTCAAATGTATCTGTTAAATCAATAGTAAATCTTTCAACATTTGGGAATTTTTTTTGTAACCAATTCATATGTTCATTTGCTCTTGTTACTTCTTCTTGATTTTGATGTATTGGCATATCCATAACAATAGTTTTTTCTCAAGTCTTTGCACAAAGTGTTGAAACTGTAGCACTATCTATTCACCCAGAAACTCAAATTACAAATCATTTTTGTTTAGATTCTTTTAAATAATCTTTTAGTTTAACTACAAGCTTTTCTGTAATTTCTTCATAATTTAAGTTTCTGTTTTGCATCATTATTCTTACAACTTGAGCATTTGTTTCACAAAATGCTTGTTTTTCTTCTCATTGTTTTTTTAAAGCAACTGCTTTTTGATGTAAATGTGTTTTATTCATATTATAAAAATTAAAAAATATTTTTTTACTTCTTTCAAACTCTTTTTTTTACTTCTTCAATTATTTTCATTGTCTCATCGCTAAATTTACTTTCATAATCTGCAAATTCTGCAGTATCTAGCATCCTTTTCCTTGCAAGTTGCATATCATCTATTTTTGGTCTATCATAAAAGAATTCTCATTTATCATATAAAGGAATAAGTAACCTAACTCAATCTTGTTTTTCATCTTCTTGCACTATATATCTTTTTCAATTTCTTATCTCTATATTTGGTACACCTGGAATAGATTCTTTTCATTTATCGTTTGAAAATTTCATAGTTCATCATTCTTCAGTATTTGATAATTTATATCATGCAGAAACTATATCTCTTGTTTTTTCTCTTGCGATTAATAATCCTCAAAGTCAATAAACTATGTAATCTTTTGGATTAAATCATGCATTTGTAACTGCTAATTCTATTTCTATTATATCGTCTATAGTACTTATATCAGCTACAACGATCTTATCTTTCATAGAATTCAACATATTATTTTCTTTCATTTTTTTCAAAGCATAAACTGCTTGATTTGCTAAATCTCCACTATCCAATCTCGGGGCTATTATTTTTTTGGGATACTTTATCTTTAAATCTATAATCTTATCTATTCATGCATAAGCTTCTACACTATCAACAAGTAATGAAATTTTTTCGTTTTTTTCTACTGCTTCTTGCATAGCTTCATCTTCTGTAGGATAAGCAGTAAAGAACCTATGAGCTGTAGTTCAATCAGCAAATATATCTAAAGTTGCAGCTGTCACATCACTACTAGTTTTATTAATTCAAGCTCAAACTATCAAACTTTCCATTGCACTTATATGCATATCATCGTTTATTGATGATCTATAACCAAACTCTACAATCCTTCATTCATCTAAAATTTCTTCTATAATTCTTGCATTAGTAGCTACTACAGATTGATAAAATAATCTCATAAATATAGGTTCAAATATAGCTGCTAACTCAGCTTCTCACTCAACTCTCAAAGCAGGCTCACCAGGTTTCAATATAGTACCATCAGGAACTCAATAGACTTTTATAGGCAACATTCATTCATGTTCATCTATAACTTTTTGCCATCTTTTTTTATTAAATTTATCATTTCATCATTTTTGTGCTTGATACTTATAATAATCATCAGCAAAATCTAATTCTTTTTGAGTTACTGGTATCCTTAAAACTTCATCTACTATATTTTTAACTCCATATATTACATTGAATTTTTTATTTTGAGCTTTCCTTAAAGCTAAATAAAAAGTCTCATTTTTATCTCATCTATCTCACTTTATATAATCCATAGTTCTGTTATATGCATCAGTTCTAAGAATCTTATTTCTTTTAGCTATCTCCTTCCTATCTTCTATATAAGGTATAGCTTGAAAATCTTCAAAACTAATATCAGGAAATTGTTTATAATCTAGTATATTTGCTGTTTTCATAATAATTTAAATTAATAAATAATTAATTGTAATATATACACTTACTTTTAGTCAATAATTTTTGCTCAGGCTTCTCTCATAACTTTTAATGCATCTATAGTTCATGCTGGATCTACTCATGCTGCTGCTTTTTGGATAAATTCTGTTTCTATTCCCTCTTTTCTAGCATCTAGTACAGTAGCTATATCACAGTAATCAGTCGCAAGTCAAACTACTTTAACTAAATTAATTCAAAATCATTTCAATACATTTATCATATTTTCTTTTTCATCCATAGTTTTACCACCAAATGCAGAATACGGATGAGTATAAGCTTGAAATCATTTTTTAATCTCTATATCGACCATAGTAGCATCAAAACCTTTATAAAATTCTGCTCAAATAGTTCCATCGACACAATGTTTTGGCCAAAGTGCTTGATCTCAAACTACATCTAAATATGCTTTTAATTCCTGTAAATTAAACATAGCATTATCCCCTATTTGATTTTTTTCTTGTGTCCAACCTTGTACTTCAGCTTTAGTAATAAAATTTTTAGCTGTAGGATTCTTACCTCTTTTAAATGCTTCTATAATAGATTCTTTTCCTACAAAATTTGATGCAAAAGATATATGTCAGACAGGATGTAATTCTCTTGATGTTATTATAAGTCAACCTTTATTTTTAACTTCCCTAACAACTTCATTTATCACTGTTGCAATCTTCTCTCATCTATTTACATACAAAGTACCTGTTTCAGGATTAGCAAAATCATTTTGATAATCTACAACTATAACTGCTTCTTTCTTCATAATCATAAAAGTTAAGAAATAAACTAATGTATATATTACACTTATTCTTATTTAAAAAAATTTTACATTTTTTTTATAAATAAATAATTTATTATAGTAATATTGTGTTTAAAACCAAGAACCAATTTTTAAATCTAAAATGGTATGTTTAATTCACTTTTCTAATAAATTATTTTATAGTGTAAATATTACACTCATATTATATTTTTATTTTATCTTCTGTCAATTTTTTTATTTAAATTTGCAATTTAAAATTAATCTATATAATAACATCGAATTTGAAAAGTTTTTAAAACAACTTTTTTTAAGGAAAATCTAAAATTTCAACAAATCTATAAAAAGATATAAAAAATGAAATTTTCTTCCTCTACCTTTGCTTATCACCTTTTTCAGTAAATTTTGCAAACTGAATACTTCGTGATAAATAAACGAGTATGACATAATAATAAAGATATTCCTTAAAACATAAAAAGAATGATTTAGAGCATCCTTTTTATCTAAGGTTTATTTTATGTAAATAAATAAAAACTTTTATAATTCAAATACAAAGAGTATTGCATTATACTCAAATTTAATATTTATGAAAAATAGTATTAGAAAAATATCTAATAATTTATTTTATCATTCACTTTTTTATATGCGATTTTTTTTCACATGTAATTATTTTTAACCAAACAAAATATGAATTTTAATGAACTATGACTTAACGACAATATACTTAAGGCAATTACTGAGATGGGATATGTAACTCCAACTCAAGTACAAACTGATGTAATAAAAGAAGCTTTCGCTGGAAAAAATGTAATTGGACAATCACAAACTGGTACAGGTAAAACTGCTGCATTTGCATTGTCTTTATTACAAAATATGGATCCAAATAAGAGATGAACTCAAGCTCTTATAATAGCTCCAACTAGAGAACTTGTAACTCAAATTAAAGAAGAAATATTTAAACTAAGTAAATATCATAGAGTATCATCTCTAGCTGTTTACGGATGAAGTCCTATTTACAAACAAATAGACTTAATCAGAAAATGACAGGATATAGTAATTTGAACTCCTTGAAGAGTAATTGATTTAATTGAAAGAAAAGTATTGAAACTAGAACATATAAACTTCTTTGTACTTGATGAAGTAGATAGAATGCTTGATATGGGTTTTGTGGATGATATAGAATTTATTTGGGATTGATTAACAAATCTTAAACAAGTTTTTTCTTTTTCAGCTACAATTACAAATGAAATAAAGGCAATTATAGAAAAATATCTTTGAATAAATTATACATTTATCAAATCAACAGATGCTATAACTACTGAAAAAATTGATCACTCATTTGTAGAAACTCCTCATATACACAAATATGATCTTTTAAACAGGTTTATAAAAACTCATAAATCTGAAAAAACTATAGTTTTTGTACAAACAAAAAGAGATACTGAAATGTTATCTAACAAATTAAATGATGATTGATTTAAAGCATCATATTTAAATTGAGATATGAGACAAAGAGAGAGATTTAAAGCTTTAAAAGATTTCCAAGATGGATATTCAAATATATTTGTAGTTACTGATGTAGCTGCTAGATGATTAAATATGAAAAATATAGATCTAGTTGTAAACTTTGATGTACCTACAGATCCTGAAAGTTACATTCATAGAATTGGTAGAACTGGTAGAGCTGGTGCTGAAGGTAAAGCAATAATGTTTGTTTCTTGAAGCGAACAATATTCTCTAAAAAATATTGAAAGAACTAACAAAATCAAAATAAAACAAGTAAATAATGAATGAGAAGAAATAGAAAGAAAAGTAGAAGAAAGAAGTACTTCATGAAGAGGTGGTTTTGGATGAAATAGATGAAGAGGTGGTTTTGGTGGAGGTAGTAGAGGATGATCAAGAGGATGATTTGGATGAAGTAGAAGTGGATCTGGAGAAAGAAAAAGTTTTGGTTCAAGAGATAGTTCTTCTTATAGAAATACTGATGACAATAAATCTTCAGAACATAGAAGTACTTGATATTTTGCTAAAAGAGATGAACAAAGATGACAAAGAAGCACTACAAGAAGAGATAATTGAAGTAGTAGTAGTTTTAGATGAAGATAATTATTTTTAATATTTAATTTAATTTTTATGCAAGAATATTTAGAAGAAAAAAATAGCTCTTTAGAAAAAGCTATTAATTCATTAACTAAAACTGTTAATTCTTTGGAAAATACAATTACTTCTTTGGAAAAAACAATTATTTCCCTAGAGAAAAAAATCTGAAATATAGAAGAAAAGAAAAGTTATACTCCTAGAGATTCTGGTTTAAGTAGAACAGGCTTTCCAAAAAAAGATAGTACTTATAGAAAATCAGATGATTTTAAAAGTAATTCTTATGAGAAAAAAAGTTTTGGTTCAAGAGATTTTGGTTATAGTAAGCCTAGCTTTCCTAGAAGTGATAGTTCTTATAAAAAAACTGAAAATCATGACTCTGAATATAAAAGTGGTTCATACCCTCCAAAAAGAGACGAAAGAAGATGACAAAGATGATCTACAAGAAAACCTAGTTCAAGATGATGAAGTAGTTATTCTTCAAGAGGTAAATAATTATAAAAAAGAAGGATTTTAAATCCTTCTTTTTTAGTTTTAAAAAATCTTTTTGAAATAAAAATCAATTACTTATAATGAATTAATTATAAGTAATTTTTAAATTATGACTTTTCTTAAAAAAATATTTATTATTATTCTTCTATTTATATTTTCTATTCAGTTTTCTTTTGCTGAAACAGAAATATATAAATTGACTATGAAAGATAAACTTTTAATAAATGAAATTTCTAATAAGATTAATAAACTTATAGATAAAAAATGAGATGTAGTAACAACAAAATATGTATTTACTATTAATAAAACAATTAAAAAAACTGAAAAAAACTCCAAAATTTACCAAATATTAAATTGAATAAAAACAACTATAGTAAATTATACAAATGATAAATACAAACAAGAAAATAATATAAAAGAAGTAACAAAAGGAAGTGAAACCAAATCAAATTATGCAAGTAAAACTAATTTTTCTGATTTCAAGATTGATATAAGCAAAGTTAGATCTTCTTGGATTTGATTTTATAATGAGATAAGAAAAAATAAATGAAGTGAAGCATATTCTTATGAAAATAAATTAAATGATACTGCTGAAGAGTGGTCAGATACTTCCCTTGCAAGGTGAATTATGTCTCATAAAAGAGATTCTGGAGATTCATATTATAATTATAATAAGATTAATTCATGGTTTTCAGATAGACAAGTAACTTGTGAAAATATAAATAGGATAACTCACAGCGAAAATACAGGAAGATGATATTATAAATGTAACGATTCAAATGATTGTACAGATAAGTTAACAAAGTGAATTAAAGAAGTATTTGATATGTATATGGCCGAAAGGGGTAAAGCTAATCAAGTTCATTATGAAAGTATCATAAAAAAAGAATTTAGTAAAATCTGAATGTGAATAGCTATAAAAAAATCAGGAATTAATTCTTTTGAATTTTATATAACTACCCATTTTTGTACAGAAATTGTAAATTAATCTTTTATATCAAAAACATACTTCAACAATTCCTTTCAAGTATTAACTCAAGTTAGTTCAAAATCTCATCAAAATCAAGGAGTAGCATTTACTTCTATTATAGCTCATCATGAATTATGTAAAGAAGTTGTCAAATCCTCAGTAATTATATCTATTCAAGCTACCTTTAATCATAATTCTTTAACTGCATAAACACATTCTTTTTTTAATTCTTCTGACATTTTATTTGTTACATTTATTAATGTTCATCAAACTCATAAGTTTGAAACTCATCTTAGTTTTACATATTCTCATTTATTAGAAATAGTATCTAATTTTAATCAAGTTTTTCAAATATAATTAATTAATTTAGAATCTATATCAATATAAGTTAAAGATGACTCATATCATTTTCATCTAAGAGGATTCTTATTTTCTAGTTCAATTAATTCTTTAATAGTATTAATTCAGTCTCAAATAATATGTGCAGGTATTCTTTTTATTCATAAAATAACTTTATCTCAAATAACTAATATTCTATGTTCATCTCATTCTATAAATTCTTGAATAATTAAATTATTTCCGTATTTTAAAGCTTCTTTTATACCACAATTTAATTCTTCCTTTGACTCTATTCATATGGTTACTCAATTACCATGTCACTCATCTATTGGTTTTGTAACCAATGGAAACTTCAAATTTGTTTTTTCTATATTAAAGTATTTTAAATCTTTTTTATTTATATAAATACTTCTAGGAATTTTAAATCAATTTTTATCTAAAATAATACTTGTTAATTCTTTATCATCAGCTATTTTATATCACAAAGCTGTGTTTCATCAAAAATCATTACTTTTAAAATATATTTCTTTACCGTTTCATCTAATCACATAAAAATTTTTATTTACTTGTAATATTTCAGTTTCAAATCCCATTTTTTTAGCTTCGTCAATAATTATTTGGGAAGTAATAGAAAAATAAGTCATAAATTTTCACATGGTAATTATAATTAAAAAATACTAAATAAAATTTAAATCTTCTATTTTAATCTTCCCTATCATTAACTTATCAATATCTCATCACTTTTCAACCCATTCTTTAACTTTTACATATCAATCTAAATAAACTTTATCTTTAGAAAAAAATGCTCAGGGATTTTTTATACTTGTATCAATTATTCATTTTTTAAACCTAGTAACAGTTTTAAATACTTTAACATAATCATTTCATTTTAAACGAAATCAAATCTCTGCTAATTCTTGAAAATCAAGTTTTTTTGACAAATTTATCATATAATAATTTTGGTACATAGAATTTTTTTTATAATTTTCTGGAAAATATTTTAAACTATTATAAACTGCTAATCATTCTTCTGTTGATAAATAATTTGCAGTTCCTGATTCAAATATGTTCCATCATGATTTTTTTCAATTAATATATCTTACAAGATGAACTCATATTTCGTGAGCGATTATTCAATCTAGTTCTTTTTTCCTAAAAATTCAATCTATAGATACTCTGACTTCAACTTTTCATTTTTTTCTATTTACAGAAATTCTAGACATATTTGAAGTAGATAAAACTACTTTTACTCATTCTATTAATCAATTTTGTTCTAAATAATTTTTTATGTATTCAACTACATAATTTTGATCTAATTGTTTTCATAATATATCTTCAGTTATTAATAATCCCAATTTATTTTCAGATTTTTCTACAAATTTTTCTTCTAACTTTCAATAAAGCTTTATATTATACTTTTCTATATCCTCAAATTTTTGTGATTTATATGCTTTAATCAAATTTAATTTATTTGAAATTTCATCAATTTTTTCCAAAAATATATTTGCAAATACTGATTTCAATTCTAAATCTTTTTTAAAATAAGTTTCTTTTAAAGATATTATTTCTAATTCTATTGTTTCTATTTTATTATCACTTATAAAGTTATATTCAAAGTTTGGATTATATTTTCATTTCATTTCTATAAATTTATCTAATTGTTCTAAGAAATTTATAGGTTTGATAGAATTAGTTATACTTACTTTTTTATCCAATTTTACAATTTTTTCATCAATAATTTTAAGTAAAGAAATCTCATTTTTATTTATTTTTTTTGGAATAAATAATTCTTTATTAATTATATTTGTTTCAGGTTTTATATAAAAGTCTTTTACTATATTTGTTCATAAAACTAAAGTATCATTATCCAAAGATTCATCAACTATAAATTTTAAATTTTTAAATTTTATATTTTCTCAGATTTTAATTACAAAATTGTTTTTCATAACTAAATCAAATAAATAATTAGAAATGAAATTTTTTGATTTATTTAAATCAACCTTAACTATTACATTTTCTTCACTTTCATTAAAAATAAGTTTTGCTTGTTGTGATAAATAAAGAATTTTTGATGAATTAAATCTATTTGTAACTTTATGTGAGAACAAAGATTTTGATAATTCTACTCATTTTTCTGGCTCAGATATTTTTAAATCTTTTATTTTATCAAGTCTGTTTTTTAAAGGTAGCAAACATACATTTTGTATTTCAAGACCTGCTCTAGCATTTATCTCAAGGATTTTTGGTCAAGATTCTGTTATAACCCAATCAAGAGCAATATATCAAAGATTTACAAAAAATTGAGTCTTTGATGAAGCATAAAGTATCTCATCCCAAAATGGAATTTCAAATCATTTTAAAAAGCTATATTTTTCTGGAAAATTGTTTTTATGTACCTTTCAATTTATATATATGGTATTAATTATTCCTGATCATACTTCTATACCAAGTCAAAATCATCATTGAGCTAGATTTGCTTTTCAACCTGATACTTTTGTTGGCATTCTAACCATTGCTGCCACGGGTACAAGGTTATAAACTATCAATCTTATATCAGCTAATCAGTACTTACAAAATCTTTCAAATCAATTTCATGGAATTAATTTTTCTTCTATTAAAACTTTATCAAATCAATAATTTAGAGAGAAATCTCAATTCAATATATCATGCATATGATCAACTAAAAATACTTCTGAAACTATATCATCTCATATTTTATAATTTCAATTTTTTAATTTTTCAACTATCAGTATCCCTTCTCATTTACTTCAAAAAACAGGTTTTATAACAAAAAATTTTTCTTTAATTAAAGAAAAATTAAAAGAAGTTAATTGTTTTTTATTTGATATAGTTTCTAATGTTTTAGGTACCAAAATTCATCTTTCTTCTAAAAAAATCTTTGTTTCTACTTTATTATCAGCCAAATTTATAGAAGATTTTGGGTTGAGTTTTTTTATATAATTTAGATTTCTTTCATTCATCGAAAGTATTCAAAAATCAAACATAGGTATAGAAATTAGGGATTAGTAGTCAATGCTTAGAAAATTGTAAAATTATTTTTTTTACAATTCTATATTTTGTAGTTTACTCTTCTTCTTGAAAATGTTTTTTTATTAAAGGAATAAAACGAATATATTCTAAAATTTGTAATCAAGTGAATTTTCAAATTAAAAAGTTTATAAAAAATACAATAATAAGTAATTCTGTATAGGCTAAAAACATATTTTGAATAAAGCTAGACCTAATTGTAAAATAAGCAATAAATGATACAAATATAAATTCTAATAAGTAAAATAAGAAACCAAAGCTAAAAACTTTTCTTTCATCGGCAAATAATTTATAAGCAATCATTGGAATTATAATAAATGGGAAAATAACTAAATTTGATTTTAAATCGTAAAAATCTACAAAATTAAGCAAGTTTAATATTCAAATAAATATTATAGCAATTATAATATAAAGTATAAAATATAAAGAAAGTTTAGTATTTAATAAAAAATGTACTCTTTTGTATATAAATTTCATAAAATACATAGAAAATATGGAAGCAAAGAAAAGGATTAGTGTTGTTTGAAAACTAAAAAGATATATACTTAATGCGAAAAATATAGGATAATATAAATTAAAAATAGATATTCAAATAAATTGCCTTGTAAAATTTATAAGAGTAACAGCAATTCATAAAGAAAATATTATTCCTAAAATACTAATAGGAAATCAAGATAAAATAAGCTTATTCGTAAAATTTGTAAGAAAAAATAGATTACTAGATGAATCATCAAATGATATCTGATTGATTCAATAATATTTATCTTTTATGATTTCTGTTGATGGATTCCCTCAAGAAATATAATTTAGAAAATTTAATAAATTTGATGGGGAAAAAGTATATATATTTACTTCTAAACTATTTATAAAATTGCTTAGTAATTTTTTTGAAAGTATAAAACTAGAATTTGTAACTATAAATATCTTTTTATTGGGAAAATTTATATTATAAATTTTTGATAATTTTTCAAATCACTGAAGAATTTCTAAATAATTATTTGAATTAATAATTATTATATCTGAATCTTGAAAAATATGTAATTTATCAGTAATCTGAGATAAAAATTGATCTTGTATAGAACTTGTATTTTTATTTTCTAAAATTGTTTTATTAAAAAATATACGATTTTTTTTGAAATTTTCATCAAATGATAAATTAAAATCATTTTTATCTGAAATATACGAAACTATTTTAGCATAGACATTAACTTTTTTTTCTAATTCATAAACACATTGTGAATCTTTTTCAATAATATTAGCCTTAATTAGAAAAATTCATACCTCAGAGAAAATCATATTAAATTTTTCTGTATTTTTTTCAATAATTTTTTGTCAATCTTTAGTAACTAAAAAAGAAATATTTTTATTACTTTTTTCTACTCAAGTAAGATGATTTTTTATACTATAAATTAAATTACTATTTATTTTTGTATCAAAATCTCATACTAGATCATATTTATTTTCTGTACATTTTATATCCACTTCATTCAATTCAGGACCAATTGATTTCAATTCATCTCAAAAACATGATAAAAAAGTTATCAATGAAAAAAATATGGCAAATAAGACTCGCATAAAAATGTACATAATAAAAATAATTTAAATGTTTTACATAAACATATTAATAAAAAAAGAGAAAAATTCAATTAAATTATCAAATAAAATTTGGATAATTCTAAAATTATTATATTATTAAAATAATTTATTATATTTTAATCTTTCAGAAATATGGACTACATACTACTTATTGTTGGATTTTTTATACTTATAAAATGTGCTTCTTATCTTGTAAATTGATCAACTAATTTTGCAAAAAAGTTTTGAATTTCTAATTTGGTAATTTGATTAACTATAGTTGCAATTTGAACATCTGCCCCAGAAATATTTATAAATACTGTATCGGCTATAAAATGAGAAACATGACTTGCTTTGTGAAATATAGTTTGATCAAATATAGCAAACATACTTTTGATTTTATGAATATCAGCAATAATTTATCCTTTAAAAGCACAAAATTCAACGGTTTTTAAAGAAGTTCCTTTTACTTTACTTACATCAGGTGCATTGTTTTTTCTAGCCAATGATATAATCTTATCAAAAACAACTAAAAATATTATAACTTTTTGAGATTCTTTAGTATTAATATTGTTTTTTATAATTTTTATGTCTTATACATTTTGAATTATGAGAAATTTAGAAGAAGAACAAGAGGAACACTCACAAAGATTACCAACTTGGAAATCTATATTATATATTATTTGATGATCAATAGGACTTGCTCTATGAGCAGAAGTAATAGTAAGAGCATCTAAATCAATAGCTAGTTCATTTGGTATATCAGAAACGATTATTTGACTTACAATTGTTGCTTTATGAACAAGTTTACCTGAATTAGCTGCATCTGTTGTAGCTAGTTTAAAAAAAGATAGTGATATAGTTATTTGAAATATAGTTTGATCAAATATAATAAATATAGTTATTTGATTATCTATAGCTTGATTAATAACTCCAATTTCAATAGCTAATACAGATATAATCTATATAATTATAGAATTAGCAGTAACAACTCTACTTATGTTTTTTCTATATTTTTCTAGTAATAAATGAAAGCTAAATAGATGACATTGAATAATTTTTATTGTTTTATATCTTATTTATCTAGGTTTTATATGAATGAATCTATAGACTTTTATGTACCAATTATAGATAATTATTGAGATATATGATTTGCCTTGAATTTGGCACTACTTATGATTTCAAAAAATCCTAAACTCATTATTAGATTTTTTAGTGATGATGAAAAATTATTTAATAAGATGGTAGGAAATAATAAAACTAATATCCAATTTCATAATTTATCAGATTTAAATAATCAAATTCCATCAAAAACAATATTTACATTTTTTGATTATAAACTACCTGATGATTATCTAAAAAAATGAGAAAAATGAAAAACTATAATTCAGTTTTGATACTTTTTATTGCATAAAAAAGTAGAAAATTTACATAATACAACTTATGAAATAGATTGAAATAAATTTATTCACTTTATCCCTAGTTTAAGAAAAAAAACTGGATGAATAATAATTCAAAATAAAAAAGATAAAAGATTAAAAACTAAAGAAGAATTTTTAAATTATATTAACGAAAAATATAATTTGGAAATATCTAAAAATTTATTAAACAAAAAATGGATTTCAGTTTTTGTTTATAAAAATACTTTAGATGAGTTAATTGAAGCAATACAAGAAAGAAAAAATGAGGTATTTTTTATTTTTGATACTTGAAATGGAATTCAGAATATAGAATACAGTCTTCAGGAAGAGAAAAATATCATTTTTATGCCTTTTTTGGAATTATTAGATTATAATGATTTTCTTTCGGTTTGTGATATAAATATAACTAGATGAGAAAATAGTTTATGCACTTCGCTTTCATTATGAAAACCAACTCTTTGGGATATTTATAAAGAAAATAATAAAGCTCACAATGAAAAAATATATGATTTTTTAGAATTTTTGGAAGAAAATAAAATACAAGAAATAGAATATGCTAAAACACTTAAAAATTTTAATTTAAAGCAAAAAAAAGAAGCCTTTGTAGACTTCTTGGATAATTTTGAAAACAATACCGATTTGTTTCAAGATTTGTGAATTTATATAAATAATAATTGTGATTTATATAAAAACCTTAAAAAGATTTTTTAATTTATTTAATAGATTCCTGATAGGTCAGGAATGACAAAGACATATTTTAATCTTTTTTTGCTCTTTCACTATATTCTCAAGTTTCAGTATTGATTATTACATATTCTCAGGCTTCTACAAACCCTGGTACTTTTATATTATACCCTGTCTCTAAAGTTGCTTCTTTAATTACTTTTCAATCAGCTGTATTCCCTTTTACTCATGGTTCAGATTCAGTTATTAGAAGTTTTATATTTGTAGGAAGTATTACTCAAATCAATTTTCATTCATATCTTTGTATATCTACGATCAATCATGGAGTCATAAAATTAACAGCATCACCTACATCATCAGAAGTTAATTCAATTTGTTCATAATTTTCCTGATCCATAAAATAAAATGTATCTCATGATTGATATAAAAATTCAAATTTAGATCTATCTAAAATTACATCATCTAATTTTTCTTCACTATCAAAAACTCTATCTGTAGTGTTTCAAACAAGTACATTTTTCATTCTAACTTTTATATTTGTAGATCATCTACCTCATCTATGGATTTCTTTTTTCAAAACTAATAGAAGTTCATTACCTATTTTTATAACTCTTCCTGCTGTCACTTTCATTGCTATTATCATAATTTAGGATTATTAATTAATAAAATATATGGCTTTAGTTTAATGAAAGTTTATAAAAAGCAAGTTTTTATGTTTACAAAAGCATAAAAATTATTATTTTTGTATTTTATAAAAAAAAGATTAAACTTTATAAATTATATTTTTAAGATTTATATATGCAAGATTTAAAGCCAATGATTTGATATTATATTTTTTTGATTTTTCTTTTTTGATTAGGACTATTTTTACATTATTGACTTAATTATCTAAAAAAGAAGAAAGAAAATAATCAAAATAAATAATTTATATCATATATTTTAATAATGAAGATTTGTAAATCTCAGGTTTATATGAATTAAGTCTATTAATTTCTATATTATTAATTTTGTTATTATCTTTTAACTCTTTATAAAATCACTCTTGATCGTATCAAAGACATATAATTTGAGGATTATGAATAAAAACCCAAAATAACGGATTATCACTATCTCATAATTCAACAATATCTGCAACTTTCATTTTTTTTAGTTTTTCTACTCTTTTTTTTTCATTATTTTTTGGTTTGAATCATTTAAATTTTAATACATTTTTATCTCTAGCAACAATAGTTATAAGACAATTTCCATAAAAGCTAGCTTCTCTTAAAAAATATCTATGTCCAAGATGAAATATATCAAAAGTACCAAAAGTCATCACTTTTATTATATTTTTTTTAGCCCAAATGATATCTGCTTCAATCTGTGATTTTAAATCATCTAATGAATCAAATTTCTTATTATTTCTTATTTTTTTTAACAAATAAATTTCTATTTCTGTATCATATATATTTTTATTAAAGTTAAATATATGAGATTCAAAAATTCATTTTTCTTTTAAATATGTTCAAACTCAAGAGAATTTTATCTTATTAATTATTATATTGATTTTATATACTCAATCATCTATATTATTTGAATTACAAATAATATTTGCTGTTTTAAATCATATTTTTCTTCATAATTCCTTGCCATGAACTACTATTCATTTTAATATAAAAGTCATTTTAATATTAATTCACTAAGTAAATTAAGTCCTGATAAAGCATAAGCTCATTTTATTCTATCTTTTACCTGTTTTTCAGTATTACAAGTCAATATTCAAAAAATTATTGGAGTATCATATTGTAAAGTCAAATTCATTAATCACCTTGATGATTCACTACAAACATAATCAAAATGGGGAGTCTCTCATTTTATTACTACTCATAAAGTTATAATTAAATCCCACTCTTCTGTTTCAAGCAATCTCTTAGTCATAGCAGGTATTTCAAAAGCTCAAGGTACATAAAAACTTTCTATTTTATTAAATCAATGTTGTTTTAGAACTCATATATTTATAGCTTCAAGTGCACTTGTATACTCTTTGTTAAATTCCGCAACTACAAAAGCTATTTTTATATCTTTTGGGATTTTTCAAATATCTCATACTCATTGTTCATAATTTGACATATTTCATAAAATTAAAAAGTAAATATATTAAATCAGATATAATAAATAATAATTATATCTGTAAAATAAGCAAGAAAAATTAATATATCTATTTATTGTAACACTCTTCACAATAAACTATTTCAGGTCTTAGAGGATTATAAGTAGTTTTTATGTCAACACCACATTTATCACACTTTCTATCATATAATTTTCTAGGGTTTCTTAGTTTCATTCTATCTAAATGTCTAAGGTCAGGATGTTTTTTTGGGATTGGTAAATTGTGTTTTCTATAAAAATCGAGTTCTTGAGATGTTATTTTAAAAGGCTTTTTTGTAATTTCGCATTCTATTGCCCAATTTAGGATATCATTTGGAATATCCACAATATTTTTAGGTAGTTTATTAGCAGTTATTATTTTTTCTACTTTTGGAAATAATTGATCATAGTCACTCCACTTAAATCATTTTTTTAAAGCTTCTTCTTTTGATAATGGAAAATATTCTTGTGCAACTGTTTCATTATATCAAAATTGTGAAATTTTTGCTGGAAAGAATTCTCACCATTCTCAAGTTTTTTGCATATGTTCTATTATTTTGGGCACTAGTTTTTCATACTCACTTTTCTCATATTGTTTATTTAATATGCAATATTTTTTATGATTAAGTCAAGCTGATCAAAAAATATTTGAAGTTGAAAAACAATTATCAGAATAATAAATTTCATTGCAAGTCCAAACAATATTATCAAATAAACATTTTTTCGACTCTATTCAAGCTGATACACTTTCATATGAAAATTTTGTATTCACACCAAAATAATCATTATCTAAACAATCTTCTGCACCAACTTTACAAAAAGTTGAATATTTTATATTATTTCAGTTTACAATATGAAAACTATTTTCACAATTTGTACTATATTTTATATTATCTCAAATTGAATCTTCACTATTTATAATATCCAAATTTTTTCTTGGAGTTTTTTTTAATAAATTATTATATTTATCTAAAAATAAATCAAAATAAGTTTCATCAATATTCAATTTTGCCACTTCATTATAATAATCTTCTTTTTTAAATTGAATATTTAATATACAATATTTTTTACTTCTAATTCATGCACATAAAAAACATTTATCACATCAAGTACAATCATACAAATAAGTTGATTCAGAACAATCAATACATTTTTGAGAATATGTTACATCATAACAATTGGAACAATCAACAAGTTCATAACAATTTGTACTATTTTCCACCCCGTTACAATCCAAACAATTTGTACTATTTGTTATCCAATATGAATATAAAGTATTTTCACAATCTTTTATTGCAAAAGATAAATAACAATTCTTACAATTAGCTGATATATTCAAATAATCTGAATTTAAATTTTCAATTGATGTCATTGATAATTTAGGTACATCTCTTAATAATTCTTCAAATTGATTGAAAAAATTTCTTGAAAAATCAAAATCTCTTCAATAATCAAGAGGATCCCATTTATCAGACCACCATTCACTTTGTTCATACACTTTATATGGCTTATCTGGGCTATAAATTGAAATAATATCTTTTCAAGTCACATCACATTTCCTTTTATAAAGTTTTCTTTCATTTCTAATAGCAAATCTTCTAATTTGACGACATTCAGGACAAAGAGTAGGTGTTGGAATTTGATATTTTTCTCAATTAAATTTAGGACTAATTTTGTCATAAAATTCAATATCTTTATCTGTAATAAAAAAACTAATATTACATTGTTTACATGATTTTATTTCTATGATCTTTTCTTGCATAATACAAATTCAAATTAAAAAAAATTAATATTTTTCAATTTTTTATAATATTTTGATTTCATTACCATTCACCAATATTTGCATAGGTAATTTTTTTCCTGGAAATCCGGAAGCCATTACAAATCCATATGCTCAGACTTTTTCTATTAAAAGATAATCACCTTCATCAGTTACTTCTAGTTCTACATCTCTTCACAAAAAATCATCTTGCAAAGCTGTATTTCATCTTATATCATAAATTTTTTTAGGTTTTCATGTTTCTTCTAAATTTTTAATTTCATGAAATGATTTATATATTTTTGGTCTTGCAAGTTCTCAAAAACCAGCATTTACTGAAATTTCTGATTTTTTAGAATTTAAACTTTTTATATTTGTAACCTTAACTAATAAAGTCCCAGCATCAGCTAATAAAGATCTTCAAGGTTCAATTTTTAAAATAATTTCTTTTTTAAAAATTTCAGACAATTTATTAGTTAAATATGAATAATATTTTAAAACCTTTTCAAAATCAAAATCTTTATCTTCCTCTGAATATTTAATTCAAAACCCACTGCTAAAATTAATATATTCTAAATCAGAAAATCCTAAAGCTATATTAGTCAAAAAATCTCAAAACTCAATAAAAAGTTCTGTATCAAGAACATTGGATGCAAAATATCAATGAACTCCATTAATTTTATTACCCGTTTTTTTTGCAATTTCTATTACTTTTTTTAAATCTTTTTCTTCAATTCACACATTAGAATCAGAAAAAAGATTTGTTGCCCCATTAGAATTTATTTTTATTTTTTCAGAAATTTTTATTCTAATTCCAAATTTTTTATTTGTTATTAATAAACAATATTTTTCAACTTCTTCAACAGAATCTAGATTAACTTCGATATTTTCAGTTATTAATCTCTTCATTAATTCTTTACTAATTCATGTTGTTGTAAAAGAAATATCTGAAGAATTGAAACCTGCCTCGTTAACCAAATCTAATTCATATTCTGAATTTACTTGAACTCCTAAACCTAAACTTTTTATTATTTTTAAAATTTCTGTCTCACTATTACACATAACTGCAAAATATATACGATTTTTTGTGGAAGTTATTAACTCTGATATAGCAAAAAAATTTTCTTTAATTTTATCAGCATCATAAATATATAAAGGTGTTTCAAATTTTTGTGAATTTTTTTTAAAATCTTGTAGCATCATCTGGTTAATTATTTTTTAATTAATATATCTATTTATTATACTTCTTCATCAAGATTACGAAGTATACAGTATCTTAATATACAGTTTTGTTATAACACTCTTCACAATAAATTATTTCTTTGCTATCTAAAGGATAAGTTGTTTTTATATCTTTTCAACATTTATCACAATTTTTATCATATATTCTTCTTGGATTTCTAAGAGCTACTCTATCTAGATGCCTCCTATCTGGATGTATTTTTGGTATTGGTAAATTATGTTTTCTATAAAAATCTAATTCTTGTTTAACTATTCTAAATGGTTTTTTCGTAACATCACACTCAATTGCCCGATTCAATATATCATCAGGAATATCCACAATATTTTTAGGTAATTTTGAGGCAGGTATTATTTTTTCTACTTTTGGAAAAGAGGCTTCATAATCTGACCAATTAAAACCTAATTTTAAAGCTTCTTCTTTTTTAAGTGGAAAATATTCGGTATTAATTGTCTCATTATATCAAAATGGTGAAATATTAGATGGGAAAAATTCTCACCATTCATCATTTTTTCTCATATTTTTTATAATTTTTGGAACTAGTAGATTATATTCTTCTTTTGAATATTGTTTATTTAATATGCAATACTGTTTATTTCTAACTCAAATACATCAAAATATATTTGAACAATTATGACAATTTATGTTGTAAAAAGTATTGTTGCAAGTATAACATGTAATTCAAAAATAAGTTCAAATTGCATTTAATCAAGTATCAAGTATTTCATATCATAAATCCAAGTTTTCTCATATTCACATCCCATCATAGACATTGGAACACCCCATTCATCAATTTTCTGCATATTTACAATTTTGGGAATTTTCCAAATGGAATGAATAATTACAATTCTTACAATTTTTTAAATTATCTCAAATACAATCCTCAGAACCAATAATCATAAGATTTTTATTTATAGCCTTTTTTTTCATTTCATCTAATACACTCAATCAAATCGTAAAATATTTTTGTTTTAATTCTTCTATTTTTTTAAAATAATCTTCCTTTGTATATGCTTTATTATCAATATAATATTTTTTTCAAACAAGATTGTAACACATAAAACAATCAGAACAGTTTTCACAATCATATAAAAAGTATGAAGTTTTACAATTATTTGAATTCATACAATAAATACAAGAATAACATCCTTCACAGTTTATAGTCTGGTAAGATTGCTCCAAATTAGTTCAATCTAAAGAATCAAGAACATTATTTGTATAAATTATTCTAGAAGAATACATTGTTTTTTCGCATATCCAAGCACCTGAAATCATATAACAATCTTTCATTTTTCATGCAAATGTTGCATAATCTGAATTTTCAGAATCAAAAGCAGCAGTCAAGTTTAAAAGTGGTACTTTTCTTTGAAGATTATCAAATTGTTCAAAAAAGGTTTTATCAAAATTATAATCTGTTCAATAATCAAGTGAATCCCATTTATCACTCCACCAATCATCACTATTATAAATTACATATTTTTTATCAGGAGAAAAAATAGATAAAATATCTTTTCAAGTTAAATCACACTTTCTTCTATATAAACTCTTTTCATTCCTCCAACAAAATCTTCTTTGTTGTCTACAATCTGGACACAAAGTAGGTGTTGGAATTTGATATTTTTCTCAATTAAATTTTGGTGAAATTTTATCATAAAACTCTAAATCTTTATCTGTAATATTAAAACTAATATTACATTTTTTACAGATTTTTGTTTGAATAACTTTTTCTTGCATACTATAAATATTAATAAATATCTTTATTATAACATTCTTCACAATAAACTATTTCAGATCTATCTGAAGAATAAGTTGTGCTTATATTTTTTCAACATTTATCACAATTTCTTGAAAATAATTTTCTTGGATTTCTTAAAGCCATTCTATCTAAATGCCTAAGGTCTGGATGTCTTCTTGGAACCCCTAAATTGTATTTCCTATAAAAATCAAGTTCTTGTTTAATTATTTTAAATGGTTTTTTTGTAACTTCACACTCAACCGCCCGATTTAGTATATCATCTGGAATTTGGGCTATATTATCAGGAAGCATATTTGCAGGAATTATTTTTTCTACTTTTGGAAATGGTGGTTCATAAGTTGACCAATTAAAGCCCCCTCCTAACCTCTCCCTAGTAAGGGGAGGGACTTTTTCTAATCCCCCTCTTTTATAGGGAGGGGCTAGGGGAGGGCTTACTGAAAAATACTCATTTGCTACAGTTTCGTTGTATCCAAAAGGTGAAATAGAACTTGGGAAAAACTCTCCCCATTCTCCAGTAGTTTTCATATGTTTTATAATTTTTGGTACTAGTTCTTCGTACTGTTCTCGAGTATATTGTTTATTAAATATGCAATATTTAGCATTACGAAGACCTGTACAACCAAAAAGATTATTTGATCATATTATAACATCGCAATATTGTAAATTTGAACAACTTCACCAAATATTGGAACAAAATATACAATTGATATTTTTATCTCAAGAAGAAACTACTTCTAAATTTAGTTCGCAATCATATCATCCTACATCAAAATCATATATATTTTTTCAATTGCTAACAATATTACAAAATGCTAAATTCTCATCAGAAAAACAATCAAAACAATATTTTAGATTTTTACTATTTAATAAATTATCTCAAATAACATTTTCACAGTTGGTGATATTTAATTTTCTTGGAAATTTTAAATTATGTTTTTTGAATTTATCTGAAATTTCAAGAGAATTATTTAAACTTCAATTAAAATATTTTTTTACTTCATTTTCATAATCTTCTTTTGAATATTGTTCATTAAAAATATTATATTTTTTATTTTTCAAATTCGCACATCAAAAACAATCATTACAATTTTCAAGTCAAAAAGAGAAACTTACATTATTACAATTTTTACAATCTTGTACATTAAAACATTTATAACATCAATTAATATCCAAAGAACTATAACATAACTCACAATTATCTGCATTAAGTAAATCAACACAATTTTTAGATCTTATAACATTGCTACAATAATAACAATCCTCTGAATAATCAGTATTGTATGATAAATAACATCATTTAGAATATCAGCATTGGTTTACAAAACTACAATTTTCATTTCAAATGATATGTAGTGATAATCTTGGTACTTCACTCATTAACTCCTCAAACTGTTCAAAAAAACTTCTTGTAAAATCAAATTCTTTTCCATACTTAAAAGGTATTGATTCATCCTTCCACCATTCATTTTGTTCATATACTTTATAAAGTTTATCCGGAGAATATATTGAAATTATATCTTTACCACTTGCATCACACTTTCTTTTGTATAGATTTCTTTCATTTCTAAATGATAATCTCCTTTGTGATCTACAATCTGGACAAAGAGTTGGAGTTGGAATTTGATATTTTTCTCAATTAAATTTTGGACTAACCTTATCATAAAACTCTAAATCTGAATCTGTAATTAAAAAATTTGAATTACAGTGTTTACAAGTTTTTGTCTCAATTATTTTTTCTTGCATAATTTTATTTATTATTTAAATTTAAACCCTAATTTGATTCTATCTAACCAATGTATTTCTGGTAATGGTAAAGAGTGTTTTATCAGAAAGTCATATTCTATTGGTACTATTTTATATATATTTCAGTTTTCATCTTTTATAACTTTTTTTAATACTTCTTTATCTATTTGCCAATTTCAGTTTTCATCATATCATTGATATTTATCTAATTTTTCCACAGATATAAAATCTACTCAATCTAAGATATCTACCTTTATATTTTCTTCTCTCCACATATAACCATCTTTTTCTACTTCTTCTTTTGTAAAGCTATCATCAATCAAATAAGCCATTGTATCATTGAAATAAAGAGGATTTAAACTTCAAGGGAAAAATTCTCACAAAATTCAATCTCTTTCCATTTGAAAGAATATCTTGTCAGCTAATTCATACCATTCCTCTTTGCTATACTGCTTATTCAAAATACAAAACGATTTATTTTTTAATCATATACATCAAAGACAAAACGAACAATCTTGAATATTGAAACTATAATATATATTTGATGACATTCCTATAGATTCTCAGATATAAATATTTTGTGTAGTTCAAACCGAACAACATCAATACATATCAGAAGAATAACCTGAACCTCAAGTAAATATATCAAACATATTTTCGCATCATTTACTAGTACTTCAAACTATTACTAAATTGTTTCAATTTTTTACTTGATAAGCAAAATGTCAGTTAGAAACATTTTGAGAATTAACTATAAAATTTCATTCAACATCAGTACTTCAAAAGTTTTTTCAATCTGTAGGGATTTTATTATAAATATCTAAAAATGATTTTTTGTTTTTAAGTATTTTTTCTTTTTCTTCAAAGTAAGTCTTTTCATCTAACTGTTTATTTTTTATACAGTATTTTTTATTGTCTAGAGAATCACAAAATATACATTCACTACATCAATTTAAATTTCTTGAAAACCATATATTATTTGAATTCATTATAAATTTTGAGTAAAAAATCTTGTATCATTTAATAATTCAATTACAAAAATATATATTTTCTGAACAATCCCAAGCCATTACACTATTAAAAACATTTACACATTTTCATTTTATACAAGAACTATACAATATATTTTCATTATCCCATGTAGCACCAAAACTTAAATATGCATTTTTTGTATTATGAGTCGTATCAGCAAAATCACAATTTTCAGCTCATCCGTAAGTTGATAGATTTGGAAATTCTGTTTTTTGCTTCAAAAGTCTTATATTTTCAAATATATTTTTTGAAAAATCATAATCTACTCAATATTTAGTGAAATTTTCTCTAATATCTTCATACTCTATAGTTTTTACTATTTTTCAAATTCTTTCACTTTTTGGGTACTTTGAAATAAATCAATCGTTTTTATGTAAAACAATTCAATAATAGCTTGCTATTTCTTTTATAAATTTTTTCCATGGAGTGTGTTTTCTTTTTTCTTTGATTTTATCTTCCCGAAACTTTAAATCTTGCATACTGCTTTATATTAAGAATTAACTATTTCTTGATATTCTTCATTTGAAATTATTTTCTTATAACCAAATTCTGGATTATAATAATGTTTTATTTGTTTTCATGAGATGTAACATTTAGAATTATATTCCTTAAATTGTAGATATTTAAAACCTTTAGTAATCCTATTTATATGAAAAATAGAAAAGAGTGGTAAATTTATTTTTTTGTGTAGTTCTATTACCTGAGAAATATAATTAAAATTTTTTCATGTTTTGGTACAAATCGTTTCTATTCAATTTAATCAATCCTTAAAATCTCTTATATTATCTGGTAAACTATCTTCAATAAATGTATTTTTAGAATTATCATTATTTTCATAATAACCTCATAAATTTTCTATGTTTTCTTTTGTATCAGGAAAATATATTCTTGCAATAGTTGAATTATAATCTGTATACATCATAGAATAAGGAAAAAATTTTCAATACTCTCATATTTGCCACATTTTTAATTTTACTTTTGGAAGTAATTCTTCGTATTCTTTTTGTGAATATTCTTTATTTAAAATACAATATTTCTTATTTTTTAATCATACACATAAAAAACAATATTCTAAATCTATACAATTATCCAAATATTCTGAGTTATTACACCTAGTTGAAAAAGATGAAAATTTAACATTATGTAAATATGCTGATAGGTTTGTTAAATAACAACTATCACTTTCAAGAATTGATAACAAGTTCATTGAATTTTTTAATCATAATCATCTAAATAAATTAATAGAATCTTCTGATTCTTGAATAAAAAATGATTTTTTAATATTTTTTGAATTTGTTAAAAGGTTTCAAGTAACATCTTCACATGCTACATTTCTATTTTCTGGATGATAAACTTCGTTTTTAATGTTTTCTTCAAATTCTTTTTGTAATATTTCAATTTGTTTCCTTGATCAAAAATCATATTTTTCTACTTCTTTATAATAATCTTCTTTTGAGTACTGTATATTTCTGATACAATATTCAGCATTTCTGAGATTCCATGACATAAAACAGTTTTTTGTATTTTGACAATCATACAAAAATAAACTGTCAGAACTATCATTTACAAAAACAGAATAACTAACTTTATAGCAATTAGTTGAATAAATTAAATCTGTACAAAATGAAGAATTTCAACAAAAAAATAAATCAGTAGAGGATTTACATTCAACACATCTATAAGAATAATATAAATCTTCACAATTTAAAAAACTTGTTGATAAATAACAATTTTTACTGCTCCGTGCATCATCACAAAATAAACAATTTTCTAGATTATCTCAAAGTTGATGTGGTCTTGGTGTTTTTTCTTGAAGTTCTTTTACTTGAGCAAAAAAAGATTTATTCATATCTAAATCCAAAAATGGTACTTCCCACTTATCTGAGTTAAAATATTCTTTTTTATAAACTGGAAAACGAGAATTAGCCCCATAATTTGTAACAATATTTTCTCAAGAAAAATCACATTTTCTAGCATTCCATTTTCAAATAGAAGGCCAAAAAGCCATCATCTGTTTTAGTTGACACATATAACATTCTCATGTTTCTGGAACTTTGAATTTAATAAAAAAATCTTTTTCTGTTTGAGAAAAATCAAATTCTTTATTACACGAAGTACAAATATTTGATTGAGGCATAAAAAATATGTTTAACTGTTATTAGTATGTATTAAACATATTTTTTAGAATAAATCAAGAGTATATATAAATACCTGTTGTAATTTTTCTACAACAGTTTTAATAATTTTTTGGCAAATTCTTTTCAATCACTAAATCTACTTTCATTCAAATATATTTTTAATGATTCTCAAAAATTATCTCATCACATATCTAAAATAAAATATCTTTTTTGTTTATATTCATAAACATAAACACTATATTCTAATTTATCCTTTTCATCCAATGTATATATTCAAACTTTTGTAAAAAATAAACTCATTTTATTTTTTACAATTTCATCTACAAGCACTTGTGGCATATTTATTGTATTATTCAATACTTCTTTTAAATCAAAACTAAATTTATCAGGAAAATTTTTATATAAAAAATCTATTTTATCTATTAAATTCCAATTTTTTATATCTTTTACATTTGTTTCTCAACTAATAACTTTATCAACTAAGAATTTGATAATTTGCTCATCCAAGTGATAAAAATCATCTCAAATAGAGCTTCATGTTTTCATTAATAAAGTACTGAAATAATTAAAAGGTGTTCATAAAAAATCTAAAGAAACTACCTTTGCTTTTTCAAAACTATATTTACCATACGAATAATTTCTTGCAACTATATATTTTTTTCAATCTTTTTTATATAAAGCAATATCTGAGGGAGTTCAATCTTTACTCATATATTCTCAGATTTTTTTTACATCTGATTCATCTAATTCTAATTCAATATCTGATTTATATGTATTTGAAAAATCTTCTTTATATTCAATATATTTTCAATAATTATTATCAACATTAAATCAATATGATACTAACTTAGTTTTGTTTATTGAATCATCCAAAATTTCATCTATTAATCTCAAATACAATTTATCTCAATAATTCATTTCATTAAAACTATATTCTTTTAACTCAATGATTTTCAAAATAAAAAATAATTGTAATTTTTCTACCTCAAAATCTCATTCTCAATATCTTCTAATAAATAAACCAACCAATTTCTCTCATAAATAATTAATTCTTTCATTTTTTTGGTCTTCTGTTGTATATTCTTGATTTCATACTCATCATATATATTGAGTTAGAGAAACTCAATGCAAAATATCTAATATTAAAGATTTTTGCCTCTCACTAATACAATATACTTTTTTTTGTTTACAGTCAGAAACTCAAGTTAGTATAAACCAGACGGATAATGATACCATTCAAATTAAATTTATAATTTTTCATTTTTTTATCTTTTTTGTTTCTTCCAATTCTTTTTCAAAAATTTTTTTATTAAAATGAAGAGAACCAAAAGTTCATAAATTTTGTCTAGTTTGTAGAAAATTATATATTTTTTTGATTGTAGGTATATGATTATAATCTCAATTTATTATTCATCTAATTATTACATCATACCTTTCTTGTCTCCTTTCTCAGCCATGGATATTTATTCAATTAATATAATCCGTAAAACGAAAAGCTATTTCAATAATTGAATAATATTTTGGTTTTTCTAAATCATTTTCTTTGATTTTTTCTGGTCTTGTTCATTTTATTTTATTAAAGAAAATTTCATTCTCTTTACAAGCTCCATAAAGTAATTTAGCTATATCTAAAGATTTAAATTTTTCTCATAATTCTAATTCATTCTTATCACTATTTAATCAATCAAGTCAATTTTGCTCCAATTCTTGAAAAAGTTCAGGGTGTCTTTTCGAAGTATTAATAATGTTTATTTTGTTTTCAAATTTTTTAAAATTTTTTCTTATTATTTCTCTTATAAATTCAATTTGTTCTTGTGTTGTCATACTATTAGAAACCTCTCAGTTTTCATTCATAATCTTACTTACATCTGCTCAGACTTCTATATCCAGACTTCAACCATTTTCAAGCAAATCAATTAAATTAGCAATTGCTCAAATATAAAAATTTTCTGAATAAAATTGATCTTTTTCATATTTTTTAGTTTCTCAAACATAAAATTTAAAGTTTTTATTATTTAATTTTGAAATATCTTTTAAATCCTTTTTTTCTCAATTAATAAAATATGTCAAAATACCAGGAGTTTTTTTAATTACTTCTGCTAGATTTAAAACTGATTTTCAAATTTTTAAAAATGAGTCTGATATTTTGCTATTAACTGACATATTTTTGTTTTTATTTTTATATTTTTTTTATTTTTTATAAGCTTTCCAAATTAAGTTAAACATACTCTTGAGTCATTTACTAAGTACCTCACTTTCTATTATCAAACCATAAATCTCATCTTTTTTGTAACTTAAAACTGCTATTTTATTTCAATAAATAACTATTTCATTTCACATCTCAAATATAGGATCTTCAATTATCAAAGTGTTATGCATATCAAGATGATAATTTGTATATTTAGATTTATTATCTGCTATTATTGCTTTTGTAGGATTTTTTTGAGTTTTCCTATATTCAAAAAATTCATTGGAAAAATATTCATCAAACCTTGGATCCATATCTGTTGTTCAAACAAAAGTCAAAAATGGTTCGGTTAAATAATCTCAATAATCAACTATTTCTTTAAATAAATTTTTTACCCTTTCAAATCATTCATAAAAATAAACTTTTGGTTTATTTCAAAAACTATTAGAAATAGCGAGTAATTCAGGCATTATATTTTTTAATTTATTTATTTTATTTTTTTCGATTTCAAGTAACTTTTCAGGAGAAACAACACTAAAATACTTCACACTATTTTTTGTGATTTCATTTGCTATTCATCTTTTTTTTAGATCTTTTAATATTGAATATGTTGTGATTCTATTTTCTCCAGAATGTCTTGCAATAGCACTTACTATAGAATTACCTAATTCCAAACAAGTAAGGTATATTTTGGCTTCTTTATGCGAAAATCAATAATCTTCAAGTATATTGGTAAGCATATTTTTAAAATAATAAAATAGATGTAGAAATATATCTACACCTATTTTATCATAAAAAGTTATTAAATCAAAATAAAGGCCGTAATTTATATGTTTATTTTTACAAAAATTATTCCACTTCTCAAATTATTACAAAATCCCAATTAGATGACATTATTCTACCATTTATATCTTTTCTTATATTAACCAATCATTCTCAAAATTCTAAAAACAAAACATCAGCTTTATATCACAATTCACTAGTTAAAAAAACTTTATCTCATGATAATTTCATTATTTTAATCTCTTTTTGTCAATTTCAATAAAAAAATCATCAATCATCATTATCAATTCAAATAAAAGTATATCCTCTTGGTTTTAGACTAATCCAGTTTCAGTTTGATTTTCATCAATGCTCATCGCCTGCAGGAATTCTCATAATTCATTCTTCAGTTATAAAAGTTCCTATATCTCAATAAACTCATCACTCATCCATCATAATTATTAATTCATCTGTTACATCATTTTTTTCAGGATTATTATGTCAATGCTCTGCAATAATTCATCATTTATCACATTTTGTACTTTGAAAAGACATATCTACTCAATTATAAGTTCATAATGATTTATTAAGTAAATTTTTATGAAGTCCTCATACTTCAGTTAAATCTTTTAAATAAAATAAACCAAACTTATTTACACTTTTTCATTCAATAATAGCTCAAACTTTTATAGGTGTTTCTTCATTTTTTCATAAACTTATAGGTAAAATTGGCTTTTGTATCTCTATTTTAGAACAATTTAGATCATCAGGCATAAAAAATAATTTAAAAATTAAATATGGTTATTGTTATATATTATACAACTTTTAGAAAAAAAGATTATAATTTATTATAATTTTTTTTACGATTTTACTTACTTTCAGTTTTATTAATTCTATTTTCCATTATATATCTACTTAACTCATTATCAAGATCCACTAAACTAATAATTTCTGTTATATTTTGCCATCTATCACACTTCTTTATTCATTCTTGTAAATTACTAAACATATTTTGGATAATACATCAGTCTGTTCAACTAAGAACTGTAATAAAATGTCAGTCTAAAATCTCATAATCCTTATAATTTTCACTTTTTATTTTTGGATGATTTTCTCTTAATTTTTCTTGTATTTTCGCATTAATTACAACTAAAAAATCAGATAGCTTTAAAGATGTACTTGGTTTAATTTTTGAAGCCATAGAGGAATATGTGGAAAGAACTTCTCTTCTTTGTCATGGAATTGGTTTTATTGTTTCCCCCATTTTATCAAAAGCAGGAGGCCTTTCTTTTAAAAATCATCCTTTATCAACATCAAGCTCAATTGGTTTTATTTCAGTTTGCTCTCACTTAATTGATACATCTAAATCTACTTTTTGTTTTGGTGGTTCAATTATTTTTCATTTTTCTGAGCAAACTTGTCATTCTTGACTTTCTATACTTGTTTCTTTGTTTATTTTAGGAATTTCTGGTAATATTTTATTTCAACTATTATCTTCTCTTTCTTGTATATTTGTATCAACTATTTCTCATTTATTCATTTGTCATTCTATAACTGATTCATTACTTAATACTTCTAATTCTACTATTTCCGTTTTATTGTTTTTTCTTGTTTCAACTACTATTCATATTGTATCAAATAATACTTCATTTTTTAGTAAAAATCTGATTATAAAATCAATTGTTTCTTCTTGTAATTTTGAATTATTTCAGTTATCTAATAAAAAATATAAATTCATATTTAATCTTTTCCTATTTTTTTCAGATAAATCTAAACCATTCTTAAATAATTTAGTTAACTGCAATGAAAGAGTCTTTCATTTTCACATTATAACTTGCAAATTATCTATTTTTTTAGCTTCATTAAATAATTTAATTAGAAATTCTCTCTGTTCTATAGCATTTAGTCAATTCAAATAATTTCTTAATCATATATTTTCTTCACTATTTAAAGTTTGCTTTACAAGTGATAATTTCTCTGATTTTGCTCAATCTAAAATTATTCAAGGTTCATCTCAATCAGGTATTTCATCTCAATCAAGAATATCATCTTTATCACTTACAAGTGTCAAAATTGCTCAAATATCTTTTGGTCAAGTATCCTTTTGAATCCAATCTAATGCTTCAAAATTTGCTACAGGACTAACTTTTGTATCTGTATTTTCTTCTTCTATATTTCTTATTTCTTCTTCAAGTCAGAAAAATTGTACACAATAATTTTTACATTCTATAGATTTACATAATCATAAAACAAGTTTTTCTATATATTTTTTAGACTTGATTTTATTATCCTTAAAGAAAAATAAACTAAAGATATATTCTGATTTACTTTTTATAAAATTATTTATTACTTCTTTAATATTGGTCATTTCTTTTGATGATGTAATTACAATATCTTCATTTGTAATTTTTTTATATATTTTTAATAAAAAGTTTCTTTGACCTTCGGCTGATAATCATAAGAAACCACTTTCAATTCTAGAATTTATTCTTTCTTTCTCTTCAATTTTTGAAAAATCATTTTTATTTGTATCTGGTTCCATACTAGCAGAAATAAATAATTCTTTATCTAAATCTAATAAAGTACTAGTCATATCAAACAATTTTTCATCTTTAAATACTTTTATAACAAACCTATTTATTATAGATTTTCAAATTTTTGTTTTTTTATGTTTTAATAAATTCAAAAATGATTGATATCAATGGTTCTTTCATAAAAACCTATAAAGCATTAAATAACTTTCATTCTTTTTTTCTATTATTCAGGCATATCAATAGGTTTTTCTTAATTGATTACAAAAATTACTAAAAAACCATATTTGCTGGTTTATAGTTAAACTATGAATTTTGTTTATTATCATTTTTTTTACTGATAAACCATTTTCTTTCTCATTTTCTACTATCTTCTCTTTTTTAACTTTTTCTCCTTTAACTTTTTTTCTCTAACTTTTCACCTTTTTCATTCAAATTCATCTTGTATATCTAGAGATAAATCCCAAGTACCATTATCAATAATTCAATCAAGTAAAGCTTTATCTTTTATTAAATGATTTATAAATAAATCTAAAAATTCTTTTTTAAGTTTTTGAGTTTTATTTTTTCATGAATGAATCAAAGACAAATGTTGAGTAAGTTTTATTTTTAATTCATTATTATCTCAAATTATAAAATTTATCAGTATAGAAGTATCACTTTTTTCTCATCATTTTTTTCTGTATACTAATTCTTTATATTCTTCTTTTCACTTAATATTTTCACAAACTTTTTGTAACACCTCTTTCTGTCACTTTTGACATAAATTAGAAAATAAAAAATCTAATACTTCTCTAAATTTTTTATCATTTAAAATTGAATCAACTTTACCTTTCAATTCCATCAAAAAATCTCTTATAACCTTAACAAAATTTAAAAAAGATTCAGCATTATTTACTAGTCAAGTAAAATTCATTACCGAGTTTTTCACATCATTGATACACCCCTCTATTCATATAAAAGCTCCTGATTTAAATGAAATCCCAATATTAAACTTGTTTAAATTTTCTTCTAAAAATTGTTTTATCAATTTTACCTTTTCAAAAGGTACCTTTCTATCAAAATTTATATCTAATAAATCTTTAATTGTGATTTTTTCTTCATTATTTTGATTAAACTCTAACAAGAATTCATCCAAAGATTTTTTAAATTCGCTATCTTTTTTATACATTTTTCTAAGCCCCAATGCCATTTCATATGTGTTTTTTCATAATTTTGAAGACTCATTATCTAAAGCTAAAAATAGATATTTTGTATCATCCATAAGAATAATTTTATAATTTATAGTTATGAAACTATAAAAAATAATTGATTAATGTCAATTTTATTTTTAAATTAAAAGACGAAATCTAATTAAAAAAGCAATTGCAATTTATCTTTTAATTATTGCAATTGCTTTTTGAAAATATGTTATGTTTTACTTTTTATTATATATTTACCAAGTATATCAAATTCTAGATTTACTTTATCTCATACTGATAACTCTCACAAATTAGTTATTTCTAAGGTATGGGGAATCAAAGAAATAGTAAAATAATCATTTCCTACTTCAACCAGTGTCAGACTAACTCAATTTACAGAGATGCTTCATTTTTCTACAAGTAAATCTTTAAACTTTTCGTCAAAAGATATAGTAAATACTTGTGAATTATCATCTTTTTTTTCTATTTTTTTAACAACTCATACATCATCAATATGTCCTGTAACAAAGTGTCAATCTATCCTATCTCCATATCTTACACATCTTTCTATATTGAAATTATCTCACACTTTTTTACTTCAAAAATCTGTCTTTTTTAGAGTTTCTTCCATAGCAAAAAATTTATAAGAGTCATCTAAAATCTCAGTTACAGTCATACAAGCTCAATCATGAGCTATACTCTGACCGATAGTCAAATCAGTAAATATATTTTCTACTACAAATTCTCAAGCATTTATAGATTTTATTTTTGATTTTTTTTCAACTATTCAGCTAAACATAAGAAATATAATTAAGAATTAAGTAATTGTAATTTTCTGTCATTCCGGATTTAGTCCGGAATCTTTAATACATTATTATACCTCATATCACTGCATAATAGATCCTGAAATAAATTCAGGATGACTGTGTTTTTTATTTTTTCCTCTTCCCTCTTCTAATTTCTATAATTGTATCTCTTAATTCTGCTGCTTTTTCAAAATCTAGGTTTGCTGAAGCTATATCCATCTCAAGTTCAAGTCTCTTTAACTGTTTTTCTAAAGTTTGTTTATCCAAAATCGAATAATCAACTTTTTTAGTTTTTAATCACATATCTTTTATAGTACTAAAAATCGTTGTAGGAGTTATTCCATTTTTCAAGTTATAATCATTTTGAACTTTTCTTCTATAATAAGTTAAATCAATGGCTTTTCTCATACTTTCAGAAACAATAAGTGAATCTTGGTTTATCAATTTTCCATTATCAAGTCTAGTAAGAGTTCAAAGGGCAAAAGGTATCTGTCAATTATCAGTTGTCAGTGGTTGTCATTCCGGACCTGATCCGGAATCTATCAACTCACCAAAACTTATAGTATCATCTTTTGGATTAGTACTTTTTGAAACATTAGGGTCATTAATTTCATTTGTTAGTTTTACCTTGCTAGAGATCCCCGGGTCTTGACCGAGGATGACAGAAGAAGGTGCAGGAATGACAACTTCTCATTTTTCTTTTTTCTCTTTCACTCTTTCAGTATACATAACTACTTTACCAGTGCTATTTCTTGCAGCTCTTCAAATAATTTGAACCAAAGCTGACTCACTTCTCAAAAATCATTGTTTATCAGCATCAATAATTGCAATTCTTGATACTTCTGGTAAATCAAGTCATTCTCTAAGAAGATTTACTCAAACTATGACATCTATCTCTCATTGTCTAAGCATTTTCAGTATTTCAAGTCTTTCTAAAGTTTCTATTTCACTATGCAAATATCTCACTTTATAACCATTTTCAAGTAAATAATCAGCTAGTTCTTCACTTGATCTCTTTGTGATAGTTGTAATTAACATTCTTTCATTTTTTTCTATCACATAATCCAGAGTTTTTATAATATCATCTATCATAAATTCCATAGGTTTTATCTCTATTTCTGGATCAAGTAGTCAAGTAGGTCTAATTACTTGAGGTACAACCCTATTTTTTTCGCTAGTTATCCAATCTCAATCAATTAGTGGATCAAATTTTTTGAAATATTCAAAACTTGGTATTTGTCATCAATTCTCCATACTATGCTCTATCTCAAACACTGAAGGAGTAGCAGAAACAAATACAACTTGTCTCATTTTTGCTTCAAATTCTCCAAACTTAAGAGGCCTATTATCAAGAGCTGAAGGAAGCCTAAATCAGTTATTTACTAGATTATCTTTTCTTGATTTATCTCAAGCATACATACCTCCTATTTGAGGAACTGTCATATGAGATTCATCTATAAAACACAGATAATCATCCTTGAAATAATCTATCAAAGTTGCTGGTGGAAATCAAGCTTGTCTACCATCTAAATATCTAGAATAATTCTCTATTCCATTCACATACCCAACTTCTTGCATCATCTCAATATCATATTCTACCTTTGTTTTTAGTCTTTCGTATTTCAGAACATCTCAAAGCTCTTCTTTGTAATATTTTAATCTCTCATCAAGTTCTTTTTGAATTGCTGGAATTATCTCTGCAATTCTATCTTTTGTAGTAACTGTATGTTTTGCTGGAAATATCGTAACTTCACTAAGTACTTCATAGACTTCTCCCGTCAGATAATTTCTTCTTGTAATATTACTTACTTCTTCTCCCCAAAATTCGATTGTATAGATAGTTTCTTCACTTGATGGAAATATCTCAAGTACATCACCTAGAATCTGAAAAGTCCCAGGTTTAAAATCACTACTTGCTCTTCTAAACTGCATAGAAACAAGTTTTTTTAGTAAATCTTCTATCTTATAAAAATTGCCTACTTTTATATCAAATGCAAAATCTATATAAGCATCTATATCCCCAATACCATAAATACAACTTACAGAAGCCACTATAATCACATCTTTACGAGTAATCAAGCTCTGAGTTGCAGCATGACGAAGTCTATCTATTTCTGCATTGATTGTCGCTTCTTTTTCTATATAAGTATCAGTTTTTTTCACATAAGCTTCCGGTTGATAATAATCATAATAAGACACAAAATAATGCACTGCATTATCTGGAAAATATTCTTTAAATTCTTGGGCTAATTGTGCTGCAAGAGTCTTGTTGTGAGCAATTATCAAAGTTGGTTTTTGTATTTTTTGTATAATATTAGCCATAGTAAAAGTCTTACCACTTCAAGTAACTCACCAAAGAGTTTGGTATTTGTGTCATTTCTCTAAGTAACCAAGGATTTCTGCGATAGCTTTTGGTTGATCTCAGGTTGGAGAGTATTTGGATTTTAGGTTGAACATTTTTTATGAATATTAATTGGTAATTTTGTCATTGCGAGGAACGAAGCAATCCAGTGTATCTTCATTGTCATATTGAACTTGTTTCAGAATCATAGAAACATTTTCCATTAAAAATCAATTTAGTTTTACTTTTGAATCCAAAAGTAAGCAAAAGATTTAGGGGGTTTCGAAATTCAGAATTTGTGTTTTGTGCTTTCTGTTTCTCCTCACTAGAATCTCCCCCCTAAGACCCCATATTTCTAAATGTTTTTAGAAATTTCGTCATCCTGAGTTTTTACGAAGGATCCCTTTAGTAATGCTTATATAATAAACTAAGTTTAAGAGATTCTTCATTTCATTCAGAATGACAGTATACTCTCTTTTTTTCACTAAGTGGTCAATTGAAAGATAAAACTATTCTTTCATATTAGATTTGCTCTGTGATATGAACTTAATCCGGGAAACGATTCAGGGATTTTTAAGGGGATGAAATCCCTTAAATTCTTTTGTTACTTTTGGAATCAAAAGTATATAGAACTTATCTTTCCATTTTAAAGAATAATTTGATTTTTCAAAATGATTTTTAATTTTGGAAGTAAGTTTGATTTATATGAAGAATAATTATAATAAAAAAATAATTATTTATTTTTAAACTAATACATAATATTATGAATAATTTAGATCAACTTATTCCTGTAACATCTTCAGATACAAATGAAATTCAAGATTTTTTTATTTATACTTGGAAAGAATTTTTTGATGTAAGAACAAAAGAAGTAGCTTTTTTAAAAAGAAAAGATTTACAAAACCCTGAAAATTTTTATAAAAGTCATAATGGTAATTTTTGGTGTTTAAGAAAAGATAATAAAATCATAGCAACTATTGCTGTTCATGAAATTTTATTTCAAGGAGAAAAAGTAGGTTTTCTCAGGAGATTTTTTATCGATAAGAGTTTTCGTAACAAATGACTTGGTAGTAAAATGCTAAAATTTATAGAAAATTATTCATACGAAAAAAAATGGAAATATCTAATGTTTGGAGTAGATATAAGTATGGAAAGAAATAAATGATTTTATAGCAGAAATGGATATGAAGAATTTACAGAAGATATACCTCAAGAACTTATAGATGATAATGATACTTGGTATCTAAGAAAAAAAATATGGCAATGATTGGGGTAATAATAAAAACAGTTCAGATAAAATATATTTATATAAAATTATTTTTCTAACACTTAATTAAATATATGAAATCTAATAATGTTATAGTAAAAAATTCAAAAATTGATGGTATGGGAGTTTTTGCTAATCGTGAATTCAAAAAAGGTGAAGTTGTTATTAAATGGAATACAGATACTATTCTAACTGATGAAGATGTGAAGAATCTTCCTGAAGAGGAAAAAAGATACCTTACTGCTTTTAAAGATAAATATATTCTGCAACAATCACCTGCAAAATTTGTAAACCATTCATGCGAGCCAAATACAAAAGTTGTTGATGAATCGTCAGATATTGCTATAAAAGATATAAAAAAGGGAAAAGAAATAACAAGTTACTATTTATCATTCTTTTGCACTGATGAAACTATTAAATGTAATTGTAAAAGTAAAAAATGTAAAAATAAATAAAAATAATAAAAATGCAAATAAATTAGATATAACTATATAAAATTTTGTTTTTACTTGCTTTTGTGTATAATTTCATTAATTATTAGGTTCTTTACTAGAATTGTTTCTTTGTCTTTTTATTTAAGTATTAAATTTTACATTTTAATATTTACCTTATGAGAAAAGAATGTATACTATATAAACCTATAAAATGAGAATTAGTTCAGTGTACATGTTGTAGTCATTATTGTACTATCAAAAATTCAGAAACTTGAAAATGTTGAATAAGGCAAAATATAGATTGAAAACTATATCTACTTGTTTATTCACAAGCCACTGCTATAAATATAGATCCAATAGAAAAAAAACCTCTATTTCACTTTCATCCGTGAAGCAAGGTTTTTTCTTTTTGAACTTTTTGATGCAACTTATTTTGTAAATTTTGTCAAAATTGGGATATATCACAAACTAGATTTTCAAATACCCAAGATATAGAGAAAAAATGAGAATATTTACCACCAGAAGCTATTATTGATTACTGTAAAAAACATAATATAAATATAATAGCCTACACCTATAATGAACCTACTATATTTTTTGAATATGCTTATGATACAATGGTTTTAGCAAGAAAAAATAATATCAAAAATGTATTTGTATCTAATTGATATCAAAGTAAAGAATTTTGGGAAAAAGCTTCTGACTTAATTGATGCAATAAATATAGATTTAAAATGATTTACTGAAGAATTTTATAAGAATATTTGCTGAGCCAGGCTAAAACCTATTTTAGATAATATTGAATTTATAGCAAAGTATACAAATATCTGGTTAGAAATAACTACTCTGATAGTACAATGAGAAAATGATAAAGAAGAAGATTTGTTAAAAATTGCTAATTTCATAAAAAGTATTTCTGTAGATATTCCATGGCACATAAGTGCTTTTTATCCTAGTTACAAGATGCTTGATACTCCAGCAACTTCATTTGAAGTTTTAAAAAAAGCATATGAGATATGAAAAAAAGTCTGATTAAAATATATTTATACTTGAAATATATGAGATAGTGGAACAGAAAGTACATATTGTCCAAAATGTGGTGAATTATTAATAAAAAGATCCTGACATATCTGACAAAAAATAGAAATATATTGGGAAAAACCTTGAATTTGTCATAAATGCTCTGAAAAAATCCCTTGAGTTTGGTAAAATTATGTCTTATATTTTTAATTTTAAGAATATGTTATCAAGAAAAATGACTGTTTCTAATATATTTTACCCTTGAGATAAAATTATTTTAAAAGAAATGATTGATGATTTTTTTAACAATATAAATCAAGATTTTGGTATAACAAACCCAAAGGCTTTAGTATGTCCTCATGCTTGATATATTTATAGCTGACAAGTAGCAAGTTATAGCTACAAACTATTACAAAAGAATTTAGAAAATATTCCTAAAACAATAGTTTTACTCTGCCCTACTCACTATGTAGATTTTTTATGAGTTAGTGTGTGACTTTATGATGAACTTGAAACACCTTTCTGAAATCTAGAAGTTGATAAAACCTTATGAAAAAATTTATTAACAAATTATCCTGAATTTTTCAAAACAAATTTTGAATCACAAGACAAAGAACATTCTTTGGAAGTGCAATTACCTTTATTAAAGTATATTATTTGAAAACAAGATATCAAGATATTACCATTGATATTTTGACAAATCAACCCTATGGAAATTTGAAATATATTGAATGATTTACTAAAAGAAAAAAATATATTTCTTATAATTAGTGCTGATTTAAGCCATTATCAAGATTATTTTACAGCTATTAATCTAGATAAAAAATCCATAAACTCATTTTTATCAAAAGATTTAAAAGATATTATCAAAAATACTAATACTTGTGGCTTATATCCTTGGCTTTGTCTAAATCAAATAGCTATTTTAAATGATTGGAATGTAAAACTTCTAAAATATTTAAATTCTTGAGATATAACTTGAAATAAAGATAGAGTTGTTGGTTACTCTAGTTTAGTATATTATAAATAATTATATGAAAAATTATCAAAAAGAAGCTCTAAAAGTAGCTAAAAAATCAATTCTTGAACAGTTTTGAGAAAGATCAATTTTTGAACATTTTTGAGAAAAATTATTAAAAAAATATCATATAGAAAATAAAGAATTATTAGAAAAAAAAGCCTGTTTTGTTACTTTAAAATCATTTTGAGAAGATTTGAGATGATGTATATGAAATATATTTCCAGTATGAAGTTTATATGATTCTATAGCATCAAATGCAAAAAATTCAGCATTTAATGATCCTAGATTTTCACTATTAACAAAAGATGAATTACAAAATAATGATTTATTTATAGAAATTACAATTTTATCAAAAATACAAGAGAAAAAGTTTTTGAGCTTAAAGGAATTATTACAATTTTTAAAAGAAAATAAACCTTGATTAATGATAGAACTTGATAATAAACAAGCTACTTTTTTGCCTTCAGTATGGCATGAAATAAAATCAGAAGAAGCTTTTTTAACATATCTCATATACAAAGCTTGAATTGATATAGATAAGTTTATACGAAATTTTTCAAAAGTTAAAACTAGTTTTTATACTTGAGAAGAGTTTTGAGAGTATTTTAATGAGATTTAATTATTGACTTTTGAAATATACTTGTATAATAGTCTTGTTTAAATTTTAATACAAATAAATGGTAAACATTCAATTAACACCTGATGAAGATGATATAGAAGCTCTTAAAAGAACTCAAAAAATAAAGTTTTTACCACAAAATACTGGATTAAGTCTTCAACAATTGGAAGAAGCATTCGGATTTTTAAGTCCAGAAACTATAGCTGAGCTTAGTGTCTTAGGATGAAAAAAACATCCTTGATCTCGTAATGAATGGAAAAAGCTTGCTGAAAAAGTAAAAAGTAAAACTGCACAACTTTTAGGTAAATAAGTCTCATAAATTAAATTATTCATTTCATGATGTATATCATCTAGATTGCTTCATACTTCTATACTCTAGCAGTATAGTATGATAACTTAAATATAATATAATTAAATTTTAATTCACAATTCAATTACTCCTTACTTTTGAATCCAAAAGTAAACAAAAGATTTAGGGGGTTTCGAATTTCAGAATTTGTGTTTGGTGCTTTCTGTTACTTCTCACTAGAATCTCACCCCCTAAGACCCCATATTTCTAAATGTTTAATAATTAAAAAAATAAAAAAAAATCTGTAAACAAAAAGTTTTTAAGCTTTTAAAATACATTTCACGATGTGTATCACCCGGGATTCTTAAGGGGTAACTTCGCCGTAAAACGAAAGGTAAAACATACTAGCACCTCTGCGAAGATTTGCCGCCTTAAGCATTTTTGTTACTTTTTATGCAAAAAGTAAATGTAATTGTGTTCTATGTATCTTTTCATTTTAAGGAATAATTCTATTTTTTAAAATAATTTTTTTCATTATTTTTTGCATTTTTATTTTTGTTTTGTAATATTATAAATATTATTATCTTATTAATTAAATATGATTAAAAAACTGTTATTTTTATTTTTCTCAAGAAACTGAAGAATATGAAGATTTGATTTTTTTACAGGAATATTAATATTATTAATTATTTTAATGATAACTGATTTTTATTTTATATTACAAATTATTGATATTATAAAAACTTCTGAAACATCAAATATTAATTCACTGTTTATTTATATAATATTATCAACAATTTTAACTATTTTAGCTTGTTATCCAGCAGAATGTTTAAAAGCTAAAAGATTTCAAGATTTATGAAAATCAACTTCATTTTTCTCCTTTAATAACAATATATTAGAACTAAATAGTAAATGAAATGATTTAGATAATGATTTTTGAAAAAGAGAAGTAATATTTGATTGATGAAAAAACAAAAAAATCTTTATATATATTGTACTAATATTAATTTTAATTAGTATAATTATATTATTTCCAATGTATATAATACAGAAATACACATAAAATATTAATATTTTTTTGATATTTTAATTTTTTTTATATAATGCTCACACTTTTATTATTTAGTAATTAAAATTTATGCAAACTACTCTAATACTATTAAAACCAGATACAATTCAAAGAGGATTAATCGGAGAAATCGTAGCTAGAATTGAAAGAAAATGATTAAAAATCATTGGTTTAAAAATGATGCAATTAAATGATGCAATTATCAACGAACATTATGACTTTTTGATGAGTAAACCATTTTTCCCTATGCTTAAAGCATATATGCAATCTGCTCCAGTTGTAGCATTGGCTGTGAATGGTAATGATGCAGTTAAAACTATTAGAACTCTAACTGGTGCAACTAATCCTTCTGAAGCATTACCTGGAACTATTAGATGAGATTATGCTCTTACAATTGATGCTAACATAATCCATGCTAGTGACAGTGAAGAAACTGCAAAAGTTGAATTAAAAAGATTTTTCAAAGAAGGTGAAATTTGTGAATTTGAAAAAATTACTGATAAAATTGTTTAGGTTAATAATATTATTTAAAAATATTAAATATAAATTGCATAAAAAAGTAGAATAGTTTTAAAAACTATTCTACTTTTTTTATAATTTACTTTATTTTTGAATTAATAATAGTTCCCTATTTTTATTATTCAAATAAAGAATTAATATCGAAACCTCTTGAATTGATAACATCATTAATAACTTGTTCTAAAGCATCTAAAATTAAATAGTATCTACTTCATGTTTCAAAAGTTGGTTTTAATTCTTGAATTTTAGTTATAACAGTTGTTAATTTACTTGTTGTTAATCCATTTATTTTGTCATAATATAAATCTTTTATAGTATTATAATATGAATTACTTGTTGTCCATTGAGCATAATATGTTTTATTACTTACAATAACGGTAGAAGTTGATACTTGAGTTCATCAATTTATAGCAGTAAACCAACCATTAAAAGTAAATCATGCTTTTGTTGGATTGCTTGGTAATGTACCTATTACTGTATTTGAAGTCACATTTTTAGTTGCTGGAGAATGTCATGTTCATCAATTAGCATTAAAAGTTACTGTATAAGTTACAGAGTTAGCAGTCCATTTAGCATAATATGTTTTATTACTTGTAATAACGGTAGAAGCTATTACTTGAGTTCATCAAGTTATAGCAGTAAACCAACCATTAAAAGTAAATCATGCTTTTGTTGGATTGCTTGGTAACGTACCTATTGCTGTATTTGAAGTCACATTTTTAGTTGCTGGAGAATGTCAAGTTCATCAATTAGCATTAAAAGTTACTGTATAAGTTGTAGAATTAGCAGTCCATTGAGCATAATATGTTTTATTACTTGTCATAACGGTAGAAGCTATTACACGAGTTCATCAAGTTATAGCAGTAAACCAACCATTAAAAGTAAATCATGCTTTTGTTGGATTGCTTGGTAATGTACCTATTGCTGTATTTGAAGTTACCGTTTTAGTTGCTGGAGAATGTCATGTTCATCAATTAGCATTAAAAGTAATAGTTACATTTTGTGTTTGAGTTGTATTAGCCACCCAACGAGCATATAAGGTAGCATTTTGAGTATGTTTAGTTTCTCAAGTTACTCAAACTCATCATGCAATTTGAGTATACCATCAAATAAATGTATATTCTGGTCTTATTGGTGTATATTGCCGAATAGGTAAAATAGTATTATATGGTAAAGTTACAGTTGTTGATCAACTTCAACCATTTGCATTTAAAATGATAGTAACATTTTGAGGTAGTGTAGACCAATGAGCATATAAAGTAGTATTTATAGCAAAATTAGAATATCAAGTTGCTAGAGTACCTCAATTTAATCAAGTGTACCATCAATCAAATCTATATCAAGATCTTATAGGTGCTGTTGGCCAACTACTTACTGCACTATTAAAAGTTATAGTTCTTCATGTACTAGTTGCTCCTCAAGTTCAAAATGTACCTCAATTTGTATTGAAAGTAACTACTACTGTATTAGATCTCCAACGAGCATATAAAAAAGTATTTGTAGTAAAGTTAGTAGTTCAATTTGTTATATATCATCATTCAATTGCAGTATACCATCATACAAATACATATCAAGATTTTATAGGTTGTATTAATCAAGCAGGTAAAGTAGTATTATAAGGTATAGTTCTTCAAGTGCTAGTTAATCCTCCACTTCAAAATGTACCTCAATTTGCATGAAAAGTTACTGATACATTTTGAGGCTTTTGAATCCAACGAGCATATAAAGAAGTATTTATAATAAAATTAGTATATCAAGTTGCTTGAGTTCCTGAATTTATTCAAGTATACCATCATCAGAAATCATATCAAGATCTTACAGGAATTATTGACCGAACCGCTATAGGAGTACCATAAGGTATAGTTCTTGAATTACTAGTCAATCCTCAAGAGAAAGTTCATCAATTTGCATTAAATGAAATTATAACTGTTGGTTGAACCTGCCATCTAGCATATAATGTCATATTTTGAGTAATAGTAGTATTTTGTACTACTTGAGTTCATCATGTTATTGCTGTATACCATCATAAAAATCTATGTCCTGCAAATACAGGTATTGGTAAATCTGAAATAGTTTTACTTACTTGCATACTAGTAGGACTTACACTTCCTGATGTACTAAAAGTAATTGTTTTATTAGTTAGAATCATTGTTGTAGCAGGTATATAAGCAGTTGCTTGATTTATTTGCAAAAAGCTAAATCCTAAGATAAAAAACATAAAGATAAATATAATTATTCTTTTCATAATTAATATTTTTAAAAAATAAGTGTATTTATATTATTAATAAAAAAAATAAAATCAAATCAAATAAAAATCTTTTGATATTTTAATTATTTTTAATAAACTGTAAAGAATTTAAAATTAATTATTTATTTTTATGACAAAACTTGTAATTGCTTTTGATAATCTCTCTGTAAAAGAAGTAGAAGATAAAATACAAGAAATAGAAAAATATTATAAAAATAAAAAAACTGACATAATATTTAAAGTAAATGATTTACTAGCCTTGGTTTGATTTAATTGACTTTATTCAATTTTTCAAAATTCCAAGGCTTTTTTATGGAAAATTGATCTGATTATATAGTAATCTGAAGACCTATATTAAACTCACCAGACATAATTTGAACTATCAATAAAGCTTTAAATATTATAAATAAATACAATTAATATGAATAATTCTGTAAATTTGAAAGGTAAAAATCTAAAAGTCTTCTCGGGAGAAAACGAATATATAAGTTTATTAAAATCATTTAATGTCATTGAAAAATGACATTTTGAGTATAAATGACTAGCTCCAGATTGAAAGCATAAAAGATGAGAATATTTTATAAATTTCAGATTATTAAATACTAAACAAGAAATCGCTTTGACACCTTATTACCATAAAGCTATTGAAGAATTTTTTAAAGATAAGATTCAAGATATAATAATAGTATGAGTGGCTTATGGCTCATTATCATTACCAAAAGTTATACAAACTTTATGATATGAAAAATATGGTATGGAATATGTTTATGCAGAAAAAAGAAACTGAGTACTTGGTATATTTGATGATCAAGCCAAAAAATGTAAATGAAAACACTTACTTTTTATAGAGGATGTATGCAATAATGCAACTTCTTTAAAACAGCTTAATAAAGCAGTAAATGATATTAAAGATTCATTAGATATAAAATGATATTCTATAATTTACTGAGTACATAGATGACACACATTTTTAGATGAACCAAAATGAGAAATATATGCAATGAGTGTATTACATGCCCCCGTCTATAATTCAGATGACATACCCGAACATTTAAAAAATATTCCATTAAAAGAATATAAAAAGTAATACCCCCACCTAACCTCCCCCTACAAAGGAGAGGAATAGATACACCTCTATACTTTTACTTACTTCTTATGAAAATAACTATAAACTCTCCTCTTGATATGCATCTTCATTTAAGAGATGAAGATATGTTAAATTTAGTAGCTCCTTTTAGTACTAAATATTTTTCTTGAGGTCTAATTATGCCAAATCTAGTTACACCAATAAAAACAAAACAAGATGTAATTTCTTATAAAAAAAGGATTTTAGATTCAACAAAATGAGAGGATTTTACTCCTTATATGACTGTATTTTTTTATGAGGGATTAAATTATGAAATCCTGAAAGAGTTAAAAAATGAGATATTGGCAATAAAAATGTATCCTGATTGAGTTACTACAAATTCAAATTGATGAATAAAATCTATAGATTTAGAAAAAATCTGACATATATTTGAAGCAATGGAAAAACTTGAAATTCCTCTTTGTATTCACTGAGAAACAAATGACTTTGTAATGGATAGAGAAAAAAACTTTATAGCAATTTATGAAATGCTTGCTAAAACTTATCCAAAATTGAAAATAATTATGGAGCATATAACAAGCAAGGACTTAGCAAATCTATTAGATCAATATGAAAATTTATATGCAACTATAACACTTCATCATCTTTTAATAACACTTGATGATGTAGCTTGATGATTATTGCAACCACACTTATTTTGTAAACCTATTGCAAAAAGACCAGAAGATAGAGAAGCTTTGTTGAATCTTGCACTAAATGCACATAAAAAAGTTATGTTTGGATCAGATTCTGCTCCTCACCCAAAAGAAAAAAAAGAAGCAGAATTTTGTTCAGCCTGAATTTTTACCTCGCCAATTGCTCTGCAATGTTTGGTAGAACTTTTTGAAAAACACAATAAATTGGGTAATTTACAAGCTTTTGTCTCAGATAATGCTCAAAAAATATATTGAATAAAACCAATTGAAAAAATCGTTACATTAGAAAAAAAAGATTATATAGTACCTAAAAATTATGGAGAAGTAGTACCTTTTATGGCTTGAAAAACAGTTTCTTGGAGTGTGATATAGACTAAAAATAATACTTATTTAAATTTTAACCTAATTTTTATGAAAAACTTACAAATAACAATTTGAAATATAACTTTTGATAATCCTATATTTAATGCATCATGACCTGCTTGTACTTCTTTAGAAGAACTTGAAACTCTTTGAGAATCTAGTTCTAGTGCAATTATGATGAAATCTTGTAGTTTAGAATCAAGAGATGGTAACCCAGAGCCGAGATATAGAGATGTACCGCTTTGAAGTATCAATTCTATGTGACTTCCAAATTTATGATATAAAAAATATATAGAATTTTCTCATATATTAAAACAAAAATACAATAAACCAATTATAGCTTCTGTTGTATGATTTACTCCTGAAGATTTTAGAATTATAACAAAAGCATTTCAAGAAACTTCTTCAGTTGATATGATTGAAGTAAACCTGAGTTGTCCAAATGTAGTTTGAAAACCTCAAATTGCTTATGATTTTGAAACTGCGGACAAGATTATTTCTATGGTAGAATCATTATGAGATAAACCCCTTTGAATTAAATTACCACCTTATTTTGACCCAAGCCATACAGATTCTATGTCAGAAGTAATAAAAAAACATCCTCAAGTAAAATTTATAACTTGTATAAATTCTGTTTGAAATACTCTGATAATAGATCCAGAAAAAGAAGAACCTCTAATAAAACCAAAATGATGATTTTGATGACTTTGATGAGATTATATAAAACCTGTAGCTTTAGCAAATGTAAGAGCTTTTTATAAAAATCTGTGAGATAAAGTAACTATAATTTGAGTTGGTGGGATCTCTACTTGAATAGATGTATTTGAATTTTTACTTGCATGAGCAAGCCTAGTTCAGATTTGAACAGTATTTGTAAAAGAATGAATAGATTCTTTTTCTAGAATTAAAAAAGAGTTTATAGATTATACGGAACAAAAACAAAAAAAGTCTTATGATGAGATTATTTGAAAACTTAAAGAATTATAGTTTTTATTTTTTAATTTTATATTTATGTATACTTTTCCTCACAAAGATATACTTTCTACAAAACAATTTTCTAGAGTAGATTTAGAAAATATCTTTGATACAGCTTGAGAAATGGAAAAATACCTATCTTGAGCAAAAAAATGAAAACCTCTAGAATGATATATAATGGCTTCTATGTTCTATGAACCATCAACTAGAACTAGATTAAGCTTTGAAACTGCAATGTTGAAACTATGAGGATGAGTTATTACAGTCTCAGAAAAATGAAATAGTAGTTTATCAAAATGAGAAACTATTGAAGACAATGCTAAAATAATCTCAATATATGCTGATATAATTGTTATGAGACACCCAGAAGCATACAGTGTAGAAAAAACTGCTAATGCAACGACAAAACCTGTAATCAATGCATGAGATTGACCTCACCAACATCCTACTCAAGCACTTTTAGATATGTATACAATTTTAAAAGAAAAAGGTAGATTAGATAACTTAAAAATAACGATAGTATGAGATTTAAAATATGGTAGAACAACACATTCTTTAGTATTCTTGCTTTGATTATTTGATGATATAGAATTTACTTTTATCTCTCCTTTGGAGCTTATGATGCCAGAAAAAGTAACTGATTTTTTAAAATCAAAAAATATCAAATACAAAGAAATATCAAATTATAAAAAATGAATTTGCTGAGCTGATGTACTTTATGTAACAAGAATCCAAAAAGAAAGATTTACTGATCTATCAGAGTATGGTAGAATCAAAGACAATTATATACTTGATTTAGAAACTCTGTGAGATAATAAAGATATCACTATTATGCATCCTCTTCCTAGAGTAAATGAGGTAAAAGAAGAAGTTACAAATCTACCAAACACAGCTTTTTTTAGACAAGCAGAAAATTGAGTACCTATAAGAATGGCTTTGTTATATTTACTAATTTGAAAATAATATCATGAAATAAATATGTCATTTATTAAATAAATAAGTATATTGCTTTTATTAGATTAAAGTATATACTTATATTCTTATTTCTTAACTATATAATTTTATGGAAAATAAATTTAGAAAAGGAATTATTTTAGGTGGAATATTAGCAGTTGCAACAATTATAGGTGTTACTATGAATAAGGACTGAAAAGAAATCTCTGAAGATTTAAAAGAAGATTTCAAATTAATTGTTAAAAATCTAAAAAAAAGTCTTAATAAACTTGAAGATATTACAAAAGAAGATTATGATAAAATAGTTAATACTGTTGTTGAAGACTATAGTAAAACAAAAGAAATTACAAAAGAAGCAAAAGATTCACTTATTTCAGCTTTGAACAATAAGTGGAATGAAATGGAAGAAGAAAACAATAAATCTTAATTTCTAATAATATATTTATGTTAAATACAATAGTTGTTGTTTTAATAATTTTATGGTTACTAGGGTTAGTTGGTTCCTATACAATGTGAGGTTTAATTCACATTTTACTTGTAATTGCTATTATAATAGTTCTCGTAAGGATAATAAAATGAAATAAACCACTATAATAAAAAATACATAAAAAGTTAGCAAAATTTGCTAACTTTTTTGTTTTTTAAAATTTGAATATTGTTTATATTTTAATATAATACAATTACAAAAAGCTTATTTTCTAATTTATTAAATTATGAAATGATTTAACACAAATATAGAAAAAAAGACTTTAGAAAATAATAATTTTCGTAAAGTACTATACACTTCAAAACATAGCCAATTAGTTCTTATGAGTTTAAAACCTCTTGAAGAAATCGGTATGGAAATCCATTCTGAAAATGATCAATTTTTCCGTTTTGAACAAGGTCGTGGAAAATGCATAATTGATGACAGTGAATATGATGTTAGTGATGGTAGTTCTATCATAGTACCAGCTTGAGCAAGTCATAATATCATAAATAAATCCCCTACTGAAAGTCTAAAAATGTATACAATTTATTCTCCGGCTCATCATAAAGATGGAATAATAAGAGTAACAAAAAAAGAAGCTGAAGAAAATGAAGAGGAGTTTGATGGAGTGACGAGTGAGTAGAGTTATTAGTTCGAATTTTGTATCAAATTAGAATGAGAACAAATTTAAGTTCGTATAGAGAATAGTTGTGCGAAATTATCAATTTTTTATACCCATGAACAACGACAAAAAAATTCAAAAAATTACTGCCTGTGCTTTTATTCACAAAGACGGTAAATTATTTATTGCACGCAGAGCAGACACCAAGAAATTTCTGCCTGGGAAATATGAGTTACCAGGCGGTCATATTGAATTTGGCGAGACGATGATAGAAGGTTTGAAGCGCGAAATCATGGAAGAATTTGGATTCGAGGTTATCGTCGGCGAACCGTTCTATGTTTTTACATATACTCGAGATAACTATACTGTTCATTCAATCGAAGTTGATTATTTTGTGACATTGGCCAATCCAAACCAAAACATAGAACTTAACACTGAAGACCATTCGGAATATCGCTGGATAACCCAGGCAGAAATTTTGAATTTTTTTGAAGTAGATGATGAAGAGGGTTGTGCCATTAAGAAAGGATTTGAGGTATTACCCGGAAAAAATTGATAACATCAGATAATAATGCATATCTGTCTCCAAAATTTTTCATTTATTAGAATTAACAAGGAGTGAAAAATTTTCTCGACCCAAATTTTCATCCCTTAGTTTGATGAAAGTTTAGGCGGAGATAATTAAACAAAGCATTGTCTGAAATCAAAAGTTTATCCTGCTAAGTCGGGATGAAAACTTCAAATGATGCATAAATTTTATACACAATTGAATATTTGCACAAAACTTTTATATTGTAACAATTTTACTTATACTATGATTGAAATATCGAAGTCTGTAATTCAAAAAAAAGAAAAATTTCTTCTTTTAAAGAGAGCTTCACATTCCAATAGTTATCCTGATATGTGGGATTTTGCTGGTGGCAAACATGATCCTGGTGAAACTCCAACTCAAGCAGTTATTAGAGAAACAAAAGAAGAAACCTTATTTGATATAGAGCCTGGAAATGAAATCAGAACTGAAGAATATCACGATGAAAAATATGATTTGTTGTTTCATTATTTTACTCCAAAAATACTGTCTGGCGAATTAATTTTAAGTCCTGATCATTCTGATTTCAAATGGATATCAAAAGAAGAAATGAAAGATTTTGAATTACATCCTTCCGTAAAATTGTTCTTTGAATAAGTGCAAATATTCAACTGAGCCCTCGGCTTTTTTTCTTGCAGAAAAAATGTATAACAGCGATTAAGAGACTCCGCCTTGCAGGCTCCGTCCAGATTCGCTTCGCGAACTTCTCTTAATCGCGACATTTTGAGACAAAATCACTTCGCTCTTATCCTCGCTCTCCCTTATTCTTCTTCGCTAAAGCCACGAAAAACATCTAACTTAATATTTTATTAAAAGAATTCATATGAGAAAACCTTTCAAGAAAAATTTAAAAATAATTCCTGTTGAAGAGGCTCATGGAGGAAGCGGGAAAAGGCAACTCATTTTATCAAAGATTGATGCTGTGTCAGAACAATTTCAAGCTATGACAAAAGGTTATCTCAAGGTAGGGGCAACATTTGATTGGCATTCTCATGAAGACATTGATGAATTTTTTGTTGTTTTGAAAGGTAAAGGATTTATTGAATTTAAGGGTGGCGAGAAATTCGAATATTCTCCTGATGACCTCATCTATATTCCTGATGGGATAGAACATAAAATTGAAGCTACTGGAAAAGAGGAAAACGAATTTTTCTTTATTAGACTTAATAAATAAAATATTAATTCAGCACATAACACTCGATATCCAACAAAATTGTATTAATATTATTTTTTATGGAAGTATTCAAACAAGAACATTTTCCAGTCAATAACAAACTTCATACAGATATTCTTGAACAAAAATATGGTCCGATTCATGCGGAGGTTTTAAGGCATGACAATGTTCATGAAATGAAAAAAGGAGCTGAAAGAGTCAGAGAAGCAAGACTCGTGGATGACAAAAATATTTTAAGAACTTATGCTCTTACTTTTTTAACTTATGATAAGAGAAATATAGAAATTGCCGGTATCGATGATGAAATCAGGCAAGGCTGATTAATTGGCCAGACTTTTCGAAAACATGGCTACACAATCAAGAAAAATGTTATTGATGTATTTATTATGCCGATACATACCAAAATGAGCGATGATTTTAAAGTCAAGACAAAAAAAGCGAAAGCAAGATTGACAGAATTTTATGCTAAAAAATCTGGTACTACCCCCATAATTTATGGAACTGTTTTGGAGATTTATAGTCCTGATTTTAAAAATCCCGATGATGGAATCAATGAAGTTGATATTAATCAAGTGAATCCACTGACTGGTACATTGCAAGGAGTTGGCATCCCGATTGATGAAATATGGGGTCATCTTGATCGTGCAGACGAAAATAATGAATGGGATAGTTTGAATGAAAGATATGAACAAGCACACCAATTAAGCCAGCCAGTAGTGCAATCACTTCATAAAAAAATTACACTTTATTTAGAAAAAAATCAAAGTATATAAATTGAAATATATGATCTAAGTAACAAAAAGTAGAATCTAAAAAAAATTTGCAAAGTTCCTAAATTAGATTATAATATAGAATATAATTTATGGGAAATCCATATTTTTTTATTTTTTATTTTAATTTATGTCAAATACTCCAAAACCAAAAGATGATGATTGTCGTATAGAAGCTAATTTATTACACAATGCTTTTGTTAATGCTTCAAATCAAATTGATAAAGCTGATATAGCCATAGAACATGCCCTAGGTATAATAAGACAACAAGATTTAATAAGATCAAAAGCAAAACTAATTAAAAATATCATAACATGACAAGCAACAATTTCAGACATTGTTCCAACTATGCCAAAATCTTGGAAAAATAATCCTAAACTTGAAACTAGATATAATAATCTTATACAAGTGATACAAAATAATCCTCAATGGTGGATTGAATGGAAAGATAAGATAGAAATTAAAGATGAATGAATTGATTTTAAAACTCTAAATTTTATATTGGATTTAGATGATTTACCAGAAAAGAAAAATTGGTATGATTTAGAAAAATGGGATGATTTAAAAAAAGAAAATATGATGGATAGTATTCCAGAAATAAAAGATTTTAGAGTAATAAGTAATTTTATAAATTCTTCTTGAAATGAAAATAGAAAATCTTTAACGGATTTCTTAGGGTTAAATGCGGATTTTTATTGGTCATCTACTGCATTTAATAGAGAAAGAGCATTAAAAATATGATTTAAAAAATATGTTCAAGATAATATTGATGATAAGAATAATTATTTAAGTATAAGAACTATACAAAAATATTAAATAGTGTTATATTTGATGGAAAAGTTATAGAAATATTTTCAAATTCACTTAGTATCTAATACTTTCAAAAAATCTCAAAAATAATTTGACTTTAAAATTATCACCCTCATAATATGGGTGATAATTTATTTTTTAATTTGATTTATGAAAAAATTATTAATTATTAGCTTAGTTTCATCAAGTATATTATTTACTTGATGTTTTAAAAAAGAAATTTCTTTGGAAAATACTGAAAATCTTCAGAAAGAAATTATTCAAAGTTGAACTTCTCAAGATTTAATTAATCAGAACTGAATAACTCAAACATGAGTTACTAAAGAAAATTCTTGAATACCTGAACAAACTTCAAACTGATCTAATAAGACTCAAGCTTATATTATAGAAAAAAATAATGTATATTGGATTGATCAGTTGAATAATAAAATAGAAATTGAAAATGCAGATATATTAACATTTGAAATCATAAATCATTGATACAACAGAGATTATGCTAAAGATAAAAATAAAGTATATGTAATAATTGATAAAATGCGTATGTATGATTTAGTTACCTTAAAAGATGCTGATCCTTCAAGTTTTCAAATATTAGATGATAGATATTCAAAAGATAAAAATTATGTTTTTTGGTCAGGAATTCAATTAAAATGAGCAGACTCAAATACATTTACAAATATAGATGATTTTTACTGAAAAGATAAAAATCATGTTTACATATTCGATATGGTTATTGATTGAGCTGATCAAGATAGTTTTGAAGTATTAGACAATATTGATTGAGTATTATCTCAAGATAAAAACTACAAATATGAAATAATATCTGAAAATCCTGAAGAGTCAAAAATAGTTAAAACTCCTAGAAAATAGTAACAATTTACTACAAAACTTATTAATTATTTTTTATCAACTTTCTTCTCAAAAAAAATTTGACTTTAAAATTATCACCCCCATAATATGGGTGATAATTTATTTTTTAATTTAAACTAAATTATGTTAAAACCTTTAAGCGATAGAGTGGTACTTAAAGCCACAGAAAAAGAAAATATAACAAAAAGTGGTATCTATATACCGGAAACTGCAAACAAAGAAAAACCTTATATGTATGAAGTAGTTGCTATAGGACCTGGAAAAAAAGATTCTCCAATGGATAGCATAAAAATATGAAACAAAGTGCTTTGCTGACAATATGTCTGAGATAATATCAAACTAGACTGACAAGAATACAAAATAATCTGAATTGATTATATACTAGCTATAGTTGAGTAAAAAAAACTAAAAAACATTTAGAAATATGGGGTCTTAGGGGGTGAGATTCTAGTGATTACTCACAGAAACCACAAAACATAAATTCTGAAATTCGAAACCCCCTAAATCTTTTGCTTACTTTTGGATTCAAAAGTAAAACTAAATTGTTTTATAATGGAAAAATATTTTTATGATTCTGAAACAAGTTCAGAATGACAATATTTCTTAATCAAATAAAATTATGGCAAAACAAATAAAATTTAGTGATGATGCAAGACAAAAAATCTTTGCATGAATTGAAAAAGTTGCAAAAGTTGTAACTGTAACTATGTGACCAAAATGAAGAAATGTAATCCTTGATAAATGATACGGTTCTCCTCAAATCACAAATGATGGGGTTACAATTGCAAAAGAAATAGATTTAGAAGATAAATTTGAAAACTTATGAGCAGAGCTTGTAAAAGAAGCTGCAGAAAAGACAAATAAACTAGCTTGAGATGGTACAACTACTGCTACCCTGCTTACTTATGCTCTTGCAAAAGAATGACTTAGATATATAAAAAACTGAGTTAATTCTGTTGAACTTAAAAATGGTATGAAAAAAGCATGAGAAAAAATCAATGAAGAATTGATAAAAAATGCTAAAATGATTAACACAAAAGAAGAAATTGCACAAGTTGCAACTATTTCTGCACAAGACGAAGAAATCGGTAATATCATAGCTCTAGCTATGGATAAAGTATGAAATAACTGAGTAATAACTGTTGAAGAGGGTCAAACATTTGGACTTGATGTAGAAGTAATGGAAGGTATGCAATTTGATCAAGGTTATGTAAGTCCTTATATGATTACAAATGCTGAAAAAATGGAAGCTTCTATGAAAGATGCTCCAATCCTTATAACAGATAGTAAAATCTCAAATACAAAAGATCTATTACCTATTTTAGAACAATTAGTTGGGTCAGGTAGAAAAGATCTAGTTATCATTGCTGATGATATGGACGGAGAAGCCTTAACTACAATTATACTAAATAAATTAAAATGAATTTTAAATATACTTGCAATCAAAGCTCCTTGATTTGGTGATAGAAAAAAAGAAATGTTTCAAGATATAGCAGTTTTGACTTGAGCAAGAGTTATAACTTCAGAACTTGGAATGAAATTAGAAAATGCTACTTTAGATGATTTATGACATGCAAATAATGTAATAGCTTCAAAAGATAAAACTATAATAGTTGGTTGAGAATGAGACACAAAAGAAATACAAGAAAGAGTTGCAATGATAAAACAACAAATAGAAATCTCAACTAGTGATTATGATAAAGAAAAAATGATGGAAAGACTAGCTAAGCTTTCATGAGGAGTTGCTGTTATCAAAGTAGGTGCTGCTTCTGAGGTAGAAATGAAAGAAAAAAAATTGAGAATAGAAGATGCTCTAAATGCTACAAGAGCAGCAGTTGAAGAATGAGTTGTTGCTTGAGGATGAGTTGCTCTATTAAAAGCTTCTCAAGTACTAGAAGATTTTGATTTATGAAATGAAGATCAAAATATCTGAGTTTCTATAGTTAGACAAGCACTATCTTACCCAATTAGACAAATAGTTGAAAATGCAGGTAAAGAATGAAGTGTAATAATCAATAAAATAGTTGAAGAAAAATCTATAAATTATGGTTATAATGCTGCAAATGATACATTTGTAGATATGGTAGCTTTTTGAATTATAGATCCTAAAAAAGTTGAAAGAGTTGCTCTAGAGGAAGCAATAAGTTTAGCTTGAATGTTCCTTACAACTGAGGCTGCAGTAACTGAAACTCCTAAAAAAGATGATGGATGTAGTTGAAATTGTAGTACTTGAGCTTGAATGTGAGGTATGTGAATGCCTTGAATGGGAATGTATTAGGAAATTAAAATTAAATTCAATGAGATATAAATCAAACAAAGCTTTTTCTATAATTGAAGTTGTAGTTTCATCTATCATACTTAGTTTATCAGTTTTTTGAATTTATAAACTTATAGCTGAAAATAATAAAATCATAAATAATTCAAATAATTTTCTTGATGCAAATATCCTCATAACAAATTCTATAACTTGTTTAGAAAATATATGATTTAATATTCTGGAAACTTCAAATTTCAATTCTCAAACTTGAAGTCTATATTTTGAAAATAGTTTAACAGGAAAATGCTTAACTTGAACTTACAACACCAATTATACATTTACACCAGTAATTCTTAATAATCTAAATTATTACCTTTATGCAAAAATAACAGATTCTTGAAGCAATTACTTAAACTGGAATCTCTGAGTTTATAATGAATCCGTTTGAAAAATAGAAAAAAAATGGAAAATGTGGAAGTAAAAAATAACAAAAAAAAGTAGAAATTGGAATTTTCTACTTTTTTTATTGTTTTTCTTTATAACTTTTATTTTACCCACATTGAGAAAGTTCATCAATTAGTTCAATTTAAAACACCAACTCAATCTACTGTCGGTAATAACCATCAGTCTACCCCTCAATTATTTGTTACAATATGTCAATTTGTTCATGATATATATACAGATATACCTTTAGTACTTGTAGTAGGATTTGCTCATGTAAACAATCACTGAGATAATTCTTTATTTGTATAAGAATTCATACAATTTCAAACTACATTTTGTGTTGTATGTGCATAAACACAAGTTCAATTAATAAAAAACTTATTATATATAGGAGCTGTTGTTTCATTATTTTTTATAATTCTATAAGCAGATGTAACAATAGAATTAATTTTTGAATCAGCAAATTTAAAAGTATCATTGTCTTGTAAAGAATTTGTTAAATTTAAATCTCAAGTTGAAGTATCCCATCATGATGCAATATTTCAACTTTTTCATTTCATTACCAAAGTCCATCAACCACCATCTTCAGTCATATCACAATATGCATCGAAACTTGTTCATGTAGGGTTAATTGTATATACTCAATTTCATCTATTTCATCATGTTTCTACAATTCTTTTACAACTAGCATTTGGATTTGATTTTGCCAAAGTCAATCCAGTTCAACTTACATTATCTGTGTCAGTATAATTAGCTATATATGAATTTGTTGTTAAAACTATATCTAAGTATCAACTCGCCACTATACTTGATACTTCTTGTATAGGTAAATTTGTTATACTTTCAGTAAGTATACCAAGTTTCTTTCAATAAAATGCTGGATATCTTTTTGTATAATCTATAGCTTTTGCTTGATTTGTTATATTTCACACTACTTGTTTATTTCCACTATCTTCTAAAAGAGCCATTAGTTGAAAGTTTTTTTTGTCTACTGTTAAATAATAACTAAAATATGTGTTATCTTTTGGATCTATTCATCATTTACTGTACTCAATCAATGTTAAAATATCTTTTCACACATATCATTGATATCATATTACACTTCAACTTGCCTTTACTTCTACATTATTTTCAGGTAGTGGTAAATTAGTTTTTGTACTATATACCTCTAATCAATCGTGTATAGTTATAAGTTGACTTGTTCTATTTGTATCTCTTGTTCATACTAAATAACTATTATATGATACAAATCAAATTGTTCATAATATTGTTAATATTGTCATTACTACAATCAATTCTACTAGTGTAAATGCACTTTTAAAACTATAATTATTTCTAAAAAAAATAATTGATCTTTTCATTCATTGATATTTAAACTATAAAAAAGTGCTTAAATTATATAAATTAGTATTTAAAAAGCAAAAAATAAAATGTGATATTTAACTTCTATATATGATATTTTACTTTTTCACCGATTTTTATATTTCCTGAAATTATATTTTGAATTGGAATTTTATCCAATTCATCTAATTCTGGAGCTTTATATTCGCATCTTACATATACTTTTTTATCATCATAATTATGTATAAAACCTATAAATTCTTTTCATTTTCTTTGTTTTTCTTTCTTTGTATATATTTTATTCAATACTTTTCACATAATATCTACTCTTTTTTGTATAATTTTATCATTTACTTTTTTATCAAGTTTACTGCTTGAAGCTAAAACTTCATCATGGTAACCAAACATTGAGACACTATCAAACTCATATTTTTTTGCAAAATCTAGCAAATCTTGAAATTCTAATTCTCACTCTCACGGAAATCAAATTATAAAATTTGTATGTAAAAATGCATCTTTGAATTCATATTTTATAAAATCAAATAATGCAAAAATATGTTTATCATCATAAAATCTTCACATCCTCTTAAGAATTTTTGTATTTATATGCTGAACTGGTAAATCAAAATAAGGAATAAATTTTTTAAAGTTTTTAAGTTTTTTTAGATGATTTAAGGTAAGTATATCTGGATAAAGGTAAAAAAGTCTATACCTAAAATCTAAATCTATTTTTTCTATTTCTTCCAATAATTCAAAAAGTCTTGCTTCCCCATACAAATCAGTTCCGTATCTAGTTGTGTCTTGTGAAATTATTTCTATTTCTTTGACTCATAAATTAACAAGATTTTTTATTTCAATTATTATATCGTCAATTGGTCTTGAAGTCTGATTTCATCTGATTTTTGGTATTATACAAAAACTACATCTATTATCACATCATTCTGATATTTTCACAAATTCGTAACCATAAGGCGAGTTGAAAGGAAATCTAGTATTTTTTCATGACCAAATAAATGCTTTTTTTGTATCATTTAATCTTTCTAGATTTTCTATATAGTTTTGTAATTTTTTTTCTTTAAAATCAAAGATTTTTTTTGAGACAGTTTCACTTTGCTCTATCGGAAAAACTCTGTAAAGATTATTTAGAGTTTTCAAAAAATCATCATCTCTTACAGGCACATAACAACCAGTTAAAATAATCTTTTTTCACAAATCATCATAATACTTTATAGTTTTTTCTGCTTCATCTCTAGAGCTCGATAGAAATCAACAAGTATTGATTATAACATATTGTACATCATCTTCTTCTGGATCATCAAAATACTTTATGTTTTCTTTACTAGAAGACATAATTTCTCATACAATGTATTCTAAATCAACCAGATTTTTACTACATCATAGATTGATAGAACTAAAACAAAAAGACATTCTAAATTAATTAATAAATATGAAAATTTTTTTTCTTTATTTCTTCAAATTATAGTTTTCTAATTAATCTTGTCAAAAAGATTTATTTTTCTTTATTTTTTCTTGTATATTCTATATTCTATATTCATTTACCTTACATATTTTTGATTTTAAACAAAAAAAATGATACAATAAAAGTGTATGTTAAGACAAAAATCTTAATTATTAATCATTAATTGTTAATTGTTAATTATTATATGTCAGAATTAGCTATAATATCAGTAGAAAAAGGACTTGAACCAATGAAAGAAAAAAACCTATTTTTAACAATAGTGATTTCAAATTTTATGTGGATGACTTTTCATTTTAGTGTGATATTTTTCTTTACTTTTCAATTAAAATCTATTGCATTAGTTTGAATATTTTTGTGAATTTGAAATTTATTCGCTTTTTTACTCGATATATCTATTTGAATCATACAGAAATACTTCAAAGCTAAAACGTTGTTTATATTCTCTTATATATCTGAAATCACAGCTATACTTATTTTTGCTTATTTTATATTCCAAGTATCAGGTCTTGCAGAAAAAATTCCATCTTCTGATATGTGATTTATTTGAAATAGTTTGCACTTTTTCTTATGAGAATGATTAAATTTAATTCTACTTTTACTTGCCTCATTTTGTTATTGATTAACAAAAGAATTACAAGATGTAACAATAATTTCATATGTATTAAACAATGCTAATCATAACCAATATAATTCAATATTTGCAAAGAAAAATCTTTGAAGTTGAATTTGATCATTATTTTGATTAATTTTGTCTTGATTTATTCTTATGTTATACCCAAAATTAATTATATTTGTAATTATTTTTATGATTTTATTAATCATTTATTTCACAAAAACTTTTTTTGATAATTCTGAAAAAACTTTAACTTTGCAAGATATTTATAAATTTAAAGTATTTACCAGTAAAAACAATATAACAGAATTGTGAAAAAATTTAGGTAACAACATAAAAAATAAAATTGTCACATCAGTTAATAGAGTTGAGTTAAAAAATATAATATCTTCTTCTAAATATCTATTTTTAAAACCCGTATCTAAACAATCTTGACTGAGCTTCAACTTACTCATTGAACAGACAAAAAAAGAATTTATAACTACATATAAAGTTCTTTTAAATAAAAATAATTCTTTAGTTGTTTATTGGAGCTTAGCCATAGGAGCGACTTTTTGATTTTGGGATACATTTGCCGCAACTTTCTTAATATCATTTCTAGATAGTTTATGGAGTTGATGGGGATATGTTTTACTTTGAATTATAGCTATTCCAGCTTTTTGATTACAAAATTACTTTAGTAAACAAGCGGAAAAACATTGAATCTATATTATGTTAAATAGTTGACTTATAATTTCATGATTATCCTTATTATTTATGTGAATTTTTGCTAACAGTGATAACATCTTATTATTAATGTCATTGGCCGTAATAAATAGTATATGATATGCTGCCTGTATGAGTCTATCTCAAGCTCTATTTTTAGAATCCTATAATAAAGCTTTCGCAAACTATAACAATCTAAAAGAAATAGATGCCAATGCTTCTGCTGCCCCATCAAAATTAATTCAAAACCTAGCAAATGTATTTTGATTATTCCTTTGATGATTAATATTAGCTAGTTTGAAATATTTTTGATTTTTTATAATATTTTGATGATTTATTACATACCTTGCTTTTTGGACTCTAAAAAATAGAAAAGTCTTAAAGGCTGATTTAGAATAATGCACTATAAACTTATAATACTTATTTATTATGCCTGAACTTGCAATAATATCTGTAGACAAAGAACTTGATTCCATAAGAAAAAGAAACTTTTTTATAAACATAATTGTTTCCAACCTAATATGGATGATTTTTCATTTTAGTGTTTTTTTCTTTTTTACCTTTCAATTAAAATCAATTATTTGGGTTTGATTTTTTTTATGAATATGAAATCTATTTTCTTTTTTACTAGACATATCAATCTGAATTATTCAAAAATATTTTAAACCAAAAACTTTGTTTATTATATCATATATTGCCGAAATTATTGCTATGCTTATATTTATAAATTTCACTCTCCAAATCAGTGATTTTTTAAAAACACTACCACCTGATAATCTATGACCCATCAGTTATGCATTAGAATTTTTTATGTGAAAATGATATAATTTGATACTATTACTTATCGCATCTTTTTGTTATGGATTGACAAAAGAATTACAAGAAGTAACTTTAGTATCTTATATATTAAATAATGCAAACCCTAGCCAATATACATCAATGATAGCAAATAAAAATCTAGCAACTTGAATTTGATCTCTTTTATGATTGATTATTACATGATTCATTCTTACTTTATCACCAAACTTTATAATATTTCTAACCATATTTGTAATAATCTTGGTAATATATTTTACTTTGAGTTTTTTTGATAATAATACAAAAACTCTAACTTTAAAAGATATTTATAAATTCAAAGTATTGCTTGACAAAGACAATATAAAAAATATTTGAAATAATATAAAAAATGATTTAATAAAATCAGTTAATAAGATAGAACTAAAAAATATAATTAACACATCAAAATATTTATTTTTAAAACCATTAACAATTCAAACTTGATTAACTCTAAACTTACTTATAAATGAGACAAAAAAACATTTTATCTCAACTTATAATGTTTTAAAATATGTAAAAAAATCAATTATAATGTATCAATCTATACTATTACTTATTATCTTTTGATTTTGGGACACATTTGCTATTACATTTCTAATCAAATTTCTTGATTCTTTTTCTGAATGATCATGATATATACTACTTGCAATTGTCGCAATTCCAGCATTTTGACTACAAGATTTTTTTGGTAAAAAAGCTGATAAATATTGATTTAAAACTATAGCAAATTTATGACTTATTTTATCTTGAGTATCTCTTATTTTAATGTGAATATTTGCAAAAAGTAATAATTTGTATCTAATCGTGTTTTTAGCACTAATAAACAGTATATGATTTGCAGCTTGTATGGTTATATCACAAGGACAATTTTTAACATCATATAATAAATCCTTTGCAGAATATAATAAATTAAAGGAAATAGATGCAAATGCTTCTGCCGCTCCTTTTAGAGTAATACGGAATCTTATAGCATCTATATCATTATTACTATGATGAATTATATTAAACATACTTTGATATGTAATATCTTTTATTATATTTTGATCTATAATAATATATACCTATTATTGGTTCAATAAAAATCCTATAACGGATGAAAAAGTTGATTAATTTTATACACTTCTTTCTTAAATTCATCTCATTTTTCTTCAAAATTCTTCCAGATACTATAACTTGGTGAAGCTGTTGAAAGTAGACATATCTCTCAAGATTTTGTATTTTTAAAAGCAAATTCTACTGCTTTTTGCATACTTTTTGTTTCAAGTATTTTAAATTTTTTATCAAGCAGTAATTTAATTCTATCTCAACTATCTGGAAATAAAACTATATTAAAAATTTTTTTAATTTCTAATTCATTAACCAATTTTTCAAATTTATATCATCTATCACTTCATCACAAAAAAATAGTTCATATCTTTTGATTAAAAGATCTTATTCACTCAATTGTACTTTCTGGAGTTGTAGAAATAGCATCATCAATGAAAATAATTCATTTATAAGTTCAGATATTTTGAAGTCTATGAGGAAGTCAAGAAAAATTATTTATTGTTTTTTGAAATACTTTTAAATCAATTTTGAGTATATCACAAACTCATAAAATAGTCGAAATATTTGATAAATTATGCTCTCAAGGAATAAGAGGTTTAATTTCTAAATCTATTTTATTTCAGTTTACAGAAAAATCATTTCAAATATGAGAATAATAAGAATTATTTAATCAAAAGGTCTTATAATTTTTATTTTTTAATAATTCTATAATTTCTTTTGATAGATTTTCTCAAATAAGTAGATTTTCAGTATTTTTTAGTATATTAAATTTAGCATTTTTATAATTATCAAAACCTTGATGCCAATCTAGATGATCTTCATAGATATTTCATAAAATACTTATAAAACTATGATGATTATCCAAGTCTTCAAGCATATAAGATGAAAGTTCGTAAACAATAAAATCATATGGAGAATTATGTTGTCATTCTGAGTGTAACGAAGAATCCCTTAAACTTGGTTTTACTAATTCTACAATACTAAAGGGATCCTTCGCATTTGCTCAGGATGACAACACAGAACACTTTTTATTATTCATTAAATCAATCTCATCAAGCACTGGATTTCAGATATTTCATACTAGTTTTACATTATACCCTGCATTGTTTAATAATTCATAAACCAAAGTTGCTGTTGTTGATTTTCATTTTGTCTGAGTTACTGTGATTATTTTTCATTTATAGAGTTCAAAAAAAAGTTTGGTTTGAGACCATAATTTATCTTTGTATTTTAATAAATTATTTGTATATGGACTGATTCAAGGACTCTTGAATATATAATCATAAACTTCTAGATTATCAAGATAATGTTCTCATGTAATAAATTTAATATTTTGAAAATCCTGCATTCTGAATTCTGTATTCTGTACTTTATCCAACACAGTCACATCCTCACATCAAATATTTTGCAAAAAAGAAAGAGTAGATTTACCCTCTTTACCAAATCCTAAAATTGCAATTTTTTTTGTTTTTAAGTTTTTTAAATTCATATTTTAATTTTTAATAAGCTTAATGATTTTTCTATCCTTCATAAAAATTCTTCTTTTTCTATAACAAAATCAGATGCACTTTTTAATTTTAAATCATCATATTTTAATTTAATAACTGTATCTGAATTACTAATTATCTTTCATACCCAAGTTGAAATCAATAAAGCATATATTTCCGAAATAATTATTCATTTTGGAAATTTTTTAGGTCAACTCTTTTCAATGTAAACAAAATCTTTTTCTTTTGCGGTTATAAAAATTTCTTCTTCTAACTCTCTAATTATAGCATTTATATGAGTTTCTCAAAGGTCAAGTCATCATCAAAAAAGCGAAATTTTTCCTCATAATTTTTTATTTAATTCAAAATATAAGATTCATTCATCATCAACTACAATTGCATGACTTGAATAACTAGGCTTTTTTAACTCCATTATTTTTTTTATTGATAAAATAATATATTGCTCATATTATAATCACAAAAGCTAGAGTTAAAAATAATAATTCCTTGCTATATTTTTCTATCAAATCTTTATTTTCTCAAGCTACATATCAAATCGTCATCAATATCAAATTCCAAATAGAAGCTCAGACAAAAGTATAAAATATAAATTTAGTAAAATTCATTTTGAAAATACCTGCAGGAATACTTATAAGTTGTCTAACCGCAGGTATGAACCTACCTAATAAAGTGGTAACAGATCAGTGTTTTTGAAAATAATTCTCAGCTTGTAAATAATGATCTTCTTTTAAAAATATATATTTACCATACCTGTGAACCAAAGTTTTAACTATAGGTCCCCCAAGATAAAATCATAAAATATAATTAATTATAGAACCTGTTAATGCTCACAAAGATCAAGCTATAAAGGCTACCAGAAAATCCATTTTTCAAATACTGGCAAGGTATCAAGCAGGTATCATTGCAATTTCAGAAGGAAAAGGAATAAAACTAGACTCTAGAGTCATCATAAGATATATTCCTATGTACCCCATATCTCAAACTAAATTTACTACAAAATTAACAAGTTCATTCATAAAAATATTTATTAAAAAGTTAATACTATTATAATTTAACAAAAAATAAAAAAAAATCTAGTTTAAAATAAAAAAACAACTAATTTTATAAAATTAATTGTTTTTTAATAAATATTTTCTTTTTAATTCAAAATCAAAAGTGCCTTTTCTAAAACTAAAATTATAGTTGAAATTGTTTCAATGTCATAGGTATTATCACCTTCTTTTGTTAATAAATCTGCTGATAATGCATCTACTGTTTTATTGAACACATTTTCTAAATTATCTCATTCTTTAAAAAACTTTCTTATGTTTTCTTCAGTTTCACTAAATTTTTCTATAATTGATTCTAATAATAATAATCTGATTTTATCTTTCTTATCAAATTCTCATCATGATCTAAGAAACTTTTTTTGAGAATTATTTAAAATAGTATGTATAGATTTATCCTGTTCTTTACATCATTCTTGAATGTAATGATAAAAGAAACTAGTACCTAATATTATATCTTTAGTGTCTATAATATGGCTTTCATATCAATCAATTGCACTTTTTGTAAGAATGTGAGAATATTTATCTCCTTTAAGTCATTCTAATACTAAAGTATCCATAATATGGCCTTTATATCCACTAATTGCTCATGGTGTAATAATGTGAGCAAATCCGTCACATTTGAATAGTTCTAATTTTTTAAATATATCAGAATGTTGCCCATTAACTCATTCTAAATCAGGAGTTTGTTGAGTTCATTGACTGCTTCAATTTCCAAGTTTAGCTCACATATTTTAAATACTATTTATAAAAAAGTTAAAATTATTATTGTATAGTAATTCATCTAAAAAAATTATCTACTCATTCTGGTCTTTTCGATAAATCATTTCCAAAAAGACTATTTAAATGTCATATCATTGTAAATATTTCCCACTTACTTCTTCATTTTAATATCAATTGTTCAATAACATCATTATTTTTTTTGCTTATCTTAATATAATTTCTTAAAATTTTAGTATAATAATCATCTGACATTCATAAAAGTTCATCTCAATCAACTACTTTATATTCTCCGATATCTATTCATATTCAATTTCAATTTTCATCTTTGAGAATTTTATCAACTCATAATCAATTCACTGCAACTAAATCTTCTAATTCTTTTCAAATTATTTGTCTAGTTCATAAGTCATTATCTTCTCAATCTCAAACAATTTCTAACTCTAAATTAATTCATTTTCCCATATTTTGTTATATTAAAAAAATAATCCCATATATAATATATATAAGATTATTTGTACAAAAGTCAATTTTATTTTTTAAACTTATTTTTTTATTTTGAACGTTATCTCATTCAATAATAAATCTTGGATTATAATATTAATTGGAATTCATAATCCCCTTAACCTCACCTGTTACTCATGTTACAGTTTCTGATACTCCAATATCATTTGTCATCATTTTATAAAGTGCTTCTATCTTTTTTTTATCATAAATAATTCAGTCTAATTTTATATCTCAGTTTTTTTCTTTGCTTAAATTAAATCATTTTTCTTTGCAAGAAACAGCAAAATAATCATTTCAAACTTTTTTTACTGCATAAACAATACGATCTCAACTCATTCCATTTATACCATACATTAATCCTGCATTATTGTCTTCATTAACAAAGATAACTTTTTCATTGCATCTTGTTGTTGCTTGTATTATTCATTTGTGAATATATATTTCGTTTGGATCTTTTTTATGGGGTAATCTAATAAATAAGATACCATCAATCAATAATACATTTTTTGTTCCTCATAAACCAAATGGTTGATATTCTCCTCATACTTTTTTGAATTGTTCAAGTCTATTTGCACTTGTGTTAAAAAATGTATAAATAGTACAATTTACTCAATTTATTGTGATTTTTTGTCTATGTGTTTCTTTATCAGTATAATATAAATTTTCTTTTCATTTTAAATTTACAGCTTGTCAATTTTTTGATATCCTTAATCCTACTTCATTATAATGATTTGATGGTTTACAATAAATGGGTTTTCATACTTTAGTATTATCAGGCAATGTGATCATTTCTAACTCTTTTCATTCTCATTTGATATAATATATATTTCAGTCTTCTCATTTTACATATTTACCTCATAACAAATCAATTACACAAACTGGTTTTCAATTATAGTGATATTCTTCTCATTCTATTATTTTATTATTCTCATCTTTTCATTCACTTACTTTTCAGCATAAATATCTTGTATTTATTTTTCATTCTTTATCTTCAGCTATTGAAATAGCATTTTGTTCTTTATAATAACATAGACAAATACATTCTTTTCATCAAATATTTATTTTTTTTACTCAAGAGAAGCAATGAGACATACAACAATTAATTCTATCAATTTCTCTAAATCAAATATCATTATCTATTTCTTTACTTGTATCATCTCATTCAACATATCAATAAATATTCCAACTATTTCCACTTGAATTATTAGTATTTTTTAATAATAACACTTTTATATTTCCCACTAAAGTAATAGAATTCTCAGGTTTATCAGTATTTTCTCAATTTACATCACAAAGTTGATATATTCCCTCTCATATAACAACTATTCAATTTTCTTTTAGATAAATTGTTTTAGAATTAAATTCAAATGATTGAGATTGTACAGGTAATAAATCATCAGAATCAACTTCAAATTCTCATAAAGAAAATTCAAATCAGTTTTTCTGTGAATTAACCTTTATGTATCAAGTTTTTCAATCTTTTGTTTTTACCAAATAATACTCTTTTCAATCTATTAATATCGGTTCTAAAATGCTTGAAGAATTTGGTTTTCAAACTAATTCATAAAATCCCGCCAAATTTCCTTTATCTCCAAAACTTATTTTTACTCTAACTGATTTTTTTTCTTCATCAAAATGTATCTCATCTTCATTTGAAAAAACATAGGTTAAAGTATTATCTGGATTTATTCTATAAAATCTAAATCTTGATGTATTTCAGACATCACTTGTTAGGCATACAATTCAATGCTCATCAGAAATTCAAACTATATTTAATTTCTTTTGTTCATCATCAAATTTTAACCTTTCATATATTTCTTTATTTTCTTCTTTTCATTCACTTCCCTCAACTATAGTTTTTTTAATTGCAGGAATAAATTCCCTTTTTCACCATTTGTTACCTAATACTTCTGTATAGTTACTTAATCAAAATGTATTATTACTATTTAAAATCCTATATGGATATTCTTTTCATTCAAAATTTACTAATTTAATTTTTCATTCTGTATCACATTCAAGTTTATATATATTTTCTCAATCTGTAAATGCATTATGTAAATTTATATCATCAGTAGTTCAAAATTTATAAAATATTAGTCATTCAATTTCAAAATAATTATCAAAGTCAATTATTTTTTCTATTCACTCAATTTTTGTAAAAAAATTATATATAACTTTTGGATCTCGTTCATTTGATTGTAAATTAAATGTACCAGCCTCATAATCTTCAAATCAATCATAAGTTAAAAATATTTTATTTCCATTTATTATAATTGATTCAGGTTCTTTTGGATTATTTATTCATGGAGAAAATTCAATTGCAATACCAACTTTTCCAATTTCATCTATTGGAGTTATTTTAAAATCAAATCTTTCTCTTGTCGCATTTGTGTAAGGAATTCATATTTCAACTTTATAAAACTCTTTTTTTTCTTCATCAAAAGCTACTATTGTATCTCAGATAACACTCATAGTATCTTTAGAAGGCAAATCTAATAGTTCTAAAAATTTATTTTCTTTATTTATCCTATTCAAATTTACTTTTTCGTACTCATTTTCATTTCTTAAATACAAATAATAATGTCAATCACATATATTTATTCATACTGCAAAATCATTATTTTTTTCACTTATATATACATCTGTTTCAATTTGTTTAAGTGATTTATCAACTACATGAGAAATATCACTATTTGATAATACAAGATAATTATTTACAATAGTGGGTAAAATTAAAAATTCATTATTATTTGAACTAGTAACTATATATGGTTTATCATGATTAACTATTATATTGGTTTCTGAGAATTTAGAATTAAACTCTAAATCTTCACTATGTGGGCCTTTATTATTAACTAAATTAATTATTCAAGTATTGATAATAGTAGCGATTAATCTTCATTCTTTAATATCTATAACTAGAGGTTCTCAATTTAGTGTAAAAAGTTGTCAGTTTTCATCAAGATTTGTTAAAAAAGTTTTTTCTCAAATTATGATCATTCAAACTCAATCATGAATTCATTTTAATTCAAACCCAGAATTTTTTTCTATTTGATCTATAGATTTCATATTAATAAAATTATATATATAATTGTCAAATTAATTATATATATTTTTTCAATATGTCAATAAATATTTTTCAATAAAAAAATCCCCAGAAAATCTGAGGAAATTATGGGTAAGTTCAATTAATATTAAGCGAAATAAGTATCAAATTCTTCTTTGTCTATTTCTTCTATTTCTAGCAATTTTTTTGCAATTTTTATATGTAAATCTTTGTTTTTATTAATCATATCTATTGCTTTAGTATATGCACCGTCAAGTATTTCTTTAACTCTTTTATCTATTATTTCTTGTGTTTTATCACTTAAAAAAGGTTTATCAGTTTCAACTCAAAGATGATTATCAGAAATTATATCTCATACAAAATTCTCTTTACCTATATCATCGTACATACCATACCTAGTTACCATAGAACGAGCAATTTGAGTTGCTTTTTCTATATCATTTGAAGCTCATGTTGTTATATAATCCTTACCAAAAAATATCTCTTCAGCAGCTCTACCACCATACAAAGTTGTAAGTTCTTCAAGAAATTTAGTTTTTGAAGTCAAAACTTCATCTCTTTCTGGTAAAAACCAAGTTACTCACAAAGCTCATCATCTGGGAGTTATGCTTATCTTATGAACTGGGTCAATATTTGGTAATAATTTTCAAACCAAAGCATGACCAATTTCATGATAAGCAGTTATTTCTCTTTCCTTCTCATTCATTACAAGTGATTTTTTTCTAAGTCACATAACAATTCTTTCAAATGCTTCTTGTACTCTTTTATTACTTATAACTTTTTCATTATTTCTTGCTGTTATAATAGCTGCTTCATTGATTAGATTACCTAAATCAGCTCAACTAAATCAAACTGTTGAAGAAGCTAGTGATCTCAAATCTACATCTTTTGAAAGTTTTTTATCTACTGTATGAACTCTAAGTATTCATTCTCTATCATTTAAATTTGGAAGTCTAACCGTGATTTTTCTATCAAATCTACCGGGTCTTAAAAGTGCTTTATCAAGTACATCAGCTCTATTTGTAGCTCAAATAACAATTATATTTGTATCATTATCAAATCAATCCATCTCAGTAAGAATCTGATTTAGAGTTTGTTCTCTCTCATCATGTCAACCTCAAGTCCCAGGTCATCTTTTCTTACCTATAGCATCTATTTCATCTATAAATATAATAGCTGGAGCCATTTTTTTAGCATTGGTAAACAAATCTCTTACTCTAGAAGCTCATACTCAAACAAACATCTCTACAAATTCACTTCATGAAATACTTAAAAAAGGTACATCACTTTCTCAGGCAACAGCTCTTGCAAGCATAGTTTTACCGGTACCTGGAGGACCTACAAGTAGTATCCCTCTTGGAATTTTTGCTCATATATCTTTAAACTTTTTAGGATTTTTCAAAAATTCTATAACCTCTTGTAATTCTTCTTTTTCTTCTTCAGCTCAAGCCACATCTTTAAACATTATCTTATCTTTGTCTTTATCATAAAGCCTTGCTCTCGATTTACCAAAAGTCATGGCACTGTTTGCCATACCTCACATCCTATTTATCAAAAATATAGCAATTACAAAAAATAATATAAATCCTATAATAGTTGGTAACATTTCAGACCAAAACTTGTCATTTGAATTATCTTTAACTATTACATTTGTAGAGATTTCTGGATTATTTAATCATAAATCCTTTAGAGAATCTGTAGCTGGTAATATTATTATATCTCTATTAATTTTTGTTACTCAATTACTATCTTTTTCAATAGCTCATGATAAAGTTGCTATAGCTTTGTTTCAATCTATTAGCACTTCTTTATAAGCTCAAGAATTAAATTTTTGTTCCAATACATTTAGAGAAATCGTAGTATCTTGATATGTTTGTCATTTTTTCATATAAGAAACCAAACTAGCCATAATCAGAGATAGAAAAATAAGTACGATTATAGATTTAAAACTATTTTGTTTTTTTTGTGGATTTTTTCCTGTATTTTTTACATTTTTTTTCTGTAACATTGTTAATTTTTTTTAGTTTTTAAAGTTAGTTTATTTTATTAAAAAAAAATGTTTTTGCAAAAAAAAGTTTTTTTATAGGATTTTAAAAAATATGCTTAATAAATCCATTCAAAAATGTTTTTGAAAATAATTTAATTTGTTTATACTACCACCTAGTTATTTTTATAATTTAATCTAAAATTTTTTATGGAAAGGGCAAAAATATGATTAATTTGATTAGCAGTTATGTGAGCTAACCTAGCTAGAAATATAGCAGATAAATGACATAAAACAGTGGTTTATAATAGGACTTCTGAAGTCACTCAAAAATTTTTAGAAAACTATAAAAATGATAATCTTGACTGAGTTTATACTTTGGAAGAACTTATAAATTCACTAGAATCTCCAAAGAAAGTAATAATAATGGTAAAAGCTGGAAAACCAGTTGATGATCTAATAGAAAAATTGACTCCATTACTTGATAAATGAGATATAATAATTGATTGTTGAAACTCATTCTATAAGGATACTCAGAGGAGATCTAGTGAATTATCAGATAAATGATTAAACTTCGTATGATGTGGAGTATCAGGATGAGAAGAATGAGCATTGAAATGACCAAGTATAATGCCTGGTTGTAAAAAAGAAGTATATGGGGAAATCCAAAATGTATTAGAAAGTATTTCAGCTAAAGATTTTTGAACCGGAAAATGTGTAACTAACATATGAGAAAATTGAAGCTGACATTATGTAAAGATGGTTCATAATGGTATAGAATATGCAGTTATGCAGATGATAGCTGAAGCATATGATAGTCTGAGAAAAATATATAAATTGGATTCTGGTGAAATAAGTGAAATATTTAAAAAATACAATGATTGAAAACTAAATTCTTATTTGTTTGAAATAACTAGTAATGTACTTGCTAAAAAAGATGAATTTGATGATAAAAACTTTCTTGTGGATAAGATTATGGATAAAGCATGAGCAAAATGAACTTGACTTTGGACTTCAATAGACTGATTAAATAGAGCTGAAAGTGTTTCAACTATAATAGAAGCTACATTTGCTAGAATAATATCATCTGAGAAAAATCTAAGAGAAAAATTATCAAAAAAATATATTTTACAAGCAAATTGAGATAGTTTATCTTTGGATAAATACCTAAAAATATTGGAAAATACTTTATATCTGGGAATGTTATTTGCATATGCTCAATGATATGCACTTATAACAAAAACTTCAAAAGAAGAATCATGGAATATAAATCTTTCTGAAGTCTCAAGAATCTGGCAAGGAGGATGTATCATAAGAGCTAAAATCCTTGATTTTTTGACTAAAACTTTTTTGAAAAATACAGATTTTGAACATTTATTTGAATTAGATGAAATCAAAAATGAGATTATTGTATGATTAGATGACTACAAAAAATTTGTTAATATCAATTTAGATAACAATATACCAATACCATCTTTATCCACTTGAATAAATTATTTTTACAGTATAACAAGTGAAAAATCAAGTGCGAACCTAATACAATGACTTAGAGACTATTTCTGAGCTCATACTTATGAGAGAACAGATAGAGAGTGAATCTTTCATACGAATTGGTAAGAGTACCCCACCTGCATTCTATATTCTATATCCTAAACCTATGCATACAATTTTTATAATTTTTTGATCTACTTGAGACTTGGCAAAAAGAAAGCTTTTTGGGGCTTTGTATAATATCTATTCAAACCAAAAAGATACAAAATTGGACATAATATGAGTTTGAAGAAAAAAATTTGATAATGAGGAATTTAGAAACTATATAAAAAATGAAACTACTGAATTTATCAAACAAAAATCAGATTTTGAAGACTTTTTAAAAAAGGTAAATTATTCAAAAGTAGAATTAAAAGAACCAAATGATTATAAAACATTAAAAAATGATGTAGAAAAATTACAAAAATCAAATTCTCAAGTTGTATTTTATTTATCAATTGCTCAAGAATTTTTTACAGATTTTGTAGATAATTATAAATATATCAATATTAAAAATTCTAAAATAATTTTTGAAAAACCTTTTTGATCAGATTTAGCTTCCGCAAAAGTATTGAATGAAAAAATTATGAAGTTTTTTAGAGAAGAACAAGTCTATAGAATTGATCATTATGTATGAAAAGAGGCTATACAAAATATCCTAGCTTTTAGATTTGCAAATATAGTTTTTGAGCCAATTTGGAATAATAGATATATAGACAATATCCAGATTACAGCTTCTGAAGATATCTGAGTTTGAGATAGATGATGATATTATGATACTTCCTGAGCATTGAAAGATATGGTACAAAATCATTTATTTCAAGTTTTATCTTTGGTTACTATGGATACTCCTTCTGAGATAGATGCTGATGCTATAAGACAGGAAAAACTAAAAGTTTTTAGATCTATAAAATTAAAAAAAGACCTTACTAAAAACATAGTTTTTTGACAATATGAAGGTTATAAAGATGAGAAATCAGTAAATCCAAATTCTAGAACAGAAACTTTTGTAGCTATGAAAATAGAAGTAAATAGTTGGAGATTTGTTTGAGTACCAATATATTTAAGAACTTGAAAATATTTAGATAAAAAATGTACAAAAATAGTTGTGGAGTTCAAAGAAATTCCAAATATATTATTTAAAAAATACGGTCACATAGAAAAAAATAGAATCATTCTAGAAGTTCAACCAAACGAGACTATAGATATCCATTTCAACATAAAAGAAAACTGAAATAGTAAAGAAGTTCAAAGAGTTAAATCAAAATTTAGTAAAGAAGTTGAATCAAAAAAATCCTATGTAAAACTCCTAGAAGATGTAATTATTTGAGATAAAACTCTTTTCACAAGCTGGGAGATGCTAGAAGAAAGTTGGAAAATAGTTGATGATTTAGTAAATTGTAAAAATAATTGCCCAATACTACACATATATAAAAAATGATTTAGATGACCAGAAGCGAGTAATCTACTACTTGAAAATGATAATAAAAAATGGTATGAATAAAATAATAAACTTTGATGAAAATATATTAAAAAATAATTTTTTAATATATTTTCTAAAATCCTTAGAAGAACTTAAAAACAATGAAAGAATTGTTATTTGACTATCTGGATGAAATTCTTTGAAGATTTTTTACGAGGAATTGAAAAATAATTTTTGAGATATTGAAAAAAATCTGAGAAATAAAATATATTTTTGTTTTTTAGATGAGAGAGTTGTAGATTTTGAAGATGATGATAGTAATTATAAACTGTGTAAAAATCTATTTTTAGATTACCTTGTAGAAAAATGAGTAATAAAAAAAGAGCAAATATTATTGCCTGATCTTAGTTTAAGTAATTATGAATTAGATTATTTTGATAAAGTAAAAAAAATAGATATCTGACTTTTTTGAGTTTGAGAAGACTGACATACTTGTTCACTTTTCCCAAACCATAAATTACTTGATGACAATTCTTACTCATACTTAAAAATATCCGATTCACCAAAACTACCAAAAAATAGAATAACTATCTCTAAATCTATGCTAGAAGATATAAAATATGCATTTGTATTTTTTATATGAGAATCAAAACAAGAAGCACTAAACAATTTTCTAGATAAAAATGTGAGTTATAAAAACTGTCCTGTAAAACTTATTTTGAATTGTGAAAATGTAAATTTGATTGTAAAAAAATAATACGATTTATTTGGAGCAAAAAAAAATATATGTTATAATTTTCCCATATTATAATTAATATATTTATATGCTTTTAGATAATATAAATCTGCCAGAAATAGTATGAGTCTTTGCTCTTATTTTTATTGTCTTATCATTTTTAGAAACAAATGATAAAAATATGTTTTTACTTTTAGCCATTTGATCTTTTTTTTACTCCGCTCATTTTTGGTGACTTGGGTTAATAACAGCATCAATTACAAACTTTTTTGATATATTTAAAAATCTAGCAGTTACAAAATATAAAAGAAATACATCATTATTTTTAGTTTTTGCTATGATATATAGTGTAATCTTTATAAAAACCTGAAACTGAGAATTAATGCCTTATCTATTCACTTTAGCTTCTATCTTGTCTCTTTATGCTGCTTTTTTCTTAAAGTGAATAACTTTAAGATTAGTTTACTTCACTTCATTTACGATACAATTAATTTATACTATTATTTGAAACTCTTTAAGTTGAAGTATAATTAATTTGTTATTTTTATTATCAATAACTTCATCTATCTATTTACTTTACAAAAGAAGATGATTTTTATGAAAAATCAGGTATGCTAGGTTTTTATTATTGAAAAATTTAAGGAAATTTTTTTGATACAGGTACTGAAGAGTTAAGTTTTTAAGATAATTTTTTTGACTTATTATGTTTTTTGATTAAATTCATACAAAATTAATTATAACTTTAAAAAAAATATGAGTTTATCAAATACTTTTTGAAATAGTCCAGAAATTATACAACAAGAAGAAGCTGAAGTTAATGCTCTTATAAGTAGATTTTGATCAAAAAATGTAGATAGTATATTTAATACATGTTCTATACCAAATCCAGTAGTACAAGAAACAGAACAAAAATTCAACGAAGAACTTCTTAGTAAATTTTGACATAAAGCACTAACTCAATAAAAATAATCCTTCAAATTTGAAGGATTATTTTTATACTCAGATAATTTTTTTACGAAATCTAACAATGCTATTTTTCTCATAGATATCTGATTTTTTTCTTCTTAATATTTTAAGATGAATTGCAAAAAATATTAATTTCTTTTTTAAGGTAATACAACTTAGTTTTACTTTTGAATCCAAAAGTAAGCAAAAGATTTAGGGGGCTTCGAATTTCAGAATTTGTGTTTTGTGCTTTCTGTTACTTCTCACTAGAATCTTGCCCCCTAAGACCCCATACTTCTAAATGTTTTTTTATTTTGTCATCCTGAGTTTTTACGAAGGATCCCTTTAGCAATGCTTATATAATAAACTAAGTTTAAGGGATTCTTCGCTAATCGCTCAGAATGACAGTTTCTCAGTATTTCTTTATTTTTTCTAAGTGGTCAATTGAAATGCAAAACAAAGTCCTATAATAGAACTTTGCGAGTGATATGAACTTAAACTGGGAAACGATTCAGGGATTTTTAAGGGGATGAAATCCCTTAAATTCTTTTGCTTACTTTTGGAATCAAAAGTGAGGAGTAATTAAAAAGGTACATCTATTTTTTCATGTTCTTCTGTATATTTTTTTTCAATTGGATTACAAAATCCATCATATTCTTGTTCATTTATTTTTCCTTTTCAAGATCATTTTGATAAAAATGGATATACTGAAATTGGACATATATGTCATATATCATCTCAGGCTTCCCTCTTTCCTAAAAGTTCCCGTACAAAATAAGAATACTCATCAATAAAAATATCATCACTTAATCACATCCTAAAGGTATCTATTTCATCTCATCTTCTTTTTTTTGCAAAATGATATTTTCTCAAATCTTTAAAATAATTTCATACTACAGTATAAAGAAAATTTTCCAATGTGGAAAATCATTTTCACTCATATTTTTTTAATGCACTTGATATTATTAGAAGTCATTCTTGAACATAATCTTCTCTCTCATAATTTCTAAATTCTATTCTAGATTTTTTTATACTAAAATTAACAATTTTCTTGTATTTTTCTACATCTTCAGCTCAAATTTCTTTATTTTTAATTTTTTTTAATTCTTCCAATATAGGAGGAACTCTATCTTTGCTTTTTCAATATGGAATCAATAAACCTCTGAAAAACTCTTCCATATATGAGTTAAAATAAGCTTTTTTTAATTCTAATGGAAGCCAATTTTTTCGGTTTAGAGCATTTTTATTCATTTCTTCTCTAAAATTTATTTTTCATAATCATGGAACCATAAATTCTTTTTTATCATATTCTCATTTTTCTGGAGAAGTAAAATGAAAATCACTTCAAAAAAATAGATTCAATACATAAATTAGATTATTATATATCAATTCTTTTAACTCGTTCATATCTATTTCTGGTAATCCTAAATCTTCCCTTTCTTCAAATAACTTTGATAATATATGTTCGATTTTATTTATAAATTCTCTTTTTGTGTTTTCAATTATATTATCAAGGCCATTACAAAATTCTTTACTAAAATCTTTCTCTTTAATTATGATATCATAAATAGAATTACTTACATAATAAACAAAAGATGCTAATTGAAAATTTGAGCTTTTTTTAATATTTATTTTTTTCTTTCTCTCTAAGTATCTTCAAGTTTGAGTATATCTACCTTTAAAAACACTATATTCAACAATATTTGACATAAACATTTATACAATTAATTTAATATTAACTTAATAATAAAAACTAATAATAAAATGTCAAATTATTATTTGGCTTAAAATTATAAAAAATATTTCTGTCATCGCGAACGAAGTGTGGCGATTAGAGAGAACATGAATTACTAATTAAAATAATGTTTTCTAGATTGCTTCGTAAAAACTCGCAATGACAAGTGTCTTCCTTATTTTCACTAAGTGGTCAATTGAAAGGCAAAACTTTGACTTAAAATCAAACTAAATTTGTGATATGAACTTAAACTTAGCAACGATTCAGGGATTTTTAAGGGGATGAAATCCCTTAAATTCTTTTGCTTACTTTTGGAATCAAAAGTGAGAAGTAATTGAATTGTTTAAAATTAAATTTAATGTATTAAAGATCCTAAAATAAATTCAGGATGATAGTAATTAAAAAGAAAACCTCCGAATTTGGAGATTTTCTTAAATATTATTTTATTTTTCCTAATAAGCCACTATATTTCCCGGAGAGACCCCCGGGTCAAGCCCGAGGATGACAACGGTATAAATACCTAAACTCTAGTAGCCCCTCAATTCTCCCCTTCAACTTCCCCTTCCACAACTCAATCATCAGCCATACATTTTCCAGAATCACATGGATCTGTTGGTGGAGTTTGTCCTGGTTGAGAGTAAATTGCTTGTCCGATTTTCATCATCACATCATTTAATGCTTTAGTAGCAGTATCAATTTCATCTTTTGAAGCATTTGTATTTTCAAGAATCTTTTTTAAATCTGCTATTTTTGCTTCTGCTTCTGTTTTATCAGCTTCTGGAACTTTTTCTTTGTTATCAGTCAAAGTCTTCTCAGATTGATACATTGCAGATTCTCCATGATTTCTAGCTTCTACAGAATCTTTTCTCTTTTTATCTTCTTCTTTTTTTGCTTCGGCTTCTTTAACTAATTTATCAACTTCTTTATCATCCATACCAGTTGAACCTTGGATTGTGATATGTTGTTCTTTACCTGTTCATTTATCTTTTGCTTTTACTTTAAGTACTCAGTTTGCATCTATATCAAAAGTAACCTCGATTTGTGGAACTCATCTTGAAGCTTGAGCAATTCCATCAAGTATAAATCTACCCAATGCTTTATTGTCAGCTGCCATTTCTCTTTCTCATTGAAGTACATGTATTTCAACACTTGGTTGATTATCTGCAGCAGTAGAGAAAGTCTCTGATTTAGAAGTTGGGATTGTAGTATTTCTAGGAATCATAGGAGTTCTAACTCATCCCATAGTTTCTATACCCAAAGTAAGTGGAGTTACATCAAGAAGTAATACATCAGTTACATCTCAACCAATAATACCAGCTTGAATTGCAGCACCAGATGCTACTGCCTCATCAGGATTAACTGAATTATTTGGTTTTTTACCGAAAAATTCTTCTACTTTCTTTTGTACAAGTGGAATTCTTGTTGAACCTCAAACCAAAATAATTTGATTTAAATCACTAGCTTGAAGTTTAGCATCTTTTAATACTTTTTTACAAGGCTCTAGAGTTTTTTCTACTAAATCTCAAATCAGACTTTCAAATTTTGCTCTAGTGATATTCATAAATAAGTTTTTTGGTCCACTTGAATCAACAGTTATATAAGGAAGATTTATATCATATTCAGTAGTTGAAGATAATTCTTTTTTAGCTTTTTCGGCTTCATCTCTTACTCTTTGTAAAGCCATTGGATCATTTCTCAAATCTATTGCTTGGTCTTTTTTAAATTCATCAATTATATATTCAACTATTCTTTGATCAAAATCATCTCAACCTAAATGAGTATCTCAGTTTGTAGATAATACTTCAAAAGTCCCCTCTTCTCATAAATCAAGAATTGAAATATCAAAAGTACCTCCTCATAAATCATAAACTGCTATTTTTTCATCTTTATTTTTACCAAGTCAGTAAGCTAGTGCTGCTGCTGTTGGTTCATTTACTATTCTTTTTACTTCAAGTCATGCTATCTTACCTGCATTGATTGTTGCTTGTCTTTGACTATCATTGAAATAAGCTGGAACTGTGATAACAGCTTCAGTTACTTTTTGTCCCAAATATTTTTCTGCATCTTCTTTTAGTTTCATAAGTACATGAGCTGAAATTTGTTCTGGTCTCACATCTTTATTTTCAAAATTAATCAAAGCTTCTCCATCATTTCATTTATTTACTGTAAAAGGCACATTTTTTATTTCACCAGATACCTCATCAAACTTCCTACCTATAAATCTCTTTGCTGAGTAAATAGTTCATTTTGGATTAGTTATAGATTGTCTTTTTGCTGGAGTACCAACGATTATATTACCATCTTTGCTAGCTACAATTGATGGAGTAGTTCTGTTTCATTCTAAGTTTGGGATAACTTTTGGTTCTCATCATTCCATAAAAGCTATACAAGAATTAGTAGTTCAAAGATCTATTCAAATTATTTTTCACATATTTTTATTAATTAAAAAGTAAAGTTGCAAGTTTTATATTTTTTACTTGATACTACAGTATTTTATTCATATTTTTTTTCCTGTCAAATTTATTTTAGCACTTTTTTTACTTCGGTGCTAATATCCTTAATAAAACTTTATTTGGTTTAATTTTATTTTCACTTGACTTTTATGTAAAAAAATCTTATAATATACCTGAGACTATATATAATTTTCAAAGTATGTGAGTAATTAATGAGATTAAGACAATAAATACAAATCAAGAAAAGCCTGAATTTTTAGAACAATCAGTTCCAGAGGTTATTTTAGACACTACAAAAAATACTTGATGAAAAGTATTTGAGCTTACTCATTTTGGATGATTTAAAGATATTATATGAATAATATTGTGAAAAAAAATAAATGCATCATGAGAAATCGAAAAATTGACACAATACAGACAATCTGAACAAAAAGCTGATGATTACAATGAAATAAGAATAAATAAACTAACACAATACAAACAAGCAGACGATTACAATAAGCAAGAAGTAGCCTAAAAAAGAGATATTTTAAATTATCTCTTTTATTTTTCTTGTGTTTTTAATTTTTTTTATTAAAATGCTTTATATAATATAATTTAATTTTAAAATTATGGATGAAAAAGAAATTAAAGATAATATAGATTCAACTAATAATCTATGAACGGAAAATAATAATGATAACGCTTTTGTTGAAGTTGTTGAGAATAAAAAAATAGAAGATACTGAAGAAAATATTCAGAATCAAAACAATACTTACCCAAGTAGTACAAGTAAGTTAACTAGTGTTGTTTACTTAGTTATTTTTATATCTATTCTTATATGAGTATATTTTTATGTAACTCAAAATAAAGATATATTAGATAAATTAACAGGTAAAGATGCAACAAACTCATGACAAGTTGAAACTACAACTTGAGAAATTGATAGTACAACTAATACAGGTATAGAAACAGATAATACAAATACTGGCAATATTGAAAACAATGATTTAGAAGAAAATATAAATAATATTGATAATGAAAAAGAGCCTTCTACTACTACAACTTCTACTACTACAACAAAGACTTCTTGAACAACAAATAAAAATGAAGATGTTATAATAAAAGACTTTGAAAAAGAACTTGATTCTTTATTTTATATGATTGATGAAAATGCAAAATAATATAGTACAATTAATTATTGAAAAACTTGAGACAAAGGAGGAGATTTCTCCTTTTTTGTTTTTATGAACCCAAATTGATAAAGTAAATATAGAAGTTCTAAATCTCAGTTTAGATCTCTGTGAAAAACTGTGAATAAATAAAAATTTTTTATTTAAATTTGAAAATCCAGAATGAAAAATTAAAGTAAAAGATATTAAACAATTTCTTGAAAAAGCATTTATCACTCCTAGTTTTAAAGCTCAAATTTTTATAATTGAAAATATCTCAAAAATGACGGAAGAATCTGCAAATTCTTGTCTTAAAATATTTGAAGAACCACCATTTTGAAATATAATATTTTTAACAAGTGAATCAGAATCAAGTATACTTGATACAATTTTAAGCAGGTGTACAATAATAAATCTAATAAAGGATAATACCTTTGAAATTAATCAAGCTTATTATAATATGATTGATGATTATATAAGAAATATAAATCACGATTTAGCTTCTTATATCTTTAAAGAAAAACTAGAAAAAGATAATTATATAAACCTACTTAAAAATCTAATAATTTATTTAAAAGAAAAATTAGTATTTTTAGATCTAATAGAACAAATCAATGAAGATATAAATTGAATACAAAAAAATAATCTACTACCTAAATATGTAGTAGATAAATATATGATTAAACTAAAGAATTATTAATTTATAAAATCAACTATAGTCTTAGCTGTTTTTTCAGTTTCTACAATTATATGTGGTATTTGATATTTTGATAAAGATTCTTTTTCACTAAATTTAGTTACTTTTACAATTATCTTTTCAGGTGAAACAAGTTTAGTAATTTTTTGTACTATAGGAACTAATCCATAAGAATATCAAATAGATACTATTATATAAGATGCTTTTTGAAGTGATGCATTATCTAGCATATTATCATCATAAGCATCTCATAAAAATACTCTTTTTCCATCGTATTTTGCCAATGAAAATGAAGTTAAATCATTTTCTATTATGATATGCTCTAAATTATGTTCATCTAAAAAATCAGATACCATACTTCAAACTCTACCATATCAAATCAAAACAATATGATTTTCCAATTCTTTTATATTTGTAAATTCACTATATTTTGATTTTATAAAAATCTTAACTATTGTATCAATATATTTTAATATAAAAGGAGTCAACATCATCGATAAAATTGTGACTATTATAAGAATCTGAGCATAAGTACTTGAAAGCAAATTTTCATCTTTGGCTAATTCAAATATAACAATTGCAAATTCTCAAACTTGAAATAATGTCAAAGCTGTTTTTAATGCTGTTAATTTAGGAGTTGAAAAAACAAGTATAAAAAATAAAATTATAGTTTTTAATAATATCAAAGATATTATTAAAACAATTACAATTAGCCAATTATCAAAAATAATTCAAAAATCTAATTGCATTCATACTGTAATAAAAAATATTCATAAAAGCAAACTTCTAAAAGGTATTAATCCAGCTTCAACTTTATATTTAAAACTCGTTTCTGCAATCATAATTCAAGCTATAAAAGCTCAAATAGAATAAGATAATCAAAGATAATGTGATAAATAAGAGGCTCCCATAACTATCAACAATATAGATCATATAAATACTTCATTTGAATTTATTTTATGTACTTTTTCTAAAAATATTTCTAAGACATATCTACCAAAAAGCCATAATATAACCATTAAAGCAATAGAATCTATTAAAGTTTCAATCAAGATCATTCAAACATTTGCTTCTTTTTGTCAAAAAATAGAAATAAGTAATACTATAGGAATAACTATCAAATCTTGAAATAATAAGATTCCTAATGATTTTTGTCAGTATTTTTTATTGATTTCTTTAGTTTCATTGAGAACTTTAAGTACTATTGCTGTTGAAGAAAGACTAAGTCATGATGCAATTATAACAGAGGCTTCTATATCAATTCAAAATAAAAAATATGAAAACAAGAAAAAAACAATTGTTGTAATAAAAAATTGAAGTCATCAATAAATAAAAACATATTCTTTCATTTTTAATAAGTGTTTTACGGAAAATTCAAGTCAAATAGTAAACATAAGAAAAACTATTCAAAACTCTGCTATGAGCTTTAAATCTTGACTTGATTTAGCATTTCCAACATCAAAAATAATACCGATAAAAATACCAGTTATTATATATCAAATAATTGTAGGGATAGAAAATTTTTTTAAAATTATATTTAAAAAAGTAGATATGAATATTGTTACTATAATTATCTCAAGCATAAATTATTATTAATTTAATTCAGTATTTTTTTAAATTTAAATTTTTTTCAACAACCTATACAATAAAGTGCACCTATTTGATTTTCTCTTCCACAATGAGTACATATCTTTATTTTTCAAATTTTAGCTTTTTCTTGAGTGTGAGCTACATCCATAAAAACAAGTATAGTAATAGATCATATAATAGCTAATAATGCAGGTCATAGAAGAATTACAATACTTCATATAACTTTTCAAGCTAAAGTTATTGGATATATATCTCAATATCATACAGTAGCTGCTGTTACAATTCCCCACCATAAAGCTTTTCATATAGAATTAAATTCGGGATTAATTCAAGTTTCTACCTCATATACTAAAGTAGAAACAACAAATATAATCATAGTGAAAAGCAAAAATATTGCTTTATATTCATCTTTATAATTTTTTAAGGCTTGGACAAATCATAAAGTAATAGGAATATTTCTAAGAAGTCTCAGAACCCTAAAAACTCTCATAGTTCTGAGAATTACTAAAAATTCTAAATTAAAGAAGAATTTGAAAGCAATTGAAAGGAAAAAAGGTAAAAATGAAAGTAAATCTACTAAATTTAAAAATGATTTTGAAAATATCTTTTTGTTTTTTGATTTTATAAAACGATAACAATAATCCAACAAGAAAATAGAAGATATAATATAATTAATAAAAAATATCTCTAACTCATAAATTTTATGATAAGATTTTACAGATTCTAAAATTATAATAATAATTGATACTACAACCAAAAAATCTAGTATAAAATTACCTATTTTTCAAGCCTTACTATTTTCATCTTCTAAAAAATTTTCATATTTTTCTGTATCGTAATGAAAAAATTTTTTTGCTTTCTTTAAAAAAGACATAACAATTAATTAACAATTATTAATTATTATAATCTTATCATACTTTTTTAAATTTTTCCAAAAATGATAGTCTTTTTAGCACTGTTGGATGTGAATAATAGAAAAATTCATAAGCTTTATGTGGTCTCAGGTTTGAAAGGTTATTTTGAGACAATTTTTTCAAAGCATTTTGTAAGTGTGATGAGTCATAATTGATTCAAGCAAATTCATCTGCTTGATATTCATTTCTTCTCGATAATATATTTCAAACCAAAGATAAAACTATAGATATAGGCATAAAAAGTATAGCAAAAGCAATAAGTCCCATATGAAAACTAGAAACACTTGCTCAAAGAGATAAAGAAACTTCATCTATTTTTAAAGCTAAAGAGAAAAGGTACATCATAAATCAAGTTTGTAAAATCCCGAAAACAAGCATCTCTATAGTATGTTTTTTCTTATAATGTCATATCTCATGTGCCAAAACTGCTACAATCTCTTTTGTAGTTAGATCCTTAATTAAAGTATCATACAAAACTATTCTTTTTTTAGCTCCAAATCAAGAAAAATAAGCATTAGCTTTTGAACTTCTCTTACTTCAATCAATAACAAAAATATTATCTAAACTAAATCATACTTTAGAAGCAAAATCATTTATTTCTGTTTTCAACTCTCAATTTTCTAATGGAGTTTGTTTATTGAAAAGTGGGACTATCAAAGTACTATAGAAAAGCATAAAAAATATAGAGAAAAAACTTAGAATTAACCAAGCTATCCACCAAAAATCATCTCAAAGTTTTTGGTATACAAAGACAAGCAATGTAAGTAAACTAAGTCATATAACATAACTCAGTAAAAAAGATTTCAATAAATCTAAGAAAAATATTTTTTTTGTTGATTTATTGAAACCAAATTTTTCTTCTATAACAAAAGTCGAATAATATGAAAATGGTATACTAAAAAGAGTTTGTAAAAATATTATTGAAGCAAAAAAGCTCAAAGTTAAAATAAGTGGATTTTCTATATAATTTCTGAGAAAACTATCAAAAAATCAAAATCATCAAAATACTAAAACTAAAATCATAACTACAAAAGAAAAAGTAGTAGAAAAAATAGAAAATTTATGTTTTGTTTTCTCATATTTTTGAGATTTTATATATTTTTCTTCGTCATAAATTCACTTAACTTCTTCTGGTAGTTCATCTGACCAATTAAGTGTGTTTAAATATGCCAAAGTTTTAGTTAGAACAAATTCAAAAACTGTAAAACTTAAAATTATATAAAAAATAGTATTTGCTGTCATAAAAAATATTAAAAAATAAAGTCTTCATTTATTGTATGGAAGACTTTATTTTTGTAAAAACTATTTTTTTTATTATGTATAAATAATATTATGTATTGCTTGATTATACTTAATTATAAACTAATACTTAAATAATGTTTAGAAACATCTCAAAGACATTTTTGTAGAAGAAGACTTGCTTCTTTAGTATATAATGAGAAATTTACTTTATGTCATTTGATTTGATATTCAAAAGTAAATTCATTCTTATACCTTAAACTTTGTTCATCTGTTAAGTTTACTCATTCTTCTTTTAAAATAGGTTTCTCTTGTTTAGAAACAATTTTTATTTTTCATCATCTTTCTAATCAATTTAATCAAGTTATTTTTTTAAAATCATCAAATTTTTTCTTTCATATTATTTTTTCAAAATCAACATCTTTCACTATTGGTAATTCTTTCAAATTAAGTCATTCAAAATTTAATTCTAAAATTGGATGTTGTTTTCCTCATAAAACTTTTCAACCATAATTTTCTAAATAATATTCTAATCTTTTCTTTTTTTTGTGTTTTCATTTATTCATTATACCAAAAACAGAATTTTTTACTGATTCTAATAGTCATAATGGTTTTCCAACTTCACTTTCATTTTCATCTAAAACTTCTGGTAAATGTAACCCTGCTAGCTCTAATACTCTATCTCACATATATAAAATTTTAAGTAATATTATTCTATCTTGATTTTACTCGGAATACCGTAATAGTCAAGAAGAAATTTTGATATTGAGGCAAACATATAAGCCGAACTTTCTCAACCAAAAGCTGTAGTTCTAGGTCTTTCTATTTTCATTATAATAACAAATTTAGGATCTTCAGCTGGTCAATATCAAGCAAACGATCAAACTGTAGATCAAACTCAATCTTCATATCATCATCTATATGCTATTTGAGCTGTTCAGGTTTTACCAGCTAAATTATATCACTCTACTTTTCAGTTTTTTGCAAATCAATTATCCACACTATCAACAAGCATTGAGGTAATTATTTTGGCAGTTGATTCTTTTATAACTCTATGAGTTATTTCAGGTTTAAATGTAATTACTTTTCAGCTTGGAGTTTTAATTGATTTTATTATATTTGGTTTAACATAAACTCAACCATTAGCAAGTGCACTATAAGCTGCAGCTACTTGAATCGGGGTAGTACTTATTCATAATCAATAAGACATAGTATATAATTGAGCTTTTGACCGTTTTTCATAATTTGGTAAAACTGAAAAGACTTCTCAATCCAGTGTTATGTTTGTTGGTTCTCAAAATCAAAAAGCTTGTTGATAATTATGAAGTAATGCTTTTCATATCTTTTGAACAATCCTTATCATTCAAACATTACAAGAAAATATAAGTGCATTATTAAAGGATTGAAATCAAGCACATTGTTTTCATACATTTTTTATCGTAAAAGTATCTATCGTAAGTTCCATATTATCTTGATATCTATCATATCTATTTATTTCTGAGGAATCTAATCATATAGCAACTGTAAATGCTTTCATAATACTTCATGGTTCATACAATCATGAAATAGCATCATTTTGGTAAACTCAAGCTCCAAAATCATTTTTATATTTATATTTAACCAGGATTGGATCAGCTATTTCTTCCCTTGTAGCAAGTCTTAATTTCATTTTTTTTCAATCATAGAAAAATTCTTCTCATACTATCGCATCTTCAACTAGTACAACTTTTCATAATAAATCCGTAGACATATTTGGATATTTTCCAAAAGTTACTTTTTCAAGTTCATAGACATCTGCAGGATTATTTAGATCATACCCAGGATATGTGGCCATAGAAAGTATATTTCAACTTTTTGGGTCCATAACTACAATTGTTCATCTATTTGCTTGAAATTTTTTTACTCACTCTTCTATTGTATCTTCTACTTTTTTTTGTATATTCCTATCCAATGTCAAAGTTACATCAACTCATGCAGTGATTAAATCATTTGTATTAAAATTGAGTGAATCTATAGTTCTTCACATTATATCTTTTCTAGCATAAATTTTTCAATTATTTCATTTTAATTGTTCATTAAAATATCATTCAATTCAGTAATTTCACTTTCAATTTCAATCTATAAATCATATAACTCCCGAAGCCAATGTCTTTTCTGGATAGTACCTACTTGGATTTCAATTCATTATTATAAATCATCCAATAGAATCTTCTCCATCTAAAACTCACTTTTTAATAGCATCTTTCTCTTCTTCTATATATTTTTTTATCTCATCTGATAATGAAATATTTAATTTATTTACAATAGGAATATATCTTACTATTCTCTTTTTTAATAAGCTTTGTAATTCAATATTATTATAAGTGACAAATTGTTTCAATCTTAGAGCAGTTTCTTTTACATCAAGTATTTCTTCTGGATTTGCATATACATTTAATCAATTTATATATATTCCTATCAATTTCAAAGAAGCTAATTTATCTATTTTTTCTTGTTCTAGATTTTCACCTATTACAACATTTGTTACTTTTGTTTTACTAAGTTTATTTTGAATTTCTTTAAGTATTAGATCTTGTATGTATTTTTCCTCAAATTTGAAATCTGATATTTCTAAAACTTTTAAAAATTTCAGCATATTGTCATAACAATCATCTGAAGCATTAATCTGACATAATTGTTTATAAACTATATCTTTTAAAAATACAGATAATCTTCCCTTATCTCATACGACTTCAGGATCTACAGCCAAATCATTTAAACTTAGAGAAGTTGCCAAAATTGTTGGACTAGAATTTGTTGATGCATAGATTGTTCATCTATTAACTGGTATAACGATTTTTCAAAGTTGTTGATTATCAGCCAAATTCTGATAATAATCATGATTGATAACAGTATAAGAAAAAATCTTAAAGACAATAATAAATCCACAAAGTACAAAAAAAGCTAGTAAAAAATACTCTCTTGGATATTTATCAAAGAATTTTAATATTTTATTTAAATAATTATTGTTGTTTTTGTGCATAAATTAAACTAAATTTCTAAATTTATCTGGGATTAAGCTTTCTTCATTATAGATTTTAAAAAGTTTCTGTTCTAAATTAACAAAAAATTCTTCATTATATTTATTTTTTACTTCATTTTCAAAAATTGTAAGGATGTAAGGAATATTTTTTCAGTCTTTTTTTAGGTTATTTAAAGCTTTATTCATAGCATAAATTACCTCTTCTGCTTCTCATACACATTCAAAAGGTTTGATTCATTGTATTCATAAGAGTTCTAGAAACAAATTTACTAAAGATTTATCTTCATATAATTCTTTACCAAATATTTGCAAAACTTCTAAATCACTAATAAAAGGTCTCAAAATAGCATATACAAAAGCACATTTAGGACAAGAATTGCACCAGAATGAGTTGTGAACAAATAATCACTTATCCAAAATCCTAAAATTACTATTACAACTACTAAACACTCCAAAATATTTTTTTCATATTTTAGAAAATATTTCTGCTATTTTTACCTCATACATTCATCATAAAAGTGAAAAATATGTTAGTTTAGAACTTAAATTTCTATCTATATAATCTGCTAAATCTTGTTCAAATTCTAGACTTTTACTATATTGGTGATTGACTTCTAAGTCTCAAATTTTTGTATTTCCACTATTTGCTGATTTTTCATTACTTAATGTAATGTATTTGTAGTCATATAAATATGCAGTAGTGAGTAGAACAAAACTTATAATTCAAGTAATTGGAACATGTCAATTATAATATCATAGGTTATTTAGTCTAAAAAGATTTTCATCTAATTTTCTTTTCACTAAAATTGCATCTTTTCACATCACTTTTAAACAATTTTCTTTTATAATGTCTATTTTTCAAAAAACAATTGGAGTAAAATCTAGATTATTTTTCAAAAGAAGTTCAGTACTTACTATACTATCTTTTCATCATCAAATTGGTAAAAGTATATTATCACTTGATTTGAAATCTATTTTTTTATACTTTTTATCACTATCATTTACAAAGTTTAAAAGTCAATCTGGAGACAATTGATTTTTATATAAAAATTCTCCTAATCAATTTCTATAAAATTTTTGCCAAAATATAATATCTCCTTTATTTAGAAATCCGCTCTTCACAACAAGTTCTTTTGTAGGATAAAGTTTATAATAACTTATTCATAAAGCTAGTGACAAAGAAAACAAAAAATTATTTAATATATTTTCATCAAAGTCATTTCTCACACCAAAAAAATCCGAAGAAAAATCAATTTCTTCAGTAAATTTTTCTGTATCATCAAAATTATAAAAAAACTTTGCTTTTAAAGAATCTTTATCAAATTTAAATCAATCAAAATAAAATTTTTCAAATTTTTGCATAAAAAAAATCACTTAAAATAACTTTAAATGATTTTATGGAAAACTGAGTGAAAATCAAATTATGATGAAAATTATTTTTTTATATTAGATTCATTTTTTTGTTTCAATATTTCATATGCCTTATTAGCCGCATTAATTTGTTCTGGATATAAAAATTGTTGATTCAAAATTTCTTTAGTATATTTATCAATCCAAATAATTATATCATTTTTACTTATCTGTTCTCAATTTTCTTTTAAATTTACTATTCTAAAATTTGATCCTCATTTACTTATTTTTCTATTAAAATTATTATCATCTATTTTTTCTACTTTTTTTATAGCCTCATCTATACTTAATTCTCAATTTAATAATCAAATTTTTATAGAATTTAGAGATTCAAAAATTTCATTTATAATTGCTCTTAAATCCTTTTTTTTATTTTCATCTTCTGATTCATCACCTTGATCATCTAATCTTTCATTTTGTTTTTTTTGATCAACTTGATTATCTAATATTAATCGCTCAGTAAATCTTCAATTATATAAGAAAAGTGAATATAAAATAATTTCATCAATATTTTTTGTTAATCAAAATTTTTCTTTATTTTTTATTATTAAATATTTTAAATATCTAGATGCTATTTTTGCTGACATTTCTGGATCATTTAAAATATAGTTAATTATTTCATCTTTAGAAATTTTTATAGGCCGAGCTTTTTTTCACTCAGATTTCATATTATCTCTTATTTTTTGTTCTGCATTTTTTACCATTAATTTATCTTCATCAATATATGATTCTGCAGTCGAAGGAAGTATCTGAAACCATCATACTGCTCAAGATTCACTTTTTTTATCTGGCATAGCATTTGATTCTATAAAACTTAACATAAACAATTTCTCAGCATTATCCGCTCATATTTCAGATCATAATTCTTTACTAAATATTTCCTTCCATTTAGTTTCATTACTTGATAAATTTCTTATAATTTGATCTTTATTAATTCAATTAAATTCTTTTAAAAAAGCAATAATATATCATCTTTTTACAATATCGCTCATAGTTTCTAAATCTATCTCTCACTGATTAATTGCATTTCTCAATATAGCTAAAAACTCTGGATTACTTATACTAGACCTATCTCTTATTGATTCAATTCAACTTATTGATAGATATGTATATAATAATTTTTCATTTAATTCACCTTTGAATATTTCTAATTCTTGTAAAAATTTCACTCTATTTACTTGTCATACAAAGCCTTTATCTTCATCAATAATAAGTGATTTCTGTATCTTTGTTGTTATTTTTTCTTTTATACTTTTTATATTTGAAATATTTATTATTCATAACATTTTGTACAACTCTTGTAAATTCACATACCCCTCTAATTCTTGTAAATTAAGTTTAGTATCATCAATATTTAATTTTTCTTTAATATTTTTTAAATTATTTACTTTATCTCTAATATTTTTAAATAATATATCTATATCTTCATGGTTTTTTACTGAAGTAGAAGAAATGATTTTTTTTATAGCTAATATTTTTTCATTTAAGACATGAATAATTTTTGTTGTTAGAGTATCTTTTAATTTTTGAACCGTTATTAATTCTTTTGTAAAAGTATATTTTTTTACTATTTTTTCTCTATAATCTTCTAATTTTAAAATCAAAGAAAGTATATCATTTATATCTTCCTTTTCTGATTTAGAACTGAGTTTGTTTGTTTTTTCAATAATTAAATTTGTTTTTTTATTATCTATTTCAAAAATCTTTTTTAACTTCATTTCTCCTAAATTTAATTTGATTGGTACTCATCTCATAAGTGAAATATCTATTTCTACATCATCAATATCTATTCATTTTTCTAAAACCTTAACTACTGTTAATTCAATTATTTTTTTTATTTGGTTTTCACCTAATATAATTCAAATTTTACTACCTAGATTTTTATGCAATAATTCTAATCCATCTTTATTTTTACTATTTTGAATATAATCAAGATAATTAACAGTCAAAGTATCATAAAATTCCGTCATAAACTCATTTTCTATAATTTTATCAAACTTATGATCCAAAATAACTCTCTGGAATTTTATATGTTTTTCTACAAAATCTCTTATAGTTGAATTAGTTATTTTTTTAAAATTAATGTGATTATCATAAAATTCTTTTACTCCTACTTTTCATATCTGATCAATATCAATTACATCCATATCCATTTTTCATATAATAGTATCTTCTCTTTGATTTTTTTCATCTTTTATTGTATCTTCAATTGCATGAATTTGTTCTCAAATGGGAGAAATTTGGTTAGTTTTATTTCATAAATCTTGGAATAATCCTTGTAATTTTGTTTTAGTTTTTTCTGTTATTCATCTCTCTTCAAGTGATTTATATTTTTCTTGTAATTTTTTAAGCTCTTTTATCTGATTTCATACAACTCGTAACTTCAAATAATCATCTTGTTTTGTATTTTGTAATTCTTTTTCAAGCACCAAAATAGAATCTTCTATATTTGAAGATTTATCAATAACTTGTAAATTTTTATTGATATTTATTTTATTACTATTTTCATCTTTTTCTCAAGCCATAAATTATTTTATGAATTATCTTATAAATTTTAGCATATTTTTTATAAAAATACAAAATAGAAAGTAAAATAAAACTACTTCTATCACAATATTTTAAAATATTCAATTTTATATAATTTTTCTATTTTTTTGTCAAAAGTAAGTAGTTTTTAACAATTTTCAGGCAAAAAACCCTAGTTTTTAACATTCTTTGAACTAAATTGTTCTATTTTTTGTAGCAATTTCTTATTTATTGTGTAAACTTTAGAAAAGACTGGAAAATTAACTTTTTTTTTAATAATGTAAAAAAAACAAAATAGATATTATTCTAAATACAAAATGAAAAAAAATAAATGAGAAAAAAATAAGTTTAAATAATAAAATTAATTTACATGACAACAGAACAAATTAAATTACCAGATAATGAAAAAGGTGAGGAAGTAGGAAAAAGTGGTATTTCTTGATTAAGAGAAAACTTTAAATGTACTATTTGAGTAATTGTAGATAAATCCAATGCTACAACATGATGTAACCAAGTATTAGCTCCTATTCCTTATATTTGAGATCAAAAAAGACCTGAAGAAATTAGACAGATTATATTATACAAAGCTATCAATCAAGTCAGACATTTTTTATGACTTGCTACAATTTTACCTCCTGCTCCTTATCATAGATAATTTATACAATAAAGCACCTTGATAGACTACAAGACAATAACAGCAAAAATGAAACTTTTTTGAATCAACAGTAACAAATTATACTCAATCAAGTTCTATGAAATGAGGTTTTAGATTTTTAGTAAAATTTATTTTTTAATTATTCCTTTTTCTTCATCAAGATAATATTCTCAATTTTTATCTGAAAATAAATTATCATCCTCCATTTTAAATGAATCTAAATCAAAACCATAAAAATATTGTTTTAAGTCTCAATAATTATTTGTAGAATAATATATTGAATACTTATCAATTCATATCTTATGTTCATAAGAATTACCTTGAAATACATTAAAAGTGTCATAGTCTCATTTAAAATTATTTTCATAATTTTTTCAATATGGTTCTTCAAAATATATATTATATTTATCTTTTGCAAAAATAGTATATCAATATATTTCAGGCTCAGTATTATTAATAATTTTGAAAGTATCCTTATCTCATACATCAAACTCTTTATCAAAATAATAATATTTTCAATCATAAACATAAACTATCTTTGATAAAATATCTAATTTTTTATCATTTTTTCAAATTTTGTATAAATCATGTTTATAGTCATTTTTGATACTATAATAATTATCTTTATCCTTATAATATCAAGTTCAATACATTTGAAATGTATCTCAATCTATTGTAATAGACTTTTCTCAAATATTATTATATGCAAAATTATCTCAAACTAAGATAAGTCATACATATTTATAAGAAAGATAATCTTCAATCTTATTATATCAAACATATCATGCAGGTGGTCAAAAATAAGACATATATAAATTATTTTTGTCTATTAATGCATTAATTGAATAAGGGTGATTTAAATTTTTCAAAGTATTTAAATTTATTATATCAATAAATCCTGATCATCATAATGTTTTATCAGTAAAATTTCTAAATAATGGGATATTTAAATTCAACTCAACTATTTTTGAATCTCATAAAATATAATTTAGTTTAACTTTATAAGGAATTTTACAATAATTATTAAAATTTTTATCAATTGTATAATTAAAAAATGAGTTTCAGTTCTTGAAACTTTTCAGGTTATACCAATTTGAATCATAGATATCAGAAAAATTTTCTTTACAAGAAAGAATTTCTATTGAATTAATATCGCTATTTACATTACTTCATATTAACTCATATTTATTTGAATTAATTGTTTTTAAATTGAAATCTATTCAATAAAAATCTGTTTTATTTTCTTTAAATTCTATTTTTCATTCTTGAAAACTTTCAAATTTATATTCAGCATTTGCTAATGTAAGAAATATAAATCATCTTTTTGCTTCTAGATTTCAATCTATATCTTTATCATAAATCCATCATAAATCATATGCAGAATTAATATAATCTTTTCACCAATCTCAAGTATTATACTTTTTTTCTATTTTCTTTGCTTTAAAAATCAATTTCAAAGTTTCTGATATAGTTATAGAATCATCTGGTCTAAAATAAACTCATTTTTCTACATATCCGTCATTCAATGCTTTTTCTATATATTTACAGCCCCAATCATTTTCAACATCTTTAAATTTTCATTCACAAGTATCTAATAATTTTAATTTCGCAATATTCATAATTATCTTCATCACTTCTTTTCTTGAAATATTGTCGTTTATTTTATATTGATCTGTAGCTCCTGAAAAATCATTTATTATTTGTTTCGTAGCTAAAAAATTTGCAGCATTTATTTGTTCTGATTCACTTAATGCATTTGCTAAATTGATAGATAATCAAAATAAAATTATACACAAAAATAGTTTTTTCATAATAATTATGATTTAAAATATAACCTAAATAATTTCAAAAAAATAAAAATTCAATTAAAAATATAATTGATAATTCGACTTAATATCTTATGGTTCGTTAACCAAATCATATATCTTATTTTTATCTTTATATTGTCAAGTTCATGTCTTTTCAAATGTACTAATATCAACATTTTCTAAAATATTCCATGATCAAGCATTATCTGATTTTCAATTTAAAAAATCTGCAAGACTTTTTATTTTTTTTGATGAATCATAAATAGAATTGTACCCAGAGTAAATTCAATAAATATAATAAAGTTTATCAGTTATTCTCAATATGGTAGGTCAAGATTTTTCTATTATTTCAAAATTATTTGAATTAATATTAATTTTATCATCTAAAAAAAATACCTTATTTTTATCTTGCATAACATAGTTATAAATATTTTTAAAACTATTCTTATCAAAACTTATAATTCATTCTTCTTCATTTAAATAATAAAATCAATTTTTATCAGAAAATAAATTATTCTTTTCATATTTTAATGAATCTAAGTCAAAATTATAAAAATATTGTTTTAAGCCTCAATTGTCTGTTGGATAAAATATTGAATATTTATCAATTCACATAAATTCATAAGAATTACTTTGAATTACTTTAAAAGTATCATAATCTCATTTAAATTTATTTTCATAGGATGCTCAATATCACCTACCTTCAAAATATATATTATCTTTATCTTTTGCGAAAATAATATATGTGATTAATCAATATCCTATTCAAGTTTCAGTATTATTAATAGTTTTAAAGGAGTCTTTATCTGATACTTCAAACTCTTTATCATAATAATAATATTTTCAATCGTAATTATATACTTCACTAGAAAGAATATCTAATTTTTTATCATTTTTTCAAATTTGATATAATATTTTCCAATTTCCTTCTTTATAATAGTTATCTTTATCTTTATAATATCAAGTTCAAAATTCTACAAAAGTTTTCTGATCTATAGAAAATAGTTTTTTTCAATAACTATCATATGCTCAATTGTCTCAAACAAGTATATCTCATACATATTTATATGATAAATAATCCTTAACTTTATAATATAATGCATAATTTTCTGGCCATCAAGCATGATATAAATATAAATTATATTTATCAATAGTACTTATATTATGAGATGATAAAGATTTATCATCTTTAATTGCATTTAGGGTATTAATATTAATAATATCAAGATATCAAGATCATCATAATCTTTTATCTGTAAAATTTCTAAAAAATGAAAGATTTAGATTTAAATCAATAGTTTTTGATTCTAAAGAAACATAATTTAATTTAATTTTATAAGGAATAGGACAATAATTATTAAAGTTTTTATCAATTATATATTTAAAAGATGCATTTCAATTCTTGAAACTTTTCAGATTATACCAATTTGAATCGTAAGTATCTAAAAAATTATCCTTACATGAAAGGATTTCTATTGAATTTACATCACTAGGTATATTTTCTCAAGTTAATTCATATTTATTTGAATTAATAGTTTTTAAATTGAAATCTATTCAATAAAAATCAGTTTTATTTTCTTTAAATAGTTCATTGTTTTTTCACTCTTGAAAACTTTCAAAATAATCAAAAGAATTTGCAATAACTAAAAATATAAATCATCTTTTTGCCTGTAAACTTCAATCAGTTTTATCGTCTAGAATAAGTCATAAATCTTTTGCAGTATCTAAATAATCTTTCCCCCAATCTCAAGTATTATACTTTTTTTCAATCTTTTTTGCTTTAAAGATAAGTTTTAAAACCTCATTAACTGTTATATTATCATCAGGTCTGAAATTATCTTGTGATTCTATAAACTTTGTAGACAAAGCTGCTTCAATATATTTACATCCCCAATCATTAATTACATCTTTAAATTTTCATACACATTTATTTCAATCAATTAGATCTTTATATTCCCATGAAAATCAATTCTCTTTTGCAATATTCATAATTATCTTCATCACCTCTTTTCTTGATATATTATCATTTATTCTATATTCGTTCGTAGCTCCCGAAAAATCGCTTATATAAGATTTCGATGCAATAAAATTTGCTGCATTTATTTGTTCAGATTCACTTAATGCATTTGCTAAATTGATAGATAATCAAAATAAAATTATACACAAAAATAGTTTTTTCATAAATTTAATTAATAAATAACTATTTTAGTATATATAAATCTAAAACAATTCAAATATATTTTTTTATCAAAAATTACACTAAATCAAATTCTATGAAATTAGACTTTTAAATTTTTAAAAATCATCTACTCATATTTCCCTTTCTTCACATATTATTCTGATTTTTTCAATTATATTTTTTTTTATTTGACTAACCCTTTCATGAGAAATTGAAATTTTTTTTCATATTTTTCGATAACTTTCTTCTTTTTTTCCATTTAGTCAAAAAACTCTATCTATAATTTCTTTTTCTCTTTGACTAAATCAATCCATAATTTCATTTAGCTTTTCTTTAAGCATTTTCTGGTAAACTTGTTCTTCTAGGTCTAATAAATTTGTATCTCTTACTAAATCTCAAAAAGTAGTTTTTTCACTATCTAATACAGGATGAGATAAACTATATATAGATTTACCAAAGGCTATTGAATTTATTCTAATAAGTTTTTTAGTTTCTTCAATAGTTTTACCAAATCATACAGATAATTCTTCAATTGTTGGTTCTCTAAGTAATTTATGTGAAAGTCTTACTGTTTCTTTTAATAAATTAAATACATTGTGTATATGCCCATTATGAATTCGTATAAATAATTGATTTTGAATATACATTACAATTGATTTTTTTACATTATTTTTAGCATATGTATAAAAACTATTTCATCTAGTTGGATCAAAATTTTTTACAGAATATAAAAGTCATATATTTCATTCCTGAATAAGATCAAGTAATTGTAATCATCAAATTTTATTTTTATATTTTAAAGCGATTTCTCTAACAAGTCTAAAATTAGCATTCATAAACTCATTGGTTGCTAACTCTCCTTCTTCCAAAATTTTATAAAAAATATTTTTTTCTTTCTCATCCATAACTAGATGAGCTTTTCTTTTTCTTATATTTTTAAGAAGTTTTACTTTTTCATTTGAAGTTTCTCTTATTTTTTTTCAAGTTTTATATTCTCTTTTTATAAGAAGTTGAATATTTGATAATAATTTTATACTTTCTTTATCTCAAGATAATTTAATACTTCAATTAATTAATTTTGATAAAATATTATTTTCTTCTTTTATACAAAGTTGTACAATTTGTCATAATCTTATTTCTTCTTTTGCATCGATGAGATCAAATTTATTAATATCTGAAAAATAATATAGCTCAAGACCTAAGCTTTGATTATCTTGATATTTTAACTCAAAATTTTCTGATTTATCTAGGGAATTTATTCACATAATTTTAATTTTTAAAAAATATCTTCTTCTTTAGTATTCATATTTTTATTATTTTTGATAATTTATAACATATTTTCCTTTAAAGTCAAAAGAATTTTTATCGTTATTTAAGAAAAAATAGTATAGTGTATAATATATGATTATAGGTAATATATTTAAAACTAAAAAAAATGAATAAAAAATATCTAATTCTAACTGCAAGTTATTGAGATTGACATAATGCTGCAAAAAATGGAATTAAAAATTACTTGGAAAATACATGAGAGATTGTGCAAGTTTTTGATTATGCAAATATGCTCGAAGCAAAACAATTTTCGCAAAATTTTTATAAATTTTGTTCCGAAAAGTACCCTATTCTGCGGAAATACTATTTTAAAATGGTAGATTTAAATACAAGCAATTTTATTGCAAAAAAATATTTCACTTCAAAATATTCAAATAGTTTTAACAAAATGATTAATAAATTTGATCCTGATTATGTGATATCAGTGTTTCCTATCTCACAATATTTTGTATGAGATCATAAAGAAAATCATAATCTACATTTTAAGTTTTGAGTTGTAATAACTGATTCTTCAATTCCTTTACCTTGGTACTTTGAAGACAAATATATTGATAAGTTTTTTGTTATTGATAATTATGCAAAAGATTTTTTAACAAAAAAATTACCTAATAGAAAAGATGACATAATTACAACTTTTTTTCCTATAGAAAGCAAATATTTTTTGGATAAAGAAAAACTTACAAATAAAACAATTACTATTCTCTTAACTTGATTTACATATGAATTTTCTAAAAAACTATTAGATAAACTCTCTCTTGAAAAATTTTATGAAAAAATAATTATAATAAAATGAAGAAATGATTATGTATACAATAGAGTTAAAAATGAAATAAAAAATGAAAAATTTGAATATACCCCTTACTTAAAAATCAAAGAAGAATTAAAAAATATTGATATTTTTATCTCTAAACCTGGTTGAGCTCTGGTTTCAGAATGTATAGCACAAGACACTTATATGATAACTCCTTTTTACATAGAATGACAAGAAAAAGAAAATATAGATTTTTTAGAAAGAAATAATTTATGATTTCATACTAAAAGTACTAGTAAGATAATAAATTTTTTGAAAGAATGATATAAAAATATAAAACTTGATAATTTCAAAAAAATAAAAAATAAAAATGCTATCAAAGATATTATTGATAATTTAAAATAAAAAAATCAAATTTTTCATTTTACAAAAATAACTTTTATCATATAATTCTAACAATTCTATAATTTTCAAACTACAAATGAAACTAATCCTACAAATTCCTTGCTTAAACGAAGAAAAAACTCTACCTCTTGTTTTAGCTGAAATACCTAAAAAAATCGATTGAATAGATATTATCGAAACTATGATAATTGATGATGGATCAACTGATAAAACTGTAGAAGTAGCAAAAAAATTATGAGTAAACCATATAGTTAAACATATAGGTAACAAATGACTTTGAGTAGCATTTAAATCTGGTCAAGAAAAAGCTTTGGAGTTATGAGTAGATATACTTGTAAATACTGATTGAGATAATCAATATCCTTGAGATTATATTACAGATTTAGTAAAACCGATAATTGAATGAAAAGCTGATATCGTTATAGGAGATAGACAAACAAATAAAATAAATCATTTTTCTTTAACAAAAAAATTATTCCAATATCTATGAAGTAGTCTTGTTAGATTTCTTTCTGAGACTAATGTTCCCGACACAGTAAGTGGATTTAGAGCATACAGTAGAGAATCCTTACTTCAACTAAATGTATCTTCTAGATTTAGTTATGTACTTGATACTATAGTTCAAGCTGGAGCAAAATGATTAAAAGTAGAAAGTATCAAAATAAAAACTAATGCTCCAACCAGAGAATCAAGACTTTTTAAATCTATATGGCAACATATGAGAAAATCTCTAATCAACTTGTTTAGAGTTTATTCTATGTATAATCCTATCAAGATATTTTCACTTTTTGCTTTTCCTTTTTTAGTTGTTTGAATAGTTTGAATCACTAGATTTTTATATTTTTATTATCTAAATCCTGTAAATACTTGAAAAGTACAATCTCTTATACTCTCTGGAGTATTTCTAATGATTGCAATACAATTTTTTGCACTTTGAATTATATGAGATTTGATTTCAAAAAATAGAAAATTAGCCGAAGATAATTTGTATTACACTAAAAAGATGTATTATAAAAAAAGTTGAAAAAATAAATAAAATTGATATACTTATCTTGTATTTATTTCTTAATTATTAAACTATGAAATGTCCTGTATGTAAAGATGTTACTTTGTTAATGATGGAGAAAAAATGAATTGAAATTGATTATTGTCCTGAGTGTAGATGAGTTTGGCTTGATAGATGAGAACTTGAAAAACTTATTCAAGCTGAAAAAAGTTATGATAAAAACACTTTTGAAAGTGATTCTTATGATGAACCAAAAAATCAAAGAGAATCTCATAGAGATAGTCATAAAGATTATGATAATTCTAAAAATCGTCCAAAAAAAAGAAGTTTTCTTGATTGATTTGATTTATTTGATTAAAATTGTAAAAAAAAGTGTAGATAATTCTACACTTTTTTTATACAATTTTTTTGACTTTTACCATCTTTTTTATATATTTAGTATATATTTAAAAATATACATATATTATGTTAAGAAAACTCACTTCTCTCATACTTATTATCATTATATTATTTTATAATTTTTTAATTACTTTTGCTGACGAAAATGAACTAATAATTGAAAATGATCTTCAAAATCAAGAAAAACAAACTGAAAATAATAATAATACTTGAAGTTGAAATATTGACGATTTTATAGATTCTGAAATAAATTCAGAATGAGAACAAAGTACAGATACTGGTTCCATTTTATTGGAACTAGTGACTAATAATTTAGAAATTCCTGATATAATCATCACTTTTCAAAGTCCTAGTTACTTAACTGATAAAAGTGCTATTCAAGAAACTTATCATTGTGATATAAGTAAAACTGAGTGTAAAGTAAATTTTGATTTATCTGATACTTTTTGATGATATGTTCCTGCTAAATTTGCTTGTCTAAATAATTTTTCTTTTACTACATGAGAAGAAAATAAATGCAATCCAAATACTATAATTTTTTCTACTTGAACTTATTCAATAAATTTTAAGATTTATGAAAAAGATAATCCTGATAATTTCAAAGAAAAAAGTATTACAATAGCAAATGAAAAAGAATTAGAACAAACTGAAACTTCTTCATGATCATCAAAAGGTACCGGTTCTAGTATAGAAGAACTGGTGCCTAATCAAGATACAAATTCATGAAGTTTAAATCAAGAAACAAGTACTTGAACAATTTCAGAGTCTTGAAGTATTGATTCTTTGAATTGAAGTAATCTAATTGAAATTCCAAATGTAGATATAGAAATTCAAAGTTGATTAGAGCTTTTAAATTGAGTTTATAAATGTAAGGATACTGCTTGTAAAATAAATCTAAATCTAGAAAATCTGTTCACTTGAACTTATGATAAAAACAATTATTTTTGTGAATGGGATTTTGGATCTGGGACTTTTACAACTATAGATACGGATAAAAAATGTAATCCAGGTTATGTAAATTATGGAACTTGAAATTATACTATCACTGCAAAAATATATGAAAAAAATAATATTCTAAACTTCAAAATTTGAAATTTAAGTTTTAATAATGGAGTTTCTAACTATTTTTATCATCCTGGAACAAGTTCAGGATGACAGTCTAGCAGTTCAGGATGACAAAATAGTAATACTTGAAGTTTTGAAGAATCATGAAGTGGTTATATTGACTTAATTAATGATTCCGAAACAAGTCCTGAATGACAAGCTAATACTGGTACAGATTCTAGTGCAGAAGAACTCTTGCCCAGTAATTTAGAAATCCCTAATGTAGATATAGAAATTCAAAGTTGATTAGAACTTTTAAATTGAGTTTACAAATGTAAAGATATTGAATGTAAAGTAAACTTAAATCTTGAAAACATATTTACATGAACTTATGATAAAAACAATTATTCTTGTGAATGGGGTTTTTGATCCGGTACTTTTACAACAATTGATACAGATAAAAAATGTAATCCAGGTTATATAAATTATGGAACTTGAAATCATACTATAATTGCAAAAATATATGAAAAAGATAATCTTAATAACTTCAAAACTTGAAGTTTGAGTTTTGGTAACGATACCAATTCTATCATAATAGATCCTGATCCAGAAGTCGGGACAGAATGAGTGTCTATTTCTGTAAAATCAGATACAAGTTCTCAATGATGAATTACTCAAATTATTAAAAATATAATAATGCAATCATGAGCCAATGAAATTTGAGAAAATGCTTATGAATGTAATGAAGAAAAATGCAAAATAAATATACAATATAAAAATAGTTCGAATGAAACCTGTCTTTGGAATTTTGCAGGATGAATTTATAAAGAAACCTATACTACAACTTGTAATCCATCTTTTGTATATTATTATTCTTGATCACACAAAATAAAACTTACAATATATAAAAGTTGAGTATTTAGCGAAGAAAAAAACATGACTCTCAAAAATAATTTTCTAGGTAAAGCACAAGAATCTAATCTCCCTCCTACTGCAAAAATAAAATTACAATGAAAGTTAAGCCAAAATAAAACATTAATTTGAAATAAATTGATCTGTAAAAATACAAAAGAATGTAGTGTAAATTTTGATTGAAGTGAATCAAATGATTTAAATTTGGAAAAACTAAATTATTATTGGGATTTTTGAAACTGAAATTTTGAAGAAAAAGCTAATCCGAAAACAGTTAAATATTCTCCTTGAAAATACAAAATAAACCTCAAAGTAGTAGATAGATTTTGAGAAACAAGTGAAGATTATTTTCTAGTTGAAGTCTATGAAAAAGAGCAAGAAATAGTAGAAATCAATGATAATATAACAAAATATATAAAGATAATTGAAGCTCTACCAAATCCTATCTGAAGTGAAGAATGAGAATGGATAAAAATCAAGAATGATTCAATAAATTTTGTAAATATAAAATGACTTGAAATAGATGACAAGATTTGAAAATGAAGTAAAAGTTATATTATTAAAAATGATTTTTATTTACTTCCATATCAGGAAAAAAAACTATATAAAGGAGAAACTAAATTGAATTTAAACAATAGTTTTGATGAAATAAATCTGATTTATAACTCTACAATAATTGATAAATTGGTTTGGAATTATGAGGTTCCTGAATGATTTGTAGTCAAAAAAGAACTAAAAGAAAAAGTAAAAGTGATAAATGTAATAGATTGAGATACTATTTTGATACAATTTAAAGACGACACAAAAGAAAAACTTAGATTAATTTGAGTTGATACTCCAGAAACAAAACATCCCAAAAAAGAAGTACAATTTTACTGAAAAGAAGCATCTAATTTTACAAAAGAATATTTAGAATGAAAAGAAATTGAACTTGAACTTGATGCGGATAATTATAGAGATAAGTATGGTAGGTTGCTTGGTTATGTGTGGGTAGATAATATAAACTTAAACAAACTACTTATACAAAAATGATATTGAAGAGCTTATCTGTACTTCCCTTTTAAATATAGTGCAGAATTTGCAAAAGCAGAAAATGAGGCAAAAAAACTAAAATTATGAATTTGGTGAGATGATGAAGTTAAAAAAGAAATGCAATTATTGGAAAAAATAGATAAATTGGTAGAGCTTGAAAATATAGAAATGCCAGAAAATCTAAGTTTTACAAATTTTATATGAAATGTAACAAGTTTTGTAGAGATAAATGCAATAAAAGAAAATCTGTTTAATAAAACTTTATTTGTATTTTTGTATAGAAGTAAAATTGATGATAAAACAATTTTACAAGATTTTGATACTTTACTTAGTGAACTTATAGAACCTGAAAAAAATACTATAAAAATTGTAGAAAAACAAGAAAAAATCATAACATACAAGACTTCAAAATTAAAAAGTGGATTAAAAATAACTTGAAAAACTTTTCCTAACTCTTTGATAACCTTAACATTTGATGATGCAAAATTAGAAACAAAATCAAATGAGATATGAAATTATAGTTTTTTAATTACTGAGAATCTAAAAGTCGGTGATTATAGTTTACAATTCCTAGTTTCAAATTGATGACAAGATTACTTTTATCTTGCTCCAAGAAGCTTAACTTTATCAAAAGATTATATTTTTGGAGTTCAAGACTATAAAGTAAAACAAGCAAATAAAAAAGTAAAAGTTAAAAAATCCAAGAAAACAAAGAAAAAGAAAAAAGTATTGGCTCAAAATACTACAAAAAAAATGAAATATGATGTAAAAGACATAAAAAAAGAAATAGATAAATCTACTCCTAAAAATATAATTTTAATATTTTTGATATCACTACTTATTTCAATAATGTGATTTTTTGTGATTAGAAAAGTTGATTAAGAAACAGAAACCTCAAAAATTCAATCTGTAATTTTTATGTTTACTTTCAGATTATGTAAGTCACAGATTTTTTTTACGATTGATAAGCCAAGACCAAATCAAGAAGTATTTCTAGAATTATCAAGTTTATAAAATGTATCAAAAAGTATACATGTATCATCAATTTTGAAATCTTTTTTTACTTTATTTGATATTTTTAATATATTTTTATCGATAAAAACTTGTATTTTTGAATTTGATATTTTGTATTTTTTTGCATTTTCAAGCAAGTTTGAAAGAAGTCTTGTAATTAAAACTTTGTTTCCATTGATTACAAAATCTTTTTTTACATCTAAATTTATATTTATTTCCAAACCTTGTATAATTTCCAAAAAACTAATTTTTTCATTATCTTTTAAAGTAGTATTTTCACTTAAAAAAAGCAGATTATCTGTTATATCTCTCATAGAATTTATCTCTTCTATACTTGATGCAACCAAACTCTTATCATATCCTAGTTCAAGTAATTCTAAGTTTGACTTTACTACTGCCAAAGGAGTTTTGATCTCATGAGCTAGATTATGATTATATTCTTTTAATTTTTTATTATTATCTTCTATTGGTTTTATTGTGATTTTTGCTAATATATATGCTATAAAATATGTAAAAATACTTAATAAAATAAATATAAGCATAAATTTATTTTGTCATTGTCATCTAAAATCAACAATACTATTATGATTTAAGTACTGAATAAAATAAAACATAATCAAACCAAAAATAAATAATAATAAACTTATTTTTAGTGCTATAGTATGTTCTTTTGATATTTTCATAAATTAGAAAGTTAATAAATTTTATTCTACCAAATACCCTACTCATTTTATAGTTTTTATAAGATTTGCCCCTAGCTTTTTTCTTATGGTTGATATATGAGCTTCAAGTGTAGTAGAAGAAAAATCCAGATTTTCTTCAAATTCTCACCATACTTTTTCTAATATCTCTGTCTTATTTTTTGGATATCATCTGTTTTTAGTTAGAAATTCTATAATTAGATATTCTTTGTTTGATAATTCTATTTCCTTATCATCTTTATAAACTTTATGTTTTGATAGATTTATTATTATATCATTTATAGTTAAAATATCTTCTATTTTTAAATCTTTTCTTTTTGTTAGAGATTTGATTCTGAGTTCTAATTCTTTTAGTTCAAAGGGTTTTGTTAGATAATCATCAACTCATAAATCAAACATTTCTACTTTATCATCCAATGTGGAATTTGAAGTCAAAGCTATTACTGGGATATCTTTTTTTCACTCTCTCAATTTTTTCATAAATTCTTTACCATTCATAAGTGGCATATTTATATCCAAAATTATTAGATCATAATCAGTGTTTCTTAGTTTTTCTAAAGCTTCTAATCAATGAATAGCTGTTTCTGCTAAGTATGAATTTATTTTGAGATATTTTGCGATATTATCTCTCAATTTTGGATGATCTTCGACTATAAGTATTTTCATAAAAAAATTATTATACTATCAATTAATAGTATAATAATTTTTTTGTTTAAGTGAAGTTTAAGTTTTATAAATAAAATTATCTATGTCTTCACATTCATCTTCCATGACCTCTTCAAGTTCAATCCATTGGACGATTTTTATAGTTATCACATACTCCATCTGAATCAGCATCTACAAAAGTATTAGATCCAGAATTTGTTCCAGGAACATAAGTTCAAGTTCCTCTATTTCATCAATTATATGCCAATGTATAAGAAATCAATCCTAATCAAAAAATTATAACAAATATTCAAGCGATAATAGTTTTTTTCATATATAAATTATTAATAAATAAACTTTTTATCTTAAAAAAATTTGTTAGCAATTATTTTATTATTATTTTTTTATAATTGTTATCTACCTTTTTAAGATAAGCCTATTATACAAATAATGTTTAAATTAAGTTTAAATTTGATACTGTAAAATTATTATTAAGTTATAATTTGAATTATAATTATTTTTTTAACTAAAATTAATTAAATAAATTCGCAAATATTTAATTATAAATAAAACTCATTAAATAAGATATTAAAAGCAATATTTAATATATTTAAAACCCTTGAATTTATATTAGAACCTTTTATTTTCAAAAAAAATTTGATTTTTTTTAAATTCAGAATATAACAACTCGGTTTATTTTTCTAATTTTTAATTTATGAAAAAAATCTGCTCTTCAATACTATCTAGATTCACTCCTTTTAAATCATGGATATGAGAACTAAAAGATAAAGAAGTCCTAAAAGCTGATATAATAGCTTGAATAACTGTTGCTCTAGTACTTATTCCCCAATCAATGGCATATGCTCAACTTGCAGGATTACCTGTTTATATTTGACTATATGCTTCTTTTTTGCCTGTTATGATTGCTGCTTTTTTTGGATCATCTAGACAATTAGCTACTTGACCCGTTGCAATAGTATCACTTATGACAGCTATAGCACTTGAACCTCTAGCTACTGCAAATCCTACTTGATTTATGGTTTATGCAGCACTTTTAGCTTTACTTGTTTGAATATTTCAATTATCTCTTTGACTTTTAAAACTATGAGTAGTTGTTAATTTTTTATCTCATCCTGTTGTAGTATGATTTACAAATGCTTGAGCTCTAATCATTGCAAGTTCTCAATTAAATAAAATATTTTGAGTAACATCTTGAAAATGAGAACATCAATATGAAATAGTATGGTGAACTATACAAAATGCTTTATCTTGAACAGTTTTAACAACTTTAGCTATTGCTTTATGATCTATTGCATTACTTTTTATAATTAAAAAAATTAATAAAAAACTACCTTGAGTTTTAATAACTGTAGCTATTTTTACTACTATATCTTATTTTATTTGATATGAAGAAATTTGATGAACAAAAAGTATAATATGAGCAATTCCAAAGTGATTACCACCTTTTAAATTACCACCTTTAGATTTTGATATAATAAAATCTCTTTTATGAACTGCTATAGTTATATCTCTAGTTTGATTTATGGAAGCTATATCAATAGCAAAGTGAATGGCTTCTCAAGATAAACAAAAAATCTCAGCAAATCAAGAACTTGTAGGACAATGATTATCTAATATAGTATCTAGTTTATTTTCATGATACCCTGTTAGTTGATCTTTTTCTAGAAGTGCTGTAAATTTTGCTGCTTGAGCTCGTACTTGATTTTCTTCAATTGTTACTGGTATAATTGTTGCATTAACTTTATTATTTCTAACTCCCCTACTTTATCATTTACCACAAGCTACACTTGCTGCAGTTATTATAATGGCAGTTATTAACTTAATTAAAATAGAACCTATAAAACATGCATTTAAAGTACAAAAACATGACTGAATAGTCTCTATAATAACTTTTTTTGCTACTTTATATTTTGCTCCAAAACTAGAAGAATGAATTATAGTTTGAGTTGTATTATCAATTGGACTCTTTATATATCGTACAAGTAAACCAAATTTTGCTGAATTATCTATGCATAAGAGTTGAGATTTAAGATGAGCAAAAGTATTTTGATTAGAAACAAGCAAAAATGTGTGAATGTATAGATTTGATTGACCTTTATATTTTTGAAATGCATGATATTTTGAATGAAAATTATTAAAATTTGTTAATGAAAAAAAGAATATAAAAGTAATTATATTAGATTTTGAAGCAGTCACTGAAATAGATGCCACATGAATAGAAGTTATAGATAATATAACTGAAAAATTTGGACAATCATGATTAGAAATTTATATTACAAGGATTAGAAAAACTCATTATGAAATGCTTGAAAATACAGGTTTCTTTGAACACTTTTCAAAAGAGAAAATATTTTTCAAAAGAGAAGATGCTTTAGAATATGCAAAAAAGAAATTTTGAGATAAATTGGATTTAGACAATTTTTATAAATATACTCCTGCTAAATAAAACTATTACTAATTAAATTTCATTTATTCTTTAATTTACTTTTATGTTTACTATAAAAAATCTAAAAAACAATTGGAAAGCTTGATTAACAGTTGCTTTAATAAATATTCCTCTTTCTATTTCTCTAGCAATAGCAAGTTGAGCTACACCAACTCAATGACTTATAACAGCTATTTGGTGATGAATCTTCGCAGCTATATTTGCTTCAAGTAATTTTAATGTATTTTGAGTAGCTTGAGCTTTATCATCTATACTTTTAGCATTTGTATTATCTCATTGACCTGATTGAGCTTTACTTTTACCATTTGTAACTATACTTTCTTGAATAATTATACTTATTATATACTTTCTTAAAATTATAAAATATATAATCCTAATTCCATCAAATACACTTCATGGTTTTATTTTTGCAGTATGAATAACAATATTTTTATCACAACTTCCAGGAGCTTTATGATTAGAAATACAAACTCATAAAGAAATTTACTTAAATGTTTTAGAAGTATTTAAACATTTAAGTGATGTAAATATTGTTGCTTTCATAGTTTTCTTGTCTTGATTAAGTTTTTTGATGATTTGAAAAAAGTATTTTCCAAGATTTCCATCTGTTATATTTCTTACTCTAGTTTGAATAATACTTTGACTATTAGTTAATAAATGAGCATTTCCAGATATACTACTACTTTCAAATAAATTTCCTGAATTGACTTTTAAATTAGCTGAATTTCCTTTTAAATTTATAGAAGTAGGAAGTATTAATGAAGTAATAAAAATAATTAAAACTATTTTTATTACTTCTTTAGTTATAGCTATAGTTGCAGTATTGGAAACAATTATATCGGCTAAAACAGCCAGTAACATGAAAAATGAAAAATTTAGTAAAAGTAAGGAAATCTTATGACTTTGAATTTCAAATATAGCCTCTTGATTATGTTGATGATTACCAACAACTGCAGTTTTTATAAGAACAGCTCTAAACATAAATTCTTGAGCTACACATAAATCTGCTTCATTATTAGTTTGAGTATTCACACTTATAATCTGATCATTATTTTTTAATGATTATTTTAAATTTTTACCTTATCCTATTATAGCTGCTATTCTGATAAATATATCTTTATCATTAATAAATATATCTTTAATAAAAAAAGTTTATAAGGTAGAAAAAACTTCATTTTTTATAATGATATTAACAACTTTTTTTGCTGTTTTAGAAGATGCTATTTTCTGAATACTTATTTGAACAAGTGTATCATTAATTATATTTGTAAGGAGAATTATAAATAGTCATGTAAATGTATCAGTGTTTAGAGACAATAAATTATTCTGAAAAATGAGATTTTGAGAATATATAAAAGATCAAAAAGAAAATGATTTAATTTTAATGAAATTTATATCTGGTCTTAATTACCTAACTACTGAAAGTAATATAGAAAGAATAGAAAAACTAGAAAAAAATCAAACTATAATTTTTTCTTTTAGTCATATGTGAGGTGATATAGATTTAGATTGATTAGAGGCATTAGAACAAATGGTAGAAAAATTACATTCAAAGAATATTACAGTTTATATTTCTTGAGTAGAATCAAATTTAAAAATTACTCTATCTCATTTTCATTTTTATAGAGAATTGAAAAAAGAACAAAAAGTTTATGGTTCAACTAGTGAAGTATTAGACCTATTAATCAAAAAATGTAGTGTTAACTAGTTTATTTACTTTCAAAAAAAGCATTAAGATTATATAATTTTAATGCTTTTTTAATAATGTGATTAAATTTATAACCATCAATCTTTTTGTTTTTTATAAATACCAAGTTTAAGGGATTCTTCGTTATACGGGAGAATTACAGTAATAACCTTTATTTTATAACCTGCATTCTATATCCTAAAATTCTACTTTTGGAGCTTCATTTGCTTTTATATCTGCTTCAAATAAATTTTTCTTTTCAAAAGAAAACATAGAAGCAATTATATTATTCGGAAATTGTCTTATAAAAGTATTAAATTCTTGTACTTTTTCATTGTATCTCATTCTTTCTGTAGATATTCTATTTTCAGTTCATTCCAATGTTACTCTCAAATCTTCAAATCATTTGTTTGCTTTTAAATTTGGATAATTTTCACTAACCACTAGCAATCTAGATAATGCTTGGGAAATTCATGCTTGCTCTTTTTGATAATCTGCCATTTCTTTTGCATCATTTATATTGATATTTGTTTTTGTTGCTGAAGCTCTTGCTTGAGTCACAGCTTCCAATGTAGATTTCTCAAAATTTGCTTCTCACTTTACTGTATTTACTATATTTGGTATCAAGTCATATCTTCTTTGATATTGATTTTCTACCTGAGACCAAGCAGTTTTAACTCATTCTTCCATAGATACAAAATTATTATATTTTCAAAAAAAAGAACCTACAATACTTACTAAAATAAAAATTATTATTCACCGAATTATCCACTTAGTGTTCCCTTTATTTTCTACAGTAGTATTTTCCATATAAAAAAAATTAAAAAAATAAATTATTTATTACCATTTTCAAGAACTTCATCATCAACCAAAACTACCTCATCAAAATCAACCAAAACCTCAACCTCTTCAAGACCTTCATCAAGAATTATTATATCTTCAAATTCATATATTTCAAGCTATTCAGAAAATTAATCAAAATATCCATAAAAAAATATTCAATATTATCGATCATAATACTGTTTTTAAAAAATAATATGTAAATGGAAGTGTTATAAAAAAAGCTATTAACAAATAAATAAAGAATTTTTTATACTTTTTTTCTTTAAAGATTGGCTTTAAAAAAGCTGAAGAAAAAAACATAAAAACAAAAAATTCTATAATCCAAAATATATCTTTTATATCTGAATTTTGAATAGATTCTTTTTGCAGAGAGATAATACTAGGATCTCCTTCAAATGCCTTTCAAAAATCATTTAAGGTTCATATTATTCAGTCATAATATCTTGATTCTTTAAATAAAACAAAGTTTTTTTCTCATATCTTATTTGCAAGTAAATCAGGCAGAACTCACTCAACTCAATACCCTGTTGATATATTCCAAGCTCTATCATCAATTGCTATAAGTACAACTATTCAATTATCTTTGTCGGCTTTTCAAACTCATATTTTTTGTCAGATTTCTGTTCAAACTGATGATATCTCTTCCCCATCTGTTGAAGGAATTATAACTAACAAGATTTCTGTAGTGTACTTATCTCTTAGTGCTTGAATTTTTGATTCTATATTTTGTTTTTCTTCTGTTTTTAAAATTCATACTTTATCTATAACAGATGAATTTATAGTTCATAAAGTAGCAATATCAAAAGAAAAAACACTTGTGAAAATAAGTGATAAAAGTACAAAAAATAGTATTTTTATTATTTTATTCATATTATTATTATATTTAACTATTTTTATAGTCAAATAATTTGCAAACTCCCTAGAAACAAAAAATAAAACTAGAAATTCTAGCTTTATTTTTTTATATTATTTAAATGGTGCCGAGAGCGAGACTTGAACTTGCGACACACGGATTTTCAATCCGTTGCTCTACCAACTGAGCTATCCCGGCATTTTACAGCTTAAAGATAAGTATTACTTTAAAAACAATTAATCTTTAGACTTTTAGATTATATGAAAAATTTTAAATTATCAAATTTTTTTTGTAAAATCTCATAAAAAAAGTAGAATACCAAAAAGATAATGATTATTTTCTAATTTTACTATATGAAAATACAGGTTTGTATGTGAAATGGATGTAAAGAAAAGTATAGTGAATATATACTTCAAAGGCTTGAGAGAGATAAAGAAAGATTTGATTTGAGTAATGTAATTATTTCAACTTATGCTTGTCTTGATAATTGTAAACAATGACCTGTAGTTATGTTTGATAAACATATTGAGGGCTATATGACACCTACCAAAGCTTCTAAAATGATGATGGACAAGATTAAGTGAAATAAACCAAAAAAGAAAAAAGAAAAAAGTGAAAGCGATAATGACGATTATTATTTAAATGATAACTAAAAATATGTTACAAATATACAATACCCTAACAAGAGAAAAAGAAAGATTTAAACCTCTAAGACAAGAAATAGTAAAACTTTATTTTTGTGGCCCTACAGTTTATAATTATGCTCATATTGGTAATTTAAGAGCTTATATATCTGCTGATTTAGTTATTAAGACTATGAAATTCTTGGGTTATAAAGTATCAGTACTCATGAATATAACTGATATAGATGATAAAACTATAAGAGAGAGTCAAAAAGCCTGAGAAAATTTGAAAGATTTTACTGAAAAATTTACAAAGATATTTTTGGAAGATATAGAAAAAATCTGAATAACTAAAGCTGATAAGATAGTTCCTATTTCAACTTTGATTGATGAAATGGTATATATGACAAATATATTACTAAAAAAGTGATATGCTTATATATGAGAAGACGGAAGTGTGTATTATGATATCTCTAAATTTAATGATTATGGAAAACTTGCTCATCTAGACTTCAAATGAATGAAAAAAAGTGTAAGAATAGACAATGATGAATACGAAAAAGAAGATGCTTCTGATTTCGTACTTTGGAAAGCATGGAAAAAAGAAGATGGAGAAAATTATTGGGAGAAAGAGTTTGTAGTTGATAAAACAATAACAATCAAAGGTCGTCCAGGTTGGCATATAGAGTGTTCAGCTTGTAATCTGACTCATTTTTGACCTGAAATAGATATTCATATGTGATGAGTTGATTTGATTTTTCCACATCATCAAAATGAGATAGCTCAAAGTGAAGCCGTTACTTGAAAGAAATTTTCAAAATACTGGATTCATAGTTGACATCTGATGGTAGATGGAAAAAAAATGAGTAAAAGTCTTGGTAATTTTTATACTCTAAGAGATATAGAAAAAAAATACGAATGAAAAGTATCTAATTCAGATTTATATAGGAGTTTTAGATTAAGTTTTATAAACTGAAAATATAAAGATAATATAGATTTCTCTTTCAAAAAATTAGAACAAAACTTCAATAGTATAGAAAGAATTGATGAAACAATAAAAAAGCTATATCTAGCAAGGAAATCTATAGTATCAGAAAAAGATATTACAATTCAAAAATCAGGAGAATTAAAAGTAAAATGAGTAAGAAGAGATTTTAGAGATAGTATGCAAGTATTTGTGACTGATTATATAGAAAAATTGGAAGATGATTTCGATTTTGTAGAAGCTCTTGCTATATTTTACAATTTTATTACTTTTGTAAATAAAGAACTTAAAAATATAAGTTTAGAAGAATACAATGCCATACTTGATATGTTCAAGACTTTTAATGAAGTACTTGGAATAATCGATTTTACAGATAATACAAATGAAATTATACCTGATGATGTACAAAAAAAGCTTGAAGATAGAAATCAAGCAAAAAAAGATAAAGATTTTGCTTTAGCTGACAAGATAAGAAATGAAATAGATACTTTGGGATACAAAATAGTTGATGATAAAAGTGGTAGTAGAGTGGAGAGAGAGTAAGAGAAATTAAAAAAAAGACTTTCATTTTCAAATGAAAGTCTTTTTTTTATTTCCCTGATTTAGTTCTATTACAATTTTTACAAAGCATCTGACAATTTTCAGCTGTTGTTTTTCATCATTCGTGCCATGGCTTTATATGATCTGCTTCCATTTCATCAAGTTCAAAATGCTCATTGCATTTTACACAAATTCAAGCTTGTTTTTCGTATGCTTCCCTTTTTTGTTTGTCTGTAAATGCTCTGATACTTAGATACTTTTCGTTTCTTGTCAAAACATAAGGATAAATACCAGATTTTTTAGTAACATCTTCATCTTGCATAAGTTTAGTTATCTCTTTTTCAAACAAACTAGAATCAAACTCCCTATTTTTAAATTGATTATACAAAAAACCATAATCAATTCATTTCATTTCTTTACGATAATTTGGAAAAATAATTTTAATCCAATTTATAACACTTTGAAAATATAACCATAACTCATTTGCATTGGGTTTATGTTGATTTTCTGCCATATATTGTTCGATATTGCTTTTACTAATCCAACTAATTGCAGTTTCTAGATATTCTTGACGAATAGACGAACCAGTTAAATAATCACTTCCTATACCATAAGCCGGACAACCAGATTTACTAAAATATCTTTTTGCATCTGTTAGCCAAGTACCAGTATAAATAGCATTTCTCAGTTCTTGATCTGTGAGTTTTTCTCATGCAATATTGATAGTTTTAAACCAATCAAGTTTTTCTTTGTCTGTTCATTCACAGAAATAAATCATCAATTTATAATCAAGGATTTTATTTTTTTCATCTTCTGTAAGATTATGAAAATACTGATAATCAAGAGAAAATTTTCAATCAATGTACTCACAAATACTTATAGTTCTTTGTTGTCAATCAAGTACTTCGTAAGTATCATCTGCATTTTTTACCCAATACATCACATTTAGAGGAAAATCTTTTTTAATAGTTTCAATTACAGAGTCTCTTTGCTTGTCTTTATACACAAATTCCCTTTGATATTTTGGGCGAATATTTAAAATTCAACCATATCCAACAACTCATTCTTCTTTGTCATTTACATAGCCAATTGATACATCTTTAATTGGGATTTCTTTAAGTTCGATTTTCATAAGTAATATAGTTAAATGTTAAAGTTTTTTGTTTTTTATAATGATACGGGCATAAATACTTGTATATAATTCTCCTGTTTCAAAATCTTTAAATGCAGGTGTTTTATCTTTTTTAGGATTATATAAGCGATATAGAGTTCCTTTTGCATTAAAAGTAAATTTTCCTGTTGGTTTACCATTTTTATCTAAAATTTCCATTTTTTTATTACATGTAAAATCAATAGACCCAACTATACCTAGTGCAATTATTTCAAATTGTTCAGGATTATATTTATCCATAAATGTTATTGGAACACCAATAGCTCCTTTATAATCCATAGGAATATTTTTTGTTATATCAACATTTATAGCATCATAATTTTCATATTTTGGATATTCACTTTCATTATAAGTTTTATAAAGAATTAAATCTTCATGTCTTTTCCTAATTTCTAAATTAGTGAACCAATTTACTCATGACACTCTAATCATTCACTCCTTATGATCTCAAGCAGAAGCATAATCTTCATAATGTTTATTAATAAAATGAGCAGCCCCTCATTTAAAACCATAACCAAGCCATAATTTATTTTCTTTTATCAATTTAAAAATTTCTTTATATGTAATACAATTTTGATGTCATATTATTATAAATTTTTTATTATATTCCATCAATTGAGCAAGATATTCTCTAAAAAGAGAAAATGGAGGATTAGTTACAATTATGTCAGCTTGTTTCAATAATTCTATACATTCATTGCTACGAAAATCACCATCACCAATTAAATGTTTTATACCAATTTCATTAGGATTAGGAACATTATCTCCATTTTTATCGCCTGTGTATTCAAGATAAATTGCTTTTTCTGATTTATTTTCACTAAATAAGTCAGGTTGTTGATTTTTATAACATGTTGTTATTAATTTTTTTAGTCATAGATATTCAAAATTGTAAGAAAAGTAATGAAAAAAATTACTAACTCTTGGATCATCACAATTACAAAAAACTACTTTATCTTTAAAATGTTCTTTGTAATGCCCTAATTCTCTTTCTATATCTGATAATTGAGTATAAAATTCATCATTTTTTGATTTTTTTGCTTGTTTTAAGTTTTTATTTCAAGATTCTTTTCCCATATAAAAAGCATTTACTAAATAAAAGTAAATGCCAATAAAACTATCTTAATAAAAAGGTAAATTGAAAAGGTTTTTTGACAATATAAAAAGGAAGAAATTAGTCCCTGATTATATTGCCAAAAAACCTTATATGCCACAAAATAGTATATGAGGAGAGGAAACTAATTTCCTCCTTTATAACATTTTGTGACTATTGCATTTTTAAAGTTTTTTGGCTTTTTTATATTATCTAAAAAGCTGGATTTTGCAAATTTTCGGAAAAGAAAAAATCCTACTCTGTAGGAGTAGGATTTTAAAATTAACTTAATATTTTATCTATCTCTATTTGCCAATTGATTCAATGTATAATTCTGTATTTAAATAGATTTCATTTTAAAATTGATGCTTTCGTTAATATACTTATATCTTCCCATTTCTCATTAAATATATAAGTTGCATTATTTAGAAAAGAACTTTCTAATATATATAAATTCTTTTCTTTAAATCAAAAACAAATATATCATCTAAATCATCAAATTCAATATCAAATAAAATCAGGTTTATAATCTTCTATAATATTCCATCTATTCTTAATATATTTTGTTATATTTTCTCAATATTTTTTTCAAACTGAATTAATAACAAGATCTTTTGTTTTTTCCCATGGATATTCTCATTTTTTTAGAAATTCAAAATTAAATCTAATAATTTTAGGAGTAGTGAATATTTTAAAAGTATCATTTGTTATATTTGCTTCTCAAAATATTTCTAAAAATAAATTTATTGTATTTTTTATTTTAAATTCATTTTCTAATTCATTTTTAATTGGATCTGATATTATCATAAATTCTCAATTTTTACTTTCAATATTTAAATATACTCACATAAAATCAATCAAATCTCTTTGATATTTTAGTTTAGGAATATAATTAACTCATTCATGAATATGTCCTCAATAATCTTTTATTAAATATGGTAATTCATGTAAATATTGAATTTTGGGTAAATCTTTTCTAACTATTTCTAATCAATCTGAATTTGTAATTGAAACTTTACTTTTAAATATAGGTAGTATAGATTCTCATTCTTCAATTTTACTAAATCAAATATTTAGTAATTTATCTTTAATTGTTCCATTATATTTTATTGAAATATATAATATTTCTCATTTTTTAAATCCAATTAAATGAGGCTTAACATTAATAATTCTTCTTCATCTAATCATATCTTTATTTTATTATTATATAAAATTATTTTCCATTTACTAAATCATTTAATGATTCAATGTTATTGTTTTTTAAATAAGTTCATAAGTGCATATCTGAACGAACATCTAAATCAACTCAATATTGTTTTTCAATTGTTCATACAAATGTATCACTTCTTTTTTGTCTTAATTCTCCACTTTCATTACGAGAACGAATTCATCTCATTCAAAGTGCATCTTTTGCCATATTTGCTTTAATTATTAAATAAATAAGTATTTTATTTTTATTTTTATTTCTATATATATAATGAATCCATTATTTTTGTTATGATTATCTTACATTCTTGAAAATTAAAAAATAAAGTATTTTATTATTGAAGAGTTTATTTAGGCTTTAACCCTCAATATATAAAAGAATATTTATTTTTATTATAAAGTCAAGTATTTTGTGAAACCTTGAGTCGGTTAAATAATTGTATAATATATTTGATTTATTTTAGAAACTATATATTATATTTAATATTACGATTAATTCAACAAATTATGATTTTCTATAATAAGCCAATTGATGATTTAAGTAAGGAATTATTAAAATTAATTAAAAATAGATCTTTAGAATGATTAACTATAAAAGAGATTCAGGATGAAACATGAATAGATCATCCTCAGAAAATATATAATAGACTTGATAGATTAATTAAAAGTTGATTTATAACTGAGGATTATGAAGTTTTAAAAATGCCAGATGAGAATAAAATTTTTCTTCCCTTTTATTGATGGGCTCAATGCTGAAATGATTGAGCTAAAATTTTTGATGAATACCCAAGAGATAGAATTGAAATTGATTTGGATGAAAATAATTTAAAAGAAAAAAGTTATAAAAATTATTTTATAACTAGGGCTAAATGAAAATCAATGGAGCCAATAATAAAAACATGAGAAAATTTATTAATAGAATTTTACCCTGAATTTATTTCAGAATGATACAAATACCTAATCAAACATAATGATAAAGCTAAAATAAAAAAAATAAAAAAAAGTAATTATAAAATTTATTTATACTCGTTAAATCCTGATTATCCTGATTTAGAAGTTAAAAAAGAGGATGATTTTGAAATAATTTGAATAGTAAAAGAAATATGAATAAAAATGTAATTAACTCATCATGAAACAAATAATCTTCTATCAAAAGCAAAATGGAAAAGTTCCAGTCAAAGAGTTCCTAAATGAGTTAGCTATTAAAAATCCTGATTTAAATGCTAAAATTTTACAGAAAATAGATTTACTGTTACTTGATAGACTATGAAAAGATGAAGTAAAATATATTTGAGATAAGATTTATGAGCTTAGAATTAAACAATCATCAAATATTTCAAGAATTTTTTATTTTACAATTCAAAATGGAGAAATAGTTTTACTTGATTGAATAATCAAAAAATCACAAAAATTAGATAATTTAGTAATTAAAAGAATTAAAAATTATAAAGATGATTATCTAAAAAGTATATAAAATATTTGCAATTATATGAAAAATTAATAATATATAGCATATAAGCTATATTTATTTTTTAATAATTTCCATATGGTTTACACATTTGATGATTATAAAAAAGAAGTTTTTGCAAAAAATCCTAAGATAAAGGAATTATACGAAGTTGAATGGCTTAAATATGCTATTGCTGAGAGAATAAAAAAAGCTAGAGAACAAAAATGAATGTCTCAGCTTGAACTTGCAAAATTAGCTAATACTACACAATCTGTTATTGCAAGAATAGAGAGATGAAATCAAAACTTTTCAATAACTACTTTATCAAAATTTCTAAAAATTCTTTGACTTGAGTTACAATTAAATGAAATTAATTCTAAATAAAACATTATGAACATCGCACACAAAATTATAAACCTTGATAATAGTGATTATCATATGCATTCTATGAGTTTCTCTGATGGTATGAATACTATTGATGAAATAGTTAAATTTGCTTGAGAAATAGGGATGAATGAAATAGCAATTACTGATCATAGTGATGAAGAAATGAATTGCTTGATAAAAAGATTTCAAATTTCTAAAAATGCTTATAGATGATTAATAAAAAGGTGGTGAAATGTACATAATAATGTTTCTGTTATTTTTTGAGTTGAAGCTGATATATTAAATGAAGATTGAGATATATGTGATACTATTCAATGACAAAAATCCGAATTTATGAATTTATCTGCTCATAGTGGTGTATATGAATGATCTAAAGAATCTATAAATAAAGCATATAAAAATGCTATTGAAAGACATCATAAAAATATAAAGTGTGTTTGTCATCCATGTAGTAATACAAATTTTTGAAATGAAGTTGATATTGAAGCTCTTATTGATTTAGTAAATAAATATGAAATTCCTTTAGAAATTAATTGAAGTTATTTATATAATGGAAAAACTAATATAGAAAAATTACATATTGTTATACAAAAGACTAATAAACTATATATTAACAGTGATGCTCATACTTTGTTTGGTTTGAAAGAATATAGAAAAAATGTTATTAAGTTTTTAGAGGAAAATGGGTATATTTAAAAGATAGTATAATTAATTTTTAAATTATGGATACAAGTACACCTATATTATTAATTTATATACTCACTTGAGCAATTTGAACTTGATGGTTTGTATATGGTAGAAGCCAAAAAATGATTATGGCTACTGTATCTTGAATTGCTCTTTGTGTGTATCCATATTTTACACAAAATATATATGCTCTAATAATAATTGGGATTATACTTACTATAGTGCCTTTTTATATACAATATTAAAATAATGAATCACCTAAAAATCAAAATCGATAAATATGAAGTAGACTGAAATGTAATACTAAAAAACATAGAATTTACTTTAAACAAAAATGATAGAGTTTCTATAGTAGGATGAAATTGAGCTTGAAAAACTACTATTTTGAAAATAATAACTTGAGAGATCAAAAACTTTGACTGAGCAATAGAAAATATATGATCAGTTTCCTTGTGATATCTAGATCAAATCTACAATGATAATGAAAATAAAACAGTTTATGAAGAATTAAAAGACTGATTTTGAGAAATAGTAAAACTTGAAAAGGAATTGGAAATATTGGAAAAACAATTAAAAAATTGAAATAATCCTAATACTTTAGAACAATATTCTGACAAACTTGAGCATTTCAATAATATGTGAGGTTACAACTATAATAGTATACTTATGTGAGTAGCTTCTGGGCTTGGTATCACTTCCCTTTTGAAATCACCTTTGACTCAGATAAGCTGATGACAAAGAACAAAAGTAGCACTAGCAAAAGTGCTTATACACTCCCCAGACATACTTTTTTTGGATGAACCTACAAATTTTATAGATATGGCAAGTTTGGAATGGCTTGAATTTTATCTGCAAAATAAATGGAAATGATGATATATAATTGTTTCTCATGATAGAGAATTTTTGGATAAAACTTGTGACAAAACTTATGAAGTCCAACCTGCAAGGCCATTAAATTTCTATCATTGTAACTATAGCGATTATGTAACTGAAAGAGAAAAAAAGGAAAAAAAGATTCAAGAAGATTTTGAAAGACAAGATGATTGGATAAAATCACAAGAAACTTTGGTAAATAGATTTAGAGCCTGAAGTCGTGCTGGGTGGGCTAAATCAAGAGAAAAAATGCTTGATAAAATCGATAAAATAGATCCTCCTTACATACCACATAAAGCTAAATTTATATTTGGTGAAACTGAAAATACAAGTGAAAAAGTCCTTACATTTAAGCAAATATTTATAGGTAGAAAAGATCCTTTATTTTTTATAAATGATTTAGTACTGTACAAAGGTCAAAAAATCTGAATAGTTTGAGAAAACTGAGTTTGAAAATCTACATTTATAAAAAGTATTTTATGACAATTAGATTTTCTAGATTGATATTTTTCAAGAGCGAAATGACTACAAATTGGTTATTTTAGCCAAATGCACGAAGAACTAAAAAAGGATAAAACAATTAAAGAAAATTTTGAATTACACGGACTCAATTATTCTGAACAGGTTCTAGTTTCTATTCTAAAGCATTATCTTTTTGACTATGAAGATATAAATAAAAAAGTTTGAGAACTTTCTTGAGGTCAAATAAGTAAAGTTGCATTTGCTATATTATGACAAAAAAATTATGATTTACTAATTTTAGATGAACCTACAAATCACCTAGATTACGATACTCGTGAAGGCTTAGAATCAGCTTTAAAAAAATTTAAATGAACGGTTTTATTTATTAGCCATGACAGATATTTTGTAAACAAGATTGCAACAAATATCTGGATTATAAGAGACAATGAATTGATTGTAAGTTACTGAAATTATGAAGATTATAAATACAAGGCTGAGTTTGGAATCGATATGGATATGAGTTTATTTGATGAAGAATGACAACTCAATCTAGTACTTGAAGAAAAACTCTGAGAAAAAGAAGCTAAAAGATTGAAAAATAAGTTTAAGAAATTTGGGAGGAAATAATCAAAAAAGCTACTGCAATGCAGTAGCTTTTTTGATGAAAATTTCAACATAACTAGTATATTTAACTATTCAGAATAGCCTATTTTTAAAAAACTCTTTGTAAATATAACAATACTTCATATTGTTTGTTAAAAAATCAGTTCAATTTTATTCATTTTTCTGTATAAAGTATATATTTTCAGTTAGTTAATTTTCTAGACATAAATCTGTCCTCAAATCTACTTACATATATTATAGGATTAATAGATTCATCAAAATCATAATCATCCAAATATATAACATCAACTTTTATTAAGTCATCTATATATTTTTTAGCTTTATCTAAATCTGAGAAAACTTTATCTTCGTATGTTCCATCTGTTTTCTTTATGATAAATTCTCAAGTTATTGTTTTTTTAATTATATGTTCATCTCATATATCATCTTTATAAATTGTATCATCAAAAGTTTTATCAAGTATACTGTCTATATTATCTTCTAAAGTAGTTGTAGATCAAGTGCTTATAGATCAAATTTGTGTAGTTCATGTATTGGTAATTCAAGTTCAAGTTTTTGGTTTAATTCAACAAGTCCTATCATAGTAACTATATGAATAATCTCAACTTGGACAATTATCTTTTATTGATCAACCTCCTCCTCATCCTCAACCTCCTCCTCCAGAAGATCATTCGCTAACATTACCAATTGATATAATAAATTGCTTTTCTGTAAATAATCATCAATTATCAATACTTCTAAGTCTTACTGAATAGCTATTTTTTGATTCATAATCAGCACTAAAATTAGCTACTAAATTATTTCAACTTATTCCAAAGCTTGCATTATTATCACTTCAAGTTCAAGCTACTAATGTGTAAATATAAGTATTACTAGAATCTGGGTCAATAGTGGCCAATGCTCACACAGCACTTCCAATTGGTAAATTTTCATTGATGATATTAGAACTTATAGATATATCCGTTGGTGCTAAATTTTCATCATTTATTATTATTATACTAAATTGTTTTTCAATTATTAAGCCAAAATTATCTGTACTTCTAATCAAAATTGAATATGTGTTTTTTGTCTCATAGTTTGGTACAAAATTTGTATATAAGCTACTTCAACTAATTGTAAAACTAGCATTATCAGCATCTCATGTTCAAGTTGCAAAAGTGTAAGTATAAGTAGCTCAAGAATTTGTTCATACAGTACTAAAATCTCAAAGCAAAGCACCAGATTCTGTATTTTCAGCCAAAGTTAGACTTCAACTAAATGTAATATCAGCTCATGTTTCTACTACATCATTTATAGATATAACAAAGTTTTCATCGTAAGTCAAAGTTCAATCACTTACTCTTATACATATATTGTGTAGATTTTGAGTTTCATAATCAAATATTATATTACTTAATAAATTTGTTCAAGAAAGAGTAAAATTACTATCATCTACTCATCAAGTACTACAAGTCATAGAATAAGTTAATGTCCCATTATCTTCTCAATCATCAGTTCAAGTTAAATCTCAAATTATTGTTCAAATTGCAAGATTTTCATCTATTGTACTTCCATTTAAAGTTATATCTGTTGGTGATAAATTTACATCATTTATTATTATTATAAATTCATCTTCTATTACTGTTAGATTTTCATCCGTGCTACTAATTCTAATATTATATGTAGATTTTTGTTCATAGTTTGGTACAAAATTTATATATAAACTACTTCAACTAATTGTAAAACTAGCATTATCAGCATCTCATGTTCAAGTTGCAAAAGTGTAAGTATAAGTAGCTCAAGAATTCGTTCATATAGTATTAAAATCTCAAATAACGGCACCAGATTCTGTATTTTCTGCCAAAATTAGACTTCAATTAGATGTTATATCACTTCATATTTCTGCTACATCATTTATTGATATAACAAAGTTTTCATCATAAGTCAAAGTTCAGTCGCTTACTCTTACACATATATTGTGTAGATTTTGAGTTTCATAATCAAATATTATATTACTTAATAAATTTGTTCAAGAAAGAGTAAAATT
>JAGXIW010000004.1 GCA_024635475.1 bacterium | reverse complement strand
AGAGTAAAATTACTATCATCTACTCATCAAGTACTACAAGTCATAGAATAAGTCAATGTCCCATTATCTTCTCAATCATCAGTTCAAGTTAAATCTCAAATTATTGTTCAAATTGCAAGATTTTCATCTATTGTACTTCCACTTAAAGTTATATCTGTTGGTGATAAATTTACATCATTAATATTTATAATAAATTCATCTTCTATTACTGTTAGATTTTCATCCGTGCTACTAATTCTAATATTATATGTAGATTTTTGTTCATAGTTTGGATCAAATTGAGCTACTAAAGTTGCTCAACTAATAGTAAAACTTCCATTATCTGTATCTCAATTTCAAACTACAAAATCATAAATAAAAGTAGTTCAAGTTGAAGGAATTGTTGAAAAATCTCAAACAGAATATCAAACTCAAACATTTTCATTTATTCAAGTTCCTGATAAATCAATTCAGGCTGTTGTAATGTTTAGTGCATTTAATGAAGATAAATAAGTAACATTTCATGCATAATCAAAAGCTTTAACACAAATATATTTTCCATTATTTAGGGTATCATTTATTGTAAAAGTATTTCAAGAAATAAAAGCTTGATCATAAGTGTCTGTTCAATCACAAATATTATCAAATGAAAAACCATAATATAAACCAGACGGATCTATATAATCATCTGAAACTACTATATTTATATCATCTGTTAAATTTGAACTAGCAGATACATCATCACTAAATGAAATAAGAGGTGCACTTGTATCAACTATTATATTTAAAGTTAGTAAATATGGTGAAGTAAATCATGATAATACATTTAAAATGTCATCAGTAAATACTAAATCAATTATATCTAAAGTTCAACTTTGACCTGCAGAAATTGTGTAATTTTTTGTATGTGAATTTAAAGCTAATGCATTTTGATCTAAGTTCAATATATTACCAACATCAATTCATAAATCAAAAGTTAAAGTATTTAAAATTCAACTTGTATCTGGATTAATCAAATTCACCGAAAAAGTAATTATATCTCACTCTTTTGCAAAAGCTCAAGAATTAGAATTATTTGAAGATACTGTTACAGAATCAAACTCAGGGACAGTCATATCGGAAACTGTCAAAGTAAAATTCTCCTCATAAGTTCATTCATCATCAACAGCTCTTATACATATATTATAAGAACTTTGGGTATGGTAATCTGGATCTTCATTTATTACAAGTTCATCACTTCATAGTCACCCTATACTAAATTTAGAATCATCTACTCAAGAAGTGGTACAAGGCATAGAAAAAACAGTAGCTCAACTTGCATTATTTCAAGTAATGGTTGCTACTGTTGTTCATCATACGATTGTATCATCTATATCTGTTGTTGATAAACTTAAACTATCAACTGCTAGCAATCTAGTGATTCACAATAGAGAAAATAATAGTACACTTGCTAAATAATATTTAGCTTTGAAATATGTATTAATCATATAAAAAAAGTTAAATAATAATTTACTTACTTAAAATTTTTATTTTGATTTTTATTTTGATTTTTTAATAGATTTTTTAATAGATTTTTTTGATTATTTTTATTTTGGCTATATTGATTATACTATTTTATATTTTTTGTAAAGAGTTTTTTTTATTTTTTTATAAATTATCAAAGTAATACCTTTTTAGTACCATTATTTTATATTTAGTAATTTATATTTTTTCTTAATTTATATTTTCTTGATTTTGACTCCCTTTAAAAAATATTTTATAATCATATCTTCTGTCCATCATTTTGATGCAAGATAAGAGGCTCAAGCACCAGAAATACCAACTCAATGCCCAAGCTTAGTTTTTCATACTGATCCAGGATCAAAAACACTTGATAAATATGGATAATTTATTTTTTTACAATCTAATTTATTATTACAATAATCTTTATAACTTAGAGTTTTTCAAGAACTTTGAGAGAAGTACCAAGGCTTTATTATATCATTATTATAAGTTATTATTTGATCTTCAGTTTCATCTACTATTTTATTTATTTTTGGACTTCTTTGTTCTAAACTATATCACAGATATTTTTGAAATTCATCTGGATTATCAGATCATTGGTATATTTCTCATGGGAATTTATATGCCTTTGTCATATACCATCTTGCATAAGTTCTAGCTGCTACTACTATAGTTTTGATTTTTTCAGAATTATCACTATCGCTTACTTCTCAAAGTCATTTAAGATAATCTGATAAATAAAGTTTATTAACTACAAGTAATTTATTATCCTTTACAGATAAAATAATATCTCCCCTAAATTTATTATCATTGTATTTTTGCTCTTTATCCCAAGCTGGAATCCTATCCCAAGAGCTTATTTCCAGATAAGATTTAGTATTAGATTTTATAGTAATGGTGTCTTGTAACAAAGTATCATTTACTAGAAGTTTTCAAGAAGATACTTCTATATCATATTCTCTATTTCATTTTTTGATTTTTATATTACTTTCATCTGGATACGATAATTTTATAGAGATTTTATTGTTTTTGTCATATCAGGATGTAACAAATTCAGAACTTTCTTTGTTTTTTTCTTTGATCTTTGACAATATTACAACTCTAAGATTTTTATAATTTTTATTATTTTCTACCTTATAATCTAACAATGCCAATATTTTTAATAAATCATTTTCTGATAATTTATCAAGTTTTATATCAAGAGCTGTTTTTACACTTATGGTGTTTTTATTTTTAACATAAGTAAATCATCTTGTTTGTATTTTTAATTCAGATTTCAAAGTTTGTAACTGACTGTAAAAAGCATTTCAAGGACAACTAGTATTACCTACATCATTATGTCATACCAAAACATCATCCTTGTAATTTTTAATGTAAAAATCACAATTATTTCATATACAATCTTTATGATAATCATGAAAATTACCTAAATCAATTCAATATTTTTCTGATAAATAAATTACAAGTTTTTTTAATGCTTCATATTGTTTATCTGTGATTTCTTCAGTTCAATATTGTCAAATCATTGCGACCCCAACTGATGAACGATTATTCCGTATTGCATGAGCTCAAACAACATAATCTCATCAAGCTCTTCATTCAAATATTTCTCAATCAAATCAAATAAGATAATTATATCATATATCTCACCATCATCTTGTTAAAGTATGATACTTATAAATAGATTTAATAGCATCATATGAAGACATTCATGGTGAAGTATCTGTGTGATGAACAACAATTGATTTTACATAATTTGTTTTTTGTATAGGCCAAACAAGTTTATGTCAATTTTCGGCATCTTCAGTTGTTGTCAAAGTATTATCATTTACATAATTTTTACTTAAAAATTCATTTATTGAATTTGTTTTTTCTATTTGATATTTTTCAGCATCAGTTTCTTCTACTATATTTCAAGAATTCACATTATTAAGATAATTTTTCCAAAATTCATAATCCTTGTATCTCCATACTTCTTCAGCTCACCATTCAGCTCTAGATATGATTTTTATATTATTTGAGGAGAAAACATATTGATAAATAAATAAATTAAGTACAAAACTTAACAAAATAATGGCAATTTTTTTACTCATATCGTTTTTTATGATAAAATAATAATAGAAATGTAATCTCGGGACTAATCCCCTTTACCATACTATATGTCCTAATCTATAAATTATGATTAATCCTATTATAAAATCATTTATAAAAATTACAATTTTTAGTTTGATTTTTATTGTATTATTTCAAATCTGAAATCAAGTAATAAATGCTTGGTGGTGGAGTAGTGACGAAAAAACTACAAACATAGATAATTTTCAATCAATAGATAATTACTGATTTAGTGAAATTTGAGTAGCTTTAAATATAAATATATGAACAAAATTTTATGAGTGAAAAAAAGAAGAAAGTAATTCTTTTTATAATGAAGTTATTTCTATTTCTACAATAAAATCAGATAGAACTAAAACAAATGAAATAATAATTAAAAAAAATTTAGATACTCTTAGAGATTATAAAAATATAGTAAAAATAGATATCAAGTCTTATTTAGATTCTCAATCAGAAAGAAAAGATTCTTATGAGAGTTTAATGAACCAATTAAAAGTAAGATATAAAATGTGATATGCTAATAGTAAAAATCTGAGTACTCAAATAGATGCATTAAAAATTTACCTACAACAATTAGATAATTCTATAGATAATACAAAACAAAGTATTGCTTTAAATATGAGAAATTATAATGCAATATGAGTTAGTAGAAATATAAATGATTATATAATATTGAAAGATGAATATAACTTAATTAGAGTATATTTAATTTTTTGTAGCAGATTTCAAACATATTACACTGTTTTAAATAATTATAATAAAGATACAATAACCGCTTTGAGATTAAATGAAGATGCTATAATAAACAATATCTATGTAGTTATACCAAATTCATGAACAGATTTAATAAATAAACTCAATTTATTATATGAAGAATGATGATTACCTGAAAATCTAAATACCAATCTACAAAATGATACTTTATCAGAAGGTACTTGAAATAATACTATATGAGATATTACTATAGATAACTATAACCTAGACTATGATATACACTACGATACAAGTACATCGATTAATAATAATTATGAATGAATTTTTTGAGATCCATATAATCTGAAAAATACTAATTTAGAAACCCCAAAACAAACTTGAAACATAAATTTTGGAGCACCAAAATAAGTTTCTAATAACAAATAATAAAAAATTTTGATTTTATAAATTAATTCTATATAATAACCCCGCTTAAAATAATCTGGTGTATTTTCCGGATAAACTTTTATTTTTTAAAAATACAATATGACAATAACAAAGGATTCTAAAAAACAAATTATTTCTGATTATGCAATCAAAAAATGAGATACATGATCATCTGAAGTACAAATAGCTATACTTACAGCTAGAATAGAAAATTTAAAAGATCATCTTGCAGAACATAAAAAAGACAACCATTCTAGAAGATGAATAATACTAATGGTAGCTAAAAGAAGAAAAATGCTTAACTATTTAAAAAGAAAAAGTCCTGAAAAATTTGACGAAATAGCTCAAAAATTAAAAATAAGAAAAGCTTAATTGAAGATAATACACAAAAAAAGTACTAAATTTAAATTTAGTACTTTTTTTGTTTTAAGGATTATTTTTTTCTGCATTCTACATTCTATATTTACATTACAATTTTTTCTACGAAAGAACTTATTAGGTTAGATCAAAACTTGATTTTTATCCTTTCAACTAATCTATCTACAAGTAAATAATCATAATCAGGAACCTCTATTTTTAATTTTATTTCATGTTTATTAAATTCAAGTCTTTTTGAATTAACTTGTTCTACATTTAATCCCATAGAATAAATTATATCACTTAAGTCTCTTAAAACTCAAATTTTATCCAAAAATATAAATCATAATGAGACAATTATAGAATCATCTTCCTCTCATTTTCTATATGCCGTCAATAATCTCTCCTTGTTTACATTTTCTAAAATTGCACAATTTCTGTTATGTATAGTAATAATTCATTTAGAATTTATATGTCCTACTATTTTATCTGGGATTTTTCATCAAATTATACATTTCTTACAAGCTTTATAATCAATTCATCTTTCTCATCATATAATTATTTCCTCTTTCTTATAATCAACATTTTCCATATCAATTATATTTTTCACATCATCTTTAATCTCTTTTTTTGCAATTATATTTTTCGATTTCATAATCTTTCTTACAATAGAAGAAGGATTTATCGAAAAATTTCATATTTGTTCTAATATATTAAACCTTTCATCAAGATCATTTTCCCTATCATCAAGAATTCTTAGTATAGATAATTCTTTATCAAGTGCCGGAAAAGATACTTTTTCTAAATACTTATTTAATATATCTTTTCATCTTTCAGTATTTGTATCTTTATTTTCTCTTTTTAAACAACTTCTTATTCTTTCTTTAGCTCTTGTAGTTTTGACAAATGATAACCAAAATGGGCTGGGTTTCTTTGAATTATCAGTAACTATTTGCACTACATCTCAATTACTAAGTTCTTTATCTAAAGGATAAATCTTTCAATTAACTTTTGATAAAACAGTATGATTTCAAATTTCTGAATGAATAGCATAAGCTAAATCAATAGAAGTTGATCATGCTGGTAAATTCACAGATAATCACTTAGGTGTAAATACAAATATCCTATCTCTAAAAACATCAATTTTAAGCGATGATATAAAATCACTATTTCACAAACTTTCTGTTAATTCTTTCAATTCTTTTACCCAATCTATATCTTGTGCAACTTTACTTCATTTTTCCTTATATTCAAAATGTGCAGCAACTCATATATCAGCATATTCATTCATATCATAAGTTTTTATTTGAATTTCTGTTGGTTGTTGCCTAAATTCCTTTAAAAATCATATAATAGTTGTATGTAAACTTCTGTATCAATTTGGTTTTGGTAGAGCTATATAATCTTTAAATCTATTTGGAATAGGACTCCACTTATTATGTATAATTCAAAGAACCTTATAACATGTAGAAATATCATTAACCAATATTTTTATTCAAAATAAATCATACATAGAATCTATAGTATCAAATCATTTCTTTTTCATTTTTTTATAAATCGAATAAATTGATTTTACTCTATATGTAACTTTATAATCATCTACAGTTAGATCTAAAGCCTTCTCTATTTCTTTTTTAGAATTTTTGTAGAAGTAGTCTATATTTGTTTTATAATCAAGTAATTGTTTTTTGATTTTTTTAAATTCTGTTGGTTCAAGTATTTTAAAACATTCTTCTTCTAAATCATTTTTAATTGTAAATAATCATAATCTATCGGCTATAGGGGCATAGATATTTAAAGTTTCTAGGGATATTCTTTGTTGTTTATCCTTTTTTGGATGATATTTTAAAGTTCTCATATTATGTAATCTATCTGAAAGTTTGATAAAAATAACTCTTAAATCTTGAGCCATTGCGATAAACATCTTTCTTAGACTTCATATATTTCTCTCTTCTCATATATATTTTATTTTTGATATTTTTTCCATTCATTCACACAAAAAAGCAACTTCATCTCAAAAAATTGCTTTGATTTCTTCTATAGTTCTAGGAGTATCTTCAACCACATCATGAAGTAGACATGCTTGGATTGTTGATATATCTGGTCTCAAGTCAAGTAATATAATAGTTGATTCAACAGGATGCATTATATAATGATCTCCTGATAATCTTACTTGTCAATCATGAGCATCACGAGCATATATATATGCTTCCAAAATATATTTTTCAATATCTTTTGCTGGTTTATCCAACATATAAGAAGTAGCTCTCTTTACTATTTCTTTAACTTTCTTATCAACTTTTGAGTAATCCATAAATTTAAAATTAGAATGTTAGGATGTTAGAATATAAAAGTGTTAGATTTTTAGAATGTTAGAATATTAAAATTATTCTGTATTCTTTGTTAATTAGTTTTTTATTTTGATAATTGTATCGTTTTTTTTGTTTTAGTCAAAATAAAGTATTTTGTATTGCTTTTTCATTAAAAGTCATTAAAATAATATAAATTTGTAACATTATAATATAACAAAAACATAACTATGCTAAAACTTATTAATAAAAATCTGGATTTTTTAAAAAATTATCCTATATTTAAAAATAATAATGACTTTATAAAAGAGATGGCGACTAAATTAAATAAAGATAAAATCATAGTAATAACAGGTATGAGATGATTACATAAAACAAGTATCATAAAAGAATTTCTAGAAAAAACGAAAAATACTAATTATTTATATATAAATGATGAATTAGATCTACAAAATACTATAAAAGATGATGCAGATTTTTTTCAATTGTTAAAGATTTATGAAGAAAAATTTATGTTTTGTAATATCATAGTATTACAAAACATAAACAAAATCAAAAATATTAAACAACTTATACTTGAATTATATAAACTGAAAAAATATAAAATTATTATACTTTGAAATAATATTCATATAGATTCATCAAAAGAATTAGAAATTTATAATAACATACTTATACAAAATAATACTTTTTCAATTATTGATTGGGAAAATTATTTAACTTATTGAAATCTTCCTGAAATTAAATTTTTAAATAATGATTACTTCAAAAATTTATTTTTAGATAATATAAAAAATAAAATTATACTACAAGATATAATTACAAATTATTCTATAAAAACTGTGATTTTGTTATATCAGAGTATATCAAAAATAGCACTTTTAAATAAAAATCTATCAATTAGAGAACTTCATAGAAATATAAAAGATGAATGAATTGATATTGCATTAGCAACTTTTATGGATTATATAGATTTTTTAGTTAATTCTAGGTTACTAAAAAGATGTTTTATCTATGATTTAAAAGTTGATAAAGCTATAAATACCAGTGTTAAATATTATTTCACTGACTTAGGTATAAGAAACACTTTTGCCTGAGAAAAAATTGATAATAATATACTAGTTGAAAATATGATATATAATGATCTAATTACAAAGTATGATGAAATATATAATTGATTAAATGGTAGATTTAATTTTAGTTTTTTTGTTAAAGATAAAAATATATTTATCCATATAAACGATGAAACTACTTTACATGAAATAAAAAAAGAAGTTAATAAGCTTAATAAAATTGAGCAAAAGTGAGAGAAAGTTCTTATTTTATCACATCTTGATATGATAAATTATAAAGAAACTATAGATTGAGTAAAAGTAGTGGGATTGAATAATTATAGTTAAAGTTTTCTATAATCATATAGAATAACTATTTGAAGGTAAAAAGTATTAAATTCTTTTTTTGTATTGTGTTTATGTTCTATTTATATTGTAATTATTTCTTACTTTTGAATCCAAAAGTAGCAAAAGATTTAGGGGGTTTCGAATTTCAGAATTTGAGTTCTGTACTTTCTGTTACTTCTCACTAGAATCTCACCCCCTAAGACCCCATATTTCTATAAGTTTTTAGAGTAAAATTAGAAAAAATGTTTTTTTGTTTTTTTGTCATCCTGAGTTTTTACGAAGAATCCTTTTAGCATTGCAGAATAAGTAAAACCAAGTTTAAGGGATTCTTCACTTCATTCAGAATGACAGATATAATCTCTTCTTTCACTAAGTGGTCAATTGAAAGGCAAAACTAAATCTTACATAATAGATTTGCTTTGTGATATATACATAAACCTAGCAACGATTCAGGGATTTTTAAGGGGATGAAATCCCTTAAATTCTTTTGTTACTTTTGGAATCAAAAGTAAAGAGTTGTTGAATATATAAAAAAACGATCTTTTTGAAAAAGACCGTTTTTTTACGAAATGTAATATTATTATTCTGTTGAAGTTGGATTTGTTGGTTGTGTTGATGGTGGAGTTGGTGGTTGTGAATTAGCAACTACTCATTTATCTGTTATTATTTTATCAACTTTTTCTTTTAGTTTTTTAGGATCTTTTTCTTTATCTTTAAAATATTCTTCATTTCATAATTCTTGGATTATTTTTATAATATTATCTTTTTCTTCAACTCAAATCTTTATACCTAACTCTTCAATTAGTTTATCAGTATCAATTTGTCATTGATGACTGGTTAAATCACTTTTAATAGATGCTGTTGCTGCTTTTATATCTTTTATTTCATAACCTCAATTTGTATCATCAACAATTCAAGATACTCATTTATAATTTATAATAAATGTATCAGTTTGATTAGAAGGAGTATTACTATCACCTGTTTTCTTAGTTTCTTCAATAGATGAAGCCGTACCACCACTACTACTACCTCAAGTAATAGATGCAGCTTCATCTTCAGTTACAGTTCTTCAATAAATCTGTTTACCTTTTGCTATATTTGCATTATCTTTATTTATTTCAGTAGCTATTTTTATAAAATCCTTAGAATCTTTAGCTCATCTTATTCTATCCGCACCTTCTATACCTGCCTGTTTCATTCATTCTGCAACTCTTTCTTTTTCTAGAAATAATCTTGCTTCATCATTATTTCTGAAAATATCCTTCATTTTATTAAAAGCTTCTCAAGCTGGTAATATTATAGCATTACCTAAATCTTTACTAAGTTGTTTCGATTGTTCATCTCCAAAAAGTTTATTTCTAACTTGAGAAGTTCCAGTACTTTGATTCATTTTTTCTTGAAGTCATTGACTCAGACCTCAAGTTAATGCTCAGAAAGTTGCATTTTTACCCCCCATACCTACACCACTTGTCCCAGGAATAGGTATATACATAGGAGATTGTTTTGCCAAATCTCATACTTGTTTTCCAAATTTTTCTATAGGTTCTATAATTGATTTAGTAGCAGCAGAAGCTTTAAGTGCAGCCATAACAGCCATCCATAAAACTGCTAATGAAAATATTTTAATCATAAGATATCAAAATATTCCTATAGAATTTTTAAAAAATTTTGAAGCTTCACCACCAGCTGTTCATGTTATTTGAATAGAAGTATATCATAAATCAAAAGTGTCATTGGTATAAACTCAATTTGTATCTGAACTTAGTCATGCTCATATAATAAAAGTAAACATCAATCAAAACGATAATGCTGCAGCTACATATACAGGAACCATAACTAAGGCTATAAACTCTTTAAAATTAAATTTTTCTGCAAAACTTCATCATTTTCATTTTCATAAAAAATAAAACAATCCAAATAATGGCGACATCATCATATATATCCAAAGCATAATAACCCTAATAAATAAGGCTAAAAATAGTGCTATCAATATAACTAAATAAACAAGAATAAATAAAATATCAAAAATTACTTTAGCTGTTAATTTTCACATTGTATACAACTCCTTTAAATCTCATTTTAGAACATCTGATGTAGCTTTTATATCCATAATTCAAAAGGTATATATAGATAAAATTCATCCTATATTCGTTTTATCATTAGTATTTGTCAATCATAATATATCTTTTACTTGTTTTGTTCCTCCTGGTGGCTTCTCAGAACATGAAAGGAATCAACTTCAAGTATCAGTAGTACTACCTGAATTAAAATTTCATTGAATATTTATAACCCATTTATTACACCATTCTATATCATTATCTAGATAAGTATTAAAATCTGTATTATTACTTGGAAATGTTTCAATTGGCCATGTATATACTGAAACCATTAAAATTGAAGCTATTGATATCATTAATTGTACTATAAACCATGAAAAAGGAACTATAAGTACTCAAATAACAAATCTAGGTAATGATTTTTTTAATTCAAATAATTCTCAATCTCACTTTCAAATTATATTTGCAAATGATATCATTATAAGTATTCATGCAAATATAAGATAAACCATATTTGACATAAATATCCAAACATCTTTTATGTATCATGAAATTCCAAAAACTGTACCATTTGTAAATCAAGGATCAAGTAAAATAGCTATAATTCAAGTTAAAGCTCCTAACAAAGAAGCCGATATTCAAACTAAATATTGAACTGCAGCTAAAATACTATTAACAGCATTTTCTGAATCTCCTTCTAATCCACTCGCAAAAACCGTATCAAATCAAAAATGCATAATTATAAAAACAACTCCACCAAAAAACAGAGATCTTTTGAAACCTCTTGAAGAAATTAGTGATAGTATTTTTGTTTTTATTTGTTTTAGCATAGATAATTTAACTTTTATTTTTATTAAACTACCTATATTTTACTATATATTTTATTAAATAGCAAAAAAATAGCCCCTTCAAAAAAAGGCTATTTTTAAATTTGTTCTACATTATTTATATTTTCTTTTTTATAATATCTGTAAATATCTTAGGATTTCATTTTCAAGCTGAAGCTTTCATACATTGTCCTACAAAAAATCAAAACAAATTTTCTTTTCATTCCTTGTATTCTGCAATTTGATCTCCTAATTTTGATAATACTTCATCTACTATTTTCTCGAGAGCATCTGTATCATTTTTTTGTCTTAATCAAAGCTTGTCTACTATTTCATCTGCTTTTCCTCAGGCTTTAAATAATTCTTCTACAACTATTTTACTATTTGTTGATGATAATTCATCTTTATTTACTAGACTTATTACATTTGCAAGTTCTTTGGCTTCAAATTTCAAATTACAAAGTCAACCTCCATCTTTACAATCATTTAATAAAGCTAAAAGTATAGTTGTTATGTAACTACATGATTTTTTAGGATCACGAGTTAAAGCTACCATTTCTTCAAAATATTCTGAGAGTTCTTTATCAGATGTCAAAATCCTAGAATCATCTTCAGATAATTTATAATCATTTAAGTATCTAATCCTTTTTGATATTGGCAATTCTCCTAATTCTTTTTTTAGATTATTTATATATTCATCATCAAGTTCAATTGGTAATAAATCTGGTTCTGGAAAATATCTATAATCCATAGCATCTTCCTTACTTCTTTGAGTTGTACTTACTCATTTATCATCATCCCATCATCTTGTTTCTTGTTCTATAACTCATCCAGCATCCAAAATCCTAACTTGTCTTAGAAATTCATTATCTATAGCTCTACCTATAGAAGAAAATGAGTTTAGGTTTTTGAGTTCGGCTCTAGTTCCAAGTTTTGTATCTCAAACTTTTCTGATTGATACATTTACATCGCATCTTAGTTGTCATTTATCCATATCAGCATCAGAAACTTCACCAAATCTAAACATCTTTTGAAGTTCTTTGAGAAATTCCATAACTTCTTCTTTATCTCTAAAAACAGGATCAGTAACTATTTCCATAAGCGGACTTCAAGCTCTGTTATAATCGCAAAGTGTTTGTCATCCTGAATGAATAAGTTTTCAGGCATCATTTTCTAGATGTATATGATGAATTGAAAATTCTCTTATTTCCCCATTAATCATCACTTTTACAATTCAAGCTCAAGTTATTGGTTCATACATCTGAGTTATTTGAAAACTGTTTGGTAAATCAGGATAAAAATAACTTTTTCTATCAAATCTAGAAATCTTGTTTATCTTACAATTCATAAGTAATCCAGCTTTAACTCCAAGCCTAACTACTTCACTATTCAAGCTTGGGAGCATACCAGGAAATCACATACAGACAGGACATACATTTATATTTGGTTCTAGTGCTAAATCTACTGCATTTTTACAATTACAAAAAAGTTTTGTTTCAGATTTAACTCTCACATGTATCTCAAGTCAGATGACTTTTTCATAATTTTCGATTGGCATAAAATTAGGGGTTAGGTATTAGTATTATAATATCAGTAAGAAATAAAATAAAGTATATTTTTTTTTCTTAAAAACTCAACTTGATTTTAAAAAATTAAAGGATAAAATGTTTTTGCAAAAATTTAGAGATTTATGTTAAAGCCTTAAAAAAACTAGAATCTTTGAAAATATTTTATATCTACTAAAAAACAAAAATGGATTTACAAGTAAATGTAAACTTAGGTGATGAATTGAAAGTATCAAAAGAAGTTGTTGAAAGACTAGTTAATGAAAATGTCTCAACAAAGCTTGATAACTATTTAAACAAATTTAAAAAAGAAGATTCTAAATGAGCTCTGAAAATTACAATAAATAAAAATAAAAAATGACTTTTTAATTGAAACATAAATGCTACTTTTGATTGAGAAGCTCATAGATCAGAAAGAGAAGATTTTAAAAATTTAGATGATTTGATTAATCATTTATTTGATCATATAAAAGAACAATTAAGTGATAAAAAATAGTATGGAAAATTCCATACTATTTTTTTTATATTAAATTCTTTATTCTAAATCATCAATTATTTTGATATTACTTGGTTTTTTAATTTTTAGTGTTTCTGTTTTTGTTCTTTTGTTATCAGATGTAAGTTTCCATTTTATATAATCTTTATTTGAGATAAAAACATCAAAATTCATTTCCCTATTATAATTATACATATCTCAATAATATTTAAAATCTAAGTTAGACTTAATTTTATTATCAGTATTTACTTGTTTTTCTTGTTTTACCCATGTAGTATATCAATTGATTGATTTTGCTAAACCAACTTTACTTTGAGTTATTCCCAATTTCAATACCTCTCAACTTTCCATACATGATGATAATACATATACTTGATTTTTAACTCAATTATTATCATCTCATACAGCATAATTATACCCAAATTTACATCAATTTATCTCTACATTTTTCAAAGGATCTTCTGGAATATTAGCTATAAAAGTTTTGATTTCATCAAAATTATATAAAGTAGGATACTCTGCATTATCTTGATAATATTGTTCAATTGCTGACCTCAATGATTCAATATCAGATTTTCTTGTTGCATCTCTAGCTTTACCTATCTCTGTACTAAAAATATTTTTAAAACTAACCTGATTATTTAATTCAAAAATGTCTTTATCATATTTTCATGTAGTCGCAATATTTAATATTTCTTCATTATTGTCATAAGCTTTTGTTGTTCAAGTTATAATATTGTTTATTAATTTTAATTTTACTAAAAATATATCTTGATTTTTTATAGCATCTTTTCAAGAAGCCTCAAAATTAAATCAATTTATTTCATGATTCTTTATACTTCATGTTATTTTTCAATTGTAAATATAATTTCATTCAATAGCTTTACCATAATTATTATCATGTCAATCTTTTTTAGAATAAAAATTTCATTTAAAAGAACCATTTTCAAGTTTAAAACTTGTATTTAGATTTCTAGGGAAATTTCAAACATAATCTATTTTTGAAAAATAATTGTCTTTATCTAACAATGATTTAAAAGATAAATCAACATCATCAGATTTTGCATTAAATAATACATCTAATTTCTGTCAATTAACAAAATCTAATTCTAAAAATTCTCAAGTATATTTTTCATCTTTTGGAGTAATCTTTAAATTTAAATTTTCAATTTTTGTATTTGAATAATTTAGTTTAGCATTTAAAGTTACTTCAGGATTTTCCGCTAAATTAAATCATATAGTATTTATTTTTTTTCACAAGATAATATATAAGTCTCAGGTTTTTACTATTTCTTTTACCATATCAAAGTATTCACCATCACTACAATTTAGATTTCATTTTCATTGAAATTTGTATTGCATAGACATAATTGTATCACAAGCTTCTTTAGAGGGTATAATTAAATATTTATTTCAAACCTTTTTATATACATTGAACATAGGAGATTTTAAAACACCTTGTCATTTGTTATATAAAGAATTTATATCTCAAATATTGGAATTTTTATATAAATTTAGCATATGTTGAATTTCTTTTATACCTTCATTTCATCAATTTTCATCTTGTTCAATTTTTAAATATTCATTATTAGATGCAAAAAATTTTAATTTTTTCAAAACTTTTTCAATTTTTCAAGTATTATCAATTTTATCAATTCAAGAATAATTTAATTTATTCATCAACAAATATATATTTGAATCTTTTGTAATAAAATCCACAAAAGAACTAAACTGTACTTTAAATGAATCTTTTCAGATTAAACTAGATTCAATTAATAAATCCATTTGAGATTGTAACTCACTGTCAAATTTTTCAGTTTTTATCTTATAATTTGGCATATTAAAACTAACTTTTCAACTTCAAAAATTTGTTGAATTTCATACTAAATCAAACTTCATATTTCAATTATCTTCATAGTTTAAATTATCATTTATATTGCTTAGTATTTTCTCAGCAATACTTTTACTATTATCAAGCAAAGTTAATTGAAGTTTAACGATTTCATTTTCAACTTTTTTTATTTCTTCTTTACTAATTCAAGAATTATTAACTAAATTGATAACATTATTGTATTTTTCTTCTTCTAATAAGAATATTTTTTTCTTAATTTTCAAATCAATCAATTTATATATTTCAAAATTCATATTATCTGAACTTGATAAGTTTCTGTTATTTATATTTTTTTTATTATTTAATTCTGTCATTACATTAAGAGTTTCTATACTTTCTGTAGAATTAATTAATTTTTCTATTTTATCTAGCTTTGATAAGTATAAAGCTCATCATTCGATTTTTTTGATTTTTAATGTAGATATAATTATTTGTTTATTTAATTCTCAAATATTAGTGTAATTAAGATTTTTATTACTTCATCCAACCTTTACATTACCAAAATTTATTGTAGCAAATGCAGAGTTATTAATAAACAGTGTTATTATAATTACGGAAATTATTTTTTTTAGCATAATAAATATATTTTAAATTTTAAAACTATTAAATTATATCTTAAATAAATAAAAAAAACAAATTTCTGCAATCCAATGAAAATTAAATAGTTTTTCTAAACTATTTCTTTTATTATATAATCAATTAATGTTACTCAACTGTCACCTAATGTGAGTTTATCATCTTGAAAATCAAGTAATTTTTGTCCTACAAAATACTTGATTTTTTCTTGATTTAAATTCTTGTAAATTTCTTTTTCTAGTCAGTTAGTTCTAATTCAAAACATAACTTTTTCTAGAAATATATCATATTTTGTTAAATTTTCTTTATAATCTAGTTTTCAAGAATAATAATCTATAAAATTATCAGGATTAGCATATCTTATACCATCTAGAAATCAATGAGCTCAAAGTCAAAGTGCTAACATATTTTCATGATTCCAATATGCTTTATTGTGTTTGCATTCAAATCAAGCTCTTGCAAAATTTGATAATTCATATCTTTTAAATCATTTTTTTTCTAAATAATTTTTACAAATCAAGTATTCTTCTAGGAAATCTTCTTCGGCTATACTTAAGTTTTGCCATTTTTTGGGATAATCATAATATTCTTCAAGCATATAGAGTGAAATATGATTTATAAAATTATAATTTTTTAAAATAAATTTTATATCATTAAGTGTTTCTCATTTTTTCACATATGGCAGTCATATTATGAAGTCAACTGATACAGATAATCAATTAGTACAAATGTAAGGAAGATTCCCTTCTTCAAGGGAATGACAATTTTTTCTAAATAAATTTTCAATGATATCTAATTTATTAATGATTTGTTCTTTAACTGGTCTTCAGATTTCTTTTAGCGACCTATTATTTAGTGTTTGAATTCATATGCTTAGTCTATTAAATCATATTTTTTGCCATATTATTAGATTTTCTTCTGTAATATTATTAATAGTAGTTTCTAAAGTTATCTCTATATCATCATCAAAACCAAACCTATTTTTTAAAGCTGAAATAATTCTTTCTAATTGATTATTATTTAAACTAGTTGGTGTTCATCATCAAAAATAGATAGAATTTAGCTTCTTTTGTGATTCAGTATTTTGTATTCTACCAATTAAATTATTCACATAAATCTCTTTATCTAAATCTGCTTTTCATGCAAAAGTAGAAAATCTACAATATTTACATCTACTTTGACAAAATGGAATATGAATATAACAAAACAAGGTAATTAATAATTAACAATTAATAATGAATAATTAATGTAGCAGAGTGCTAGTAATTTATATTTGATGATTCTTGGGATCATGTCAGGAATAACAATATTGGACATTTTATCTTGCATCCTATATTCTACATTCTGTATTCTATTTCTCACAATCAATAGAAAGACCTTCTAAACTGTAAAGTTTTTTATATCTACATGAAATAACTTTTTGTAATTTTTTAAATTTTTCTAAATAATTATTATTATCTTTTACTATTTTATTAAGTTCTTCATCGTATAAAATTTCTATTCATTTATCAAAAGATGATAATAAAGAATCATCCCCACCTTTATAAAAATCTGACAGGGTTAAATTATACGAAGGATGAATTTTTTCTCCTAATTTATCTTGTTCTAAAGTTACAATAGCTGGTAGTAGATAAGTAAATTTATTTAAAAATAATTTTGATCATTCTTCACTTGATAAATATGTCAAAAAATCAAAAGCCAATGTTTCATCTTTTGTGTTTTTATTAACTACAAAATAACTATACTTAACAAGTGTTTTTCAATTTCAAGAAAAATAATGAGGAAACGGTTCAGCAAAAAGAAAAGAACTATTAAATCAAACTTCATCTAAACTATTTATCATACTGGGATAACCTATTATCATAGCCTCATTTCATTCACTAAATAACTCCAAATTTGTTTTTCATGTATTTTCTGAATCAGAATATTGTGCTTCTGGAAAATTATCAACCGAATTAGAAGAGTTTACCTGATTAAAATAAGATTGATATTTTCAAAATGCTTCTTTTTCAGAAAGTTCAGATACTTTATCCAAAGAAAGAGGTGAAGATTCTGACAACATAAAAAATTGAGTCATAACATCACTATTATTATCTATACTGGAGTTCATAATTCATAAAGGAACTATGTCTGGATATCTACTTTTTATATCATCAATTATTGTATTTACTCAAGCTAAAGATTCTAAATCACTTGGTTTTACATTAAATTTTCTATTATAAAAAAATCCTAAAGTCTCATATCATAAAGGAATTCACATAACAAATTCAACTTTTTTTCAATCTTCATCAGTTGTTTCTTTTAGTAAATCATCAACAAAAAAAGTCTTATAATTTTTTCTAAAATCTTTTGGATTAATAGCATTTGGATTTATTCATAATACATTATTTTCTAGGTATGATTTTTCAAAATTGCTTAATAAAAAAATATCTGGTGATTTTCATAATACAATTGATGCTAATAAAGCCTCTTTATAATCAGTGTAATTTTCAAAATTTTCAACCTTAATACTCTTATCTTCATATGTTTTAGCTTTACTTTTAAATTCTTTTATTACTTCATCTATTTTTGTTTGATCAAGGCCATAAGTCCATATAACAAAATTTCCTTCAGTTTCACTTTTCTTTGCACTATTTTTTGAGGATGAATTCATAAGAAAAACTCACCAGAAAATCAATATCAAAATAATTCATCATATTATTGAAAAGATAATTTTATTTTTATTCATAAAAGTTAAAAGGTAATATAAAATAAAAGAAATTAAAAATTATTTATTTGAAGTTAAATGCATATGTATGTGCATAACTTCTTGTCATCATTCTTTTCAGACATTGAAGTGCAGTTGATAAGCTCAAGTTATACCTAAATTTGAAGCTACTTTCTTAGCTGTAAAAAACATATCTGCGATTAAATCTCTGTCTTGTTCATCTATATCATCTACTGTAACAATTTCTTTTTTAGGAATAATAAGTAAATGAGTTTTTGCAATTGGATTTATATCTCGTATAACTATCAAATTATCTTGTTCATAAACTATATCACTAGGGATTTCTCTATTTATTATTTTTGTAAAAACTGAACTCATAAATATTATAATTAAAGATTAAAAAACAAAAATCAAAGAAAAAAACAATAAATTTGAATTATATTTTAGTCTTTTATCTTTATTATTTCGTCCATTCTTAATAACTTACTTCTTTTGCAATACGATTTTTTGTAATAGTTATTTCTATTTTTTTATTCAAAATATCTGAATTATAAAAAATCAATATATATCCAATTATAGTCATAATAGTAAAAAGTCAAAACAACAATTTAATAAATAAACTTATATGTGGACTAAAATTTTTAAATTTAAATGAATGTATTGCTATTACAGCATATATTCACCAAATTATCATTACAAAAAAAGTATAAACTCCTAGATATAAATAAAACATAAATAATTAATAATGAATAATTAATAATTAACAATTGTTAATTACCATAGTCAATTATATTTTTTTATTTTTTTTTGCAAATTTTTACTTTATATATTAAAATATACATAAGTAGAAAGTTTAAATAATATTACTTATAACTCTTAATATAAAAATTATGTCTCAAATAACAAGTAACTGAGTAAATTTTCAAATAACTGATGAAATACAAGCTGAATATTCTGAGCTTATAAAACTTGTACTAAATACAAAATCAATGGATGATCAAGAAAGACAATACTGGTTTGATATAATGCCAAGTATGAGTAATGAACAAATTGATAGATTATTTGAAATTCTTGATACAGAAAAAAAGAAACTTGAACAATTAGAAACAAGTTATCAAAAAGAAATAAAATCTCTAAATGAAAAACATCTAGTTGAATGGCAAGCTTTTCAAGTAAGCGACAATAAACAAAAAATAGCAAAAGCTCAAGAAGAAGATGCTAAAAATGAGAAAGATCCAGATGACATATTGAATATGTTAAATGATTTGTAGAAATTACCTTAAACACCAAAAAAAATCAAAAACAATTGTTTTTGATTTTTTATATAGTCCATTTTAGAGTAAACAGAATAATATCCTTATATAAATAATAATATAAACTTAATATTAAAAAAATGTATGCAATTGATAATAATTTTAATCTTAAAGATAATTTTATAAATAATAATAACGAATAACTAAAGAAAAACATAGATATTATACTAATAAAAATACTAAATTTTGATTTGAAAAATAAAGTTAGCCTATCCGGTGAAGATGTGTTAATAAATTTTTTATGTATATTATAAGTATAAAAATTATCAATTATAGATTTTGTTGGTTCAATAGGATCAAATAAAACATTATATTCATCTGAATTCAAAAATAGTATTGTGCCATCATCTAATAAATTACCACTATATGTATTTCATTCAACTGTATAAAAATAATTAATACTCTTTTTTGTTAATGTATCGGTTGAGAAACCTGGATTATATCTAGTTCATGATACCTTAAGATAGTTAATAGAATAAGTTTTTTTCTCGACAATTATAGTTTTTGTTGAAACTCAATTATTAACTAGATAATCATATTCTTTTGCATATTCAACAAAATATTTATTAAGATTATAATCTCTAATCAATCCTGATCAAACTATAGTAAACAAAAATAATCAAACAGTAAAATATATTGATACAATAATTTCTTCAGATGCTTTAGAATAGTATCCCATTTAAGTATTTATTAATAATGTAAATAAATCAAGTATAGTAAAAATTAATATAATTTCAATAATTATTTTACTTATAATTTATAAAAAAATTCCTTGATTTAAAAATCAAGGAATTTTTGTTTTGTTTTGTTTTGTAGTACTAGAAATCACTTTCACCTACCATTTCTGATTGTACTTCCTTTATGTGTTCTATAGATAAATCTACTCAATCATCTTCGCTACCAAAATAGTTATCTTCTATATCATCTCATTCTATAGACATTCATCTCAGCTTTCTGTATTGTTTTCATGCTGGAATCAATCTACCTATAATTACATTTTCTTTTAATTCTTGTAATTTATCAATTCTACCACTTACTGATCATTCAACAAGCACTCTAACTGTTTCTTGGAAAGATGCTGCTGATAACCAACTATCAGTGTAAAGTGAAATCTTAGTTATACCTAAAAGTAATCTCTCTCATATACTAGCTCTTTTTCATTCTGCTATCAAAGAATCGTTAGCTTTTTTAAATTTAATTATATCAACTATATCACCTGGATAAAATTCTGTATCTCATTTATCCAGTACTCTAACTCTAGAGAACATTTGTCTAACAATAAGTTCTATATGTTTAGAATTTACTGTTTGTCATTGAGAAGAGTAAATAGATTTGATTTCATTAACTATATATTGTTCTGCTGCCATAACTCAAGCTACATTCATTATTCTTGTTATATTAGCATATCAATCAACAAGTTTTTGTCATATTTTTACTTTATCTCAATTATTTATCAAGATATTTCTTCATATTTCAAATTTATATTCAAAAACTCTATTTTCTTTATCTTTTACGATAATCATTCAATTTGCTACTTTTTTTACTACTCAGTTATATCAAGAAAGTATTTTTTGTTTAGATTTCACAGCTCTAGCTAAAAGTTGTTTTTGCTTTACTTCTTGTCATTCTTTAACCAAAAGTTCAAAATCTTCTCCAAAATAATATTCTTCTTCCTGTATAGTATTTGATATAATTCTCAAAACTATTCAATTATCAGTATTTTGTACTTCTGCTAATCATTCTATATCAGATATTTCAGCTACAACTTTTGGATTTCTTGCTTCAAATAATTCCTCAACTCTTGATAATCATTGAGTCATATCTCAACCTTCTTTTGCAACTCAACCACTATGGAAAGTTCTCATCGTTAACTGAGTACCAGGTTCTCAAATTGATTGTGCTGCTATTATTCCAATTGGTGTTCAAATTTCAACTGTAGCATTAGCTCATAAATCAAGGCCATAACACTTCTTACAAACTCATCATTCTGTTTCACAAGTTAAAACTGATCTTATATTTACTTCATTGATTTCATTATCATTTATAATCTTTAATGTAGGAATATCTATAACAGTTCCTGTTTTAATTAATACTTTTCATTTTGTATCTTTTACCTCAGAAGCCAATGTATGAGAATAAATTCTCTCATCAAAACTTGCATCAAAACTTCATTTTTTATCAAGACTAGAAACTGACTTATAATAAATTGTATGACAATCATCTTCTTTAACTATCATATTTTGAGCAGCATCTACAAGTCTTCTTGTAAGGTACCCAGATTGTGCAGTTTTAAGTGCAGTATCTGATTTACCTTTTCTTCAACCATGAGTTGCGATAAAGTATTCTAGTGTAGAAAATCATTCTTTTAATGTAGATTTGATTGGAAGTTCTATCGTCTTACCTGTTGTTGAAGCTACTAATCATTTCATTCAACAAAGCTGAGTAAGATTTCACCAATTTCATCTAGCTCATGAATCTATAAAGTTAAATACATGATTTTTGAAATTGAAATTTATTTTCATTTCAGATTCTATTACTTTTTTAACTTCAGCCCAAATATTTACAGATTGTGTAAATTTCTCATCATCAGTCAAAAATCAATTCCAATGTTTCTTTTGTATGTATTTTACTTTTTCAGATGCATCATCAAGTAATTTTTGTTTACTATCTGGAATTATCATATCATCTTTTGATATAGATAATCCTGATAGAGTAGCATATTTATACCCAAAATCCTTGATTTTATCTACAAGTATTGCAGTTTCTTCTTGTCATAATTCCTCAAAACATCTAGAAAGAAGTTTTTTAATAACTCACTTTTTCAATAGTTCATTTACAAATCATAATTCGTTTGGAACTATTTCATTAAATAATAATCTTCAATAGTTTGTTTCTATTAATTCTCAATTCATTCTAACTTTTATTGCTGATCTTATGTCAATTATTCAAGCATCATATGCATAAGATACGTCAAAAATAGAGCTATATACATTTCCTGATCATTTTGCATCTTTATCCATAGTTGTAACATAGTAACATCCCAAAATCATATCTTGAGCTGGAGCTACTATAGGTTCTCAGTTTGATGGATTTAATAAGTTTTTACTTGTAACCATCAGATTTCTAGCTTCATATTGTGCTTTTTCTGTAATTGGTAAATGAACTGCCATTTGATCTCAATCGAAATCGGCATTGAATGCAGTACAAGTCAAAGGATGTAATTGTATAGCTTTTCAATCAATCAAAACTGGTCTAAAAGCTTGTATAGAAAGTCTATGAAGTGTAGGAGCACGATTTAGAAGTACATATTTTCATTCTATAACTTCGTCTAGAGCATCCCAAACTTCTTTTCACAATTTTTCTATAAATTTTTCAGCATGTTTTACATTATAAACTATTCATCTATCTATAAGTTTAGCTATGATAAAAGGTTTAAATAATATCAATGCTATAGTTTTTGGTAATCCACATTCATCCATTTTAAGTTCAGGTCAAACTACTATTACCGAACGAGCAGAATAATCAACTCTTTTTCATAGAAGATTTTGTCTAAAACGACCTTGTTTTCATTTTAATATTTCTGTAAGAGATTTTAATTTCTTTTTATTTGCAGTAACAAAACCTGATCTATTTGTTCTAGTATCTCAAGTAATAAGCATATCAACAGCTTCTTGAAGCATTCTTTTTTCATTTTTCAAGATTACATCTGGAGCTCAAAGTTCCATCAGTTTTTTTAATCTACTGTTTCTATTTATAACTCTTCTATACAAATCATTTAAATCAGAACTTGCAAATCTTCAACCATCAAGTTGAATCATAGGTCTTAAATCTGGCGGCAAAATAGGTAATGCTTCCAAAATAAACCATTCTGGTTTTTGTCAACTTTTTAGTAAATTTGATGCTAATTTAATTTTTTGTAGAATCTTTTTTTGTTTTGCTTGCCCAGCAGTTTTTAATTCTTTTTCAGATCCTTCAATAAATTTCATCAAATCTATTCTTTCAAGAAGAATTTTTAAGTATTTTGCTCAAGTTCATCAAATAAAAACATGAGGAAATTTATCTGATAATATTCTATAATCAAGTTCTCAAATAACTTCTCAAACTTTTATAGTTTTCAATAAAGTTCTCAAATTATCAAAATCTTTAGTTAGATCATCTATTTTTCTTAGTAAAATTCATTCTTGTTCATTAAACTCTTTTACTTTTATTTCTTTTGCTTCTTTTTTCAATTTTAAAGTATTCATCTCTTTTTGAACTTCTTTTTGCATTTCTGCTTTTGATACTTTGAATCTATCTTCTAAATCTTTAATAGATTCTTGTAATTTGTCATCAAAAACATCAGTTATAATATAAGAAGCAAAATACACTACTTGTTCTAGTTTTTTTACAGATAAATCTAGTAATAATCAAATTCTAGAAGGAACTGATTTTATATACCATATATGAGCAACTGGAGCATATAAATCTATATGCCCAATTCTTTCTCTTCTAACTGAAGCTTTTGTAACCTCAACTCCACATCTTTCACAAATTATTCATTTATATTTTATTCTCTTGTATTTTCAACAAGCACATTCGTAGTTTTTTCTTGGACCAAAAATTTGTTCACAAAACAACCCCCCTCTTTCTGGTCTTTGAGTTCTATAATTTATAGTCTCACTTATTATAACTTTACCATATGATAGAGATCTGATTTTTTCAGGAGATAATATACCTAATCAAATTCAAGCAAGGTTATCTAAATTTTTTCATTTAGTTATATCCCTTCTTCATATATTTTTAGATATTTCTGTGAAATCAGTTACTTTATCATTCATAAGAGTTTCCATTTTTTCAAACATAGATTAATTTAGTTAAAAGTTAAAAGTTAAAAGCTAAAAGTTAAAGGATTTTGAAATTATATTTCCCCTAAACTTTGTAAACCTTATGCCATTTATTCATTATTTTCATTATTTTCATCTTTTTCTATATTTTCAATTCAAGATAAAACCTTATTTTCTAATTCTACTATTTTATTAAATCTCTCTCTTATTTGGTTTTCTTTATCTTTTAATTCTTCACTATCAAATAATTCAATATCAAGTCATATAGCTTGTAGTTCTTTTAACAATACATTAAATGATTCTGGTATATTTGGTTTTTTTATAGTAGAATTTTTTACTATAGCTTCATAAACTTGTGTTCTACCAGCAACATCATCTGATTTTATAGTAATCATTTCTTGTAATATGTTACTTGCAGCATAAGCTTCAAGTGCCCAAACCTCCATTTCTCAGAATCTTTGTCAACCGTTTTGTGCTTTACCTCAAAGTGGTTGTTGAGTTACCATAGAATAAGGTCAAACTGATCTTGCATGGATTTTATCTTCAACTAAATGATGTAATTTAAGCATATATTTTACTCAAATCATAGTCCTTTCATTAAAAGGATTTCAAGTTTCTCCATCATATAATTGTACTTTTCAGCTTGATTCAATTCAAGCTTTTTCCATCAATTCTGTAACTTGTTCTACACTTATACCATTTAAAACTGGAGTTGCTACTTTAATTCAAAGTTTTTTTGCAGCAATTCAAATATGTACTTCAAGTATTTGTCATATGTTCATACGAGATATAACTCATAGAGGGTTTAATATTATATCAACTGAAGTTCCATCAGCCAAAAATGGCATATCCTCAACTGGTACTATTTTACTAACTATTCATTTATTTCAATGTCTTCAAGCCATTTTATCTCAAACTTCAAGTTTTCTTGTTTGAGCTACATAGACTTTTACTTGTGTAAATACTCAAGTTGGTAAATTATCTCATGCTTCTCTTTTTAGTATTTCTACATTTATTACTTTTCATCATTGTCAGCTTGGTAATCTCAAAGAACTATCCTTTACATCTTTTGATTTATCTCAAAATATAGCTCTCAAAAGTCTCTCTTCTGGAGATAATTCTTGTTCTCATTTTGGAGTAATTTTTCAAACCAATATATTTCATCATTCTACATAAGCTCAAATTCTTATTATTCAATCTGAATCTAAATCTTTAAGTTTATTTGTTGATACATTTGGTATATCATCTGTAGTCTGTTCGGGTCCAAGTTTTGTTTCTCTAACATCTATAATATATTCTTTTATATGTATAGATGAGAAATAATCTCTTTCAACAACTTCTGAAGATATAATTATAGCATCCTCAAAATTATATCATTTCCAAGGCATATATGCTACTACTAAATTTCTTCATAAAGCTAATTCTCAATTATCAATAGAGTGTCAATCACAAAGTAAATCACCTTTTTTCAATTTTTGACCATTTGATACAAGTGGTTTTTGGTGAATTATCATATCATGATTAGATCTCTTAAATGTTTTTAATTCATAAAGCTTTTTTTCTCATGATTTATATAATACTGTAATATGTTTTGCATCTACTCAAATAACTTCTCAATCATCTGTAGCTTTTAATACATAACCAGATCATTCTCATACTATTCTCTCCATTCAAGTTCATACTATTGGAGCTTCTGGTTTTATAAGAGGAACTGCTTGTCTCATCATGTTAGAACCCATTTCAGCTCTTGTCGCATCATCATGTTCCAAAAATGGAAGTAGAGAAGTTTCTACAGATACTATTTGTTTTGGACTAATATCTATATGAGTTATTTTTCATACATATTCTATTGTTGGCTCTGTATTTACTCTGGCACTTATACGAGTCATAGTAAAATTACCAAATTCATCCATCGGAGCTCATGCTTCAGCAATTATAAGTGCTTTTGTCTGATGAGCATCAAAATAATCAAAAGTATCTCAGAAAAATCATCTAACTTCTATTTTTTTATTTTTAACTGCTTTTTGTATTTTTTTTGCCCCGTCTTCAGTAATTAATTCTTTATCATTTATAACTACTTTACCATCATCTCAGATAATATCTCATAGTGCTATTCTATTTATTGCACTTTTTCAATCATTGTTTACTGAATGTTCTATAACTCTATATGGAGTTAATAAAAATCAATATTTATCTACTTTTGCATAACTTGCAAAATGCAGTACTAATCATATATTTGGTCCTTCTGGAGTTGCAATAGGACAAATTCTACCATATTGAGTAGGATGTACATCACGAACTTCAAAAGAGGCTCTTTCACGAGTTAATCAACCTGGTCCTAGAGCGGAAACTCTTCTCTTGTGAGCGATTTCTGAAAGTGGATTTGATTGATCCATAAATTGAGAAAGTTGTGATGAAGCAAAGAATTCTTTAAGTATAGCAACAATAGGTCTAGAATTTATAAAAGACCCTGGAGTAGCATCTTCTAATTCCATAACTGTCATTCTATCTTTTGCTATTCTTTCCATTCTAGCTATTCAAACTTTGATTTTATCTTCTACAAGTTCTCAAACTGATCTAACTCTTCTATTTTCAAGATGATCTATATCATCAAGATAATATCACTCAGTTCAAATTAAAAGATTGAAATAATATTTTAAACTAGTAATTAGATCTGAAACAGCAATAAATTGTGCTCATTCATCAGAATAAGATTTATCTATTCATAATCTTGTTTTTATTTTCATTCTTGCTATTTCTCATAGATCAAATCTTTTTTCATCTAAAAATGTATTATTGAAAAGTTCTACAACTCTTTCGTTTGTAGCTAAATCACCTGGTCTAAGTAGTTTATATAATACATTAAGTGCTTCTAATTTATTACTTGTTTTGTCTTTATCTAAAGTAGGCATAATATGGTGAGTCATTACCTCATCTCATAAATCTTTAAAAGCTTCTATTATATCAGCATTTGATTCAAGTCAGAAAGCCCTTAAAAATACTGAAATTGGTATTTTTCTTTTTTTATCTATTTTTATATTTACTATTCATCTTTTTTCAGTATCTATTTCGAACCATGATCATTTACTTGGAACTATTTTAAGGGTATAACTAATCTCTCCTGGAGTAAAAAATATACCTGTTGATTTGATTATCTGATTAACGATAACTCTTTCAATTCAATTGATTATAAAAGTTGCATTATCTGTCATAAGAGGAACTCATCCCATATATACATCTTGTTCTTTGATTTCTCAAGTTTCTTTATTAAGCATCTCAAGTCTAACCTTTAGAGGAGCTTCATAATTTAGATTTTTTCTTTTACATGTTTCTGGATCAAATTTAGGTTCTTCTAAGTTAAAACCTTTATAATATATATCAATTTTTTCTCAAGAGAAATCACTGATTGGAAAACATTCTTTAAAAGTCTTGTCTATACCATCTTTTAAAAAATTTCTATAAGAGTCCAGTTGAATTTCAAGAAGTTCTGGGATTCAAGCTATAGATCTATCATCTGTAAAATAATGTCTTCATTTTATTTCATACATACTTCAGATATCTACTTTTTTGTTTTCCAAAACTACATCATTGTTTTCTGTTTTTTTAGTAGCTTTCGGCATAAAAAATTAATAATTAATAATTAAAAACTAACATTAAAGTAATAAAAAAATAATTTTCTAAAAACAAAATCAAATACTTTTTATTTTTTATACTATTATTCGCCCAAAGTGAGTATTTACATACATAAAAAACTCCCCTACTTTTTGCAGGAATTACACATTCTTAAGTAGTGGTTTGACAGAGTGTATCTAAATACACAAAAAAAGCAAATTTAAATTTGCTTTTTTAATTAATTAATAGATTTATTATTAATTCGCATAAAAAGCATTAAATACTTTATTATAGGTAGACATTTCTATATAATAATCATCTCATGTTTCTAATTGAATATAAATTTGGTATCAAGATTTTTTATCAAATATGATATTTGCATTTTCTATTATCAATAACATTTCTGATGTATTTACTGATTGATCAGCCATTAATGCTTCCAAAAAATGTACATCATCTAGTTTAAATAAAATTTCTTCTTTTTCTTCTAAAGTTAATTCCGCAGAACTTAATGTTTTATTAGTTTTTGATTGTACTCATTCAAGTTCCACTCATACAGACTCTCATTCTATATCTTGTTCCATTTCATTAATAACAGCAATATATCAAAATTTTGCATCTCATACCATTCAAGGTATACTATTTAAAGAACCCATATTTTATATATTAAAAATTAATTTATGTAATTATATGTAATAATAAAATTTGTCAAGGGTAATTTTAATTTATTATTTCTCTTATTTATTTTTTACATAAAATATATTAAAATTAATTTTATTAAACTATACTTTTATGAAAAAAATAATTATATTTATAATCTTACTTACTTCTATTTATTTATTGTATTCTTACAGTAGCTTTACCAATTCTATTTTAACTTCTAAAGAACAAATTTTGGAGATAAAAAAATGAGATAGTTATTATTCTCTAGCTTCAAAACTTGATTTAAACTCCAATTATCTAAAAGTCTATCTAAAATTAAATCCTCCTGCAAGAGATTTACAAGCTGGAAATTATAAACTTAAAAAATGATTAAATTTGATTCAAGTTATAGAATCTCTTAAAAATCCAATTACAAATGATTTAAAAGTAACTATTCTAGAATGATGGAATATCTATGATATTGATAATGAATTATCAAAAAACAATTTTATTCAAACTTGAGATTTGATAAACTTAAATAAAGAAAAATTAAGTGATTTTAAAAAAGAATTTGTATTTTTGAGTAATACTGAGACTTTAGAATGATTTTTATATCCTGATACTTACAGTATAAATCCTAATAACTTTAGCTTAGAAGATTTTATAAAAACTATGCTTTCTAATTTTGATAAAAAGGTTATAAAAGACCTCGCAATAAATCCAAATGATACTAATTTACAAAATAATATAATTTTGGCTTCAATAGTAGAAAAAGAAGAAAAAAGTATAAAAGAAAAAGCAACTGTTGCTTGAGTACTTAAAAAGAGATTAAATGAAAATTGGTTTATATGAGCTGATGCAACTGTATGTTATCCTTATGAACTTACTTTTGATGAATGTACTCCAAAATTTATATGAAACCATATACAAGATAAAAATGATTATAATACAAGAACTAAGCTTGGGCTTCCAAAAACTCCAATTTGCAATCCAAGTGCCGATAGTATAGAAGCTGTTTATAATGCAAAAAATACCCCATATTATTACTATCTACACGATGAAAACTGACAAATTCACTATGCCAAAACAAATGAGGAACATATAGCGAATAAGATGTTATATATTAAATAATTTTTTATTCTTCTTCCCTATGTCTATTTTTAGAAAAATATTATCTTTAAAACATACTTTTGAAAAGCCTTTTAAGACATTGAATAATATCTATATTTCTAAAAGTGCTATCTTAAATAATTTTGATATTTTCCAAAGTATGTACCCAGATTATGAGATTTTTCCAGTATTGAAATCAAATGCATACTGACATTGAATAAGGGAAATTACAAAAATTCTTAAAGAAAGAAAAACAACTTACATCATAGTTGATAGTTATTTTGAAGCTTTAAAAATACAAGAAATAAGTAATGTAAAAATATTACTTATAGGTTATACACTAATAGAAAATCTAAAATATATCAATTTTACAAAGACTTCTTTGGTAATTTATGATACGAATACATTGGAAGAATTATGTAAAATATGAAGAAAAGTAAATATTCATATCAAGATTGATTCATGAATGCACAGACAATGAGTTTATATTGATGAACTACCAAAATTACTTGATTTAATAAAAAATAACAAAAATATCAATTTAGAATGAGTTTGTTCTCATTTTGCTGATGCCGATTGAATTGATGAATCTTATTCATTACAACAAGAAGAAGTTTTCAAAAAGTGAATTGAGATAATAAAAAATTATTGATTTTCACCAAAATATATTCATCTAAGTAATTCTGCTTGATCTACAAAATCACTTTGAAATGATTATTGTAATTCTATTAGACTTTGAATTGGTTTATACTGAGTAAATCCTCTTGATGAAAAAGATAAAAATCATACTAAATTATCTAATTTAAAATTAGCTTTATCATTTTATTCAACTTTAATTCTAAAAAAATCACTTAAAAAATGAGAAAAAGTAAGTTATAACTGAACTTTTACAGCACCAGATAATATGACAATTTGAATTATTCCAGTTTGATACTATGAATGATTATCAAGAAAATTATCAAATAATTTTGAATTTTATTACAAAGATAATCCTCTGAAAATATTATGAAGAATTTGTATGAATTTGACTGTTATTGATCTGACTTGAGTAAATATAAATGTATGAGATAAAATAGAAATAATTTCGAGTTTAGAAAATAAACCAAACAATATCTATAATCTAGCAAAAAAATCTGAAACTATAACTTATGAAAGTCTTACTAGACTATCTGAGAGTATAAGAAGAGAGGTAGTGGAATAATTATTTTATTTTTAACTGCAACAAATTATGATTAATTTATTAATTAAAATATTTGTAATATCTTTTTTTCTAAATTTGCTTTGGGAGATTATTCATAGTCAATTTTATACAACTTGCCTAGAATATGATTTAAAAAAATATATTAAAGTGATTATTAATGCTTCTATAAAAGATGCTTTATTTATTACATTATTTTACTTGTTTAGTGTATTTATCTTTGATAGTCAAAAAATACTTACAAACTCAATTCAACTTTTATTTTATATAATTATATCCCTATTATTTTCTTTTATTGATGAAAAGATTTCTCTAAAATTAAAAAGATGGAAATATTCAAAACAGATGCCAAAAATACTTGGAGTCTGAATTAGTCCTCTTTTTGAACTAGTTGTAACTTGAGTATTGAGTTTTTGGTTGGTGTTTTGATTATAAAAAATAATCTCAGGCTAAATTTTACTTTTTCTTTTATTTATTTCACTACCTTAAGATTTTTTACCCCATTTTTCACAAATTCTTGATCATAAAAATCAACTATCTTTTCTAAATCTTGTGGATTTTTATGTTTTCATTCTAAATCTCTTTGAGATAAAACATTTATTAATTCTTCCCAAAAAGCTTCATCATCTCTATCAGTATTATAAGCTTCTATATAACTATTTACCTCTTCATTTTCTTCTAATTCAAGACTAGGATTATAAGTATTGTCATCTTTATTATGACTAATATATCTTTCACATCAGAAATCTTTTGCAAAAGAATAAATATAATTTGCTAACATATCTATATTTTTATTTGCTCAATTTATCATAGTATCTCCACAATAAACCAATTTCAACAAGTCCAGATACTGCTCTTTTGTAAAATCTATTTGCATAATATATTAAATTAAAAAATATTACCACCTCCTAAAACTTGGACAATGCTGATCTATATCAACTAGTGCAAATCATTTGTGATTAATTGCTTCTTTTATAGTTTCTTTTAGTTCAAGTAAATTTGCTCAATTTACTTTTTTTGCAAATCTAGCTCAAGCAGTTTTTGCTAATTCTATTGGGTCAAAAGGCTTTGTTATATTTCATTCTGGAGTAGTTTTTGTTTTTGCTCAGATAGGAGTAACTGGACTTGCTTGTCCTGTAGTCAATGCATAATTCTCGTTATTGAAAACTAGATAAGTGATATCTAAGTCCCTACGACAAGAGTGTATAAAATGCCCCATACCAATTCAATAACCATCACCATCTCACCCCATAGCCATAACAGTCAAATTTGGGTTAGCCATTTTTACTCAAGTTGCAAATGGTAGACTTCTACCGTGAAGAGTTTCTGATGCATATCAATCTATATAGTGAGTTGCTTTTCAACTACATCCTACTCAAGAGACTACCACTCTATTATGACTTTCTATACCAAGTTCTCTGAATGCACTTTTTATCGCAGCAATAATCAAAAAATCTCCACATCAAGGACACCGTTGTATTTTGTTTAATCAGCTTCTCATAGTTTTTATATTAATAAGTATAGCAAATATTTTATAAATTACCTCTCAGAAATTGTTCTAATTCAACTAAATCTTTTTTGTCTTTATCATACCAAAAAGTATTAATTCAGGTTTCTTTTGCTTTTTCTACTGCCTCTTTATTATGTTCAAAGTATATTACTTCATTTTTATCAAATCAAAAGAAATCTAACATTTTTTCATAATAAACTATATCAGTTTTATTTGGATTATGTTCTAAAGAAAATATTTCGTATGGCATATCCACTATACCAAATTTCACTTTTTCTTCTTCGTTTGCACTGGTTAAGATTATCTTTTTATTTGGAAAATTATCAAGTAACTTTTGCATTTCTGTATTTACTCAAGCCTCAGTAACAAATGTATTCCAAGCATCTACTAGTATTGTTTTCATAAATTTAATTTAAGTAATCTGTAATTAATGATTTACAAGTTAGTACTTCCATATCTAAAACTTCATTTTTTTCTACTTGTAGTTTAGTTATATATCATTCAAGGAACTCTTTAAATTCAATTTTTTCATCAGTTCTTAACTTCTTATTTTTTATAAATTTCTCTGCTTTTCATAAAGTATTTCAAATATTATACTCATTATGTTTTAAATCTAAATCTAGTTTATTATTGATATCAGAAATATATTTTATGTCCGAATCCATAAATAAATTATGTTTTATTTCATATAATTCATCTTTTAAGTAACTTAATTTATTATTAATTTTAGATTCTATTTTTGTGTTAATTTCGTTAAAAAAATTCTTTGTTTTTTCGTAATTATGATTATTTATTTCTTCTTTAATATTTTCAATTTCTTTTTTTCATAATTTGAAACTTTGAAACCAATTTAAAAATATAATTCATCAAAATAATGTAAACAATAATCCTACAACCCATTTAACCATTTCTAAATATTCGTCATTAGATTTTTTTACTAATTCTACTCTAAGCTCTAAATTTTTTATTTTATTTTCTAATTCTAAATTACCACCAGATTCAGCAAATGTATTATTTGTGAAAAAAGAAAGAAAAATATATATTATTAACATTATTGTTTTCATAATTCTTATTTAGTTAATTTTTGAAAGTCTTCTATATAAAATGGCAACAAATCATATTTTCTTAAATGACTAATCTTAAGTCAGTTTATGTATTTTAATCAAAGTTTGTCTGTTAAGTAAGTTTCTAGTTGTCAGCTGTAATTGTGTTCTACAAATATAACTTCTTCTTTTCAAATTAATTCTTCTCTCAGTCTCTCGTCTAGTGGTTTTAATATCTTTATAACTATAAGACCATAATCTGGATTATCTTTGATAAAATCAAGAGCTGTATAGGTTATAAAACTTGTAGTTACCAGCATTTTTTTAGCATCTTTGTTGTATACTTCATATCCTCTAAAACTTTCTTTTTCAAAGAAATTTTCTAATTTTCTTGCTCTTTTTTCTGTCATCAAAACTTTCATTTCTGGACTTTCTGTAGTTGCTCCATATTCATCATGTTCATAACTTGGAGCCATAAAATCTCAGTCTTTTATTCATACTTTTACATAAGGAGAAATTCCATCTGAAGTATTTTCGTATCTTTTGTAATCTGGAGTTGGATTATCTATCAATTTTCATCTATCAATTCAAGGAGTTTTTAATTCTGAAAATGATGATTTCCCTTCTGCGAATTGTTTATCTATTAGAACTATTACAACTGTTTGATATTTTTGTGCTAGGTTTAAAGCAAGTCCCGAAGTATAATACCCGTCTTCCATAGTACTTGGAACCAAAACTATATGTTCAAAATCTCAAAATGTAGGATTCATAGCAAAATTCATATCTCATTGTTCTAAACAAGTTGGAGTACCTGTACTTGGTCATGCTCTTTGAGCTAAAACTGCTACTATTGGGATTTCAGCTTGCAAAGCAAAGCTAAGTGCTTCTGTCATTAGTGCAAATCATCCTCAACTAGTTCAAACCATAACCCTGAGTCAAGTAAATGAAGCTCAAAGTGCTGCATTGATAACAGCTATCTCGTCTTCAGCTTGTAGATAATTTACTTTTTTAGAGTTTATAACTTCTGTAAGTATAGTTGAAGCTGGAGTCATAGGATAAGCACTATAAAATTCAAGTCCATTTGCAATTGCTCAGTAAGCTATCATACTATTACCAAAACTAACTTTTTTTGATTCTCAAACTTTTCACAAAGTAAATGATTTAACATCTTTTAAATCATAATTTTTATATATTTCTTCTACAATACCTTTATTTTTATCTACTATGTCTTGTCATTTTTTTGCAAATGTATGTTCTATGCTAGCAAAACTTGTATCAACACTTAATCAAAGTAATTTAAAAAGTATTCAAAGTAAATATGTATTGTCATATTTATCATTTATCTCTATATCAAGGATTTTAAATTTAGATAATGAAATTCATTTTGCAAGTACTTTTTCAACAAATTTCTTATTTGAAATAATAAAAGCTCAATTCCTTAAAGTAGATAGATTATTTTCTATATTTTTATCATCAAAAACTACTAACATATCAGCATATTTTGATAGACTTTTATTTGTATCAGATATATTTACATCAAAATGATTTAATCATCATTTGATTACAGATTGATATTCTATATTTGTGATTACTTCATATCATAGAGATGCAAAAGTATCAGCAACAATATCTGCCGTGGAATTCATACCAAGTCAAGCTGGTCAACTTACTCTTATATTTAATTTCATAGTTAAAATGTTAGAATTAATTATTTCTCAGATCAACTTCAAGTTAGCTCTTGTAATTGTTTCATTTGATCAGGTGTCAATTTTACTTCTTTTTCATCTTTTGTATTAATCTCTTGTTTTGGAGAAAGAATATACAAAAAAGCTGTTCATAAAATTCCAATAAGTATTCACAATAAAGCTATAGAAGCTACTATTTTTGGTAATAATCATTTTTTCATAATAAATTATTTAAGTAATAAATCTATACGATTTGGTAAATCTGTATAATTAAAAGTTGTTGTTATTATTTTTTCTCAGTCTCTTTTAAAATTTATAATACTAGATTTTAATAAAGATATTTCATATTTTTTCCCATTATAAATAAAATTAAATTTTATTACTTTATTTGATGACCCTACACTGATTTCTACATTTGAAGCTTTTTCAGTAATAATATTATTTACATAAACAATATTATTATAATAAGTTAATAAATTTTTAGTAAAATCCTCAAATGAACGAATTCAGATATTTCAAATTATAGAAATGTATTTTTCATTTCATAAGCCAAATTGTTCTATATTTAAATTTCAATCAACTACATTTTTATATATCCTCAATTTTATATTGCTAAAATAATGATCTTTTATAGAATAATCAGAATTCAATAATGCTCAATAAATATTATTATTATTATCTCATTCATTAAATGTAAAAAATACTTTAACATCTTTTAATTTTATATCTGTATCTGAAACTAGTATATTATTCATTTCTATTTTTGTAAAACCTTTTAAGATAGAAAATTCTTTACCAATTAGTTGATCTCTTTTAAATACCAAAGTTTCTGTATCTTCTTTAATAACAGGAACATATGGATCTGGAACTATAGTTGGATCAACAGGTTTACTAGTTTTAATTTGTAAAAATGTATTTATAAAAAAATCTTTAAAATCATTTGACTTTTTATCTTCTGGATCTAAATTACTACTTAATTGTCTACTCATTTCTTCTTTTATCAAATTCAATTTATATGAATAACCTTTTTTTTCTCAATCTATATACATATTATTTAATTTATAATTATCATATGGATATAAATCAAAAGAGAATTCTTTTCATCCTATATTTAGTTCTACAGAAAATACAATACCCTCATCATCTGTCTTAACCTTTATAGAATTTTTGTCGACTCAATTAAAATTTGATAAATAATTACTTATATCATCAACAGTATAAGATACTTTATCGTTTTGTCCCATTAAAGTTTCAGTATTATATAAATCATTTTTGTTCGATTTATATCTATCATAATTTTTCAGAGCACTTAAGTATTCTGAAAAATCAATTGAAATAAACTCATAATCTTTAATATATAAATTATCTTTTTCTAAATTTTCATCAAAAATGCTTTTATTATTTTCAAAAAAAGAAAATAATCTATTATAACTTTTATCTAGTAACATAATTATTTCTGCATCTATATATAATTTTTGTTTTTTCACTAATAAAACTCATTTTTTTAAATCTTTCTCAAAGAAAGTATTTCTGACATATTCGGCTAATTCTTTAAGTAAATTTAAATTTAGAACTATTGCAGTTTTCTTAGTATATATATCTCAATTTCAATATACATTAACACTTAATAAAGAATATTTATTAAATATTTCTATAATTCCTTTTATTTTTTTGTTATCAAAATCACTTATTAAATGAGCTTTGATTATACTTTCTAAAAAAGAGACATAATACCCTAACTTAATATTCTTAGAATCACTATTTCAAAGTAACTTATCTTCCTCAATTTTTAATCAATTATATCATAGAAGACTATCTGAAAATGAAATAATTCAGTTGAAAAAATTATCATTTTTTCATAAATCAAATAAATTAAAAATATAATAAAGCATATAATTTCATTCCAATTTTTTAAATCATAAGACTCATTCTAAAATTTTATCATATTTAATTTCCTTTTCTATATTTTCTGGAATATTATCAAGTATAAACTTACTTTTAAAATAAACTAAAATTTTTAACATCTCATTATAATCATCTTCGCTGAGTTTTTTAAGTTCTATAAAATAATCTTGGGTTTCTGAAAAAATACCATTACTATTTTTAGAAGACATACTAATTTTTAGTAAATTCATATATATCAAATCTTTATAATAAGATATCTTTTTATTATCATTTATAAATATGACAAAATACTTTTTTATATAATCATAAGTCATATTATCAAATTTTTCTTGTAGTAGAGAATCAAGAAGTGCATTATCCACATACTGACTGTTAAAATAACTTAAAACCCCTCTAAAAAAATAATTATCTAAATTAGGTGTTTTTTCTAAATTATATGTACTTGTGTAAAGACTTTGGTTTACATATGGAACATCTCAATTTAATTGATAAATTCTGAATAAATCAGAATTTGCTAAAATATTATTAAATTTTAGGTTAAGCGTAAATAACATATGAGGATATATATAGACTTTTGTCTTTGGTTTGTTATCAAATAATCCTAATAAAATTAATTCAGCCATATTATTAGAAGAAAATATATCTGTTTTATTGATATCTTCTGAGTTTATATATAAATTAATAGGTCAAACAAAATTTAAATTAAATCCAGATCAAGAAATTTGGTATTTTTTAGGATATGAAAATGAGAAAAAATATTTTCATTTTCATATTCTTAAAGAAGTTAAATAAGGAGATAGTTTTTTTGTATATGATCATTTTTTACTATAAAAAATCTTATCTATATAATTAAATCTCTCCATAAAAATTTGTGATTTTTGTTCTGATTCAAACTCTCTAAAATCTCATTTTTCATCTTTAATTATACTAAAATTTCATTCTTCTGGAATTTTAAATTTAGAATAATAATCAGTTTTTCAAGACCCTGATGAAAAAGTCAAAAAAGAAATCAAAAAAATAACAAAAACTGATAAAAAAGAGGCAATTATTTTAGGTCACATAATAAATAGGTTAATAACTTATACAAAAACTACAAATTATATAAATAGTTTTTCATATTTAATTTTTTACTATCTCTATTTTATTGTTTTTATATTTTTTTTCAATTTTTTATTTAAAATCTTCTTGAAAGAAATTTTTTATTTTTATAATTATCTCCTTATTTGTAAATAAAATTCAAGTTTCTTTATTTCTATCTAGACTTGATGTGGAAAAATTAACACTTCCTAAATAAACATAAGCCCCATCTATGATTATAACTTTTGCATGCTCTGTATATTTATCAAGTACTTTTACATTAAATCATATACTTTTAAATTCCTCTGTTTTCTCATTTTTTTTATCTGTTATTATCTTTATATCAAGTCATTCGTTCAATTTATCTTCCAGAATTGATTGCAATCATATATCATTAAAATATGGAAAATAAATCAAAATCTCTTTTTTAGCATTTTTTAATAAAAATTCTATTTTTTCTCTTGAATAAAATGGTGATAATACAAAGTTATCATCATAAATAAATTTTTTATCTTTATTATAATCAAAATCAAAATTAGCTAATATTTTTTCTGAAATTAATTTATCTTTTATAAAAAGCATAAAATCTCTATTTTTAGTAAACATCGAATAACTAAAATTTCAAGTTGAAAGTAATAACTCATCATCAATTATAAAAAATTTCGAATGATTTAAAACATAATCACTAGAATCAGACCATATAACTTCTATGTTATTTTTAACAAATTCTTCAAATGTCTTTTTATTTATATTATTCGCTAAATAAACATTTTTTTCCATTATCACTTTTACATCTACTCAAGATTTTTTAGCTTTAATAAGCGAAGTTCTTATCTCTTTTTCTGTGAATATATAAGCTTCAATGTAAATTCTAGACTTTGCATTTTTTATTTTTTCTACCAAGGTTTTCAACAAGTTTTTATCAGGAGTTTTATAGATTTCTAAACCTTCTATTTCTCTTATCTTATCAAAAGAAAAATTTGAAACTTTATCTTTTGTTTTTTCTATATTTAAAATATCTTTTTTTCATTCACTATGAAACAAAAAATACTCTTTAGAATTAAAAAAACTAAAGAGTATAAATAATAAAATAATTATGATTGAGTTTAAATATTTTTTCATTAAAATAATATTTTTAATTAAAACAATTTATCAAAAATCCCTTTCCCAGAAACTTTTAAATTTTTCTCTTTTGCGATTTCTTCATATAATTCTCTTTCTTTAGAAGAAAGTTTTTTAGGAATTTTAATATCTAAATTTACAAACAAATCTCACTTATTATCTTTATCAATAAATTTTACTCAATCAGAAGCAAGTTTTATAACAGTTCCAAATTGTGTTCAAGCAGATATTTTTATTATCCTTTTTCAAATTATTGGTATATTTACTTCTTTATCAGTTCATAAAATTGCTTCAAGCACATCAAGTTCAAGGTCATAATATAAATCCTCTCCATCTCTTTTTAATCATTTTTCTTCTAAAGCAACTTTAAATTTTATATATAAATCTCCTTTAGATTTTGTATTGATTCCATCGTTTCATTCTGAAGTCATTTTTATAATCATACCGTTATCTATTCAAGCCGGGATTTTTACTTCTATTTCTATACTCTTTTTTGTTCTTTTTTTTCATTTACAAGTTCCACAAAGATGTTCCAAAGTCTCTCAAGCTCATTCGCATTTTTCACAAACTCCAGTATGTTCTATAACTCAGAAAACACTTTGTTGTCTATATTTTACGTATCCAGTTCAGTGACAATCACTACAAGTTTTTTTACCACTTCACCCCTCTCATTTACAATCATTACAAGATTCCATTCTCTCAAATTTTATCTTTTGTTTTCAACCATAAATACTAGTTTCTAAATCTATTTTTAATATATATTCTAGATCTTCTCACCTAAATGATGTTTGTTTTTTTCTTGTTCTTCCTCCGCTAAATCATTCACTTTGGTTAAAAAATGAATTAAAAATATCAGATATATCAAAATCTGCTGAAAATCATGCTCCAGATCAAAATCCACCATTTCAAACAGTTCAATATGTATCATATTGAACTTTTTTGCCTTCATCTGAAAGCACACTATATGCTTCATTAATTTCTTTGAATTTATTTTCAGCCTCTTTATCTCATCCATTTCTGTCAGGATGGCACTGCATAGCAAGCTTCCTATATGCTCTTTTTATCTCATCATCACTTGAGCTTTTTTCTACTCAAAGTATGTTGTAGTAATCTTTGTTTGACATATATTATCTTTCTTATTTATTTAATTATTCTAATAATCCTGAAAACAAGTTTCAGGATTATTGGTTTATTATTATTTTATGGCACCTCCACTAGGAGTCGAACCTAGCATACAGGATTTGGAGTCCTGCGTTATAGCCGATTAACTATGGAGGTAAAAAACAGTGAAAAAATGAAAAAAATTTCACTTTTCACTATTAATTATTCACTAAATTGAGAATCTATAAAAAGCTTCTAATGTATCTTCTCAGATAAATTGTTTAACTTTTAAATCTGGGTTAATAACAAAAGCTTGTTCAAGTAATGAAATATCATCTTTGAACTTGTTAAGTTTTCAAATTAATATATTTTCAAGTACTTTTTCTGGTTTTCCAACCATTTTTGGATCATTTTTCATTATTTCCATTTGTATAGCTTTTTCTTTTTCTACAGATTCTACACTTATATCAGAAGTAGCTAAAAACTCTGGATTAGTAGCTGTTACATGCATAGCAACTTGTCTAAGTTTTTCACTATCTGTATCAGGATTTTTTGAAACTACAACTGCAGCTAATTTACCATTTGAATGAACATAAGATTCTATTTTATTTCATTCTATTACTTTAGCTACTTTTATAATCATATTTTCTCCAAGTTCCAAGACAGATTCATTTTTAGTTTGTTCCATTTCTTCTAATGATTTTCCTAATTTCAACATATCCATAAGACGAGATACCAATTTTTGGAATCATTCTGATTTTGCCAAGAAATCAGTTTCGCAAGTCAATGCTAATACATAACATTTATTATTTTTATATTCAATTTTTATATATCATTCTGAAGTCTCTCTATCTGCTTTTTTTGCAGCTTTAGATAGACCTTTTTTTCTTAGTTCTTCCATAGCTTTCTCCATATCTCATCCAGTTATTGTAAGAGCATCTTTACATTCCATCATTCAAACTCAAGTTATTTCTCTAAGTTCTTTTACTTGTGTTGCTGTAATTGCCATATTTTTATAATTAAAAAATAAATTATTTACCTAAAGCATTAATTTTCTTATCTAATTCGTCGATGAAATAAATACTTATTTCACCTCATCTAAAAACTTTAAATCCAAAATAAAAGCTAATAAATATATAAACAATAAAAAAAATTACTAAAATCGATCAATAAAAGAGAAAAAATTTAATTATGACTGATAATATCACATACAATATAAAAAAGTATATTCAATATTTTATATTTTTTCTATAAGCATCTGTTTTAATTTCATCTATAAAATATAAAACAATAGCTAATAATGGGATATAACAAATTGCATTTTTAAAATTATCTCTTTGAGATGTCTCATTTAAATCCATAAAAAACTATTAAATGATAAAATTGTAAAGCGAAGTAAACAACAAAATATTTTTTTGCTATTTAATCCTTTATTTATCTTATCTATTTTTATTTAAGCAGTTTTTACTTCTTCTTTTGCTTCAACTTTTTGTGTTTTTTCAGTTTTTACTTCTTCTTTTGTTTCAACTTCTTGTGTTTTTTTAATTTTTACTTCTTCTTTTATTTCAACTTCTTGTATTTTTTCAGTTTTAATTTCTTCTTTTTTTTCTATTTTTGTAAAAGTTTTACTACCAAAAGATGATTTATTATCTTCGATTTTTTTTATAACATTTCCTTTTGATATACTCCCTGGAGTTGTCATAAAAATAGAAGATTTAATTTCGTCAGCTATATATCAAATAGATTTTGGAGAATTTGTATTAGCAGGAATACAATTTGTAACGATTAAGTCATCTCAATTTGTATTTAGTATTGCAATACTTTCTATTCCTAAAGTATTAGCTTCTTTTACTGCTTGTCATTCATAAACTCAATCAACAATAAATATTAAATCTGGTAGTCTTTTCATTTCTTTTAATCATCCATATGCTTTATCTAATTTTCCAAGTTCAAGTAATCTTGCAGCTTGTTCTTTTTTTGTAAGTGTCTCAAATTCTCACATTTCTTGTTCTTTAAGAATTTTTAAGTATGTTGCAATTCTAGCTTTTATAGTTTTAAAATTTGTTAAAAGTCCTGGAATCCATTTTTCAGAAACATAAAAATTATTTGTCTCTGTAGCCAATTTTTGGAAAGCATCTTTACCTTGAATTTTTGTAGTAACAAAAAGGATTTTTTTACCACTTTTTGTAATTTCTGATAATCTCTCTTTAACTTCTTCTATTTTTTCAACTGTTTTAACTAGATTAAATATATGAACTCAATTAGAATCTCAATAAATATATCTTTTCATTTTTGGATTCCAAAAATTTGTCTTATTACCAATATGTAATAAATTATCAAACATAGATTTCAATACTTCTTTTTCCATTTTTATTATTATTATATTATAAACAGGTAAAATACCTTTTGAAATAATTTTGTTCAAATAAATTATTTATCTGATTCCCAAAATTATCTATTTTTATTTACTATCCTCTTTTACTTCTTCTTTAATTTCAACTTTTTCTTTAACTTCAGTTTCTTCTTTTTTTATTGTTTTTTTAGGTTTTACTTCTTCTTTTTTTTCTTCTACTTTCATTTCCTCAGTAGATTTTTCTTCTTTCTTTTTCTTAGGTTTAGCTTCAGAATTTGTATCTTCAGACAAAGCTTTGATAGATAAACCTATTCTTTTTTGTGTTGGATCAAAATTTATTATTTTTACATCAACTTCTTGTCATACTTTTATATGTTCTTTTATATCTTTTACAACTCAATTAGAAATCTCAGAAAGATGTATAAGTCATTGGATTCATCCATCAAGTTCTATAAATGCTCAAAATTGAGAAATTCTAGAAATAGGTGCTTTAATTGTATCTCAAATTTTATATTTTTTAGCAAGTACATCCCAAGGATTTTCTCTTAATCTCTTTATAGATAAAGAAATTTTCTCACTATCAAGACCTATAATTTTAACTTTAACTTTTTGTCAAACTTTTGCAAATTTAGAAGGATTGTTAACATGCCCCCAATCTATTTCAGATACATGAACTAATCATTCTAATCAATCAAATGTAACAAATAATCAATAAGTTAAAATTCAACTTACAGTTCATTCAACTATATCTCACTCTTTTAATCATAACAATGCTGTATTTCTCTTTTCAGATATAGCAGCTTTTTCAGAGAAAATAATTTTTTTACCTTCATCTGCTACATTTATAACTTTTACTTTAAATTCTTGTCATACAAGAGCATTTAGATGAGCCAAGATTTTTTCTTGATTCGCTCATTCAACTCTTGGATAATGAATTGGAGTAAGTTGAGATACAGGAATAAATCATTTTAAACCATCTATATCAACAAGTAAACCTCATTTATTAGCTTCAGTTGGTCTAACTGTAATAACTTCTCAAGAACTGAAATATTTTCATAAATTAGAAAGACTTTTAATTTGATTTGCTCTTTTTAGAGATAAAATCAATAATCATTTTTCTATACTATCTCATAAAACCATAACTTCTATAGCATTTCATTCATTTAGAGAATTTAAATCAATAGTGTTTCAAAGTTCTTTATTTACAACCAATCAAGTAAATTGATTATTTATGTTAACAAGTATATTTTTCTTTTCAACTTTTATTATATTACCTGTTATAACCTCTCATTCACGAGGATATTTTATCTCAGGGGACTCTTTTAGTAACTCTTCAAATAGAGTTAAATCTGTATTTTTTGCCATAATAGGACTTAAGATTAAAAAATAAAATAGTGAAATTCTTACTAATCTTATAGAAACATTTTTACAAGGCTTTTGTATAGCTTTTTCTAAGATACGAGAATTTCTTTTTAAAAGTTAGGAAGTAAAATTTTATTGAAAAATTTCACTTTAAAACCTTTAAAAGATTTTGTTTTAATGGGGTGCCCGAAGGGTCTCGAACCCTCGACCTCCAGAGTCACAATCTGGCGTTCTAACCAACTGAACTACAGGCACCATATAGATGTTATCAATTTTGTATTAGTTTCTGTCGGCACCTCCAGAGTGCACAACCCTAGCGTTCTGCCCTACTGAACTACAGGCACCATATAGATTATATTCCAATACAAAAAATCTGCACAATTTTTGTGCTAAGGAAGTATATGAAAATTAGATTAAAAAGCAAATTTTTATGCAAAAAAATCCTATCTAGACTATAATAATAATTTTTCTTTTCTAAATGGCTTTATACCAAGATTATTAAATCAATATTATTTTCTTAATTTTACTCAGATGCTTGCTTCTAGGTAATCAAGTAAATCCTTGTATTTTCAACGATTCTCTATTTTCTGAATTTTATTATATAATTTTTCTAATTTAGTATTTTCAAATTTAGTAATAATTAAATCAACTTGTTTTATATAATTTTTTCATTTTGAGGTTTTATTAAGTTTAGTTTTTGAGAGAATTAGCTGTTTAGTATAATTTTTTATTTTAACTTTATTATTATCTCAGAAACAATTTAATTTTACCATATAATTTTTACTATCTTTTATTGTATCAAAAAAAACAATTTTTGAATCCGGAGAAAATTTAATATTATAAATATTATCATACATTTCAGATTCAAATCAATCCTTGAATAATAAATATTTTCAATTTTGTTTTGCTTCATATACAAAAGTTTTTGAATCCGGTGAAAATATAGGGCTATAAGAAACATCATACTTATCATATTCTACTCAGTCTTTTATAAAAATTTGTTTACCATTTTTAATTGCTAAATATATAAAACTTTTTCAATCTGGAGAATATTTAGGGGAAGATGATTCTAAATATTTTCAATATTCAATTCAATCTTTTACTATAATCCATTTATCATCTTTTACAGCCATATATGCAAAACTTTTTCAATCAGGTGAATATATTGGAAGCATAACATCATCATATTCTTTTCAAATTTCTACTCAATCTTTTACAAAAAATTTTTTATCATCTTTTAAAGCTAAATATGTAAAACTCTTTGAATCAGGAGAGTAGGTTGGAAAATCTACTTCATCATATTTATCAATTTCAACTCAATCTTTTACTATAATCCATTTATCATCTTTCAAAGCCATGTATGCAAAACTTTTTGAGTCAGGTGAATATGTTGGATATTTCGAAGATTCATACTTACTAATCTCTATTCAGTCTTTTACAATAAAAACATTACCATCTTCTTTTGCTACTACAAAAGAAAAACTTTTTCAGTCAGGTGAATATGTTGGGTAATTTAAATAATTATACTCATTATTTTCATAATGATTTTCAGAATTACCTCAATCTGAATCGGGAGGACTAGCAACAGCAACAGTAGGAATTCATGAAATTTGGTTATATATATAATAATACTTATTACTCTCAACTCAATCTTTTATTACAAAATATTTATTGTCATTTTCAGCAATATATGCAAAACCATTTCATACGGGAGAATATGTTGGGGTCCGGACATTATTATATTTATTAATTTCAACTCAATCTTTTACAATTATCCATTTTATATCATCAATTATTGCTTGGTAAAAAAAACTTTTTCAGTCAGATGAATATTTTAAACCAAAAACTGCCTTATACTTTTTTAATTCTTTTCAATCAATATTTATTAACATATTACCTTCTGTAAAAGAAACATAAGAAAAAATCTTTCAATCAGGTGAAAAAACTGGATGTGAAGCATTTTCAATTAATTCCTTTTTACATATTTTTTCTATAGAAGCTGAAGGTATATTTCACAATAAAGATTCGTTTGTTTTTTTTGTTATGATTTTATTTTCTTCTAAACAAGTTTGCTCTATTAAAACCGAATCTCAATCTTTTAATGCTTCAAAAACAAAGTTTTTTCAATCTGGAGAAAATTTGTAAAATAGAATATTATCATATTTATCAATTTCTACACCATTTTTTACAATAATCATTTTTCAATCTTTTTTTGCAGAAAAAACAAGGCTTTTTCAATCAGGTGAAAATTGAGGATTATATACATAATCATATTTATTACTTTCAACTCAATCTTTTACAACAAGCCGTTTTCAATCTTGTTTTGCAATAAATGCATAACTTTTTCAATCTGGTGAAAATCTAAAATTATTTATATCATCGTATTTATTGCCTTCTATTCAATCTTTTACTATATATGATTTTCAATTATTAGATACTCATAAAACAAAACTTTTTCAATCTGGTGAAAATTTATAAAAATATATACTATCATATTTTTCACCAATCTCAACTCAATCTTTTACTATAACTGATTTAATATAATTATCTTCTGAAATAAAAGGAAGATTTTGTGCAATATAAAAAAAACTTTTTCAATCTGATGAATATGTTGGAAAAGATGTTTCATAATATTTTCAATTTTCAATTCAATCTTTTACAACAAGCCGTTTTCAATCTTTTGATGCAGTAAAAGCAAAACTTCTAGAGTCTGGTGAATATAGTGGAGAATCAACATATTCATATTTACTACTTTCAACACCGTCTTTCACAATAAACATTTCTCAATTTTTTTTCGCAATAAATGCAAAACTTTTAGAATCTGGAGAATATAGTGGTGAATTTTGTTCATCATACATATCAATTTCTACATTGTCTTTCACAATAATCATTTTTCAATCTTTTTCCCCAGTAAAAACAAAGCTTTTTCAATCTGGTGAAAAGTGAGGATTGTATACATTATCATATTTTTTACTTTCTATTCAATCTTTTACAATAATCCGTTTTCAATCTTTATATGCTTTGTATACAAAACTTTTTCAATCTGGTGAATATAATGGATTATATTGGGTGTCATATTTATTTATTTCTATTCAATCTTTTACAATAATCCGTTTTCAATCTTTTTCTATTTGACTAAAAGTAACACTACTAAAATCTGGTGAAAATATAGGATAATAAAGGCTTGTATATGTATTAATTACTTTATTATTTTTTTCTATAACCAAATTTCAATCATTTAAAATAATCCATTTTCAATCTTCTATTTTAAATGCAAAACTTACTAAATCTGGAAGAGCCGAAGCACCATTTAAATCACCAAGATTATCACCTACTATTTCATCTTTTACTACAACCCATTTCCAATCTTTTTCAGCTTTAAAAGCAAAACTTTCTTGATCTGGAAACCATACCGAACTTGATGTATTTTCAATTATTTTTTCATTACAAGTTTCTTCTGCAGAAACAAAAGGCATATTACATAACAAAAAAGAAAAAATTATTAACATAATTACCTTTTTCATGGTTTTTTATTTTAAAAAATAACTCTTACATTCTATATATAAGAGTTATTTTAGCAAATTTTATTGATTAAAAATTCTAATATTTCTAATACCCAGAAATAGCTTTATATTATATGTTCCTACGGCTTGTTATAAATCTATTAAAGCACCTATTTTTATGGGAAAAGTGTATGGATCTTTATCATATAAAACTCCGGAACTTCAATTCCAATCAATAATTATAGATCATGCTCAAGTTGTTAAATCTGTATTTTTTTACATTTGAAGTTCAAAAGAAGCTCAAACTGTTTTTATTGTTACAGTGATTTCATTACTAGAAAAATTAAGCCCAGTTCAAGTCAAAGTTCATATATTAAAACTTCAAGTATTTATAATTATCTCATAAAATTCTTTGGATTCATAAAAAATACCAAATTTCATTTATTATTTTTTACTTCCTCCCATTTATTCATATCAAAATCCAAAATTGCAACACCTAGAGTTTCCATAGAAATGTATTCATTTCATGTGATTTGTCTTAATAATTTTGTTATAAAAGTGTTGTGTCAAATCATAACAACTGTAGTATTTTTATCATTTATATTTCATAAAAATTCTAGATAATAATTCATACTTGGAGCCATATGATTATCATAAATTCATTTTACATACTCTATTTTTTCATTATCTGCATCTAATTCTTCCCAAATTCATTCTAATGTCTCTCTAGTTCTTGTAGCACTACTACATAGAATCAAATCAGTTTTTAACTCAAGTTCTTTAAGAATTTTTGAAACAAATTTAATTTCTTTTATTCATCTTTGTGATAGAGATCTTTCAAAATCTGTAAGATTTATATTATGCCAATCGGATTTTGCATGACGAATTAGTATGAGTTTTTTCATAAAAAATGGTTAGAATGTAAATTATAATTTTTATTTAAAATAAAATTTGAAAGGATTCTTTTTGTCTTACTTTTGAATCCAAAAGTAGCAAAAGATTTAGGGGGTTTCGAAATTCAGAATTTGAGTTTTGTGCTTTCTGTGTGTAATCACTAGAATCTCACCCCCTAATACCCCATATTTCTGTAAGTTTTTAGAAATTTTGTCATTCTGAGTTTTTACGAAGAATCCCTTAAGCAATGTTTTGTTTATTCATTAAAGTTAAAGGGATCCTTCATTACATTCAGGATGACAAAATATTTTTCCTTACATTTCACTAAGTGGTCAGTTGAAAGATAAAACTATTCTTAGATTTTAAATATGCTTTGTGATATGAACTTAAATCCAGGAAACACTTCAGGGATTTTTAAGGGGATGAAATCCCTTAAATTCTTTTGTTACTTTTGGAATCAAAAGTAAAGAGTAATTAAATTGTTTTAAAAAAGATTTAACTATTTTAATAGATTCTGAAATAAATTCAGAATGACAATGTGGATTGCTTCGTACTTCGCAATGACAATTAAGTAAAATTATTTTCCTATTTTCTTCACTATCTCCTTCTTCAACTTATCAAGCCCCAAATTCTCATAACTACTTACAAAAATAGGTTTAATACTCTTAAATCTCTTTTTTAAATCCTTCAACTCTGCAATAGACAACAAATCAATCTTGTTAAACACATAAAGTTTTGGTTGAATAGCTTTTATAGAATCCAATATATCATCAACTACTTTAATTTTCTCGTCTATCTTTTTATCACTCGCATCAACTATGTGTAAAAGTAAATCCGATTCTATACTATCCTCAAGTGTTGAAGCAAATGCTTTTATAAGATCAGGTGGCAAATCCCTTATGAATCAGATAGTGTCATTTAGAAGTATTTCAGTTCATTTAATATACTCTAGTTCTTGATTAGCTGTTTTTTGATTAGACTCTATCCACAACTTCCCTACAGATGTCCCAAGTGTGGCAAAAAGTTTATCTTCTGATAAAACTCATTTACCAGTTAAAGCATTTAATAAACTTGATTTTCCGGCATTTGTGTAACCTACAATTCCAACTGTAAAAAATCATTTTTTCTTTCTTCATTTTCTGTGTTCTTCTCTTACATGTGCATATTTTTCAAGTTCTTTTTTTATATTATCTTCCATACTTCTTAGATGTCTTTTCATTATCTCTGTATTTGTTTCTCATTTTCATCTTGCCAACTTACTTCAACCTCATTGTCTTGATAATTCCATCCCCATACCAAATAGACGAGGTCACATATGTTTTATTGAAGCTAACTCTATTTGTAGTCTACTTTCTGTTGTTTTAGCATTTTTTTCAAAGATTTTTAAGATTAGATCTACTCTATCCCAAGCTTTTGCTCAAATAGCTCTCAATTTTTCATTTACTTTGTGAATCTGATGAGGTTTAAGTATATTTCAAAATATAAGTAAATTTGCTCACTCAGTTTTCATTTCTTCTATTATCTCATCTAGTTTTCAACTTCCTATATAAGTATTATAATCAGGAATTCCTCTTTTTTGAATATGTTTTATTACTACTAGTCATCAGTAAGTATTTACTAGATTTTCTAGTTCTACTATTCTATCTTCCATATTTTCTCTAGCACAACAAGTCGGTATGATATCTGCTATAAAAACTTTTAGTGTTTCTTTGCCATATCATACTTTTGCTTGAATTTGTTCTAGTTCTCTATCTGATTTTATTCTTGGCATTTTTATAAAAATTATAATCTATAAATCTATGATAATTATTTTAAAGATTTTTCAACTTATATTTTTTTAAAATACTATGTTTGTATCAAATACCTAAAATAAAAGGAAAAAAGTTATTTACAATGTAGATAATTGGAATAAGTAAAATTACTGTTATAAAAAATTGAGTAAATCAAAATAAATATGGAACTTCAAAATTAACTAATGATAAAAAATGCTGTTCAAGTGGGATTTTTATCCATTCAAATCACAATATAATTATAGAATTTTTTCAGAAAAAAGATAAAATACTGTTTTCTCATATAAGTTTTGAAATAATTAAAAAAGTAATAAATCAAAGCAAAGCATTACTTAGAAATAAAAAATAGTTTCAATAATTATTAATGGAAATATTTGTATGATTTAAAAAAGGTAAATGAAACAATAAAATTAATATAATTAATCCTAAATACCTAAAATCTACTTTTTCAGCAAAATCTTTTATTTTTTTCTTAAAAATATTTCAAAAAGTATAAAAAAGAAGCATCATAAAAGAGATTTCTATTCCCCATGGAAGTCTAAAGTTTGTAATTTTACTCTCAAAATAAACAATTAAAGATAGCAAAAAAACTATTATTATTTTTAAGATTTTTGATTTTACCATTTTATTTAAAAAAAAATAATAAATACTAGTAAAAAATAAAGCAGTCAAAAACCAAGTTGAAATATTTCAGATATTGAATCATCAAGTATTATTAAAAATCCCTCAATTATCACCTAGATAATCCCCATACAATACTCAAACAGAAAAATCAGTTATTCTAGTTCCACTAAATTCTCAAAAAAATTTATTTATAGCAAAATGAATTATATTAAAAGCAAAAAAAGGTATTATGAGTCTAAAAAATTTACTTTTTATAAATTTTGTGAAATTATTGTATTTTTCTTCATCAAATAAAAATCAAGACAAAATAAAAAATAAAGCCACATGAAAGGAAAAAAGATATCTTGTAAGTAAATTATCATGAGGAAAACTACAGTGTCCTAAGATGATAAGTAATATCCCGATTCATTTTAGATTATCAACCCGAGAAATTCTCATAATTATAATTTTTTAGCAAATAAATCTATAAAATAAGTATCAATTTCTGTAAAATCCCACACTAAATGTTTTCTTTTTGTTTCATTTAATTTAATAATCTCAAAATCTAAAAACAATGATTTCATATAATCCATATCAAAAAAGTGTTTTAATTCATCTCAAACTTCATAATAATTATCTTCTAATTTAATTCATTTTCAAAAATCTATATCATTTATTGATTTTACTCTTATAAATATATATCATCATTTTTTTAGAGATTTTTTCAATTTTTCAATGATTTCTTTTGTTTCTTTATTAGAAAAATAATGTAGAGAATTACAAGCATAAATATAATCGTATTTATCTATTCAAAAATCATAAGTTTTTATTTCTCAAAAAATAGTCTCTAAATTTAGTTCTTTTTCTCATGCAAATTCTTCTAATTTTTCTAATGCTATTGTAGAGAAATCAAACGATTCAACTTCAAATCAAGATGAAGCAAAAAATAAACTATCTCTTCAATTTCAAGATCATAAATCCAATAAACTTCATCTTTTTTCTCATAAAAATTCAAAAACATCTCGAGCGATATCACTTTCTTCAAGAAAAAGTGCAGTTTTCCATTTATTATCCCAGTAATTACTTGATTTTTTAAACATAATATCTATATATAAAAATATTTTTTATCGACTTTCCCATTTATAATCTCAATTCCATCTTTTTCAAGTTTTTCTATCTTTTCTTCTACTCATCTTTTTGTGTTGTATCAGCTTATTTTTCAAGAGTGTGTAACTACTTTATAACACGAATAAGTTAGTGGGTCTTTGTTACATCTCATAACAGAAGCAACAGCTCTAGGATGAACTCAAAACCTATCTCAAATAAGTTTGTAAGTGGAGACTTTTTCTTTTGGGATAGTTTGGAGAAAAGTGAGGATTTGTGATTTTAGTTCTGTATTCATAGTTTATATTTACAAATAACTATTAAGTAAAAATATAGTTTCTTGGATTAAATTGTTTTTTACAAATGTCTTTTGTTTATTATCAAGAATAGTTCAAAGTCAATCAAGTATATTATATCTATCTCATAGCTTTTCCAAAAAAATTATCATACTTCTTATGTACTCTTTAAAAGTTTTTCATGATATATCTTCTATATGATTTTTATTTACATCCAAATTATTTTTCAATATAAACCATACATCATAGATATCTCTATTTGCTAGTTTATCTCTTGAAAGTAATGCAAGAAATTTATTTGCTGTTATATAATCTATGTCAAGAACTTTGAGTTTTATTCACATAAAATTTTTGAATTCAAACTTTCATGAAACTCATCTTGTAGATATTTCTATCTTTATATTGTGATCTAAATCTCAATATGACAAAATAGTAAAAATAGTATTTCTTTTTATATAGCTATCTTTAACTTCACCATATTGTTTCAAAATTTCAGATATTTTTTTTAGTACAATTTCTTTATCTACTTTTCAAACCAAATCAAAATCTAAATCAGTTGAAAATCTATCTAAAGAATAAAGTAAAAACAAAGCCGCTCCTCATTTAAAAACAAGACTTTCTTTTAAAATAGTATTTTTTGAGATATCAAGTAGTATACTCATCAAGATAAATTTGTGTTTATTTGTATCTAGTTTTGTAATAATTGCAGACATAAATTTATTTTATAAAATAAGATTTAGCTTTTTTTTCAAGAGCTTTGTTGTGATATATAGGAAGTAATCTTATGACTTCTTCAAGTTTTATGTTTGAAATATTGTCAAAATGAATATCTCAAAACAAATAAATCGTGTCTAAAAATGCTCTTTCAGGACTAGCAATTGAATAATATCAGTTATTTATAATTCAATCAGGATTTAAAAGAATTGTTTTTTTTAAGTTTTTTAGTTTTATACTAAAGTCGAGTATCTGTTTCTCATCAGTTTTTTTGTATGCCAGATATACATCATCTTGGTATTGAAAAATTATTGAGTGATGATACAAAGCAGAAAAGAAAGATATATAACTTGGAGAATATATCTTATTTGCAAGTTCAAATTTATTTAATTCTTTATCTTGTAATATATAAATTCATCTAGTTGGTGATGATAATATATTTTTTGTTTTTAGGTAGTGAATCTTGTTTTTTAGGACTTGATTATTTGATATAGCAAAAATCGTTTTTAAATCATCAAAGTTAAAAACTGTTTTTTTATCTTTATAAAGTTTTAATAATTCATTCATATACTGGAAGTAATATAAATAAGTTACCTGTAGTATATATTAAAATGTAATAAAATGCAAGTTTTTTTGTGGGATTTTTTATGAGTATTAGTTTATTGAAATGTAAGGATTTGTGATTTTAGAGGTGTGTTCATATAAATTTTATTGAATATCATTTACTCTAATTAGTTTTAGATAAAATCAAAAACTTATTTTCTCCAATTTTCCTTTTACTTTTCTAGATAAAACTGTAAGATTTTACAATACTTAATAACAAAAAACTATGCTAGAAACTCCAAATTATGTAGAAATCGTGTCAACTGAGCTGAATCTAAAACAATTTCAAACTAGTACTGTACTTGAACTTGTGGCAGAATGAGCAACTGTGCCTTTTATCTCTCGTTATAGAAAAGAGAGAACTTGAAACTTGGATGAAAATGATATAAGAGCAATAATAGAACTTAAAAATAAACAAGAAAATCTATATAATGCTAAAGTAACTGCAATTAAGTGAATTGAAGAACTTGGGAAAATGACTCCAGAACTTATGGATAATCTAGTAAATGCGAAAACTCTGAAAGAAGTAGAAGAACTTTATAAACCATATAAATCAAAGAAAAAAACAAAAGCAATGATAGCTTTGGAAAAATGATTTTGAGTAGTAGCTGAAAGTATAAAACAAAATCAAATAATAATCCCTGAAGAATTATTAAAAGATTATTCTAGAGAAGAAATCATTGATTGAAGCATTGAAATAGTTGGAGCAGAAGTAAATGCAAACTCAAATTTGAGACATACTTTGATAGAAACATTGAATGAAGCTTGAGTAATTCTATCAAGCAAAAAGTGAGAAAAAGCACTAGAAAAACTAAATGAAAAAGATAGAGACCAGATCTCTAAATTTGATATATATGCTGAATTTGCAATCAAAATAAATCTAGTTAAACCTTATCAGATTTTGGCACTTAACAGGTGAGAAAACTTGTGAATTTTGACAGTAAAAATAGAAAAAGATGAGATGATTTTTGATTATTTGGAAAGCGAATATGCAAAAATACTTTCACTTAGTAGCTTTATTTCTGAACTTAAAGAAGCTTTTAAAAGATGATATGAAAACTTATTTTCATCAGTAGAAAATGAACTTAGAAGTGAATTAAATGAACTTGGAGAAGATGATTCTATAAAAGTATTTCAGACAAATCTAGAAGCTTTACTTATGACAAAACCTGAAAAAGTAAATTCAATGCTTTCTGTTGATCCTGGATTTAGAGTAGGTTGTAAAATCTGTGTACTTAATGAACTATGAAATCCAGTATTTTTTGACAAGATATATTTACATGATTTGGAATGAGCAAAAAAGAAACTAAATGAAGTAATTAAAAAATATAAAATAGAAGTTGTAGTTATAGGGAACGGTACTTGATCAAAAGAAGTTTCAGCTTTGATTTCTGAAGTATTTGGTTGAGATATCTTTATTGTTAATGAATCTGGAGCATCAGTTTACAGTGTATCAAAAATTGCAGAAGAAGAATTTCCAAAATTAGATAGTCTAGACAGATGAACTATTTCTATAGGAAGGAGATTTATAGATCCTCTTTCTGAACTTGTAAAAATCCCTGTTTGAAGTATAGGGGTTGGTATGTATCAACACGATATGCCAGAAAAAAAGCTAGAACAAAAACTTGGATATGTAGTAGAAAGTGCTGTAAATGAAGTATGAGTAAATGTAAATACTGCTTCAATTTATGTACTTAATCATATTTCAGGAATAGATAAAAGACAAGCCAAAAAGATATATGACAAGAGACCTTATAAATCAAGAGTTGAAATAAAAAAAGTATTATCAGACAAAGCTTTTGAACAAGCGATATGATTTTTGAGAGTCCCTGAAAGTAAAGAAGAACTTGATAATACAGATATTCATCCAGAACAATATGCACTGGCTAGATATATAATTTGAAATAATAAAGTAAAAGTTGATGATGAAATGAAAAAACTTTACCCTCTAGTAACTTCTGATACTATTTCTTTTATACTGTCTTCTTATAACGATTTATGAAAAGAGAAAAGAGTGAATAGCACTCAGTCAAAAGCTAGAAATACGACCGTAGAAATAGCTGAGTGAGATGTACTTGAATGAGTAATCAGAAATGTAGTTGCTTTTTGAGCATTTGTAGATATCGGAACAAAAAATGATTGATTAGTTCACATATCTCAATTAAGCGATACTTTTGTAAAAAATCCTATGGATGTCGTGAAAGTCTGAGACAGAGTTAAAGTCAGAGTTATGAAAATTGATGAAAAGTGAAAAATTCAGTTGAGTATGAAGGATTTTTAAAAAGAAATACTGACACTAAAACCCCGGGGTATTTTTCATCCCCGGGGTTATTTTAATGTGATTTTTTACCCTATAACTTTTTCAAATAATAAATTCTTTATTTCTTTGATTCAAACCATACTTTTTGCTGAAAGTAAATTTATTGGTTGTCAGAAAAAGGCTTCTTGAGATAAGAAATTAACTTTTTTGATATCATTATTATTTAGTTTATCTATTTTTGTTACAACGATAGTTATATCCATTTCTAAATCAAGTAAGTGTCTATACATTTCTATATCACTTTCTTGAGGACCTAATTTACTATCAATCAAAATTACTGCTGATTTTATATAATCTCTTCTTTCTTCTATATACCAATTTATAAGATTATCTAAATCTTGTTTTTTTTCTTTTCACATTTTCGCGAATCCATATCCCGGTAAATCAGTAAAATAATATTTATTATTAAGTAAAAATAAATTTGCAGTTCTAGTTTTACCTGGCATAGAACTTGTTTTTACTAAATCTTTTTTTTCAAATATAGCATTCATAAGACTTGATTTACCTACATTTGATCTACCTAAAAATATTATTTCATGTTTTTCATCAAAAAATACTTCCTTGCTATTTATGTCTACTGATTTCACAAATTTAACTTCTTTGAGTTTCATAAAAATTATTATATTATATTATTAGAGTTTTAACCCCTTGGACTATTATGTTTTTTTTGCATTTTAAAACAATATACGGTATAATACCAATAGATTATGATTTTGCAAATTAAAAGACTTTTTAGAGACTGGAGCTTTAGAAGAAACAAAAAAAACTGATTTCAATAGAACCTATTAATCTCTTAAACTATTCCTATGGAAGAAACAATCTTAGATTCAAAAATAAAAGCAAATGCACTAACAGCTTATTTGATGGTTTTTCTTTCATTTTTATTTTTGTTTAACAAGACAAATAAATATATAAATAATGATTTTGTAAGAGGTCATACAAAAACAGCATTTTTTATACATCTTATGCTTGCATTGGTTTATATAATTTTTATAAGACTTATATCAAATTATTATATTACAACTTACCTATCTAGTGTATTATTTTTATGACTTTTAGGATTACTACTTTTAGGTATGTATAAAGCTCATAAATGAGAAAATTTTAAAATAATTGATATAGTAAATATAAGCAAAGTTGAAAAAATGGCAGATTTACATCAACATACTGAAGGTGATGAAAAAAATAAATTCTCTTTTTTCTTATCTTACATTCCATTTATATCTTATGCAAATTATTCCCTACTTAATTCTAATCCAACTTATAACAAAGTATTTAAAAATAATTTATACATAAATCTTATTATATCATTAATAATTTCCCTAATTTATATTAATTCTAACCCAACTCTGGCAATATTTTTATTACTTATCTACATAATTACTATCGTTTTTATCACAGTAATTTCAATAACAAAAAACAATTTTATATTTATCTACATCAATCACCTAAACAAGGTAGAAGATTTAGAAGTATATCTAAAAACTTTTGCAGAATATTTTAAAAACTATACAAAAACACATTTTACTCCTTTTAAAGATTTATTAGCAACAAACAAAGCAAAAGAATTAGCTAAAACTACAGAAGAAGAAACTTTACTAAAAGCTAAAAAAGAAATAAAATTACCTAAATTTCTTATTTACATACCAATTATTAATCTGATTTATTTATTCTCTTTAAATACAAAATATAGATTTCATATAATAAACTGAATTTCTTTGACAATAATTAGCATAATTATGATATTTTTTGATAAATGATTTGATGATATATTTTTCTTACTTTTATATCCAATTTGTTTTGGAATATGAAATATAAGATGAAAACTCGCTTACAAACAAATCTTTGTATTTCATATATTTAATAGCTTAATTATTGTTAAAAATAAACTCGCAAAAGTATTAACTAGAGTAAAAGAAACTAAAAATACAGTAAAACAAACTGATTTTAAAATAGAGTGAGAGATAGAAATTGCTCCAAAAAAAATAATAGAAGAAGTAAAAAAAGAGGAAGTGAAAGAATGAGCAATACCTGAACAAACAAAACAATAATTTATTTTTTTAATTTTTTGATATATGTCAATGGAAAACCAAAGTTCACATAATGAAGTGACAAATTATAATCCTGATGTAATTGAAGCACTATTAGCAGAAATACAGGCTTTGAAAACCCAAATGGATGGTTTGAAATCTGAAATCCAAGTTGATAAAAATACTATTTCTACCAATACATATAATAAAAATGAAGAAAACTATAAAAAGATTTCTTACAAACATCCTTGAGATGGAGATCATTTTACAGATGAAGAAAAAAAAGATGGTGATTTAGTTTGAGATTGGCATTGAACTGTATTTCCATTAAGTCCAAAAGAATGGAATGATATAAATAAATTAAAAGAAGCAATAATTATTTTAGAGCAATTAAAATCTACATATAATAATGATTTGATAGCAACTTGATGAAAATGAGCTCTTTGAAATCTTGCAAGTTGAAGATTATGACATATTAATGATGAAATAGTTGCCTATACAGCAAGAATTAAGGAACTTGAACTACATTAATAATAAAAAAAAGGATTTTAAAAATCCTTTTTTATTATGTTAATTTCCTAAATTAACTGAGCTTCAACCAACTAAGTACCATATCACTTCTTAAAGTGAAATTTAAATTTTGATTTTTCTTGAAAAAAATATAAATAAAATAAAAAATGAAAATAATATAAAAGGTAGTATAGTATATAAAACTTCTATGGAAAATGCTTGAGCTATATAACCAGCAATAGTTCATAATACAAAATATCATAAAGAAACCGAAAGAGCAAAAATTGATAGCATAGTTGATTTATGAGTTTTTGGAGAAACTTGTATAAGATAAGTATTTCAAACAACCATTACAAAGCCAAATAAAATAGATAAAAGCATAATTGGAATTACTCATAATATATTATCAAAATAATAAAACATTAATGCAATCAAAAATAATCAAAAAAGCATATATTTCAGTATAGAAGAAGTTTCAACTTTTATTTTAATATGTTTAATTAGGTAACTTCAGAGTGCTGAAAATAGTGAAATAAAAAAATAAATAATTCATATATCTTTTATATTTATTCATATTTTTTCTAGATAAGGTTGATATGTAAACCAATAAACATTTCAAAATCAGGAAATAATAAACCCGAGGAAAAATATAACTAGAACTAGATTTTTTCTAGCATATAGAAATACTAAAGCTTTTTTGATATGATTAAAATCACTTGATTCAAGTGATAATTCTTGTTTTGGAGAGTGAAGTAATAGTGCAAAAATCGTTGCAATTACAATACAAACAATTGTAGCAATATAAGGTAATAAAGCTCCAAAGAAAAATAAATACCCTGCAATAAGTGATGATATTGCTCTTCATAGATACATAAAAATATATTGATTTGATTGAATTTTATCATATTCAGCTCATTTTCAATCTTCTTCTAAATTATCGTGTATCAAAGCTTCCAGATTTCCAGAAGTTAATGAATATCATAATCAGATAAACATAGCAGAGAAAAGGAATAAATAAAACTCTTGTGAGTATAAATAAAATGAAAATCAAAATGCTAAAGAAAATAATCCCAAAAGAAATACTTTTTTCCTACCATATCTATCTGCCCATCAACCAGATGAGACTTCAAAAATTAATTCAAATAATCAAGATATTGTTCTTATAAGTATTGCATCCCCTATTCAAAAATGTAGATAATTCATAAAAAAGAAATACCGAATTGGTATAGCAAATACACAAGCCTGAAAGAAATTTATTGCATAAAAAAGAAGTACATTTTTTTTGAGTTTCATTGGGTGGGAGATTAAAAATTTAGATGATTATAAGGAATATTATAAAATAATAAAGAGTATTATAGAAAATGTTCCACGAAGAATTTATTAAACTATGTTTATATTATTTTCAATGTAAATATATAAATAGAAAGTTATACTTCTCTGAACTTGTTTTTTCAATTAAATTATGTTAAAATTTAACTAGATATTTATTACAAATAATATGCTTGAAGAATTTGAAACTACAACACACAACAATTTTCCACAAGAAAGTTGATTGACTCAACAATTATATTTAGTAAAAGAAAATATAAGTAATTTATTGGGGTTTGTTCCAAAAATAAATCCTAATTTAATTGATGTTGATCAAAAAGTTAAATCAGAAATACAAAAAGATAAGATAAAAATAAAGCTCTTAAATTGAGAAAATAACTCTAGGATAGAGCTACAAACCAATTTTTTTCATTTTTTAGCAAATACTATTTGAAGAAAAAAAGAGCAAACCTACGACACTTTACAGAGAGTTTTAATATTAAAAGATCAAAAACTTAGAGATTCTCTTTCAAAACTATTAAATTGAAATAGGGCAATTACTAGAGAAAATTTAAAGCAAATATTGGGTACAGATATTTTAGATATTGCAAGTCAAGAATCTTTACTGGATGATTTAATGGAAGGAAATACAGAAGAAAAAAGAAAAAAACAAATAGTATTTTTTGATGATTTAGCAACTGGGTTTTGAATATGACAAGAAGATATAGTTGTTACTCTTGATAGATTTTTTTGACTGTGAGAAAAAAGACTTATTAAAGCATTAAAAAAATTAACATATTCAATTAGTCCTATTTGAAATGATATTTTGTCAGTTTTATTGGATAAGATATTTACTAAAAAAGATAAATTAGATGGAATACTCAATATAGAAATAAATAATAGAGATATATTAAAATATTATATTGCAAATCTACCTATACCCAAGCAAAAGTTATTTTTAAAATTATTATATGAAAAAATATTTTACTCAGAGAAATACAACGATATAGTAAATAAGCCTAGATGAGATATTGCACAAAAATTGACTGATTTTATATCCCCTGTTTGAGTTGATAAAATAACAATTAAAAGAAGATTATTTGATACTTTAACTGAAAAAAGAGCATTAAGTTGACATACATTGGATTTATTAATAAACAAATTATTAGAAAATCTTGATTTAATAAATGATATTTTTGAACTTAAATCTTGAGAAATAAGTAACAAAGATTTTATTTATAGATTAGAACAATGAATCGAAGTAGATTATGATAGTATTTTAAAATATCATATATCAAAACTAAATAAATGAGAGGTGATTTTATTTTTAAAATTGGTTGTAGAAAACATCAGTAAAAATAGTAATTATCAAAATATATCAAATACACCAAATTGATGAGTTCCCTCGACATTAAGTAATTTTATTGAACTTCATAATCCAGAAATAAATAGAGAAAGTATAAGAAAAAGACTAATAAAAATAATGACTCTACAGAAAATACCTAACGATTTATTAGATCTACTTGTAAAAAGTTTACTAAAAGATTTTGATTTATTTGCTGATTTTTTTGATTTAAAAACTTGAAATATCTTATTATTAGATATTGAAAGAGAAGATTTAGCAAAAAAACAGAAAGTTGATTATATTAAAAAGTTGTATCAGGATCATGTTAGGAAAAAATAAGTAATTTTACTTTTGAATAATAAAAAAATGTCCTAAAAGGACTGTCTTCGCGAGCATCCTGAAGCAAGTTTTCAGGATCTTTAATACATTTTAGTTTAATAAAACAATTTAGTTTTACTTTTGAATCCAAAAGTAAGCAAAAGATTTAGGGGGCTTCGAATTTCAGAATTTGAGTTCTGGTGGTTTCTGTGGGTAATCACTAGAATCTCACCCCCTAAGACCCCATATTTCTGGGAGATTTTTTGAAAAGAAATGTAATAAAAAATATATGTGTCAACTTAAATTATTTTTAAAAATCTATTTTCTAGTGTATTTAAAGATATAACTGCTCTGATTAATATTTCATCAAAAGTATCTTTTAAATTCAATTTTCATTCAGAAAAATTTTCTAAAGCTTTTTTATAATTTCTTCCTTTTTTATGAGCTGAACATTTAGATCTTAGAAATTGTAAATCTCTAAAATATTTTATAAGTTTTACATTATTAAATCATTTTGAAATTAAAAAATTTTCGAGCTTTGAAATTCATTGTTGATTATCGTCTTTAAGTTCATCAATAACTTCTTTATAAATTTCTTTTTCATTTATATAATCAATAAAAATTTTAGTTAAAAATAAAACCTGTTCATCAAATTCTTTTTGATTATCATTTGAAGTTAATCAATGTAAACTTTTAAAAATATGGTTATCACTTATATTTAATTCATTGAAAAATAACCATCAGAATTTTTTTTCCCAATCCTTATTAAATCAAATATATTTATTTTTAAAAAATAAATCAGGTTCTTCAGGGTCACAAAATTCTCATTGTATACTTCTTTTATAATGTGTATTACTAATTTTTCATTTTTCTTTAATTTCAAAATTTTTCCAATATTTTTGTTCCTTAAACGATAAATCTTTTCATAAATCTCATAAAAATACAGCTATCTTATCTCAAAGATTATTATCTATCGTTAAGCTCCAAAATCAATGCATAGAAATTGTAGAATCTGATATTGTATATTTTTTAGGATTAGAAAAATATTTATTTAAAACTTCTTTTTTAAAAATTATTGGAGTTAAAAAATTTGGAGCCTCTTTATTATTTCAAAAATAATTAGATAAATTATCTGGATTACAAGTATAATATTTATCTTCTCAATCACTATCTACTCATATATAAAAAGTCTCATATTCTTTTTCTTCATAAATACTTGGTTTAAAATCAACTTTTCAATTTATAATTTTTTTTCAAAATAGTCTAGAATATGCTTTATTTTTTCAAAAATCAGATTTTCACAGTAACAATTTATAAAAAGTATCTTCTAGTTTATTCTCTTTATCAAAATATTTTTCTTGGCTTTACTTAAAAAATCTAGTTAAGTCAAAATATATTACCAATTTTTTGTTTTTTATAGTTAAAAATTCTTTTATATATTTTAGTTTTGCCTCAACTTTATTATTTGATATCTTAATAATAATTTCTTCTTCTCAATCATCATTAATTTTTATGTATGAAGCTCCTGTATAGTATAAATCATAAAATAAAATAAATTCTTGAGAAATTTCAAAAATTCTATCCTCTTTTCAGCTCCAAATTCTATAAAATACTAAGTAATCAATTCAATCATTTCAAATTCACTTATATTCGGCTTTTCCATCTCAATAAAAAATAAATCACGGTTTTCAATATCAAAACTGAATATCCCAAGAATAATTATTCATTATTGATTCTATTTTATTATTATCAATAATAGCTGAATAATAACTTTTATTATCTTCTAAACTGTCATTTAAAAATAAAAGTTGTATCCATTCTTCTTTTCACATTAAACTTAATTCTAATAACTCTTCTTTAAAAAAATCATTGTTCATTTTTTCTAATATTACCTTATAAAACTCTTATTTCCCTATTAACAAAAACTCAAAATATCCAATCTATACAATTCTATCCCAAAATCAAATACTTCAAAATAAAAAAAGTTTATTTTCCTTATCTTCACTAAGTGGTCAATTGAAAGGCAAAACTATTCTTTCACATTAAATTTGCTCTGTGATATGAACATAAACCCGAGCAACGATTCAGGGATTTTTAAGGGGATGAAATCCCTTAAATTCTTTTGCTTACTTTTGGAACCAAAAGTAAGAAGTAATTGAGTTGATTTACTAAATAATAATGTATTATAGATCCTGAAACAAGTTAAGGATGACAATATAAATACAAAGGGATTCTTCGTTATATTCAGAATGACAACATAGACCAAAAGCAATTTAGTACAATATAAAGTAGATTCCCGGGTCAAGCCCGAGAATGACAATATAAAAAGCAAAAATAACACCATTATTTTTGCTTTTTATAATAATAATGTATATAATTAAAATACAATTTAATTTCTTACTAATTTATTATGACTGGAACATATATACTTCTTGGAGTACTTGCTCTTGCTGTTATTATAATTATTTCAAAATACAATGGTATAGTTACTCTTAAAAATATCAGAAAACAATCTTTTGCTGATATCGATGTACAATTAAAACTTAGATTTGATCTAGTTCCTAATTTGATTAGTGCAGTAAAATGATATATGACACATGAAAAAGATACTTTAGAAAAAGTAACAGAAGCTAGAACTAGTTTCTTAAATGCTTGAGATAATATAGATGGTAAAATACAAGCTGATAACATGCTTTCTTGAGCTTTGAAATCTATTTTTGCTGTTGCTGAAAGTTATCCTGATTTGAAAGCCAATACAAGTTTTCTACAATTACAAAGTGAATTATCTGATATAGAAAATAAAATAGCAGCTTCAAGAAGATTTTTCAACAGTTCTACTCAAGAATACAATACATATATTGAAATATTTCCAAACAATATAATTGCTGGAATGTTTGGTTTTAAATGAGAAGATTTATTTGAAATAACAAATGAAGTAGAAAAAGAAAATGTAAAAGTTGAATTTTAATCTATATATTTTTAAAATAAAAACCAATGCAAATAGTCTGATTACAAACATCTAAAACACAAAACAATTTGAGAGTAATATTTTTGATATTTTTACTTCCATTACTTGTTTTTTTGTGTTTACTTGCTTTCTTTACTATAGCTTATGAATGAATAATTTTTGAAGAATCTCTTTATATGTCATGAATGACTATTTTATATGCTTCTCCTTTGATTTTATTATGGCTTATAATATGAGTGAGCATACAAAAAAGGCTTATATTTAACTTTACTTGAGCTAGAGAAATACAAAGAACAGATAATCCAGAAATCTATAATATAGTAGAGAATCTATGTATAAGCAGAGGTTTACCTAACCCAAAAATATGAATAATAGATGATGATAGTATGAATGCTTTTGCAACTTGATGGAGTCCTAAAAACTCTTATATAGTATTTTCAAAATGATTAATTGAGAAATTGGATAAAAGAGAAATAGAAGCTGTTGCATGACACGAACTGACTCATATAATGAATTGAGATATAAAAACTATGGTTATCACAAATGTATTTATATGAATTATCTGAACAATTTGATATATGTTGATGAGAACTAGATGAGAGAAAAATCCCTTACCTATTTTAGGATTAGTTTTATACTTACTTTCTTTGATTTTATTACCACTTATAAACCTTGCTATTTCAAGGAAAAAAGAATTTCTAGCTGATGCTTGAAGTGTAGAACTTACAAAAGACAAAGATTCTATGATTAGTGCTCTACAAAAAATCTCCACAGATGCACAAATAGAATACATTGACTGAAAAAATTCAACAATTGCATCTATGTTTATTCATTCTCCAAAAAGTACTCAAAAAAGTTTTTTCAGTTTTATAAGCACTATGATGTCTACTCATCCTCCAATCGAAGAAAGAATAGAATTATTACAGAAGTATTAAGATACTAAAAATAAAAAAATAGGATAATTATTATCCTATTTTTTTATTTCAACTTCCCTACGACAATCTCATTCCTCTTAACTACCCCTGAAATCACCTCAAAATTATCATTTGTGACTTCTATATAATTTTCTGTCCAACCTTTGAACTTACCATTTTTAACAGATTCTATAAGCACTTCAAAAGACCTACCTTTTTGAGAATCTATAAACTCATTTCTTATATTTTCTCCCAATTTTGAAATTCTATCATATCTATCTTTTTTTATTTTTTCATCTACTTGATTTTTGTAGCTTCAAGCTGGTACATTTTCCCCATATTTGTGAGGAGAAAAAGTAAATGCATGAAGCTTTGTTATATTGTAATCTCTTACTAGATTATAAGTATCCAAGAAATTCTCTTCAGTTTCTCCAGGAAAACCAATTATGAGATCAGCTCATATACTAACTGAAACTCAATCTTCTCTTTTTATTTTCTTTGTTTTTTCTAACATATCTTTGATATATTTTCCATCATAATGTCTGTGCATAGATTTGAGAATATTATCTGATCCTGATTGCAGAGAATAGTGAAAATGGGGATAAATTCTCTTGTTTTCAAACAGTTTTAATAACTTGTCATCTACAAATTCAGGTCCTAATGAACTAATTCTGATTCTCCTGATTTTAGTTTCTTGTAAAATGCTTTTAATAAGTTCTGAAAGTCTTGAACCACTTAAATCATTTGTACTTTTTAATCCCCAAGCACCCAAATTTACTCCAGTCAAAACTATTTCTTTTCAACCAGCTTTTTCATAATCAATAATATCTCTCAAAATATCCTCTTTGAGTCTAAAAAAATGAGCTCATCTTTTTTGAACAGTAAGACAAAAAGTACAAAAACTATCGCAACCTGATTGGATAAGGATAAATTTTTTGGTGTAGATACTTTTTTGTCATTCTGAGAGTAACGAAGAATCCCTTAAGCTTTGTTTTTTCTCATTTTCAGTATTTAAGGGATACTCCGCATTCGCTCAGTATGACATAATATTTTTCACTAACTTTGGTTCCTCCGGTAATACTTCAATTTTATCCTTGTATGGAGCTAATTCTTTATAAACTTCATAAAAAGTAGTTAGTACTTTTCATTTATCAAGTGATCCACATCAACTTAGGTATATCTTTTCCTCCTTTTCAAGTTTTTTAATACTATCAATCACGAATTTAACCCATTTCTTTTTTGCCTTATCAGTAACCACACAAGAAGCAATAAAAATACCTTTTTTTCACTCAAAAAAACCACTATTTAACCAAATATCAGTATAGTATTTATTCACCTTACATCAAAATATTTTGTATTGCATAGAATCTTGTGTTAAAAAAATCCTTGAAAACAAGGATTATTAATAAAGTTTACTGTGAGTTCCAATATCTATAAATTCTACAAACTCATAAGTTCCATCAGGATATTCTCTAAAAATAGCTCTAAAATCTCAAGTAATATTTATACTTCTAAATCATTTATATTTTCAATTCAAAAAATGATTGTTTAAAATTTTTTCAAATGGATTTTCTTGAAATATCTCAACTTTTTCATCAAATTTTAATTGTATTTTCTTATCAAGTTTATTATATGATTTTAAAAAACTTTTTACATAATCTATTTTCACTTTAATCTTTATTAGAATGTAAATGTTTTAAAAAATCGTTAATATTATCAAAAGGTCCATAACTAGTATTTTTTGGATCATCTACCAATTTTTGAAGTCTAATTGTTGGATCTTTTTGCTCAGTTACTAATCTTCTTTTTTTCACAATAGTAAAATCATTGAACTTAATACTAGTTCAAACTTTTTTTACAAATATTTCAGGAACATCCTCAATTATTATAGTTGCCATAATTTTTACAATTATTTTTTAATAAATTTATTATATTTATAAAATATTAAAAATCAAAAAAATTATATCTTAAGTGGCATGATTATATGTCTAAACTCACCTTTACTTTTTTTATCATCTTCAATAGGTTTTATAAACACTGGCGATAAAGCATTTTCAAAACTGATAGATATATGAGTTGATTCTATAACTCAAAGTACCTCTAGAAAATAAACTGAGTTTATTCCTATTATATTTTTTTCTCATTCTAAAAGTGCCTCTACTTTTACATCTCATTCTCAGATTTGAGATTCTCAAGTTTCTAGTACTATACTTTTATCGTTGAAACTAATTCTTATACTATAATTATTTTCTTTACTTATAAGATTAATTCTTCTCAAAGCTTGAATTAAATCAACTCTATTAACTTCAACTTTTGTAGAATAAGTTGTTGGGAAAAAATTGGTATAATCTGGGAATTTACCATTTAATAATCTAGAATAAACTTTTGTATTACCAAAGAAAAAACCAACTTGATTATGTCCTGAGATTATCTTGATATCATCACTATCTTTAATTATACCTTTTACCTCATATGCCGTTTTATTTGGAATAATTTGAGCAAAATTGATATCAAAAGTTTGACCTAAATTTGTTCTGTATTCTGATAATCTAAAACTATCAGTTGAAGCAAAAACTATATCTTGATCTTTTAATTGTACATATAATCATGCTAAAGTCGGTCTTATATTACCCTCAGCACTAGAAAATATAGTTTTTTCAATAGACTCTTTTAGTATATTTCATTTTATATTTATACTTATCTCTTCTTTTATTGTAGGAATAAGTGGAAACTCTGTTGCATCTATTCATTTGATTTTTGTCTTTCAATTCTCAGTTTTTATTTGCAAATTATTTCCTGAAAGTAATTCTAATTCTATCTCATCATCATTTATAAGAGAAATCAAACTTGTAAATAATTTACTTGGAATTGCAAAACTTCATTCTGAAACTATTTTTATATCATCTTTTATTATGTATTCTATTGCCATTTCAAGATTATTTGAGATAAGCACTATATTTGCAAAATTTACCTTTAATAAAATAGTTTCCAAAATCGGAGTAGTTGTAATATTGGCAACTGCATGATTAACAGTATTTAATCATTCTTTTAGTACAGCAGATTTAATTTGGAATTTCATAAGTAATTAGTTAGGAGTTAAGAGTTATCCATATGTCATTATCGGGCTTGACCCGATAATCTAGTGTATTTACTATGTTTCTTTGACTGGATACTCGTGTCAAGCACGAGTATGACAAAAAATTTATATATAAATTTAATTTTTTGACTTTTTAGTTTTACTTAATTTAATTCATTTTTCAATATTTTCAATATTTTTAAAAATTTGATGTTAAAAACTTATTCAAAAGTCAAACTTATTTTTGGATTCTTGATGATTTCGTATCTTACGACCTCTAAAAAATCTCTTATTTTTTCTCATTTAAGAATGATTTTGTGATAATAATTTCCATTTTTCTTGAATCCTTTAATTCACAGATTTATGTCTACTTTTTTATCTTCATTTGCTAAATCTAGTTTATTTTTCAATATTTTACAAAAATTTAGAGATTTTTCTTCATTTTTATCATACGATTCTAAAATAGCCAGATCCTTGTATGGAGGATATGAAAATAATTTTCTTTCTTCTAAAGTTTTTGTAACAAAATCTTTATAATTGTATTCACTTATACTTTTAATTGTCTCATTTGAACTTATAAATGTCTGAATAACTACATCTTTAGATTCTCATTGTCTTCCTCATCTACCTATTAATTGTTTTATATTATTATAACTTATTTCTTCTATATTGTATTTTGGTACCAATAATTCTTGTTCAAGTAATACGACAGCAATGAGAGAGATATCTTCAAAATCAAATCCTGTAGTTATCATCTTTGTTCATATAATTATATCTGCTTCTTTTATGTTATCTAGGACTTTTTCTTTTTCACCTTTTGTTTTTATATTATCGGTATCAAACCTAAAAATTTTTGCTTTTGTAAAATGTTTTTTTAAATCTCGTTCTATTTGTTCAGTTCAAACTCCTACTTTTTGCAAACTACTTCAATGACATTTTTCACATCTCAAATCTATGTCTTGTATAAATCCACACATATGACAAATTAACTTTGAAGGATTTTTATGAACAGATAGTGATACATCACAATTTTTACATTTATACAAGTGAGCACAATCGCTACAACAAAGTGAACTATACTCTCATCTACGATTTATATAGATAATAGTTTTTTTCTTGTTTTCTAAAGTATTTTTTATCTTTTCAAGCAAAGTATTTGAGATATATCTACTCAATTTACTCTGATCTCTCTGTAAATCAACTATGTAGTACATTTATAATTAATAATGAATAATTTTGACTACATTATAAAGAAAAGTTGAAAGAAAGAAAGTTTTGTTTAATGTTAAAATTTAATTGATTAATAACTCAAAAAAATACTCAAAAACAAAATTCAAAAAAACTTTTGCTTATTTTTAATTTTTATATAAAATTTGCTCACTTTAATATTACTTATATAATTCATATAATTTATGAAAAAAATCGAATTAGTAGCTGAAATCAGAAATACAGATGAGAAATTAAGCGACATCAGAGCAAATAAACAAGTTCCTTGAATAGTTTATGGACACCACCAAGAACCTATAAGCTTGAAAGTGAATAATTCAGATATGATTAAAATTATCAACACTGTTTGAAAAAGTCATATAATCTCTCTTGAAGTAGGAAAAAAGAAAATATCTGTTTTGATACATGAAATTCAAAAACATCCAGTAATATGAAATTTTACTCATATAGATTTTTATGCTATTACAGAATGAGAAAAATTACATACACATATTCCTTTGAATTTTGTATGAGAAAGTGAAGCTAAAAAATTATGAGCAATTATAGAAGAACACTTAAAACAAATCGAAGTTAAATGTCTTAGTAAAGATTTAGTTGATAGCTTTGAAGTTGATTTAAGCTCATTAAAAGAGTTCAATGATGTTATCAGAGTATCTGACTTAATTATTGATACTAAGAAATTTGATATAATAAATAAAATTGAGGATATCGTTGTAGTTGCTTCTGAACCAGCTGTACAAAAAGTAGAAGAACCAGTTGTTGCTACTACTACTGAAACTGAAGAAGCTAAAACAAAGACTACTGAAGAAAAATAATTTGAAATTTTTAAAATAATACTAAAATAAGACCGGTCTAATATATGACCGGTCTTATGATGAACAATATTTAATACTTAAAATATATAAAAAATGAAAACAATAATATTTTGAGAATGAGAAGATTCTTTAAAATTAAAGAAATTAGTTATTACTTGCTTAGAAGATTTAGGATTAAATGATTTTATAGAAATAGAATCATCAAATTCAGATGAATTAAAACAAGAATTATCAATAACAAAAACTCCAGCACTAATAATAGAAGAAGAAAGTATAGAATTCAAGGATATGATTTTTGAATGACAAATCCCTCCTGAAGATGAGATAAAATCTATGTTTATAAGTATCATTTGATGAGGTTCTGATTCCTCTTGTTCTCCATTAAAATGTAGTAGTTGATGTGGTAGTTGTGGGTAATTTAAAAAACTAATTTTATTAAACCAAAAAACCGAAATCAATGATTTCGGTTTTTTGGTTTAATCTACAGTTGTTTCTATAGTGTTAGGTTTTTTAATTATTACATATGAGTTTGTATATATAAGTTTTCATCAATCTCCATAATATTTAACTTCGTAAACATTTGTTCAATCTTTAAAATTATCACTATCTGAGTTGGCATGATATCTCCAAGTTGTTCAATTAAAACTTCCAAGTTGAAATCAATTAACAGTTATTTTTGTAACAATTCAAGCTGGTACTTGTCATCTTATAGTTACAAGTGATTCAGTCGTAGTATAAGGAGAAGTTCCTGGTGCTGTAAATATAAATTTACTTCCATCAACTTGATAATTTTTTAATTTAGAAGAAGTATCAGGTAAATCATTGGTTACTGTACTTGGAGCTTCTTCTTGAATTATTGTTCAGTTATAATAAATAGTATAAACGACTTTAGAAATAATATTACCATCTGTATCATAAAGTTTAAAAACTAAATCATTTTCTTTTTTTGTAAGAGTTACAGTTCCGAAAGAAAAAGTCTTAAGTTCAGTATTTAACCTAGCCTTAACTCAGTCAAGAGTTATAGAAGAAACAAAATCATTATAATATTTTCAAGATAAAGCTACCTTACTTGTACTTACAACAATTTCATCTCTTAAATCATCAAGTTCTAAAAGAGAAGTAGATAAAGTTCAAGTAGATATAGTACTTCAAGTTGATCATGAAGAAGAAAGTAAACTACCACTTAGAAAAGAGTCTCAATTATTTTTTACATACCATACACTATTTTTAAAAAATTCATCTATATTATCTTTTGACAAAGCTAAGTCAGCATCTTTATTTGATGCATCTTGATTTGAAATAGTTAATTTTTGTAGATTTCAAAGAAGTGTTTTCTTTCAAGCTAGATTAGATACTTCTGCAGATCAAGAAATAACATAAATAGTACTAAGTGCCTCATTTTGATTTAAAGAAACTATACTTCATGCTGATATCTTTACTTTTGTGTAAATAGTATCAATTGTAAATCATTTTTTTGCATCTATCCATAAATCAGACGAAATTAATTTAAATCAAGAATTTTTATCTAATTCCAATTCTCACATTTTATTTAATTTAAATGTACCTACTCCATTATATTCTATAGATGTAGTTCATTCTTTAACTACCAATTTTTGAGTTGGTTCTAAATTAGCAGTTCAACTTATAAGCTTCTTATCCTCTTTTTCTGACATTATATATGCTTCTGATTCAGCATCATCAAGTTTTACTACGACTTTTGAATTAGTTATTTCATTTGATGTTTTTGTAGTAGTTGAATTATCATCTCATCAAGAGAATACACTATACAAAATTATTATTAATATAAAAATTCCTACTATTGGAATTAAATAATCTTTAATTGTTTTTTTTACATTATTTCTCCTTGAATTATATGTAACTCTACTATTCATAGTAATAATATTATAAAATATAAAAATATAAGCTTAATAATATAAAAAAATTGTAAAAAAACAAATAAAAATATTAAAGATTATAATTATTTTATTTTTAAATAATCTAACTTTTTCTGAAAAATCTCTTTTTCTGAATCTAAATCATTAATTCACATAAAATCAAGTAAAGCAGTTTTTTTTCTTATTTCAAAATTAGTAAGCTTATAATTACTTTGATACATAATTTTTGGTATAGATGAAAAAATTTTATTATTAGAATTTCTAAAACAATCATAATTATTTTCATAATAACATATATCTGAAAGTATTTTTAATCAATAAATATTGTATGGATAAACTAATAATAAATTATTAGTAATCTCTTTTATTTTCTTAAAATCTTTATTTTCACTATTTACATAATAAAATAAAGCATAATGTAGCGATAATTGGTCATTTGATTTTTCAAAATCTTTTAAAAGTCATTCTATGATATAATTATTAGTTTTAAATAGTTCTAAAAATATCTTTTGTTTGATTTCTTCATTTTTTGAATTTATAATAGTTTTTTGATAATCTAAATTATTTTGGAATCAATTAACTTTGTAATTCAAATCAAGTTCTTTTGCATATCATATACTGATAAATAAACTCAAACAGGTAAAAACAACTACTATAGATTTTAATAAAACCTTATTTAATCAAATCTTATCATCATCTAATGTAAAATATAAAACAAAAAATAAATTGATAAAAAGTATAATTGGATAATTAAAACCTACCAAATTTCATATAAAAATTGATAATATAATAAAGATAATTATTTTATCTATCTTATCTTTATTCTTTTTTTGATAAAATAATATAAAAGGAAAAAATAAAAATATAGCTAAATAAATAAATGTTCCTAAAAATCAATACTCAATTATTGAATCTATAACTAAATTATGTACTTTATCAGGTAAAAATCATACTTTTTCATATAAATATATATCTGGTTTTAAATATTTAATAAGTAAATCTCTTTGAGATTCAATTCAATTTCAAAATATAAGACTTGAAATATTTGAATCTTTAATTGTATTTAATCAATAATCAAAAAGCATTATCCTAGATTTTATACTTCATATGTTTTCTTGATTTATTTTTAATCTATTATAATAAAATACTCAGGAAAATATAGTTATTATTATTATAGAAATAATTAGAATATACCTCTTTATTCCCTGAATTTTAGTATAATAAAGATAACTAACAAATATTAGTCATATAAAAGCTAAAGCAAATGATACCCTACTTTTTGTAAGAAGTATAGCAATAAAAATTATAATTGCATATATCAAATATTTTTTAATATTTTTTTCAAAGAAAATATATAATGATAATAATAAAGGAGTTAATAAATACAATCAAAATATATTATATTGACCTATGGTTCCTATTATTCTTCATTCATAATTTATTCAAGCTAAACTATAAATTATTCAAAATAATGAAGCTATAAATCAAGATAAAGCTATTATTTTAAAATAATCTATAATATGTTTCTTTTCAATATGTAAAGCTAAAAAAAAGAAGTATATAAATATCGTGATATAAGAAAATAATCAAAAATATCTATCTATTGTTCAATATAGACTACTATATATATTTTGTGAATTTAATAATCATACTACCAAAAATAATATAAATATAACTAATCCTGAAAATAAATATATACTCATTTTTGGTAATTTATGATTTTTGTTTTGAAAAAAAGAAATTATACTTAAACAACAAAGTAAAAATACCCCAATTGATAAAAATAATATCTTAGGAAGTGAAAAAACATTATATATTCAAAAAAAATGAATTAAAGGGAATATTAGAAATATTCCCTTTAATATAATATTATTAATATACATCTAAATTTATATTAAGTCTTAATTCTTTTTTAAGTCAATTATTGATCATAAGCAAATATATTTATGAATAACACTATAATTTGAAATAGATTTAATTAAAATACCACTCAATATAAAACAACTAAACAGTATTTTAATTAAAACTTTTATATTCTTTGATATGATGATATCATCTAGTAACCATCATTTGAGTTCTATCATCATTTATATATAGATAATAAAATATTTTAGTGTCACTTTTATTACTTGAATTTACTACTCAAGAAGTTATAAAATAATCATCACTACTTATAGATAGTCAATCTCAATATAAATTTTTGTTTGTAGACATATCGTATGATCAATAATTCATTTGGTATCTTCCTATATTATTATACATAGAGCTTAAATCAGACAATGTATAATTAATTCAAGAGTTATCTTTTATAATTGCAGGTCAATCATAAGTCTTAGTATTATTTTCAGCAGTATTTAGTATATTTTTTATTTCACTACTGTTTTTTACTATTATAAATTCTCATTTTCCATAATCATTATAAGTTCATATATCGTATTTACCAGAAATAAATAATTTATGTAAGAAATTATTATTAACTCAATTATCTGTATATTCTGGAGTTATAGTATATACTGTAAATCATTTATAATCACTTCATTTATTAAAACTTAATACTCTTAATCAGTCTGATAAAGTAGTTCAATTTATTTGTGTAGAATTATTTGAAGTTGTTATGTTAGCTAAACACAGCCTAGGTTCCCCTCAGTTTATTCAATAACAAGTCCAAATATAAGCTCATCATTTCAACTCACCCAAAATTCAATTATTTTCATTATAAACAGTTCATACATTACATAAATTAGTAGTTGGAATTGCACTATAAGTTCCTCAGTTTGCACTTCAACAAACTCAATTAATCGCATTTATATTAGTAAAATAAGTATTATAATTCTTTATCTTACTAGAAGCTTTACGAATTGCCATTTGTGAATAATCTTCATTAAAAAATACTTCATATGTTGTTTTTGTTTCAGTAACATTATCTTTATTTACAATTCTATTTTTTACAAATACATCTTCATATATTAAATTCATTGGAGCTCACCGAATTAGAACATCACTACTACTATAATTATCATCATATTTTCTAATAACTCATGAAATATATGTATTATTAAATAATTTTAATGATCCAAGTGAATTATTACCAGATGCCATCGATTCAACATCAGTTTTTACTTTACCAATTATACTTTTATTACTGGTCATATAAGTATTATCACCAATACTTGTCATACTAACTAAGTAAGGATTAATTATATTATCAGCTTTTTTTGTATATTCTGGAGTTATAATATATGTAGTAAATCCATTATAATCACTTCATTTTTCATAATTTAGCCTTTGGTTTGATGTATTTATTCAAAGGATTTTTGTTGGTTTATTATTATTAACTATATTGGCTTTACAATTACCAGTATTTCATCAGTTTTTTCATTTACATTTCCAATAATAAACTCAATTTAATAAATCACTTAATAAATCATCTTGCTCATCTTTATAAAAGTCTCAAGAAGAACATACTTTAGAATTAATAATAGAATTTATTGAATCAAAAGTTCTTCAATTTGCACTTCAACATACTCAATTAATTTTATTTATATTATTAACGACTAAATTACAATTATCCGAAAAGAAATAATATTTTCAATCTGTTGCAAGTGTTATTCAATCTGAATCACTTATTGTATCTGCACTTATAAGACAAGATTTTGAAGTAAACTTTCAATAATCTTGCATTGTTTTTATAAAATTATCAATTTGATCATAATATAATGATAATGAAGTTGCTGAAGTAATTTTAATCTTTCTTCAAGAAGTACCTTTTAAACTAATATCATTTGATATATTTGATATATCAAAATAAGATATTTCATAATAATTAGAAACATTACTCTTCATCTTTGATAACCAATCATCTGTATCAGAATCTTCTTCATTTGTATCAAATATACTATTTATTATATCATCTGGATTATCATTATTGATATAATATTTTTTAATTTTTAAATACATATTTAATTCACTATATATTGCCCTCTTTTTGAAATTAGTTTCTTTATCTATTATTTTACTTATTTTATTGATAAGTAAAATAAGATATTTAGATTTATTTCACTTAATTGCATCAATTTTATTATCTATTCTTTCAAAATGTTTTTCAGTTAAATACTGATAAGAATTAGTAGATGCCTCTACAAAAAATCATGTAAATATATTTCACAATATAAAGAATGTCAAAATTAAAGTAGTAAATATCTTTTTCATAATTATTTTTAAGTAAATAAATAATATATTTTTGAGTACAGTGCAAAGTATATTTTATTTTAATAAAAAATCAAAAAGTTTATAAAATTATTAGAAAAAATATTACAAAAACTTTGCTAAATATTTTAATTTTATATAATTAACTAGTCTTTATTAATTAAATTTAAAATATGCTGAAAAACAAAATTATTTCTTTGTTTATTATGATAGTTATGTTATCTAGTTTTATGCCTACAAAAGCTGCAGAAACTAGTATCAATATATCTCCTATCGTACAAATTATATCTTATTATGATATCTATGGTAAATATCCTATGATGATGTGATGGGGATCAGCTTCTATCATATCAAAAGACTGAGTTATAATATCTAATGACCATGTAGTTGATGATGGTAAATGAGCTTTGGCTTCTGCATTTTCTATATGTATTACTAAAAAACTCAGTGAAAAACCTGTATGTGATTATACTGCAAGCTTGATCATTCGTGATGAAAAACTTGATCTATCAATTTTGAAAATTGATCCTATTGATATCTATGGTAACAAAGTAGATTATAGCAAATTTAAAACTATAGATATAGATTATGACTATGTACCAAAAAATCAAGATGAGACAATAGCAATTGGTTATCCTTGGATTTGAGCTGATACAATTAGTGAGACAAAATGAATAGTAAGCTGAATAAGTAAGTATAACTCTTATAATTATATCAAAACTGATACATTGATAGCTTGAGGAAATTCTTGATGAGCTTTTATAAAAGATTGAAAACTTATATGAATTCCCACTTTCGGAATTGGTTGATGAGATAGTATGTGATATGCTCTTTCTATAAGTGAGGCTAAAGATTTTATTGAAACAAATAAAGTAAAAGATTCAACAAAAAATCCTATAACTAACCTTATAGATTTCAATTCATATAGAAAAAATATAGAAAATATCAATAATTCTCTATCTTTAAAAGATGATGTATTTGATATAAAATTACTTCCCGATTATCAAGTTTCAAATTATATCAAAAATACAACTCTAAATATAGAACTAAAAAAACAAAAAGACACTTGAATTAGTTACCTTTCAATTTATATAGAAAAATGACCTAAACTTGATACTGATAAAAAGAAATTTTATTATTTTGAAAAAGAATGATTTTACAATAAAAATTGGCAAAAACTTCTTAAAAAAACTATTTCATGAGTAGAATTTTATTATCCTGTTGATAAGACAGATTTATCTGCTTGAGATAGTAACTGGTGAAATACTTACAAAGCTGTAGTATGAGATTATATTATAAGTATTGATTTATTAGCTCCTACTTATGATGAAAAAAGAAATAAAGAAGTTAGAAAAGAAATAGATTTAGTACTTGCTTCAATAAAAATAAATAAAGACAATTTTTCAAAAATAGTTACAAGTTTTTCAACAAATGAACCAAAAATAGATATAAATGATTATAATGCTACACTATCTGATACTTGAAGATACAAATTTTACCTTTGAGATAATTTATATGAATATGCAAATATATACTTAAATGAACTAGTTGAATACAACGGAAAATGAAAATCAGCAAAAGAAATATATGATGTACAACTTAAGGATGTAGATAAATCACAAAAATCTATGATAAAATTTAAATGATTTGATTGATTTATAAATTGCTCTTGAAACTGAAGTATTTGATCATATTACAATTATTATGATTATGAAGATTATAATTCTTATAATCCTGTGGATGAAAATTGAAATGCTATTGAACTAGAATATTGTGATATAAATATATTTTTTCCTTTAAATAAAGAATTAAATAGACAAAGTTATTTATCTATTTCTACGAAATCTCTAAAAAATAATAAAATAAAAAATCTAGATAAAGTTATCAAATTTATGACTGATAATATAAATGTTTACACTCCTTCAAGCGAAGTAGTTCTACCAAATATATTTAAAAATGTAAGTGATTTAAAATTTAGTGACATAAAAAAACAATCTACATCATATAAAAACTTTTTATCACTACTTGTTAGATATAATATGATTGAAAATAAAGATAAGTTTGAAGGTAACAGCCCTATAACTTGGGGAGAATTCTTGGATATGTATGTAAGATGGATATTTAATTATAATACTGATTCAAAAACTTGTAATAAAACTGATTACAATTGTAAATTTAGCAATTATAAAGTTAAGATTAATGAAAAAGAAGTTTCTCTTGATTTTATATTTAAAGATATGTGAATAGATAATTATAGTGATTATATAGATGTAAATAAATTAGAAAAATTTACATATATACAAGATGAAACTCTAAATAAAGTTATAAATTTCTTTTATTCAAATGATAAAGCAAATTTTGATAATATCCTTATTTATAAATTATCTTGAGTTAATGAAATCTGAGAATTTACACCTGGAAATCTAACAAATTTTTGAATAAACATAAATGAAGAAAATTATGCACCAGCAAAAAAGAAAGTTGAAAATTTTATAAATAGTATTTATTGAAATAAGAAGATACTAATCTCAGATTTTTATAAAAACTATGATACAAGTATGTTCACTCAAAAATCTCTAGTTTATTTTCCTGAAATTAACAAATTAATACTGGTAAATGATCTAGATAATGAAAAAGTTTCTTTTTCCTCAGAACAATCAAAAAAGGAAAAAGAATTTAATATTTTATACAAAAATTATAAATGTAATGAAAGGTCTTCTTATATAGACTTTATTAATTGTAACAAAGAATATGAAGTAAAATATGGTGAATTAAAAGCAAAATATAATGAAATAAATGAAAATGATTGATATTACTTTTACCCTTTATCTAAAGCTACAGCTATAGAACATATTTTTAATCAAGTTGATTTTGGTTTATTTGATAGAGATTTAGCTAAGAAAAAAGATACAGAAGTTGAGGATAGTAATCAAGAGGAATAATCATTGATGAAATGAAAAATAATTACAAAAGAGCATCAATTAATTGATGCTCTTTTGTAATTATTTTTTTATTTTTGATTTATTACTTTCAAAAATACTTCTCTGAATTTTCTTTCTAAAACATCTTTTTTACCATTTAAAAAATTATCAATATTTTCTGAAAGTATAGATAAGTTTACATTTCATTTTTTTATATTTTTTAATTTTTTTGATATATAACTCAATGCTTCAAATATATTCATAAATTCCTCTTTTTCTAATTGTTCATATACAGATGAAAAAACTCTATTTTTTTTAGTTGTATAATTAGGTTCTACTATATCTTTTGTAAGATTTTTAAAATCAATATTAAGTATAAATTCTAAAAAATTTTGAGTTCATCCTCAATTTCTTCATTTTTCTTTTATATAATTAATAAGTGGATTTATATAATTATTTGCATAAGTCCCTCATCCTACTCACTCTTTTCAGTTAGTCCCAGACGATGCTCATTTTGATACATTCAATAAAAATTCTTCTAAAAAATCTATTATTATACATACAATTTCTTTTTTATAAAGCAATGAACAGTTACCAATAGTCATATATTTTAACATATCATTAGTATTACAATCATTCGGAAACTGTTCACATTTAAAAATAAATATATCTAATTGAGAGGAAGAATTTAATTGGGTTTTTAATAATTCTAATTGTTTATTTAATAAATCTCTATCTGTACTAACGGTTTCTAATTGTTTTTTATATTTTTGAGAATTTTGTTCAGATTCTAAAGCTAACTCAAAAACTACATCTAATTCTCAATTATCATTTTTTTCAATTTGCTCTTGTTTTTCATCTTTACTACCCTGTTCTTGTAAGTTTTTTATCTCAGATTCTAAAGAAGAAATTTGTTTACTTAATTTATCTTTTTCTTTATTTAATCTGTCAATTGTAGATATTTTTACATTTATAGTTTTTTTGTTTTCTATTTGAAATCTATTAAGTTGTTTTAATTCTCTTTTCAATTCTATTATTTGTATTTCTAGATGTTCTTTTATTGTTTTAATTTCTTTATTTTTTAATATTATTTGTTCAAGAGATTTTCAAGATATAACATATAGGCTTAATAATAGATGAATTCTTTTTGATATAGATTCTAACTCAGAATCTAGGATTTTTTTTCAAGATAAAACAGTTCATACTTCTTTTTTATTATCAAAAATAAAGCTCTTTATATCAGAAGATTCTAAAAAATTATAAATTGATTCATAATCTTCTCTTAAAGAAACAATTAGAGATGTACTAACACCAATCTTTAATAAACTTCAAATTGCTAAATCCATAGCTTGTAATCATGATTTTTTGTTGTTTATATCTAATTTACTAATTAATGATATTACAGCACTTCTTTCAGATGTTAATTTTTTTGTTTTTTGATTATTTAGATTATATAACCCAATACCAATATTTATGTAAGTGTCATATACTATAATAACATAATCTATAATATTTCTTGTAATATATAGCGATAAAGCTTCATTGAAATTTCACGATTCTGTAACTCAACTAATTACGAATGCCATAAAAAATTACTTAATATTTATTATAAATTTGATAAATCTATTTTATATATTTTAAATATGAAAGCTTCAATCAGATTGAAAGCATTCCAATTTATCAATACAAAAAATGTAAAACTATATTAGTTATATATATAAAAAATCTTAAGTCAAATTAGTTTTATAAAAAATTAATATTAATAAAAGTCAAATTAGTTTTATAAAAAAATTTGTAAATCATTTTTTTTAATTATAATAACCTTACTTGAATTTTATTTATTATTAACAATATAAAATATGAAAAAATTATTAAGTTTAAGCTTAGCTTTAATTTTAGCTTTGTCTTTAGTTTCTTGTAATAAAGAAGCAACTGATACTACTAGTGAAACTGAAACTACTACTACTGAAACTACTACTGAAACTACTACTGAAGCTACTGATACTGAAACTACTACTGATACTGAAGCTAATACTGGTACTGAAGCTACTGATACTGAAGCTACTGATACTGAAGCTACTACTACTGAAACTACTACTGAAACTACTACTGATACTGTTAACTAGTTTAAAGTTGTATCTAAAAAACACTAAGTTCAACGACTTAGTGTTTTTTTATTGTTTATGAACAATTAAGAAATGATTGAATAATTCCATTATTTCTTAATTATAAAATCCTGCTTATCTGATATTTTTTATAACATATTGTAATATTTCACCCATTTCTTCTATTTCTTTTGGTAACTCTCTTAATAAATCATCTATTTTACATGAATCATATCACATATTCACTAAGCTAGATTTTATTTGTTTATCTACTTCCCTAATAACACAAGTATCTAATTTAGATTCAATATTAACTAAATTTAGTTTTATAAAATCCTTATCTTTTAATTCTAAAATTACTTTTTCAGCCATTTTTTTTCAAATTCACTTAGCCTGACTAAAAAAAATGGTATCTTCTCTTTTTAAAGCATCAAATATGTTTGAGCTTCCTAAATCAAGTAAATTAAGAGCTGATCTTCATCATACTCATGAAACCTTGGTAAACTCTAAAAATAAAAGTTTGTCTTGTTTATCCAAAAAACCATATAGACTTTGACTATTTTCTGTTATATTATGATATATATGCAAATCTATTTCATCTCATAAAAGTATTTTTGAGTAAGTTAAATCATTTATATTTACCTCATAACCTATTCAACAATTTGTTAAGATATTACATTTTCCAATATCTAAATCAAAAATTTTCCCAGATAAAAATGAAATCATAAATTTAGAGAGTTAAGAGTTATTTTTTAAATTACCAATTATTTAATCTTATTATATGATATTTTAGAAAAATTCAAATTGAATTGATTACTAAATATTCTTTTTTAAAATATTATGTACATTAATATTTTGAATTATTACATATATAATTCAAAATCCAACAAAAAAGCAAGATTAATCTTGCTTTTTTGTTTTTCTAGAAAATTATTTTTGAAAAAAAAGCTTTTTGTATATAATTTGCAGGTTTTAAAATAACTATTAAAATAATATTTTAAAAAAACTATCTTATAATCCAATAAATTTATGCTAGAAAACCTAATTAAATCAATTTTTTGAGATCCTGATGTAAAAAAAATACAACAGCTTACAAAGATACTTACACAAGTAAAAGCAAAAGAAGAAGAATTTGATAAATTAAATGAAGATGATTTAAAGACTAAAACTTTAGAATTCAAAAAATTTTTTGAGTGATTAGATTTTAAGAAAGAAGAGGATAGTAAAAAAATCAGACAAATTCTTGAAGATATAAAAGTAGATGCTATAGCTTTACATAAACAAGCTACTAAATTACTTAATTGAAAGATTTTTGAACTTCCAAGTGGAAAAAGTTTAGAATGGAATATGATTCCTTATGATGTACAAATCATTGGTTGATTAGCAATTCATGAGTGAAATATAGCAGAAATGAAGACTTGAGAATGAAAAACTCTGGTTGCTACTATTCCTGCTTATCTAAATGCTTTGACTTGAAATCCTGTTCATATAGTTACAGTAAATGACTATCTAGCTAAAAGAGATAGTGAAGAAATGTGAATTTTATATAATATGCTTGGTTTAAAAGTATGAGTGGTTACTCATAATCAAGGAAGATGAGAAAAACAAGAAGCATATAAGGCAGATGTAGTCTATGCTACAAACAACGAACTTGGGTTTGATTACTTGAGAGACAATATGGTAACTTCAAAAGAATCAAAATCTATATGACCTATATTTTTTGCAATTATAGATGAAGTTGATTCTATACTTATCGATGAAGCTAGAACTCCACTTATCATATCTATGCCAGATAATGAGCCTACGAATAAATATTTAAAATTTGCAGAACTTGCTAAATTACTTGAAGAAACAAAACATTATAAAATAGATGAAAAACAAAAATCAGCAACTTTGACAGAAGACTGAATTAAAAAAATAGAAGAAATGCTAAAAATAGAAAATATCTATATTTGAGCTCATTTCAATGATATTCATCATATTGAAAATGCTCTTAGATCTCATGCTGTTTATAAAAAAGATAAAGACTATATAGTTATGAATGATGAAGTTTTAATTGTAGACGAACATACTGGTAGAGTACTTCCAGGTAGAAGATATAGTGATTGATTACATCAAGCTCTTGAAGCAAAAGAAAAGGTTGAAATACAAAGAGAATCAAGAACTTTGGCTTCAATTACTTTTCAAAATTATTTTAGAATGTATTGGAAACTAAGTGGTATGACTTGAACTGCAAAAACTGAAGAAGAAGAATTTTATAAAGTTTATGCACTTGAAACTCTTATAATCCCTACAAATATGCCTATTATAAGAGAAGATAGAGCTGATTTACTTTTTAAAAATGAAAAATGAAAGTTTGATTTTGTAGTAAAAATGATCAAAGAATTAAACGAAAAATGACAACCAATTCTTGTTTGAACAGTATCAGTTGATAAATCTGAATATTTAAGCCAAAGACTAAAAGATGAAAATATTCCTCATAATGTATTAAATGCAAAACAACACGAAAAAGAAGCTGAAGTAATTGCTGCAGCAGGTCAAAAATGATCAGTAACAATAGCTACAAATATGGCTTGAAGATGAACTGATATTAAACTTGGTGATAAAGTTGTTGATCTTGGATGACTTTTTATTATATGAACTGAAAAACACGAAACAAGAAGAATTGATAACCAGTTAAGATGAAGAGCTTGAAGACAATGAGATCCTTGAGTTACACAATTTCTTATTTCTCCAAATGATGATATAATGAGGATTTTTGGTTGAGATAAACTTTTTGGAATATTTAATTCTCCTATGTTTGCTTCCCTACCAGATGAAGAACCTCTAACTCAAAGTGGAATGCTAACTAAAAAAGTTACTTCAGTACAAAAACAAGTAGAATGACACAATTTTGATATAAGAAAACATGTACTTGAATATGATGATGTTATAAATAAACACAGAGAAATTATTTATAGTAAAAGAAATAAAATTCTGGAAGCTGAAAATATAGATGAAGATATAAAAAATATGATATGAATTCAAACATCAAAAGTTATTGAGAGTACACTAAGCGATAATATTGAAACTTGGGATAGAGAAAAATTGAAAAATGAAATCAATGAATTTTTATGAATACCCCTTATAAATGATACGATTGAAAATGATGATATAAACTGAATAAATTCTAAAGAAGAGTTAAAAGCATATGTAAAAAATATGGCAATTTTGGAACTTGATAAGATGAAGATTGAAAACTTTAAAGATGATCAATTTTTTGATATAGAAAGAAAAATAGTACTTCAAAGTATTGATGAACTTTGGATGAATCATATAGATTCTATGAGTCGTCTAAGAGAGGAAGTTGCTTTTGAATGATATGCTCAAAGAAATCCACTTGTTGTTTATAAAGAAAAAGCTTTTGGTAAATTTGATACTCTTATAAATAATCTCGAATTTAAAGTTGTTAAAGCAATTTTTAGTGTAAAAAATAATATACAAATTGAACAAATGAGTATAAATGAATCAGATATTATATTTAATGCTGAGGATATAGAACAAACTTTAAATACTTTTACGAAAGAATGATTTAATAATTCTAATCCTTTATTTGCAGCTCCTACTATGAGACCTACCAATAAAAATACTAAATCAAAAATAAGGGTTTAAAAATATTTTCCTATTTCCTAAAATAGGAAAATATTTTTAAACAATCCTATAAAAACACTAAAAAATAATTTTTTAGTGTTTTTTATTATATGTCAATCTATTTTTCTTTGTAGAAATAAATAATATATGTTATAATAAAAACAAATACAAAGTAAAAAAACTAATAACTTTTACAATTTAAAACTTTATACTTTTATTATATGGATGAAAATATAAACAAAACTAGTGAATTAGATGAAAATCAAGAGTTTTTTATAGAACCTAAAAATGAAAATCTCGAAAAACAAGAAATAAATAGTGTAGAAAATAATAATATTTCTACTAATTTAGACCAAAAAATTGGGCAAGATGAACCAATAACTAATACTGGTAGTAATCAGACTATAATAACTGAACAAAAAGATCCAAATTCTCTAGAAGCATTACTTGAAAATGTGGAAGCATTTCCGAAACAAAAAAAAGAACATTTTAGTATCAATATAAATTCTTTTGATGATATAATAAAAATAATATTAAATAACGAATATGATTATGTAAAAATAAGCCCTGAGTATGAAAAAGTAAAAATTGTTTTTAATAAAGATGAAAAAGATGTAGAGGAAAAATTTATAAATTATCCTATATATTCAAATATATTAGTCAAAATAAAAAGTTTGGTAAATATAGACTCTGATAATAGAAAACCTCAAGAATGAAAATGAAAATACTTATTTGATAAAAAAAATTATGATATAGATGTATCAACACTTCCTGAGAGTTTTGGAGAAAAAATAACAGTAAAAATAAAACAAAAAATCAAAACCAAACCATCTATTAGAGAAGCTTTAACATTTACTTGAGCTCTATCATTTATAATTTTTATATTATCTTCTTCATTTATAACATTTGTTGTTATGAAAGCTCAAAATGTAGAAGATGTTATATTTTTTAGTTCTTTATGAATAAGTCTAAATGATATAAATGCTTTTATATGAAAAATTGTAAATTTAGTATTTTCTTCTTCTATTTTTCTTGAAGTAATATTCTTTGCCATTTTTTGAATTAAATTCATGATGACTAAAAAAGAATTCAGAAAAAAAAGATTTATCTACTGAATTATAGCTTTTATATTATTACTATCAACTTTTACTTCATGAAATCTATGGATTTTGACAGTTAATAAAGTAAAAAATCTACCTAACTGGCAAGAAATGTCTTACTGAGAAATACAATTATATGATAATACAAAACTATTACTTGATAAATTCTCAAAAGAAGATGCATTAATAAAAGACACTGAATACTGAGATCTTATATGACCTGTAAGTATAAAATTTGATTTAACTTTTTATGCGAGAAAAGAGGAAAACAATTCCACTAAGATATCCAAATACATATGGGATTTTTGAGATGGCGAAATCAGAGAGGAATTAACTCCTATAATAACAAAAGATTTTAATGAGAAAAAGACATATAATATAAAAGTATCTATAGAATTGAAACAACTAAACTGAAAAACTACAATCAAAGAAGTTGATAATATTCCTTCAATTTGAATTAAAAATCTAGTTTCTATAAAAGAAGAAATAACAAATAGTTGATGAAAAAAAGTTAGTTTTGATGCATCAGATTTAAGTAGCCTAGGTAAGATAGAATGGTATACGGAAGAAAATTTAGATACTCCGATACTTATTTGAGAAAAATTTACTCACCCAAAAGTTATATTTTCAGATACAATAATATGACTATATATAAGAAAAGCATGAAAAACAAACTTAAATTTAGATAAAGTATTTTTTATAAACTGATTAATTGAAACAAAAATAAATTGAACTATACAAGAAACAAAAACTGATGATGATTTAACTTATGAATTTATTGTAAAAGACATAAAAAAATGAATTGATGACTGATTTATAGAAGAGTATAAATGGATGATTTGAGAATATGAAAAAAAATTGCCTAATATAGAGTGAAAAGAGGAAGAATCTTCAAAAATTAAACATGCTTTTACAGATTATTGAAAAAAAGAAATAATACTTGTAATGACTGATTCTTATTGAAAAACTAAAGAAATAAGAAAGACTATAAATATAATAAAAACTATAAAACTTAAAGATAATTTAATCATATCTGATGATTGAACTAAGATAAGCCCAAGGTATGATAACAATATTTATTATGTTCAAGATTTACTCATACCAACAAACCTGAATTTTGATGCAAGATCTCTAAAAACTGACAACCCTAACTATTCACTACAACAAGTTATGTGGGAATTGGATGGTAAAAATAAAATATGAAATGTTTTAGATTATAAGATGGAGTACGAATGAAAAACTACGATAAAAGCTAAATATACATTTAAACATATCAAAGATTGAAATCTAAAAGAAATAACTGATACAATTTATATCAATTCTATAAAAAAAGATGCTATACTAGATTTAGAAATAAACCCATCTGAGGAAGAATATGTCCCTATTATTATTCAATTTGATGCTTCAAAAAGTGAAGTAAAATATGAAAACATAACTAAATTTATATTCGATTATTGAGATTGAACTCCTCCAGAAGAAAAGGATGCCGTGAATAAATGACATAAATACACTGTTCCTTGAAATTATACCATAAAATTAACAGCTATAACATCTTCTTGAAAAGAATATTATCTTACAAAAAAATTGATTCTAAAACCAAGACCCCAATTAGTAAAAATAAAAACTAGTTTAAAAGAAGCTCCTATTTACCAATGAATAGATTTTTTATCATCTGAATCAGAATGACAAATAATTTCTTACTTTTGGGATTTCTGAGATGGTGAAACTTCAAGTGAGGCTAATCCTACCCATGCTTATAAAGAAGCCTGAACTTATAAAGCTAAACTTAAAATTGAGTTTAATAATAAAAATGTGTTAGAAGATTCTGTTATAATTCAAATTACCCAGTAGTAAATTACTAAATTAAAAATAAAAAAACATCATTTTAATAAAAATGATGTTTTTTTATTTTTATGATTTAATCTAACCATTTTATACTTTCAACTGGACAAGCCATTATAGAATCATCAACACCTAAATTTTCATAAGACTCAAGTGACAAAACTTCAGATTTTCATTCATCATTCATTGTGAAAACATCTGATGATATAGCAATACAAGCACTACATCCTATACAACTATCATTTACATAAGGATATCTAACTCAAGTCTCTTTAAGTTTAATTATTTGTTCATCAGTAAGTAACATAATTTTAAATTAATAATTATTTTTGTCCATTTTAAGGTCAGAAGCCAATTTTGTATTCCTTTTTTAATATAGGAATTAAAGAAATCCGTCTTTAGTTTGAAAAAATCATAAAATGAAGTTCTAGCCTCCAAAGACATTTTGGAATCTCTTTTAAAATTGTTTTTGTAAGGAAAAAATTTAAGCTTCCCGCCACCTGTAAAACAGACCTTTATAATATAATTATTTTTCAAATAAAATCAAAAAATAATTTATTGGACTTTTTTAGTATGATTTATATAATTGTTTCAAACATAAATTATTTTTAACAAAGCGAAAATGCTAAATAACAATATTTTATCATTTGATGAAATTATAAAAAATACAAAATTAATAAGTACATTCGGAACGGTTGAATATATTATCACAATTGTAAGTATTATTGTAATAATTTTACTAGTATTTTATATAATACCTATTAAACACATAAAGAATAAATTATTTATAAATACACTTGAAAATAAAAATAAAAAGAAATTATTAAATCAAATCCTAACTCAAAAAGAAATAGAGTGAGAAATCGAAGAAGAAATAAAAAAACTCAATTTGAAAGATTAAATAATTAGAATACTTATGAATTTAGAAGAAAAATTAAAAAACCTGGTAAGAAATGCTATATATGATTTTGATATGATCAAATCTTGAGAAACATTATTATTGTGAATATCTTGATGAAAAGATAGTATGTTTTTATGATATATTCTCAATGAAGTAAGAAAAATTTTAAAAAATAAATTTGAAATTAGGTGAGTTTATATATTCAAAGAATTTTTAATTGATTGTGATATACAATTTGAAGAAAAAAGAAAATATTTTGAAGAAGTGTTGAATATTCCTCTTGAAAAAATAAATATAATCCTACCTAAAGATTCTAAATTGAATAATTGAGTATGACAAAATTGTCAACGGTGTGCATATGCGAGAAGAGTAGCTATGATGAAATTGTGCAAAAAATATGGGGCTACAAAAATAGTTTTATGACATCATATGGATGATATAGTTGTAACAACTTTTATGAATATGATAACTTGAAGAAATCTAAAAATTATGCCTCCAGTCAATAAAATGTCAAAATGAGATATAACTTTTATTAGACCACTAAGCTATTTAAGAGAAAAAGATATACAGAAATTTGTATCAAACAAGAATATTCCATTTTCAGCTTGTTCATGCCCTGTTTGAGAAAATACTATGAGAAATAAAATCAAAAAAGAAATAATTCGGACAAATGAAAAAATTATTCCAAACTATACTGAAAATATTTTTTGGTCACTTGTAAAAGATTTTCAAAAAAAATATAAAAATTGTGATTATAGTATGTAAAGTATATTGCTTTTTTTGCTTAAATTTCAAAGATATGATATATTTAAATAGAATAATATTTTAAATATAGTATATGGTAAAAAAAGTAATCTGTTTTTTAATTATATTTATTGCATTTTTGTGAATTAATTCTAATTATGTATATGCTGATGCTAAAGAAAGGCAAAATGATTATAAAGAATTAATAGACATAAATATATGAACTTTCAATGAATATTGATATAAAATCACTGAACTTTTTTTTAAGTTGAAACAAAATTTTGAAGTAAACTGAAGTTTTGATAAAAAAACATTAGAAGAAATTTTAAAATTAGTAAAAGAGTGATATAGATATCTTCCTGATAATTTAGCAAATAAAAATTACTTAAATGATGTTGAATCAGCTTTAAGAAAATGAGAAAAAAATAGTAATGAACTTATATATATAGATATATCAAGATCTTTAGAAAAATATTTATATGAAACTGAAATCAAAAAAATAACTTGAACCATTAAAGCTAATCCAATTGTTTGAAATGCTCCATTAAATATTACATTAAGAGCTGAAATAAATGACCCCTCTTGATCAACTATACCAAAAGATAATTATATATGGTGGATTGATAATGCATGAAAGAAAAAAATAATATGAAAATGAGTTTCTCTAAACCATACTTTAAATGAAGAATGAAAAATTAGTATATTTTTAGATGTAATATCAGATCATAGAAATGATTTAAATTATATAGATGTATTGCCTTTAAGATCAAGAACCATTGTAGATGTGAAAGAAAAAATAGCGAATCTAAACATAAAAGTCAATTACACAGATTTATGAAATAATGAAATGCTAAAATTTAGTCCTGAAAATGGTAGTTATTGACTTATTTTTGATGCAACATCTTCCATTCCAACAACTTGAAGCAAATTTTTAAAAACAACTTGGGATTTTTGAAACTGAGTCAAAAGAGAAAATGAATGATCTCCTAGGATTGAAAAAGTTGTTTATGCAACTAAATGAGAATATAAGGTAATACTAAAATTAAAAACTAATGAATGACCTGAAATAGTAAGAAAATTTATCATTTCTATAAATAATCCTATAGCTACAATAGAATCATCTCAAGAGGAATGATTTATATGAAACAGATTTACATTTTCAGCAAAGACATCTATATCAGAAAAAAATGCCAGTTATAACTGGGAAATAGTTGACATCGATAATAACAAAACTCTTTTGGAGAGAGCTTGAAGTTTATTTACATATGAATTTTCTAAAAAATGAAAATATAATATTAAATTAAAAGTTACAAGTCCTTCTTGAGACATAGATAATGACAATAAAATCATATATATAAATTCTAGAGCACCCAATGCTGATTTTAATTATACCATACCAAATCCTAGTTCTCCTAATAGAGTCCTTTTTGATGCTACAAAAAGTTTTGATGAAGATTATAGTGATGATTGAAAATTAGAATATTCTTGGGAAATAAATTGACAAAAAGTACAACTTGAAAACCCTAATTTTAACTGAGCTATTTGATACTATACATTTGATTCAATTTGAGATCATAGTATAGTTTTGGAAGTTACTGATCTTGATTCTATAAAATCACTAAAAAAAGAAAGAGTTAAAATTGAATCTATATTATCTGTGAATTTTGATGCTAACCCGTTAGTTGCAAAAAGAGATTCTTCTATTCAATTTACAGCTGATTCAAAAGAAGCTCAATTTTATAAATGGGACTTTTGAGATGGTAGTAGCGAATCCTCTTCAAATAATACAATAAAACACCTTTTTAATAAAAGTGGAATATTTAATGTAAAATTAGAAGTAAGTGATAGTGAATCAAATATAAACACTTATAATAAAAATATTTATATAGCTGATTCTGAATACCCTTTTGCACATATAGATGTAAGTTATGAAAATTGATTTAATATTCCTTATGATAGTAATTGATGTGATTGAAAATGAGCCTATATAGCGGACAGAATTGAAAGTCTGAAACTTTCATGAAAAAATAGTATTAATATAGATTGATCTATTAATTGATTAAATTATTCGTGGAAAATATGACAAGACAGTATTTTATCTAATTCTATTGTATTAAAAAAATTCGATGAAATATGATGTTTTCCTGTTAAATTAAGTGTAAAAAGTGATAAAAATGGAAAAATTCATAGTGGTGAAATATACATTCAAGTAAGAAATATACTACCAACTATATCTTCCTTAAATATTAATGTAATTGATATTAATTCGGATCCAATAATAGTAAATTTAAAAGCTATTTGAGATAAGGATAAAGACTGAGTTATATTATCATATTTATGGTATTACTATACAGAAGATCAAGAACCTCAAGATTATAGAATGACAGTTAAACCAGAAACTACTTTTGTCTTGCCCAAAATTCCTTGAAAATATTATTTTACAGTTATATTAAAAGATAATAATGAAGAGAAATTTAATTCAGAAAGTCTATGAAATAAATCTTTTATAGATTTAATATGAGATAACTCAAATACTCCTTTAGTTGAATTATCTGTGAATGATTCTTCTGTTTCTGTATGAGATAGTGTAGATTTTGCTGCAAAAGTTAATAATATATCATGACAAGATTTAACATCAAAATCTACATATTCTTGGGATTTTAATTGAGACTGATTTTATGATAAAGAGATTACCTGAAACTGAAATGTATCATATAAATTTGAAAATTCTTGAAATTATCATGTAAAAGTAAAAGCAAAATATAAATGAATTAGTAATGTGAAAACAATAACTATAGATGTAACAAATAATTTATTCCCTGATTTTGATTATATATCTATTTTTAATAAAACTATATTTTTAAATAAAAGTTTATGAGAATATGACGATATAACATGGGACTTATGAGATGGAAATATAAAAGATTCTAAAGATAGCTTTATACATACATATTACGATTGAAAGAGTGTTCATAAAGTAAATTTGAAAATATCTGAATGAGATAAATTTAAAGAAACCAAAAAAAATGTAGTAAAAAATACAAAAAATTTTATAAAAGCAAGTAAAAAATGATTAAACATATTTTCTAAACCTGAATTGAACTCTGATGGAAAAATAATACTTGAAAATAAAAATGAGAAAGTATTTTTATATTTAGGAGAAAGTAAATTAGATGTAGATAAATATATTATAGATTATGATATAAATTATGACTCTGACCTAAATTGATGAAAAGATGATGATGAAGATAATAAAGATACTTCAAGTTATAAAAATTGAGAGCCTGTAGAAATAATATTAAATAGTTATAAAACTCAAATAATTAGAATAATATTAAAGGATTCTTTAGATAAAATTCTTGCAAAACAAGATATTGAGATATCAAAAAGTTATATAATTGAGGAGAAAAAAGAAGATGTAGTATTTACATGAGTAAGTAAATCAGATGAAGAAAAAATAGCATCTTTAAAAAATTATATTTCTAAACTTCCACAAAATTATAAAATTACTTGACTGAAGTATATAGAAAGACTTCAAACTGAATGGTTTGATGAAACAGAAAAAACAAAAGTAATACTTGAATTTGAAGGATTTTTAGATAATCCAAATATACCAAATTCTGTTGAAATAATAAATTTGCTTGAATCAATACTTATAGATTGAGAAGATGATAAAAGTCAAAAAAATATTGCATTTACTGCTTTGAAAAATCTACTAATAAAAAATATATCCTGTGATTTTGATAAAAAAGCATTTAAAACTTGTAAAGATTATTTAGTTTCTATACTTGAAGAAATAAAAAATACCTCAGATATAGAAAAAAATACTGAATTATGAAAAAAAATATTAACTGTTATAGCTAGTGATGCTAGCATGACAACAAAAGAAAAGGAAGATTTTAAGGAAATTTTAAAAATATTAATTAATTGAGAAATACCTACTGATGAAGAAAAAACAACAATTGTAGAAGAAGATTGAAAAGGTTTTTTTGGTACTATATTATGATTTTTAAAAGGTCTTGCTTTAATTATTATGTACATAATATTAATTATAGGTATTGTAGTTCTATGATTTTGGCTTTATTATAAATTTGTAAGTAACGATATAAATAAATCATTTGAAGAATTTATCTTAGAAAAAACAAAATTTAAAAAAGATAAATCAGATGAATTAATATTATGAGATAGTGAGAAACCTCAAAAAACTAATATTAAAGAAGAAAAAGAAGAAGTCATAGAAGATCCATTTAAATTTGAAGATATTAAAACAGATAATACTGTAAATGATAATAATAAAGTAGAACAAATTCCTGATTGGTTAAAAGCTAGTTTTGAACCAACTTGACCTAAAGAAAATGAAAATATAGAAAAGGATATAAATCAAAGTAATCCTGAGATTGAAATAAATACTTTTTCAGAGAATGATGAAAATATCTTATCTCAAAACATAGAAACACCTGATATAATAGATAAAAATGAACCTATTATAGAAAATGAAAATCTAGTAAATAATGAAATTAAAGAGGAACAAGATATAACAGTCATTGATGAACCTGTTATTCCTGATTGGTTAAAATCTAATCTACAAAAAGATGAGAAAGAAGATAATTTAATTAGTAATAATTCTATAATTAATACTGAAGAAAATAAGATAAAAGAAAATATTGATAATGAGGAAAATGAAAATCTAGTAAATAATGAAGTAAAAAATGAACAGGATATAACAGTCATTGATGAACCCGTTATTCCTGATTGGCTAAAATCTAGTTTACAAAAAGATGAAAATGAAGATGTTTCAATTGATGCTGAAAGCAGTAAAGCAAAAGAAAATATTGAAGACAATAATACAAATACAGATAAAAAACAGACTCAAAATAAGGTTAAAAAACAAAAAAGTAGTACAACTACTTCAAAAGAAAATAATTGAAGTACTACTAATCAAAATTGAGATGAATTATGGCAAGATTGAATGGATGTTCCTAATTGGCTTAAAGATGACAAATAAAGTCTAAAAAAAAGAAAAAAAGATATATAAATACACATTTATATATCTTTTTTGTACAAAAACTCATAAAAAATTTTGACTTTTTAAAGTTTTTTTATAGAATATTTTCCACTTAGTGAGTAATTTTAAGCGGGTGTAGCTCAATTGGCTAGAGCATCTGCCTTCCAAGCAGAGGGTTGTGGGTTCGACCCCCATCACCCGCTCCATTTTTTTCTTAGGGTTTAGTACTTAGTGCTTAGGGATTAGCTCTGTTTCATCTAAAGCCTATGCACTAATAACTAAGCCCCTTGTTTTTTTCGGGTGTATAGCTCAGTTGGTTAGAGCGCACGACTGATAATCGTGAGGTCGGTGGTTCAACTCCACCTATACCCACCAATATTTTTTCGGAGACTGGCGCAATTGGCTAGCGCACACGCTTTGGGAGCGTGGGGTTGTGAGTTCGAGTCTCACGTCTCCGACCATATAAGAACCAGAATAAAATAAATTTGAGATTATTTTCAAAAATATTTTGACTAATTGAAATTTAATTATATAATTTCTTTACTTTAAAAAAAAGTAAGTAAATTTTTTAGTTTATAAAAAAATAATTACAATGCCTATAACAAAATCAGCAAAGAAAGCTGTTAAACAAACTATTAAGAAGAAATCAAGAAATGATTATTTTAAAGCAATTTATAGAGAAGCAAGAGTTGGTTTTGAAAAAGCTATAAAAAGTTCTCAAGTAGATTTAGCTAAAAAATTCTTTTTTAATGAGAAAAATGCAGAGTGAAATACATCTAAAGCATGATTACAATCTATAATAGATAAATTAGTAAAGAAAAATATTATACACTTGAATACAGCTTCTAGAAGAAAATCTAAATTTTCTAAAATGTTAAAAAAACTTGAAACAAGTCAAAAATAATTTTAATTATTAACATTTTTAATGAAAGAACCAAAGAAAAACATAAATAATGCAATTAAGGCTAAAAATGTTCAACTTATTACTGAAGATTGAGAAAATTTAGGAACAATGTCTTTAAGAGAAGCTAATGAGAAAGCAAGTGAAAACTGACTTGACCTTATGGAAATATGAAAAAAAGATGATATAGTAATAGTAAAAATTCTTGACTACTGAAAATATCTGTATAAATTGAAGAAAACAGACCAAAAGAACAAACAAAGATCAAAAGTTCCAGAAATGAAAACAATTAAAATTACATTTAATATAAGTGAACATGATTTAGATGTAAAAAGAAGACAAGCTTTTAGTTTTGCAAAAGACTGAAATCCTATAAAACTTATTTTAGCTATGAAGTGAAGAGAAAACCAATATGTTGATATAGCCAAAACAAAAATTCTTAATTTTGTTAAAACATTAGAAGAATTTTATAAAGTAGAAAAAGATATTACAAAAACATGAAATATGTTATCTGTAAATTTAAAAATTATTAAATAAATATTATTAATAAAAATTATATGTTAAAAACAAGAAGTGGTGTTAAAAAAAGGGTAAAAATTACATGAACTGGTAAAATAATAGTTAATCATTCTTGTAAAAAACATCTTTTATCTAATAAATCTAAAAAAGCAAAATGAAGAAATAAATACTGAGTTATGCTTTCTTGAGTAGAAAAACAAAAAGTAAAAAGACAATTACCTTTTGCTTAATAAATTTATAAAAACAAAAAAAATATTATTAATTATTAATTATACCCACAAATGGTTAGAGTAAAAAGATGACTAATGACAAAAAAAAGACATAAGAAGATGATAGCTGCAGCTAAATGATTTAGAATGATGAATTGAAATGTCTTTTCTAGAGTTAAAAATGCTTTAATGAAAGCATGAACTAATGCTTATATAAGTAGAAGACTTAAAAAAAGAGATTTCAGAAGACTTTGGACAGTAAGAATTTGAAATGCTGTGAAAGAGTTATGATTAAATTATTCTACTTTTATAAATTTGCTTTATAAAGCAAATGTTAAACTAAATAGAAAAGTTTTATCTAATTTAGCTATTTCAGATCCTAAAATTTTTACACAAATAGTTAGCTTTGTAAAAAAATAATCTTATTTGAAACAACAAAAAAACATCTTCGAAAAAAGATGTTTTTTTGTTGTTAGATATTATATATCAACTATAATATCTTTTAAGATTTTTGCGGTAAGGCTTTTACCTCTTTTACAACTTTTTTAGTGTTATGTTCTCTTACTTTAGCATTTACTGCCTTAGATGCTTTTCATAACTTCATTGATTCTAAACTTCATATATTTATTTCTATTTTTACATTTTCTTCATCTAAAAATACAATTTCTTTTTTCAGTGATGTAACTTGTTCTCTCAATTCTTTTATTTTTGCTTCTAAATCATTAATTGTAATAATCTTTGTAGATTTTTGTAATTCTATTCCTGTTTGCCTTAATTTTAATTTATCTATAGTATTGTTAAGAATTGTATTCATATCTAAAGTAGAATCCTCTTCTTTTGATGATAATGAAATCGATAAATCTATATCATTATCATTACTGACTATATTTTCTTCTGGTGATAAATCTATGTTATAATTACTACTGACTATATCTTCTTTTGGTGATAAATCTATGTTATTATCATTACTGACTACATTTTCTTCTTCTGTAGAAGTGTTAGTATCAGTATTAGTATCAATTATATTTTGATTTTCACTTTCAATTGATAATTCTGAGAAATTTACATCTCAAAATAAATTATTCATAGAATTATCTATGCTTTTTATTTCTTCTTTTGGTTCCAATCATTGTTCAGTTGTAAATACATCTCAATTAATATTTGTTAAGTCCGTATCAGATTCAGGTATTAACTGATTAGTTGTTTCTTGTGTTTGTGTTAAAGACTCAGTTTCTTGTATAGGAGAATCAAAAGATATAATGCTATTATTATCTCAAAAATCTATATTTTGTGAAATAACTGGATTTGAATCAAAACTAGTATTTATATTATCAGATAATATTATTAAATCATCATCATTTTGAACAGGTGTTGCCATAATTAATTAATTAAAATATAATACTCCTTTATATTAACATATAATTATTTTATTTGCAAAAAAATTAAAAAAAAATACAATGTACCCACTTTATAGAGTTGGATTATGACAACCTGTGAATTATAATTATTAATTATTAATTTATATTATTATGGATTTTTCTAAAGCATGAGAATTACTTAAACTTCAACAAGAAGCAATGAAAATAAAAAAAGAATTAGAAAATACTCTGATTGAATCTGAAATTAACTGACTTGTTATAACTTTTAACTGAGAAATGAAAGCTGAAAAAGTAGAGTTTGAAACAAACACCTTAATTTCTTGATTAAGTCCTGAACAAAAACTAGCTTTAGAAAAAGCAATTCAAGATTCAGTAAATAAATGAGTAAAAAAATCTCAAGAAGTTGCAGCAAGTAAGATGCAATGAGTTATGTGACAAATGTGATTAAATATACCTAGTGGATGATTACCTTGAATGTAATACAAAAATATGAACCTAAAATATTGCATATTTAAAATATAAGTGATATAATAATGAAGAGTATAGTCCTTAAAAAGACAAATAATTATTCATTATTAATTATTAATTATCAATTATTATGCTACTTTTATCTACATCTAGCTTAAAATGATACTGAATACATAGAATATGTAATCTTGTAAAAAAATCTAATTATGATTGACTTGATTTATATATGGATTTAAATGAGTATGATTTATGGGATATGGATTATCTGAAAGAAATAAAAGATTCTTTTTGAGTAAATATATTATCAATAACAGCATCTTGAGAATGATTGAATAAAACTAAAGTAAATAGCATTCTTGATATAGCAAAAATCTTAGGGGTTCAAGTTGTAACTTTTTCCCCTCCTCATATTACAGACAAAGATACAACTTGGTTTACAAAATATTTACAGGAAGTAAAAAATGATTTTGATTTCAATATAGCAGTAAAAAATGTTGAAAGTAAGTATATATTTTTTATTATCCCGAAATATAAAAATATGCCTTTAATTGAAACAAAAAAGATAACTTGATATGCAAGTCTAGATATAGCTAATATAGATAATAACTCTTCTATAGATATAATAAAAGCTGTAAATATGCTTGGAAGTAGCTTAAAAAATATATATTTAAGTGATAAAAAAGCTGATAAATATTGACTATTACCTTGAAAAGAAAGATCTTGAATTTCAAATTTACCAATTGAAAGCTTTTTAATGCAATTAAAATCAAATTCATATAATTGATTTATAACTATAAAAGTAGATCCCCAAGAATTATGAGTATGAAATGAAGAACTTATACTTAAAAATCTTGAAAAAGTAAAAAATTATTATAATAAATATTACTTAAATTTTAAGTAATATAAGACTTACTTTCTATTCTACCTCATAAAAAAGAAAGACTTCATTTTAAAATGAAGTCTTTCTTTTTTATTATTATTTCTTTATATTTTTTACATAAAATATTATAGTCCTCTATCTCTTTATTTTTTATCATCTTCTTCTACAATTCTCTTTCTTCAATCTATATAAGCAAAATACCATATAGCTACTTTAAAAACATCTAAAACAGCTGTGAGATATCATATAAGTAATATAAAAAACATAAACACGATGAAAATAATTATTATTGCAAGTGTAAGATATAGCTTTGTTGTAAAATAAGAAATAGCAACAACTATTAATATAGGAAAAAATAAAAAAATTAAAAAATTGAATAATACTCTTATATTTATAATAAACATAAGTGCATATAGTTTAAGAGTATTTTTTAAATTTAGAATTGAAATTTGTGTTGATATAGCAATTGATTGAAATACTCACTTATTTTTTAGTACTATTTCATATTTTGCATAAGCAAAAAGTATATTTATAAAAGTAGAAACAATAAAAAGAAATATAATTAAAAAATTTATATATTTTATATACTCAATTCATATAAACCTAATTAAAAATAAATAACTGTTTAATATACTTATATATTTAAACTCCGAAAAAACATTACTATATTCAAACATAGGTAAAAATCTAGCTATTCAAAATCATATTGCATCTATCGTATTCAGTTGTATTCATTTTTTCTTTTCATCAAGATATTTTATAAGCCCTCATTCAAAAATAGGAATAATAAATATATAAATTATAAGAAATAAAGCTACTCAAACTACAAACTCTATAAAATAATTTGAATGAAAAAACTTCAAAATTAATTCTAAAGCTTTTTCTTTTTTGTGAAATATTACAATATATGTATAAATTGATTGATACAATAAAATTGTAGTCAATGAGATTATAGATAAAAGGCCTGGAAAAAAATAAAATCTTTTTATTTTAAAATCATTTTTTATAACTTCCCAAGCAGGAATGACAATATTTTGTTTATAATTATTAATACCGTTTGACATCTATCAAGTTATTATCTTATACAAAAATTTAAAGAAATCTGATAATCATTTATCTTTATAATTTATTTCTCTTTTCTCATTTATATATATCTCAGATAAATAATCAATTCTGTCTATTTGTCATGATCATATACTTGAAGAATTAGCTTTGTTATGGATATTTTTATCTACAAGCAAATTTAACAAAGGAGTATACAAAGTTTTTACAACTTGTTCTTCTTTTATAATATTCAAAATTTGTTTTTGTTTATTTTGCAAAGTTTCTTTATCTATTTTATTAGAATTTATTTCTTCTAAAATAATATCTAGAGATAATTTTTTTATATTTGAAAAATTATATCAAGATTTTGCTTGACTACTATGGAAATAAGGATAAATATTAAAATCAAAGTACCCTAGATTTATTCATGCTAAAATTATATCATAATCATTGAACGAATTTCAATCTAATATAAACTTTCATAAATCAGTTATATCTATAGAATTTACTTGTATATCTATACCATATTCTCATAGTGTTGTTTTAATAAATTCAGCAGTTGAAATTATATCTTTTTCTCATCATATGTACATAAGTTTAAGATTATATTTTTCTATATTTTTATTGTAAAAATACTTATCATCAATTGAATCTAATTTAAGTTTTATTAAATCATCAATTACAACTTTTTTTTCTACTTTTTCAATATTTTTTTCTGGTATTTCATCTGTTTTTATAAGACTTTCATAAAAACTAGTTTTTGCTTTTTCTAATTTAAGCTCATCTTTGTAATAAAATACTATAAATTCTTCTTTTAAAACTTTATTTCATTTTATTTCAAAATAAATTTTATATATATTTTTACCTTCTTTTATAGTTTCATAAGTTTCCTCTTTTAATCTATAATAAAAATAATTATCTCATTCTTTATATCATTGTAATTTATAATCATCTATATAAATAGCTGTAGGCTTATCATTTTTTATAGATCATTTTAAAAGTATATTATCCTCAGTTATAAAACTATATTTTTTTGATAATCCAGATTCTATATATAATAAATTAGTATTTTCTTTTGCTTCTATATCTTGTATTGATATAGATTTATCTTCTGTCTTTATATCCACATTTCATGTTTGAGTCTTGGCTAATTCATCACCTAATATAAGTTTAGCTAATTCTGATTTTTTATAAAATCAACTATTTTCCATTATTGATTCTATGTTTTTATTTTCTGTATCTTTATCAATATTATAATCAGTCAAATAAGGATTATTAATTTCTTTATATAAATCCTTTCATAATACTTTTATTAATTTTTCTCTATCTATCTTATTTAACAAAAAATTTCTCAGATTTTTTGATACTATTTTATCACTATTTATAAAAACAGCTGTATATTTTGGTAATGTATAATAATTTGATTGTAATCTAGGAACTGATCTTCATATTATATTTTCAGAATCATTAAATATATTTATAATATCTTTATTTTTTAATATAGAATTATTATTTTTAAAAAATTTAAAAATTAACTTATCTATATAAATATTATTTTGAAAATAATTTTCATTTTTTTCTAATGAAAGTTCAACTATTCATAGATTTTTATCCTCTTTTATCAATGCTACCTTATATTTACCAGAATATAAAGAGTCTTTATTTGGACTAAAAGGTTTATTCAAATCTTCTATTCATAAGTTATTTATCACTTGTTCATTTAAAATCGGCTGAAAAAATACATTTAGAAAATTTATATTCCTTTTTGCATTTCTAAAAATTATAGAATTTGTTTTCCCTTCAATAATAGTATCAGCTAAAAGGGATTTAATAACAGGGTTAACATTTGTTGTTTTAAGGATATTGTATGTAGATACTACATCTTTTACAGTTATTGGTTTATTATTTGACCAATATATATTTGTTTCTAAAAAACATTCTATATAAGCTAAATTTGATATATCACAATTAGCCAAATCTCAAACAATCTTCTTTTCTGTTACATCGTATTTTAAAAGTGATCTATATAATATACCTATTATATATTTATTATAATCTGTTGTTGAAATTAATGGATTTAAATGAGAAAGTTCTCATACAATTCATTCTGAAATTGTTCAACCTTTTATTGGAAGACTTTTTGCATCAAAAAAGACATATTTATAAACAATATGTGAAAAAGTAATGAACAAGACAAATAAACTTATTAAAAATAAGTATTTTTTTAATTTATTTAAATTTTTTTTAATCATAAACATTAAGTAAAAGGTGAAAAGTAAAAGTAACAAGTATCAACAAAAACTCTTTTTTCTATTCTTTAAAACTTTTAATTTTTTTTATCTTTTACTCTATTATATAACAAATAATGCTATAGCATTTAATACAAATATAACTCACAGTACTATTGTAGCTATATGAAGAACCTTTTCAGGTCATCTTTTTTTAACTTGATTCATTCAACCTGACATATTAGTCAAATTTAAAGAAACACTTTTGTTTTGTATTAATATAACAAAAATTAACAATAAAGATATAATAACTTCGAAGATTTTTAGATATTCTGCCATGGAAATTATTTTTTAAAAAATAAAAGTGTATAAAACATATTCAAAATAGTAAAAATTGCAACTGCAATTATAAAATTAGTCCATCAATTTATAGTATATCAAATTCAAGAAATTTGTAAAATATTATTGATAATATATGTTAAAAGCCCTAGTATAAGAGAATTTATAACTATTGATATAAGTCCGAATGACAGTATAAAAAAAGGAAAACTGAGTATCTTCAATATAGGTTTAACCGTTATATTTATAAGTCAAAGAATTATTCATCATACTAAAAAAGTTTTCCATGCTTCTAGAGAGTTTGGAGAACACCCATTTAAACATCATAAAGTAACTCAATTTTCGATTCATTCCTTTGAGTTTTCTCAAAGCAAAGTAACAATTAAATATAATATAACGGCATTTAATATAATAGAAAGAAGTATTTTCATATAGAGTTTAAAAATTAAGAGGTAGAAGTTGTCAGTTATCTTACAATTTCATTTTAAGTATAAATTTTTCCATCATAGATAATTCTCATTTTGTATCTTCTTCCATATAATTTGGTAATATATTCTTTAAATCTACTATTATTTTTTCATCTATATTTAAATCTATATTTTTTAATGATACTTTATTTATAACCAATCTCAAAAAAATAGGTTTATCGTTTTCATATATATATGAAAAATTAATTATCTTTGTATATTCATAAAAATTTTTTCCTATTTGTACTCACACATCAGTCAATGTGACTTTTACTATATCTTCAGAATTATTTTCTATAAAATAAAAAATTCAAGAAATAAAAAGCACTACAAAACTCATTCCATATTGCCCTGTCATAAATCACCATATAGCAATTCAAATTATTATAGATAAAGCAATTATATACCAATATGGTCACCTATCTTTTTTATCTTCAAATTCCCAAAAATATAATATATTCATAATAAAAAAATTAATTTATAGATTCTATTTTATGCCCCACCAAAGTTATCAAGTATAAACTTAATAATAGCCCAACTAAAAGAAGCTAAAACAAATCAAGAAATTGCATAAATTATAGTTTGTTTTCATTTTGCATTATCTTTAGATAGACTTCAAAAAAGCATCTGATAAGATCAAATAATAATAAATATAACTGATATAGTTCAAGCAATACCCATAAAAAAATCTATTCCATTATCTAATAAACAAGGAATTGTATCAATATTTATATCTCAATTTCTTATTTGAAGTTTTTCAGCACATTCTCAAAAAATTCAAGAGTCTGCATTTGCATGGACTTTTGAATATGAATTTAGTAAAATTGTAAAAATTATTAAAAATATTTTTTTCATATTAATTATTAATTATGTTATAATCAGTTACTTCCCCTTGCATTGTTGTATGACTTTCTAAACTTGGGTTATAATAATCTGTTAGAAACTTGATAAGTTCTTCTTTTTGTAATTCTCTTGTTTTGATTCATATACTGTCAAGAGATGTCTTTACTGTGTTCATTCTATTCACAAGTCATCTTTTTACACTATTAAAATTTCTTATTTGAGTTTTTATTTTAATAATATTATTTGCATTATTTATAGCAAGCCAGAAATTTCTAAAAACACCTAAAAATGAACTATCTCTAACACTCCTTTCTTCTTGTAAATCAAAAGGAATTATTATATAAAATTCTTTTTTCATTATCTGAGCAACTTCAACCAATTTTTTTAGATATGCAACATATTCATAAGTTTGTTCTTGTAACAAAGGATTTTTTTGTTTATCTCACAATTTATTTAAATTTTTTATATATCCGTCTATATCCAATTTTTTAGACCTTACCATAATTTGTACAGGAAAATCTAGAGAATTTAAAAATCTCTGAAAACTCATTATTATAGCATTTTGTTCTTCTTCACTTTTGAGTAAAAAATTTATAGTAGAACATTCTAACACAAGCCTTCAGGAATCATCTTTCATTATAATAACATTTTCTCTTATCTGGGAAAATGGTAAATATCTCTGAGTAGTAGAATCACTTGTTGTATTATTTTTTACTTTTACTGGCATAATTATTATTAATTATTTTTATATTTTTTCTATTTTATCATGTATTTCTTTTATTTTATCCATTTTTGTTTGAAAATCTATATTTTCTTTCTTTTCATTTTCAATTTCAGGGATGAATCCTACATCTATAGGTTCATAACTATCTGTTCAAGATTTCCAAATTCTTTGATTTAAATTAAGTTTGTATCTTATAAATGATAATACAAAAGGTACAAAAGTCATCTCTGAATTTTTAAATAATGCTACAACTAATGTCAATATAACTATAAATATAGTAGGAATTAAAGCTATTTCTCATCATAAAGTTTGTTCCATTTTTTTAAATATTCCATAAGCAATTCAAAATCATACCATAATTATCATAAGTTGTCTTAAACTTAATCAAAGCATTATAGGATCTTCATTTTCTATTTGAACTGGAATTTTGTATTGCATAGAGTTAGAAGTTATTAATCTAAATTACATTTTATCCAAATATATTTTATTTTCAATAGATTTTATTCCAAACTTCTTCTTCTACACTTTTCATAATACTATAATCATCATCATCTATATGATCATATCAAATAATGTGTAAAATTGAATGTATTAGTAATTTATAAAACTCTTTTTCTTCTCATAAACCATATTCTGTAGCCTGAAATTTTATTTTTTCTTCACAAAAGACCAATTCTCAAGCTATATCATCATCTTTTAAATTTAGAAAATCATCATAATAATTAAAACTGAGAACATCTGTTATATAATCTTTTTTTCTATAAGTATTATTTAAATCTTGTATAGATTTTTCATCAACAAAAACTATATTTAAAATTCATGCTTGTTTTTTTTCTTGAGACAAATCAATAATCTCAAATATAGTTTTTATGATTTTTTCATCAAAACTAAAAGTAGGTGGATTTATTATTTGGTAGTTAAACATAGATACAAAAATTAAATATATTTTTTCATCATCATTTTAGCTTCTTTATCCAAAGTCCTTTCTTTTAATAATTGTTTTTTATTATATTCTTTTCTTCAAATTACAAGTCATACTTTTATTTTTATCAAGTTTCATTTTCCATAAATCTCAAGTGGAATAACAGTTTTTCAAGGTTCTTTACTTTTTTCTCTAAGTAAATTTATAGTCTTTCTATGCAAAAATATCTTTCTATCAACAATCGGTGAAATCAAAGCTTTGTTTGTAGAATTATCCAGTAATCATATATGCATTCACTTAATAACAGCATCTCAAGTCAAGAAGCTTATATATGCTCATTTTAGATTAACATTTCAGGCTCTTATAGACTTTACTTCATATCATTTTAAGGATATTCAAGCCTCATAAGTATCCAAAATCTCATAATCAAAATATGCTTTTTTATTTTTGGATATTAGTTTTGTCTCATTCATAATTATAATAATATTTGATTATCTCTTTATAACTCCTAATTATATAACCAATATTAATTAAAAATATTTTATTTGCAATTTAAAAATCTCCAAAGCTTAAATTAAACTTTGGAGATTTTTTTTAATTTTCTATCCTAATATCTATAATGTTCTGGTTTATAAGGTCCATTTACATCGATTCACAAGTAATCAGCCTGCTTTTGAGTAAGTTTTGTCAATTTTACACCTATTTGTTCAAGATGAAGTCTAGCTACTTCTTCATCAAGATATTTTGGAAGTCTGTAAACTCATACTTCATAATCTTTTTGCCATAAATCGATTTGAGCTAAAGTTTGGTTTGTAAAGCTATTACTCATTACAAAACTTGGGTGCCCAGTCGCACAACCTAGGTTTACAAGTCTTCATTCTGCTAATAAATATATACAATGTCCATCTGGAAATATATATTTATCAACTTGTGGTTTTATATTTATTTTTTTAACTCAAGGATATTTATTCAATTTATCTACTTGTATTTCGTTATCAAAATGTCCTATATTACAAACTATTGCTTCATCTTTCATATTTGCTATATCTTCAACAGTAATTATATCTAGATTTCAAGTTGTAGTTACATATATATTTCATTCTTTTAATGCTTCTTCCATAGTTGTAACTTTGTATCATTCCATTGCTGCTTGTAGTGCACAAATTGGATCAACCTCAGTTATTATAACTCTAGCTCCATATCATCTCATAGACATAGCACATCATTTCCCTACATCACCATAACCACAAACAACAACTACTTTTCAAGCAATCATTACATCAGTTGCTCTTTTGATTCAATCAGCTAGAGATTCTCTACAACCATACAGATTATCAAATTTTGATTTAGTAACACTATCATTTACATTGATTGCAGGAACTAATAATTCTCAAGCTTTCATCATCTCATAAAGTCTATGAACTCCCGTTGTAGTTTCCTCAGATATTCATTTTAGATCTTTCATTACTGTATGCCATCTATTTGGAGTATCTTTTAATACTTTTTTTAATAAATTTAATATTATTCCTTCTTCCTCATTTTCTGGAGTTTTATCCAAAATTGAAGCATTATTTTCTGCCCCGAATCATTTATGTACAAAAAGTGTAGCATCTCATCCGTCATCAACTATCAAATTTGGACCTAATCATCCTGGAAAACTTAGAGCCTCAAGTGTACACCACCAATATTCTTCTAGAGTTTCTCATTTCCATGCAAAAACAGGTACTCAAGTTACAGCAATTGCAGCAGCAGCATGATCCTGAGTAGAAAATATATTACAACTGGCCCATCTAACATCTGCTCATAAATCTACCAAAGTTTCTATTAAAACTGCAGTTTGAATTGTCATATGAAGAGATCCTGTAATCCTAGCTCATGCTAGTGGTTTCTGTCAAGCATATTTTTGTCTTAAAGCCATTAATCCCGGCATTTCTTTTTCTGCAGTATCAAGTTCTTTTCTACCGTAATCAGCCAAACTCAAATCAGCAACTTTGTAAAGTCATTCTTTAAAATCCATAAGATAATAATTAATAATTAATATTGAAAAATTAACAATTAAGGAAATATTTAAAAATCCAAAAATCAAACTAATTTTTTCATTTGATTATTATATTAAAAAAGTCTGAAATCATTAATCTATTTGAGAAATATTATTTGACAATTATAAAATACTATTTTTAAAAACTCTTGCTTTTAAAATCAAAAAATGTATTATCTTTACTATTATCTATTACTCTTACACTTTTTATGCACAACGAAATAATAACTTATTATAGCAAAAATCCTCCAAACAAGTGAGTTTTGGAAGATTATGATGTAGAATTTTGGGAAGAAAACAGAACCTGCTGAGATGATTTAAAAGTATATACAAAAATAAATAATAATAAGATTTTAAACTGGTCATTTACATGAGATACAGCTATTATTACTACTGCTTGTGCTTCTATATTTTGAGAAAGTATAATTGGTATGAATATAAATGAGATACTAACCCTTGATTATAGTTATATAAGACAATTAATTGAATCTGAACTTTCAGAAAAAAGAAAAAAAGCATGAGTTTTATGACTACTAACAACAAGAAATGCAATTCATAAGTATTTAAATGATTGAAAAAAAGATACTTTTGATGATTTGATAGAAAATAGTATATCAGCTTGTTAAAAAAAGCTAGAATTTCTTCTAGCTTTTTTTGATTATTATATTTAATTATCTTTTTGAAATATCAATCTTAATTCCAGGTCCCATACAATTACATACATAAATAGAATTTATATATTTTCATTTTGCTCAACTTGGTTTTACTTCAAGTATTGTATCTAGAAATTTATTTAAATTAGCTTTTAGTTTTTCTTGACCAAATGATAATTTACCAAATATAGAATGAACATTACCTTGTTTATCAGTTTTAAATTCAAATTTTCAAGCCATTATTTCTCTTACTGCAGAAACTAGATCATCAGAAACAGTTCCTGTTTTTGGATTAGGCATAAGTCATTTTGGACCTAATACTCTAGCTATTTTTCAAAGATGTCTCATCATAGAAGGAGTAGCCACACATACATCAAAATCAATAGCAACTTTTCAAGTAGCTATCTCTTCAATCAATTCTTCTCATCAAATTACAGAAACTCCCATAGCTTTTACTTCATCATTATTAGCTTTATCACTAAAAACACAAACTTTAACTGTTTTACCAGTTCAATTAGGAAGAGTTATTGTACTTCTAATCATTTGATCTTGATACTTTGGATCTAAAAACAAATTGAAATGAACTTCAACTGTAGGATCAAAAGTTACAGTATTTGTTTTTTCAAGCATTTCAATTGCTTCTGGAATAGAATAAACCATATCTTTGTTTACAAGCTCTGAAGCTTTTACATATTTTTTACCTCTTTTTTGCATAATATATATTTTAAATAATAAAGGTTTTAACGAGACAAAAAAATCCCTCCCTTTTTTTGGGTAGAGAGATTATATTCAAAAGTATTTAAATGTAAAATTTTTTATATTAAAAATCATAAAATAATTTAATTATTGATTTTTTGAAATATTCTTTGTTAAATTAACTTCTTTGTAATATCTACAAATCTGTTTCAATTCACATAAATCACATTTTGGATTTCTTGCTATACAATTATACCTTCAAAAAAGTATTAATGTATGGTGAAGTCTTACCAAATCTTCTTTTTTTAAAATCTCTTCTACCTTTTTATCAGTTTCTAATGGTGATTTCGTTTTAACTATTCAGAGTCTGTTTAATACTCTGTGTACATGAGTATCAATACCTAATACCTGAGTATTTTTAGTTATAGATAAAAATACTTTTGCTGTTTTAATTCATACTCAATACAAGGTTTGCAATTTTTCTATCGTATCAAAATTATTTAAACCATTTTTTGATAATATTTCACAAGTTCTATAAATATTTTTTGCTTTAGTTTTATAAAATCAAATAGTTTTTAAATAATTTTGTATACTATTTTGTCATAATTTTAATCAATCATTTGGATTTTCGAAAACTTTAAAAAATACTTTATTTGCCTTATTAACCTGTTTATCAGTAGTTTGTGCAGACATAATGATTGCTATGAGAAGCTGAAATTCATTTTCATAATAAAGTTCTGTTTTGGCATCAGGAAATAATTTATCAAGATAATTTATAATTAATTTAATATTTTCTTTAGTCATAATTAATCTTTAATACTTAATCTCTAGTTATATTTTACTTGCTATTTTAAAAATTCAAGTTATCTTTTACACATCTTTAATCTTTAGTCTTTTATCTTTAATCTTTTATCTAATTTTCATGTACACAAAACCATTTTACATCACAGAACCTTTTTGAAACAATGCTTTTTCTTATAATAAAAGACCTGATAAAAGGCTTTATATTCCAACTCTAATAAAAATAAATAATTTAGACGATATACAATTATGAGACAAAATAGTTTTTGAAGATTATGATTTTAATTGAAAATTGGTATCTTGTATATGACTTAAAAATTTTTATGAAATAGAATTAGAACAAATACAAGGAAGATTCCCTTCTTCAAGGGAATGACAAAAAAAAATCTATCTTTTTGATAATCACAATCATGCCTATTTCTTTTGGCATCAAGCTAGATTTGATTGAATAATCTGAAATAACTCTACTTTATATCATATTGATGAACATACTGATTTAAGAGATCCATGAATTTATTTAGAAAAAAATGAATTAAAAGATTTAAAAAGAATATTTGAATACACAAATTATGTGGATGTATGAAATTACATAAAACCTGCAATTCATGACTGACTTATAAAAAAAATGTATCAAATCAGAAGTGAAAGTGAGTTGGAGAGTGTAAATAATGAATTAAACTATTGAACTGTCATCCTGAATGAAATGAAGGATCCCTCAAGCTCTGTTAAAAATATAAAACAATGTTCAAGGGATTCTTCGTTATACTCAGAATGACAACCTAGCATCATCCTCAACCTAGACCTAGATTTTTTTCAACCTAAACTTGATTATATAGACTATAATCTAAAAAAAGAAGTAGTTCAAAAACTCATAAAAAAAGCTAGTCTCATTACGGTATCGACTAGCCCATTTTTTATAGATCAAGATTTAGCTTTAAAAGTGTTTAGGGATTTGTTTAATATTATGACTTAGGTATAACCGATTCAATAGCTGCAAAATTTGCTTGTTTTCAAGTTGGAACTATTATTGATACACTATCACCTATTTCTGCTTTAAAATGTGTTACAGCAGCAGTAAGTACATTGTAAGTTAATCATTCTGAAATTACTTGAAACTTTCCTTGTTCTTTTGTAAGAAGTCATACTTTTGTTTCTCTTTCTATTGGTTTTATTTGTTTATAAAGCATTCTACCACTTGGTTCTATAGTAAGCTTTAATCTGTCTCATTGAACAAGTCTTGATTTAGATGCATAGTTTACAGGAATTGGATATTTATGTTCATCTACTCAAAGCATTTCATCTCAAGTAAATACTCACTCAACTATTTTAAAATCCTCGCTATTATAAGAACTTAATCATTTTGTATCTAAATCTAAATTAAAATCATCATCGTTTAAACTTAATCATTGTTCTTCAAGAACATCCCTCAATATTTTTTTTGCATTTTTTAAAGATTTTTCAGCATTTAATACAAAATCCCTAACAGCTTGTAATTTTTTTGCATCCATATTTTTTGTTTTTAAAATTAAACTAATTACATTATACTTGTTTTTATCTGTTTTGTAAAAAAAATTTAATTTACTTTTATTCTTTGTCTTTTATAAATAATAAAATATAAAATTATTTATATCTTTTTGGAACAAAATAGTTAAAAATAATCATATTCATAAAAATGGTCAAAATGGTATAACAGTGTTTATATTTTGGACTTTTTTTATCTTTTGAATCAGTATAATTAAAATTCAAATTATACTTCAAGAAATATATGCAAGCATAACTCAAGAAAAACTATAAGTATGTCCTAATATAAGTCACATCAGTATAGCAATCCTTAAATCTCATCATCACATCCAAGTTCATTTACTTACTACTATTTGTAAAAACAAAAAAGTAAAAATAAATAAAACTCAAAGTATCGAACTAATTACCGGAATATTATATACATCTATAAGTAAAAAATTTTTTAATACGACAACTAATAATATACAAAAAGAAAGAATCAAAACATCATACAATTCTTTCAATCATTTTAAAATTATCACATAAAGACTACTTAAAACAAATATATAAATACCAATAGTTATAATCATATCTTTAAATCAAATTCACTTATAACTTGTATTAAATGTTGAAATTACATGAAACTCTGGATTTAAAGCTTGAATAATTATAATAAGTGCAGAAATAAATATTCAAATAAAAAGAATTAATTCATTTATTTCTAAAAATAATATATCATAAAATGTGAAAATTATAGTAATGAATGCCAGAAATAAAAAATATACTAATTTAAATATTTCTAAATAATTTAACGAAACAATCAAATTAAAGTCAATTAATTTAAATCAGACAAGAAAAAATAAAATTCCTGTTGAAATTTCTAAAATTGGATAAATTATACTTATTTTCTCTTTACAATACCTACATTTTCAAAAAGTAAGTATATATGAAAATATGGGTATTAAATCAATAATACCCAAAGTAGTTTTACATTTTGGACATTTACTTCTTCCCATCATAATTCATCACTCTTTTGATTTTAATCTATGAATTATAACAGAAGCAAAGCTTCCAAAAAAAGTTCAAAAGAAAAAAAGTAATATATAAAAAAAAGTTGAAACTTCCATAAATGGTTTTTAAAAATATTACATTATATCACTACCTGCAATTAATTTCTTATCTCTTGCTTTAGCTCATCTTCATTCTAAATCTTCATTTAAGTATATTAATTTTGTATTTTGATTATCCCCAATATTTCAAAGTGTTTCAATTCTTGACGAATCAAGCAAAAATGCAAGAACTTTTTCTCAATCAAGTTTAGAGTCAGATGATTTTATCAAATCAACAGATTCTTTAAATCATCTTGCTATTTCCATTCTTTGACCTGCCATACCTTGCCCTAGTAATATCTTTGTTTCTTTCTCAGCTTCTGCTCTTTTTACCTGCATAATTTTTTCTGCTTCTCATTGATTCATTGCTGCTTCTTTTAATTTTTCAGATTCAACTACTTTATTCATAGCTGACATAACTGTTTGTTCAAGTTTAACATCTCTAACTTGTATTGAATCTAAAGTAAATCAAAAACTTGATAATTTTACTCTCAATTTTTCTTCTATTTCATTTCATATTTCTTCTCTTTTTCCAAAAACTTCTTTATGATTAAAAGTTACAATCATACCTCTTAGCTCTTGATCAATTATAGATTTAATCATTGTTCTTGAATCAGAGATTTTATAAATTGATTTATAAATAGCTCATTCTTCACTTTCATTTTTATCATCTTCAACAAAATATATTACATTTAATCATATATATGCTGTTACATTGTCGCTTGTAACTCAATCTACATCAACAGGAAAATTTATTCTGTATAAAACTTGTTCTTTTGTTGTTTCAACAACTGGAATAATAAAATTTAGCCCAGGTCTTAATATACGATTATATTTTCAAAAAACCTCTACCGTTCTAACAGTATTTGGTTTTACTATTCTAACTGATAAAATTATCAATAATACATCAGCAACTATAGCAAAAATAATAGCCCCTGGAAATAATAAAGATATTATAGGTAAAACAATTAAAATTATCGGAATTACAACTCAAAGCATAATTTTTATAATTAAATATTAAAGTAAATTTATTATATCATTTTAATTTTATTTGCAATATTTTAACAACAAAAAAGTGCTTTTTAAAGCACTTTTTTTATTTATTATTGAAATTAATAAATTAGCCGAAAATTCTTACAAAAAGTGAATATTGGGCTAAATCTGGTTGATAAGCAAATATTTGCATACTTTTATTAGAAGTAATTTCAAGTATTTTAAAGGTAAGGGTAAATGCACAAGCTAGAAACAAAGACCAATGTAACAAATCATAATTAGATTTTTTTCTTAATTTAAACATAAATATTTATTTATATAATAATTATTATAAATAAATATTACTATATTATTTTTTTATATGCAAATATTTGATGTATTTTTATAAAATAAAATTGGTTTTTGTAAATATGCTTTTGTTTTTTAGTGATTTTTTTTACTTATTTGAAATCTTCAAAGTGGAGCTGGGTGAGCTTCATAACCTATTTACACATCTAAATTCTTAACTGATTTAGCTCTTGATTGAATAAATCTTCTTCTCGGAGCTACTTCATCTCACATAAGTATCTTGAACATCTCGTCTGCTTTTGTAGCATCTTCTACTGTTACTCTGTACATTTTCCTAACCGAAGGATCCATAGTTGTTTCCCAAAGTTGTTCTGGGTTCATTTCTCAAAGACCTTTATACCTTTGTATATTTTCTCAAACAATATTGTATTCAGCCATAATTTTTTCTTTTTCTTCATCTGAGTATACATACCAACTTTGTTTTCATTTAGCCAATTTATAAAGTGGTGGTTGAGCTATATAGATATATCCTCAATCAATTAAATCTCTTAAATATCTAAAGAAAAAAGTCATAATCAAAGTCCTTATATGAGCTCCATCTACATCGGCATCTGTCATTATAACTATTCTATGATATCTTAGTTTAGATATATCAAATGTCTCACCTATTGAAGCTCCAATTGCTATTATAAGACTTTTTATTTCATTATTTCAAAATATTTTATCAATTCTTGCTTGTTCAGTATTTAATATCTTACCTCTAAGTGGTAATATAGCTTGAATTTCTCTATTTCTTCATTGTTTAGCAGAACCACCTGCCGAATCTCCTTCGACTATATATAATTCTGATACTTTTGGATCACGACTAGAACAATCAGCTAATTTTCATGGTAAAGTCATACCTTCCAAAGCTCATTTTCTTATAACTGTATCTCTTGCTGCTCTTGCTGCAAGTCTAGCTTTTGCAGCTAAAAATACTTTTTCACATATATTTTTTGCCTCACTTGGATTTTCCTCAAGAAATTCTAAAAATCTCTCTCAAAATACTCCATCAACTGCACTTCTTGCTTCTGCTGTACCAAGTTTTGATTTAGTTTGTCATTCAAATTGTGGATCAATAACTTTAACAGAAATTACACAAGTAAGTCATTCTACAACATCTTCATTTGTAAGATTTTGGTCTTTTTCTTTTAATATTCATTTATCCCTTGCATATCTATTTATAGTTCTAGTTAGAGCTGTTCTAAATCATACAAGATGACTTCATCCTTCTGGAGTATGTATATTATTAACAAAAGTTATTATATTGTTTGAAAATTCTTTATTATATTGCATTGCAACTTCTACATTTATATCATTTTTTTCTTTTTCCACATAAAATACTTCTCAAATCTCATCTTCATTTTTATTTAAAAAATTTACATATGATTTTATTCATCCTTCAAAAAAGAATCTATATTTATAATCTGTTCTCTCATCTAAAAAATTTATTTTTATTCATTTTGTAAGATATGCTTGTTGTCTAAGTCTATTTACTATTGTCTTATTATTAAATTCAATTGATACTTTAAAAATAGTATCATCAGGAAAAAATTTGATAATAGTTCATCTTTTTGTTGTTTTTCAGATTTCTTTTGCATTTTCAACAGGAATTCATCTTTCAAAAGCCTGATAAAAAATTTTTCAGTCTCTATGTACCCATGCTTCTAGTTTAGTTGACAGAGCATTAACAACACTTGATCAAACTCAATGTAGTCCTCCAGAAACTTTATATCCACTACCACCAAATTTACCTCATGCATGTAATACAGTAAGAATTGTTTCAAGTGTAGATTTACCAGTTTTAGAATGGATTTCAGTTGGAATTCATCTACCATTATCCTCAACCATACAAGATCAGTCAACTCATAAAGTAACTGTTATCTCATCACAAAACCCTGCCATAGCTTCATCTATAGAATTATCAACTATTTCCCAAACTAGATGATGTAATCAAGTTTCATCAGTAGATCAGATGTACATTCAAGGTCTTTTTCTTACTGGTTCTAATCATTCTAGAACTTGTATATCTTCAGCTCAATAATTTTCTTCTTTTTTTGTCATAATTTATGGGTTAATAGGTATTTATAAGTTTCTAAATATTTGTCCAATTTTATAGATTTTTATTTAAAAAGCAATTTTAAAATAGAAACAAAAAATGCCCAATTAAGGGCTAAATTTTAAATTGTTATAAAGAATTTATAAATTCATCTTCTTCAAAATTATCAATGTTGTCTGTGTTATTACTAGTATTACTTATTCAAAATATTTTTTTTCATATGTCTTCTATTTTTGAAAAAATTGCCCTAGGTTCAGCATATTTCTGTACATCAAGTCCTAAAAGTCTAGCAATAATAGGAAATAAGAAAATTGTTGCAACCATAACTACAAGTCAAAAAAAAGCATATCTTATAGTATTTATTGCTGGTTTTATCTTATCATCTTTTCATCAAGAAAGTATAACTAAAATTCATCCCCGTAATATAAATAATACTGTCGCTACTGATGCAAATAAAATAAGAATAGATATAGCCAAAAGTAAAAACTCTCATAAATCCATAATACTTCCTCAAAAAATCGATGTAGAAACCCCATGATCAGCATATATAGAATCGATTAGCATAATTATTTTTGGTAAAGTAATTAATCTAAAACTTTTATATTTACTTTTTTATTTAATTTCATTCAAACCAATCTCATTATTGATCTAATTGAATTTATATTATTACCTCATTTTCATATTATTATTCACATATCTTCTTTACTTACTGATATAGTAAGTAAAATTCCTAATTCATCATCTTTTCTTTCTATTTTTATATCCTCTGGTTTAGAAACCATATTCTCCAATAAAAACTGTAAGAATTCTACTTCTTTCATTATAATAAAGATAAATAATAAAATTTTTATAATGTTATATTATTGTCTTTTATAAGTTTTTCAACTTTAGGTGAAAACTGAGTTCAAGTGGAAATATACTTTTTAATTTTTTCTAAATCTTTAAGTTTAAACTCTTTAGTCATAGGATCATAAAATCATAGAATTTCCTTATATCAATTTTTAGCTGACTTAGTATGTTCAGTTAAAACAACCTTATAAAAAGGAGTATTTCTTTTTCAAGCTCTAGATAATCTTATTTTTAACATAAATTAAAATTAATTAATAATTAACAATTAATAATTAACAATTATGATTTTTAAATAACCTTAATTATTCATTATTAATTGTTCATTTTTTATTGTAAAATGGTGCCCGGGGCGGGAATCGAACCCGCACTCTAACGAAAGAACAGGATTTTAAGTCCTGCGTGTCTACCAATTCCACCACCCGGGCAAATAGACTAAAGATTATAGAAAATGTAAAAAATAATTTACTAAAAACTTTAATCTTTAGACTTTTATATTAAATTATTCACTTCTTTTTCAAAGTTCTAATTCAAGCAGCAGAAACTCTTATCCTATAAACTATTCAACTAGCAGGATCTTTTATATTTTTATAAAAAAGATTTGGATAAAACTTCCTTTTTGTAGCTCTCATCGAATGACTTCTTTTATTTCAAACACTTGTTTTTTTTCAAGTTATTTCACAAACTCTAGACATATAATTTTAATATAAAATATAAAATGGGAAATTAAAATACTTTATTCTTTTTCATTTGTAATAAAGGTATTTTCTATTATTTATTATGCTTTTATCTCAATACCAACTCAACTTGGAATACTTAGATTTTGTAACATTTCTAAAGTCTTAGGTGTAGGTTCTTGGATATCTATAATTCTCTTGTGTCTTCTTATTTCAAATTGTTCCCTTGAATCTTTGTTTACAAAAGTTGATCTATTTACAGTTATTTTTTCAATTTTTGTAGGCAAAGGAATAGGTCAAATAACAATAGCTCAAGAATCTTTAGCTATTATAACTATTTTTTTCACAGCTTCATCTAATATCTTGTGATCAAAAGACTTTATACTAATTCTTATTTTTTGAGATACTTTTTTACTCATTTTAAATATAATTAAAATTAAATGTTAAATACAAACTAATTTTCAAGTCTCTCAATCTTTATTAGAAAGAAAGACTTGATTTTAATTCATATTAATTATTTTATGATTTTAGCAACAACTCAAGAACCAACAGTTCTACCACCTTCTCTTATAGCGAATCTTAATCATTCAGTCATAGCTATTGGAGATTGTAGAGTAACAATCATTTTTACATTATCTCAAGGCATAACCATTTCTACTCAAGCAGGTAATTCAATATCACCTGTAACATCAGTAGTTCTAAAATAGAATTGTGGTTTGTATCATTTAAAGAAAGGAGTGTGTCTTCCTCATTCATCTTTAGTAAGTACATAAACTTCAGATTCAAATTGAGTATGAGGTTTAATTGATCCTGGTTTAGCAAGAACTTGTCCTCTTTCAACATCTTCTCTTTCAATACCTCTTAGAAGTAATCAAGCATTATCTCAAGCTTGTCCTTGATCCAATAATTTATGGAACATTTCTACTCAAGTAACAGTAGTTTTTCTTGTATCTCTGATACCAACTATTTCTACATCTTCTCATACTTTAACTATTCATTGTTCAATTTTACCAGTAACTACAGTACCTCTACCTTTGATAGAAAATACATCTTCGATAGGCATTAAAAAAGTTTTATCTAATGGTCTTTCTGGAATTGGTACCCATTTTTCAATAGCTTCAAATAATTCTAAAATTGTTTTTGCACCATATTCTTTTTCTAAATCAGTTGGATTTTGTAAAGCAACTAATCAAGAACCTCTAATTATTGGAGTAGTATCTCATGGGAAATCATATTTATTTAATAGATCTCTGATTTCCATCTCAACTAATTCCAACATCTCAGCATCATCAACCATATCACATTTGTTTAAGTAAACAACTATGTATGGAACTCATACTTGTCTAGATAATAGAATATGTTCTCTAGTTTGAGCCATAGGTCCATCAGTAGCAGCTACTATAAGAATACCAGCATCCATTTGAGCAGCACCTGTAATCATGTTTTTTACATAATCAGCATGTCATGGACAATCAACATGAGCATAATGTCTTGTACCTGTTTCATACTCAACATGAGCTGTATTGATTGTTATACCTCTTGCTCTTTCTTCTGGAGCTGAATCTATTTTATCAAAAGTTGTAACTGTTCAAGTACCAAATTTTGCATTTAGTACAACAGATATAGCAGCAGTTGTTGTAGTCTTACCGTGATCTACATGTCCTATTGTACCTATATTTAGGTGGGGTTTAGTTCTATCGTAAGCCATATAATGTGTAAAATTATAAAATAAAAATTAATAAAGTGTTTAAATTATATTAAAAACTTATTAAAAAACAAAAATTAATTAAATTTTTTCTTCATTCTTTTTTCAATATTTTTTAAAACTCTTCTAAGTTTTTTATGTGCATATCATGTCAATCTTGGCATAAATTTAATAATTAATAATTAATAATTATCAATGAACAACTAAAAAATAATTTTACTAAAAAATAGTTATTAATTATCCATTATCCACTAATCATTTTAGATTTTGTTTGTATTTATTCAGTATTTTTTTAATTTTACTTGAACAAATTTCAAAGCATTTTCTAACCATTTAGTTTTTCATTCGAATTCTATTCTAGAAAGAATCTTCTTATAAGCCTTTATAGAATTAGAAACTTTACATCCACTTTTAACAGCAATTTTATTAACAGCATAATTCAATCTGTGTGGTCTTTTACTACTTAATCACATACTTATAAATAATTAACAATTAATATTGAATAATTATTATATAAATATTAATAATCATTCAGTTTTTATCTTTTTTTTATTTTTATTGGTGGAGTCTAAGGGAGTCGAACCCTTGACCCTCTGCGTGCAAGGCAGATGCTCTAGCCAACTGAGCTAAGACCCCAAACTTAACATAAAATAGAAAATGTAAAATAAAAAAAATCTAATTTTCTATATTTTACATTTTGTATTTTGTTTTAATTTTTATGGCGGGAGTGACGGGGTTCGAACCCGCGACCTCAGCAGTGACAGTGCTGCGCTCTAAACCAGCTGAGCTACACCCCCAAAAAATACTGATACAAAATCAAGTGAAACGAATTATATAAAATATTTTAGATAATGCAAATTTTTTTATATAAATTTTTAATAAATTTGAATAATTATATTTTTTTTATATAATACCCCTAAATAATTCATTAGTAAATGTAAATTTATTTTTGAATTTTTAGAATAAATTAAAGATAACAACTAATAATCAATGTATAATTCAAGTCATAAAATTATTAAATTGTTTTTTTAGATTATTTAATTTCTAATAACTTAAAATGACTAAAGTAAATAAAGATAAAAAAAGTTATAATTGAAACCAAATTGAAGAAATTGATTTAGATTCTTTAGATTTAGACAAAAATAATGATTTTGATGAATCTATTAATATAGATAATAATGAATCAGATGATGACTCAAATGATGAATCAGATAATGAATCAAGTTATGGATGAGGAAATGATGTTTTTATAGAAGATGATTTTTTAGATGATAGTGAAGATTTAGAATTATTATTGACTAAGAAAAAAGAAAAAGGTGGTAAAAAAATACCTATGGATAGAGAAGACGATAAGAGAAGAGTATGAAAATGATTACAAAAATTTATAGATGTAGAAGTTGATCCTAAGATGCTTGAATGAATGCCACTTGAAATTCAAGAACTTATGAAAAAATGAAAACTTGAAGGTAAAATTACTCAAGATGAGATAATGGTAGCTATTCCCCATGCTGAAGATGATATAGATTTATTGGACGATATATATACTAGATTTTTACAATTAAAAATAGATATAGTTGATAATCTAGATAAAGAAAATCTTTTTGATTTAGATAAACCACCAAAGCTTGATAAGTCTACAATTTCATTATCTGAAATAAGCGATGACTCTATAAGAATGTATCTTAATGAAATATGAAGAGTTCCTCTATTAACACAAGAAGAAGAAGTAGAGCTTGGGAAAAGAGTTATAGCTTGAGATCAGGAAGCAAGAAAGAGATTAGCCGCAGCCAATTTAAGACTTGTAGTTTCTATAGCAAAAAAATATATGTGAAGATGACTTTGACTTCTTGATTTGATACAAGAATGAAATGTATGACTTTTTAGAGCTGTAGACAAATTTGACCCAGATAAATGATTTAAATTTTCTACTTATGCTACTTGGTGGATTAGACAATGAGTAACTAGATCGATAGCAGACCAAGCAAGAACTATAAGAGTTCCTGTACATATGATAGAAACTATAAATAAATTTACACATACATTTAGAAGACTAACTCAAGAACTTACTCGTGAACCACTTATGGAAGAACTAGCTACAGAGCTTGATATGGATATAAGAAAAGTAAGACAAATAATGAGAATAAGCCAAGATATACTAAGTATAGATGCTCCTGTTTGATCAGAAGAAGATACTTCACTATGAGATTTTATAGAAGACGACAAAAATCCATCTCCTGATGAACAAACAAATATGAAACTATTAAAAGAAAATTTATATGAGATGCTTGATTTTTTGACTCAAAGAGAAAGGAAAATAATAATAATGAGATTTGGTCTAGATTGATGAGATGTACATACACTAGAAGAAGTAGGAAAAGAATTTTGAGTTACAAGAGAAAGAATAAGACAAATAGAAAGTAAAACTTTGGAAAAATTAAAAGAACATCCAAATGCAGATAAGATAAAATTTTTCTAAAACAAGAAAAAATGAAAGCAAATTGCTTTCATTTTTTCTTGTTTTATTTCTTAAAAAGTATAGAAGGATCTGTTTGTATAAGTGGATTATACTCTATAACTAAAGGATATTTATAATTTGGTGAAGTTGAAGTTATATATGGAAAACTTGATGATCATCATCAAGCTGGAGTATCTCCTATTCAATCACTATTAGTATCCTGTAAATAATATCTTCTTAGATAATCTAAATCATATTTTTGAGCAGTTTCCTGATCTGGACAACTAGTTTCATAATATGGACATTTTCTTGGATTTGCTCTTGATCAACCTAATGTATTTTCACTAAATACAGAACCAAGTATATATAATTGATGTCTTAGTATTGAAAAATTAGTATTTCAATCATATTCTTCATTAGTTTCTATATATCAACTTAAATCTAAGTCTTGAGCACTTATAAGTGATTTATCTGTATACATAACTGCTTCTATATAAGAAACATTTGGCCTTATATATATATTTCAACCATTTCAACTACTATCTTTTAATACTACTATTGAAAGCAAACTTTTATTTCAAGTTACATTTATGTCTCATGTAATATATAGATTTCATCACTCTACTAAAATAGTTTTATTTCAATCAAAAGTATTTCAATTTAATGTTACATTAGCTCAATTTAGTCAACCAAAATATATCATACTTCAGCTTAATAATTTTACTCAAGCAGCAGTATTATTAATAAAATTACTATTACTTATAATTTTAGTTCAATTGCTTATTGATACATTTTTTATCATACTATAAGCATTTTTTCTTACATCTGTTTTTAGACTAGACTTCGTTATACTTCAATTAAGTAAATTTACTTCATCTCAAAATTGTCATGTCAATATCTCATAAGAATCTTTTGAATAAGTTTTTCATACGATTTTAACTGCTGATTCATAAGTTCATCCAGTTCATACAGTTCACCAATAACTATTTTTTCAATAAACATCACTGTTATATACTATATTTTTTCCATCAAGATTATATCAAATATGTGTAGAAAAATAACTACTTTGTATATCATTTAAAGTAGATCATGACTCAAGTAACAATTTTGTATAAATTGGGTAAGTCGTTGGCGATTCACTAAATCAAGTTATAAAAGATGTATTACTAGTACTTCATTCTCCTATTGAAAAATTCACAACAGCTGGAGTCGTTCAATACTCCATATAAAGTTTTGGATTTGCTAAATTTGTATTTCAAGAACCAAACTCTATATATAATAACCTATTACTTGGTGATATGATTGATGAGTCTTTTGTTACTTGTATGTTACTAGTTTGTACTGTTCATTCTATTAATCAATTATTCTCTATATTTCAAGAAATAGCAGTATAATATAATGGAGAAAATTTAGATGTTATATTTGATCCTAAAATAGGTTGTAATGATATAGCTCATATACTTCAATTTACATCATAATTTATACTATTTATATTAAATCGTGCATTTGTGTCTGACATTGGTCAATTATTTTGATTAGATGTAGGAGTATATACTTTAAATCAATAATTATATAGTCAAGTCGTAGATGTTTCACCAGTAAAACTTGTTGGTGAATTAAGTCTATTTGAATAATTTCATACACTTGTTGTTCTATCAACAAATACCGAATTACCCGGACTTCTAGTATGTTGATTTAAAAACATAGTATTATTTACATTCCAATTAAAGTCTATAGTTCTACTTATTCAAGTAGCTGGAACTATATCATTTCAATAAACATCTATAAGTGTTATTGTAAGATCTTTAGGAGTTCAATCTGCTATATTTGTGAGATTGATTAAATTATTTGTAGTTACTGCCTTAGTTCATCCAGGCAGTACTGAATTTGCATAAACATTATAATTAATTGTTTTTATACTATTTGTTGAAACTGCTGTTCATGTACAATTTGTAGCTTCATCGCAAATTCTTGAAACTCTTAACCAATATTGCCTATTTCATACTAAAGGGACTCTTTGATTATCCACATTTTGTATATTTTCTGGAAAAGACCATGTTCATGTAGTTACTTCCTGTATAGGATTAAAAGCATCTGTAAATGATAAATAATTTTCAAAAAACGAACCTACATATGTAATTGGAGATCATCAATTTATTCATACTGTAAAACTAAAATTCTTTGAATTAATAGCTAACATATTTGATCAATCTGATGGAATTACATTTATAATATCAGCTGCTGTTGGATCAACAGTATCTATTTTTGTTATATTTGTTGATACACCTGTATATGTATTTGTAGCATAATCCTCTATAATAATCCTAAATTTATAAGCTTTATTATTTTCACCAATATATGTCCAAGAATCAGTTTTTGTATTAGCATTAATATTATCCACTGTCTTTACATCTCACCATGTTCACCATAAAATAAAAGTAGGATTATTTATTGAGATGGCTCTTTGTAATGTATATTTTTTGAGTTTTGATCATCCTGTGTCATTTATAGTAAAATTTACTGTTTGACTTGTTATATTTGTCCATCAATTAAAATAAGTGAGAGATCATACAGTTGGATTTTCATTTTCCATTTTTATTATATTCGTTCATACTATTGTTTTAGAATTACCTGCATTATCATAAGCTATAACTTGATATTTATATGCCCTTCTATTT
>JAGXIW010000003.1 GCA_024635475.1 bacterium | reverse complement strand
ATACATATATTGATTTTAGTGATAATTCAACTGAAGATTATGGTACTCGTATCAAGCAAATGAGACACCCTGGAAATTCAAGTCTAGGTCGGCTAGATTTTGAAGGTGGTATGGTGTATAATTTTTATTCATATAATTATGCTACTAATGGTAGCTATGTAACTATTGGCTCAAATGGATTAGGATGATCAAATATGGGTTCAATAAAAATTGGTAGTAACTTTGATTGATGAAATAATTATATTGAATTAATGGATTATTCTGAAAATGCTATTTTTAAAAATTATGGTAATGTCTGAATATGAACTGATGCTCCTACTCATAAATTACATGTAGTTGGTGCTATAAAATCAACAGGTAATCATGTGATAAATAATGTATCACCTACAGTATATTTTCAAGATACTGATAATAGATCCGCTATGATTCATAATAATAGTAATATATTATATGTACTCCGTTGAAGTGGTATTAATAGTACAACATGGCAACTTCAGGGGTCTTATCGGCCACTTACGATTAATTTAGAAAATAATAATGCTCAGTTTTGATGAACAGTATATGCTCCATGATGATTTGTGGTTTCATCTGATTCAAAATTGAAAAAAAATATATCAAAGATTGAAAATTCTATAAATAAAATACAAAAAATAAACTGATACAATTTTGATTGGAAAGAAAACTGAAAACATGATATATGAGTTATAGCTCAAGAAGTTGAAAAAGTATTTCCTGAAATAGTATCAGAAAGCAAAAATGCAAAATGAGAAAGTTATAAAGCTGTAAATTATGGTTCTCTAATAGCTCCTTTAATTGAAGCTGTAAAAGAACAACAAAAAGAAATTGAAACTTTGAGAGAAGAATTAAATAAACTTAAAAGTAGTTTATTTAATTAATTTTTATCTTTTTACTTTTTCCTATGAAAACTATTAAAATCTTACTAATATTTTTTTTATTAAATTTCTTGCTTTTTTCTTGTAGTACAACTAAAAAAATAGAAGAACCAAAAAAAATAGATACTAAAATAGAACAAAATACACAAGCACCTTCATCTCTATCCCCGACAGAAACAATTAAAGAATTTCCAAGTATTGAAGATTCTATTTGAAAAATTGAAACTAAATTAAGAGAAGAACCAGTATATCGTGAATGTATTGCAAGATCTATAGAAATGTGTGGATTGAATGTAATATCCTATTTCAGCAAAGAAAAAGACAGTGATGAAGCTTGTAATGCCTTTGGAGATGCTTCACTGAAAAAAAGTTGTATAAATGCTATCAATACTGAATTAGCTAGAAAAAAAATTGATATTTCTTTGTGTGATAAAGTTTATATAGAAAACCAACCAGCTTGTGAACAACAAGTTGTTATAGCTCAAGCCATAAAAGAAAAGGATGTGAAAATATGCGAAAAACTTAAAACTCCAGATACAAGTACTATAACAAATAGTAGTGATATGCCTAATCAAATAAATAATCAAGATATTCAGTGTATTATGCAAGTAATTATTTTATTAGAACCAACTACAGAAAATCAAAAAATTTGTAATACAATACAAGATGATGTAATAAAACAAAGATGTAATTCTATGATAAAATCTCGTATAAATGAACAAAAAAATATACCTATTCCACCATTAGATATTCCACCTTTAAATAAATAAGATCATTAATACTTATTTTAAAACTTAATTAATTACTTATGGGAAGATGACCAACAATAGAATGAAAAAGAAATATTTCAAATGCAATAAAACAAAAATTATTTTCTTTGCATGCTAAACTAATAGCTGTAGCTTCGGCAAAGTGAAGTGATCCTGCATTGAATCCATCTTTGTATGATGCTTTAGAAAAAGCCAGAAAAGCTAATGTGCCAAGTGATAATATAGAAAGAGCTGTAAAAAAATGAGCATGACTTGATAAGTGAAGTGAACAAATTAGCCAGATAATTTATGAATGATATGCTCCTGGTTGAGTTGCTATAATTATACAAGTTTTAACTGATAATAAAAATAGAACAGCTGCAAATATAAGACACATATTTACAAAGTTTGGCTGAAATATGTGAGAACCTGGAAGTGTCGCATGGATTTTCCCTAAAAAATGAGTTATAGTTTTTGATAAATCAAATGTTGATGAAGCAAAATTAGAAGAACTAGTTTTTGAAACTGATGTAGATGATATACAAAATACTGAAAACAAAATAAAACTTGTCTGTTCTTTAGATAATTTAAAATGAGTATCAGATTTTTTTAAATCAAAATGATTAGAATTTGAAAAAGCAAGCATTGAATATATACCAAATAATGAAGTTGAAGTTACTGATTTTGATAAAGCTCTAAAAATAATAAAGATGACAGAAGCATTAGACGAAGACGAAGATGTAGAAGATTATAGTCTAAATGCATTAATAAGTGATGAACTTGAAAAAGAAGTTTACGATTTTATAGAAAAAAATACTTTTAAAACTTAAAAAATAATGGAAAAGTCCTGTCATCCTGAGTTTTACGAAGGATCCCTTTAACTTGATTAAATTCACTAAACATTGATTAAGGGATTCTTCGCTTATCACTCAGAATGACAATTTCATATTATTTCAATATCAATTTATTATCTGAAACTTCAAAATTTATTCTAAATATACCATTTTTATTTAAAATGTATACTTCCCCATCACGGTAGATGGTAAAATCAATAATCTTATTTATTCAATCAATTTGTCATACATAAGTTAAAGTTTTTGTTTGATTAAAATTTGGAGAATTACTTCTAAATATCCGGATTTTATTATTTAAAAACATATAAACATATTTCAATTTGCTTCATACTATTATCCTTGGAGTATGAGTATTTGCTTCTATATCATAATTTTTAGGTAATTTATTCAAAACTAGTTTCTCTATTCTATATGTTGGACTTCTAAACACTTTCACTATAGTTAAGTCCTTTTTAAATAAATAAATTCATCAATCTATCGCTATATCCATTATATTATTTATAGTTTTTGTATCTTGTTCTTCTAGATAAGGAACTCATTTTTCAAAACTATCTCAAAAAAGTTTATGTTTATATACTTGATTTCAATTTGCAGCCAAAGTATATAAATATGTATTATATGTCTTAACAAACTTAAAATCCTCCCACTTAGTTTGTCATTCAACTGTGTAATTTTTAAAAAATCAATTTTTTTCAAAAGAAATTATTTTTCCACTTTTTGTAACTAAAAATATTGAAGAATCTATTGTAGCTACATCAACAAAGCTATCCTCTCATAATTCTGTATATTTATATTCTTTTGCTGGTTTTCATCAAATTATAGGTCCTAAAATACTATTTCTTGTAATTGTATATAAAGCTCATTTTATATTTATAGCTTTTATAGTTCAAGCAGGTAATCATTTATAAATTAAATTATCTGTTCTTTCTTCAAAAGTTTCAACTAAATTAAACTGTTTTTTTATAGTTTTTATATCTTCATCTATTTTTTCAATATCTGTCAAAAATAACTTTTGATCTCTAAGTAAAGTCAATATTTCTTCTGCTTTTCTCAAATTTTCATCAAAAACTGCTAAATTACTTATATTTTCAGAAGCCAATTTTACCAAATCTTTTGCATTTTGTAAATCTTTTTTAGAGTCATTTATAATTTCAGCTTTTCAAGTTTTTACAATTATAGAAGAAACAGTAGAAAATAATACAAAAAATGAAACAACAATACCTAAAAGCAATATAATAGATCTAATTGATTTTTTTTGTTGAAGTACTTTTTCTTTAGAAATCATATACATAGCTATAGATTTCTTTATAAAATTATTGTCTAATGCTCTAAATAAATAATTTTTAAAAAAAGAAATATTTTTACCTGTATTTTCCTTAAAATAAGAATTTTTAATAATTATAAATCATATGTTTTTATTAACTTTTTCTTCAAGTAATGTTATTTCTAAATTATTTGATATATCATCTATATTACTTACATCAATTGAATCAAGTATATCAGATTTGGAAATATGATGAAGTAATCTATCACTACACATAATTATCAATTCTTCATTACCCAAATCTCCATTTGATATATATTTAAATTCTTTTTTAGAATCATCTTTTTCTGTGATTTCCAGGATTTCTTTATCTTTTTTAATAAGGTAACAAGAAGGTGTTCATATAGTAGAAAAAATTATATTTTTATCGCTTAATATAGCAACAATTATATTTAAACTTCCTTCTAATTCTCATTCTTGTCTCCATGTCTTTATAATAGAATTTGTATTTTCCAAAGCTATACTTAAATCTTTATAAGCAGACTCTTGAGATATTTTTCAAATTACATTGTCTATTATCCTTCATAAGATTATCTCTGAAAACTTTTTTTCTTCAGTATCTATAAGTATAAAACATTTTAAATTAGAATCCAATTCTATAACTTTTAAAATTATATCATTTTTCTTTTTAAACTCTATTTTCTTAGATGATACCTCAATCATATTTTATTTTAGTTTATAAAAATATTTTAATCATTTTAAGATTTGAGTCCTCTTTGTCAAATTATATTGATGTATTTAAGAAAAAAAGTTTGACAAATTATGTATAATATTTACTATCTGTTGAATTTTACAATTTTTAAATTATAAATATGTGAATAAATAAACCTGACACTCCAAAAATTCATATTTTAAAAGAAACAGATAAATTAGCCTTATTGAATGATGCTACAAGAGACTTGATAAATGGAATATTAATTGAAAAATGAATTTTAATAAAAAATAAAAAATGAGAATATCATATAACTCTTAATTGAGTAACTAAAAATGAAGTGATTTTTTTAGTTATAGAAGAGGCTATTCCTGATTTTAAAATACCTAAAGAACCTGAAACTGAATTCCCTAAAAATGAAACTATAATTTGAAATAAAAATAATCCAAATATTGAACAAGTATATTTTTCTTTAAAAGACCTAACTTATTATATAAGAAATTGATGAACATTCTCTCCTCTTAAATTTATTGAAACCTAATTAAATAAACAGTTTTTCCGATTTTCATTAAATCACATATTTAATCTCAAAATCATAAAATTTAATCTTTACTTTTTTAAATTTATTTGTAACTTCATTTTTTATTTTATCTTCAAGTAATAAGATTTCTGATTTAACTATTGTTTTATTCACTTTCACTATTATAGATTTTCATTTAATTTGAATAGATACTAGATATGGCTTTATATCAATATTTTTTTCATTATTAAAAACCTCTACTATACTATTCCATACTAGAGATTTTATAGTCATTTCATTGAGATTTCTTTTATTTATTGATGTTGATAGGTGCATAAAACATTAAATTATCAATACAAATTCTCCTTTTTGCTTTTCTTTTTTGCTATAAATTTCTATTGCTTCTTTTATTGTGACTCTATTAAATTCTTCAAATTTTTTAGTTAATTCTCGTGCTACAACTATTTTTCTATCTTCTCAGAGATATTCCCCTAAAGTTATTAAAGTCTTTTGAATTCTATGAACTGATTCATAAAAAACGACAGTTTCCTCGATTGTTTGTAATTTTTTAAATAATGTTTGTCTTCACTTTTTGATTGGTAAAAATCCCAAATACAAAAAATGATTTATAGGAAGTCACGATGCTTGAAGTGCAGTTAAAAATGCTGAAACTCAAGGAATAGGAACTATCTCAATATCATTTTTTAAAGCTTCTTGAATAAGTGGATATCCAGGATCTGAAATTCCTGGAGTTCAAGCATCAGATACAAGAGCTATATCTTTTCACTCTTTTAATAATGTGATTATCTTATCCAATTTTGCAACTCAAGAATATGAATGATAACTTAAAAGTGGTTTTTTTATTTCATAATGATTAAGTAGGACTACTGTAGTCCTAGTATCTTCACAAGCGATATAATCAACTTCTTTCAAAGTCCTAATGGCTCTAAGAGTTATATCTTCTAGATTTCAGATTGGAGTTGATACTATGTATAGCATAAATTAGACAAAAGATTAAGAATTAAAGATTAAAGAAAATCACTTATTAACTTTAACTTTTTTTATTTGAACAATATTAGCTATTTTTCTCCAAAAATCAAAAATAATCCTACATTTAGGATTATTTTTCTAATTTATATACTGTAAAAAAATCAGTTCAGGGTATTTCTGTATTATTATCTGCTATTAACATTTTTACAAATTTTCAACTATTTGCAGGATACAAAACAGATTTAAAATTTGTCATATTTTTTTTATCATATGGGATTCCAAGTACAAGAATTCCTACTTCTTCTCATTTTTTTGATTTTGTAGGATACAATATATAAACAATTTCTCAATCTTTTATCTCTGATACTTTTCAGTTTAAATGTATCGTTTGTGACAAATTCAGTATTTCAGCATCTTTTATTTCTGATTCAACTAATGAACTTATACCATTTTGAGCTTTAAGCACTTGTGGTGCTAAACTTAAAGATATTCATAATACTCCAGTCATTAAAGCATTTCAAAGTTTCATAATATTTTATAAGATATAATGTTTATTTATTATAAGGAAATTATATTTTTTGTCAATATTAAACACTACCAATTCTATATTCTATTTCTTTTCATACAAATTCTTTATCTCTACCATATTTAAGCCTTGATAATTCTATAAATGCTTTTGCTATTTTTTTATCTCAAGTTTCAAGATATGGGTTAACAGGAATTATAGAAAAAGGAGTAGTTGGTTGTTGATCTACTGAAAGCTTCATAACTGCTTTAAATTTATCCATATTTACTAAGTCTTGTTCTGAAAAAACTGGAGCATAATACTTTGCTAAAAATTCTCAATCCTCAGGTCAAACTTTGTAACTAAGTACACTTCATACATTACCAAAAATAGCACCTTTTAAATTTAGGTTAGACTTTGTTAAAGCATCACTTTTTTCTAACTGTCACAAATATTGATGTGCTAAAATTAGTCATAGACGATATTTACGAGCTTCAGACAAGATAGATTCGATACTAGGAGTTATATAATTTTGAAACTCATCTATATATAAGAAAAAATCTTTTCTACTTTCTTTATCAGCTTGTTGTCTTTTCATAGCCGCCATTTGTATCTTATTTACAATTATAAGTCATAAAAGCTCAGAATTTATATCTCATATAATTCATTTACTTAAGTTTATCATAAGTATTTTTCCTGTATCCATAACATCAGCTACATCAAAACTACTTTTTAACTGCCCTAATATATTTCTCATCATTGTATTAGTTATAAATTGTCAGAATTTAGCAGAAAAATATGGTATAATTTCTCATTTTTCTCTATCTCACATAGATGCAAAAGTCTTGTCCCACCAGCTTTTTACAATTGGATTTTTTAAGTGTCTAATTCTCTCCTTTTGAAATTCATTATCAGTGAAAAGTCTGATTATATCTGTTATAGCTCATCATTGAGGATAATCCATTAATGTCAATGCTCAGTTTCTAAAATAATCTTGTAAACGAGGTCAAAATATCTCATTTCAAAATAATTTTATCATTATATTCATAGCATCTTGGGATACTTTTTCTTTTTCTTCAGGAGTATTTGCTTCAAATAAATTCAATCCCATAGGTCTTGATTCATCAGCAGGATCAAAATAAATTATATCATCTGCTCTTTCTCTTGGGATAAAAGGTAGTAAATCTTTAGCCAAATCTCCATGAGGATCCATGACTGCTATACCATTACCGTTTCTTAAATCTTGTCTTGCCATAACCTGAATAATACTTGATTTTCAAGTACCTGTTTGCCCAATAACATAAAAATGTCTGAATCTATCTTCAGTTTTTACTCTTATCTCTTTTTTCATTCACCTATGCTGATTATATCAAAGTAATAATCATTCTTTAGGAATATTTGACGGAGCTTTAACTATCTTAAAATTTTGCCATTTTATTTCTGGAGTTTTATTGTATTTACTATGTGGAAAATGGAAAAGTGATGCTATTTCTTCTGTATTTAAAACCATTTTTTCTTTTCAAAAAGGTTTTCTAAAAAATCTATAAATATAATTCTTGATAAGTTTGTCATGAGAATGTCTAGTAGTACTTCAAAATTTATTGAAATCTGGGTAAGAAAATTGAGAAAATGCTGAAACTATATTCTTTAGATTTGAATTAACTGAGTTTCTATTATTTCAAGTTGTAATAACTTTTATAACAACTTCATATCAAGTTTTGTCTCATTTTTCATCTACTGTTTTGGCTCTTTCTTGAGTTAAAGCTGAAGTTTCTCATCAAGAATTATTTGAACTATTATTTTTATCATCCTTATTATTACTAAACATTGTTTCAAAAAAGAGTGGAATCAATTGTAATGGATTATAACTAAACCCTGAATCTGAGCTTTTTCATTTCAAAATCTTACTTGATACTTTAGCTGATCATTTTTGCCAATCATCTCATACTGTTCTCAAAAGTATTTGTATAACAGCGGCTTCATCTTCATCTAGTTTTGATAAAGCATTAGTTATATTATTTACTGGATCTGATTCAAGTTTTTGGTATGTTTTTATCGGATAATAATAAGATTTTTTTGTAAAAAGATAAGTTGAAATATGTACTTTTTTGTTTAAAAAGATATTTTCTTCAAGGGTTTCCTCTACAATTGCATCTGGATAAAATCAATTAATCTGTTTTTCTAAAAGTTCTTTGTAATCTTTCGGTAAAACTATATAAAAATATATCTCATCTTTCAAAGCTACATATTCTAAACTCATTATATCTTGTCACAAAATCTTTTTATAAAGTTTACTTGAGTGTATACTTTTTAATGATGATAATAATTGCTCCATCAAAGAAACAGCTTCTTTGAAATCTTTTAAAGTTTCTCTTTTTTCATCTAAATCACTATCTTTTTTAGGAATTATTACTTTAAAAAAAGCCATTTTCAAAGACCTTTGTAACTCCATTTTTTTCCTAAAATAGAATAGTACAGTGTATGATAATCCGAATAATAAAACTGCAATAATTAAAACTGGGTACATTTTAGATTTTTAAATTTTACTCTAGTTATATTATAACATAATTTCTCATATCTAATAATTATAATGTATAAAAACACTTGAAAAACTTCAATTAGGATGTAGAATATAGAAAAATAACAATTAACCATTAACAAATGAAAATAATCCTTCTTGATTCAATTAGATCTATGCAAAATGTATGAGCTATTTTTAGAAATGCTGATTGATCATGATTTGAAAAGATTATATTAACTTGATTTACCCCAACACCTCCAAGAAATGAAATCTTAAAGACTGCCCTATGAGCAGAAAATAGTGTAATTTGGGAATATTATGAAAATCCACTTGAAATAATAAATCAATTAAAAAAAGAATGATATAAAATTTATAGTGTAGAACTTACAGAAAATAGTATAGATTATAGAGAATTTTTTTGAAAAAAACAAGATAAAATCTGTCTAATAATGTGAAATGAAGTATCCTGAGTAAGTCAAAAATTACTTGAAATATCTGATAAAATTCTTATGATACCAATGATGTGAAAGAAAAATTCACTCAATGTATCTGTAGCTGCCTGAATAGTTATGTATGCATTTGTATAAATTAATAAGTAATAAATTATTTTCCCTATGAAAAAAAATCGTATAATATCATCTTTACTTCATGTACTTTTATTTGTTATTGTTGAGATTTTATTTGTATTTCTTATATTAAATGAATTTCCAGAAGTTAGTTTTTTTGAAGAATTATGAGTTATACACCTTATTTATTGGATAAGTATATTTGTAGCATGATTTCTAAGAGAACATATAAAATCTTATATAGTAAAATTCTATATGACTTATATCCCTGTAGTTTTTCACATAGCAGGACATCTATACATTTGAGAAAAGACAATAGAACAAATAGAAAACCAAACTCGTATTCATACTTCAGATTTCTGGTTAATTATTTCAACTATATGTTTATGAATATTTATATTTATTTGAGAATATTTATTACATAAAAAATACCATTGTGAGCATAGCCATGCAAAAGTTCACAAACATTGTAAGGAAGAGTAATAAAACTTTCTAAGTGTCATACTGAAGCTTTGCTGAAGTATCCCTTTAACACTGAATATATCAAAAACTAAGTTTAAGGGATTCTTCGCTAATCGCTCAGAATGACAAAAACTACTAACTTTTAATTCCAAACTACTTATGTTTAAAAAAATCGTATGACTTTGATTTAGTTCTAAATGAAAAAATGCAAAAGATGTATGAGAATACATAAAATCTCTTGTTGATTCTTGAGCTTGAGAATTTTTTACTGGATACAATCCTCCTTATTGGTATGAGAAATTTGGTTTTGAAGTAAGTCCAAATGGTAGATTTTCAGAACATGAACAAATAACTGACTTTGAAACATTAAAACAAATAGTAGAAGAAGTGCATTCTCATAATCTAGAAATATTTGTTAATTTAAATTCTTGGTATTATACAAATGAAACTTTCCCAATTATTCAAAAAATGGTAGAAGAAATAAATTCTATATGATTTGACTGAATTATATGTGGTAATATATGAATTCTAGAATATCTAAAAGAAATAAACTATACCTGAAAAATAAATATCTCTACAATACTTGCTCTTTACAATAGCGAAGCAATAAGATTTTTTATAGAAAATTACAAAGTAAATAAAATAATATTAAGTAGAGAAATAACTTTAAAAGAAATAGAAAATATAGTCTTAGAATTTAGTGATGTAGATTTTGAAGTTTTTTGAGAATGAGATTTTTGTAGATACAATAATTGATTATGTTTTGCAGAACATAAATACTGAAGCAAAGATATATGTACTGTAGTTGTAAATAATCTTGTAATAAAAAATAAATTTAGACCTGATTTCAAGAAAATAATTCTTGATAAAACCTTAATAAATTCTGAAAAATGAGAACTATTAAACAATATTTATAAAGAACCTTTTAGCTTAATAAATGAAATAATAGAAAATATTGAAATTTGAGTATATGACAAAGATTACTATACAAGAGAATTAATTAGTATAATTAATTCTCTAAAAAACAGGATAGATTTATATTACGATTCACTAAAACAAATAGAAGATAATGATAATAAAAAAATTATTTCTCTACTAAAATGATTAAATTATTTATTAAATGAAAATAATTCTTATTTAAAAATAGAAGAAAAAAGTGACTTTATAGAACTAAAAAAAGAACTTATTAAATCTATAAAATCATGAATATCATATAATCTACAAAAAGAAAAAGATTTATGATGAAAGACAAAAATCAAGTCTCTAGAATTAGCAAATTTTTATTGAAGAACTGATAATTTAAACTTATATGCATTTTTATTTTTTTCTAAATTTAAAAACATAGTTACAATTAAATTCCCAACTAGATGAAGAAATTCTATAAATAAATTTGCTTGAATTAAAAAAGTATTAGAAAGTTGAAAAGTTGATAAATCCCTAATCAATAGATGAGTAAGTATCGGAAGAACTCATTATGATTTGACTCATATATTCAAAGATAAATTGTGGTTTAGAAAACTCATAGCAAAAATCTAGAGAAAAATAATTGACTTTTATTATATATTAATTATATTATAACTACTAATATATAATTTTTTTATCATGAGTACTCAGGAAACATTTAGTAGTAGATTAATGGATTGAATAACTGGAATAGTTGATAGATTTTTACCTAGAAAAATAAAATGAGAGGAAATAGTTGATAATACTAAATCATCAACCCTAAATTTATTAGATCCAAAATATAATGATCCTTTAGTAACAGAATTAAGTAATATAAGTAAGGAAACTTGAAAAATTAACTTTTCAGAATTAATTAATAAACTTGAAAAACTAAACTCTATTTCAAAATATGATATATCAAAAAACATAGCTTATTTAAAAAATGTATGAAATGAAAAAAGTACAATTTCAGTTGTATTTGTTGCATATAATTGATGACCTATATGTTCAATTTATTTAAAAAATTCTACTTGAGAATTATTTGATCAAAATATAAATTTCGAATTAAAAAAATAATACCTTATTCTATTTACAAATAATAAAAAAAATCTCACTAAAAAATTAGTGAGATTTTTTTATTGTTAATTTAATTACCTTTTTTAATTTCTTTCATTTTTAAAACTTCATGTTGTCTTGTTTTTGGATTATATTTTCTCAAAGACAATTTCTTTCCTTGTGGAAAATTCTTCTTTTGTATGTTAGTTACATAACAAAGATTACCTGTTTGTTCACTATATAAACCTACATATGTTCTTTTACCTTTAGCCATAAATTCAAAATAATATATAAAATAATTTTATTATGATGCAATTATATAGATTTTTTTTAAATTTCAAGTTTTTATTTACTATTTTTATAATATTCTGCAAATGTTATATTATTATCATAAAGATATTTAGCTAAATCAATACCTAAATACCTCCAATGCCAAGGTTCGACAACATATCAATCAATTTCAATTCATTTTTGATAAGTATTATGAAAACCATATTTATAAGCATTTTCTTGCATCCATTTAAAATACGATACTAATTTAGAATTACTTAAAAATTGCTCTTTTGTACTTGCTTCCCATAAATCTACAGCAAGGCCAGTTTGATGTTCTGAAAATCAAGGTTTAGCACAAAACATATCATTACATCACCTTATTTTTATTCAAACTTGATAATCATAGCTTCTATAAGCACTTACAAGTATTATCTTTTCTCAAAAAGTATCAAAAAAATCTTTTGCTAATTGTTGTAAAGCTAGATTTGCTTCATTTCTCAAAGTTTGATTTCATTTTATATCTTCTATATAATCAGATGAAATCCCAACAAGATTATTTGGAATATAAGATAAATTATAAAAACTTATTTTATTATTTACAAATTTTGTTATAGAACTATCATCTCCATAATCTGAATTTAAACCAACATTATAAATTATTTTACTTTCTTCTACAACTTCTTTGTTTTGAATTTGTTTTAAAACAAAGCCTATATGGTTTATCTTTGTAGCCATAAAATACCTATTTTGATGAATAACAAAAATAAGAGAAAGTAGGTATAAAATTAAAAAAGTGGCAAATGTATAAATATATATCCTAATTCTGCAAATTGGGTTAAATAAATTTGGATTAAAAGATTTTTTTCTTTTATTTATTCTTTTTTCTACATTCATTTTTTTATTAAGCATTTTTTATAATTATATGTAAATTAAAAATACTACACTAGTATCACAATTTGTTTTTTTTTGTCAAATACTTGTATAAATTTAACTGTATTTTTTGTTTTTTTCATTTATAAAATCTTTTTTATTTTTATTATTTATTTGTACAATAAATAATATTTTAAAAAATAAATATTATTTATGATAAATATTTCTCTTTTTGAAGAATTTAAAAGAAGTAAATCTAAAATACTTGCAGTAACAAAATATTGGGATAAAAATGAAACCAATAAGATAATCCAGGAAATTGAAAATATCTATCCAGAAATATTATTTTGAATATGAGAAAATAGAATTGAAAAAATCATAGAGAAATGAATCAATAGAAAAAATATGCACTTTATATGACAAATTCAATCAAATAAATTAGAAAAAATAGTTTCTTTTTGTTCAACTATTCATTCTCTTGAAAATATTGATCATGCTTTATTAATAGACAAATTATCAAAAGAAAAAAATATAAAAACAAAAGTATTTTTACAAGTAAAACTTGATAATGAAAAAAATTCATGAATAGAAATTGATGCATTTCCTAATATTTTAGAACAAATTAAAAAATTAGAAAACATAGAAATAATTTGAATTTCTGGAATGTGAGCTTGAGATTTTACTGTAAAAGAAAAAGAAAGTGAATTTGAATTACTTATAAATTTAAGAGACAAATATTTGCCTTGAAAACTAATTTCAGCATGAACTAGTAGAGATTATAAAATAGCATTAAAATATTGAATTGATGTGATAAGAATTTGAAATAAAATTATTGATTAAAACCTAAAATGAAAGAAATTATATTTTTTCTAAATAGACTTTTAATTCCTCTATATGTTCTTTTCTTAAATCCCTTAAATGATTTGGTCATCAACTCTTCCCTAGAAGAAACAAAAAGCCTATATTATTCCAAATATCAGGATTTTTTCTAATATCAGAATATTTTAGTTCCAAAATTGAAATATTTTTTAATTTTAGAAAACTTTCAAATATTTTTTTATACTCATTTTCTGATAAATAGTCTAGTCATAAAGCCAATCATATTTTATGTAAATCTTCTGGAATTACATAAAACAAAGTTTTATTAATATATTTTTTTAATAACCCATTAACTAATTTGTTTGACTCTAGTCAAATCCTAGATCCTGAAAATAATTCCTTAAAATCTTTAACTCAAAGCAAATTAATTCAATATAAACAATTAATTCATCTATTAGATAATGTAGTTACAAAAATATCTTTTGCATTTTCCTCATTATATTCAACTTCTTCATATAATCAATCTAATCCTATTCTTTTAGCAAACCTAATTATATATGATTTTCTAAAATCTTTTGCTTCTTGTAATCAAAAACTATTTAAAATTTCTCTAGATAAATCATGATTCCATAGTAATTCTCTAACTTCTCTTACAACATGTTTATTTATTAAATCATCAAAATCATTTATACCATTTGTTTTTAAGTAGAGTTCTATTTTTTTTATTTTTTCTTTTTCTAAAATCTTTTTATTCTTAAGTCAAACATCATTTCAAAAAAAATCTATATGAAGTATATCTATTTCCCAGGGTTTTAAATTAAAAGTAACAAAGAAATAGTATTCTAATTTTGGGTTACTTTTAACAATATCTCTATATTTTTCTACCGTGATTTTTTCTAAATCTTCTAAATAAATAATATTGTGTAATTTCAAATTTTTGATTATATCTATTTTTAATTCATCTATATTAATTTCTTTTAAATTCATATCCTTTCAAAGTTTTTTATAGTCATCAAAATCCATATGTACAAAACTTTTTTTATGAATTTTTCTGAAATAATATCTAAATGTATTATCATTTTTAAAATATTTTATAAAATTTGATACATGAATAAAAATTAGTTCATTCATAACTGTTATACCTTTCTTTTTTAGCTCACCTATAATATAACTTTGAATTTTATATCTATCTTTTATCTCAATACCTATTTTAATTGCAAATTTTTTTATTCATTTCTTTGAAATATGAGATATTGATTCTCAAGTAATTTCTTTATAATAATTTACAAGATTATTTTGAATAATAATATTTTTAAATTGATCCTCTTTTACATAATATAAATCACAATAATTCATTATATTATTTACTTTTAAAGCCCCTAAAGCTATATCTTTTTGTGATAAATTTAGATATTCATAGACTTCTGAGTTTATAACTCATAATGGAAATTCTTTTGAATCATCAGGTAATTTTTGTTCAATTTTTGGTTCAAATTCTACCATAAAATATATTTTATGTATAACATCAAAATTATACCACAATCTAATCAATAATTCAACTTATAATTAATTCATTTTCTAAATATATAGCACCTATCTGACCGCTTGTTATCGCTCTTTGTTTTTCTGTAAATTTTATCTCAAAAGTATTTTCATCTATTTTTACAACAATACAATCCTGATCTGCTTGTCTATATCTAATTTTAACCTTGGCTTTCAGTGGAAATAAAAAATCTTTTTTTCATAAAAAATGAATATATTTTAAATTCAGTTTATCACTATATAAAGCTAAATCGCTCTCAGTTCAAACTATAAGCTCATTATTTTCTATATCTTTTTTTATTACAAAAATTGGCTCTTTTAATCATCAGATCTCAATACCTTTTCTTTGACCAATAGTATAATAAAATACTCATTTATGTTTCCCTAAAATCTTTCAACTTGTATCAATTATATCCCCTTCTTTATGCTTTATCCTCTTTTCTAAAAATTCTTTAAAATCTACTTTTCCTACAAAACAAATTCACTGACTATCTTTTCTTTTTGCATTTGGTAAACCTATTTCTTCTGCCATTATTCTCACTTCACTTTTTTCTAAATGTCCAATAGGAAAAAGTGATTTTGAAAGTTGATGCTGATTCAAAAATGCTAAAAAATAAGATTGATCTTTTGTTGAGTCTATTCATTTAAGAAGTCTATAAGTTTTCTGGATTGCTTTGTTACTCTCGCAATGACAATTATTATTCACTATTTGAGCATAATGCCCTGTCGATATATAATCAAACCCAAGTTCCATAGCTTCTTCCAAAAACATCTTGAATTTTATCTCTTTATTACACATCACATCTGGATTTGGAGTGATTCATTTTTTGTATCATTCATACATATAATTTAACACTTTTTCCTCATATTCTTCCTTATAATCAAAAGTAAAAAAAGGAATACTCAAATACTCTGCAACCTCTTTTGCAACTTTTATATCTATTTTTGTCGGGCAATTTGGATTATCTTCATCTAGATAATTTATCATAAATCAAGCAGTTACATCATACCCTTGCTTTTGTAGTAAATAAGCTGAAACTGCACTATCAACTCAACCCGATAATCAAATTAAAACTTTTTTCATATAATTTAAAATGGTGACCTAATATTTATTATTTTTTTCATTATAAAGCAAAAACAAACCTTTTCAATTAATTTTACTAATAATTTTGATTATTCTTTCATAATCTTTATAATAAAATTAATAATTAGTTTTTACTAAATTTAGTTCGCATTTTATTCTATTTTAGAATAAAAGAAAATTTAAGTTCAGATAAAATATTTTACTTTTTTAAATTAAAATTATGAAAAACCTTTTTTTAGAAATTTGAAATGAATGAGCTAAAACTTTTGAAAATCATGGATTAGACCCTTGGTATCAAAATGCAGATAGATCAACAGCTATTAAAAATCTTACTGTTGAAATAGTATGAGGAATATTACTTCCATTTGCTTTAATCTCAGCATATTGAATAATTTGACCATCAAAAGTTTTTTCAAATCGTGTTTCCACAATTTTAAAAAAGTAAAAAACACCTATGCTTGGATTACTAGATATTGTAGCTATAATTTCAAACAAAAATTCTGGACAATTTAATAATAATTTGAAAAGGATTTTTGTAGAGCAAACGGGAGACCTAACATGGATTTGCTTTTTGCCTTGGAGGACGGATTTAAAAACTGCTAAAAAATATAACCTTCTTCCAAAAGAAGGCAATTTGATTGTATATGAGGTTCCAGATAATCTTCTAGGAGCTACTCCGCAGATTACATTAGATACCTTCAATAGTATTTCACAAGATTTCAAAGCAGTATTTAAAGAATATGAATTAGGCAATAAGGATATAGCTTTTTGGGGCTTAAGTGCGGGAACGATGCCAGCATTTTACCTTGCCAATAGATATACATGTAGGAAACTAATTGTAGCTTGCCCCACTGTCAGACTAGGAGAAGGTATTTTTTCTGCATTTGCTGCTAGAAATATCAGAAAAAAATCAATAGAGAATGGATATAATGCTAGAACTTATGATGAGCTTATCAGAGATATAAATATTGAAAATAATCTGAAACATTTACCCGAGGATATTACAATACATCTCGCTCGATTTGATAAATTCGTTCCTTTTTTCGGTGGCAATAAGCTTGCTTCAAAAATAAAAGAAATTAATAAAGATGTAGTTATTAAAAAACACAATATCTATGGACATATACTTACACTCTATTTTTTCGGTAAAGAAAACAAAAAAGTAAATTTATCCCATTAAATTTAAAGAGATTTTAAAATTGGGTTTATTATTAAAAAAAAGAAATGCAAAAGGATAAATTTATAAAAAAGATTTTGAGAAAATAAAAACAGCTTTATATTGTAGTTGTATTTTTATCTTATAATTTCTGAATTATGTTTGATATAACTTCTTATGTTAGAGAAAAAATTTTTAGAAGACCTAAATTAAATTATGAAATTGCTTGAGAAGAGCTATCTGAAAAACAAACTACAAAACTAGGATATTTTCTTCTTTATTGTATGTTTTGAGCTATTCTTGTTTCTGCACAATGGACTCTAAGTATTATACAAGATATTCCTAATAGACCAACTAATATTCCATATTGTATTAATGATATTATAAATACTTTTGATGATGATTATAAAAATAATAACTCATATATTGATTATTGATATTATAATTATTGATATGATGATTGTCAGGTAACATCTGAAAATCCAAAATTTGATTTTAATCCAGAATTTAATAATCTTGAACTACCTTATAATGAAATAATAAATTATAAAAAAAATATAACTGAATTAGAAAATCAAAAAAGAAATATAGATTATAATCAAAGAAATAATCAACAAGATTATAATACTTCTTTAACTGAAAAAATAGCAAACGAAGATGCCCCATTATATGATACTGAAAATATACAAGAAGATATTAAGAATAATCGTTTGGACAGTACAGATATTGAATCTCAAATAAATACAATTAATTCTAAAATAGATCAAATTAAATCTCAACACAATTCAGAAGTAGTAACATTAGAACAAAAATTTGAGAAGGCAAATGATGATTATAGAACTTCTTATTTATTATATAGATTTTATGTTGCTATTTTATCTTTTTTATTTTCTATAATAGTATTTTCTGTATTATATAAAATCTATGTAAAACAAAAAATTAAAAATAGTCCTCATACAATTATTTTTTCTGTTGCAACTTTTGCTTATTGACTTGTATTATTACAAATAGCAACTTTGTTTATATGGGATATAATTCCACATAAATTATTAGAAATAGTAATGAAACTATTTAGTTTATTTACTCCATTAGTTTATATAGTTCAATTTTTATGGCCTGTATTGATAATAACAATCTTTTGATTTCTAGTTTATAAAATACAAAAAAGATTATACTCTACAAAAAATGTACTTAAGAGATTTATATCAGATAAGAAATGTCCAAATTGTTGAAATGGTGTAGATTTTACAAAACCTTTCTGTCCTTTATGTTCAAATGAAATACAAATTCATTGTCCTTTATGTCATGAATTAACTTTAAAATGAATGCCTTATTGTTCAAATTGTTGATGAAATTTACCAGAACAAGATATAATATCTTATAAAAATAATGATTTACTAGATGAAAGTTTAGAAGCAATTTTAAGAGATATAAATATTGATGAGTATAAATGAGTAAAATTTATATCTATAGACTGAAAATCTTTTAATTCAACTAGAGAAAATATAGTGAAACTAGTGATTTTTATGACAAATAAATTATGAAAAAATAATTTTGAACCAAATGAGTTCGCTCCTTATTTAGATGAAATTATTAAACATATTAAAAAGGATAAAATAAGCGAAAATGAATTAAATAGACTTTTATGAAAAATAAAATCTTGGATATCAATTTGATGAGAAGTTATAATATTAAAAAAGTAATTATACTCAACTATGAAAAAAATTATTACAATTATGATTCTAATATTGCTTATCTCTTGTTCAAAAACAACAGATAATAAAGAACCTTGAATCCTAAAAGAAACAAAACAAATAATAAATGATTATCCTGATGCTTTAGAATCAAGCATTCAAAATGCAAAAAAAGCTGAAGAAAAATATAATCAAAGTAAAAAAGAGTTAGAGCAACAACTAAAAGAAATTAAATAAAGATCTTATTTTTATAAAAAACTAATTATGAACCAAAAAAACTACAAATTTCTGAGTTTAATTACTGTATTTTTTGTTACAGTTTTACTTATATCAAACATAGTTTCTACAAAAATCGTAGATTTGTGATGGTTTATATTTGATGCGGGAACCCTACTTTTTCCTTTGAGTTATATATTTGCTGATGTACTTACTGAAGTGTATTGATACAAAGAAACAAGAAAAATTATCTGGATGTGATTTGGATCAATGATATTATTATCTTGAATTATTATACTAGTTTGATATTTACCTCCATCTTCTGATCGGCCATTTCAAACTGATTATCAAAATATACTAGGATTTACTCCTAGAATAGTTTTAGCTAGTTTAATTGCTTATTTCTTCGGAGAATTTAGTAATTCATACATTCTTGCAAAAATAAAGATAAAAATGAAGTGAAAAATGCTATGGGTAAGAACCGTATCATCAACTATTGTCTGAGAATTTTTTGATACTATGATTTTTGTAATGATTGCCTTTTACTGAGTATTTGATAATGAATTATTGATAACAATTATTATCTCTAATTATATATTCAAAGTAGGAGTTGAAGTCTTATTCACTCCACTAACTTATCTAATTATAAACAAACTAAAAAAATCAGAAAATGAAGATTTTTATGACAATAAAACAAATTTTAATCCATTAAAAATAGATTAAAATAAAAACTCTTAATAAAAAAATCTTAGAATTTCATTATAACTTGAGTTTATACAAAATACCTTTACAATAGAGGTATAGTTTTTTTTGTTTTTTATCCCTTCTTTTTCAAAATTTAGAATCATTAAATAATTTACAAAAATTATCATTTATATTTTAATAAAAAAATACCCATGCCCTTTAAATCTCTAAATATTATTGAGCCTATATTAAAAGCACTAAGCGATGAATGATATACAATTCCAACTCCAATACAAGCACAATCTATTCCAATAATCTTATCAAAAAATGATTTACTTTGATGTGCTCAAACTGGAACGGGTAAAACTGCTGCATTTGCTATACCTATACTACAATTACTAAGTCACAATAAGACATACGATAGAAAAAGAGTAATTAAAAGTCTTATAGTTACTCCAACAAGAGAACTAGCTATTCAAATTTGAGAAAGTTTCAAAGCCTACTGAAGATATACAGGAATAAAATCTACTGTGATTTTTGGTTGAGTTGGACAACATTCACAAGTAAATGCTTTAAATAATTGAGTTGATATAGTTATAGCAACCCCAGGAAGATTACTTGATCTAATAAACCAAAAACATTTATCACTTAGAGAAGTTGAAATATTTGTACTTGATGAAGCTGATAGTATGCTTGATATGTGATTTATTCATGATGTAAAAAAAATACTTGCCATGCTTCCAAAACAAAGACAATCACTATTTTTCTCTGCAACTATGTCGCCAGAAATAATCAAGCTTGCAAGTACTATACTAATTAATCCGTCTAAAGTCTCTATAACACCTATATCATCAACTGTCGATATAATTCAACAGCATATTTATCATGTAGATAAATGAAATAAAAATAATTTACTTATAGAAGTATTAAAAAATCCAAATATAAAAACTGCTCTAGTTTTTGCTCGTACAAAACACGGAGCTGATAAGATAGTAAAAATATTACTAAATAACAATATAAAAGCTGAAGCAATTCATGGAAATAAAGCACAAAATGCAAGACAAAAAGCTTTAGCAAACTTCAAAGATCAAACTACTCGTGTACTCGTAGCTACAGATATAGCTGCTCGTTGAATTGATGTAGATGATCTAGAATATGTAATCAATTATGAAATCCCAAATATATCAGAAACTTATGTTCATCGTATATGAAGAACTTGAAGAGCATGAGCAAAATGAACTGCCCTTTCTTTTTGTGATGCTGAAGAAAAAACATATATCAAAGATATAGAAAAACTTATAAATAAAAAAATCCCAATTATAGAGAATCATCCTTTTCCCCTTAGAGATCATAATCCAGTGAAAGTAGTAAAACAACAATGAAGATGAAATTCAAATAGAAGATGACCTTCTAAACCAAGTAATAATACTAAAAGAAGATTTTCTAATCCAAATAATTCAAGATAATTAAATTTACTTAAGAAAAAATAAATTAAAATTGAAAAAATAAATTAAAATTGAAAAAATAATTATGAATAATATAATATACCTAACTAAAATTAATTTTCCTATTTATGAAATAAATGAGAATGTTCCCTTTACTAGATTTTAACTAAAGTTAAAACTGGTAATTGATTTTGAATTTATTGAAGAAATTAGGAAAATCAATTTTGTCTCGGTATATATTCTAATAATTAAATTTTAAAATTAAAAAATGGATATAATTAAAAAAATAACTAAAGAAACAAAAAAACATTTTAAATGAAAACATGGCTGTCATTGATTTGATCATACAATGAGAGTATATAAATTATGAATGCATATATGACAAAAAGAAAATGCTGATTTAGAAGTAATTCAAATTGCAACTTTACTTCATGATATTTGAAGAATAAAACAAGATAAATGTAAATGAAAAGTTTGCCATGCTGAAGTATGAGCAAAAAAAGCAAAAGAGATACTAAAAGAATATGACATAAAAAAAGAAAAACTAGAAAATATAATTCATTGTATTGAAAGTCATAGATCAAGATGAAATAATATACCAGAAACTATAGAAGCCAAAATTGTATATGATGCTGACAAACTTGACTCTATATGAGCTGTTTGAATTGGTAGATTATTCTTATTTGCATGAGAAATATGATCAAAGCTTCATAATAAAGATGTAGATGTAGAAAAAACAAAAACTTATACAAAAGAAGATACTGCTTACAGAGAATTTCTAGTTAAAATAAGAAAAATTAAAGATAAAATGCAAACGGAAGAATGAAAAAAACTAGCTTTAGAAAGACATAATTTTATGGTGGATTTCTTTGATAGATTAAATCAAGAAGTGGATGGAGAAATATAAATTAATATACCTAATATGAAAAAATATTTACTTGAAATTACCGTTTTTGTTTGTTGAGCTGTCATAATGATATTTGAACTTATTGGAGCAAGAATCTTATGACCTTATCTAGGAACATCTATTTTTGTATGGACTAGTTTAATTGGAATAATTTTATGAAGTCTTAGTTTTTGATATTATCTAGGTTGAAAAATTGCTGATAAAAAAGCTAACTTAGAATTTCTATCTAAAATTATTTTTTTATGAGCTATTTTTATATTATTAACAATAATTATCAAAAATATACTTTTGATTTTTATAACAACCACAATAGATGATATTAAAATATGATCTATTATAGCTTCTCTGCTTTTATTTTTACCAACTAGTTTATTATTGTGAATGGTATCACCTTATGTCGCAAAATTAAAAATAGAAAATTTAAGTAATTCATGAACAACGATATGAAATTTATATGCTATTTCAACAGCTTGAAGTATCATATGAACTTTTTTATCAGGTTTTTTTCTTATTCCTTTTTTCTGAACAAATACTTTACTTATTATATTATCCATAACTTTACTTTTATTATCGATTTTTGTATATAATAAAAAATATTTAATTTCAAGATTTGTATTTCTATTTATTATATTAATTATATATTTAGGTTCAAAAGAACTTAAAGAAATAAATAAACAAAAAGGTTTTATAGATACAGATACTGCTTATAGTAGAGTCTGGATTTACGATAGTATACAAAAAGATACTAAATTAAAAACTAGGAATTTACTTATAAATAACGAACATAGTTCTGCTATGTTTTTAGATAATAGTGAACTAGTTTATGAATACACAAAATATTATAATCTAGCAAAACATTTTTTTCCTGATTTTAAAAATACATTAATGTTATGATGAGCTTGATATTCTTTTCCAAAAAGTTTTTTATTAAATTATCCTAATTCAAAAATAGATGTAGTGGAAATAGATCCTAAAATGACTGAATTAGCAAAAAATTATTTTAAACTAACTGATAATAAAAACTTACAAATTTATCATGAAGATTGAAGAGTCTACCTAAATAAAACTAATAAAAAATATGATGTGATTTTTTGAGATGCATTTAGTTCACATTATTCTATCCCCTATCAATTAACTACAAAAGAAGCAATACAAAAAAAATACGATATATTAAATAAAGATTGAGTCGTTATACTTAATATAATCTCAGCAATAGAATGAGAAGCTTGACAATTTTTGCAAGCTGAATATAAGACATATAAAAGTATATTTCCTCAAGTATACATATTTCCAGTAAGAAAAGAAAATGATTGAAAAGAAGTACAAAATATAATCTTGGTTGCTTTAAAATCAGATAAAACCCCTGATTTTTTTAGTTCTGACTCGACTTTAAATAGTTATTTAGACCATTTATGGGAAAAAGAAATAATCTCTGATTTACCTATATTAACTGATGATTATGCACCAGTTGATTACTACATAAATAAAACAATTTAATATGATTAGTGCAAAATCTAAATTTTACATAATTGGTTGAGGAATAGCAGGACTTGCTACTGCAGTTTATCTTATACAAGATTGAATTATAAATGGAAAACAAATAACTATTTATGATAAAGCCAAAAGATTTTGATGAGCACTTGATGCTAAAGATTATGAAAAAAAAGATGGTTATGTAATGAGATGAATAAGAGTTTTCGAGGAAACTGCATACACTTGTACTATGAACTTTATGAAAAGAATTCCTGTACTTAATAAACATCATAAAAACCTAAAAGATAATTATACAAAATTTAATAATAAAAATGATATCTATTTTGAGTCTAGACTTATAAAAAACAAAGAAGTAGTAGATGCTAAGCATTTTAAATTAACTAAAAGTGACAGACTTAAACTTTTTACTTTACTTGTAACTCCAGAATCAAAACTTGATAATAAAAAGATAGAAGATTATTTTTCTCTAGATTTTTTTAAATCAAATTTTTGGTATGAATTTTGTACTGTTTTTGCATTTGAACCATGGCATAGTCTGGTAGAATGTAAGAGATATATACTTAGATCAATTCATTCAAGTCAATATTTTGACACTCTAGAACCTCTTCAAATAACACCCTTAAACCAATATGAATCTATGATATTACCAATTATCGATTGGCTAGAAAAAGAATGAGTGATTTTTGAAACAAATACAAAAATAACAAATTTAAATATAATGAAGTCTCTAGATAAGAAAAAAGTTAGTAAAATATTTTATAAAAAAAATAATACTGACACTGAACATGAAATAAAAGTTAGCAAAAATGATTATGTATTTATAAGTATTGGATCCATGGTATCTAATACTACTCTCGGTTCAATGAAAGAAGCCCCAGTTCAAAACTTAGAAAAAAAATCAGTAGCTTGGACTTTATGGGAAAATATAGCAGAAAAAAATCCTGAGTTTTGAAATCCCTGGAACTTTAATTCTCAAATTAATAAAACAAGTTGGATATCATATACTATAACTTTTAAAAATCCTCTAATTAAAGAATTAATTAAAAAATATGTAAATAAAGAAGTTACAACTTTTGGTTGATCAACTATAATAGATTCAAACTGGTTTATGTCTATATGATTTTATCTAAAACCATATTTTAAAGATCAAGACAAAGACACAACTATAGCATGGTGATATGGATTATATGCTGATAAAGAATGAAATTATATAAAAAAGAAAATGTCAGAATGTAATTGAGAAGAAATACTTACAGAATTAATTTATCATTTGTGATTAGAAGGTCATCTTAAAGAAATTATAAAAACTTCAGTTTGTATTCCTTGTTTTTCTCCTTATGTTACAAGTCATATGTTACCAAAAAAATCTACAGATAGACCTCAAGTTGTACCAAAAACTTCTCTAAATTTTGCTTTCTTAGGGCAATTTTGTGAGATACCTGAGGATATAGTTTTTACAGTTGAATATTCTATAAGGTCAGCTCAAATTGCCGTTTATAAACTTCTAAATCTAGATAAAAAAGTAACTCCAATTTATAAATGATATCGCAATCCAAAAGTTTTATTTCAAGCCGTTAAAACACTTTTTAGATAATATTTATATTTTTTTAAATTTAATTCAAATACTTCCTTCTAAATAATCAAGCACATTAGCATATTTAATTGATGTTTTTAAATCTAGATTATTTCTTAATAATCAAATTTTTTTAAGTAATATTAATAATTCTTCTTTATTTTGTCTATTTACAAATAAATCTATTGCATTTATATACATTTTTCATTCATTTGTTTTATTTAATCTTCATTTTGATATAATTAATTGTTTTACATAATTTTTTGTATTTAACATTTCGTTATTTATAGTACCAGTATTACTTGTTGTTTTGATATTATTTACTGATTCTGTTACATTTTTATTTGTTTGTTGAAGTGTTAATGAATGTGATTGTGTTGATGATGTTGATGATCGTGTTGGTGTTAATGATATTGATGGTGCTGGTGTCGATGGTATTGTTATAATTGGTACTATTGTATTTCTTACTACTGGTTCTGGTTGAGCAGGTGTAAAAATAGGTAATATATAATTACTTGTATACTCAAAGGCTCCTAATGTCCGAGTAGCATTTTTTGGTCTAGGATTTCAATCAAAATCGTAGTCTATACTTATACCATATCTAGATTTAAACTCATCATAAACTGCATGACGGATACCTTTTCCAATGAGAGGTGAATTTTCTTGTGGATGAAGATTATAATTATTAGCATCAACAAAAAGTGGATTACCAGACCAACAATTTTTGCATTGATCAGTGGCTGATTGTAAATCCTGTAATGATGTAGGAGAAATAGCAACATCATCTGCAGTGAACCATCTAAAACGAACTGTTCCATCATCAGCTCTAGGTTGAAAAAATGAATAGTCCATAATTTCTTCACTTGGATCAGATAATGAATATCTAAAGATACTACCATGATATTCAGGGTCACCATGAAGATCAAAACCTTGTACTCCGGCAATTACATTCCCGCTTAATTCAGTACGAGATTTGTAATTAGTAAAATTAAAACCTCCACCAGTATTATAAATTGTGTTATCTATAACATACCTTGTATAATGACCTTTTTCTGAACAAAAAGCCTGCATAATTTTAAAAGCATGATTTCTAGGAGAAGTACCCTTATAATTATTTCACTTCGTATTATGAGTATATTCTATTGAATTTCAAATCGCATACATATGCAAATTAGCCATTTCTTCTGATGGAATTCCAGTAAGAGCATCTCCATTTGGGGTATCAAAATTTGTATTTGATTGTCTAATCCCCCAATCTTGATTATGAAATCTATTAAAAAGAAACCATACATAATTAGCTCCTTCCTGATACACTTCTCCAGAAGCCCCATCAGAAGAATGACTATAATTATCATGGCCATAATTCTGAGACACAATCACATCTGTAGAAAATTTCTGTGATGAAATACTTTGCCTACTATGATGCATTATATTTTTTCCCACATAATGATGATGTGAATTTTGCATATTAGTATTTGTAATCAATCTTATTGGAACTTCAGAATCTCATCTACCTGCATCTCGTTGATCACCATTAAATTGAACCAGGTTTCCTGATACTTGATCAGCTGTATTATTCAAAACCCAAAAATTATAAATAGTTGTCGGTGGGGTACGGCCCCATAAACCAGGAGCAATACAATGGTAATCATCATCCTCAAGGGCTTTCCAATCACCAATAATATGAAAATTGTTATTATAAAATATCATATCATGCATACTACCACTCTGAGTAGGTGTAGCCCCAATAACTGATGTAGAACCTCCAGGATAAGTCATATCATGAAAGTAAGAATTTCTAAGTATGACATGATGTGTATTCATACCAAAAAACACAATACTCCCGCCTGTAATATCACTAAACTCTAAATTTTCAATAAATAAATAGGAACTATTAGTAAAAGATTGCTTGGCTTTAAAAATTGGTTTAGCTTGACTTGAAGTTCCACGAAACCATATTGGATTTTCAGCCGTTCCATTCATAGTCCTTGTTGCCGATGTTATATAAGGTCCTCAATGTACTTCTATGTATGATCCAGCTACATAAGTACCAGCTGGAATTGTAGCTCTCGGTTTATTTGGATAACCATAAGGATTATCTTTATCAGTACTATTAGGATTAGTATTATCTATGTAATAACAGTTATCCGTTTGACTACTAGGCCATGTTGGACATTTAATTTCTGTGCTAGGTGCAACTGAATCAATCGGATGAGTATTTCACCACATTCAAGGATCTGGGATTCCTATTGGTGGAGTATAAGCTTTTGTTATTTCTACACCTAAAATAACAAAAAAATTTATAATTAAAATTAGTGATATAAAAAGTATTCTTATTATCTTTGTTTTCATATTTTTTTAATTAAAAAAATAAAATTTATAATATTTATTATATTTATATTTATATTTGTTTTAATTTAATTCAAATACTTGCTTCTAAATAATCAAGCACATTAGCATATTTAAGTGTTGTTTTTAAATCTAGCTTATCTCTTAATAATCAAATTTTTTTAAGTAATATTAATAATTCTTCTTTATTTTGTTTATTTACAAATAAATCTATTGCATTTATATACATTTTTCACTCATTTGTTTTATTTAATCTTCATTTTGATATAATTAATTGTTTTACATAATTTTTTGTTTTTAACATTTCGTTATTTATAGTACCAGAATTATTTGTTGTTTTGATATTATTTACTGATTCTGTTACATTATTATTTGTTTGTAGTTGTTTTATTGAAGGTATTGGAGTTGATGTTCGTGCTGGTGTTAATGATATTGATGATGGTGATGATTTTGCTGATGTTGACGATTGTGTTGGTGCTAATGATATTGATGATGGTGATGATTGTGCCGCTGTTGATTGTCGAGGATTTGTTATAATTGGTGGAATATAATCATCTATATATTCGTATGCTCATATTGTCCGCGGACCATTTATTGGTCTAGGGTTTCAATCAAAATCATAACGAATACTCTGTCCTGGATAAAGATCTTCAAAGGTAGCATAAATCTGATTTATCAATACACCTTCACCTGCATTGATAGCTGGACTTTTAAATTGTAAATGTGCATTATTATTATATTCATCTACTAACAATGGGTTAATAGTTAAACTTTCATGTTGATTTCCGTAGATATTTGGTACTCAAGAAGAGTAATAAAAAATATTATTGTAAATTAATGCCTTTTCTGCATAAGCAGTATTAGTCAAAGAAACATACTTTTCGGTATTTAGATTTGTAAAAATATTATTTATTATTGTTGCTCGTGCTAAGATATCCGTACCAAAAAAATTTATTCCACCATCACTATTAAAAACAGTATTATTTAAAATATATAATCTTTTACTACTCCATGAACTAAATGCAAGTGATGTTCATGATGCACTCTGGATATTATGAATGATATTACCAATAAAATATATTTCGTCAGATCCACCTGTTACACTATTAGCATTACTTGTTGTAACATTATATATCTCATTATAGAGAAACCATGCTCGCTCCGTATGATCCTTTGTATCATAATGAGAAACTGTCGGAGCATAAGCAAAATCATGCATTTTATTTTGTGAGATAATCACATCTCGACAACCTTTCAAATCTACAGCATTTTCATAATTACTATGCATATCATTTTTACCAATATAAATATGGTTAGGTATTACATTAGGTGAATCTGCATAATAATTCACTTGAATAGAATCACCTCCCAAATGATGAATATTATTATTCAACAACCGAAAATTAGTCACATTGGCACCCACACCAGCACCATGGTAATCATTTTCTACTAAAGCATCATATTTTCAAAATTTACTAATTTCATTGTTATATATAACAATATTATTAACTGGATGTTCAAAATTACTTCTTACAGATATAACAGAAGCTGATCCTTTATTTATCCCCTCTCCAAAAAGATTACAATTTCTCACAGATGTATGATGAACATCATAATAGATACCATTTTGTCGATAAGGAAAAGAAAAACCTACATATTTCATATTTAAATTCTCAAAAATTATATACTGACCACGAGTATTTATTTCTGACCCAAAAGTTGGATTATCAACTCAACCAATACCTCTAAAAAATATTGGCTTATCAACGGTACCGCTTGCATCTATTATATATTGTGACTTACCAGCCATTATTGTAGTATAAAGAAAACCATGAATTTCCACAACACTACCAGCCGAAAGAGTTACAGGAATACTTAGACGAGGGAGATCAGCCGTTCAAAATATATTATTCTTATCAGTAGCTAAAGGATGATTTTTATTAATATAATGAGTATATGGTCCATTGCCAGCATCTTTATATTCTTCTCATTCTTCCAAAATTGAATCACCATCAAAATCAAATTTTTGACCAACATACATCGTATGTGATTCATTAATACCAAAATCAGGATCTGGAATCCCTATTGGTGGAGTATAAGCTTTTGTTATTTCTACACCTAAAATAACAAAAAAATTTATGATTAAAACTAGTGATATAAAAAGTATTTTTATTGTCTTTATTTTCATATTTTTTTAATTTAAAAAAATAAAGTTTACTTCATTATATGTATTTTTTCATATATTAAAAATTTTTTAAATTTTTTATTTTACAAATCCCTTAAACTTCATAAAATACAAGTATTTATTATTTAATATTATTTTCTATGCTTTTTTTAAGTAAATTTCCTTTTAAAACTCAAAAAACAAGTCAAAAAGTATCTGACAATAAATCAACAAGTGTGCTGTTACAAGCTTGATTCATAAGACAAACTATGGCTTGAGTTTATACTTACACAACACTATGATTAAAAGTGTTAAAAAAAATTGAGCAAATAGTAAGAGAAGAAATGAATAATTATTGAGCTTTTGAAACTCTTATGCCATCGTTATCTCCTCGTGAAGTTTGGGAAAAAACTGGTAGATGGAATAGTATAGATGTGATGTTTCATGTACCTGCAGCAAATAATAAAGAATATGCACTTAATTCAACTCATGAAGAAATCATAACTCCTTTATTATGAGAATTTATAAAATCCTATAAAGACCTTCCAGTTTGTGTCTATCAAATTCAAAATAAATTCAGAAATGAAAAAAGAGCCAAGTCATGACTTTTAAGATGAAGAGAATTTATTATGAAAGATGCTTATAGTTTTCATGCTGATAATGAAGAATTTGTACAATATTATGAATGAATGAAAGAAATATATATGAATGTTTTTACAAGGCTTTGACTAGAAAAAGACATTTATATAACTCAAGCTGATTGATGAACTTTTACAGAAAAATATTCTCATGAATTTCAAATTAAACTCGATATATGAGAAGATGTGATTTTTCTTGACCCAAAATCAAAAGAATGCTTCAATAAAGAAGTAACTCCTTGTATTATACCTAATCCAAATATAAGTGATGATAAATTACTAGAAAGACAAGATATAGAAGCAATTTGAATTATATGAGTTAATGCTCTTACAAAAGCATTTTGAGTTCCTGCAGAAAAATCGACAAAAACTATGATGTTTATTGCTGATGATAGATTTATAGTTGCTTCTGTTAGATGAGATTATGATATCAACACTTTAAAACTACAAAAAATACTTTGAGCAAAAAATATTGTACTAGCTACTCCTGAAATAGTTATGCAAAAAACTTGAGCAGAAATATGATATGCTTGAATATATAATCTTCCTGATAATACAGAACTATTCATAGATGATTCAGCAAAATGACTAACAAATTTTGAAACATGAACAAATAAAACTTGATATCATAGTATCAATGTAAATTTTGGTAGAGACTTACCTATTCCTGAGAAATTTTATGATTTTAAAGAAGCTAAAGAGTGAGATAGAAATCCAAAAACTTGAGAAGTTTATGAAGTTTTTAAAGCATCTGAAGTTGGTAATATATTTCCATTAGAAACAAAATTTAGTAGTGCATTTAATGTAACTTTTTTAGATGAAAATAATACAACTAAAATACCTTTAATGTGATGTTATGGAATATGAGTTTCTAGACTTATGTGAGTTATTGCTGAATACTTTTTAGATGAGATTTGAATTGCATGGCCAGAACAAGTTTCTCCATTTACACATTATTTCGTAATTATTTGAGAAGAAAATATTGACAAATGAATTAATCTATCTAATATATTAAATACTAATTCAGATGATATCATAATTGACGATAGAATAAATGTTTGATTTGGTCAAAAAATGAGTGATGCTGAGCTTATTTGAGTACCAAATATCATTATAATTTCTCCTAAAACTCTTGAGAAATGATGATATGAGATAAAAAAAAGATGAAGCAAAGAAAATGAATTAGTTATATTTAATTTTTAAAATTATTTATGACTCTAAATACTTGAAATACTAAAGAACAATCAAATGGATTAAGTCTAGAACAATTAGTTAGTAAATTGTGAACTAATCCTATAAAATTTTATGTAGAAAGAAAAAAAAATTACTGATACTTTTTAAATGATAAGGAATTACAAACTTTACAATCAGAGTGTATAGTACCATTCTTAAATAGAGTTATATCATGATGAATACAAACAGAACTTAAAAAAATTACTAATAAAGATTACGATATTAGTTGAATGATAGAGTATTTATCAAATCAAATATATACTTCTAATGAAACTCCAAATTCAGCTCCTTCTAGTTTTTTATTAATTCATCAATTCTATAAAGAACTTTACGAAGAAAAAAATAGATTACCTAATTTGATAAGTAATATTTGAAAAAAATGTTCTAATTTATTAAAAGGACTTACAAATCGCCCTTAAATATCTTAGTATTATTAAAAAAAGACATTTCCCGAATTCTGGAAATGTCTTTTTTTTAAATTTTCATTATATCAACTTCTTTCTTTTTAAATAATTCCTCAACTTGTTTATTTGCATCATCTACTAGTTTTTGTAAATCTCTTTCATAATCCTTTGCTATATCTTCACTTATTTCTTTTGATTCTTCAGCTTGAGATATAAACTTATGAGAATCAGCTCTTGCATTTCTAATTCATACTTTTGCTTCTTCCAACATATTTCTAGCTATTTTTACAGCTTCTCTTCTCCTTTCTTCTGTCAATGGTGGTACTTTTATCATTATACCATCTGCATTAGTTTGAGGATTTAATCATAAATTTTCTTCTGTAATCGCTTTTGCAATCTTATGAATAAGAGTTCTATCCCATGGTTGTATAGAAATGGTTTGAGAATCAAGTAAAGTCAAAGATGCAGCATTTTTAATAGGTCCTAAACTTCAATATTGATCAACTAGAATTCATTCAACCATTGCTGGATTTGCTCTTCCAAGTTGTAACTTAGAAAACTCAGTTTCTAGATGAGTTATAGCTTTTTTAATTCATTCACGAGCTTTTTCTAACATAAATAAATAGTAAGTAAATAAATATAAATTATTAGCATTGAATAGTTTTCAAATTTAATAGTTGCAGTCTTGATACTCGTCAATTATATTATTTTTTTTATAAAATCAAACTTGTTTTAAATAAATTTTTATATAAAATATTTTTACTAAATTTTTAGTCTTTAAGATTAATAAATATTAATTCTTAACTTTTGCATCTCTATGAAAATACTTGAACTTAAAAATGTAACAAAATATCTAAATTGAAATAAAATCTTATCTGAAGTTAGTTTTGATGTTGAAAAATGAGATATATATGGATTTTTATGACCAAATGGAGCTTGAAAGACAACAGCAATGAAATGTGTTTTAGGGCTTATAGAGCCAGAAGAATGAGAAATTAAAATATTTTGAGAAGAATGATTATCTATAAAATCAAAAGAAAAAATCTGATTTATGCCAGAAAATACTTATCTTTATAAACATCTAACTTGAGCAGAATTTCTAAGATTTAATGGTAAATTTTTTGATATAGATTCTAAAAAACTAGAAAATAAAATAGACAACCTGCTTAAAAAAGTAGGCTTAAAAAGTGCCTGAAATAAAAGGTTAAGTGATTATAGTAAATGAATGCTTCAAAGAATATGACTTGCTCAATCAATAATCAATGACCCTAAACTTTTATTTTTAGATGAACCTATGAGTTGACTTGATCCAATAGGTAGAAAAATGATAAAAGACTTACTTTTAGAATTAAAAGAAGAATGAACGACAATTTTTTTTAACACTCATATACTTGCAGATGCTGAAAGTATGTGTAATAAAATCAGTATAATTCATAAATGAAAAATTATAGTTGAATCAAAGAAAGTAAAAGACATAGATGAAAATCTAGAGGATTATTTTATTCATCATATAGAAAAGGTTGAGTAATAAAATTAAACAAAAAAATGAACAGTGTCATTCTGAGGTTTTTTACCGAAGAATCCCTTAAACATTGTTTTTAGTATATTAAGATTTTAAAGGGATCCTTCGTTACTCTCAGGATGACAAAGTAAAATAATAAAAAAATGAAATGATAAATCATTTCATTTTTTTATTATTTTCTTTTATCAATATTTTTCCCTCTTCATTTTAATTCTAAAACAATAGGAGTTCCAAAAAATCAGAAAGTATCTCTTATACGATTTTCTAAGTACCTCTTGTATGAGAAGTGAAAATGATCAGGATTATTTACCGTGACTACAAATTTTGGAGGATTAGTATCAACCTGACTACCATAATAAATCTTTGGATTATGAGATTTTTTATTCCCGCTAGGTGCATGTTTTAATACTACCTGTCCTAAAAATTCATTAAAAATAGCCGTTTTTACTCTCTTTTTTCTTTCTTTATCTATTCAAATTGCACTATCCAAAATCTCATTAACTCTCTTTTTTTCAGTCGCTGAAGTAAATATAGTAGATACCCAAGGTAGGAAATCCATTTTTTCTTTTAAGTATGCCAGATATTTATCCATAATCTTATCTTTATCTATTCAAGGCTTCGCTAATACTTTATCCCATTTATTTAATACTATTACAAGTCACTTATTTTCCTCTAAACTTCTACTTACTATAGACAGATCTTGTCAAACAACTCATTCAAAAGCATCAACAACAACAACAACTATATCTGCTCTAGTTATAGCTCTTTCTGTTCTCATAATTGACCAGTTTTCTATATTTCTAGTTCAAACTTTACTAAGTCTTCTTATTCAAGCTGTATCTATCAGTATAAAATTTTGTTCATTATAAGTAAACTTTGTATCTATACTATCTCTTGTAGTTCAAGCCATATCTTTAACCATTACTCTATCTTTTCATACAAGAGCATTGATTATACTTGATTTCCCTACATTTGGTCTTCATATAATTGCAAGTTTTATATAACTATCATCTACTTCTTCTTCTATATAATTAAGTCATTTTTCTGTTAAAAAATCTGCAACATATTTTTTTACTTCCCGAATTCATCTATTATGAGAAACTGAAACTGGGAAAAATTCTTTATATCATCAAGTTCAAGCTAAACTATAAGATTCCATTACTTTTTTCTCATTATCTGCTTTATTTGCAACCAAAATAACTTCTTTTGCTGTTTTACTTTTAAGTAATTTTAAAATTCTCTCATCAAGTTCAGTAAATCTGTCATATTCCAAAAGCCATATAAGTAAATCACTTTCTTCAATAGTTCTTGCTGTTCTATCAATTATATCTTTTGCTATTTCTTCGTTTGTACTAGAAAAATCAAGTCATCCAGAATCTGACAATATATAAGTTAAATTGTTATCATCATCTCTAAACTCAAACTCTGAAATATCTCTAGTAGTTCCTGGCTCATCCGCAACTATAGCTATCTTATGTCCTGTATACATATTGAAAAAACTTGATTTTCACACATTTGGTCTTCATATTATCGTAACTTTTGCTAACACTTGTAAAATATAATAAAATAAATATTTCCCAAATTATATGTATTTATTTAGAAATGCAATTTTAAAATTTTTAATGTACTTATTATATTTGCAAAAAAAAATATTTGAATACAATAATATTTACAAATTAAAATATTTATAAAATAATAAAATATATATGACAGATATTATCCCTAATAACGATGAAAATATCGAATTAGATGAACAGAATGAAGATGAGATTAAAGAAATAAATGAGGAAGTAATAGAAAAACCAAAAGTTATTCCCCAAAAATCACCTATTCCTAAATTTGGAGCTACTTTTCCAAAGGGAAATCAATTTAGATGATGAATGTGAAATAATTTTAGTAATAAAATGAGAGTTTGAAGAGGTGCTTCAAGAGGTAGATAATAACTATCTATAATTTTTTTTTAAAACATAATTTTATTGCATAAATAAATTATATATGTTAATATAACTATATAATTTATTTTTTAATATAAAATTATGTCAGGACCAGAAACAAATAATAAATGAAATGAACCTAAAGATTCTAAATCTTTTTTAAGTGAAATTAAAGAGATGTTTATTTTTACTCAAGGTAGGTTTAAAGATGTAAAAAAAGAATTAGATAAAAAAATACAAAATGTTGATTGAAATAATACACCTCCTGAAAATAATGAACAATGAATTATAGAAGAAACAAGAGAAGCACTAAATAAATTACTTAGAGAAGATATATTAAAGCCTGGGGATGAGGAAAATACTCCATCTTATATTTCTTCACAAGATACTGACGAAAATAATGCAAAAGCTTTAAGTGATAGTAATCAAGAAGATGCAAAAAAACCTGGATGATATATCCCACCTTTTGACATAATACCAAATGATGATTGAGATAAATCTGACGAGAAAAATAAAGTAGTACCTAAATGATGAGAAACAAAAATAACAAGTGATTCTGTAATAGCTTATAATTAATTAAAAAATAACAAAAAGACCAATCTTACAAGATTGGTCTTTTTGTTATTTTTTATTAGCTTCTCTAAAGTACCAATATAAAGTAAGTATAACAAATAAAGTACTTCAAAATATTGCAGAAAGAACAAACATTGAATTATCTTGAAGTGGTGTTTTTACATTCATTCCATAAAAACTCGTTATTAACATCATCGGAAATGTATAAGTTGAAACAACTGTAAGAATTTTAATAACTGAGTTTGTTCTTATATCAATTATAGTCTTATATGAGACTTCTATAGATCAAATATACTCATCAAGTAAAATTATTTCATTAACTATTTGGCTTAATTTGTCTTCTAAATCTTCGAAATATTCTTCTATCTTTCATGCAAATAATTTATTCATATTAAACTCCAACTGATTTAATACAGTGATTTGAGGTTTAAACATATTCTTTAGCATCATTATATTTCTTTTTTTGATCATTATATCTTTTACTAGAGAAGATGAAGCTCAAGAAAAAACATTTCTTTCTATGACTTTTACATCCATAGTAATCCTCTCTGCAACTCTAAATACTTTTTCAAGCATAGATTGAATAATCTCATAAAGCACATATCAAGAAGATATTTTCATTTTATTATCTTCATCTATATCCAATTTTTTGTATTGTTCAAATATATTATCTATATGATTTCAAGGATAATTCCTAAAAGTAAGTATATAATTTTTTCATAAAAATATATTAAACTCATTTAATTCATAAATCTGACTTTTTGTGTTGTACTTAGGAAAATGAAGAGTTATAAACATATAATCATCATAGTAATCTATTCTGGCTCTTTGATTTTCTTCTAAACAGGCTTCTATATCAAGTTCATGAAAATCATAATGTCTAACAACTGAGAGTAATTCAGATTTAGTAACATTAACCCCATCTACCCATAAAATATCTTTTATATTTATTTGTCTAAGCATGAAAAAAAACTTAATAATTAATTAAAGTTCTATTGGTTTTATTTCTATATGTAATTCATCAAGTTGTGTTTGATCTATTGTAGAAGGAGTATTCATCATAACATCTTGTCATCTTCATGATTTAGGAAATGCATAAACTTCCCTTATATTGTCCTCATCAATTAATATCATCATAAATCTATCCATTCCTATAGCAAATCCTCCATGAGGAGGTACTCAGTATTGAAATGCTTCGTACATAGCACCAAATTTGTCTATTACTTCTTGTTTATCTCTTCAAACTAGAGAAAAAGCTTTTACCAAACTTTCTATATCATGATTTCTTATAGACCCTGAAAGTATTTCATATCAATTACAAGATAAATCATATTGAATAGCTTTTATATTTAATAAATCCAATCTCTCAAATGCTTCAACTCAACCATGAGGCATAGAAAAAGGATTATGTTCAAAATCAAGTTTTCCAGTTACAGGATCTTGTTGAAACATAGGAAAATCTACAATCCAAGCAAAAGAAAGTTTATTTTTATCTGCTAATTCAAATTTATCTCTTAAAGCAAGTCTAACAATATTAAGTACTGAAACTGCTCTTTTAAATTCATTTGCTGAGAAAAAAATTATATCTCAAGTTTTTGGCTCAAGTCTTGCCTCCATTTCTTTTATTTCTTCTTCACTAAAAAATTTTAAAATTGGTGATCTTGGTCATTCTACTGCATCATAAATTATGTATGCAAGTCATTTTGCTCAGGCTTTTATAGCAATTTGTGTCAAATCATCTATATCTTTTCTACTCATTGATTTTCATTCCAATTTAATTGCTTTTATAACTCAAGATGTATCATATATATTTTTAAATACTGAAAAACTACTATTTGCAAATATATCTGTTAAATCAACAAATTTCATTCCAAATCTCAAATCCGGTTTATCACTACCATAATTATCCATAGCTTCGTCATAACTCATAGTGTAAAAACTTTCTGGAATTTCTTTATTACTTACTCATTTAACTACATCTCTGATATAACTTTCAACTACTTTAAAAATATCATCCTGTTCAACAAAACTCATTTCACAATCAATTTGATAAAATTCACAAGCATGTCTATCAGCTCTAGGATCTTCATCTCTAAAACAAGGAGCAACTTGAAAATACTTATCGATTCAACCTACCATAAGTAATTGTTTGTATTGTTGTGGAGCTTGAGGAAGTGCATAAAATTTACCAGGATTAAGTCTTGATGGAACTAAAAAATCTCTTGCTCATTCTGGACTTGAAACTGTAAAAATAGGTGTTTGAACTTCTAAAAAATCATTATCTACAAACCAATTTCTAGTAAAATTTAGAAATTTAGATCTAAATTTAACATTATCAAGTACTTTTTTTCTTCTTAAATCTATATATCTATGCTTATATCTTACTTCTTCATTTGCTAATCCTCCAAAATCGTCTAATTCAAATGGTGGAGTTTTTGAACTTGATAATAATCTAGTTTTATAGATAATTACTTCAATTTCTCAAGTTTTTAGATTTTTATTACTTTGTCATTCTGGTCTAGGTCTAACATTTCAAATTACTTGAACAACATATTCACTTCTAAAATCACTTGCTTCAAGCCATGCTTGTTTATCATCTTCTGGATCAAAAACTATTTGAGTCAATCCATATCTATCTCTTAAATCTATAAAGATAATTCCCCCATGATCTCTTCTATTGCTTACCCATCAACAAAGAATTACTTCTTGTCATATATTTTCTAAAGTTAATTCGTTACATGTAATTGTTCTTAACATAATTTTATAATAAAAATAAACAAATTTTATACCCAATTAAAAGTATGATTATATGATTATATAAAAAATATAAATTTTTCAAATTTTATTTTACTTTTGCACTGTTTCAAAATGAATTATGCAAAAAAAAATCTTTTTAATAAGTTTTTTGTTTATTAAAAAGATTTTTTTGTAATATAAAGTATAAAGAATCGAATAATTAGTTCTTTTTCTTAATACACCTAAGAGATGCCATAGCACCTTTAGAACCGTAAGCTCGACTATTAAGTGTATTAGGAGAGATATATAACATCTCCTCTTTAGAGCTACAATAATAACCTACAGAGCCATAATGTCCCGAGAAATTTGGATAACAAACCCCATTATATTGTAATCATAATACATCTATTAAAAAATTTATTTTATTTTCTTCACTTCAAGGTAGAAACCATTTGTATTTATGCCATTCAGTTGGGACTATTTTTCATACTTTTTTAGCATAATCTAAAGCTGCATAAAAAGTAAATTTTGTACCTTTTCAATCATTTACTACACCATTTATTCCTTTGTTAGTTTCTATACTTTCTATAGTTTCATTTTCCAATTCAAATACATCTCAAAGTAGCATTATTCAATCCGAAACTAAATCAAAATTTGTTCATATATTTTCTTTAAACCAGTTTAAATTTAAACGACTGTATTGAAGCCAATTTACTAATCAATCATATCTAGGATGATTTTCATTTTTTATTCTTTCTAAAATTCTTTTAGGACCTCTTTCTAGAAATGCTAAATTAATTTTTGAATTCATTCTTTCTGCTTCATCCCAAACTTCTGTATTTTGAAGTATAGCAAATCTTTCTTCTGGTTTTATTTTTTTTAAAGCTTCTCATTCTACAGTTCAAGGAGAAAATGGATATTGTTCTTGTTTGTTTAACATAAAAATTGTATTAAAAAAAATTAGCTTATTATTAATATAAATATATTGTTATATTTGTCAATAATTTTATATAAATTTTATAGCTAGAATTTATATTTTTCTCGAAAATTGACTAAAAACAAAAAAAATATAAAATTAGAGAAATGTTAAAATTGAAATTATTCAATTAACTAACATTTAGAATTTTATTATCTAACTTTTCTAAATATGAATTGTTGTAATGAAAATGAATTATACTTAAAAGAAGTGAAAATAGACTGTGAAGCTCCAGATTTTAATTTACCTGCTTACGATCCTTTAGTTGATGATGAAACTATCGTAAGTCTATGAAGCTTGGCTTGAAAATGGGTTGTTTTATTTTTCTATCCTGCTGATTTTACTTTTGTATGTCCTACAGAATTAAAAGATATGGCTGATGCTAGAAATATATTTGAAACTATTTGAGTTGAGATTTTGACTATTTCAACTGATACTGTTTACTCTCACAGAGCTTGGGTAAAACACGAGAGATTAATGCAAAATTTCCCTTACAAGATGCTTTCTGATCACAATTTAGAAATAGCTGATGCATATAATGTACTTGATGAACAAACTGGAATCGCTGGAAGAGGTACTTTTGTAATTGATCCAGACTGAATAGTTAGAGTTATCGAAGTTACTTCAGGACCACTAGGAAGAAATAGTGATGAAGTAATTAGAAAAATCGAAGCTCTTCAACATATGAGAGCAAATCCAGGGATAGCTTGTCCTGCAAAATGGGTAAAGTGAAACACAACATTAACTCCATCAATCAAGATAGCTTGAGAAGTTTATGAAGCTTTGAATAAATAATAGAAAAATTAAAATAGAAAAAAGTTTACTTTTAAGAGTGGACTTTTTTTTATTTGATTTTTAAAAAAGTATAGATATATTATATACGGTAAATATATTAAAGTATATATTCTTTATAAATATTTTATTTGCATTGTAATTACAAATAATTATAATGTCTATACATAAATAACAATTTATGACAAAAAAGAGAAAATTAAGGAAAAACTATTAAGTAACCCTAACAGTTTAAAATTATCTGAAATTGAAATTTTACTTTTTGAACTTTGATTTGTTTTCAATGAATGAAAATGAAGTCATAGAAAAATAACACATAAAGAAAAATGATTGGTTTATACTTATCCAGTTCATTCAAATGATACCCTACCAATATACAAACAAAGAATATCTAAAATGTATAAAAGATATTTTAATCACTAATTACAAAATTATGTTTGAAGAAATAATAAAACCAGAAACAGAAAGGATTATAATAATTCCTGTTTGAACAAAAAAATATAATTTATATATCTATGATACTATTGAAGAAGAAGAAATATATATAAAATGTGAATGAGCTTGAATATCTCAACCTTATTGAAAGAATGACTTAGATTTGCTTTTAAAAGATCTCCCTTGATTAATTGAAGACGAACAAGCACAAAACAAAACCTCAGTATTCCAATTTAGACTTACCCCAAAACAAAGAATGCAACTAGAAATAAATGCAAAAGCAAACTGATATGACAATGTAAGCGAATTTGTAAAAAATAGGTGTTTGGTGAATGGCTAGAATTTTCAAATAATTTATTTATTAAAATTTGCATATGAAAAAAATCATTATAACTTGAGCTAGTAATTGACTAGGATTTGAATTAGCAAAAGTTTTTCAAGAAAACTGATATGATGTTATTTGACTTTCTAGAACAAAACCAAGTATAGAAATCTCATATATTGAAACAGATTTAACAAATAAAGAAAGTATAGAAAATACAATAACTCTAATAAAAAAAGATTATTCTGATTTTTCTTGTATTATATGTTGTGCTTGAATCTGATACATAGAAAAACTAAATGATACTGATTTTGATCATACTGATGAAGTTTTTAAAGTAAATATAGTATGACAAAATCAATTGCTTTCTTGACTTTCAAAACCAATAAAAGAAAATAATTCAGATTTAATCTTCATTTGAGCCACAATAGGATACAAATGAAATGAGTTTATGCCAATGTATAGTGTAACAAAATGGTGATTAAGATGACTCATAGAAAATTGGAGACTTGAATTAAAAAATACTTTATGTAGAGTTATCTGAGTTCATCCTGGATGATTAAATACTGATTCAAATATTTGAGATAACTGAAGAGAAACCATAATAAGTAATCTAACTTGAAAAAAAATATGAAGTTTATTAGATGCAAAAGCTCTTTCAAATCTAATATTATCTTTTATTAATCTACCAAAAAATATGGAAATATCTGAAGTAATAATAAATAGAAAATAAGTTTCTTCTTAATTATGGCGAATTTGCAATAATTAAAATTAATATAAATTATTAAAATAATTTTATCTATGAATCCACAAGTTAAAGTTCTATGAACTGAAATTAAAATTATAAAATTTAAAGATGATGATTTTATAAGTTTAACAGATATAGCGAAGCATAAATGAAATAAAAGCGAACAAATTATTCAAAATTGGATGAGAAATAGGAATACTATTGAATTTTTATGATTATGGGAGAATTTAAATAATTCAGATTTTAAACACCTCGAATTCGAGGTGTTTAAAAAAGAAGCTTGATTAAATGCAATTTGAATAATATCAAAATCATGAAAATATTGATGAACATTTGCTCATAAAGATATAGCTTTTGAATTTGCAAATTGGCTTTCTGTTGAATTTAGGCTTTATTTTATCAAAGAATTTCAAAGACTAAAACAAGAAGAATTTAAAACTCTAGATTGGAGTGCAAAGAGATTTCTAACAAAAGTAAATTACAAGATTCATACTGATGCTATAAAAGAAAACTTGATTCCAAAAGAACTTTCTAAAAATGAAATAAATTTTGTTTATTCTGATGAAGCAGATATACTAAACAAAGCTTTATTTGGAACAACAGCAAGAGAATGGAGAGAAAACAATACTTCTAAGAAATGAAATATTCGAGATGAAGCAAATATAGAGCAACTAATCATTTTAGCAAACCTAGAAAGTCTAAATGCAGAGTTTATAAAAATGTGAATCAAACAATCCGAAAGACTAGAAACTCTAAACAAAATTGCAATAACTCAAATGAAGTCTTTGATTAAACTAGATGTGAATAGTAAGTTTAATTGAGGTAAAAAGTTGTCATTGCGAGATACGAAGCAATCCAGAGAACATGAAACAATATAATGAATAGATTGCTTCGTAAAAACTCGCAATGACAAAACTAAAAAATAATTTATTTATTAAAATTCACATATGAAAAAAATATTTGCTTTATTAATAACTTTATCACTACTTTTATCAAGTTGCTCTATTGATTGGAACGATGAAAAAGACAAAAAAATTAGTGGGTTAGAAAAGCAAGTTACAGAAATGCAAAAAGAAAAATCTAAAACTTCTAAAGAAATAGAAAAACTTGAATTAGATATAAATAACTATAAAAATATTTCAGAAAAAAATAACAAATTAGAAAATTGTCTTACAAGTGCCTATAATATTTACTCAAAGTTAAAAATTGAAAAAGAAAATAAAACTTGTAAAGCTTATTGATTTTCAGAAACTCAAATAAATAATGGAGAATGCTGAGTCCCTGAATCTATTGTTAATTGAATTAGAGAAGACTTAGAAAGTAATTATAATAAATCTAAAGATTTATGTATTAATTTATATAAATAAATTATTATTTAAATATACAATTTTATATTATTAATTATAAAGATATGCACAAATATTTTATTTTACTATTTCTTATATTTAATTCAAGTATTATTTTAAATACAAATGCTCATCAATGAGATGTTGATATAAATTGATGCCATCAAGAATATAATAATCTTTGATGAACCTTATATATATGAAACTATCATTGTCATTATAGTATAAACTTTGATAACATAAAAATAGATTACCAAAATTATCAATGAAGTGAAAGTATAATTAATGAATTCATAACACAACATACTATCAAAATTGAGGAACATATTAAAAATTGATGATTTTGTAATACTTTAATTTCTATTTCTACTGTAAAAAAATATAAAGATAAAATTATACAGAGTTATAACAAAAATAATTTTACAGATAATTTTGATCTCAGAAAAGATATAATTAATGGAAAGAAAACTGAGATCGAAATTTTATACAGTGAGTATATTAATAATTGAACTATATACTCAAAATTAAAAACTGAACTAAAGCAAAAATATCCATCTATGGATACTACTTCTTTACAAGTATTAACATATAATACTTTTTATGATAAGTTACTTGAAATAGATACAACTATTCGTGATAAATACAAAGACTACATAATAGATATTGATTCTTATAATAATACTTTATTAAATTTAAATATATTTGATGAAAAAATAATGCAAATTTGTGAATCTTATGAAGATTTCATAATCAAAAAGAAAAATGATGAATTTAATAAAAAAATGCAAGATGATGAAGAAAAGAAAAAAATAGAAAAACAAAATATAATTGAAAAACAATTAGAACTGAAAAATACATATAAAACTTTATTAAAAAATAAATTATGAAATAAACTTAATAAAATATCTGAAAAAAATTTAAAAAAATTAGCAAAACAAATAGATGGCTTATTATTTAAAAAAATAAAAGAAGATAAAAAAGTACAACTAAAAGCATTAAAAGAACTAATAGAAGAAAAACTTAAACAAGAATAACTAATCCCCCAAAACAAAATGCAAAACCTACAAAAAATCCTCCAAGACAAATTTAAACTCGAAGACTTTAGAGAATGACAACTCGAGATAATAGAAAGTATCATCGCAAAAAATGATACTCTTGTTTTTATGCCTACTTGATGAGGTAAATCTCTGACTTTTCAGTTCCCTGGAATTATGCTTCCTGGACTTGTTATCATCATTTCCCCTCTTATTTCCTTGATGAAAGATCAGGTTGATAAATTAAACGAACTAGGAATCAGAACCGAGTTTATAAATTCAAGTATTTCAGTTGTGGACAAGAGATTTATATTAGATGAAATCAGTCAAAATATACCTGATGAACCTAGATGTATCAAGTTTTTGTACATAGCTCCAGAGAGACTTCACGACGAGCACTTTTTAAGAGTGATTAAAAATGTAGATATCTCCCTTATTGCTATCGATGAAGCTCATTGTATAAGCCAATGGTGACATGATTTCAGACCAAGTTATATGAAGATAAAGTGATTTATTGATGATTTAAAAAAACCTCCCTTTTCAAATGAATATGAAGAAGGAGATTCTATTCCCTCGCCCTATGGGAGAGGGCTAGGGTGAGGGTTCCCTACAGTTGCACTAACGGCAACAGCTACAAAAAAAGTAAGAGAAGATATAGTTTTGAGGCTTGGGCTTAAAAACTATAAGATGTACACTAAATGATTTGATAGAAAAAATCTAGTTTTTATCATAAGAGAAATAACAAAAAAAGAAGATAAACTTAATAAAGTAATTGAAATAATTAAAAAAACTCCGCCTTTTTGAATAATCTATTGTTCATCTATCAAAGCCGTAAAAGAAGTATATGAACACTTAAAAGATGAGTGAATCAATGCTTGAATTTATACCGGAGAAATGAAAGCAAACTATAGAGAATCAGAACAAAATAATTTTATGGATTCAGGTTATGATGTGATAGTCGCAACCAATGCTTTTGGTATGTGAATAGATAAAAAAGATATCAGATATGTAATTCATTATAACTTGCCTGGAAGTATAGAAAACTATTACCAAGAAGCTTGAAGAGCATGAAGAGATTGAAAAGTAAGTTATTCTATTGTAATTGCATCTTATCAAGACACGATTATACAAGAGTTTTTTATAGAAAATGCTTATCCCGGGAAAGAAGATATACTTAAACTTTATGATTATATATTTCATGATTTCACAGCTTTTGGATGAAAAGATCACCAAATTCTTAGAACTTATGATCAGCTTGCTAAAGAAAGTGGATTAAAAAGTGGTATGAAAGTCTGAAGTATTGTGAAAATCTTTGAAAAATATGGAGTTATGAAAAGATGATTTGATGCACAAGAATGAGCTGAAGATTTTAGATGAAGATGAATTACTATAACTTTATGAAAAAAAGAACATAAAGACATCCCTATTTTGTGGGATCATCAAGATATTTTAAAAAATGAATCTTATTTTAAACTTGAACAAATCAAAAAATTACTTTTCAAACCAGGTTGTAGAAAGAGATTTATACTAGAATATTTTGGCGATGAAGAAGATATAAAAAACCTATGAGATAATTGTGGAGTTTGTGATTATTGCATAGACAAGAAAAAACTTGTTAATTGAAATTTCAAAGAAATCGTAAAAACAGCAGCATATTTTATAGTTTTGGAATTTATTAAAAGATTCGATAATAGATTTTGAGGTAATATATTGGCTTCTATACTTGTTTGAAGTAAAGAGAAAAAAATCACTGAATGGGATTTAGATTTAGACAAGGATTATGCTATTTTAGAAGAATATAACAAAGATATAATTATATCAGTTTTTGAAGTACTTATAAATTCTTGATTCCTATACAAATCAGCCTGACAATACCCAAAAATATGACTATCAGAAAGATGAAGATTGGCTATTTTCAATAACAATATCTTACTTGAAGAAATTGATGATTTACAATCAAGTCTATTTATGAAAGCAAGTAAATTTCTAGATAAAGCCAAAGAAGAAAAAACAAAGAAAATAAAAAAACTTAAAGAGATAACAAAAGTAGAAAAAATAGATACATACACTCAGACTTTGGAATTGTACACAAAATGACTTTCAATTGATGAGATAACAAAGCAAAGAGAACTCACAAAACAAACAATAGAATGACATATAATCTGACTTTATAGTTACTGAAAAATCCCATTAAATGAAGTTATGAAACTCTCAGAATTAAAAAGATTGAAATTTATAAAAGAGTTTTTATTGACTTCTAAATTGGAATTAACTAAACTATGAGAAATAAAAACTGAATTAAATAAAGAAAGACAAGATATAAATTATGTAGATATAAAACTAGCTTTAGCGATGATTGACAAGAAAGATTTATAGAAAAATTTGTTATTTGATGATTTTTATTTATAATTTAGCAGATTTTTCTTTTTTGCTCCCATAGTTCAGTTGGAAGAACGCTAGGCCGCGGACCTAGAGGTCGTGGGTTCGAATCCTGCTGGGAGCACCATACTCGCTGAGATAATAACACCTTTAGAGGTGTTTTTTTGTTTATTTAAGTCTTTTACGGATTCAACAAAACCTACTCTCCCAATATCCTATCATTCATAGCTTCAAGTCTTTCTTTTATTTTATATCACTTTAAATCAGGATATTTCTCTAAAATATCTTTTCAAGTAAGAAATTTTTTGTCTTTTAATATTAATAAAAACTCTTTATAAAAATCTTGTAAGTTGATTATCAAATCTTGACTCGCTGGAATTCTTCATAAATGATCTGAAAATCAGATAACCATTAGATATTCAAAGTATTTATGCATCATAATCTTCCTTGCTTTTAATATTCTCATTTCTGACACTTTGAAAACTTTTAAGTGATTATTTATTAACCAAGAAATTATATCTTTTTGATTATTTGTAAATATAAATCTTTTTTGTATATCATTAAATTTTTCTACTCAAATATGTTCATGATTTAAGTAATGTGAATTTCCATTATCACACTTTTCATAAGTATCATATTTTCAAATATCGTGTAATAACATAGTCCGATACAATATAATTTTCTCAGTATTTTCAAAATACTTTATTATACTTTTTCAATTTTTATCATATGTATCAAATCATTTTTCAAAGATATTGTTTAACTCCCCTATAGTCATCAATGTATGAGTCCACACATCTCATTCCAGGTGATATTTTGGTCATCAAGAGACTTTATCAAGGATATCAATTTCAGGAAAAAATAAAGCAAAAAATCAAATTTGTTTTAGATCTTTTAAAGCTTGTATATTATTTTCAAGCAATAAAATCTTCTCAAATTCATCTTTTATCCTCTCTGTACTTATATTTTTTAATAAATCTATATTGCCTTTTAATATATCAAAATAATTATCAAATGCTGAGGACAAATTATAAGCATTTTTAAATCTTATAAATCTTAAAATCCTTAAAGCATCTTCATTTATCCTATCTGTAGGATTTCAAACAAATCTTATTATATTATTTTTAAAATCATCTATCCCATTTTCTGGATCTATAAACAAATCATTTTGAACATCAAAATAAATAGAATTAAAAGTAAAATCTCTTCTTTTTGCATCTAGATATAAATCCGTAGTAAACTTTACTTCTACAGGTTTTCTATTGTCCAAAATTCAAATATCTTCTCTAAAAGTTGTTATTTCAAAAACTTCATTTCATTCTCTTATTACCAATGTACCATATTTTTTTCATACTTCAGCCACAACAAAAAGAACCTTTTCCATTTCCTCTGGATTTGCATCTGTAGTCAAATCTATATCTCATTTATAATCTATTCACAAAATCTTAGCTCTTACATATCATCAAACTATAAATAAGTTTTTTCAGATTTGTGTTAATTTATCAGCTATGATTTCTATGTTTTCCATATATTAAATTAATTTAAATACTTTTTCTTCAGATATTTTACTCAAAATATTTAACTTTTCAATTTGCAATTTAAGGTTTTTAAGTAAAATAGATTCATTACCACTAACTATCAAAAATTATGAAGGAAAAAGATGCACAAAGTCTAGAATATAGCTATTTTGTAAAAAAGGTTTTAACTGTAATTTTATTATTAATTCTTGTTTTGTTTTTGTATAACATTTCAAATATCTTGGTATTGCTTGTATTATCATTATTTTTGAGTGTACTTTTTTCACCTCTTTTAAATAGACTAAATAAGTGGAAAATAAATGATTTGATTTGAATAATATTGATATTTGCTTGATTACTTCTTGTTGTTGTACTAATAATGTTTTTGATAATTCCTCTAATAGTTAACCAATTCCTAGTACTTATAACTTGGATTACTGATGGTGCAAATAATCTTCTTGATATATATAATAAATCTTGAATTCATTGATTTTGATTACCACCAATTGTTGAAAACTTTATAAATAATTTAAATATAGAACAAGTACTAACTCTAATAAAAGAAAATTCAACTCAGATTTCAACATTTTTATGATGAAACCTAAAGACTTTTATAACAAGTTGAGCTTGATTTATATTTTCAGTTGGGTCTTGAATATTTAACTTTGTTTTGTTATTTTTATTTACTATTTTTATAGTACTTGAAAGAAAAAATGCAAGACAAGTATTTTATGCTGTGTTACCTAAAAGATTATCAGAATATGTTTTTGATAATGAAAAAGAAGTAATACATATATTAACAGTATGGTTAAAATGACAATTAATATTAGGAATAGCAATGTTTTTTCTAACTTTGTTTTGATTACTTATTTTAAAGATATTTTGAATTCATATCAGTTGAATACTTTCACTTGCTTTAATAGCTTTATTTATGGAGTTTATACCTTTCTTGTGAACTTTTATTTCTATGTTTTTAGCTTTGTCTATATCTCTATGATCTGGATTAAATGCATTTATAGGAGTTTTAGTAGTATACTTAATTATCCAACAAATAGAATGAAATTTCTTAGTACCATACATAATGGGAAAAACTCTTTCACTTTCACCTTTCATAGTTTTAATATCAATGTCTATATGATGAGCCCTTTTCTGAATAACTTGAGTTTTATTTACAATTCCAATTATTTCAATTATCAAAGTATTTTTAAAACCATATATTTTAAAAAGAGAAAAAGAAAATAAGTTTATAAAATAAGTTTTCTAATTTTTCCTCAAATATCTAATTCAAAGTCCATCTCAAGAAAATTCAAATATATCTGATGATTTATTGTTCCCGACTTCTCATGGTAATATTTCTACTATTTTTTTCTCAAGATAATAACTAAAAGCTTCTTTTATCTCTTCTTTTTTGTAAATTTCTTTTTCTCCGGAAGTATTTGCACTTGTTAAAAATATAGGTCAAATTTCTTTTATTAATTTCTTTTGTGCATCATTATGAGCTACTCTAAGTGCGATTTTTTTGTACATATCTCTATTTTGAAATCATTCTCAGTTTTCTGATTCATAATTTAACCATAGAGATATTGGAACTGAATTTGTAAGCACAGTAAAAGGTTTATTATAATTTTTTAGAAACTCAATTTGCTTATCATTTAGTGTAGTATTAGTTTTTAACCAATTGAAATCCAAAACCATAATAGCTATAGGTTTTGCAAAACTTCTTTTTTTTATTTTGTATATTTTCTCATAATTTGTTATATCATCTAATGAACATGCTATTCAGTAACAAGTATCAGTTGGGATTATGTATATCATAAGTTTTATTTGTTAGAAAATTATAAATCTATAAATCAATATTTAATTGTTTTAATATCAGATAACTTATCACTTAACAATTGTAACTCATCTAATATCACTTTTTTTTGTTCACTTGTTGCTAGTTTTGTATTTCAATAATCGTATATATGAACTGCTTCTATATTAATTTTATTTATTTTTTTATTTTTTATAAAAATATCCGCAATTATACCTTCTTGGGTTCTTCTTCATCTAAATATATCAAATACATAATCACCTAAACTGTAAAAAATAATTTTTCACTTATATTTTTCTATTCATTGATACCAATGAGGATGGTGTCAAATAATCAAATCAATACCATTATCAATAGCATAATGATAATAATCTATTTGTGTTTTATTAGGCGAATTTGAATATTCGATTCAACAATGTCAATTCAATATAAGTAAATCTACATTGTCTAGTCTTGCTTTGTCTATCTCATTTTTCAATATTACCTTATCGAAAAAAGCTGTTCAGATCTTGTTTTCTCAGGCCTTAAAAGAGATTGGATTAATACAATTTTGTCAAATTAATCAAATTTTTGTATCTCCAATTGTAATAATTTTTATTTTATTTGCCTCATTAATATTATTTCATAATCAAAAAAAATCAATATTATATTCATTTAAGTTATTGATTGTATCAATCATTCATTCTTCTCAAAAATCTCACACATGATTATTAGCTAAATTTACATATATCTTTTTATTAAACGATTTTAATCCATTTAAATGATATTTATCAGCTTTAAAAGTATATGTTTTATTCTTTTTTTTGTTAGATTCTGTAACTGAAGTCTCTAGATTCAGTACTAATAAATCTTTTTTTGATAAAAAATCTTGTGTTCAAGAAAATACATATTCATATCATTTTTTATTTATTGCATCTCTCACTCTTCATCATATCATTACATCTCATAAAAATGTGATATTAATATGACTATCTTTATTCAATAATCTATTATTTTTAACATAACAAGCATTGTTTTTTATTAATTTATTATTTATAAAATTATTAAAACTATAATTATCATAATAGTGATAATTTATAACATATAAATCAAATGTTAGAATTGATATTGAGAAAAAAAGTATTACTAATATATATTTCATAATTATATTTTTATTATTTTTCAATTACTTCAATCAATTATAATATAATCTCATAAATTATAGTTATTCATGCCTGAAGATATAACCACAGGAATTTTGTTTTCACGAGCAACTATGGAAAGATGTGATAGATATCTTCATTTTTCTGAAATTATTCATTTTATAATTGGAAAATATTTAGTTAATTCAGGTGACAATATTTTTGTATATAAAATAATATTTTTTTCTGTTTCTGAATTTATATTGTTTTCATCTAATAAAATTCATTCTACATAACCTGTAAATATTCAAATATTATATTTTTTTCATTTATGTAGTGGTGTGTTAATTTATTTAGAAAAGTATACTTATTATTTTTTTATAATTTAAATTAAATGTGTTATATATTTAAACATACTTCCCTACTATACTCTCCCCAATTTTTAATCAATCAATAGCTGAAGAAGTTATTCCCCCAGCATATCAAGCTCACTCTCCGCTGGGGTAAATTCAAGCTATATTTGATTCACCATTTTCATCTCTCGCAAATCTAACTACTGAACTACTCCTTGCTTCAATAGCAGTAAGTATAGCATCACTACTTGCAAATCATCTGATTTTTTTATCAAGTTCTGGTAATGCAATTCTAAGAGCTTTTGTTATAAATTCTGGAAGACACTCATCAAGTGAAGTAAGTTTTATTCACGGTTTATAAGTTGAAGATATTTTTCATATATGCTTTGATGGTCTTTTTGCTAAGAAATCTCCAACTAATTGTGCAGGAGCTTTATAATCACTTCCCCCTTGAACAAAAGCTTTTTCTTCCCAAAATCTTTGAAATGCAATTCAAGCTAATGGATGATTAGATCCAAAATCTAAAGGATTAACAGGCACAAGTAATGCACTATTTGATATACCACTATCTTGTGCATACTCACTCATCCCATTTAGACAAAGCCTATTTTCTTCGCTTGAAGCAGGCACTACATAACCACCAGGACACATACAAAAAGTGTAAACTGATCTTTCTTTTTCGTTATGAGTTACTAATTTATATCTAGCTGTTCAAAGTTTTTTATTATTATAATTATCTCAATATTGAGATTTATTGATCAAATTTGCATCATGTTCAATTCTGACTCACATAGCAAATGGTTTTGCTTTCATTTCTACTCACTTATTGTAAAGCATTTCTAAAGTATCACGAGCAGAATGTCATATAGCCAAAATCAAATCAGAAGTTTCTAGTTTTTCTTTATTATTCAAAATTATAGATTTAAGTTTATTTTCTACTATTTCTATATCAGTCAAACAAGTTTCAAACCTAAAAGTTCATCCTAAAGAGATAATCTTTTTTCTCAGATTTTTTACGAGTATCCTAAGTTTATCTGTTCATATATGAGGTTTTGCATCATAAATTATTTCCTCAGGAGCTCCGGCTTTTACAAATTCTTCAAATATAAATTTACTCCTCCTATCATTTATAAGAGTATAGAGTTTCCCATCTGAAAAAGTACCTGCTCATCATTCACCAAATTGTATATTTGAGTTGTTGTTGAGTAATCAAGTACTAGTAAACAATTCCACATCTTTGATTCTCTCATCTACTTTTTTTCATCTCTCTACTATTATAGGATTCATTCAAGCTTCTGCCAAAACCAAAGCACAAAATAATCAAGCCGGTCAAGAACCTATTATTATCGGAGAATTTTTAGGTTTATTTTTTATTTTTTTAATCTCGTAGATAAATTCTTCTTCAATTCTTACTTTATGTTTTTTGAGATTAATTTTTATTTGTTCACTTAATTTATCTAGATTTTGAAAATTTTTTTCTTGGTTTTTTATATTAACTAAAACAGAATAAACAAAGATTATATTTCTTTTATTTCTTGAATCAATAGCCTTTTTTGCAATCTTAAAATTTAAAATATCTTCTTTTTTTATTCCTAATATTTCTACGATTTTTTCTTGAAGTAAATTTTCAGGATCATTTAGATTCAATTTAATTTCTTCTATTTTTATATATTTTTTCATCAATAATTCCTTAAGATTAATTTCCTTTTATTGTAAGTAAAAAATCGATATTTTCAAATTTAATGTATATCCAAACTAAATTTGAAAAATGATATTTTATAATTATAATTTGGGAATAATAATTTATTAACTTTTAAAAACATTATGGTAGACTTGAAACTCGTTAGACAAAATCCTGAACTGATGAAAGATAATATAAAAAAAAGAAATATAAAAGTTGATTTAGATGCTTTTTTGGAAATGGATAAGAAATTGATTACATTAAACCAAGAATTAGATGAGATCAAAAACAAGAAAAATACATTTTCTAAATTAATTCCAACTCTATCAAAAGAAGAAAAAGAATCAAAACTATCAGAAATGAAATCCTTGTGAGAAAGAGAAAAATCTCTTTGAGAAGAGATTAGATCACTTGAAATAGAATATAATGCAATACTTTGGAGACTGCCAAATTTTCTTGATTCAACTGCTGCTATTTGACCAGATGATAGTGGAAATACAGTTGAATGAAGTTTTTCAAAACCAACTAAATTTGATTTCAAACCAAAAACACATTATGAGATTTGAGAACAAAAATGATGGATAGATACAGAAAAATGATCAGAAATAAGCTGAGCTAGATTTTGGTATCTAAAATGAGATTTAGTATTTTTACAATTTGCTATTGTAAATTATGCTATCTCAGTATTGGCAAGTAGATGATTTATGCCAGTTTTACCACCAGTTTTAGTTAGAGAACCTGCTATGTTTGGGACTGGATTTCTACCTGCTGGAGAAGACTGAGTTTACAAAGTAAATCCTGGAGATGATGAATTATATCTAGTTTGAACTGCTGAAGTTCCTGTTACTTCTTATCATGCTTGAGAGATAATCGAAGACCTAACTAATCCAATTAAATATGTATGATACTCTTCTTGTTTTAGAAAAGAAGCTTGATCAGCTGGAAAAGATATGAAATGAATATTGAGAGGACATCAATTTGATAAAGTTGAAATGGTTTGTTTTTGTCGCCCGGAAGATAGTAAAAAACTGCATAATGAAATGGTTAAAGTAGAAGAAGATATTTGGCAAGGACTTTGAATTCCTTATCAAAAATTAAATATATGTTCTTGAGATCTAGGAAATCCAGCAATGAAAAAATACGATCTAGAAGCATGGATGCCAGGACAAGAAAAATACAGAGAAGTAACAAGTTGTAGTAATGTATGAGAGTACCAATCAAGAAGACTTGGTATCAGATACAGAGATGCTGATGGTAAACCTAAATATGTACACACTCTAAATGGTACAGTTATAGCACTAAGTAGGTGTCTAATTGCAATAATTGAGAATTATCAAACTATTAATGGTGATGTAATGATTCCTGAAGTTTTGAGACCTTTTATGGGAGGGAAAGAGAAAATTTAATTTATATTAATATACCTATGGCAATACAAAAAAATGTTTTAGTTATTTTTACTTGATGAACAATTGCTTGAAATGTAGCTAAAAGTGATGTTAGTCAAAATATAAAATCTGATCCAAATAATTTTATGTCTATATTAGAAAATTCTACAAATATTATAAAGTCGAATTGGAATATAGAAATTCATCCTACTGTAGAAGAAGTTTTCAATATTGATAGTTCTGATATGCAACCAAAGAATTGGACTATATTGATAGAAAAAATTCAAGAAAGATATGATGAATTTGATGCATTTATAATCCTACACGGAACAAATACTATGTGATATACCTCGTCTGCATTATCTTTTGCACTTGAAAATATCAACAAACCTGTAATATTTACCTGAGCTCAAGTTCCTTTAGGTTACTTGTGAACTGATTCAATAACAAATCTAGTAAATGCCTTAAGAATCTCTGTTTGGTGATATAATGAAGTTAAATGAGTTGTAGCAGTATTTTGATCAAAAATAATCTCTTGAACAAGAGTAAAAAAATGAACAGATTTTGATTATGACCCTTTTAGCTCCTTTCAATCTTGAGCTTTATGACAAATAGGTCGTTTTATTAGACTTAATGATTCTGCACTAAAAAAACATGTTTCTTACTTATCAAAATCAAAACCCCTTGCAATACAATCAAGAGTTTTATCAGTAAAAAAAGATTTCGATACTAAACATATAGCTTCAATAACAGAATTTCCATGAATGCAAATAGATATTTTTAAATCATTAGTAGAAAATAATTGAATTAAAGCTTTTGTTTTTAGAGCTTTCTGAGCATGAGACCCTAGTTCTCATCTATTTCCAGCATTTGAATACTTAAAAGAAAAGAAAATTCCTATAGTCGTGACTACTCAAGCACCAAGCTGAGTTGCAAGTTTCCAAGTAAATGAAAATTGACAATACTTAAAAGAAAATGATTTAGCAATACCTGCTCACGACATGAGTATGGAATCAATGATAACAAAATTGTGATGGTTGTTAGCTCAAAACTTATCTTATGAACAAATAAAGACAAAAATGCTAGAAGATTTACACTGAGAAATCAATATTGAGAATGAATTAATTTAAATATCACCATGAAAAACAAAATTTTTAAAATACTCAATGATTTAAATATAAACTACACAAATTATGAACACCAACCAGTTCATTCTTGTAATGATTCTAAATGAATCTGTGTGCCATGACAAAGGGTAAAAAGCTTACTAATTAGAAACAAAAAGTGAACAAATTTCTATATGGTTATAGTATGAGAAGATAAAAAACTTGAAACAAACAAGATAAGAGAAATCTTTGATGACTCAAAAATGAGTTTTTTTGAAGAAGAACTTATGATGGAAAAGATCTGACTAAAACCTGGTAGTGTAAGTCCTTTTGCTTTAATAAATAATACTGAGAAAGACATAAAAGTAGTCTTTGATAAGACTCTAAAATGAGTTTTGATAGGTTTTCATCCACTTCAAAACGATAATACAGTAGTACTTCAAATGGATGATGTAGAAAAGTTTTTAGAATATTTGGGTTTTGAGTTTGTTTATGGGGATTTATAAAATATCAAACTTGTCATTCTAAAACAAGTTTTTAGAATCTATAATACATTTTTTATAAGAAAACAATTTAGTTCTACTTTTGAATCCAAAAGTAGGCAAAAGATTTAGGGGGTTTCGAATTTCAGAATTAATATTTAGTGCTTTCTGTTACTTCTCACTAGAATCTCACCCCCTAAGACCCCATATTTCTAAATGTTTTTAGTATTTAGTAAAATATTTCCTAATAAACCCCTCATGAATAATATCGCTTACATAGACTGACAAAATCTACATCTGGGAACTAGTGCTGAAAACTGGAAAATTGATTATAAAAAATTTAGAATCTACCTAAAAGACAAGTTTCAAATTGAAGAAGCTTATTATTTTATATGATTTATATCAGAAGAAGAACAAGATTTATATAGTAAGCTCCAAAAAGCATGATTTATCGTGGTATTTAGAGAACACTCTTCTGAACTAAAATGAAAAAAGAAATGAAATGTAGATGTAGATGTAGTTTTTGAAATAATGAAAAGAATTATTGATGAAAAAGATTTTGATAAAATAGTTTTAGTTACCTGAGATTGAGACTACATAAAACTTGTAAATTACCTTATACAAAAATGATTATTAGAAAAAATTCTATTTCCAGGTAGAAAATATTCATCACTTTATAATAAAATAAAAAAACAATACTGAATGAATCTATGACTTAAAGAAATAAAACAAAAAATAGCATATTATGATTATAAAAAAAGAGTAAAAAAAGAGGTGTCCTAAAGCACTGACACTTTTTGGAACCTCTTTTGTGGTGATACAAAAACATCTTACGAAAAATTTTTTAAAAGTCAAAAAAATATAATAATAAAAATATTTTTGACAAAACAAGAAAAAAACTTATATTTTACTTAGATATATTTTTACGATAAATTTATGCAAAACTTGTATTTTACAACTGCTTGGTGGCTAATAACTAAAAATAACAGTTTTAGTTATACTTTTTGTGTTTAAAAATTACAAAAAATTTAAAATTAAAAGCTGTTATTCAAATTAACAGCTTTTTTTATTTATTAATTTTTATTTATATGACAATCTTAGATGAGATAGTAAAAAACAAGAAAAAAGAACTAGTATCAATTAAGTCAAACAAAGATTTATTCAAAAAAGTCTTTGTGAAAAAAGATGCAAATATTATTTGAGAAATAAAGATTAAATCTCCAAGTATTTCTAATCTTGCACAAGAAAAAAATATCGATACTATACTTGATTTTTATTGAAATAATCCTAAAATCAAAGCAGTATCAAATCTAGTAGATAAAAAATACTTTGACTGAGATATAAATAGATGAAAAATATTTAAAGAAAGGTATAAAAAACCTATTTTTTTCAAAGAATTTGTAATTGATAAGACTCAAATTGATTGAGCTTCATATTTTTGATATGATGCATTACTTTTAATAAAAAGAATTCTAAAAAATAAAGATTTGATAAATCTTATAAATTATACCCAAGAAAAAAACATATTTCCAATTGTAGAAATCGATAACGAAAAAGATCTAAAAGAAATAATAAAATTAAGTGATTCCCTTGATTTTTGAATCGCAATTAATTCCAGAAATCTATGAAATATGCAAATTGATAACAATTCTCATATTAATTTACAAGAAAAATATAAAGATAAACTAGCCAACAAACTACTATTTGCATTTTCTTGAATTACTAATTTACAAGATATAAAAAAATATAAAAACAAATTTAATTGAGTTCTTATCTGAACATATTTTATGAAAAACATTTAATTTTTTAATATAATAATCTATGAAAAAATTTATAAAAAAAGTCCTAGAAAATAACATCTCTGAATCCGATAAACTTAAAATGCTTCAAGATATAGCAGAAAAAAAAGTAACTCCTGAAGAACTTGCTGAAATAGTAACTTATCTTAAATCAAAACAAGCAATAAATATAGATTTATTTGATTCTACAGACATCTGTTGAACTGGTTGAAGCTGACTTGATAGAATCAATACTTCAACTTTAGCTTGTCTAAAACTTGCAAAAAAATGAGTTAAAATTGCAAAACATTGAAATAATGCAAGTAGTGGTAGATTTGGAAGTTTTGATCTAATTGAAAAACTTTGATACAAAATTCCAAATTCAAAAGAAGAAACACTTGATGAATATAAAAATAATAATATAGCTTTCCTATATGCAAAAAACTTTTTTCCTTTTATGAAAGAATTTGCTGAGGCTAGAAAAAATTATGCCAAACCAACAATATTTAACATACTTTGACCATTACTATCTCCTGCTAATTCTGATTATCAAATAATTGGTTGTAGCTTCGAAGATAAAATGGAACTTATGATAGAAACTTGCAAAATTTTATGAAGAAAAAATGTACTTGTTATAAGGTGAGAAGATTGACTTGATGAAATTACATTAACTTGAAAAACAAAAATTTATGAACTAAAAAATTGAAAAATAAAAAATTATGAAATAACTCCAGAGGATTTCTGATATAAAAAAGTGAGCCTAGAAGAAATTTTAGAAAAAGATATAAACAAAAAAATTGAACTTGCAAAACAAATAATCGCCTGAGAAAAAGTATGAGCCTATAGTGACCTAGTCGATATAAATTTAAAAGTAGTATTAGATTTTCTCTCAAAATAGCAAACAAAATTAATATAAGAATAATTCTTATTATCTATTTTTAATCTTCATTTTATGAAAAAATTACTAAAACTCTGCTGAATTAGAAATAGATTAAAAAACTATGATTGAATCGATTTTCTATGATTTAATTTTATTGAAATTTCAAAAAGAAAAATCACTAAAGAATTAGCAAAAGAAATTATTACTCCAGAAAATGTAAAAAGAGTATGACTTTTTTGAAAATATGAAAACAAAGTCTGGCAAAACCTAGATAAAACATATCTTGATGAGATAATCAAAACTGCAAAACATACTGAATTGGATTCCCTGCAAATATATTGAAATTGTGATTTTGCTTACCTAAAAAAACACTGATTTCATATATTACATTCCATATCATATCCAGATATAAAATCACTAAAAGAAGATGAAAATATTGATTTATATATAATAGATTGAAGTATTCCTTGAAGTTGAAAATGATATGATTATGAAATTCTAAATAATTTAAAACTCTCTAAACCATTTTTAATTGCCTGATGAATAAATGAATTCAATCTCGCAGAAGTCCTTACAAAAGTTCCAAAAGCTTCCTGAGTAGACACAGCTTCCTGAGTAGACAACGGCAAAAACATCTGCAACAGAAAAACTAAAAGAATAGTAAAAATAATGGAAAACTTTTAATTTTTAACTTAAAAATTTATGTATAATAAACCATTCGCACTATACAAAAAAAAGTGAGAAGACTTCATAAGATATTTCTCTGGAAAAGTGCAAAAATATAATCTACTATCAGAAATTGATGAAAGTGTAGAACAAATTTTTATAACTCCATTCACACAAGCCAAGGAAAGATGATTCGAAGTAAAAGAAAATAATGAAAAAATAATATCAATTATAGTTAATGAAGAAAAAATATACTCAATAGATGAGTTTATAAAAACTTTTAAAGAGAAAGAAATTAAATTAGATTGAGAATTGATAGAAAATTTCACAAAAAAAGAACATACTGAAATCGTAAATAATATAGTAAACAAAGAAATCTGAAATTGAGAATGATCAAACTTCAATATTGCCCAAAAAATTACTTGAAAAATAATTAATTTTGAAGTAGAGAAAGCTCTTACAATCTACAAAAGAATCATTTTATCTGAGTGTGGTAGTTATCTACAATTTTTATTTTTTGATTGAAATAAGTTTTTCATTTGAGCAAGCCCAGAAAGAAATGTAAGTGTAGAAAATAATATAGTAAGGATGAACCCCATCTCTGGAACTTTTAGAAAAACAAAATACGATAATTATACAGATTTCAAAAAAGATTTTTTATTATTTTTAAAAGACCAAAAAGAAATAAACGAGCTTTTTATGTGTGTTGATGAAGAACTAAAAATGATGAGTAAAATCTGTACAGGCTGATGAATAATTGTATGACCAATCTTAAAAGAAATGTCTAATCTAATTCACACTGAATATCTACTCAGTTGAGAAAGTAAAATGAAAAAATTAGAGATTTTCAAAGAATCAATATGGGCTTGTACAGTGGTAGGAAGTCCAATTGAAAATGCTTTTAAAATTGTAAAAAAATATGAGAATTTTGATAGAAAATATTATGCATGAGCCGTTTCTCATTTAAAAAAAGACTCACTAGATAGTAGTATTATGATAAGGACTTTGGATATCAATATTGATTGATGATTAGAATTTTGTGTTTGAGCAAGTTTAACAAAAGATTCTGTTCCAGAAAGTGAATATGAAGAAATTAAAATAAAGTCAAAGTGAGTTTTAAATGCTTTACTTTGAATTACAAATACAAAAACAAATTTTTTGGAAAAATATTATTTGGATGATGAAGTTCAAGAACTTATACAAATAAGAAACCAAAATTTAAGCAAAACATGGTTTTTTAAACAAGATTTTGAAAATCTAGAAATAAAAAAAGAACAAATTCTAATTATAAACAATGAAGATGATTTCACAAATATGATAGCTCATATATTGAAAATACTTTGATATAAAATTACACTGAAAAGATTCAATGAAGTTAAAATTAGTGAATTATATAATTTTGATATTTCTTTAATATGACCAGGTCCATGAAATCCACTAGAAAATACTGAAAAAATGCAAAAAAATCTAGATATAATTGATTACCTATACAAAAACAACAAAAAGTTTTTTTGAATATGTCTTTGACATCAACTTATATGTAGATATCTAAAAATCAAAGTACAAAAAAAAGAAATCCCAACCCAATGAGAACAAATAGAAATAAATTTATTTTGAGAAATGCAAAAAGTGGCTTTTTATAATACTTTTGCTTGATTTAAAGAAAAGGATTCTAGTGATTTCAAGTTCTCAAACAATCCAAAAACAAATGAAATTTATGCTCTAAGACAGAAAAACTTTTTCTCTTTCCAATTCCACCCAGAAAGTATTCTAACACAAAATTGACTTATTATCCTAAAAGAAAATATTGAAAAATTGATTTGATAATTATAAAAATGCTCTTTAAAATATTTTATACTTTTTCTTTCAAAAATAAAAGATAAAAACAATATAATTACTCTTTACTTTTGCTTCCAAAAGTAAAACTAAATTGTTCCTTTAATAAAAAAACTATTTTAATATATAATATATCTTTCTATGACCCTAAAAAACATAATAATAAATAAAAACTGACACTTCTGAGAATTCGGGTGAAGATATATCCCCGAACTTCTCATCCCAATTATGGATGAAGTAAAAGATGCATTCTTCAAATTGAAAAAAGACAAAAACTTTATACGAGATCTAAAAGACTTACATAAAAACTATATTGGTAGACCATCCCCTCTTATATTTGCTGAAAATCTAACAAAAAAACTTGGTTGAGCTCAAATTTACTTAAAAAATGAATGAGTAAATCACACTTGAGCTCATAAGATAAATCACTCTGTATGACAAGCTCTTGTTGCAAAATACTTGTGAAAAACAAGAATAATTGCTGAGACTTGAGCTGGACAACACGGACTTGCAACTGCTGCAATATGTGCAAAACTCGGACTAGAGTGTATAATCTATATGTGAAAAAAAGATTATGATAGACAAAGACCAAATGTGATATATATGGAACTTGCATGAGCGAAAGTAATACCTGTTTATGAGTGAAATCAAACACTCAGAGATGCAGTAAACACAGCATTGAAAGATTTACTAAATAATTCTGAAGATACTTATTACTTACTTTGAACAGCTTGCTGACCAAATCCTTACCCTTCTATGAATGTATTTTTTCAAAAAATTATATGAGAAGAGGTTAGGAAACAGCTGAAAGAATATTCTAATTCCTGTCATCCTGAATGCAATGAAGGATCCCTTTTACATGAAAATGGCAAAGAACTAGGTTTAAGGGATTCTTCGCAAAAACTCAGAATGACAAAGGGGTTTCTACCTGATTATATGGTAGCTTGTGTAGGTTGATGAAGCAATGCTCTCGGATTTTTCTATGATTTTTTAGATGATAAAAATGTAAAACTTATCTGAGTTGAAGCTTGATGAAAATGAATAGAATCAGGTCAACATGCTTCCAGATTTGCAAACAAAAAAATATGATTCGTAGAGTGATACAAATCATACTTTATACAAGATGATAATTGACAAGTACTTGATACATACTCGATTTCTGCTTGACTTGATTACTCAGGAGTTAGTCCACAAATTGCATATCTAGAAAATATAAAAAGAGTGCAAATGACTTATGCAACAGATGATGAATCACTAAATGCTATAAAAGTACTTATGCAAACTGAGTGAATTCTCCCAGCACTTGAATCAGCTCACGCCGTTGCTGAAGTTATAAAACTTGCTCCAAAACTAAAAAAAGAACAGATTGTCGTATGCAATCTGTCTGGTAGATGAGATAAGGATTTATTTATCACGGCTCCTAAATTTGATAGTTGATTTATGGGATTTTTGAGGGAGTATATAGAAAAGAAAAAATAGTTTTATAATTTTTTTATAAATATGAAATTATGTGCTTATATTTTTAATTTCGCTACTCTTGCCCAAAAGTCTGGTATTAAATCTCCATATTCCACTGGGGCATCATCTTTTGGAAGTTCTGCTGCTGGAAGTCAAGGTCAATATCTTCAATTATAAGTAGCTTCAAGAACTTCTTCTTGAGTAGCAGGAACTACAGCTATAAATAATTGTTTCCATGATTCTGGGTTTTGTTTTATTAATTCTATAAAATTATTTTCCTCTGGAGATCCAAAATCAGGTGATTTTTTTGATACTAATTGTTTCCATAATCTTGGTTTTTGTTTTATTAATTCTATAAGATTATTATGTTTTTCATCTGGCATTCAGTCTATTTCTTCTACTGAAAGACTTAATATCTCAATAACTGCTTCATTTGTTAAATCACCCCCCATGACATCCACAGTTTTTTCAGGAACTCAACTGAGTTTTGAAACATCATATTTTTTTATTACCATATATATAATTATTAAATAAAATTTATATTTTATATATACCTACTATTTTATAAATGTCAATTTTTATTTTCTTATATTACCATTTATGCAAAAGCCAATAATGACCCATCTAGTTTGTGGCTATCCTAGTATAAAAGAAAGCCAAAAACTTTTGGAAATACTATCTAAGTATTCAAAATATATAGAAATACAAATTCCTTTTTCTGATCCTATTGCTGACGGTCCAATAATCTCAAATGCAAATGAAGTAGCTTTGGAAAACTGAATTACTCCGAGTACTTGTTTTGATTTTTTGGAGAGGTCTATAGTACAAATCCCCCCTACCCCCCTTATCGAAGGGGGACAAAGTAAGGACGACTGTAAAATCCTTATAATGACTTACTACAATATAGTTTATAACTACTGAGTTGAAAAATTTGTTGAAAAAGCCAAGAAAATCTGAATATTTGGACTTATAATTCCTGATATACCTTTTGATGAAAAAGAGTGAAAAGAACTTATAAAATTATGTAAAAAATATAATATAAACCTTATTCAAGTTATTTCTCCTACTTGTAAAAAATCTAGATTAAAAAAGATATTTTCACTATCAAGTTGATTTGTTTATGCTGTTAGTCAAAATATGACAACTTGAAATAAAATAAATTTTTGAAAAGATTTTGAAGATTACATACATAAACTTAAAAAATTAAAAGATATAGAAATATGAGTAGGTTTTTGAGTAAAAACATCAGAAGATATAAATGAGGTTTGTAAAATTGCAAATTTTGCAATTATTTGAAGTGAATTAATCAGGATTATAAACCAAGATTGAACAAGTTGAGTAAAAAAATATTTTGAAAACATTTATGATAAAAAATAAAACTTTACAATCTCACCAAATTTTATACAATTACTATTATAAAATCACTCTTTTCTTACAAAACTCATACAAATAAATATTATTATTTTAGAAAATTAATTTTTATTCTTATGAAAATATTAATTGTTGAAGATAATAAAATCGTCTCTAATAACATATCAAAGTATTTAGAACTTGAAAATATAAAATCAAAACAATTATTTTCTTGAAAATGAATAAATTTAGAATTAAAAACTGATTCATATGATTTAGTTATAATGGATTTATGACTCTGAGAAGATGACTGAATCGATATTATTAGGAAAATCAGAAATGCTTCAATGAATATACCTATTTTAATACTAACAGCAAGAGATAAAATAAAAGATAAGATCTCTTGATTTAACTCTTGAGCTGATGATTATCTAACTAAACCATTCAATTATGAAGAACTTATCTTGAGAATAAATGCCCTTATTAGAAGAGATTTCACGACAAAAAATGAAACTATAAAAATATGAAAGCTAAAAATTGATAAAAATCAAAAAATTGTAAAAATTGCTTCTAAGATAATTCATCTAAGTAAATTAGAATATGAATTACTCACATATATGTTAAATTACAAATGAAAAATTATTTCAAAAAAAGAATTACTTGAAAAAGTTTGGTGAGAATATGATGATTTTTTTCCGTCTAGAACAGTTGACATATATATATGATATCTAAGAAAAAAACTCTGAAAAAAACTGATTAAAACTGTTAGATGAGAATGATATCTAATTAAAGAAGAAATATAGAAATGTTATTTTATGTCATTGCAAAGTAAAATGAAGCAACCAAAAGCTCTCTCTGGGTCGTTATGAACTTTCACTGTATTATTTTACTATTTTTTCTAATTTATGGATAACTTAAAACTATTAAAAAAATATAAAAACAAATTAAGCTTCTTTTTTGCATTGTTTGTAATGCTATCTATTTATTTTATTCAAGCCACTTTCGTATGAATAAATTATATTTCAAATAACATAGAGTATAAAGAATCTTTGGAAAATAAATTAACTTGAGTAATTAACATACTTGAAAATAAAGAAGAATATTATTCTCAAGTCAAAAGTGATGATAAAACTTTACAAAAAATTATTATAAAAACTCTTGAGAATAGTACAATATATAAAAATTGAGATATAGTTACATCATTTATAGAGATATTACCTAAAAATAAAGATAAGATATGAGTTTTTAACGAATGACATTATAAATTTTTAATTAAAAATTATGAAATAAATAATGAAAATTATAAGATAATTATATCTATGAATAATGATTATACATTTTTAAATTACATAAAATACATAAGTTTTTTTAGTTTATTTATATCCCCTTTCTTTATATTTTTTTATTTTATATGAGATTTTTTTGTATGAAGAAATTTTAGAGTTATAGAACAAAGTTTAAATTCTCTAGAAGATTTTACAGCAAATGTAAATCATGAGATGAAAACACCACTAAGTGAAATTATTTCAACTCTAAGCCTTGCAAAAAAATTGAAAAATTATAAAGAAGCAAATGAAATTAGTTTAAATTCAGCCGAAAAATTGAATAAGATTTTAGATAGTATAGTTTGAATTGCAAATCTATCAGACATATCGTATGCAAAAGAAAAAATAGATTTAATAAAAGAATCAAATTTAATAATTGATGACTTCAATACAGTCTTATATGAGAAAAAAATAGTTTTAGAAAAAATATTCGAAAATAAATCTTTCATTTTAAAAATAAATAAAGAACACTTTTATCTATGTATAAAAAATATTTTATCAAATGCAATAAAATACTCAAAAATTTGATGAAAGATAGAAATATCCTTTAATAACTGAATCATAGAAATAAAAGATTATTGAGTATGAATTAAAGAAAATAATATACAAAATATTTTTAATAGATATTTTAGAGAAAATTATAATTCTACAGAATGATTTTGATTATGATTAGCTTTAGTTAAAAAAGTGACAGATATTAATAATTGGAAACTAAATATAGAAAGTAGAAAAAATGCTTTTACTAAAATTAATATTAATTTTTTATAAAATGAAAAAAATAATTTATTTACTACTATTTATTATTTTAATTTCCTGTTCTAAAAATACAGAAGTTGAAGAGGAAAATATACCTATTATGTTATGAAATACAATAGAAAATGATATTGAGGCTGAAAAAATTGATCAAATTGAAAATTTTCTTAAAGATAAACAAAATATAGAACCTATTACAAGAATATGAACTCAAAATAATGTACAAAAAAATGAATTACCTATAAAAATAAAAAATAAAAATCCTATAACCACCCCTATAAATAAAACATCTGAATACTGAGTATTAACTAAAGAAGAACTAAATATAATTGAAAATACTACTGATTGAGAAATTGATAAACTTATTGATATATTATTTAAAGATCTAAATTAAAATTATATTTTAAAAATTTAAATCTTTAATTTTCTTACACTTCTCATACACTAATATTATATAATATGTTCACATTTAATAAATAATCTAAAAACTTATTAAATGAATTTATATCCTAATTTTTTAGAAAATTTATGAAAACAATATTTAAAACATCTTTAGTATCAATATTAATTATCTTAATGTCATGAACATTTGCTAATGATAGTACAGATAAAAACACAAAAGAAATAAAGTTGACACCTAATCAAATGAAACAATTACATAATTTAACTTCAACTAACAATATTATGAGAGTTAAAAATGAAGTAAAAAATGAAGACAGAAAAGAACATAGAGAAGAAATGAACTTTCAAATTAAAGTAAATAGGGAAGAAATAAAAAATAACCTTCAAAGTTTTAGAAAAGAAAATTGAACTGCTTCTTGAGCTTTTAACAATTTAAATGATCAAACTAAAGCTAAGATCAGAGCTTTACAAGAAGAATTTAAAACTACTACTGAAGCCCTAAAAAAAGAATATGAGAGTAAAATCGAATCAGCAACTTGAGTTGAATTAAAAGATACTTTGAGACAAGAATTAAAAACTAAATTGGAAGAAATGGTAATTGCTCATCATGAAGAATTAAAAACACTTGTATGATCAAATGAAGAAGCATTAGCTTGGGTTGAAGCTAGAAAAGAAATGGCAGAAGAAAATAAAGAATTAAGAGAAGAAAATAAAACAGCTAGAGAAGAATTTAGAGGTGATAGAAAAAAACAAGTTTTAGCTTATAAAGAAAAATTTCATTCTCAACTTTGAGCTAAACTTGTTAAAGTTTGAGCAAAAAGTCCTGAGAAATTAGAAAAGATTTTATGAAAAATCGATGCAATGATGGTAAAATTTGATGCTAATACAAAATTATCTCAAATAAACAAAGAAAAGATTATGTCTCAATTAACTGCTCTAAAAGAGTTACTTGAAGATAGTCTTGATACAGAAGAAACTATTACTGCTGAGTAATTTTAAAAACCTTATCAAAAAAGAAGTCAATGGCTTCTTTTTTGATAAGGTAAAATAAACTGTGTAAATAAAATTTTAAAATAAGAAAATTAAATATTAATTTATAGTATTAGGTTAAAGAACAAAAAGATTTTTTTAGATTTAAATATAATGTTTTGCAATTTCTCTTATTTATTCTATAATTAAATTTTAAAGCTTTGTTATAAATAGGTTATTTAAAAATAAAAATATCACAGTAATTAAATAAAATCAAGATTCTGGTATACAAAATTGTAAGGCATATACAGCCATTTTCATCAGTATAATTTTGATTTAAGTTAATTAATAATGGGTTAAACAAATATTTTATTATTAACAAATAGAAATTATGAAAAATTATAGTAAGACTGCCCTAATAGCAATATTAACTACTATCTCTATATTTGGAATAGCTAGTTTAGTTTCTGTATTTGCTGCAACAAGTCCAGCTCTAAATAGTGCTTGAACATTTGCAATTCTTTCTAGTACATATACAAACACTACATCTACTACTGTAAATGGAGATATATGATATACTACTGCACCAGCTACTCCACCTACACTAGTTGGTTCAGTACATATGGCTGATAGTTTATATAATCAAGCAGGTATAGATCAAGGCACTACTTTGACTGATCTTAATAATCAAGTATGTACATTTACTTTTGCCCCATGAGCAATTGATTTAGCAACTGACACTACTCATAGTTGAGCAATTTGAGTTTATACTCCCTGAGTATATTGTATAACATGAGCTGCTACTATTTGATGAACATGAATTACTCTAGATTGAGCTGGAACTTATATATTTAGAATAAATTGAGCTCTTAATACAGTAGACGGTTCAGTAATAACATTATCTGGATCTTCAAATTGTGATGTTTTTTGGACACCAACTGCAGCTACTACACTTGGAGCTAATACAACATTTAACTGAATTATTATTGATGCTGCTGGTATTACTATGTGAGCTAATACTACTTTTTTATGAAAGGCTTTGGCTTATGGTGGAACAATTACAACTGATACAGATACTATAACTGCTCCAATATGTTCTAGTTCTAGTCCAGCTACTTTACACATAATCAAAAATGTAGTTAATTGAACTGCTATAGCTTCTGATTTTACTTTACATGTAAAATATCCCCTTGGTTCTGATGTAATAGGAAGTCCTGCAACAGGAACTTGAACTCCTGGAACGACTTATTCTCTATCAGCATGAAATTATATAGTAAGTGAAAATGCAAATACTTCTTATACTCAAAGTTTTGCTTGAGATTGTAATACAAGTGGTAATGTTAGTTTATTAGCTGGAGATAATAAAACTTGTACAATAACTAATACTTATATAACACCTGTTATTAGTTGAGGTGGTGGTGGTGGTGGATGAAGTACGATTGATTCTTGTCCAGAGTGAGATTATTCATATAGTTATTATGATAAAATATGTTGAACAGCTCCTATTGTTGAGTCTACTTGAACAATTCTTACTACTACATCTACTTGAACAACTCTTACTACTACATCTACTTGAACAACTCTTATAATAAATCCACCTGTTAAACCTAAAGTTACTTCACAAATAATTACTCCACCAATTATACAAATAGTTCCTGAAATTAAAACTACTGTTAATGATAATATTAATGCTAAAAAAGTAGTTACACCAGGGTTTCCAAACACATGAATTCATTCTGATAATAATAATAATCCATGGAATATAATTATAATTATTTGATTTATCGGGATATTTGTATTTATTTCAAAATCATTAGTTTTAAATTATAAAAAATAAAATATATATATTTTTTATTTTAAAAATGATATATACCTTGTTTATAGTTAATAAAAATTCCACACAAGGTGGAATTTTTATATTATTAATATTTTTTTTAAAAAATATAAGTGAAAAAATCAATTAAAAATTTATTGTTAATTATTAGTATTATGGGTGTTTTATTATTTTCAGTAGTTTGTTTTGTATTTTTAGATATTTTTAATATAAATCCTATTATACAACCTATTAAAAATCAAAATCATAGTTATATTAAATCAATTGATGTTCCCCAAAAAATTGTTCCTATAGAACAAGTAAAATCATGACTTCCTGTCTATTTAAAAATCCCAAAAATGAATATCAATGTTATTATTGAACATGTAGGTCTTACACCTAAAGGAATAATGGAAATTCCAAAAGACTTTATTAATGTAGCTTGGTTCAATTTATGACCTCGTCCTGGTGAAAAATGAGTTGCAGTTATTGATTGACACTATGGAATAAAAAATGGTATATCCCCAGCATTTAATAATTTATATAAATTAAATAAGGGCGACAAATTATATGTTGAAGATGAAAAATGAATAATTACTACTTTTATAGTTCGTGAAATTAAAATATATAATCAAAGTGATAGTACCTCAGATGTATTTAATTCAAAAGATGAAAAATCACATCTTAATCTAATAACTTGCCAGTGAGAATGGAATAAAGTAAAAAAAAGTTATCCAAATAGATTAGTGGTATTTACTGATAAAGAAATTAAATAATGTAGTATAAAAATTATAATTTTATAGTTTTTTATGGCTCGGGATATAGGATTCGAACCTATGATGATGGAGTCAGAGTCCATTGCCTTACCGCTTGGCGAATCCCGAATATGTATCTAATTAAACAAATAGATCCCCGGGTCGAGCCCGAGGATGACATATTTGCAAATTATTTATTACTCAAAGAAACTATCAATCAATTTTCTGTAAGCAGTTCTTTGTCTTAATTCTTCATAATATTTGTTTCATGGAATATATAATTCTTTTAATTTATTTACAACTTCTTCTGAACCAAATCTAGCAAGAATAGTTTCAATTTCTTTATCCATTTCACTATCTAATACTTTTGTATCTTCTATTTCCAAAAGTTTATGTAAAATCAATTCTCACTCAAGTCTTTTTTTGGCTATAGATTTTACATTTTTTTCTTTATATTGTTCTTCACTTAATTTTAATGATTCTAAATAATCAACCATTCTTAGACCATCTTTTGATAAATTTTCTTTTATTTCATCAAAAACTTTTCAAATTTGATTTTCAAGTAATTTATCTCAAATTTCTAGGTTAGTAACTTTTAATAGTTCATCTATCAATTTGTGTTCTTCTTCTACCCTAGCATTCATATCCTTTGTTTCTTTGATTTCTTCTTTAACTAGATTTTTAAATCACTCTAAATCAAGATCTTTTCATCTAAGTTCTTTAATAAATTCAGGAGTAAATTCTGGTTTTACAGATTTTTCTATTTTTTTAATACTAACTTTAAAAGTAGTTTCTTTTCAAGCAAATCATCCATTGTGATAATCCTTCGGAAAAGTTATATCTAAAGTAACTTCATCTCACATTTTTTTTCAAATAAGTCATTCTTCAAATCATGGAACAAGTAATTTAGAACCTATAATCAAAGGATAATCTTGCATAGAAGTACTTTCTAAAACCTTATTATCTTTATCATATCAAGTTGTATCAATAGTTATTTTATCTCAAAGTTTTATAGCATATCCATCTTCTGCTTCTTCAAATCTAGTTAATCTAGTTTGTATATCATCTAATGCATTTTCTACTTCTTTATCACCAACTTGAATAAGTGTTTTCTTAATTTTTATTTTTTTGTAATTTGGAGATATAATGGCATCTGGAAGTATTTCTACATGAGCTCTAAATTTTAGAGGAGATTCTGAAATTACTTCAACTATCTCAGCTTGAGCAATAGGAACCACTTTTTCTTTTCTAATAGCATCCTGATAAATATGATCTATTGCATGATCTATAACCATATGATTTATATGTTCTTCACCATATTTTTTTATTATCATAGCTTCTGAAGCAGCTCATTTTCTAAATCATTTTATATCTGCATTACTTTTTAGATAATCAATTACATGCTTTCTCTCACGAGCTATATTTTTAGCATCTTCTTCTATTATAAGTTCTAAAATAGATTTTGGTAATAATTTCTTTTCAATTTTCATAATAAGCTTTTTAATTTATAAGTATCTAAATTATATATAAATAGTTCATTTTTCAAAAAAATTTTATAAAAATAGAGTCTTGTCAAAATAACAAGACTCTATTTTTATTTTTTTGTCATTAATTATTCTGAAATTAATTCATCAACATTAATTTCAGGAGTTTGTTCTTCTTCACTTACTCATAATTTTTCATTTATGATAGCCTTTAAAGCATCTAACTGAGCTATAATTTTATCTTTATTTATTTGAGATAATTTATTATTTGCCAAAGTTTTTTCCATAGCTACATTAATTTTAGCTAAAATTGTATTTAATCTTTCTTCACTAAAATTATCAAGTTTTGTTCCAAGAGCTTTTACAAATTTTGCTTTATATTTTACTTTTAAATCATGTTTTTGTTGTCTAAAATCTTTTCTTATTTCACCATTCTCTTTTCTTATTTCCATATTTTTATCAAGCATATCTTTTTTTACTCATAAGTTTTTCATAGCATCTTCATTATTTCAAACCAAAGCTTTTAAGCTTTCACTAGTAGTCATTTTTAATTCTTCAAGTTGCTTAAGACCTTCTTCTTTAGTTAATGATCCACTTGCAACTGAAGTTCTAATAGAATCAGCACTAACTTTATGTGCATCCATTATAACTTTAATTTGAGCTTTTGTTTCTTCAGTTAACATAGGTTTTTTAACTGATCCTGTAGCTCTTTCTGCTTTAAAATTCACTCTATTTTCTTTCATTTTATCTCTATTCGCTTCAATTTTCATTTTTTCTTGCTCTTTAAGCTTTTTAAATTCTTCTTTTTTATTATTTAAAGAATTATCTGCATTATCAGAAGAATCATCTTCAGTATTTTCTTCAACATCTTCTTCAGCATCTTCATTTGAATCTTCAATTACTGTACCAGTTGCAGTACTAGCTGTTGTATCAGTTTCAGTACCAGTTGAAGTGTCAGCTGTTGTACCAGTTTCAGTACTAGTAGTATTAGTAGTAGAAGTAGTAGTTTCATCAGCATTTACCAAAGACATACTTATAATTAAAGTAATCATTAATAATGTAATTTTTCTCATTTTAAAATAAAATTAAAATATAAACTTTTGTACTAAAATAATTATTTTTAATACCGTATTATTATAAGGAAAATTATAAAATTTGCAAAAAATAGCTATTTACAATTAATATAACTATATTTAAATTAATAAATATTTATATTTGATTTATTTAAAAAATGAATATAATATAATCCAAAGATGGAAGCGAGAGTTTGTTTGACAAATTCTCGTTTTTGTTTGAAAAAATTAGATGTTAATATATTTTTAATACTTATTACTTAATACTATTAATTATGATAGACTTTAAAAAAATAGAAGCTGCTATAAATCTTATATCAGTTGAAAAAAAGATTCCTAAAGAAAAATTAGTTGAAATTATAGAATCAGCTTTAAAAACAGCTTACAAAAAAGATTATGGAACAAGAGATAATAAAGTAAATGTTAAAATAAATTTAGAAGAAAAAACAATAGAAATAACTTTAGAAAAAATCGTTGTTAAAAAAGTTGAAAATCCAAGTTTGGAAATAAGCTTTGATGAATTATGAGATGATGCATCAAATTTTGAAGAATGAGATGTTATCGAAATAGATGTAACTGATGAAGTTACTGAATGAGATAATTGAGAATCTTTTTGAAGAATAGCTTCACAAGCTGCTAGACAAGTAATTATACAAAAAATTGCCGATAGTGAAAAAGAAAAAATATATGATTTATTTGTTGGAAAAGAAGGACAAGTTGTTAGTATGAAAGTTGATTTAGTTGAGTCTTGAAAAGTTATATTTGATTATAATTGAAACCAAGTAATTTTACCAAAAAATGAACAAGTATCAAAAGATAATTATGTTGTTGATGCTAGATTCTATCTACTTGTTGCTGAAGTTACAAATAAAGAGCTTTGAAACCCTAGAGTTATATTATCTAGAAAAAGACCTGAGTTAATAACAGCCTTATTTGAAATATATGTTCCTGAAATCTGAGAAGGTATAGTTACAATAGATAAAGTTGTGAGATTTCCTTGAATGAAATCAAAAGTATTAGTTAGTTCTAATTATGAACAAATTGATCCAGTTTGAACTCTTATAGGTCAAAAATGAATAAGGGTTAAATCTGTTATGGAAGAATTAAGTTGAGAAAAAATAGATATTATAGCTAATTGAGATGATATAAGAGAGGTAATAAAAAGAGCTTTAATTCCAGCAATGGTATTAAAAGTAAATGTAAATGAAGATACTGGAGAAGCCGATGTATACATAACTAATGAAGAAAAACCTAAAGTTATATGAAAATCTGGTGTCAATATAAACCTAGCTTCTGAATTAGTTTGATACAAAATTAATCTTATTGAAGTTGAAGCTTAAATTTAAATTTTTATTATTTTTTCTTCTTTATTTCTTAATCTATATATTTTTATGAAAGTAATTTTCTTACAACATGTAGTGAATGTATGAAAATCTGGTGAAATAAAAGAAGTAAATGATAGTTATGCAAGAAATTTCCTATTTCCAAAAAATTATGCAAAAAAACTTACAGAAAAAGAAGAAAGCGAATTAAAAAATAAAAAAAATAAAGAAGAAAAAAACAGAATCCAAAAGGTAGAACACAGACATGAAATATGGGAAAAATTGAATTGAAAAAGCTTTAATATATCTTTAAATAAAGATTCTTCTTGAAAAACTTTTTGAAGTATAACTGAAAAAGAAATAATTGAATTATTGAAAAAAGGAGAAAAACTAACATTTACTAAATCTGAGATAGTAATGAATCAATGACATATCAAAAAACTAGGAAAACACGATGTTTTTATAAAACTTTGATCTTGAGAAATGGCGAAAATCCTTATTAATGCTATTTAAAAATAACTTCATTTTCTAATATTTTAAAATATTATGTCCATAATAGCTATAGATTTGGGAGAAAAAAAAGTTGGTATTGCAATTGAGATAAATAATATTGCCTTTCCTAAAAATGTAGTTTCTAGAATTGAATTGGTAAGAGAATTAAAAAAAATATTTTCTGAAAATAAAAGCTATGACACTATAATTGTATGATTACCTTATGATTTATATTGAGTAGATAACAATCAATTAAATAAGACTACTAAATTTATAGAAAAATTGAAACTTATTTTTCCTCTAAAAAAAGTTATCTGAATTGATGAGAGATTTACAACATTTGAAGCTCAAAATATAAATAAATCCTTTAAAACCAATAAAAAAGAAGTAGATGATATATCTGCTTCTTTAATATTGGAAAGTTATTTAAATACTATACCGAAACAAAATTAATTTTTCTATTTATGAAATAAATGAAAATGTTCCCTTTACCAAGTTTTAACTAAGGTTAAAACTTGGTAATTGATTTTGAATTTATTGAAAAAATTAGAAAAATTAATTTTGTTTTTGGTATATTTAAAATAATCTATTGTCTATTATTTCTTGTAAATTTTTCACATAAGATTCAGGCGAATTAGCTGATAAAATCTTATTATAATTTATATTTTTTTTCTTTTTTAAAAAAGAACTCAAGGCATTTAAAGTATCCATATTTGATAATGAATTGAAATATTCCAATTCACCCAATGTTGATTCTTTTATAGACTCTAAATCACTAGCAATAATAGGAGTTTCACAAATTAATGCATTATTTAATTCAAATGGAAAAGTAGAATATATATTTGGAGATATAAGTCCTATACTTTGTTTATAATAAATATATTTTTCCTTGTTATCAACTGATCATATGAAAAAAATCAGGTCACTTATTTCATAATCTAAAACTAATTTTCTAAATTCAAGATTTTTACAGGCATCATCTCACAATATTAATAAATTTAATCATTTTCATTGTTCTCTCATTTTTTTTATAGATAACAATACTTTATCCAAGTTTTTTATACTTGATTCTAAAGAATCGTAAATTATATAATCATTTTTCATATTATATTTATTTTTGATGCTTATTTTATTTACTTCTTTATCTAAATATTGTTCTCTAAATGGAAAAAATCATTTTATTATTTCTATTTTTTCTTCTTCTATATTAAATCTTTCATTTAAATCTCATAAAGTTTGTTTGTCAAAACAAATTATTTTTTTTGCATTTTTTAAATTTGAATTTATTAATTTTAAATAATAATGTTTTGAAAAAGAAGTTTTAAATGGTCAAAAAAACAATTTTTGTAAACTCGGCATAATTAGAACATAATCTTGTTTATAAGCTACTGGCTTATATTCATTAAAAAAAATCATTAAATCAAATCTTTCTTTTTTAAATTTATTTGTCAATGTCAAAATTTCCCCTATACTTCAAATTTTCTCGTTTACTATTTCTACTCTACAATCACTTAAATCTTCTTCAAATTTAGTATTGGTATACAAAACTAAACTATATTTTTTTAAATTTACAAGTTCTTTTATAACTGAAAAAACAAAAAAAGAATAAAAACTACCTTTTTGTAAGAATCTTAGATCAATTCAAATTTTCATAGTATAAATTTATAAATATATTTAATTTAAATTATATCATATTCAAATAAATAATCAAAACAAATAGTATTTTAATTAAAAAAATTGATTTAATAAAAATTGTTGATATAACAACATTATAATATCTAATTTTTATAAGTAATGGTAAAAGAAATTCAAGGTATAAATACAATTTCAGAAAATATTGATTCATCAAAAGGACCTAGTTGAACTGATAAAACAAGTACTGCTGTTAGTAAAGCTACATCTAATATTATAAAAGATAGAGATTACTCTTATCTTCTTGAAAAACCATTAGAAAATTTCTCACTTGAAGAGTTAAAATACATAGAAAAACTTTTTACAAAACTTGACTATGTAATTACTGAAAAAAGAAAAGAATTAATAGAAAAATTAAAAATTAAATTTTGAGATGATTTTCTAAATCAAATTTATGATAAATTAATAAAGCTTAGAATAAACAATAATAGTAATAAAATAAAAGTTTTATTTGAAAGTGAAAATAATAATGTTATTTGTTGAAAATATAAAACATGTAATTGATTCTGGATTCCATTTTGGTTAGAATGAAATAATTATAAAACCTTAACAAAAATAAATCATGATAAAATTCATATGTTACATCAAATAGATATGGATTTTGATGAAGAATGAATATATATATTTTGACAAATATTAAATCAAGAATGAGAACGGCTTCATTTTTGGTTTGATAAAAATAAAAAAAAATATACAACTCTAAAGAGAATAGAATGGGAAGAAATAAAAGGTATTTTATACCCTGTAAAAAATAAAAGGTGAAAAATTATATATTGAAAATATAAGAATTCTAAATGACATATTATCCCTTTTTGGTATTCTTCAAAATATGAAAAATATGTATCCTTAAAAATAGAATGAGAAACTATTTGTGATACAGGTAGAAGAAATAGAAAAAATTGAAAGCTTATTTCTTGAACCTTTTTAAATGAGAAATGATACTGGTTACCCTTTTGGTTTGAGAAAGATCAATGAGTCACACTTAAAATAGATTGAGAAGAAATCCACAATACAAGAAATAAAAAAAGAGACCCAAATTGAAAAATAATTTCTTGAGAATTCTTAAATTGAGAATGAGTTTGGCAAAAATTTAAATTAGAAGGATGAAAATATGTGATAAAAAAATGATTTTTAAATACATTTACATCTTTTTTTAATTAAATGTATTTATTTGTAAATTTCCATCATACTCTTTTTTCTTGTTTCATTTGAATTACTTGGAGCATCCAATTTTTTATCACTCGTTGGGTATGCCCAAATAGCATTGAATAAGACATCCTCGTTGTACTTAAATCATTTTCAATTTCTTGTTCATGGATCATGAGTTATAAATTCTTTATCTAAAGGATTATATCAAATAACTACCACCATGTGTTCAGTAGGTCATGGAGAATTATAATTTGGGTTATCTAAATCTCTTCAATAAACTGGAACAAGTAATATATTTCCACTATTTAGACTATCAATAATATCATTTTTTGTTATGCTTTCTTTGATTTTAAATTTATTAAAAGAAAAATAATCTTTTAAAACTGTTCATACATCCTGCAAAGATGTATCCAAGTAAGTTCATAATGTCTTTTTTTCAAAATTAGATATGTTTTTCATCTCAGTATCAGCTATTTCTTTAGTTAATTCTTCTCATTTTGTCCAATAAACTGCCATTATAATAGATGCTTCCTCGCATCACTCTTCATAAATATCATTTGACCATTCTCAATAAGGAGCTTGAGATGTAAAAGGAACCTTGTTAGTTATATTTGAAGTTATAGGAGTTATGATTTTTTTATTTTCTACTTCTGGTATTATTTGATTTTCTGGTTGTATTTGCTTATTTACCTGAGAACTTTCTTCTGGTTTAGCTTGTTCTTCTTGTTTAATTTGATCTTTTTGATTAGTTTGTTGTTCTAGTGTTGTTTTTTCACTTTCTGAGGATATAGAATCATCTTTAAACAATCCAAATTCAACGGCTACTATATATAACAATGCTGAAATTAATAAAATTATCAACAAATTTAAAAAATATAATGCTTTTTTATATGCTTTTTTTTTCATGTTAAGTATATTTATTAGTAAACTAACATTTTATAGAAAAAATATCTTTTGTAAAACTATAAATTCTAGTGTTAATCTTTTTAGGAATAAAAACAACTCTTACATGAATCCCATCATCATTTTTTTTCTACTGTAGAGACTACCTTACCTATACTTTCTCAAGCACTAAAATATACAGTTATTCATTGTTTCTCATTTTTCTTATTTGAAGTATGGATTAATGTTCATCAAACTCACTCTCTCCTATCATAAGGAAAAAATGCCATCTTTGTTCATTCCATATTTTCAATTATAAATTCTCAATTTACTATACTTTTGTAAAATTTTATAGCTCTATCGAAATCTGTTGTCGGTATTTCGAACCATACTATTGTATTTTTCATAATAAAAAAATTAAATAATAAAGCAATTATTATAATAGGTGTAGTTTGTATGAAATTTGTATGAAAATATCATTTAATCTACCTTAATATTTTTATTAAATTTTTTATCTAGTGCATATAATATTCTACCTGAATCTTCAAACTTAACTCCTTTTTCTTGACAAACTAGTTGTAATTTATCTAAATAATCTAAATACAAAAAAATAATTTCTTCTATTTTTAGTCAATTTGTATTAAGGGGCATTCAATAAATAAATCTATAAACTCTTTGATCAAGAATTTGGTAAACTGACGGGTTTTTGAATCTCAAAATAGTTGAAGCCATTGAAATCTGTATTCATTTTGTTTTTAACAAAAGCATTAAACATTGAAAAGTAAATTTTCTATCAATCATAGTTGATTTTTTATCTATTTTGTTTAAATAATCAAGTGTATGTTTTTCAAATCGAACAAATCTACATACCTTCCATAGGACAATATTATTAATAATGTCTTGAGAAAAATCTCAATCAAAATTATCTAATTTACTAGTAAGATATTGTTGCGATTTATATGTTATATTTTCATTTGTTGGGTCTATATCATTTATTGTCTTTAATGCTATCATAAGAATAAATAATTAATTAAATTTATTTAATTCATCAAAACTAAACCCAATTTTTATTATTATTTTGGATTTCTTCTCAAAAAATCAAGCAGATGAATTAATATTATAAAATCTATTTGTAAGAAATTTGTATGAAAAGTAAGTTTATTTTTTTAGGAGAAATATGTGTATTTTAAGCCTTTTTTATTTGTAAAAAAATTACATTTTATTTTAGATTAAAAAAACAAAAATTTGACTTTATAAATAGATAGTCTATTATAAGTATATAATATATTTTTACTTATAATTTCAACAAATGTTTAATTTAACTGATAGAAATATAGATATACTTAGTATAATAGTAAGAGAATATATAGAAACTTGAAATGTTCTTTGAAGTAAATCACTACTTAAAAAGTATAATTTATGAGTTAGTTCTGCAACTGTTAGGAATGATATGGCAGTTTTGGAAGAATATAAATTTATCTATCAACCTTATAATTCAGCTTGAAGACTTCCTACCACAAAATGACTTAGAGTATTTATAAATTACTTAATGCAACATACTCCTGACCATTTTTTACAAGAAAAAAGTGAAAATAATACTCTAGAAATCAAAAATCTAAACGACTTTATTTATAGAATTATTTCTGAATTATCAAAAAATACAAATGAACTATCTTTTATGATAATAGAAGAAGAATCATTATTACAGTATGCCTGAATTTCTCAATTTTTAAAATGAAATTACGGAAGAATATGAGAAGATATGTTCAATATAATTTCAATGCTTGAGGATAAAACCAATTTTATAAATTTTATAAAAGCATTACCAATATCAAATTGAGTAAATGTATTTATATGAGAAGAAAATATAATCCCTTATCTAAAGGATTATACAATAATTTTGAAACCTATAATGATTAACTCTAAAGTATGATATATATGAATTATATGATCGCTAAAAATGAATTATAGTTTTAATATAAGTGCAATAAGAGGAATAATATAAGGGGAATTAAAACTAAAATTGTCATTCTGAACGAAGTGAAGAATCCCTTGAACAATATTTTATTCATTTATTCAAGTTAAAGGGATCCTTCGTTATCACTCAGGATGACAGTTTCTTATTTAAACATTTATTATTTCCATAACAGATGTATCTTCACCTTTTCTTTTTATATCATTTATTGCTATTACTCTATCTCATTGTACTAAAACTCATTTTTCAATTAGATAATTTATAGCTATTTCCATTGTATCCAAGAAATTATCACTATTCCGTTTTTCTAAATAAAAAGGATTTATTCAAAATAAACTATTTATATATCTTACAGTTGATTCGTATTTTGTAAAAGCATATACATCAATTTTAGGTCTAAAAAATGATGCTAAACGAGCTAATATACCTGTTTTAGTCAAAATTATCAAAGCTTTTGCTCATAAATCTTCTCATATAAATATACCACTTCTAATCAACATTTTCTTTTCTATATCAGTAATTCTTAATCCCTCATTTAAATAATCTTTATGAATAAGTGGAGGAAATTTTTCAGCCTCTTTGATAACTTTTACCATCATTTTAACTGCTTCAATAGGATATTTACCTATTGCTGTTTCTCATGATAACATCAAACAATCTGGTTGTTGTAATATACTATTAAATACATCTGAAGTTTCTGCTCTCGTTGGAAAAGGGTTATCAATCATTGTCTCAAGTAAATGAGTTGCAATAATTACAAACTTTCCTAAATTTTTACATTTATCTACGATTTCTCTCTGATAAACTGACAATTTTTCTACAGGAACTTCAACTCATAAGTCTCATCTTGCTACCATTATTCCATCACTATATTTTATTATGTTATCTAGATTTTCTATTGCTTCTGCATTTTCTATTTTTGATATAATTTTTATATGTGAATTACCTTTTAATTCAAAAAGTTTTCTTATATCATCTATTCATTCTTTATTTCTTATAAAAGAAGCTGCTATAAAATCAAAATCATTTAGAATTCAAAAATTTATATCACTTTCATCTTTTTGGGTAATTCCAGGTAGTTTTAATCTAACTCAAGGTAGATTTACATGTCTTCTTGATCATATCAAAGCTCCATTTTCAGCTTCTACTTCTATATAATCTTTAGATTTAGAAACAACTCTAGTATTTAAAAGCCCAGAATCAATAACTATATTTTGTCCTATTTCTACATCTTCTATTAAAAAAGAATAATCACAAAATAAAGAATTACCTCCTGATAATTTATTTTTATCTACATATATTTTAAATATATCTCAAATATCATATTGAATCTTATTATCAACATCTCATGTCCTTATTTCTGGTCATTTTGTATCAAGTAATAAACTTAAATTTGTTTTTCATGAAGAATTTAGTTTTTTGATCAAATCAGCTGTTTTTTTAGCTCACTCATAATCAGCATGAGAAAAATTGAATCTAATTATATTTATTCATGCTTCATAAAGAGCAATAAGCTTTTGTTCAGTATTTGTAGCTGGTCATAGAGTTGCTATGATCTTTGTTTTTTTCATAAATTTTATATTGAAAATAGTAATGAGAGTATCATTATATAATTTTTAAAATAAATACAATATTTTCTTTAAAAATATTTTCTAATTTCTTTTTATTAATTATCATACTCTTTCTTCCACTCAAATCACCATTTTTTATATGATTCTTTTAACTTTCTTTTTGTTATATCAAGAACTTTTTTTAATTCAGGAACTTTTGCTATATGTTTATCTGCATATACAGGGATAAAATCTACTACATCAAAAACATTTATTCAAGCATCACAAAACTGGTTATTTGTCTCTATTTTATCCAAGGCTTTAACAAATTTAGCTTCCTTAGTCTCTCAATTTTCATATTCTTCCCAATATGAATAAATCTCATCTCACATATCTCATCACAAGACATTTTTTAGATATTCCATAGCTTTTTTCTCATCTTGCTCTTTTTTTAGTTTCAAATCAGAATTTTTATGTGTCTCGTAGGCATCTATATCTCAAGTAATAGATTCAGCTAAATCATGAATCAAAGAAATTTTTACAGCATGAAATACATCTATATCAATTCAAATTTCTTTTCATAGCAATAAGACCATTAAAGCAAGTCGCCAACTATGATCTGCTGTTGATTCCTTTCTTCCAGAACTTGTAACTCAATATCTATATGTTGATTTTAGTTTCTCACACTCTGAAATAAATTTCATTATATTTTCAATGTTTTGCATATTATACTTTTTTTAAACTTATTTTTAACTTATATTCTTCCAATTCTATCTCCTTTTCAAAAGAAGGATCAGCTAATTTTTCAATTATTGTAGATAAAGTTTCTGTTTGAATATTATTTTTAAATTTTTCTATACTATTTGCTAATTCTAAATTCTCAGTTTTTAATTCTATCTCAATTCTATCATCCACTTGAAAATTTGCTTCTTTTCTTGATTCTTGGATATGTCTAACTATATCACGAGCATATCACTCTTCAATAAGTTCAGGGGTAAGTTTTGCATCAAGTGCAATTACCATACCAAAACCTGCCTCTATATCCATTGTCTCATCAAGTTTCTCATAAGCCATCTCATATTCTCATGATTCAAGAATAAATTCTCATACTTTTATTCTTCCATTTTCTAACTCTTCGAAATTCCCATTTTTTGCTTCAATTATTACTTTTTGTACATCCTTTCCAAACTTAGGTCAGATAAGTTTAGCATTTGGGCGACATACTTTTTTTGCTATCTTTGAAGAATCTTCCAATATTATTATTTCTTTTACATTTAATTCTTCTTTTATTATATCAAGATAATATTGGTCTAATTTTTCTCAGATTGTAGCACTTAAAAGAGGTTGTCTAACTCTTAATTTATTTCTCGATCTAAACGATAATCATAAATTAATCAATTTTGCAGTTTTTTCAAAACTTAAATTTAGGTTTGAAAGTATAAATCAATTATTTACACTAGGAAAAATAGTAAGGTGAACAGATTCTTTTTCTGTCAAATTTCTATAAATATGTTCTGTAACAAAAGGCATAACAGGAGACAAAATCTTACTAAGTTCTACCAAAACTTCATAAAGAGTTTCATATGCTTCTATCTTATCAGAATCATTTTCTTGCTTCCAAAATCTTTTTCTTGATCTCCTTATATACCAATTTGTCAGATTATCCATAAAAGTCATTATTGGTCTTGTTGCTTCATTTATTTTATAAGAATCTAATCAAGATGAAACATCTCAAATAAGTTTATTTAATTCTGAAATAATCCATTTATCAAGTATATTTTTTCTATTTTCAGGAAGTTTAAATATAGTCGCATTATTTATAGTAGGTAATTCATAATGAGCTTTATCTAAATCTAAATCATTTATAAATCTATTTATTGGTCTAAAAGTTCCACTATGAGCAACTATAAGCACATTTTTTCATTTATATTTCTCTTCTATTTCTTTATAGCTTTCTAAAACTCTATTATCAAAATCAATTACATCTTCTACTTTATTATATTTTCCATCTTTGAAAAATCTCTTTACTGAAGCTCCTAATTCTAAATCTAAATTATATTCTTTTTTAGCATATATTATTATTTCTTGATGAGTCATTCATTTAAATACACCATCTCTGTGCTCATTTAATCTTTCATCAATAATTATTTCAGAATTATATCCTATTTCTTTTGCTATCAATTCTGCAGTATTTTTAGCTCTTATTTTTGGAGAAGATATAATTACATCTATCTTTTCACCAGATAATTTGAAGTTTTTTCAAACCAATATAGCTTGTTTTTTTCATTTTTCTGTCAATAAAGAATCTACATCTCAACCATTCATTACTTTTTTTACATTGAGATCTGTTTCACCATGTCTACAATAATATATATGAGATTTACTTGATTTAAATTTATCTATATTTGCATAAGTTGTGAAAAAACTATAAGTATTCCAAAGTGGCAATATAACTTTTTTAACAACTTCTTCAACTCCTACTTCAGCAAATCTAAGATCTTGGGCTTCTACAACAGGAGAATTCATAAGATAAAACCTCATAGCATCAGCTCAATATTTGTCAAAAATTAGTTTTGGATCTGGATAATTTTGTTTAGATTTAGACATTTTATGACCATCTTCAGCTAAAACTGTACCATTAACTATGGTGTTCATAGTAGCTGGAGAATCAAATAATGCTGTTGAAAGTATTATAAGAGTATAAAACCATCCTCTAGTCTGATCAAGTCATTCAGCGATAAAATCAGCTGGAAATTTGAAGCCATCACCCTTTTCAAAAGCAAAAGGATAATGTTTACTAGCATAAGGCATACTTCCTGACTCAAACCAACAGTCAAGAACTTCTGGAATTCTTTTTAGTGGAGTTCAAAACTTGATTAATCATTCTATTATCTTATTTTCAGTTACATTAAAATGTCCAAATCAATTAACTTCAATTAAATTTCAATTGATTTCTTTTGCCAAACTTCTCGCTCATTCTACACGAGTAGTTTTATCATCCTTTGAAGTTAAAAGGATTATTTCTTTTACATATTTGTTTATCTCACTTAAATCATCATGTTTCATTTTTGAAAAAAAGTCTGATACTTCTTTTGTACCACTTCAATATTTTGTAGAAGAAACAAGTACTAATCTATCTAGTTTTATTTTCTTTTCCAATATGTACTCTAAAACCACTCTTCATCACATAGAATGAGTAAATACTGTATCATAATTATTTAAATCCAAATCATCCAATTTTTTCTCCCAATTTTTATAATTTATATCTCATCATTCTTCAAATACAGGAGTATCAACTATAAATCACTCTTTTTCTAGATTTAGTTTAGTTTGACTTAAAAAATCAATCAAAGTTTCAGGATGTCTTTTAAATCCATGAATCCCTAGAACTTTTTTAGAGATACTATTTCAATACTTTGTTAAATTTGCTAATAATTGGTAATTATTTTCTAATCTATGTCATCAAGTTTCAAGCTCTATAAATTTAGCATTAAGTTTTTCTGCAAACTCTTTTCAATTCCTAAAAGGAACAGTCTCATCATCTTTTGCATGTATAACAATTATTTCATCTGCTAAATTTTTATATGAATTTTCTGTTAAGCTATCCCAAATATTATTAACATTTAGATATTCTCATTTCTCTGTTTTAAATGATTTTCAAGGGACTGTCATAACAAGTCTTTTTACTCTGATATTATTTTTAGATAAATATTTTACAGTCATTAATCATCATAAAGAATCAGTATAAACAACATCATATTTATCAAAACTTATAGTTTTAAAAGTTTTTTCCCATGATTCATAAGTTGGATCTACTGATCTATCGAACTGAAATAATTCTAAATCCATTCAAATTTTTTCAAAAACTTTTTGTTTTTCTATCCAAGTTTCTTTTTTTATATCTGATGACTTTCAATGAATCCCCAATACTTTTTTAACATTTAAATTATTACTATTACTTCTCACTAAAATATCATCAACAAAATGCTTGTGTAAATCAATTTCTTGTAGACTTTCTGAGTAAACATAAGTTTCCAAAAAATTAGTATTTATATTGTTTTGTATGATAAATTTAGGTTTATCTTTTTTATAGTCATAATCCTTGATAATTTTTTTTAAGAGAACTAGAGGTTCCCCATGAGAACAAACAACAATAGTTTTTCATTTATTTTCTTTTATAATTTTTTCAAAAGAAGATGACACTCTATCATATAAATCTCTGATAGATTCTCCAGATCATATTTTTTCATCATCAAAATTTAAATCAGTTTCCCAATCAAAATCAAGAGTTTTATCTTGATAAATTCAACTATCTAGCTCTCTCAAATCTTGTTCTATTTCTATTTTTATTCAGTTTGAATTAGCTAATGGAGTCACTGTATCTACACATCTTGTTAATGGAGAACTATATATCTTGTCTATTTTTATATCTTTAAATCTTTCTTTTATCGCTTCTGCTTGTTTTTTTCAAAAATCATTTAATCTTGCTTTGTCTTGATAATCCATCAATCATTTTTCATTATAATCAGTCCTTCAGTGTCTTACAAATATGATTTTTGTAATCTGTCCATATTCTTTATTTGCATCATAAAGTTCTTGTATACTTCATATACAAACCTCTTCCTTTTTATCTTCTGATTGCCAAACAGGTATCGCTGATCCCCAATATCTATTTCTTGAAATATTCCAATCACGAGCTTGTTCAAGCCATTTTCCAAATCTTCCATGCTTTATAGCATCTGGTGTCCAATTTGTCTTTTCATTATTTGCGACCATCTTGTCTCTTATCTTTTCAACTGCTACATACCAAGCTGAAATTGCTCTATAAATAAGTGGAGTATCACATCTCCAACAATGAGGATAAGAATGTACTATTGTTCAGATATTTATTGATAATTTTTTATCTTTCAATTCTTGAACCACCATATCATTGAAATCAAATACAAATTTACCATTATTTTCAAGCAAATTATAAGTTTTTCAACTATTATCTATATGTGCAACAAATCATAAATCCTCCTTTTCTCAGATGATGAAATCATCCTCTCCATAAGCAGGAGCTATATGAACTATACCTGTTCAAGTATCAGTAGTTACATGATGTCCTAAAACTACTGACCATGAATTTTTTCATAGTTTTATACTAGTTCATAAATCTGAATTCATCTCATTAAGTTGAATATCAAAATCAGGAAAAATAGGTTCGTATTTCATTCAAACTAAACATGCTCATTTATATTCCCTTACTATAGAATAATCTTCCTCATTTTTATAATAATCTTTTACCTTTTCTTTAGCCAAAATATAAGTATCTCAGTTTGTTTTATCAAGTAATTCTACATATTCTATATCTTTTCAAACTGCAAGACCTAGATTTGCATAAAGTGTCCAAGGAGTTGTTGTCCAAGCTAAGATATATTTGTTTCATATTGTATGATATTTTTGAGTTATCTTTTGTCATTTCAACTGTTTAAATACATTATAAGAATGAACCTCAAAATTATTTTCAGTTAAAACTTCATCGTTTACATCATAAAATTTCCAATGTTCAAATTTATCTTTTTCTGGATTTTTTACTAAAGATTCATCTTCTAAAACCATTTCATAAACACATTCCTTCCAATTTTCTCAATTACTAAGACTTGTATTACAAGAAAATAATTGCTCATTTTTTAATTCTAATCAAGTTTCTTCTAATAATTCTCTTTTTATACAATTTAATGGAGTTTCACAATTTTCAGTTTTTCAACCAGGAAAACTAAGAAGTCAATTTGATTTCTTTTTTCATAATAATATTTCTCCTTTTAAATTTTTTACAACAATTCAAGTTAAATCTTTATAACAAACTTCTTGTTTTCAATTTTTTACCTTAAATTTAATAGTTACAGTCTTACTTTGTTTGTCTTTGTATCCTTGATTTACCTCAAAATTTGAAAGTGGAGTTGTACAACGAGGACAATAAGGCACAACTCTATGTCCTTCATACACTAATCATTTATCATAAATACTTTTAAATACCCGCCAAACAGATTCCATAAAATTTGTATCCATAGTCTTATAATCATTTTCCATATCAACCCATCTTCACATTCTCTCAACTGTTTTTTTCCATTCATCTACATAACCAAATACATTTGCCCTACAACTCTCATTGAAATCATAAACTCAGATTTTATTTTCTATATCATCTTTTCAACTTATTCACATCTTTTTTTCAACTATATTCTCAATCGGTAATCCATGACAATCCCACCCAAATACTCTATCAACTCTTTTTCCAAGCATAGTTTGGTATCTAGGAATTACATCCTTAATCGTACCAGCCAATATATGACCATAATGCGGAGTCCCAGTAGCAAACGGAGGACCATCATAAAAATTGAATTCCTCACTATCTTTTCTAGTCTCAATAGACTTCTTAAAAGTATCATTCTCTCTCCAATAATTAAGGATTTCTTCTTCCAATTTCGGAAACGATTGTTTTTGGTTTACTTTTGGGAACATGGGGTAATTAAATGTTAAGTATTAAATTTTAAATGTTAAGTTAGTTATTGTTTAGTTTTCTAAAAACCCCTTCTTGAGTTTTCTCTACACTTCATATTTCAAATAATTCTCAATTCATAACAATATATATTCAATTTTTATCTATTATATTTATAACTCCCAGAGCAAATCAAATATTAAAATCTGCATCGGAATCTTTAAAAATTTGAGGTTTACTACTTCAAACAAGAATTATTTTTTTATCTCTTATTTGCTTTAATTTCTCTCAAGTATCAATCATAGTGTCAGTTCAATGTGTTATAATAATTTTATCATTTTTTACTTTTTTTACAGTCTCTAAAATTAAATTTCTATCATCATCTTTCATATCTAAAGAATCTTTTTTTATTAATTCTATTACTTCAAATCAATAATTTAATCTTATATTCTCTAATATATTAGCTATTCTTGGTTTTCATATTATAAAATCATAACTTCCTTTTAATATACTGTAATCCTTATCTATTGTTCATCAACAAGCTACAAATGTTATGTTATTATTATTCATATTTTCTAAATTATTTCTAAAATTTCACGATGTGTGTCAACGGGATTATTAAGGGGCAACTTCGCCGTAAAACGACACACAGAACTTAATAGATTCATCAGCGAAGATTTACCGCCTTAAGCACTTTTGCTTACTTTTTGTGTAAAAAGTAAAACTAAATTGTGTTTCTAAAAAGATTTCTGGATTGCTTCGTAAAAAACTCGCAATGACAATACAGCAACAAAAAGAAAGCCCTCACCTAACCTCCCCCTAATAAGGGGAGGAAAAATACTTATACCACTAAATCAATCAACTCCAAAGCTTTTTCTTTGTATTCCCCCTCCTTAAACTCTGCATACAAAGTCGCTTCATTAAGTATCTCATCAATTTCATTAACTTCATCTTCAGTAAGCATTCAAGTTACTGAAAGCTCCAGTACATCATCAAGTCCCAAAAAATCATCATCAACAAGTACTTTTTTTAGCTTCTCCAAATATTGTGTTTTCATAAAATTATTATTAAAAAAATAAAAAAGCACATAAAAATAAGAACAATTCTCATATTATGTGCTTTTGGCCCTTCGTGACCTTGTTGAAGAAGGGAGTTACCACCTAAAGCTATTTCTTAATTATTATTTTATTAACGAGGATTATTACCCCGGGAAGTTCTAATCATGAAAAATTCATTTTCTTCTTCCAGCCTCGTCTGTTGATTGCAGACTAATAATGCTTTTTATAAATTTATTATATCTTTTTAAAAAAATTTTCAAATTTTATTTTTAAATAACATCTAGCTAGGATTAAATAATTTTTTATTTTTTAAAATCAATGCATATCAAATTACGAAAAATAAAAGTGAAAATATAACATATCATACTGATGAACCTCTTCAATAATGCATATATCATCCATAAGGATTAAATACTAGATAAACAATGATTTGTCATATATATAAGATTAAAGCCATAAAAGGAAACCATTTTTTAAATTTAATCATTCAAAATCAGATTATTACAGTCAAAAATGAAATAGCTATTGATGATATAATTGATGTAATTCATCTAAAATATCTATAAGAATCCAATAAATCTAAAATATCTAAAACGATACTTATTAATCCAAAAATTATTGCTAGATATCAAAGAAATATGAAAACTTGTTTAAACCATCATTTTCAAAAATCTTGTAATGATGAAATAAAAGAACTATTTATCAATTTTTTCATAAAATCCAGAGATTCTATTTTATTTACCAAAGATTCATTGTAAAACATTGAAACAAAGTTATCAGACATTTTCTCTCAAGCTCCTAAAAAAGAATCTATAGTACCTTTTTTTTCTTTATCCATATTTATAAAATTAAAAAATAAATATTTTAAAATTACTTCAATAATACTTAATCTTTTCATATAAAATCTAATACATAGTTTAGATAAATTTTCACCATTTTCAAATTTATCTTTTATTTTAAAAAATAAAGATTACTAAATTATATTTTTTTTGTATTTTTTTTTGACTAATTTTATATTTCTATATAATAGGGTTTACAATAATTGTTGTAAAAATGTATGCAGCTATCGTCTAGTGGTTAGGACATCGGGTTTTCATCCCGTAAACCGGAGTTCGATTCTCCGTAGCTGTACCAAAAAAACATAAAGATAAAAGCTAAAAGACTAAAGCTATTATTACTTTAACCTTTTAGCTTTTATCCTGTATATCGCGGAGTAGAGAAGTGGTATCTCGCAAGGCTCATAACCTTGAGGTCGTTCGTTCGATTCGAACCTCCGCAACCAAAAAATACAAAAACTGATAATTTGTCAGTATAGCTCAGTTGGTTAGAGCACAGGATTCATATCCCTGAGGTCGGCGGTTCAACTCCACCTACTGACACCATAAAACAATGTACAATGAATAATTAACAATTAAGGACAGTGCAAACTGGACTTTTTTATTTTTATATTTTGAAAATTAGCATATTTAGTTAAAATTTTAAAGATCATTCATTACTAATTATTAATCATTAATTACTATGTTCATAGATGAAGTAAAAATCAAAGTAATCGCTTGAAAATGATGAAACTGAATTGTTTCTTGGAGAAGAGAAAAGTGTATACCAAAGGGATGACCTCGGTGATGAGATGGTTGAAATTGAGGTAATATCTATTTACAAACAAATGATAATTTAAATACTCTATCATCTTTTAGACATAAAAAAATCTTTAATGCTCCTGAATGACAAAAATGATGAACTCAAAATATGCACTGATTATCTTGAGAAGATTTAATTTTAGATGTCCCAGTTTGAACAATAATTAAAGATTTAAATTCATGAAAAATCATTTATGATTTAACAGAAAAAAATCAAAAATTACTTATAGTTTCTGGTTGAAGATGATGATTTTGAAATTCTCATTTTGTATCTTCTACTAGACAAGCTCCTGCTTTTGCTGAACTTTGAGATATATGAGAAGAACTAGATTTAAATCTAGAATTAAAACTTGTTGCTGATATATGAATCATATGAGTTCCAAGTGCATGAAAATCAAGTTTAATCAATACTCTTACTGATGTAAAAGCTAAAGTATGAGATTACCCTTTTACTACTTTGATTCCAAACCTATGAGTTATGGAATATAAGTGAAAATCTTTAGTATTGGAGGATGTTCCTGGACTTATTCCCTGAGCTTCAGAAGGAAAATGATTATGAATAGAATTTTTAAAACATATAGAAAGAACTTGAGTTTTGTTGCATTTAGTTGATTTATATAGACTTGATCAAGCTTTTACAGATTATGAAGATATAAGAAAAGAACTTGAATACTTTTCTAAAGAACTAGCCGAAAAAGAAGAAATAATAGTACTTACAAAAGCTGACTTACTAGACAAAGAAATGCTTGATTATATGCATAGCGAATTCAAAAAAAAGTATAAAAAAAAGAAGATTTTTGTGATTAGTTCTGCTACTTCTTATTGATTAGAAGAATTAAAAGATTATTTAATTGATAATTATTGTAAAGATTGAGAATCTCTTGATCTAAGTACTGATTCAGAACCTATAGATTCTAAAGTAATAACTCTTTATGATTTAAAAGATCAAGAAGATTCAAGTAAATTTAAATTATCTTATATTTCAGATCAAACTTATAAAGTAACTTGAAAAAGAATTGAACAAATAGTTAGAATGACTGATTTCTTAAATCCTGAAGCAGTTATGAGAGTCTATGATGTACTTGATAAAATTTGAGTAATTAAAAAAATAGAAAAAGAATTGAAAAAACTTACTACAGCTGAAGTTTTTAGTAATGATTTCTTTTTTGAATGATCAGATGATGAAGAAGTAAGCCCAAAAGTAATTATTGCAAATAAAACTTTGAATTTGGATAAATTGAAATATAATCTGTAGAAATTTATTGATTTTTATTATTTTAATCTCTAAAAACTATGATGGACATAGCAATTTTTTGACATAAATTTCCTGATACAGATTGTATCTGTTCTTCTTTGATTTTTGCTGATTATTTAAGTAATAAGTGATACAATCCGAAAGTATACAAACTATGAAGTCTAAATAATGAAACAGCTTATTTATTAAATATGTTAAATATAGATGTTCCTGAAACTATAACTACACTACCTCCTTGAACAAGAGTAGGAATTATAGATCACAATGAAAAAGTACAAACAATTGATAATATAGATGAACTTGATCTTGAATATATAATAGATCATCATAAATTTTCAGTAAATACAAATTACCCATTATTTATTAGGGCTGAAAAACTTTGTTCTACAGCTAGTGTATTATACAAAATGTATATAGAGAATTCCCTACCTATAACAAAAAAAATCTGAACCTTGATGTTATCGGCAATACTATCTGATAGTCTAGTTTTTAGATCAGCAACAACTACAAAAGAAGATATTATAATAGCAGAAGAATTAAAAGAAATAACTTGAATAAATGATTTTAAAGAATTTATGAATCCTTTATTTGAAGCTAAATCTGATTTATGAGAAATAAGTATTGAAGATCTTATAAAATATGATTATAAAGAATTTGAAGTTGCTTGAAAAAAATTGGGTGTTTGAAGTCTAGAAACTGTAAATCCTAGTTATGCTTTGTCAAAAAAAGATGAAATATTAAAATGACTTGAAGATTTAAAGAATAAATCTTCTTTAGAATTTATTATGCTTAGTATTGTTGATATTTTCTGAGAAAATAATACTACAATAGTACTTGACTGAGTTGATAGTAAAGTTGTTGAAGAAGTTTTTGATACAAAAGTAGAAAATAATTTAGCTAATTTAAAAAATAGATTATCTAGAAAAAAACAAATAATCCCTCAATTAACTGATTACTTTAATAAATAATTTTTATATTATTTTTTTATAAATTTATAACATAATTACTTAAAATGTATAAATTAACAAGGAAAGAAGCATCTGAATTATTAAATATCTCTACAAGAAGTATAGATAGATATGTTAAATCTGGGAAAATAAGAATCAAAAAAGATTGAAAAACTGTTTATGTAAATGAAGAGGATATAAATAAATTAAAAAATTCTTGAGAAAATAATCAAGAAATTATCCTACCTACAAAAAAAGATAAGAAAAATACAGAAACTGATTTTATAGAAAATATTGAAATACAAGAAAAATCATTAAGTGTTTTAGATAATATTTATGGGGATTTAAAAAATGAGATAAATAAAAAGGATTCTGTAATTCAAGATTTATCAATAAGGTTATGAAGGGCTGAGGAAATAGCAAAAAACTCTATTTCACTTATAGAATTTAAAAAATCTCAATTTCTACTTGAAGAATCAAAAGATTTTTTATCAAAAGAAGTAACTGATTTAAAACACGATAAATATAAATTATTAAAAGAATTAAGATATGAAAAATGAACAAATAATATACTTATAGTTTTTATACTTATACTTGTTATAATTAGTATAGTTATATGGTTTATAAATGTCTAATTTAGATTTCTTATATTACCTTTTGTCCTTATAGTTCAACGGATAGAACAGCCCCCTCCTAAGGGGCAGATGTAGGTTCGATTCCTACTGGGGATACCATAAAAATAGCAATAAAAAAAATACTTATTTGAGAAAATAAGTATTTTTTATTAATTACTTGATATATAATTTATTCAGATATTCTTTTGTTTTTTTATCTATTTCAATTTTCACTTCATTTCTTAATTCATCTTGTAATTGCTCTTTAGAAAAAGATTTTCATTTATAAAAATATTCCCTACTTCCATCTTGTCTTATAAAAGTCGCTGGATTTATTTTTAACCATTTTTCTTTTATCAAAAATTTTTCTTCTTCTATTACTCATGTACTAGTAACTAATTTTTGTGTATTTTCTGTTGTTCATGTACTTATAGCTCATGTTTGTGTATCTAATATTATTCATGTACTTATAGCTCATGTTTGTGTACCTTCTATTATTCATGTACTCGTAACTCATGTTTGTGTGTTATCTGTTATTAATGTAGTTGTAACTCATGTTTGTGCTGGTACATTTCAAGCTCAATTATTTGTTAAATCTATGCTAACTTCTTTTCATATTAATAAAAAAAAGTTTGCTTTGTAATTATCTAAAGAATGAATATTAGGATCTACCTTCATAAGTACAGCAATAATAGAAACCGTGATAATAATTATGGTAAAAAGAAATCAAATACTTGTTTTAGGAAGCATTTTGAAGTGCCTAATTTTTTGCATTATTGTTTTTTCATTTTTATGAAAATCTGAAACATAATTTACAAATAACTCTGAAACTGGACTTTCAGAAATTGTATTATCTTCTTCTCATTCATTTAAACCTGTAGTATTATATCATATAGGCAAATCTGCTTCTTTTTTTATAGTTACAAATTTTCTTGAAATTGGTGTATCTTCTAATTTTTGCTCTTCAGTATTATTTTCTATGATTAAATTATTCTCAGGTTGTTCATGTATATCAATTGATTCTTCAGCAATTGTAGCAATTTGTTGATTTTCAGGTTGTTTAGCTAATTCAGTTGATTCTTCAGCAATTGTAGCAATTGATTGATTCTCAGGTTGTTTAGCTAATTCAGTTGATTCTTCAGCAATTGTAGCAATTGATTGATTTACTTTTGTTTTTAAAGATATAATTTTTAATCCCCCACCTAATTCATTTTTTTCTTTTTCTATTTCTTCCATAATTTTTAGTAATTAAATTATTAATCTACTAATATTTTAATATATTTTATAATGTGTGTCAAATAAAAGTCAATATTTAATACATAAATTACAATTAAATTAGTCAATTTAGAAAAAAATATTCAAATTTATAAAAAATAAAAAAATATTTAACAAAATTTATGTCATAAATTAAGTAAAAATACAGTATTTTTGTAACTTAAATTCAAATAGTTAACAATTTGTTAAAAACAAAAAAATATTGCCTATTTTAAAGAAAAAAATATTTTTTCAAATTTGTCTAGTCGTTTTTTTACTTTATTTTGACAAAAGAAAAAAAAAGTATACAACTATTTAAGAAAACACTTATTTATAGAGAAGAAAATCTAGTTATTAACATATTTTTAACAAAACTAGCTAAAAAATGGAAGAATTACACATACCAGTACTTTTAGAAGAATTAGTTTCTTCTATAAAGATAGAGAAAAATAGGCAAAATATAATAGTTGATTGCACTCTATGACTTGGATGACATGCAAAAAAGATAATAGAAAAAATGAATCCTTCTGATATATTTATATGATTTGATGCAGATATTAGAAATCTAAAATTAGCAAAAGAAAATTTAGAGGAAGTTAATGAAAAAGTTAAGAAGATTTTTATAAATTCTAACTTTGTTAATTTAAAACAAGAATTAGAAAAAATTGATATAGACAAGATAACTTGAATTTACTATGATTTATGAATATCTAGCTTACACATAGATGAACCTGAAAGATGATTTAGCTTTAGATTTGATTGACCTCTAGATATGAGATTTGACACAAGTACTTGATTTCCAGCATCGCACATTGTAAATACTTACAAAGAAATAGATATTATAAGAATTTTTAGAGATTACTGAGAAGACTCAGCAAGTAAAAAGATAGCTTTAAAAATAATAGAAAAGAGAAAAACAGGATTTAGATTTAAAACCACAAAGGAATTAGCCGATTTGATAGATGAAACTACTAGCTTTCCAAAGACAAAAATGAGAATATTCCAAGCCCTTAGGATAGAAACAAATAAAGAAATAGAAAATCTAGAAAAATCTCTAAAAGATGCTATAAATTTATTACAGATAACTTGAACAATTTTTGTAATAAGTTTTCACTCTTTAGAAGATAGAGTTGTAAAAAATATACTTAGAAATGAAAGTAGAGATTGTATCTGTAGTGATATAATCTGCACATGTAAACATACAAAACAAATACAAATATTAACAAAAAAACCAATTTTACCAAGCAATGAAGAAATATATTTAAACCCAAGATCAAGAAGTGCAAAAGCAAGAAGTGCAGTAAAAATAATTTAACATTTAACACTATAATTAAATGTATCCAAAACTAATATTAAGTGAAAATAAATTACCATTTATATCTAAAAGATGGAAAGAAAAACAAGATATAAAATATGACATAAGTTTTACTTATGTTATTATGATAAGCTTCATATTTATCTTACTTATTTATTATATTTGGATAATTAATGCAAATGCTACAAAATGATTTAGTATAAGACAACTAGAACAAGAAAAGAAAAATCTAATGATTGAAAAAGAACAACTAGAAGTTAAAATAGCAAATCTAGAAAGTATAGATGGGATAAAAAATGAAAATATGGAAAGTATAGAAAATATGGAAAATGTAGAAAATCCTGATTATCTGGTAATAAAAGAATGAGTAAATTATGTATATCAAGATTAGATTTTGATCTTGACCTTTAATAAATCACCCAAACAAAAAAACTTTGTACCAACAAAGTTTTTTATTATTTTAAATTCTTTTTCAATATAAATTCTTTTACATTTGATTTATTTTCATCACTATAACAAGAAAAATTTTTATAATATTCAAAATAAATATTAATTAATTTTGAAACACTATCATACTTTATATCATAATTTTTAATCGGAGGATAAAGTATCGTATCTGTGTAACTATTTAATGCTAATTTAGAAAAATCTAAAGGAGTTAGATTTCAACTTGATACAAAACTTCAAGTTTTAGTTATATTTACCAATTCTCTTTTTGTAAAATCATTATAAACTAGATTACTTCAATTTGCATAAATTCAAGTTGGGTATCATAGAGATCATGTAACAGTTTTCAATATATTGTCACTTTTTGTAAACAAATTATTGTCTCACTTTACAAAATATGGAAAATAATAAGTTTCTGAAACTGTACTTCAACTTAAAAAATCTAATTTCGTATAATAAGCTCAAGGATTTGAAAAATTACTTCATGATAAAGTATTTATGCTTATATTATAATTGGTTCATCAAGTAAAAGTTTTATCTACATAAGTTCAAAGTATTCAAGTTCAAGTATTGGTACATTTAACTGGACTTCAAGAAATAATTTTATATATTCAATTACTACATCATATTTGTGAGGTTTCTGGAGCTAAATATTTCACAAAATGATAAGTCCCTGTATAACTAGATCAAGTTTCATATAAATCCTCTTCTACTGCTAAATTTGTAAAAATAAAACTTCATGTACCACTTGGACTTGTAAGAATAGGATTATTACTACCAGAAGAAAATAAAAAAGAAAATTCAAGTTTATTGACTGGTGATATATTATTTTTTGGAGTAAAGCTTAAATTTATATTATCTACAAAACTTCAACTTGACGAATAAGACAATATTTCTCTTTTTCAAGAATTAGCTATAAAAAGAGTTTTTTCAGTATTATCATAATAAATTCAAGTAGGTTCTTTTAATCACTCTTCCCTTCAAAGTAATTTGCTTATTTTATTATTACTTAAATTTAGATACAAAATCCTATCATTTAAAGTATCGCTTATAAATAAATATCAAGTTCATCAAATTGTAGCATATTCAAGTCAAGTTGGGTTATTTAAATATATTCCAGTTCAATAACTTCGATCAATAAATTCATCTCAAAAAACTTCTTTTCAAGCTATCTTTACAAAACTTCAAAATGTAGCTGTGTTAAATCTATAAATACTATGTCATAAAGTATCTGAAACATATCAAATAGTTCAACTAAAAGCCACATCAGTAGGTCAGAATAAAATTCATGAATTATTTATAGTTCATGAAAACATATTTGTTTCTATTCATCAACCACTAAAACTTTTTCAAGCAAATATATCTCATCACTCTCATTCAAAAGGAATAAAAGTTTTGGTAATTATATGATTTGTTTTTTCATTTTCACTTCAACTTGCACAATAATATTTATCTAAAGAAAGCTCTCAAATATAGCTAAATCATCATTTATCATAATTTTTATTTACTTTAAATAATACTCCCGAAGTAGTATTTGTTACTGCATAATTTTTATCTAACCCATCTAGATTTTCATAAATATCTTTTGTAAATTCTTTTATTTCTAAATCACTTTCAAGTGATACTTTTTGATTTGTGATATTTTTTATTCCGTCAGTAACAAAAATAGAAACAGACAACATCAAAAGCATAGAAATAGTTATACCAACTATAAGTTCTACTAAAGTAAAAGCTTTTTTATTTTTTTCTTCGATAAATTTCATCAACTCTTCTTTAAATATTTCTTTACTAAATTTTTCACTATGTTTCCTTATTTCTTTATAATCAAACTCCATTTCTTCAAATTTTGCTATTGCTTTATTTAGACTTTCCACAGTTTGTTCCTCAAAAAAAATTCAAGTTACTCATTCTATAATAGATTCCAAAGCTCCTCATTTTTTATAAGCTATAACTGGAAGTCAAGAAGCCTGTGCTTCTATAGGAACGATTCCAAAATCTTCTTCTGGAGGAAATAAAAATGCTTTAGCATTACTATACAAATTTATGATATTTTGTCTTGGGACATTTATAAACCATTTTATATTACTATTTGATTTTGCTTTTAGAGTTTTGTAAAGTTTATTTGAGGTATTTGTAACCAAAACAAGAGGTTTTCCATTTTCATTAAAAGTATCTACTATCAAATCAAATTTTTTATAAGGAATACATCTTCAAACATAAAGATAATATTCATCTTCTTTTTTATTTAATTTAAAACTTTTTAAATCAATTCAAGGATAAATAACCTTAGATTCTCTATTATAATATTTTTTGATTCTCTTTGCAGTATTTTCACTATTTGCAATAAAATAATCTGGTCTCTTTGATGCTACAAAATCCCATTGTCTCAATTTATGAACTATTTTTGGCATTAACCATTTTCAAATGGGATTTAATATACCAAATTCCATCATATTTATATACTCATGATAATGACTCCAAAAATAACGAGTTGGAGTATGACAATAACAAATATGCAAAGTTTCTGGTTTTGTAATTACTCATTTACTTTCAGCTGAAGAACTTGATATAACTAAATCATAATCTCTAAAATCAAAACTTTCAAAAGCAAGAGGTCTTAAAGTAAGTGCCAATTTATGAGATTTATTTAAAAAAGGAATTTTTTGTATAAATGAAGTAGTTATTATTCTTCACTTAAAAATAGGATTATTTGCTTGAAAAAATACAGATGTGTATATATCTGCTTTTGGAAACATCTCAAGTAAATCTGATAATACAATTTCAGCTCAGCCAAAATCTTTTATCCAATCACAAACTATTGCTACTTTCATAAAAATAAAAAAAATTATATAAACAATAGTTTATATAATTTTTCTTTAAAATCAAAAATTAAAATACTAAAAAGGAATATCAGCTATATTAATTTCTTCTTCTTTTTTTGGTTCTGTTTTTTTAATTGCTGGAGTTTCATTATTCCCCATAGTTTCTGCAGGTGATTGATTAGGAGCTCATGCTGAATCAAGCATAATCATATTGTCTGCTATAATCTCTGTTTTATATCTTTTTGTTCAATCTTGTGCTTCCCAAGCTCTAGTTTGTAATCTTCATTCTAAAAAAACTTTTTTTCATTTTTGTAGATATTGACTAGCTATTTCAGCAAGTTTTCCCCAAATTACAATATTATGAAATTCTGCTTGTTCTTGTTTCATTCAACTTCCATCAACCCAATTTCTATTTGTAGCAACTGAAAAACTAGTTACATTTTGTCCATTTGGAGTAGTTTTAAGTTCTACATCACTTGTAACTCTTCCTATTACCTGAGCCTTATTTAAATCCATAAAAATTAAAGTTAAAAAGTTAAATTGTAGAAAAGTAAAAAAAATACTTTTTGGAGTCATTATTATTACACTTTCTATATTTTACAATTATATAAAGCAAATAAATAAAATCAAATAAAAAATTGATTTTTTGTTTTTTTTAAATAAACTACGGGCTGTGAGCTTCTACACAAATTTTTTTATTATAAAATATTAATAATCAAAAATTATTAATTATTAACTATTAATTGTATAAATATGGCAAAAAAAATCAAAGCATTTATAAAGTTACAGATCAAGTGAGGACAAGCTACTCCAGCTCCTCCGGTTTGACCTGCTTTATGACAACATTGAGTACCAATTCCTCAATTTACTGCTCAATTCAATGACAGAACAAAAGATAAAATGTGAGTTATACTACCTGTAGTTATCACAGTTTATGTAGATAAAAGTTTCGATTTCGTAGTAAAAGAACCACCTGCATCAGGTTTAGTAAAAGCTAAATTAGGTCTTGCAAGTTGATCAAAAATCCCTCAAAAAGATAAAGTTGGACACCTAACTTTTGATCAATTAAAAGAAATCGCTACACAAAAAATAGTAGATTTAAATGCAAAAGATCTAGCTTGAGCTATGAAAATCATAGATGGTACAGCTAGAGCTACTTGAGTTACTACTGATATACATGGTATGAGTAAAGCAGATGTTGCTGCTAAATTATAATAATTAAAATAGAATTTTAGATTAGTTTTTTTTGCTAGTCTAAAATTCTATTTTTTGCTCCTATCGTCTAGTGGTTAGGACATGGCCTTCTCAAGGCTGGAACTGGGGTTCAATTCCCCATAGGAGTACCAATATCTATTTTAAGCCAAAAACATAACTTTTAAATTGTTATGTTTTTTATTTTGTACTTTTATATTAAAATCTATATAATAATTATATTATTTTTATAAAAAATAATTATGAAAAAATATATATTTATAATTTCTTCAATAATTTCAATTTGATTAACATCATATTTATCAATATTACCATTAAACTGAAATAGCCAAGCGGACATCTCAAATTTATATTCAACATCTATTACCCCCGCATGATTTACTTTTTCAATTTGGAGTATTATATATCTGAGTTGGATTTTTTTATGAATTTATATGGTGGCTAAAAATATTAAAATTAAAAAAAACAAAATTTTATTATTAATTAGTGCTCAAATTATATCTGCATTATGGTTATTCCCTTGGCATTATAATTATATTTGAGTTAGTCTAATAATAATGATGATATTACTATCAATACTTTGATATTTGTCAATAAATAGAGAAAAAAATGTTGTATTTCAAAATATATCTGATTTATTCTTTTGATGGATATTAGTAGCTAGTATAGCAAATGCTCATATTTTTTTAGTTTATTCAAACATATATTCAGAACCAGTTATTTTATGAGTAATATCATTAATAATATGATGAATTATAAACTATATAATTATTAAAAAATATAATTCTTTAGTTACTTCTATAGTATTTATATGGGCTTTAATTTGAATAATATCAAAACAAACTGAATTTTTTATAATATTAACTAGTTACATTATTTTAATAATACTAACATTAATAATAGTAAAAAATAAGATTATAAAAAAAGATTATAATTAAATTTAGTTAATAATATTTTTAATATTATAATTTAATTTTCAACAATTATTTTACCTTTCATATTTGGGTGATAAGTACAAATATAATCAAAATTACCTACATCACGAAATGTAAAACTAAATGAATCTCATTTATTTAATTTTCAAGAATCAAAATTGCCACCGGAAGTAGCAGTATGAGGAGCTGAATCTTCATTGGTCCATGTTACAATTGTTCAAACTTTGATCGTAACACTTTCTGGATTAAATAAAAAATCTTTTATATTAATATTTATATTTGTAACAAGATTTGAACTTGTATCTGTTGGTGAAACTTCTGTCACACCAGTATTACTTTGAGTATTTTGAGTTCAAGTTGAACTTGTATCTGTTGGTGAAACTTCAGTTACACCTGTATTAATTTTAGTATTTTGAGTATCTTGAGTTCAATTTGAACAACTGCCCAATAATGATAAACTTAAGATTAAAGAAATTATAATATAATATTTTTTTAAATTAAACATAATTTAATAATATTAGATAATAAAATTTATTTATTTTATATTATATAAAAAAAATTATAATTACAAATATTATTAGATATGTTTTAAATATTAAAATCCTCTTTTTATTTGAATTTATTTAATTTTAAATTATAATCGTAGAGCAAATATAATATTTTATTTCTTAAAAACAACTAACCTATTTTTTACAAATTTTTTATATTTTAACTATTTATATATGATTAAAATAAAATTAATTGTAACAATAATGTTAATTAGTTTATTAACAAGTTGTAATAATCAGAATTCTCAGAAACCAACTATTAAAGACACAAATACAGGTATAATTGATACAAATACTTGAACAAGTAACAAGACAAAGGAACAAGATGTTACAAAAGAAACTCTAACATATAATTGAATAGATAAAACCGATTTAGGTTTAAAAGTACCTACAGATTTTACTATTTCTATTTTTGCTGACAAACTATCATGAGCTAGAGATTTGATATGACCAGATATAAAATGAAATTATCTATTAAGTCGTACAAGTGAATGAATAATCACTCTTTTAGAAAATTCCAATTGAGTTATTAAGAATAAAATTGATATTATAAAAGGCCTAAAGAATCCTCACTGATTAGCCTTGAGCCCTGATGGTTTAACTCTATATTATGCTGAAGGTGATAAATTATCGAAATTAACACTTTATTCTGATTCTAAACCTACCAAATTAATTGATTTGCCTGAGTGATGAAGACATTTCACTCGTTCATTACTCTATGGTCCTGATGACAAATTATATATATCGATATGATCAACTTGTGATACTTGTATTGAACAAGATGAAAGAATAGCTACTATTTACTCAGTTAATACTGATTGAAGCAACTTCGAAAAAGTTGCAAGTTGACTTCGTAATTCTGTATTTATGGCTACAAATCCAATAAATTGAGATTTGTGGGCAACTGAAATGTGAAGAGATAATTTATGAGATGATATCCCTCCCGATGAAATAAATATAATAAAAAAATGAAATGATTATGGTTGGCCAATTTGTTATGGGCAAAATATACATGATAGTGAATTTGATAAAAAAACTTATATAAGAAATCCATGTCTAGATAAAATTCCTGCACATATTGATCTACAAGCACATAGTGCTCCTTTGTGACTTAGTTTTGTACCTGAGGAATGATGGCCAGAAAATTACTGGAATGATTTACTAGTATCATATCATTGATCTTGGAATAGAAGTGAGCCAACTTGATATAAGATAGTACATATAAAACTTGATGATAATTGAAAGGTTGAAAAAATAGAAGATTTTATTTATGGTTGGTTAGATGAGGCAGGTAGTGGTCTTGGTCGTCCAGTTGATATACTTACCTTTCCAGGATGACTTGCATTCGTTACAGATGATAAAAAAGGAGTAGTTTATAAAATTACTTATGATAAAATTTCGGTTAAATAGTTCATTCTTAAAAAACAAAAGATAGTTACAGGAAGTTGAGAATAATAATTTATTTTCTATAATTCCAACATTTTAAAAAACTCTTATATATTTATTTTATAAGAGTTTTTTATTTTACTTTTTTACAAATGTTTATATACTTTATATATACCATTATATTTTTATACAATCATGCTATTAAGAAAATCTAAAAAAGTATTTATACATCTGGATTGTGATAGTTTTTTTGCTTCATGTGAGATACTCAAAAATCCTAATTTAAGATGAAAACATGTTTGTGTATGAGAGCAGATTATTGTTGCTTGTACATATAATTGTAAAGCATTATGAATCAAAACATGAACTCCTATTTGGGAGGCAAAAAAGATACTTCGAAATAATTGATTTTTTTTGCATGGAGACCATTCTTATTATGAAAAAATTAGTGATGAGATATTTAATTATTTAGAAGATTGTACCCTGACTTTGGAACCTTTTTCTATTGATGAAGCTTTTTGTGAAATAACATGATTACCAGAACTTTATAAACTGTCTTTAGAATCATATTTAAAAAATTTACAACAAAATATTTTAAAAGAAATTTGAATTCCCGTAAGTATATGATGTGCTGATACTCGTATCAAAGCGAAAATATTTTCAAAAATAAATAAACCTTTTTGAATTTATATATGATTTGATAAAGAAAAAGAAATTACACTTTTTAAAAATTTAGATATATCAAAAATACCATTTATATGAAAATCACACCAAAATAAACTTAGAGGTGAAGCAAAAAGTATCTATGATTTTGTATGATTATGATTTTGGGATTTAAAAAATAAAATCTGAAAAACAGCTACTGATTTGTGGTTGGAACTCGTTTGAGTAAATGCTTTTATCGTAAAAAAATCCAAAGAAATAAAATCTATGTCTAGAACTAGAAGTTTTAATCATCATATAAGCTCTGACAAAAAATTTTTATTTATTCAACTTATCGAAAACTTTGAAAGGCTTTTTGAAAAACTAACAGAAAAAAATCTAGAAATAAGAAAAATTGCTTTATTACTTAGAACAAAGAATTTTCAAACTCTTATATATGAATTCAATTTACAAGAGCATACAAATAATAGAAATATTATATTTTCTTCTTTAATTAAATTATTTGAATGTAATTATAACGAGAGTTTTCTATACCGTTCTACTTGAATAATTTTTAATGAATTAAGAAATTATTTACCACAGCAAAAAAATATCTTTGATTGACTTTTAAGATGAAAAGAAAATAATTATAATTTATATAAAACTATTGAAAATATAAATACAAGATATTGATCACACAAAATTTCTTTTGGAACTTGTCTACTTTGAAAATGAAATGATTTAAAATTAGGATTTAGAAAAAATTAGATTTTTAATTTATTTAAACTTTCTCTTTTTTTAGTATTTTCTTATATAATTTTATAAGTTTTGAGGCTAAAATTTCTGATTTAAATTGATTTACAGTGAGTTCTGCATTTTTTGATAAATTTTTTCTAATATTATTGTTATCAAGAATATATTGAATTTTTTCTTCAGCTTCATATATATCATTTATTATAAAGCCATTTTCTCAATTACGAATTATCTCAGGAACTACTCATACAGGAAAACAGATAGGAATAAGTCATTGTGACATTCATTCTACCAAACTTAAAGAAAATCATTCGTAGCGAGAAGTTACAAGCATTATGCTACCTGAATTATTAGCTAATATTTTAGGAATATTTTCTTTTATAGTATTTGCTTCAACATTGTTATTTTCAATATCTGTTTTCAAATATTCTATCAATTTTTTGCTGTTTGAACTAATTATCGATATTTTTTGAATCTTAGGAAATTTTTGATAAAGATAAATTAGACGATCTAATCATTTTAATTTAAGAGTGAATGGATCCTCTCCAATTCTTCCAAGAAAAATAATTTTTGGTGTTGCAAGAAATATCTTATTGTAATTTAAAAACCAATAATCTTCTATTGCATTATGAATTACAATGATTTTTTTTGTTTTAATTCATATTTTGAGTAAATCTTTTTTGACGACTTTAGAAGTTGCAATTATATAATCCGCTTTTTGTGCGGCATATTTCTCTATAGAAGCTATATCATTTAATGATTTTCAACTTTTTATATCAACATCATTGATGATTCATATTTTATTTAAAGTTCTTAAGATATTTTGACATTCATTTTCAATACAATTTGTTTTTGGTACAGAATTTAAAAAACCAATTGTAGTCGAACCAAAGTGTGATATAATCGGTGTTGGAAAGCTCATAAATGCCAAAGGAGTATAAGTTGTTCATTGAATAATATCGTATTTTAAAATCTTATCTTTTTTTTCAAGTAGTGAATAAAAAAATAAAATATTTTTTACTCATTCAAAATTTATCGGAATATCTTTTAAGCTAAATCTAGGAAAAAAACTTTTTACATCAACTCAATTTTCCTTTAGCTTACAAACTATAAGATCATTTATATAATGAGCCCCATTTGACATTTTATGATTATTTTTATTGTTGTATATATATGCTATTTTCATTAATTGTTTTTTATAAAATAAATTTATGAGATTAGTTAAATCATTAATTATTTTAAACAGTCTACAATATATAAGAATATAAGCGATACATTATTTACTCAACTATAATTTTTAGTCATTTTCAAAAATCTGTTTTATTCACATTTTCTATATATTTTCATATACTTTTTTTAAAATAATGTGGGTGAGAATTCTGGATTTTTCAAATTACATAATATCCTATTGCAATCATAGCTCATAAATCAGCATCTAATGGTAATGGAAAATTTATATGGTTTCACTCAAAATAAAATTCTCATTTACCAAAAGATATAGCCAATTCCTTATTATTTGGAACAACAGTTATAGCATGTTTTAAATGTTCATATGAAAATACATCCCTTGCTATTTTTCTTCAAAATAATTCAATAAATTTAACTGAAAAAAGTTGATTAATTCAAGAAAACTTATCAGGAGTAATTAATAGATATGAATCATATTTAGAAAAATCTACATTTTTTAATACTTTATCTATATTATTCTCAATAAACTTTTTTATGTCTTCTACTTTTTCTCAAGTTAATGCAAATATCCATCACATATAAGTTGAAGTATTGTAAGTATACGGCTCTCTATTTTTAAGAGTTACAACAGTATTTTCTTTTCAAATAATTTTTGAAGTAGTTGAATTGGGATTGCAGGTAAGAAGCTTTGTTTTGATTCATTTTTTCAGTGCTTTTTCAGCAAAGATTATAGCATGTTTTTCTCCTGAAGCAGAACAAATAATAAGTCCATCTATATCTTTATTTAAACAATCATCTATTGTTGTTTCATCACAAAAGATTGCATCAATCTTAGAAAATATATTTCTTGCTGTCACTATAGCATTACCAGATCAAGCTATTAATGGTTTTTTGAATTCACTTACATCAAGTTTTTTTATTTCATTATTTTCAAATAATTCTAAAGCTCAAATAACAACCTCATCAAGTGAAGGAAGATTATCCTCAGTAAAACTAGCCATTTTTTGTAAATAATTCATAGTTTATAATATTAAAAAATACCCTTAAAACATATTAACCTTTTTATTTCAAATTTCAACTTTTGTATGAATGAATATTAAAAAATAAATCCTAAGAAATATATTTCTTAGGATTTATTAATGAATTATAAAAATTGAATTATTTTTTTATTTGTTTATCTACAAACGAACTATTTTGGCAAGTATTACCAAATAATTTTTTATTTAATTCTAGTGATAAATTTAATGCACTTTCTTCTATTTCTTCAAGCATATCAACTCTTTCTTTTTCTACTTCTTTTTTTCATGAATCAAGAATATACATAACATCGCTATTTGCTTTTTGAATTAATTCTTGAGATTTTATTGATGCTATTTCCTGACTTTGATTTACATATTCTTTTGACTCTATGCGAGCTTTATCCAATATTTCTTGTCTTTGTTTTTCTGCATTTTTTATTTTTTCATCATAATAAAAATCTGCACTTAAAAGCTTTTCTAATGATTTTTTTCTTTCCAAAACTAAATCACTCATACTATCTGATACAAATTTCTTAAATATAAAAAACATAATTAAGAAATTTAATATTTGAGCTACAACTAATCATGGGTCTATTTCAAACATAAGAATTTAATTTAAAAAAACTACTTAAGTAGACTAAGAGAAACAAGTAAACCAAATATAACAACAGACTCTAAAAGTGCTGCAAATAAAATCATAAACATCAAAACTTGGTTTTTATTTTCTGGATTACGATTAAGTGATTCTATTGATGTTGCCATAAGTTTTCATTCTCCAAGTCATACTATAAATCAAGTAAGTCATATAGATAATCAAGCTGCTATAGCTGTTACATAATCAATTTCAGTATTTAATATCTTAAATGCAACTAGTAATCAAAAGATAACTATCGATTCTATCAAAGTTATTCATACTGTTGTCTGGATAAGTATTTCTTTACCTATTTTAGGATTTTTCCCAAGAGTATCCATAGCCATTCTTGTAAGCAATAGTTGTCATAAAGATGCTCATATTCAAGTTAAACCTATACTAAAGACTACTCCTATAGCTTGTAAATTTAATTCCATAATTAATATTATTAAATGATAAATAGTACATAATAAACAATAAAAAATTATTACCTATTAACTAATATTTATCAATGTGATGTTGAAGTTTTTATAAAAATAGATACAAGCAAAGGAAAAACAAAAGCTTGAACCAAAGCAATCAAAATCTCTTGTAGATATATAAAAATGGGTAAAATTATAGGAAAACTAAATCCTCAAAGAAAAGATGTTAATTCTTTTGTGCTTAAGGATAGACTTATAATTATTATAGTGACCAAAATACTTCAAGAAACCATATTACCAAATAATCTAAAAGCTAGAGAAACAACTTTTGCAAGCAATCAAACTATTTCTAATATAGATATAAATAAAGACAAAATTATATCAAATAATTTTACAAAGAAGTTTAAAAAGTAATAAATATATTTATTCAACTTTCATCTTTCCATAAAAATATATCATTTTCAAAAAACTGGTAAATACTCTAGAAAAAAGTGTTTGTATCATAATTTAGAAAATTGTATAACAAGTAACATAAAAATACTACTTATAGATAATGCTAATGTAAAATTTAGATTTAAAGTCGGGTTTGTTATATAATGTTCCATTATAAATTCTCATTTTTCATCTATTCCAAATATAGGGGCTACAAATTCTAATACTACTCCCAACATATTTGATATAAATATCACAAAAAATAAGACTACAATATAAGTTTTAATCCATTTTTTTTCCATCTCCCCAAGTATACTTTCATAAAATAAATAAACTTTTTCGTATAACAATTCAAATAAAATAGAAATACTTTTAGTATTAAGATACTTCAAAATCACAGCTATAATTAAAATAATAATTATTTCTAAAATTATTCAATAAATCAAGTTTTGATTATGTATATATATAGAAAAAAAATCTTTTAACATTTCTAATAAAATTAGAATAATATAACTATATTATTTTATCATATTATATAAATATGAGCAAATTTTATACAAAAATAAAAACTATGTGAATGGAATCCATTCACATAGTTTTTATTTTTTTTAAATTTCTTTTGCAACCTTTCACATTTCAAAGAATGGAAGCATTATACCAACAACGATAGTACCGACCAAAAATCAGACTATAACGATGATTATTGGTTCTAAAGATGATGATAAATTTGATATTTTTCTCTTTAATTCTACATCATAGTTAGCTCAGATTTTTTTAAGAGAATCTGATAAAGTTCAAGTTTCTTCTCATGTACTTATTACATAAGCAAATTCTTCATTGAATAATTTATTTAGATATAAACTTTCTTCATAATCCAAATTCAATCATAGAGATTTTGATATAGGTAATCAAAGTTCAACTTCGTTTTTTATTCTCATTACTTCTCTTTTATAAACAAGATTTGGAACTACATCACTTGATATTTTCAAAGCATCTAGTAATAAAACTCATGAATCCAAAAGGATTGTAAATGATTTTATAAAATATATAATATTTGATTGTCTTAATATAGATCAAAAAACAGGAATTCAAATTACCATTTTTGCAAACATCATTTTACCAGCATTGGTCTTCTTAATTAATTTAATAAGTATATTTAATCATACAAATATTGCTATAAGAGTTAAAAAATCATTTTTGAATAAATTAGAAACATTTACTATTACCTGTGTTAACTTTGGTAATGCTATATTTGCTCTTGTAAAAGTTTCAGTAATTTTTGGAACGATAAATACCATCATAAAGATAACTACTGCAAATGTTAAAACAAGCAAGATTATAGGATAAATCATCGCTCATTTAACTTTTCACTTTAATTCTATATTTTCAAGTAAACTTTTATCAAGTTCTTGAAGAATTCTTCATAATTGTCATGTTTTTTCTCATACTCATACAAGAGCTGTTACTAAAGAATCAAATATTTTTTGATATTGTTGCATTGTCTCAGCTATTGTTATTCAATGATCTATATTTAATTTCATTTCTATAATTATATCCTTGAATTTTGGATTTTTAATTTGTTTTATAACTATTGATAATGCTGATTTTATATCAATTCATGAATTTGTAAATATTGACATTTTATTAATAAAACCCCATATTTCTTTTTTTGATACACTACTAAATAAAACTATCTGTTTTGCAGATTTATGTAATGATCTTCTATTTCTATTTTTTATTTCTAAATTTTTAGCTTTGTTTAATAAAGTTAAAAATTTAGAATTATCAAAATTTCAATATTTATCGTAAAATTCATTAAAAAACATAAAACATTAATTAATTATTAATTATTCACTTACTTTATATAGTTATATTTCAATCAGAAGATATTATTTCATTAGCTTCCTTTATAACAGTATCATAATCTCATTTTTTCAATAAATCTTTCAATACTGAATATTTACTTTTCATTTTTTGGGTTTTCAAATCTATTTTATATTGTCTTTCATTTTCTATAGCTTTTTTTAAAAATAAATTTATTTTTTTGTGTATAAATCACTCTTTTATATATCTTATTGCCTCTTGTTTTAACTTAAGTATTTCTCAAGTTATATAAAGTTTTTCCAAATTAGATATAATAAGTTTTAATTGTTTTTCTCTTCTTATTTTTAGAAGTTCTATTTCTGCTTCCTCTTTGGTTTTTCATTCAAGTTCATGTATATTTTTTTTAGACAGTCACTCCTCTATAGATAAATTTTTTAAATATACTGATTTTTTATCTAATAAATCCTTATCTGTATTTCTTTTCATTATAAAAATAGTTGCATCATCAAAAAAATTAGAACTTCATCATCTATATATTTTCAATTCTTCTATTATAGAACTATATAAATCAATGTTTTTTCATAATGTAAAATTTAAACATATTTTTTCTAAAATATCAGATAATCAATCAATTCAAAGTAATTTATTATCTGAATTTCTTGATTCTACTATTCAATCACTATAAACAAAAACTATATCTCAATCATTTAATTTTATGCTACGAGTTTTTATTTGCTCAATATCACCTATTAATCTTATTCAAGCAGCTAATCATCATGCTACCAATTTTTCAATTTTCATTGTACTTTTTCTATATATTAATATAGGTTCATGCCCCATTCATATATACTGTATATTATCAAGATTTTTCTTATCTATTTCAAAAAATATCGCTGTAATAAAATTTCAACTTCTTAAATCCTGTTTTAATCAATTATTTATTTCAAATACAATTTTTTCCAAAAAATTATTTTTTGAAAATTTATAAAACAGTCTTGTAAGTAAAGTAACTATAAGTCATGCTTGTATTCAATGTCAAGTTGCATCTCAAAGAAAAAATTTATAAGTTGTATCATCTTCCATAAATCAAAATGTATCACCTGTTATTTTATCTTTTCATAGAATTTTAGCATAAAGTTCATATCATAAAAGCCTGTCATTTTCTATCTCTTTTATAAGTCACATATGCATATTCTCTAATTTATTCCTTTTAGATAATTCATTAATTTCATTTTGACTCTCTATAAGAAAAGTAATTTCATCTATTAAATTTTTTTCCTTTAATTTAATTTTTAATTTTTTATATAAATTAAACTTATCAATTAATTTTTCTAATAAACTTATATTAGTATCTTTTTTATCAATAATAGTACTAATATTTTCATTTCATAAATTAATATGTTCTCAAATCAGGTCTTCTGCTTCTTTTCTAATATTTTTAGATATTTCTTTTTCCTTTCTACCTTCTTGATTTTTTATCTTTTTTTGTAATATATTTTTCCACTTATTGGAAAATTCTATAACTGCAATACTATCCTTATTTTCTTCAAAAAAACTATTTATCAAATTCATTGCTTCATAGTATTTCCTTCATCAAATTAATTCATCTAACATTTCTTTGATTTGAATAAATTTAACTCTAAATTTTTCTATTTCTATTTTTTTATTATATTTATTTTTTTCATCCTCTAAGAGATTTTTTAATTTCTGTATTTTTTGTAATTTTTTATCATATAAATCTTTTTGTTTCCTTTTTTCTTTTTGTAAATCTAACTTATCATACAATAGATTAAAAGCTTTTTCTTCTTTTTGTTTTACCTCTTCTATTCAACTTTTAGCTTTCACCCAGTCCTTTATATTTATAAAAAATCTAATTCATTTAATAGCTCAATCAAAATCTACTATAGTTAATAAATCTATCGTTTTCTCTTCTTTTAATCCAGATAAACCAAAGATATTAGAAATAAAAAATTTATTTTTTTCTTTTTCATTTACATTTTCAGTTTTTTCTTGACTATTTTCTTCTTCTTGTATAAGATTATGTCCAATTTTAACTAAATTAATATTATTTAATTCTTGTTTATTTTTTTGAATTCACAATTTTATTTCATTATTTTCAATCTTTGGTTCTAACAATTCCACTTTTTCTTGATTTTTTCAATCTTCTTTTATTTGATTATATTCTACACCAATACTTTTTGCGTCTAAACCATTTCTAATTTTCAGTTTTATTCATAATTTTTTTTCTTCTAACTTATTTATATTTATATCTTCATTTCAATTTTTATCACCTTTACTTATTTCACTAACTTCTATATTATTATTTTCATTACTTTCAATAACTTCTTTAGGGGTCGTATTCTCTTCTTTAATAGAAGATTCATTTTTGCTGTCTTCAATTTTTTGTTCGATATTTCAAATAATTTCTATCTCTTTTTTTTCTTGATTATTTTCAGGAGCTTCTTTTTTTTCATTTTTTAAATTTTCTCATTTTACTTTATCGTTATAATTATTTTTTTCTCAAAATAAATTTTTCCAAAATGGCTTTTTTCAAACCAATAAAGCATCCAAAATAAATTTTTCTTTATTATAAAAAGATATGGCTTTTTCATCTTCTTGATTATTATCATAAAAATTATTAAGCATATCTAAAGCCTTATTATAATCTTCATTTTTAGAATAAAAATCAATTCTATTTTTTGTATAAATGATCTTATTATCTATAACTTTAAGATTATTTTCATTTTGGTCTTTTATTATATTATCTTGTATATTTTTATCTTGTTTATTAGATAATCATAACCAAACTTTTTTAAATAAAGATTCTTTTTTTTCAGTTCTATCCATAATTAAGATAAATTATATAAGTTGTAACGATTGTTCAACTGTTGTTAACCCCATAGCTGCTTTTATTAAAGCATCTTGTAATATTGTTACCATTCAATTTTTTATAGCTAATTCTGTCATTTCATTAGCACTAGCTTTATTTATAATCATCCCCTCTAAATATGGCTCTACTATTAGTACTTCATGAATTCAAAGTCTTCATTTAAATCAAGATCAATTACATTTCTCACACCCTTCTCATTCATAAAAAACTAAGCTATCTACTTCAGATTTATCCATTATAGGATAAAGAAAATCTCTTACTTTTTTAAGTAAAGGTTCTGATAAATTTTTTTCTTTCTTACAATTTTGACAAATCTTTTTTAAAAGTCTTTGACTTATAACCATTCTAATAGAAGAGGAAAGTAAAAATGTTTCAACTCCCATATTTATCAGTCTCTGAATTGTGGCTGTCGCACTATTTGTATGTATTGTTGATAACACCAAATGTCAAGTTAATGCTGCTTCTACCGCTAAAATAGCAGTTTCCTTATCTCTTATTTCTCATACCATTATTATATCTGGATCTTGCCTAACTAATGATCTTAGTCATGTTGAAAATGTAAATCAGATATCAGGCTTAACTTGTGATTGGTTTACATATTCTATATTGTATTCTATTGGATCCTCAAGTGTTGATATATTGTGTTCTAATGGATTATAATTTTTTAGTACTCAAAAAAGTGTTGTTGATTTACCAGATCATGTTGGTCATGCTACTAAAATTATTCAATAACTTGATTTCAAAGCTTCTCTAACTTTTTCTAGATTTACATCTATAAATCACAGTTTGTCTATATTTGTTAAAGTGGCATCTGGTTTAAGTATTCTCATTACTATTTTTTCTCAATATGATGTAGGTAAAGTCGATACTCTTATATCTATATTTTTATTATCTGTACTATCCATATATACTATTTTTCAATCTTGTGGCTTTTTATTTTCATCTATTTTTACTTTACTAAGTACTTTCAATCTTGTTATTATTGGTGAAATATTTTCTCTATCTAATTTATCAATCATAAAAAAATCTCAATCTTGACGAAATCTAATAAGCAAGAAAAATTCAGTTGGTTCTATATGTATATCTGATGCTTTTCTTTCCAAAGCCTTTGCAAATATACTATTTACATAATCAACAACATCCCCTATATTTTTTCTTACATCCATTTTTTCTAAGATCTCTTTATTGTCTAACATTTATCTTTAATTATATTGTAAATAATTCCAAATAATTATATCATTAAAAACTTTTTTTTTCTACTTTTTTAACTTGCAAAATAATCAATATATTTTATAAGTAATTTTATTATTATTTTTTTATATTTTTTACTAGTTTTTTTAAAAAAATCTATATAATTAAAATAATCTTTAATTAACAAATATTTCATTTTTATTGTTAATTATTAATTATTAATTACATTTTATGTTTATAGTACTAGAATGAATAGATTGAAGTTGAAAGTGAACTCAAACACTACTTTTAAAAAAATACTTAGAAAACTCTTGAAAAAAAGTTAAATTGATTGATTACCCTAGATATGGAAAAAAATGAGCTTTTTTTGTGGAACAATACTTAAACTGAAAATATGGAAAAGATATTTCTGCTAAAGCTGCTTCTTTGTTTTATGCTCTTGATAGATTTGATTCAAGTTTTAAATTAAAAAAAGAATATGATAAATATGATTACATACTTGCAAATAGATATGTTTCATCAAATATGATTCATCAAGCTGGTAAAATTATTGAACAATTTAAAGATGAGAAAAAAAGAGAAAAAGAAGTAAATATCTTTTTAGACTGGCTTTTAGAACTTGAGTTTGAAATACTTTGAATTCCAAAACCTGATAAAGTAATATTTCTTGATGTAAATCCAATTATAGCAAATAAACTAGTTGAAAAAAAAGAAAAAAGAAAATACATAAAATGAGATAAAAATAAAGATATTCATGAAGACGACGAAAATCACCTTAAAAATGCTTATGCTACAGCAAAAAATATAGCCCAGAAATATAACTGGACTGTGATAAATTGTGTAAAAGATGATGAAATATTATGAAAAGAAATAATTACTGAAATGATAATGAAAGAAATTATTAATTAATATCTTGTTCTTCTCACCCATCTGTTATAGAAAAATCAATTTTACTTAAATCTATTTTAAATCAATGATTACTTTCTTTTGAAATATCTAGTATCCTTTTTATGTGCCTAATTACTCTATAAATTTCAGCCATTAATATAAGACTAATTTTAGGATTTTCCTTTTCTGAAGCAACCTCTAGAGTTTGAAGAACTTTTATTTTTACTTCTTCTGATTGCACATTATCAAGCTCCTTTCTTATATTGTTAGACTCTAATATTTTTTTATTATAATAATATAAAACTTTTAACTTTTCCCACGAATTATTTGTTGTTTCTATAATATTTTTTAATTTATCATCTATAATTCCAGCTTCTATATATTTTGGAATAAAATAATCTAAAGCAAAATTTCATATATCATCTAAAAATCTATAATAATCATGTTGATTAAATATTTTTACTAGATAATTTATATCATAAACTCTTGTTTCTTTATCATAAAATCAATCTATCCTCTTTGCAAAATGAAATAAATTTGCACAACAATCATTAATGTCCCTTTTTTTTATATTTTTTTGGCACCATGGGTCAGATAATTCCTTATCTCGAAAACATTCATAAAATACATCTAAAAATCTATCATAATTATGAAAGAGTTTATTATTTTTTATTTCTTCAGCAGTTTCCGTTGATTGATTATCAAGCATTAAAATACCATAATTATATTTAAAATATTAAACATAATTATGGTATTTTAATTAAATATGTCAAGTTTTTCTATGAAAAAATAATCAGTGTTCCCAAAAGAATACCTTATATAATCTCAATCACTTAATTTCATACTTACTCATATTATCTGAGTTTCTGCAAATATGTACTGAGCATTGTACTCTGGATTCACTTTAAGTAATATATAAATTCCTTCTCTATCTTCTACATTTGAGCTTGATTCAAAATCAAAAAACTCAGAGAAATTGTGTTTGATATAATCTAAAAAATTAATTCTTTGGATAGATATAAATTCAAATTCTTTTTCTTGAAATTTTGTGGTTTCTTCTAAATTTGAAAGTAAGTTACAAACTAACCCATCCAAAACCTTGGAATATCATGCTTTTTTTAAAATTATATTTTTCTTTAAAAATAAGCTTAATTCTTTGTTAACTGTCCAAATCCAAGCAAGTCTAATACCTGTTGTTCAAAGAGTTTTTGATAGACTTTCACAAAATATAATTCTTTCAAAAATCTCTCTATCTTTAAAGATTTTTTCAAACATATTGCTTGAAATCTGTTTTTTTAACAACCCTACATAAACATTATCAAGTATAAAAATAGGATTTTTGTCTAATCTAAGTATATATTTCATTATTTCATACAAATCATTTTCAGAGATTTTTTCTCATGTTGGATTTCAAACAGTAGTAAAATAATATATATTCTTATTATTTTCAAGTTCATTTTTTATTCAATCAATCTGAGCTTTTGTTATAAAAAAATTATTTTTAGCAGGTTTATTTAAACCTATCATATTTAAATCATAAGTTTTTGCTATACTTACACTTGCCATAAAGCTAGCTTCAGGATAAATAAAATTGATTTTTTTACCCGAATATTTTTGTTTTAGGGCATCCAAAATCATAACAAGTCCATCAGTAGCACCATAACAAGGAATTATTTCATTTATAACCTCCCCTTTTTGATCTGAAAAATTATAATACTGATTCATATAATTATACAAAGTATCAGATAATTTTTCGCTTCATTGTCAGTTTAAATCATATCAACCTAGTTTATTTAAATCAATATTAGCTAAACTATTTTTCATTAGATTTTGCCAAGAAGTTTTTAATTCTCCGAAATATTCTATATCTCAAATAGCCATTATTTTACAAACTCAAACTAGTCAAAGTCTTTTAAAAATTTCATTTGCAATTATTCAGATATTTGTACTTCTTCTTATTTCATTTACATATTTTTCTTTCAAAAAAGCATTCTCAAATAAATCATTCAAGATTGTTTCTTTTGATACTTGATTACTCAAGTATCTAGCAAGTAATTCTTCTATGATGTTTTCAAACATATTTTTAATAATTATTCTTTTAAAAATTTTCTAACTTCCTTATCAATTATATTTGTTGTAGATAATGCTTTATCTAAAAAACTTTTTCACATATGATCTTTTACATCATTGAATTCTTTTTCAAAACTTTCTACATTTCCAGAATTTATTATACCTTCCAAGAAATCTACATAATTTTTTATTTCTGGTAAAATAGACTCTTTATAATAATCATTATGAAGTTGCATATCAGTATAAAGTGATGCATTTTGATTTAAAAATCTTGCTAATATAAGCATCTGTATCCTAGAAATTGGTGTTCATATATCCAAAATTTGCCCCATATCTATTCATTTTTTCTTAAGTATATGCCCAAGAAGTAGATTTACAAAATGAACTGCAGATTGAACAATTGAGACAAGTTCATCATGTTTTTTTGAGGACATATTTATCATATTGGCACCATCTTGTTTCAATAAATTATATATTTTTTCCCATTTAACTCAAGCTTTTATCGGATCAAAAGCTATATTTTGATTTTCTAGAGATGTTGCCCAAGGACCAAACATAGGATGGGTAGCAACAACTTCTCAGAGAGTATATTTAGCCAATTCTTCACTAGCTTTCAATTTTATTCCTGTAAAATCCATTATAAGTTTATTTGCAGGAATATATGGCAATAAATCTCTTATAATTTTAACAGTATTTCTTATACTCACACTAAAAATAATTACATCTCAAAGAATTACTGCTTCCTCTGGCTTTATAGTAGTACTTCTTGAAGAAATTATTACTTCAAATCATTTTTCTTCAAAGTATTTTTTCCAAAACTGTCAAAATACTCAAGTTCATCAGATAATTACGATTTTCATAAATATATATTTAATTTTTAATAATCCCCCAAAATCACCAAGTCCTTACTAAAAAATTTTAACTCTTCCAAAGCATCATTTATAATATTTTCATCAAGATTACTTTGAAAATCTATCCAAAAAATATACTCAAAACGGTTTTGTTTTGCGGGTAGTGATTCTATTTTTGTCAGGTTTATAAACCTAGTAGCAAATGCTCCAAGACATTTATATAAAGCTGAAGGAGAATTTTTTGTTTTGAAAGTTATAGAGATTTTTCAATTTTTTTTCAAAGACAACTTCTTCTTATTTTGTTCAAAAACTTCTTTTGAAACTATAACAAAAAATCTAGTTGTATTTCATTCTTGATCTTTTATATTCTTATCTAAAATATTTAAAGAATAAATAGAAGAACATAATTCTGATGAAATTGAAGCTATATCTTTTCTCTTACTTTCTTCTACAAATTTTGCAGCTCATGCCGTATCACTATATTCAATTACTTCAAATCATTTTTTTTCTATATAATTTTGACACTGAGATAAAGCTTGAGGATGAGAATAAACATATTTTATATCTTTTATATCTTTTGTATTAGCTAAAAGACAATGATCTATATCTAAATTTAACTCTCCTATTATCTGATAATCTCCAGACAATATATGATAAAAATTTTCATAAATAGAACCTGCATAACTATTTTCTATCGGTAAAACTCAGATATCTCAATGATTTATTTTATCAAAAACATCTTTAAATGTACTCAATCAAAATATATTATCTTTTTCAATTTTTAGTTCAGAAGCAATTTCTATTGATGCTTTATCAGAATATGCTCAAGGAAATCATTGGTAATAGATTTTCATAAAAAGTTATAGTTAAGAATTAATTTATTTTCACTCTTTTATTTTTTTTCTATATCCAACGAATATTCATGAATTTTATTCCAAACATCTTCTATAAAACTTTCTTCTATTTCTTTTTCTTTTCAATAAGCTTTTCTAGAATCCAAAACTTGTTGCCATCTATCTTGTTGTAGTGGAGTAATATTATTTTTCTTTTTATATTTTCAAATTTTCTCAATCAATTTAAATCTCATAGATAAAGAATCTATCAAGTTTTTATCAATTTCATCAAGTTCTGTTCTAAAATTTTCTAAATCGTTCATAAATTTATTAATTATTAATTTAATCTATTATCTTGTAAAATTGCATGCTGTAAATTAGCTAAACAATCAAAAACTTCTTTCTTCACACCAATAACCAATTCTTTTGACTCTGTTGTAGAATTTTCTAATACAAATATTATAGATGCATTTCTCGTCTTAAATCTTTCGTTTCCATTTTCTTTTGTTTGCTTTATAGTAAAAACTACCTTATTTTCATTTTTTATATATTCTACACTTATACTACCTTCCAAATTATTTATAGTAGCTTCTTTAATAAAATTTTTTACCTCTATATCTATATCTTCTCAATCTAATAATTTTTTCAAAGATACAAGTGCTTCATAAGTATTTATTGGAGTTAAAGAAGAACCAAAAGGATTATATATTCTTAAATTAGGAAAAGTCTCTAAACTTTTACATAAATTTATAGTAATTAATAAGTCTCCATTCCCTTCTAATTGTTCTAATTCAAAAATATGTGGAAGATTAGTTTCTTTATCAGATTTTATTGTTTCTAAATTAGCCATAATAATTTCTATTTAAATATACTACTTCTTCGAATTATTTAACAACACCAAATCAAGTATATCAATTGCACTCATAGCTTCAATTACAGGAACAACTCTTGGTAATATACAAGGATCATGTCTTCAGTGAATTTGGAAATCAACTTCATTTCAGTTTATATCAACTGTTTTCTGTTCTGCATAAATACTTGAAGTTGGCTTAATAGCAACTCTAAAGATTATATCTTCTCAAGTTGAGATTCAACCCAAAATTCAAGCATAATTGTTGTGCTTAGAACAAACTTTTCAATGAGTATTATAGAATCATTCATTGTATGTTTTTCATGTCAGATTTACTGTATCAAATCAAGCTCCATACTCAAAACCTAAAGCTCATCATATAGACAACATTGAAGAAGCTAATCTTGATTTTATCTTGTCGAAAACTGGTTCACCTAATCAACTTGGTGGATTTTTGATGTGACATTCTATAATTCATCCTACACTATTTCAATCATTTTTTATACCTTCTACATATTCTATCATCTTTGAAGCTATTTTCTCATCACCAGTTCTAAGTATATTTTGTTCTATAAATTTATAATCTATTTTTTCAGCTTTGAATTCTCAAACTTGTTTAGTAAAAGCAAAGATTTCTATACCAAATTTTTCTTTTAGATATTGTTTTGCTATTGCTCAAGCTATTACACGAGACAAAGTCTCTCTACCACTACTTCTTCAACCTCATCTATAATCTCTTATCCCATACTTTAAATGGTAAGTTAAATCAGCATGATTTGGTCTAAAAAGGTCTTTGATATTTGAATAATCATTTGATTTTTGGTTCTCATTTTTCACGATTATTGTGATTGGATGTCCTGTTGATTTTCATTCAAAAATCCCTGAAAGTACTTCAAAATTTTCATCATTTTCTTTTCTTTGAGTTGTAATAACACTTTGCCCAGGCTTTCTCCTACCAAGCTCATTTGCTATATTATCCATATCAATCTCAAAATTTGAAGGCAGTCAGTCAATAACCACTCACAAGGCATTTCCATGAGATTCTCAGAAAGTAGTTATTTTGAATAGTGTTCAATGTGTGTTCATAAAAATTAAATTAAATTATTAAACCTTTTTAAAAAACTCAGTTCTCAAAACCATTTTTCCTGATTCTATAAGTTCTACATCGTCTGTAAGTTTTATTTTTGGAAACTTATCTCATCTTTTTATGTCAGAAGCTCATTTTACTTTTATGTCTTTTGTAGCAATTACTGTATCTCAATTTTGAAGTATATTTCAATTACAATCTTTTACAACTAAAGTAACTTCTTCTTCGTCATCTAACCAATTATTTTTTGCCATAATATTTTTGTTAAATAAGTAATATTTATTGTTATATTGTCATTCTGAGGTTTTTACCGAAGAATCCCTTAAGCATTGTTTAGTGTACTTTTCTAGGTTAAAGGGATCCTTCGTTACTCTCAGGATGACAGTACTAATTTCCCAAGTCCTCTAAATCCTCCCAAAATTTTGGATAGGTTTTAGCTACACAATTTGGATTTAATATATTTAATCCTCAAATAAAGGTATTTAGTGTACCGAAACACATAGCAATTCTGTGATCATTATATGTTTCTATATTAATTTTATTTGTAGTGGAAGAATATTTTTGTTCATAATCAGAAGGTATTTTCCATATTGTAATACTTTTTTCATCACTTTCAACCTGAACTCAGATTTTTCTAAGTTCATCTCTCATCGCATCTATTCTCAAGCATTCTTTTAGATTAAGAGTTTGAAGTCAAGTTATTAAAGTTTTTCCGGGTAAAAATATACTCATAATCATAAAACTCATACTTGCATCAGGCATATTTTCAAAATCTACTTTATAATCTCTGTATTTATTTAGATCTATATTTTTTATTCAAGGAGCTTTAATAATTGTAGTTTCTCCATCACTTTCGTAAGATAATCAAAAAATCTTCATCTCATCTAAAAATTTGTAATCTCATTGTTTTGAATTTGAACCGATATTTTCTATTTTTATAGTTCATCCGTGTAAAGCACAAAAACAAGCAATGTATGACAAAGCTGAAGCATCTCACTCAACTAGTAATTTTCACGGATTATACTTTTGTGGTAGTATCTTAAAATACTTATGATCTTGATTTTCTACATAACTTCAAAATTTTCTTAATTCATTAATTGTTAAATCTATGTAAGGCTTACTAACCAAATCTCAAATAACTTCAATTTCAAGTCCATTTTCAAGCACTGGAGCAATTTGTAAAATAGCTGTAAAAAATTGACTTGATGAAGTTCAGTTCATCTTTATTTTATTTGTTTTTATATCGCTTGGATAAACCTTGATTGGTGGTAATTTTCAACTTGATTCAAACTTAACTCAAAGTTGTCATAGTGCATCAAACAAATCTCCCATAGGTCTTTGAAGTAATCTTTCTTCACCAGTTAAATTTATAGTTCAAGATTTATTTAGTACAATCAAAGCAGTCAAAAACCTCATACAAGTTCCGGATTGACCCAGATATAATATTTTATCATCTCATTTAATTTTTTCTACTCACCCGTCAATTATTGCTTTATTTCAATCTAAAACAACATTTATTCATATACTTTTCAGAGCATTCATCATATGATGAGTATCGTCACTTAATAAAATTCAATCTAAAACAGTTTGTCAGCTTGTAAGTGCAGCCAATACAAAATCTCTGTTTGTAATTGATTTAGATCATGGAAGAGTTAGTGTTTTCATAAGAAAATGTTAAAAATTAAATATAATCATTTAATAATATATCTATAGATAATTCACGGTAATTTGTATCTAGTATTTCTATATATTTTTTAGCTTCTTTTATATCTCAATTAAAAATATTTAATATTTCTATTATAACAATATTTTTTAAAGAGTTAACCAATTCATCTTTTTTTCATTCTAAAAGAGTTTTAATCTTGTAATAAAACCAATAAATAATTCAAATCTTATTAAAATGTATAAAATCAAGTACTTCTCTTGATAATCTATGAATTTTTTCTATATATAATATTTCTCAATTTTTTTCTCTTATCTTTGGAACAAATAAATCAAAAAGGTATAAATCTCAATTACTATCAAAATGTATATTTCAATGTTTAAAATCTACTCAACAATTTAAAAATAATGAATTAGTTTTTTTTATATTTAATTTATTTTCTCATATTTTTATTAAATGATTTAATATTTTTGTACAATCATTTAATAATAAAATATTATCATTTTCTCTTAACAATTTATCTTCAAAATCTAAATATTTTCAATCTATTATTAATTCATCAACAAATAATAGAATTTTTCTATCCTCATACTTATCTGCAATAAATCATTTTGGTATTCTAATACCCAATAAATCAAGATTTTTTCTGTATTTTATATATCAGTTATATAATCTATCTAATTCATCACTTGTTAAATTAATATTTTGAAAAATTTTTATAATATATCAATCTATTTTTATATATTCTGCGAAATGTCATTTTTTCTTTAATAAACCAGAATTCAAGATTTTATCTATATCTTGAATATTTATTTTATTATTAGTTTTTATACATCAATTCAAGAAATCTTTAACCACCATAATTATAAAATTTATATTAAATAAAAAAAGAGCTATTTTTTCTAAAATAGCTCTTTACTTTTTTTATTGTTCCAACAAAAAAGACTATTTTAGGAAATAACTGCTAAAATAGAAGAAAAAGAAATTTAAAGACAAATTATTTATTTTCATAAAAAATTTAGTACATAATAAATATAAAGGCAGTATATTTTTAAAAATATGTTTGTCAATTTTTTTTTAAAATTAAAAAATAATTCACTAAAAGCACAGTTTTTTATAATTTAAATTTTTAGAATCATATTTTTTTGTTATATCTAAGTCTTGAATTATAGGAAATCCTTGATTTTCAAGCATCTTTCTAAGGTATTTTCATTGTAGTCTTCAAGGAACAAAATGTATATGATAATGTTCTACACTTCTGTTTCACATTGCTTCTCTAGTACAAGAAAAATAATTTTCTTCTCAAAAATACTCTTTTACAAATTTATATATATCTTTCATTTCAAGTAATTCTTCTCAGTTTAAATCAGTAGAGTAAAGTTTATGTTCATATGGAACTGCCATAATATGTTTTTCAGTTCAAGAATATGGAAACATATTATGAATTAAAAACCAATTTTTTCATTCCCATACTATTTGTCACTTTTGTTCCTCTCTATCACAAAAAGGACAATTATCTTGTCCATAAATACCTACTTCTCATTTTTTTTTATAATATTCTTCTCTAGTTCAGATTTGTACCATATTTTTTTATATAAAAATTTTCCTAACTACCTCTACTTGCTTTTTCTAATTGTTCTGTTTGATCAGCAACCGCTAGTGCATCTATAATAGGTCACAATTTTCAAGACATAATTATAGGAATTCAAGAAAAATTCTGACCTATTCTATGATCAGTTACTCTATCTTGTGGAAAATTATAAGTTCTTATTTTTTCACTCCTGTCTCATGATCCAACTTGTGCCAAACGAGTATCTCAAATTTCTTTTAGTCTTTTTTCTTCTTCAAAAGCATATAACTTACTTCTTAGGATTTGAAAAGCTTTTTCTCTATTTTTATGTTGACTTCTACCATCCTGACAAAACACAGCTATTCAAGAAGGAATATGTTTTAAATGAACAGCACTATCTGTTTTATTTATATGTTGTCAACCTGCTCAAGAAGCTCTACAAAAACTCATTTCTATGTCTTCTGAGCGAATTTCTATATCTACTTCATCGACTTCAGGAAGTACGGCAACTGTAATAGCAGAAGTGTGAACTCTTCATTTATTTTCTGTTTCAGGAATTCTTTGAACTCTGTGAGTACCAGCTTCATACTTAAATTTACTATATGCTCACTCTCACTTTACCTCAAAAATCATTTCTTTTACCCCACCACTATCAGCATCACTTTGCTCATCTATTTCTACTTTGAATCATAATTCATCCGCAAAACTTAGATATGCACGAGCCAATTCTCATGCAAATAAAGCAGCTTCTTCTCATCAAGTTCAAGCTCTTATTTCAACAATTATATTTTTTTCATCATTTGGATCACTTGGTAATAATGCAAATTTTAATTTTTCTTCAAGGTCTGCTATCTTAATTTCTGATTCCTCTTTTTGCATCAAAGCTAGTTCTCTCATCTCTAAATCTGAGGAATTTATCATTTCTACTGCTTCATTCAATGCTTCATTTATTTTTTTATATTCTTTATAAAGTCATACAGATTCTTCTAATTGCTTTTTTTTCATAGCAACTTCCTTTACTTTTTTCTGATCTTTAAAAACCTCTGGGTTAGCAAGTTCTTCCTCAAGTTTATTGTATTCTAAAACTAAACTATCTAAATTAAATTTCATATGGATATTTATTATTATAATTAATGAATTATATTATATTAAAATATCGTAAAACATCAAAGGTTTAGTATAAAAAAGTATTTTACTTATTTTCTTTTTTTTATATAATAATGCTACTTTTATAACTTGTACAAATGAAATATGTTTATTAAATTTACTTTTATAATTATCTATATTGTGATCATATCAATTGTATATATACTTATCAGTAAAAGATTAAAATATCTAACTGATAAATGTATAAATAATATATGAGTTTTATATTTACATAAAAATTATTTATTTGTTATGAGTGTAATATCCTTTTTTTTCATAATTCTCACAATATTCTCAGTTACTTTAATACTAACATTATTATAATATGGTTCATTACATAAAAAAATATGAAAATAATATAATAATAAGAAGGCATTTTATACTTCTTCTATCTAAAATTGCAAAATTTATCTTTTTTCTTCTTATTACATTTTTTTTGTACTGGATATGAGTTAAATACTGAAATACTATTTCTAGCAATTTAAAATCTATTAATTACTTAATTTTTGGTTTTTGTTTTATATTACTAAATTATGCTTTTTTATGATTTATAATATATATTATAGAATACCTAAATAAAATTATAATAATAACCAATGAAGAAATTATTTTTATTAGATCATCACTACTATTAAAGGATGATGTAGAAGTTTTAGATCTCTACAGAGTAGTTGGTATAGATTCCTTTTCTCACTGATTATTAGCAAATATATTTAATTATTGAACAGTAGTTATAGAACAACAACAAGCAGAAAACACTGAAAATACAAAAAGAGTCCATTTCATACCGAGTCCTTATGAATTCATCTCTTTAATAAAAGAGAAAAAACAAAAAATCCTTGAAGAAAGAAAAAATAGGTATATAGTAGACAAATGACTTAATAAAGAAGATAAATTAAAAAATCAATTGTAAACTAAACTAGTCTTTAAAATATAAACTGTCCATTTATTTTATTGGCTCAAATTCATCCCAACCATAAATTAATGGATATTCTTTCCAAGGTCATTCACAGATTTTATATTTAGTACAACTTTTACATTCATCTCTTTTTGCCTTTCACTCATTCCATCTATATTCAGCATAACTTTCTGTTCTATACTCAGCATCAACTACCGTAGTTTCTGGCATAAAATTATATTCAGCTATTGCCCACTCATATCATTTCATAAGACAAAAAGGAATAGCTTCAGTCATACATATTATTCAAGCTTTTTTTCATATATCTAAACCTTTTTTTATATAAGGAATAGCCTCAGATTTTTTTGGAACTACTGTATCCTTATTTTTATCTGCACTTCAAAGTATATGCACAAATGCAAATTGAAATTGATTTACTCATAATTTTACAAGTAATGATGCTAATTCTGGTATTTCTTTGTAATTTGATTTAGTTACTACGGAATTTATTATAACTAATTGATTTAAATTTTTTAAATTTATGAGTCATTTAATAACTTGATCCCAAGCTCATGGAGCTCAAACTTGTTTATCGTGAGTTTCTTTTTTAAATCAGTGGATTGATGGACCAAATTCAGTAACTCAAGCTTCAATCAATTCCTTAACATAATCTAATTTTTCAAAGTTTCTTCAATTTGATTGTATCTGAATTTGTAAAAATCAGATTTTTTTTGCATATCTAATAATCTCAGTTAAATCTTTATGAACAGTTGGTTCTCATCAGGTAAAAACAACTCATCTTGATCAATTTTTAAATTCATTTTCGAGTATCTTTTTTATGTCTTCCAAACTTCTTGGAGGATACTTTGTTCTCTTATCTCATTGTACACAAAAAGAGCACATATTATTACATGCAAATCATACTTTTATATCAGCTCTTTTCATAAAAATAATTTTAATGTATATTACTTATCATACCCCCTTATAAATACATTTTTTACATGCACCTTACATACTTCTTTAAATTCTTGTAATTCAGTTACAGAGAAACTTTTTCATACAAAATCTTTATCAAGTGTTTTTCATCACTTAAAATTTTGTAAATAATATTTCTTAGCTCAAGATAAGACTTTAGCAATTTCTTCCATATCTTCTTTTGTATGAATTCATTTTACCAGAGTCGTCCTAAATTCATAATCGATTCACGAATTTTTAATCGTGTCTATACTTTGTTTATAATTTTCTAAATCTTCTGTAACCCCTGTTGTTAAATTATATTTATCAAAGGAATTTTTAAAATCCATAGCAATATAATCAACTAGTTTATCGTCAATCAAGTTTTTTAAAACTTTGGAATTTTGTCAATTTGTATCAAGTTTAACTAAAAATCATAATTCTTTTATACTTTTACAAAAATTATATAAATCTTTATGTATTGTAGGTTCTCCTCAACAAATCACAACTCAATCAAGTTTTCAAATTTTTGTTTTTAAAAAATTGAAAAATATATTTTCAGGAATAAAGTCTTTTATTTTTGATATTTTTTCTGGTATTACAAATTCACTATTATAACAAAAACCACACCTTAAATTACATCAAGTAGTAAATATTATACAAGCTACTTTTCATGGATAATCTAACAATGTGGTTTTTTGTATGGCTGAAATTAACATTCTTGACAAGAATAACAATCTATAAAATTTGAATTAAAACTTTTTCATTCTTTAAAATAAGTTCTTGAATAAAATTCTGATTTTTTTCAAGTATTAAAATTAGTAACTGGCCTAAAATATCCCATAACTCTTGTATAAATTTCACATCTTGTCCTTTGTAAGTTAGTTTTTTCTAAATTTGTTGCAGGTGCTACCATAATAATAAAAGTTAATAAAATAAAAATAGGTTAGTTAAGTATTTTTGATTTTTGTTTTTTTCTTCTTTTGTATGTTGTCTTTAAGCTTTTTTCTTCTTTGCTGTATATATTTCTCTAGTCTCTTTATCTTGTTTTTCTCATGTATATCAAATTTCTTCATCACATTTTGGACAATAATCATGTTCTCAAGATATATAACCATGTTTTGGGCATATAGAAAAAGTAGGAGTAATAGTGATATAAGGCAATCTATAATTTTCCAGAACTTTTTTTACTAGATTTTTGCAAGCCTCTCAATCAGTAATCTTTTCTCACATATAAAGATGTAAAACTGTTCATCCTGTATATTTACATTGTAAATCATCTTGGTAATCAAGAGCTTCAAATGCATCATCTGTAAATCAAACTGGTAACTGTGTAGAGTTTGTATAATAAGGAGCTCTTTCTGTTCAAGCCTGAATTATATCAGGAATTTGTTTTCTATCTTCACGAGCAAATCTATAAGTAGTTCATTCTGCTGGAGTTGCTTCTAAATTATATAAATTTCAAGTTTCTTCTTGATATTGTTTTAATTGTGTTCTCATAAATTCCATCAATTCCAATGCCATTTTCTTTCCATGTTTTGTTGATATATCATCTTTACCATTTGTAAAATTTTGAATTGCTTCATTTACTCAATTAATTCAAATAGTTGAAAAATGATTTCTAAAACTATGTAAATATCTTTTTGTATATGGGAAAAGTCATAAATCTAACCATTTTGTTAATTCTTTTCTTTTTAATTCTAGAGAAGCTTTAGCTTGATTCATAAGATATAAAAGTCTTGATTTAAATCATTCCATATCTCATTTATAACTATATCCAATTCTTGCCATATTTATAGTTACAACTCATATACTTCCAGTCATCTCAGCTGAACCAAAAAGTCAATTTCCTCTTTTTAAAAGTTCTTTTAAATCAAGTTGTAATCTACAACACATACTTCTAACAGCTCATGGAGTATAAGCATCTTCATTTCTTACTTTAATAGTTTTTCAATCTTTATCTTTTACTTTTTTAAATTGACTTCATACAAAGTTTTGAAAATAAGGAATTCCATATTTTGCTGTCATTTCAAATACTCAATTAACTACCTCACTATTCCGGTCAAAATCTTCTGTTATATTGTATGTTGGTATTGGGAAAGTAAATACATTTCACTTTGCATCTCAAGCAGTATATACATCTACCAATGCCTTATTTATTATATCCATTTCTTCTTGTAATTCTCCGTATTTTTTTTCATAATATCATTCATCAATTCCTCAAAGCAATAATGCCTTATCTCTTAAATCTTCTGGACAAATAAGATCTAAAGTGATATTTGTAAAAGGAGTCTGTGTTCCCCATCTACTAGGAACATTTAATCAAAATATAAAATTTTGCATTTGTTGAACAACATATTTATAAGTCTTATCATAAATATATTTTTTCTTTTCTTCTTCATTATCAAATTTTGCATTTACTTCTTCTAATTCTTTTTCTACATGTCTTTTATATTTGTGTATAAAAGGTGCCAAGTAAGTATCAAAACTTGAAAATGCTTGAGCTCAAGCCCATTCATTTTGTAGAGTTCATAAGAAATTAATCATCTGATTTACAACAGATTGTAGATTTTTTGGTGGAGCAGATTCTAGTCTATTTGGTAGTCAATTAAATCATTCTTCTAAAAGTTGTCTTAAACTCCATCAAGCACAATATCCAGAAAACATATCTAAATCATGTATATGATAATCTCAATTTCTATGTAATTCTCCTATTTCTTTTGGATAAATATAACTCAGCCAATAATTAGCTGTTATTTTTCAAGATACATTTAGAATTAATCATCCTAAACTGTATCAAGAATTAGCATTAGCATTTACTCTCCAATCAGATCTATTTAGATATTCTTGCATAGTATTACCTACATCAACAGCTACATCCTTAGTAATTCTTGATTCATTTCTCTTTTGACGATAAAGTATATAAGCTTTAGCAACTTTATCATGTCATTCTTTTATTAAAATTTCTTCTACTGAGTCTTGTATATCCTCAACATTAGGAATAGATTCTCAAACTTTTTTACCTAATAATTTAGTAACTTTTTTAACCAAAGCTGAAATTTCAGAAAAATCATCTCATCAAACTGAAATAATTGCCTTTTTAATTGCACTTTCTATTTTAGATTCATCAAATGTAACAAAGCTCCCGTTTCTTTTTTTTGCTTTAAAGAATTTCATAAAAATAACTATATGTAGTAAAATATTTTGTATTAACTCACTATATATAGTTTTTAAAAAAATCAAAAAAAAATACTAAAATCAACTTGACTTTAGTATTTATTATTTTTGAGGCATTATTTTTTTAATAAATTTGACATTATTTTTGCTTTTTTAAAGCCAATAAAATTGTTCACTCTAATAGTACAATAAGTTAGAATTTTAGCATTATTTTTCTTTGTTTATGAAATCTAAAAAATCTCCTTTATTTGTAAAATTATGATAAACAGAAGCATATCTTATATAAGCTACTTCATCTAGTTTTTTTAATCATTCTAAAATATCTTTTCAGACTCTCTTACTTGAAATAGCTTTTTTGTTTGATGCCCAAGAGTTTTCTAAATCTATAATCATCTGTTCTATCTTATCTAAATCTATATATCTTTTATTGCAAGCCTTTATTATAGAATCTTCTAATTTATCCCTATTATAAAACTCTTTTTTTCAATTATTTTTCAACACAAAAAATTTAGGAAACTCTATTCTCTCAAAAGTAGTAAACTTATGAAAACAATTCTCACATTCCCTTTTTCTTTTTACTAATTTACCATTTTCAACAATTCTAGTATCGAGAACTCTAGTATCTTCACTTTTACATTTTGGACAATACATAAATTAGAGTTAGGAATTAATTTTTAGTCTTTAGTAGACAGTTTATTTAGTTTATTAAATTTGTAAAGAAAACTACACTATCTTCATTTCTTTTGCTTTTTTAATTAGATTATTATATTTAATCAAAGCTTCTAAATTATTTTTATCATTTAATAATATATCTTTTAATTTTACTGATTCTTTTTTAAATATATCAGAGTTGATTTTCTGACAAAGTTTTTTTATATCATCTTTTATCTTGTCATCTGTAAAAGCTGTTAATCTCTCTTCCATTTCCAAAGCTAATCATCTATATAATTCTCTTTTCTCTAAAGTATAGTTATTTAAAAAATTATCTTCTTTTAAAGCATCTTTCAAAATAGAATCTAAATCATCTAAGAATACCAATTCTCTACCAATTTGTTCTCTATGATTTTTATCAATTATTATATAAGATATAGCAAAATCTTGGCTTGTAATTTGGAGAGAAACTTCTCATCATAAATCCTCTTTTTTATTTGGAATTTTATTTAATTCATCATAAATCAGTTTTGTAGGAATATCTAATAAATTAGATATTTCTTTTATATAAAAATCTTTTTCTATGTTATCACTATAACTTTTGAGTACTTCTAAAATTGTCTTTAAAGTATTTTTTTTATCATCTATGCTTTTTATATTGAACTGACTTTTTTTTATATAATAAACTACTGGTGAGACTGCTTTTTCTATTAATACATTGAAATCTACTCATGATTTAAGCAGTTCATCTGGATCTTTTCATCAATCCATAACTATTATATTTACTTCAAATCATTTATTTTTAAGTATTTCTAAACTAAGTCTTGTTGCTTGTTCTCAAGCCTTATCATTATCAAAACAAAGATAGATTTTATTTGTAAGTCTCTTAAGTAAAATGAGATGTTTTTCTGTTAGTGCAGTCCCACTTACTGCTACAGTATTTTTAAAACCATACTGATGAAGACTTATCGTATCCATATATCCCTCAGTAATTATAACAAAATCCTTTTTTGTTATTTCTTGTCTTGCTTCAAAAAGTCAATAAAGTATATTTGATTTATCATATATTCTTGAAGCTGGCGAATTTAGATACTTTGGCTCTCCAGCATTAATAATTCTTCATGCAAAGGCAACTATATCTCATCTATGATTTTTTATAGGAAATATAACTCTTGCAAGAAATTTGTCTTTTTTATTTCCTAAATCCAAAAATACTTGTGATTCTCTGATTACCTCATCATCATATCATTTTTCTTTTAAATAATTATACAAATTTACTCAATCATCAGAGTATCATAAAGAAAAAGTATCTATACTTTCTTCATTTAATCATCTATCTTTTATGTATTTTTGTATCTCAGGATATCTTTTTAAACTAGATTTATAATAATTTGATATATCTTTATAAAGCGTATAAAGATTTTTTTCTTTTTTAATAACTTCTTTGTCTTTCATATTTTCAAATCACTTTACCTTCACCCCAGTCAAGTTTCATAGTATTTCTACAGACTCTTTAAATTCACAATTTTCTATGTCCATTACAAACTTAATAGGTCATCATCATTTATGACAACCAAAACAATAAGCTATCTGTTTACTTGGACTGACAACAAAAGAAGGAGTCTTCTCACTATGACCAGGAAAAGGACAAAGACTCTTATAATTAGCTCAAACTTTTTTCAGTCTAGCATATTTTCAAACCAAATCAACAATATCTACACTATTTTCTAATTCTTCAATTATTGACATAAATTTATCTTGTAATATTAAGTATTTTAATTGTACATAAGTTTAATATTTTTCAAAATGATTTTTTCTTATAAAAAATAGAATGTTTTTTTATTTACATTCTACTTTTTATCTATGATATTTTTAAATAAATAATTTAACTACTCAAATAGTGAATCAATATCAATTATTCATTCACTATCATCCATTTCTTCTAAAATTAATTCTCTAAGAGCTAACAACATAGTATTTAGCTTAGATTTTGTTAGTGCTGAATAATCATTTGAACTATTTATAGTATTTATCAAAATATCTATTCTTCAAATAACTATATTTAATTTAGCATCATCAAGTGAAGAAATTTTACTTCAATATTTTACTTGAAATTGATCTTTATACATTTCTTTAGCTGAATTTCATTGATATTTATATTTTACATTATTGTCATCTTCATCTTCATCTTCATCTTCATCTTCTTCAGATTCTCATTGATCTCATTGTCCTGTTACTTCCTTAAGTTTAAGAAAATATTCATTTCTTAATTCTTTTTTTAATCTTTTATATTCTTCACTATTCATTTGATTTCTATATCTATTTTTAAGTTCTTTAAATTTATCAATAAATTCTTTTTGAATATTTTGAACTGGTTTATCTTGATAATCAGTACGAGTAACTGTTATATTTACGGTTCAAACATCTGTTCATCAGTTTCAATCACTTATTGTATATGTAAAACTGTCATTTCAATAGAAATCTTCATCTGGTTTATAAGTAACTTGAGTACTAGAAAAACTTACAGTACCATAAGTTCAATTTGTTTTTCATATAATAGTTAATGTATCTCAATTTGCATCTGTATCATTAGTTCTTGGATCAAATGTTTTTTCAGTATTCCTAAATGTACTGATTTTATCATCATTTGCAATCGGTGAACTATTTACAGAACTTATAGTTACTGTTACAGTTCATGTATCCATCGAAACTCAATCATTTACAACATAACTAAAACTTATATTTCATACAAAATCCATATTTGGGGTAAATGTAACTGATTTTCATGATGTAGTAATTACTCATGTTCAATTTGATATATTTCATAAAGAAGTAATAACTAGGTTATCTCAGTCCACATCAATATCATTTCATACCACATTTATTACAGCAGTTGTATTTTTAGTCATAGTAAATGTATCATCAATTGCAACTGGTGAATCATTTACAGAATTGACAGTTATAACTACATGTCATGTATCTGTTAGTACTCAATCGCTTACAATATAATCAAAACTTCAAGTTCAATTAAAATCAATAGAAGGAGTATACCTAACAGTTCAAGATGTTGTAATTATAGAAATTCAATTTGTTGTATTTAATATTCAAGTTACCATTAAAGTATCATTATCAACATCTGTATCATTTCACAATACATTTATTTCAATAGAGGCTCACTCATTAATAGTTACCATATCATCTACTGCGATTGGAGTAGCTGCAGAAACACCGAGAATACTTACAAATGTAAGTACAATTAAACCAATTATTTTTTTCATAATTTTAAAATTAAAGAATAAATAATACACGGTTACATATTAATATCCAACTGTATGAAAACTGTATGAAAACAAGAATTAAAAATTTTAATTCTTGTTTTTTTATGATTAGTATATGATTTTCAAATTATTTCCTTTTTACATAAGTTCCCATTAGATAAGCCATTGAATCTCTAATAGGTCTAATTTCTGCATATGGAACTGTACTTCTTCATGAAAATGCTATATTTTTATCAGGATTAAGATAATTTAGCCAATTATAAATACAAAATTTTGATCATCTATCTTCTCTAACACTTCATCTTCAAGCACATATACAATCTGTTAAACATCAAGTACATCAAGTTGGTTTTACATTTCAAGCAATGACTTCATACATTTTAGGAATAATTTTTGTTCTACCTGGAAATCATGCTGTACTATCAAAAACTAACATAGTAGGTTTTTTTCAATTTTCTTTTACATATTTTTCAAACTCCTGTAAAAATTTCATAGCATTTCACATATCTCTAAATACTTTTTTTATTTTATCCGTTTTTCATTTATATCTCACATAAAAAAATTCCTTGATTTTATTATAATACTCTTGTTCTTTGTCTGATAACTTATCTATTTTTTCATCAAAAAAAGCATTATAAACTACTTTATATAAATAATCTCTAACTCTTTTTATTTCTGGAGTTTCCTGCTCTATTTCTGTTTTGTCTAATATTGATAAGATTTGTTTGTTGAAATCACCTACTATCTTTTCAAAACCTTGTTTAGCTTGATCTACTCATTCAAAGAATTTTGTGTCAATTTCAGTATTTTCTCATAAATGATTTCATCAAATAAGTCTTTCTTTAAACTCTTTTCAATCACCATCACAAGCTTCTTCAGATACTGCTGCTATAGTTCAAATTTGAACTCAATCAAATCATTTTACTATTAAAGCATCTTTTATTCTTTTTATTATATCTGAATCTAATTTTTTACCATCTAAACCGTCTCTTATTTCTTTAATTATATCTGAATCTAACCCTATACAATCTAAACCGTCTCTTATTTCTTTAATTATATTTTTATCTAATTTTTTACCATCTAAAACTTCTCTTATTTTTATAAAAATATCTAAATCTACCACTGTATAATCTAAAACTTCTTTTATCTCTTTATTTGTTGAAACTCATCAAGCCGCATAAAATGGTGGAATTTTTTTTCAAGCTTTTATAAATTTATCCTTAATCAATTTTAATTCTTTAAACTTATCATCTTTTGATAATCTCAATATATGTCATCATGCCAAGGCTCATTCTTCGAATGTATAATAATCATAATCAAAATCTACAAGTATTTTACTAGAAGATACAAGCAATCACATAGCAGGTATTGAACATGTTTTTCATTCTTTTTTTAAATCCTCTGAAAAATCTTTTAAAATTTCCTTTGGATTTTTTGTAGGATTTCAAGCTGCAGTAGTAACATAGTCTATTCAACACAGTGCTGCTATTTTCAATGATGCTATATAAGAGCTTGTCTTATACATACAATTTATTCAAACATTATTTTCCCTAGATTTTAAATCTTTTGTTTGTCTGTAAGTAGCAACTAAATCCATCATCCTAGATGTTCTTTCTTTTGCTAATTCTCAGTTAAATCATTTGTTTTTTTTATTTGGATTTTTCTCATCACATAATTCATCACATACAAAAAAATGTTTTTTTATAAACTCATCACTTAATCATAATTCATCCTTAAAAATTATATCAAATTCTGTTTGTACAATATTATCTAAAGAATTATTCCATTTAAAATCTTTATTAAAACGATTTTTATATCTTTCATAAAAATAATACATTCAAATTCAAATTGATGATAAATGTCATCAAAATCATAATTTATTCATTGCTTCAACTAAACTTGCTGATGAAACATTTGTTCACATTCATCAATTAATTATAGTTGGAATATTTTTATTTTCTGTTTCTCAATCACTATTTATTGTTTCAATTTGATTATTATCTTTATAATTGTCTCAAAATGCAAATCTTTTACTTTGAATACTAAAAAAATCTTTTATATTACAATCTAATACTTTTCAATCTATAGTATTATTACAAAAATCCTCAATCTTTCAATTAGGGTAAAGTCAAGTCTCTAATTCTACAGTATTTAGTTTAATCTTTTCAAAATCTATAAACTTAGACATATATAATTATTAATTTTTAATAATTATATAATAATGTTTTTATGTAAAAGTCAATAATTATTATGAAAAAAAATATAAAAAACTTGCAATTATAAAAATTCCAATATAATAACTTTACTTAAATCGTAGACAGTAGGCAAACAAGATAAGTCCTACCTAGATAAAGTGAAAATTAAATTTAAATAATTTAAAAATCTCTTTGTCTCAAACAAAGAGATTTTTTCTTTTATTAAAATATTCCTTTATAATTTAAAAATTCTAAAATGGCTGTATCTAAAACTAAAAAGATTGATATCTTGGATAATTTGAAAAATAATATTAAAAATGCTAAATCAATAGCATTTACTACAAATAACTGATTAACAGTTGAAGAAATTACAAATTTAAGAAAAGAATTAAGAAAAGTAAATTCTAGTTTTTCCTTAGTTAAAAAGACTCTTATAAAAATTGCTTTTAAAGAAGTTTACAATGTAGAGATTGATGACTCTATACTTCCTGGTCAAATTGCTGTAGTTTGTTCAAATGACGATGCAGTTTCTGCTTTATGAAAAGTAAATGAATTTATGAAAACATTTGCTAAAAATCCTAAAATTGTTTGGGCTTGATCATATTTTGAATGAAGTGTAAAAGATGGAAAAGAAACTGCTATCATTGCTGCAATACCAAGCAGAGAAATATTACTTGGAAGACTTGTTTGAAGTATGATGTCTCCAGTTTCTGCTCTTGCAAGATTTTTTGATGCTGCTGCTAAAAAACTTACAGATGAAGGAAAAGCAAATCTATGAAGTGCTCCTTCAGCAAAAAAAGCTGAACCTAAAGTAGAAGAGAAAAAAGAAGAAGAAGTTAAAGCTGAAACTCCAGTTGAGGCAAAAATTGAAGAAACTGTAGAAGAAGTTAAAACAGAAGAAGCTCCAGTTGAAGCTACTCCAGAAGTAAAAGCTGAAGAAGTTATAACTGAAGTAACTGAAGAAAGTAAAGAAGAAGTAGTTGCTTAAATTGATAACTAAAACCAAACTTTTAAATATTTAAAAGTTTGGGAACTAGCTATTAATTAGTTAGAAAGTAGATTATTTAGATTTTTAGGCTTTAGCTTTTTAGAACATTATTAAATATATAATAATTTCTAAAGCTCTAAAATTCTAAGATTCTAAAATCTAGTTTTATTTTTTAAATTTTATAATATGGCTGAATTAGCTGGAAACTCTAAAAAAATTATGGATTTAGTTAAAGAACTTTCAATAGTTGAACTAAATGACCTAGTTAAATCTATGGAAGAAGAATTTGGTGTAAGTGCTGCTGCTCCTGTTATGGTTGCTGCTGCTTGAGCTTGAGAAGCTGAAGAAAAATCAACTTTTGACTTAATCTTAAAATCAGTTTGAGCTAACAAAATAGCTGTAATCAAAGTTATAAGAGAAGTTACTGGTCTTGGATTAATTGAAGCTAAAGCTATAGCTGACAATGGTTGAGAAATCAAAAAATGAGTACCTAAAGATGATGCTGAAGCTATGAAAGCTAAATTAATTGAACAAGGAGCTGAAGTTGAATTAAAATAATTAACTAGAATTATTTAATTAAAAAATCCCATTTTTATAAAAATGGGATTTTTTTTATTTTTCAAACAAAATAATTTTACTTTAATTCTTTTATAGATTTTTCTAAAACTTCAAAAAATCTATCAATATCATTTTTATCATTATATAAATATAAACTCATTCTACAAGTATGGTTACAACTTTCACTTTGTAAAAATGGTTCAGCACAATGTTGCCCGGCTCTTACACAAACACCTTCTTCAGCTAAATAATCGGCTATATCAATGCTGTGAATTCAAGGAATTAGAAAGCTAAATACTCAAATTCTATTTTTTATTTCTAAGTTTCAAAGTATTTTAATGTCAATCTTTTGTTTTATAGTTTTCCATTTTTGTATTGCATAAGAAACCAATTCTTTTTCTACTTCTTCTATTTTTTCATATCATCCTATGTTTTCAATATATTCTAGTGCTTTTAATAATGAAACCGCCCCTACCACATTTGGAGTTCCCGTTTCAAATTTTTCTGGTAGTGAATTATTATCTTTATATTCTAGTTTTTTAACCCAAGCAATTGATCATCAACCTGAAAATACAGGTTTTAGTTTATCCAAAATTTCTTTTTTAGCCCACCAAACTCCAAGTCAACTATCAGCCATAACTTTGTGAGCTGTAAAAAAAATCATATCACAATTTAATTTTTTTACATCAACTTTTAAGTGTGGAAAACTTTGACTTGCATCAATAATAAAAAGTGGAAATGATATTTGTCATTGCGAGGTATGAAGCATTCTATTTTTTCAGTTATTTCATTTAAATTCTCTTATAATACTTCCTACCTCTTCCAAATTAAAAATCTGTCCAGTTACATTTGATACTTGAGTTATTGAAACCACTTTTACACTTGAGTCAAGTTTTGATTTCAAGTCTTCTAAATCTAGATTATAATCATTATCTACATTTATATACTCAAGTTCTATTCAAATCTCATCTCTAAGAATTAGCCATGGAACTATATTACTATGATGTTCTACAATACTTACCAAAACTTTGTCTCATTTTTTGAAAAATTGTGATTTTCTCAAACTTCAAGCAATAAAATTGAGAGCATAATTAGCATTGTAAGTGTAAATTACTTCTCTCCAATTGTCAGCACCGATAAACTCTACAACTTTTTTCTTACTTTTTTCATATAAATTTTCTGATCTCTCAGCTAAACAATAAGCTCCTCTATGAATATTACTGTAATCATTTTCAAGATATGTTTTAATTCAATCAATTACAAATGCAGGTTTCTGACTTGAAGCCGTACTATCAAGATATACAAGTCCAGGATTATTTGCAAATATCGGAAAATCTTTTTTGAAATCTTTCATATGTTTAAAAATTAAAAATTTAAGAGTATAAATGTTAAAGAGTATAAGAAAAAAATAATAAAAGTAAATCTAATATCCATGTAAATCTAATTATTATTATTTTGAAAAATTTCATTTGACATTTTTTTAAAAATATTTACTATACATCAACTTTCTTTCCAAGTTAGTAACGATGAATTTTCATCAATTACCCATATCGGGACTAACTTTTGTGAAAAAAGTAAAAAAAGGAGACATGCGAATGAATTTGATAAATTTAGAAAAATATTTATTTTATGGAAGTTTTCCGTTTTTTTATTTTCTTTTGTTATTCTTATTTTCTTTTTGTGAAAAAAGGAATTATTCAAAATCAAAAGAAATGATTATAAAGGTTACACCTATTATTATTTATATAGTTATAGCTATGTGTTTATGTTACTATAACTATAGATAAACTATATTTTTTTTCCTCCTTCATCCAGCCCCTTGGGCTGGATCTTTTTTTATTTTATCCTTATTTATTCAAAATCAAAAAATCATTATAAACTTTTTCATAAACACTTTCATCCATCATCTTTAAACAACCAAAATTCTTTAAAAAATAACTTTCTATCATCATCAAAATTGCTTTATTTTCACTTATTCACCTGGATTTTAGATAAAAAAGTACTTCATCGTTTATCCTTTCAACTTTACAAGAATGACTTGCTTTAACCGAAGAACTCTTTACAAGTAACTTTGGCAAACCTCTAACTAATCAAGAATTTCAAATAAATATGTTTTTTTGTTTTAAATTTGCTTCAACTCAAAAAAGTCATTTTTCTATTTCTATACTTGAATCAATACTAAGTTTTTTGTCTCTTATAATTGAAGTAATATTTATAAAACTATTTGAATTATTTGAATTTATAACCGATTTTATATCTGATGATAAATCCATTTCATTATTAAAAAACATCTGTTTTACATTTAACAAAGAATTATCTTCAAATTGATTAAATTCAATTTTAGAACTAGATTTCTTACTAAAAAATCCAAAATAATCTAGTCTAGAATTTTTTTTCAAATTAAAAATAAATGATTTACTTGTCTCATTTAAAAATACAAAAGCATAAACTCACTCTCATATTTCTATATTTTCAGTAAAACTATCATCAATCAGATAAAATCAGTTTTTTTGTATTTTCATAAAACAAAAGATTAAGTGATTAAGAGTATAAACAATATCAAAAAAAAGTAAATTCTATATTTTTAGTAAAAATAAAATTTGAATAATACTTTTTGTCTTACTTTTGAATCCAAAAGTAGCAAAAGATTTAGGGGGTTTCAAATTTCAGAATTTATATTTTGTGCTTTCTGTTACTACTCACTAGAATCTCACCCCCTAAGACCCCATATTTCTAAATGCTTGCCAATATAGTAAAAATCTCCATATCTTCACTAAGTGGCAATTGAAAGGTAAAGCAAATTCCTAAAATTAAACTAAATATGTTATCCGTACAAAAACTTACCACCACTTCAGGGATTTTTAAGGGGATGAAATCCCTTAAATTCTTTTGTTACTTTTGGAATCAAAAGTAAATAGTAATTAAATTGTTTTAAAAAAAGGAATACTATTTTTATAGATTCCTGTCTTCACAGGAATGACAATTATATTTTTCAATTTGACAATAATACATTTTTATCTAATATACAATTACTTTTCTTTCTAGGATTAGCATTCTTGAAATTTATCAAGACTAATCTTTTATGAAAGATTGTAACAAAAGGAGAAAAAAATGGAAATGAAATATATTAATTTTATTATTAATTATCTATCTATTGTTGTTGTACTTATAACACCACCTTTTCTATGTATGATTCCATATATATTAAAAAAAGAAACTTTTCAAATATCCTTAGCCTCAACTTTGGCTTTAGAAATAGTTTCTATAAAAATTCTTGCAATATTTTTTGGTAAGCAAGAATTATTTAATATAGTTTTTGGTTTTATTGGAACCATTGGGATAATTATAATTTTTTTAGATATTTTAAAAAACTACATATATATATCCTACATGGCAAAAGGCGAGTTATTATGCTACTTATTTATATTATATCTTCTTTACATATAATATAAACTTTTTTTCCTCCTTCTTCCAGCCTCCGGGCTGGATCTTTTTTTATTTTAAAAATATAACTAATCTAAAATCCTCCCTCAAATTCCATAGAAATAAGCACATTCATCTCACTAGCATATTCAAGTGGTAATTCCTTAAGTATTGGGCTAACAAAACCGTTAACAATAAGTCCTGTTGCTTCTTGTTCACTTATTCATCTAGACATAAGATAAAATAAAAATTCATCATTTATTTTTCCTGCTGTTGCTTCATGAGCAACCGTAGAATTTGTATTTCAAACTCTTATATCAGGAATTGCATTATTAATTGATAATTCATCTATTATAAGTCCGTCACAATCTATCTTTGATATACTTCAAATTGCTGACTTTTTTATATCTACTAGTCACCTATAAGTATTAATTCAACCTCATTTACTTATAGATTTTGAAATAATATTTGAAGAAGTGTTTTTCCCTATATGTATTACCTTTGCTCCAGTGTCTTGATTTTGCCCTGAATTTGCAAATGCTACTCATAAGTGGTCAGCACGAGAATTATCTCAAATAAGTACACTACAAGGATAAAGCATAGTAGTATTTGATCACATATTTCATCATACCCACTCTATTTTTGCATTTTCTTCTACTATAGCTCTTTTTGTATTTAAGTTAAATGTATCTAAACTCCAATTTTCTACTGAACTATATCTCATAAATGCTCATTTACCTACAAATATCTCAACACACCCAGCATGAAGCGAGTTTGTATCATATTTTGGAGCACTACATCACTCTATATAATGAGTTTCAGCTCCTTCTTCCAGAATAATAATTGTGTGTTCAAATTGTCATCCTGATTTTACATTCATCCTGAAATAAGATTGTAATGGTTCATCTATTTTAACTCACTTTGGTACATACAAAAAAGTACCTCAACTCCAAACAGCATAGTGAAGACTTGCAAATTTATGATCAGCTATTGATATGGCTTTGGAAAAATATTTTTTTATAATACTTTCATATTTTGGATTTTGTAAAGCTGTAGACATATCATCAAATATAACTCATTTTTCTTTTAATTCTGCCTTTAAACTATGATAAACTACTTCACTATCATACTGTGCTCATACTCAAGCTAATGCTTTTTTCTCAGATTCAGGAATACCAAGTCTTAGAAAAGTCTTTTTTATATTTTCAGGAACTTCATCCCAAGTCTTATTATCACCTGCTCAAACTGGTTTAGCAAAATAATAAATACTATCTAAATCAAGCTTATCTAAACTAGGTCCCCAATTAGGTATCGATTTTTTATTATAAATATCTAATGCTTTAAGTCTAAGTTCAAGCATCCATTTTGGTTCTTTATTTGAAGATGATATTTGTCTAACTACTTGCTCATTTACTCACTGAATTAGCTCATGTTTATATAATACATCATCACTGTAATTCCATGGACTTTGTTCTTTATTATTAGTTTTTAACATATTTTTTATATTTTATTTGACTTTATATTAATTGTACTTATAAAGGATTCACTTCTCTTTCCAGACTAGCAATGATGATAGTTCATCACTTACCCATATAGGGGCTAATTTTTGTGAAAGAAAGTAATTAAATAGGAGCAATTTTATGTTACAAGGAACAGACCCACTATCTGGATGCCCAATTGTTATTTCAGCAAGAAATAAAAAAGAAAGAAGTTTTCTTGCCCTTCAACGGAAAAAGAAAGAAGCTGAAGGTCTTAACCATAAGGCCAAAAGGCTTCTGAAAGTACCTGAAAAGGCAAGAAATTTTAAACATATTCAACAATTGTTAAGGAAAGTTGAAAAACTTACCAGCCAGATTATAGGAATTCCATTGTTCCAATAATCCTCTCCGTTTTTCCTCTCAGGCCTTCGGGTCTGAGAGCCCTTTTTTTATTTAAACCCCTTTTCTTTTATCTCATTTACAATTTCTACTCCTCACTCTTTATCAATGCTTCAATCTTTTAGTACATAAACTTTATCAAAATCTATATAATCCATTATCTTAAAATTATGAGTAATCATAATTATAGAATTGTCTTTATTATCAAGCTTTGCTATCAAAGATGCAACTATCTTAAAAGCATCCAAATCAAGTCCTGAATCCACTTCATCAAAAATCATATATTTCGGATTAAGTAAACGGGCTTGAAGAATCTCTATTTTTCTTTTTTCTCCTCCAGAAAATCATACATTGAGATCTCTCTCTAAAAAACTTTCTTTTATATCAAGTTCTTCTAAATACTTTTTTATAAATCTCTTAAATATAAATGGCGATAACTTAGGTACCGGCACCTTAGAATCTCTTAATGATAAATGATTATTATAAATTATTCTTAGATATTCTCACAAATTAATTCAAGGTATTTCTACAATATGCTGAAAAGAAAGAAAAATTCAAGCTCTAGATCTTTCTGAAACCCCCATTTTTAATAAATCTTTATTATCAATAGAAATATCTCCTTGTATATATTCATATTTTGTATTTCACATCAAAAAATTAACCAAACTTGATTTTCCACTTCAATTTTTTCATAAAATTAAATAATTTTTTCAAATTTCAAAATTTATATCAATTCATTTCAAAATTTCTTTTTCTCCTACATTTATTTTTAGATTTTTGATTTTTAACACAAATTATTTTGAATTATATAATAACAAGTTTTTACTAATACATATTAATAAATTCTACGAAAAATCAAATTATTTTAAATCATTTAAAATAAAAATAATTATAAAATAAGTGAAAAGCTTAAATAAAAAAAGCTGTTATGATAAAAATTTCTATTCACTCATAACAAACTTCTTATAAAAATTTATTTATTTTAGTTATTTTTTATATCAGATAGCATCTTATAAATATTAAAATCATCTATTCCTTCTAACTCATTACAATCATCTTCATTCACACAATTTTCTCAACCAAATATAACCAATAACCTATCTATTATAGTAATATCAATATTTTTTAATATTTTAAGTAATTCATTATATACTTCCTTATTCTCTCTTATATCAACAACTATCAGTGCAACTAAAGAATTTATATTTAACTCTCATTTAGATATATTTTGAAGTTCTCTTTTTAAATTACTTTTTAGATTAGATCTATCTATAAAATCACTTAATTGTTGAAGACTTTCTACTTTTAATTGATTGGTATTTAATACTTTTTCAACTTCTTCTTTTTGTCTAGTTATTCAACTAGATTGATTAAAAAAAATTTCTAGCTCTCGGCTAACTTGTAAAAACCTTGACATTGGATCCTCTATTTGAGTTTCTTTTTTATTTATTGATAACAAAAACATAACTCTTTGCGTATTTTCTTCCAAAAAATTGGAAATTATTTCACTTATTCAAGATAATAATCTTGTAACTCAAGAATTATTTAAATATTCTCGTTGCCTCATATTAAGATAATAATAAATACTGACATCGGGAAATTATACTAAATATTTTTTATTGTCAAGAAATTCTACTTTCTATTTTACATTATCTAAATCAAGATAGTCATCAATTCTAATTTGCCGAACAAACTCATCCACATGTGAAACCAATATCATCCCACCTTTGAATTCATCAAGAGCCTTAGCAATGACTGGAATATGTCTAAAATTGATATGATTTGTTGGTTCATCAAGTATCAAAATCCCTGGTTGTAAAAATACCAATCTACAAAAAGCAACAAGTCATTTTTGTCATTCTGATAAATCTCAAATACAAGTTTTCATTATTTCTCAAGTTATTAGAAATCAGGCAGCTTTTGATCTCAAATCCTGTTCTGGCAAACCTTCTCATGCGGCTTCTCTCAGACAATCATAAACAGTCTGAGAAAAATCTAGATTTGAAAAATCTTGTCTATAATAACCTATTTTTACTCAAGGAGTTAATTTACATCAATCTTCTTTTCATGATACAATTTTTTCAAGTAGCGTAGATTTACCTATTCAATTTGGTCAAGATAAAAGTAGATGATTATCTTTTCTAAGCTCTACTTCTATATTTTTTACCGTAACTTCATCATTTTGAATAATATGAACAGAATGAATTGATAAAAGCACTCAACCTACATCTTCTTGAAGTGGAATTGTAAATTCTCTTATTGTTTTATCTTCTTTTCTTGTATCAACCATATCGTCTTCTAGTTCTTCTGCAGCTTCTCTCATCTTTTTTGCTACAAGTCTCAATTTACCTCACTTATGAGCAAATACATTTGCTTGTTCTTTTTTAGCTTGTGCTTCTTTTGCAAGTCTAGCATTTGCCATATTTTCTTTTTCCATATTCTTCTTAATTTGTTCAACTACATCATTGTAATCTCAAACAAATTGTTCTACTTTTTTAGTATGCACATCTAAATACAATACTCAATCAGTAAAACTATTTAGAAATTCACTATCATGAGATATAACCAAAACTGTTTTTTTATAATTTTGTAAAAATGTAGTCAAGTGCCAAATACCATCTCTATCTAGATTATTTGTAGGTTCATCTAAAAGTAATATATCTGGGTTTTGAATAAGTGCAGCAGCAAGCAATAATCTAGCTTGTTGTCATCCAGAAAATGCTTTTATAGTCTTATCAAGTGGAGCTTTTAAATTAACTACATCAAGTATTTCTCCTATTTGTTTATCTATATTAAAAACTGTTTTATCAGGAAAATACTTTCTAAAAAAAGCTTGAACCGTTAATTCTTTGTCTTCTGGCATTACGACTTGATATCAAGTTGCTATTGTAAGTTTTTGCCCTACATTAACTACTCATGATTTTTTTTCTAAAGTTCAATTTATCAACTTGAAAATTGTTGATTTTCAAGCTCAATTTTGCCCCATTATTGTTATTTTAGATCATTTTCTTACATTGAAAGTTACATTTTCTAAAATAGGTTTTCTAAAATCGTAGAAAAATTCTACATCTTTAAAACTGATTACAGTTTCATTTATTACAGCCATTATTTGCTTAAATTAATTTTTAAAAGTAAAAAAATGATTTTTCAATTTTTCTTAAGTAAATGAAAATCGTTCCCTGTATGAAGTTTGGACTTTGTTCAAACTTCATACTTGTTTTTGAATTTATTTAAAGAAATTGAAAAACTAAATAATTTTTGGTACATTATATAAAAATGCTGAAAAATGCAAATTTATTAGATTTCTACATTTTCATGATGATTTAATTTATCTCCCAAGATGGCAATCACATCAAATCTAGCATTTTCTAAATCTATTTTTTTCTTTAAACAATAATAATTTATTGTTTTTTTTATTTTTAGTTTTTTATAATAATTTATACTTTCTTCTCAAATACCATATTTATCATTTTGTCTGTATTTTACCTCAAAAAAAATATATAAATCGTCTAATTTAGTTATTATATCTACCTCTCAAATCGTACTAAACTTAAAATTTGTTTCCAATATAATATATCATTTCTCCTTTAGATATTTTATAGCCATAATCTCTCAAATATCTCAAGTTTTTTTCATTTTATAAATCGTAATTATGAGTTCTAGAAGTTGAAAACCATTTTGGTTTTGTGTTTATTCACAAATTTGGATGAACAAAATCAAATTTAGATATACGGAAATACCCTAAATCTATATATATTTTTCATATTATATCATATTGTTTTGCATAATTTGTAGTTCAAGGGATATAACAACTGGAAAAACAAGTTCTACTATCTGTTGAATGATTTCTATTATCTCACATAACAAAATAACTATCAAGTGGCACTTCATATATATGACTTGCTTTGTCTCAAGAAACAAAAGTTGCATTTCTATTTGAATCAGATAAATATGGTTCTTGTAATTCTACAAAAGTATTTTTAGATATTGAAAATACATATACTTTTCAATTTTCTATTTTGATTTTATCTCATGGTAATCCTATAATTCTTTTTAAAAAATATTCTTTATCTTCACTAATATGTGGTCTAAAGACAACAACATCTCATCTATTTGGTTTGTGTAAAAAAGTATATGAAAATCTATCAACAATTATAAACTCTCCATCATAATAACTTTGGTACATTGATTGTCAGTTTATCTGAAAAGGCAAGATAAAAAAAGTCCTTATAACAAAAACTATAACTCCGATAATTAATAAATCTTTTAAAAAACTTACTATTTCCTTAACTGTTACATTTGATTTTAAATCCATAATTATGTTTTTTTACAATTATAAAATACTGATTTTTTTTAGAACATCTTCTAGCTTTAACTCTATTTGTTCTTTTTTTTCTAAATCCTTCAAAGCAATAATTCCCTTATTAACCTCATTTTCTCACATTATCAAAATGTACTTAATTCATTTATTTTCAGCATATTTGATTTGTTTTGCGATTTTTGAAGTTTCTAAATAAAATTCTGCATTAATTCAATTATTTCTAAGATAATTTAATACAGTTAAATAATTATTCAGATACTTTTCATCTAAATTAAGTACTAACACATCTGTTAGAGTTTTTTTAGTATAATTTAATTTACCTATTTCTTGAATTATAGACAAAAGTCTTGAAAGTCATATACTTCAACCTGCTCAAGGATATTTATTTTTTATAAAATTTCAAGTTAAATTTTCATATCTTCATCAAGAAGCGATACTTCACATATTTTCATATCCAGAAATAAAAGTTTCAAATACAAATCAAGTATAATAATTTAATCCCCTTGAAATGCTTGGATTTATTTTTAAATATTCAGGCGACACTCAAAGTAATATCAAAGAATCATAAATCATTTTCAAATCATCAAATCATTTATTAAATTTAAACTTATAATCTTCATTTATATCACTTTTTTCAAGTATCTTATCTTTAAATTTTATAATTTCTTCTAAGCTTCCATTATTTCAAAGTAATATAAAACTCATAATCTCTTCAGCTATTTTTTCATCTTTTGTTTCTTGTATTAAAAGCGATTTTGTCTTTGGATACAAAACTTTATCATTATCAATTTTATCTTTTTTGTCTATTATAGCTATTACACCTAGAATCTTATCATCAGAAATTCATACAATATTTAAAAATCAAATCAAAAATTCTTTATGATTTAAATTTATAACAAATTTTCAGATTTCCAATTCTTTTAAAGCATAATAAATAGTAGAAATAATCTCACTATCAGCAAGTAATGGCAAATTTCCATTTCAAATTATATCTATATCAGCCTGATAAAATTCTCTAAATCTTCATCTTTGAGCTCTTTCTCATCTATATACTTTTTGTATCTGAAATCTCTTAAATGGAAAAACCAGTTTATCATTATTGAGTGCTACATAACGAGCAAGTGGAACTGTGAGATCGTATCTAAGTCCCAGTTTTGAATCATCACTTATCTCTCAATTTAATCTATGTAAGCCATAAATCTCATTATCATTAGCTCACTTTGAACACAGAACATCTTCTCTCTCAACTAAAGAAGTCTCGAGAGAGTTAAATCATGCTCTCAAATAATTTTTCTTAATTATTTCTTTAAAATTATCTTCAACTATTTGCATCTCAGGCAAGTTCTCAGGAAATCCAGAGATTTGATCTATTTTTATTGTCATATGTTTATATTAACTTTTAATTTTTATTTCACCACTATCACTTCACCACCACTTCTACCAAATACTTCGGCATTGTAGAATTCACTTATATAACTAGGTTTTACATAATATGTTCAAGCATGTGTAAATCTCACTAGATAAGCAAAATCATAAATTCAAGAATTGAGAGTTGTTACATATCCAAACAATCTATCTTGTCTGTATTCTGTTTTTTCAAAAATATTATCTCATAAGTTAAATACAGCTTTTGATGATGTTGCTAGATTCGGATTTATAAGCTCAGATCAAGCTGGAATAAATCATTCAAATGCAACTTTATCTCTTGTTTCTGGTGTGATTAGTCTATTTCTTACTACAACTAATTGTCATACTTTGAAAGTAGATAATTTTGTTAGATACTCATACACAGATTTTTTATATTTCAATTCATTATAAGATATTTTTAAAGCTTCATATTGTTTCCATTCTTCTTTTTTTAGAGAATCTATTTTTTTGAATTCGTTATAATCATAATATTCTTTTATTACTGCAAATCATTCGTCTCTTGCTTCTATATCTTTTCCAGTCAAGAAATAATCCATACTCAAATCGTAATAAACCGTTCCAACTCAAGTCTTCTCGAAATTCAAGATATTGTTATTTTTTAGATATTTCAAATCTATAAATTTTTTATTTACATCTAGTTTATTGCTATCATTAAAAGTAGATTCCCCAATAATATCAGAATTTAGTTTCAATTTCACATTGAAATTTATATCTTTTAATTCTTCACTTGCTACCATATAATTATAAACAGCATCAATTACAGATATATTATCTTGAGTTGAACCAAAACTTCAATCTTTCTTTTGACTGATAATCCATTTATTTAGATTATCTAATATAAACTCAGTATTTTGTATATCTTTATTTCACAATGTAGATATTACTTTTAATAACATAGAAGTATTTTGTATCCTTGAATATTCTTCTGTTCTTCCGATATAAGCTCATCTAGGATTATAAACAAGTTCATTATTTATTATATTATTTACATCTTTTAGGACTTCTTGTCTAATTGTATTTTGTTCTTCAACACTTATATTTTTTATTTTTAACAAATTAGCTACAACAAAAGCTTTTTTTAAGATAGTTGAATTATTAACATTTGTTAAAGTAAGCAATTTGTACATCTTATAAGCTTCATAATCAGTAGAATCATAATTTAGAATAGCTTCAATAGCATTAAGTCTATTAAGCTCACTGTATTTACAATCATAGTCTTTAGTTTTTATACATCATTCTATTTGATTTTTATAAAATCTATCTTTTAGATAAACAACTGTATCAAGCATAATTTTCGATTCTTGTTTATATCACATTTTTTCTATTTCAGATAAAGAACTTAATATGTAAGAAGTTAGTTGAAAATCTGAAAAATTTGGATAATTGGGTCTTGTATTTTCATCAAACCAATAAACAAATCAACCATCTGATTTTTGGAATTTTCTTATATCAACTATATATTCTTTAATAACCTGATCTAAACTTTTTTTCTTATAAACTCCCTCTTCAATAGCATAATCTATCATTTTTGATTTAAAATCAAAGTCTTTTCATACCGAAGTATAAAGTTTTTTAACATATATGTTTGGCATTATAGTAGATGTTTTTTGTTCTGAACAACCATAAGGATATTGATTTAGATAATCAATTGAATCTATTATATTATTAAATAATGTTGCACTATAGTTTATACGAACTTGTCCTATACGATCTTTTAAATTAGACAAGTCTATATGTTCATCAAAAGAATTATCTTTTGTTTTTCAAGTTGTTGCGACACTTTCTTTGGTAGCAGAATCTTTGATTTGTACTATTTTTTCTATTTCATCAACTTTGATATTTGTACAATTTTTTTCACAAATCTCATTTACTTTAAAATCAATTTTTGATGAAGCTAGATTCATATATCTAAAGAAACTTCTTTCATTTACTTTTACAACAAAATTTACAGTTTTTGATTCACCATTTTTTATAAATAAATTCTTTTTATTTCATCATTTGATTTCTATATTTGTTCATACCATTGTAATCTCAAAATTACTATCTTTTCAAATTTTATTAAATACTACAGGCAATAAAGTTATCTCATCTCAAACTCAAAAGAAATTTGGTAAGTTATCATTTACGATAAGTTCTTTTGTCGTTGTAATTGTATCATAAGCTATTCAGATTTTATTATCAACTGGAGTATTTACGACTACTTCTAAAACCCAAGTTGTTAAGTTATCAGGGAGAATTTCACTTTGAATAGTTGCTTTTCCATTTTTATCAGTTATAAAATCTGCTTGCCAAAAAGCAGTATCTTTGAAAACTCATCTTTTTTTCTTACTATCTCATCATTTTATTTGTTCTCAAGCTCATCATTTTTCCCCATTTGATACATCTTTTACTTCGAGCTTTTCTATTAGATTAATCATAGAAGAATACATCAAAGTTCCCAGATATCTTTTCATATCATAGAAAAATGCATAAGGATTTTTCTTTGGATTTCATACCAAAGCTAGTAGACTTTCATCAACTATTGATATAGAACCATTAGCTCAAATTACAGGATTTCATTTAGCATCAAGTACAGTTATAGTAGTTCAAACTTTTTCTCATGGTTTATAATTATTTTTATTTGTAGTGATTTTTACATTTAATCTTTTATATTCAGTTGAAACTTTAGTTGATGCTAATGCTCTTTTATAAATTGGAAGTGGATTTCAAGTTTCTGATCATATCAAAAAAGCTCTTATATAATAATTTGGATAATATGTGCTCTTTACAGGAATTGAAATCTTGTCTCAATAAGTTTTTATATCATGTACAAAATAATCCAAAATCCCATCATCTTTTTCTATAACTATAAGTGCCTTTCAATTATTTACTGGAGATTTTAAAGTATAAATTGCTTTTTCTCAAACTAATACTTGTATCTTTTCTGGTGTAAGCTCTGTTGTATCATTGTTTGGATTATACCAAGAAACATAATCATCAGAAGCTACATAGACACTACTTGTAGAAACAAAACTTTTTCAGTTACTTCAAGTATAAATAGCTTTTATCTTATATTCTCATGAATCTTTTGTAATAAAAGTCTTAGAGACTGTTCATTTAACATCTGTTTTTAAATTAAATTCATCTTGTTTTGTTTCTTCTATCGCATAATCATCATAGAAAACTCAATCTACTCATTGTTTTTTTACTTGTTTCCATTCTGTTTTTATAAGCTCTATTTTTATATCTTTTGAAGCTAGTGGTTTTGCATCATAATCCAAAACTACAAATTCTCATTTTATTCACTGTTTTTTATCATTCCAATATGGAGCTTCAATTCATACATATCAATCAGTACTATGTAAAATTGTTGAGACTGTCTTATTTACAGTTTTTTTTGTATCTTTATCTTCTACTTCTATATTAAAATTATAAATTTTTTCTGATTCTTCTTTTTTTGTAGGAAAATTATAATTAAATACTCATTTTCAATTTTCATCTACTTTAAAACCCTTTACATCTGATAAATTATCCCCGTAGCTACAATACCCCCAATAAACACAATCAAAGTAAGCATATCATTCTCAAAATTGATAATTACTGTAATCTTTTGCATCAAAGAAATAATTTTGAGTTAAAATTGAATATTGTCATTTTGTACTAACTAGATTTCCTCAAAAATAATATGTTGGTAAAACTTGCAAAGAAACTTTATCTCATAAAGTATAATCTTTATTCAATCCAGCCACATCTATTTTGAAATCAGGTTTTTTATATTCTTCTATATGGAAGTATGCATCATTTTTATAATACTCTTCATTTCAAGTCCCAAATCTAAAACTAAATTTTCATAAAGGGCTCCCTGTTGGAATTACAAATTTTGTATTAAAATTTGAATTATTATCAAGCTTCACGTCCATAGTTGATATAACTTGATAATTTGAATCCAAAACTTCAAGTTTTCACTCTCCTATAGTAGATTTCTTATATCAATTAAATTCAAATTTTCTAAGTAATCACTTGATATAAACTGTATCTCCTGGTTTATAAATAGGTCTTTCTGTATAAAGATATAAATAATTTGTATCACTTGTTGCAGTTCAACCGACATATTTAAAATCATAATCAGAAAACATATTATTATTTAAATCAACTATCCCAAAATACTTATCATTTGAAACAAATACATAACTATAATTCAAGTCTCACACTATTTCATAAACTCAAGTTTCTTTGTTTAAAGTATATTTTGGTGTAACTTTTGTTATATTTTTTGATACATAATCATAACTTAAAAACTCCAAATTTAAATTACTTACTCTATTTCAAGCAAAATCAGTAATAAAAAGTAATTTCTTATTTTTTCATGAATTAAAAGTTACATTTAAATCAGATCTGATAAATAAATTAGAAAATTGATTTCTTCATCCTGCATCTCATTTAACCAAGACAAAATTGGCATTTGTTTTTGTTCAAATTATATCTTGCTCTATATCAAATTTATTATTTGTAAGATTCCAATAATTATTTTTTACTTTTAGATTTTTATAATAATTTTTAGAACACTTAGGAGAAAATCCTTGATTCCATCTATTATTAACATAATCTATGTACCCATTTTTATCCATTTCACAAACTTCTACATCTATATTATCCAAATTTATTGTTTGCAAATTAACAACTAGTGGTAATTTAGTAGGAATTAAATTTGTTTCCTTAGATAATGAAATATATAAATATTTATCTTTTTCAGCAATGTCTCAAGTTTTTACATCTACTGCATAAGGTTTACTCATAATATTACCATATTCATCTTCTAATGTATTTTTAGTTTGAATTTTATAAGATTTATTTGGATTTAATCTAGTGTTTATTATATACAATTTTTCTCAAGTTTTAGCAGGAGGACAATATCACTTTTCTATATATTTATCATCTGTTATGTTATTTTTATCAATTTTTGCTTCAGGAGTATAATAAGAAGTTGCTAATCAAAATTCAAGTTGAACATTATAGTCCATATACTCATAATCAGTTACACTACTCACTTTTGACCTTGGTAAAGTTTGTATGAAGTCTTGAGATTTTTCCCACACATTTGTTCATACAGAATTATTTAGGTACAAACATGATTTAGAATATCATATAAATTTATAATCTGTTACTACAAATTCGGGAACAGTTTTAAATTCTCTAATTATATTATTATCTAAATTTAAGTTTATATCTTTTTTAATTATAAGTTTATATTTTCAAGAAGTTTGCAAATTTTGTTTTAATGTAAAATTTAATCATTTTTTATTATCTTTTATTGATCAAGTTCAACCTTGTAGATTAATTATTTCTTTTATATACGATAAATCAAAGTCTATTTTATTTCATTTTTCATTCTCAAAAGAAAACATGTTTTTATCAAGTACTTTTATATCTTCTTCAAAAAATAACTTTAAAAATACATTTTTTGATGGGATAAATTCATTATTAGAGAAATCTTTTGTATCTTCCAATTTTGATCAAGAAAATATATTTTGATAAACTTGTAAATTATTTAAAAATGGAAAAGATTGAGTTTGTATTGATTGTTTTAACTCTGTTTCAATATTACCATATTTTGGTTTAATTCAAGTCTTAAAATCTAATCTATAAGATTCATCAAATTTAAATTTTCCAGATTTTTTAGTCACAATTACAACTGAATCATTTAATGGTTCATAAGTTAGGTTGAAATCTTGTTTCTTATCTTTTTCAAACAATTCTAATTTATCTTTTAAACTATCTAAATTTGGAGCAAAATTAAATCTAATTTTTATATTATCATTTACACTAAATTTCTTATCTACAAAATATTCTAATTTTGGTGTACTTATCTCCACAGAAGCTCAAGTTCCAAGTTTATATAGAAGTCATTCACTTTTTGAAACTGTAACTTTGTATTTTGTAGCTCCTAAAAATCAATCTTTTGGAATGTATTCTAAAACTGATGAAGTTGTCCATTTACAAGTTCATTCTAATTTTGGTTCTATTTCAATTGGACAAGGTAATTTGTCTTTTGCATCTAAATTAGTCAATGCAATCATAGGAATATTGAAAAATACTGCTATATTTTGAGATAAATTATCAAGTTTTCATTCAGGACTTATCTTCAATACTTTCGGTGATTCTATAATTGAAACTATATAACTATATTCTTGATCCAAATTTTTTCATTTTTTTGATTTTATAGACTGCTTCAGCATTACTGAAATATCATCTCATATAGTGAGTTTTTGTAAAAATTTATATCTTATTGTATTTGTTCAAACAAGAGATACTTCTCAATCTATTTTTGGATTAATTACAAAATTTTCTTTTGTTACTGTGGATTTATCCAAATCCTGCGACAATGTAAAATCTATAAAACCAACATCAAAAGGAATCTTTCTATATGAGAAATCAAAATTGGAAGCCAATACCTTCAATGACGAATTAAAATAGAAATTGTATCAAACAACTCAAACAGTAACAATAAAAAAAGCTATAAAAAAAGACAAGATTTGTTTTTTATATAACTTTACTTTTTCAAGAAAAAGATTAAATTGCATATACTAAAAATAAAAATATAAAAATAAAAAATGAAAAAAGTATATAAATAAATTTTTTTACACTTTTTTAACTTTGCTATTATATGTCTAAATTAAAAAAAACAATATTTTATATGACAAAAAATCAATTTAATCCTAAATGAAATAATGATTCTTCACAAATTTTTAGAATAACAAAAAAATCTAAAATATATTTGCATACTATTTTAATATTTTTTTCTGCATTTTTACTTTTCTATGTTTCACTTTTTATTATCACTCCAGATATTAATCAAATCCCTTATTCAACCTTAATTTATGACACAAATAATATAAAAATATGAGAACTAATTACAAATAATAAATATAGACATCAAAAAATTCAATTTGAAGAAATTACTGAATTTACAAAAAAATCTATAATAAATCTTGAAGATAAGACTTTTTACCAAAATAATTGAATAGATTACAGTGCTATATTTAGAGCAATTTCTAATAATTTTGAAGCCTGAAATGTAGTTGAATGAGCTTCAACTATAAGTTCTCAAGTTATAAGAAATAATTATTGGTTAAATAATAAAAGAACATTTCTATTAAAAATCAAAGAATTTTATCTAAGTTTAGCATTAAATAAACACTATTCCAAAGATGAGATTTTGACAAATTATCTCTCTAATATTTATTTTGGTTATTTAAATTATTGAATCAAATCAGCTTCAAATTATTATTTTTGAAAAGATTTAGAAAATCTCACAAAAGCTGAACAAATAGCCCTTATATCTCTACCTAAAAATCCAAAAAAATATGATCCCTACAAAAATAGACAAGAATTCAAAACAAGATTCAAAAGTGTAACAACAAGTTTACTTAAAAATAAAATAATAACTAGAGAGGAATATAATTCTATCTTAAATGAAAAATTAGAATTTAATGAAGATCACAATAATAAATTACCTTATGTGGTTGATTTTTTGAAAACTTTTGTAATTTCTACATCTTCTTCTGTCATCCTCGGGCTAGATCCGGGGATCTCTAGCAAGGAAAAACATATAGAAAGCAATAAAGAAACAAATAATCTAAAATGTTATAATTCAAAAGATATTTCAAAATGTAATGATGAGTTGATAGATTCCGGATCAAGTCCGGAATGACAAGGTGTATTATTCACTACAATCAACTACAACCTAACAAATAAAATAGAAGAATTAGCCAAAAATAGTATCATTCCACTTATGTGGAAAAATGTAAAAGATTATTCTGTAGTAATAATAGACAGAAAAACTCAAGAACTAAAAGTAATGATTTGATGAATTAATTATTATGGTGGACAAAATGGGCAAGTAAATATGACAACTTCTCCAAGACAAGTTGGATCAACAATTAAACCATTTACTTATGTACTTGCATTTAAAAATCTTGGTTATACCCCAAATACCACAATAACTGATCTACCAGTACAATTTCAAACTGATTTATGATATGCATATAATCCAAAAAATTATTCTCTAGATTATAAATGAGAAGTAACGATTGCACAAGCTTTAAGCCAAAGTATAAATATCCCTGCATTAAAAGTTACTGAAAAAGTAGGAGTAAGAAATTTACTTGATTTTTTGAGATTACTTTGAATTACAAGTCTAAACAAAGATGAAAACTATTATTGACTCGCTTTGACTTTATGAGTATGAGAAATAAGTCTTTTAGAACTTACTAAGGCATTTACTATTTTTGCTTATGATTGAGAGTTGTGTGATATTAATATCATTGCAAATAATAATTGAAAATCTCCTTTAGTCACCCTTAGTAAGGGGGAAAGCTTGAGCGATAACGAAAGCAGGGGGATTAATTATTGCAAACAAATCATAGAAAAAAAATATACTGATATGATCAATGAAATACTTACAAACAGGTATTATAAACTGTGAGAATTTCCTATAAATTGAAATTTAGACTTTCCAGATAAAAAAGTATTTTTAAAAACTGGTACATCGAGAAATTTTAAAGATAATTGGACAGTATGATACACAGACAATTATATAATCTGAGTTTGGGCTTGAAATAAAGACTGAAGTGAGATGAAATGAGTTTCTTGAGCTTCATGAGCTTGAGAAATATTTAAAAATGTAGTAGATTATCTGGAAAAAGACTTAAATAAAAGTGAGATAAAAAAAATAGAAAAAGAAAATATAAATTATCTAGAAATCACTTCTCCACTAAATAATAGTAAGTATAAAATAAATACTAACAAACCTAAAAATACTCAAAAAATAAAACTAGATTTTTCTACAAATCTAGTTTATGAAAGTTATAAATGGTTTGTGAATAACACAGAAATTAAAGAAAATTTATTCTCTTTAGAAACTTGAACAAAAGAAATAAAATTAGTTTTATATGATAAAAATTGAAATACAATCAAAGAAGAAAAAAGTTGGATTTTTATTGAGTAGTATGTTCTTTTTCCCAATCATATAAGAATTTAACATCATCATCTTCTTTTAATTTATTTATTTCAAATATCATCAAATCATAAGCTTTGCATTTTCAATTTGTGTTCTTTTTTTCATTTAATGCAACTTCTAAGAAATACTTTTCTGTCTCCATAATTTTTCCAACAATTTTAGTTATTGGCAATAATTTTAATGTTCTCAAATTATGAATTCTATCAGCAAATTTCACATATAAAACATCTTCTTCTAAATTTTCTAAATTTCAAAAATAAGTTTCATTTCTTAATTCTGCTCACTTTTTTATTAACTTAGCATATTCACTATTATTTTTCTTTAAATCACTTAATTCTTTCTCATTTTTTCATTGTTCTATCATTTTAACTTCCTCTTGCTCCTCTATACTCAAAAATTCTCTCCAATCTTTTTTTGTCAATTCCATAACTCAATTGGCAATTTCAGTAGAAAATAGTTCTTTTAACATTTCATAAGTTATTCAAGGAATATCTTCAACTACATCATGAAGTAAAGCTATAATAGTCTTATTTATATTTGGATTAGGCAATTCTCTCAAAACTATTTCCATTGTTCATTTAAGATGTTCAAAACTCCTTTCTGAATCTCACTGTTCATTTTTACTTTTTCTTTCTAGTCAACTAAAAATTTGCTTCATCATATGATAAGCCGTATTAAACTTTAGCATAAGTTTTCTAGTCTTTAAATCATGCTTATTTAATCAAAGTTTTTCTACTATTTCATCATAATATTTTGTACTAGCTCTAACATGGTAAGAAAATCTTATTTTGAAATCATCTATCATTGCATCAAACCTTGAACGATCATCTTTAATATTTTCACTATTTATAGTAAATTCCTTAAATACTGATTTAATCAAACAAAAATCTTCAAATCACCTAAACATTTCAACATTTGAAAAAATATCTTTTTCTTCATAAATATAATTTTTACCGTTCAATTTACTTTCTTTTTTCTCTTTTCTTATATATAATTTAAGCAATGTCTTAAAAACATCAGTATCTTCTATATTTACTATACCTTTAGGAATATTTTCTATTTCTATACATCAAAAAACTTTTTTATTGGTTGTTTTTTTAACCTCTTCTATTTTTTGAATCTCTTCTAAACTTCTCTCTAATTCATCACTTCAAAGAGAAGTCTTTTCTAAGACTGCTCTAATTTCGGATAATTGTTCTGGAGATATTTTCATATATGCAAAATATTTATACAAATTGTCAATATATATTAATTAAAATACATTATTTGTCAATTATAATTTTTAATACATTTTTATTTTTTTGTTATTTTGTATAAACTAGTTTCATATTTTTTAAAGAACAAAAAAATGCAACTTAATGAAAAACAAGAAATAGCTAAAAATACGATAGATTGACCTCTCTTAATCATAGCCTGAGCTTGAAGTGGTAAAACTGCGACTTTAACAACTAGAGTTGAATATATGATAAAAGAAAAGAAAATTGATCCAAAAAGCTTACTTTGTGTAACATTTACAAACAAAGCGGCTCGTGAAATGAGAGAAAGAATTGGAAAAAAATTATGAGTTGTAATTGATAACAATATTTATAGACAAAGAAATTTACCACTTATGTGAACTTTTCATTCTATTTGAGTATTTTTTTTGAAAGAAATTTTGTGAAAATATGATGTAAGTCAACTTTGAGTAAATCTGAAAAAAGATTTTTTGATTTATTCAGAAGAAGATAAGTTGAAAGTTTTGAAAGATATAATTGTAAATGACCTAAAATTGGATGAAAAACAATTTAAAGCAAGACAAATAGCCTATTATATAAGTGAAGCGAAAAATAGTTTTTTAACAGCAAAGGATTATGGTAGTGTAGTTGATAGTTATATAAAAGAAAAAGTAATGGATGCTTATAAAATCTATGAGGTTAAAATGATAGAAAATAATGCTTTAGATTTTGATGATATACTTTTCAAGACTTTACAACTATTAAAAAATCCAAATATTTTAGAATATTATCAAGAAAAATATAAATATATTATGGTTGATGAGTACCAAGATACAAACCTAGTTCAATATGAAATAGTAAAACTTCTAGCTTCAAAATATAGAAACCTAGCAGTAGTATGAGATGACTGGCAAAGTATTTATAGTTGGAGAGGAGCCGATATGAGAAACATTCTCAATTTCAAAAGAGATTATTCTGAAGCCATTGTAGTCAAGCTTGAACAAAATTATCGTTCTACAAAACATATAATAGAATCAGCAAACTGTGTAGTAAAAAATAATAAAACAGCTCTAGAAAAAACTCTATGGACGGATAATGAACACTGAGAAAAAATCTGTCTTATAGAAGCTCCTGACGATAAACTAGAAGCCTCAATTGTAGCAAAGATAATTAAGGAGAAAGTAAGTAATAATTCTGTCATCCTGAATGAAATGAAGGATCCCTTAAGCAATGCTGAAAATATAAAACAAAGTTCAAGGGATTCTTCGGATAAATCCTCAGAATGACAAGTTTCAAAATATTCTGACAATCTAATCCTGTACCGTACAAATTGACAATCCCGCCAGATTGAAGAGGCTTTGATGAGTGAATGAATTCCTTATAAAGTTGTTGGTTGATTAAAATTCTATGACAGAAAAGAAGTAAAAGATATACTTTGATATTTGAGAGCTATTTATAATTCAAATGATGTAATAAGTTTCAAAAGAATTATAAATACTCCATCTCGTAAAATAGGTTCTAGAACTTTGGAAGTGTTAGATATTTATAAAGATAATTTTTCTTTACCTTATTTTCAAATCCTTGAAAATGTAGAAGAAATAGAAGATTTAAATAATTGAGCAAAAAGATCAGTAAAAGAATTTTTCAATTTGATGTTAAATTTCAAAGAAAATGCAAATAGACTTGAAGTTGCAGATCTTATAGAATATATAATAAAAAAACTTGATTATAAAAATTATTTAATTGAAGAATTTGGTAGTGAAGAAGCAGATTGAAAAATGGACAACATAAAAGAACTTATAAACCTAGCGACAAACTATAATTGACTTTGAGTAGTAGAATCCTTATCTCAATTTTTAGAAGAAGTATCTCTCGTTTCTGATCTAGATAGTGTAGAAAACGAAGCTGATTATGTAACACTTATGACTATTCATACAAGCAAATGACTTGAACAAAAAAGAGTTTTTATAGTATGAGCTGAAGAAAGTATATTTCCTCATATAAGAAGTCTAGAAAATCCAAAAGAACTTGAAGAAGAAAGAAGACTTATGTATGTAGCTATGACTAGAGCAAAAAAAGAGCTTTACATATCAAGAGCCTCAGAAAGATTTTACTTTGGTAATTATGTAAGAAATCCCATTTCCAGATTTATAAAAGAAATACCTAAAGAATGCATAGAAGATTATAAAATGGAAATCTCTAGTTTTTCTCTGTGAAATAGTTTCTCAAGTATAGACAGTTTTTCTTCTTGATGAAGTATAATTACAAAAATAAAAGCAAGAGAATTAAACGATATAGCCGATTTTGCAGTTTGAGACAAAGTAAGCCACCACAAATTTGGTAATTGACTTATAACTTCCCTAACTTGAGAAATAGCCGAAATAGCTTTTTCTTGAACTTGAACAAAAAAAATGAACATAAAAATTGCACCTGTTAAGAAAATATAATACAAGAAAATATATTATCTATTTCGATGTGTATCATAGGGATTCTTAAGGGGCAACTTCGCCGTAAAACGAAAGGTAAAACTTAGTAGTATCATCAGCGAAGATTTGCCGCCTTAAGCATTTTTGTTACTTTTCATGCGAAAAGTAAAATGTAATTATATTGTTATTCTAAAAATAATCCGTCCCTATTCTATTTATATCAGTTTAAATTTGATTATTTCACTTTTTAAATTATATTACTACATAATAATTATATAACTTTACATACAATATGAAAAAAAATATATGAGTATTCTTTGGCTCAAAAACGGCAGAACATGATGTATCAATCACAAGTGCTTATGTAGTTATGAAATGGCTAAAAAAAATCCCTGAATACGAGGTTTATCCAATTTACATAACAAATAAATGAAAATGGATTTATAACAAAGATTTCAATGATATAAAAAAACTTAAAGATTATGACCACTCAAAACATCAATTATCAATAGATATGGGAGAAAATGACTGAAAAATGCATTTAATGCAAAATAAAAAATGAATGTTTTGTAAAAAAGAAGAACTAATTTTAGATGTATGTTTTCATGTGCTTCACTGACTTGCTTGAGAAGATTGATCAATTCAATGACTTTGCGAATTACTTGAAGTGCCTTATGTATGACCTGGAATTTTAGGTTGAGCTACAACTCTAGATAAGATAATTACAAAAGATATACTTAAAGCAAATAATCTACCAATAGTTCCATATTTACATTTTACTAAATGAAATGGTGACATTAAAAAAATCGAATCAACTCTAAATTACCCGATGTTTGTGAAACCATATAATTTATGATCATCAATCTGAATTTCAAAAGTAGAAAATACTAAAGAACTTAAAGATGCAATAGAAGTTGCAGAACATTTCTCAAATGAGATAATCATAGAAGAATGAGTTAATAATCTGATTGAATTAAACTGTGCTGTATATGAGAATAATTCTCAGATTATAACTTCTCTAGTAGAACAACCAAATGCAGATGCTAATTTTCTTAGTTTTGAAAAAAAATATATAGTAAGTGATAACTGATGATGAACAATGACTTGAAATAAAAAAAAGGTAAAAATCCCAGCTGAAATCCCCGATCCTATAACTAAACAAATACAAGAAATGGCGAAAAATATATTCAAAATTTTTAGATTATGATGAGCTCCTAGGATAGATTTTTTATATGACGAAAAAGAAAATAAACTTTATGTAAACGAGATAAATCCAGTTCCTTGAGCATTACAAATGCATCTTTGGGAAAAATCAGGATTTACACAAACAATATTTTTAAAAAACCTAGTAGATAGTGCTTTTTCTCAAAACGAAAGAAGAAAAGTAAACATAGATTTCAAATCAAATATCCTAGACCACACTATCTCGTTTATGAAATAAATAACTGTCATTCCTGGCTTGACCAGGAATCTATGAACTAATTAAACTTATTTATTTCATTAAGTTAAATAATTTAGTTTTACCTTGCTAGAGATTCCGGATCAAGTCCGGAATGACAATATAATAAAAATATTAAAAATGCAAACAAAACAATTCCTCTTAAACTGAATTCTCACATCCTACCTAACCTCAGATAATTTCAATCCAGAAAAATCTCTGTTTTTTTTGCATGGATGGGGACAAGATAAATCAAGTTTTAACAAGATTTATAAATTACTAGATGAAAAAAATATATCCTATATTGCCCTAGATTTTCCTTGATTTGGAGCAAGTGATTTCCCAAAAATAGACTGGAAAATATCTGATTATGCAGAATTTATACAAGATTTTATAAATAGAATCTGACTTATAAAACCAACTTTAGTTTGACATTCTTTTTGATGAAGAATTTGTATAATCCTTTGAAGTAGTAATTATGAAAATCTGGATAAATTAGTTCTAATCTGAGCTGCTGGAATTAAACCAAAAACAAATATATTGAAATATGCAATTGCAAAAACATGAAAACTGTTTTTTTCTATTCCATGACTACAATGAATCTGAGATAAGATAAAATCAAAAGTATGATCTAGAGATTATTTAAATTCCTGAAATTTAAAACAAATATTTTTAAATACTATAAACGAGGATTTAACACCTTATTTACAATATATAAACCATAAAACATTACTGTTACGGTGACTCAACGACTTAGAAACTCCAGTTGCTGATTGAATTCTTATGAACAATATGATAAAAAGTTCAAGAATTAAAATTTTTGAACACTGAACACACTTTTTACATGATGAATTACCTGAAGAGGTGGTTGAGGAAATAGAGAAATTTATATAATAATCATTTATTTATGCTTTGCAAAAACCTCCTTACATCTTATCAATTAGAAAATTATGAAAATATTAGATTTCTAAAATTTATTTATTCTCATCCAAAATTTTGGATTTTATGAGGAGATAGACAAAAATTGGTTTGGACAAAAAAAGCTATAATGATAGCTATTTTAACTATATCAATTGCAATTATCAAACTTACTTCATACATAATTTTATTTTATGATACTACACCGATTTATATTAATATATTAGCTATTATACTTTGGGTATTAGCTTTTCCAATTTATATGATTATCGCCAATTTTCTACTTATTCCTATTGATAAACACCTAAAAAATCAAATTATAAAAAAAGCTAAAATAAAACTTGATGGAATTAAAAATAAAAAATATTTAAAAGTAATTTGAATAACATGAAGTTATGGTAAAACCTCTCAAAAAGAAATCCTTGAAACTGTATTAAAGGAATCATTTAAAATTATAACTACTAAAGGTAATAAAAATACTCCTTTATGAATCAGTGAAATTATATTAAATGAACTAGATGAAACTTACGATATATTTATAGTCGAGATGTGAGCTTATGTAAGATGAGATATTAAAGAAATCTGTGATTTAGTAAATCCTGAGATTGGTATATTAACTTGAATAACTATTCAACATCTTGAGAGATTTAAAACATTAGAAAATATAGTAAAAACTAAATTTGAACTAATAGAAAATATAAGTGAAAATTGACTTGCTATAGTAGATTGCTCAAACAAAAATGTAAAAAAATGACTAGAAGAAAGAAAAAATACACTTAAAGTGAAAGATATAATTGAGGTAAATAATCCTCAAAAAATAACATATCTTGATAATCTAGCTTGAATTAGTTTTAATTATGACAAAAATACTATAGAAACCAAACTACTGGCTTCTCATAGTGCAAATCAAATAATTATGGCTTATGAAATTGCAAAATATCTAGAAATGCCTACGAAAAAAATACTAACTTGAATTAAAAATATAAATTATATACAACACAGACTGGAATTAATATATAATTCCAGTTCAAACTTATATGTAATTGATGATTCATTTAATGGTAATTTTGAATGAGTAAAAAGTACTATAGAATTACTTAAAAATATAAAATGACATCGTAGATTATACTTAACTCCTGGGCTCGTAGAGTTATGAAAAGAAACTTTTAAAATACATCATGAAATATGAAAAATGTTAGCAGAAGCTGTAGACAAAGTATTACTTATAGACTCACCTGCAACAAAATCTATCTACAATTGATTAATTGATAAATGATTTGAACAAAATAATATAACAATCTATAAATCTACTACAGAAGCACATGATGATTTAAAAAATATCCTAATTTCTGAGGATGTTATAATTTTTCAAAATGACTGGAGTGATAATTATTTTTAAAATATTATAAAATACTTTTGATACTTCTTTTTGTTTCTTCCCTATTGGTATATAAAATAGATTCTCTATTTCAAATTTTAATCAAAAGTTTAGATTTATCTTCTTCAGAAATATTTTCTGATTCCCTAGATTTTAAAAATTTTCCTACTTCTTTTATTTGTAATAAAGAATAACCACTAATAATATTTAATAATATTTTTGGATTTCTATTTATTTGTGACAAAGATGAGGAATTCCATCCTCATTTTGGCGTATTAATTGGCATATCTTATAATTTTTATATTATACTTATATTTTCTAAATTTTACTTTAGATAAGTTTATCAATAATTTTTATATAAACAAATATAATTATATAAAAATTATTGATATAATTATATAATAAAGTAAAATATTATAAATTTAAATATTAAATTCTTTAAAAATGGCTCTTTCGTTAGTATCTATTATTCTGATGTTCTTTTTAGCTCACTTTTTAGTGTATTATTATCTAGTGATTTTATTTTGAATAACTAAATATAAAATTGCTCTTATAGCAACATTTTTTATTCTATCGCTTAGCTTTATTTCATCTTCTGCACTTGTGCATTTTTATAATAATGTCTTTGTAAGATTTTATTATTACACATCATCTTTATGGCTATGATTACTTCTAAATTTATTAACTCTCATTATTTTTTTAACTTTTATTTTAATAGTAATTAAAATATTTCATATAAATGCAAACCTAAAAATAATATGATTATTACTGCTTTTCTTTGGCTTGATTTTAACATGATATGGTCTTTATAATGCAAAAAATCCAATAATTAAAAATGTAGACATCTCCATACAAAATCTACCTGAAAATTGGAAAAATAAAAAAATAATTTTTCTATCAGATTTACATTTATGAGCTATTTTAAGAGAAAATTATCTGAAAAAAATAGTAAAAATGATAAACAATGAAAAACCAGATATAGTTTTTATTAGTTGAGATTTACTTGATTGATCAGATTGAAATTTAGAACATTTACCAGATTATATAAATATTATAAATGCTCCAATATATTATGTAAATGGTAATCATGAAACTTATCTATGAATGTCAAAAGTAGAAAAAATATTAAGCAAAACAAAGATTAAACAATTAAAAGATGAATTTGTAACAATAGACTGAGTTCAGATAGTTGGAATAAGTTATATAGATGAAAGAAGCTGAAGTTCAAGGGTAAACTTATATTCAACATTTGATAAATTAAACAGATCTTTCTTTCAAAAGGATAAACCTTCTATTCTTCTTTATCATGTGCCATTATATACAGAAGAATTCAGAATTTTTTGAATAAACTTACAGCTTTCTGGACATTCTCATAAATGACAAATGTGGCCTTATGGATATATTACAAGTCTTATTTATTGAGGAAAAGATTACTGACTCTATACAAAAGATAATTATAATCTATACACATCCAATTGAGTTGGAACTTGGTGACCTCCCATAAGAACATGAAATATTCCAGAAATAGTAGTTTTGAATTTAAAATAAATAATATTAGTTAACTTTTGTATCGGTACTTCAATGAACATTAATCGATCAATTTATCAATCAAATAAGCATAAACCTAAATTCATACATAAAAAGTTGAACATCTTCATATACTTTTATAATTGGATTTTTAATTACATCAATTCATTTTTTTTCTAATTCATTTTGCAAAATTGCAGTAATCTTTTCTCATTTTTCTAATCTATTTACTAAACTGTAAAAAGGACTAGTTTTTGGTAAGTTTGATAATAATTCTCTTTCTTTTATAAAATCCTTAGTTTTTACTAATCAAAAATTATCATAAATTATTAATAACTCAATAAATAAATTAGATTCTTCTTCATCATTTATCAATGCTTGAAAATTGGCACAAAACTTTCACTTAAAAACAACATCATCAAAAACAGAAAGAGTATCTGATAATGTTTCTTTTTTTATTACAGTATCTTCTAAAAGTAAACATACTTCACTTTTTTGGGCTAATGTATTTTCTGGAAGTTGCTTAAGTAAACTCAAATTTAGAATTGAGTTAATTGCTTCAATCACATTATCATCAGCACCAAACTGTAAATTTTGAACTAAATCATCAAATTTATCAAAAAATGTTTTTATAGTAACACTCATATTTGAAAACATTATTTACTAATATTAGTTATAATAATTAATTTACACAAATAGTCAATAGTATTTACAATTTTTTTTATTTTCTTGTAATTTAATTAATTTAAATATATAATAAAAAATATTTTTTTATTATATATTTAATTATGATTCCTCAAGTTTACATACTTAGATGTTCTGATAATAGTTTTTATACTGGCTCAACAAATGATATACAAAAAAGGCTCCACGAACACAATAATCTCAAATCATGAGCTCATTATACAAAAATAAGAAGACCAGTAGAAATGATTTATACAGAAGAATTTGAAACTCTAAACGAAGCTCGTAAAAGAGAATATGAGATTAAAAAATTAACTAGAAAAGAAAAAGAAAAGTTAATAGAAAAGTAAATTAAAAATTATTTTACTATTTTATTTTGTAATTTATTCTTTTTAAACTAAAATTATAAAAAATATAATTCCTAACTAATTTTTATGTCTCAAAAAATAACTTGCCCCCATTGTCATAATGAAATAGATTTAGACAAAATAGCAGATGAAAAGTATTCTCAAATTTTAAAAAATCAGGAGTTAAAACTGAAAGAAGAACAGGAAAAACAAAAAATAGCTTTTGAAAAAGAATTGGAAGAAAAAACTGTTGAAATGAGAAAACAAGCTCTAGAATTTGCTGAGAAAAAAGCTTCTGAGGAAAGAAAAAAAGTAGAACTTGAAATGAAAGATATGTGAGATAGATTGAAAAAAGCAGAAGATGAACAACAGGAAATGAGAAAAAAAGAATTAGATTTTTTTAAAAAACAAAGAGATTTAGAAGATAAAGAGAAAAATTTTGAATTAGAAATGGAGAAAAAAATGTCTGAAGAGAGAAAGTTAATAGAAACAAAAATGTTTGAAAAAATGCAAGAAAGTTCAAAGAAAGAATTAGATGAAAAAATGGAAAAAATGCAAGAAGAAAATAGAAAAAAAGAACTTGAGATGATAAAACAACAAGAACAAATGAAAAAAACAATCGATGAATTAAAAAGAAAATCAGAACAATGATCACAGCAAATTCAATGAGATATACAAGAAGATGATCTAAAAAATTCTATTTCAATAGCTTTTCCAATTGATAGTATAGATGATATAGTAACTTGAGTAAAATGAGCTGATATAATTCAAACAGTTAAAAACAATTTATGACTTCCCGTTTGAACAATAATTTGGGAATCAAAAAATACAAAAGCTTGGCAGGATTGTTGGATTATGAAACTTAAAGAAGATAAACTAAAAATCAATTGAACTATAGCAATTTTAATAACTACCGTTTTACCAAAACATATAAAAAAATTCTGAATGGTGGATGATATAATGGTTTGTGTTCCTGAATTTGCTATATCAGTCGCACATATGCTTAGAGATAAATTATTATCTATTTCAAAAGTAGAAAAATCACTTGAATGAAAAGATATAAAAATGGAAATGCTTTATAAATACCTATCTAGTGAAGAATTTTCATCAAAGATTTCTATGATGGTTGAAGTATTTTCACAATTAAAAATCTGAATAGATTCAGAAAGAAGAGCTATGGAAAAAAACTGGAAAAAAAGAGAAAAAGATTTAGAAAGAGCAACTTATGCAGTTACTTGAATGTATTGAGAACTTGAAAGTCTTATGTGACAAGCACTTCCCTGAGCTGAAAAACTAGAACTTTGAGCCTGAACAGAATGTGAATTAGATGAAGATTCCTAAATAATTACCACCTTTTTTCTTTTACCGTCCTCACATACAACCCTTGAACCTGTAAACGAGCCCATTCAGTTTTTCTCAAAAATTTCAATGCTGATTGTTTACTAGGATTACTCACAAAACAATTAATTCTAATTAATTCCCCTAATTCTTCAAAACCATATTCTTCAATTAAATAATCTAATATCATTGATAAAGTAACTCAATGTAATATTTCATCATTTCTATTTGCTTTTTCCATAATTTTTAATTTTAATTTTAATAATATATTTAATTATGTATATATTAATTTTTCTTATTAATATATCAAGTTTTTGATTGATTAATCAATCAAATTACCATACATCTAAATTTTTCAATAAAAAGCTCAGTTTCATCACAAATTTCTAACATAGTATTTTCTTCTATATATGTTCATTTTTTTTCTAATTCACTTTGCAAAATAAAATCTACTGAGTCTCAACTAGTTAACCTTTTTATAAATATTTTTAAATAACTATTTTCTGGAGTATTACTTAATATTTTTAATTTTTTGACCTCATCAATAGTTTTTGTTAGCCCATAATCATCATATATTTCTAATAATTTTTCAAAATTTTTTCATTCTTCTTTATTTAATAAAGTTTTAAAAGTTCTACGAAGTTTTCATATAGGTACAATTCTATCAAAAGTTTCTAGTATTTTAGATAAAGTATCTTTTTTTATTTTAGTAGATTCTTGTATTACAAATGTTTTCGGATCAGAAGATAAATTACTTTCTGGACATTGTTCAACTAACTTTAAATTTATTATTGACTCAACGAGAGATAGTACCATATCATCTCAACTTATTTGTGTTTCATTTATTAATAAATTATAATCTTCGAAAAAATCTTTAATTGTTACCGTCATTTTTTTTTATTTATTATAATCTAATGTTCTTATATATAAACATAATTATTAAAAAATCAATATTAAATTATTTGCATTTTAAAAATAAATAAATAAACTGACCCTGTTCAAATAGAACAAAATATCAAGAGTTGGGTAAGAGAGAATAGGCTCGTTTGCATTACCCCAGCAACCATACTTATAAAGTAATGGTGCTAATTCCTACCTCGTATAAGAGGAAAGATATAAATTCTACATTTTGTATAAAATTAGACTAACCTTTCCTTTTAATAAAAGTAAAGGTTTTTTATTTGTTTAAAATATTATATTATGAAGTACTTTATAACTTCTGAGTCAGTTTCAAGCTGACACCCTGACAAACTTTGTGATCAAATAAGTGATGCTATACTTGATGCATGTCTTGCAGAAGATCCGTATTCTAGAGTTGGTTGTGAATCCCTTGTAACTACTTGAACTGTAATAGTTTCCTGAGAAATAACTACAAAAGCTAATGTAAATTATACTAAACTTATTAGAAAAACTATTTGTGATATAGGTTATAATGAAGCAGAGGCTTGTTTTGATTGAGAAGAAATTTGAGTGCATTTACTTATCAATACTCAATCTCCAGATATAGCAATGTGAGTTGATACAGGTTGAGCTTGAGACCAATGATTAATGTATGGTTTTGCATCAAATGAGACTCCCCATCTTATGCCTGCTCCTATTTACTATGCTCATAATTTAGCAAAAAAATTGGAAGAAGTGAGAAGAAATTGAAAACTACCATTTTTATTACCAGATGGAAAAACACAAGTAACTGTAGAATATGATGAAGATAGATTAGTAAGGATTGATACAGTAGTTATATCAAATCAACATAGAAAAAATGTAACTCAAGAACATCTTAAAGAAGAGATTAGAAAAGAGGTTATTAAGCCAGTTTTATGAGATTTGATTGATGATAAAACTATTTTTCATATAAATCCTACTTGATTATTTGAAATCTGAGGCCCAAAATGAGATTGTGGATTAACTTGAAGAAAAATTATAATTGATACCTATGGTTGATTTGGTAGACACTGAGGTTGAGCTTTTTCATGAAAAGATCCTTCAAAAGTAGATAGAAGCTGAGCTTATATTGCAAGATACTTAGCAAAAAATATAGTTGCTTCTTGAATCTGTGATAAATGTGAGATTCAACTTTCCTATGCTATTTGAGTTGCTAAACCAATAAGTATTTATGTAGATTGTTTTGGGACAGAAAAAGTTTCAAGAGAAAAAATTATAGATACTATCCACAACAATTTTGACTTATCTCCAAATTGAATAATTACAAAACTTGACTTAAGAAAACCTATATATCAAAAAACTGCATCATATTGACATTTCTGAAGAGATGATGTAAGTTGGGAAGAACTTGATAGTGTTGAAATATTTAAAGCTTTATTGTAATTATTATCCCTTGTTTTTATACAAGGGATTTTTTAATTTTAATATTTACAAAATTAAGTTAAGATATATAATGGTATGGTTTATTTTTATAATTATTTAATTATGACTAAAAAATATCTTCCTTATATATGAACTTTTCTAGCTATAATAATTATCTCGGGGTTTTTCTTTTTTAATGTACAAAAAACTAATAGTCCAGGAGAAAATGAATCTATAAAAATAAATACTTGAGCTACTCAAACTGGAAGCGATGATTTAGCTAATACAGATACAAAAACAGACTCTGAATCTATGAACTTATGGCAAAAATTTTCAGAATGAAAAATCAAAAATATAAAATGTGAAATAGAAACAGAACAAGAATGATGGAAAAATGACCAAATAATTTATATATCTTGAGAAAAAATTAGAATAGATATGACCATAACTGACAAAGCATGAACTAGTGAAAATCATATGCTTACAGATTGAGATTATACTTATATTTGGTGATCTAATTGACCTGCATTTAAAATAAAAAATATAGATCCAAATGAAATAACGAAACAAAATAATGCAAATATAAAAACTCCTGAAAACTCTCCAGATATATCAAAAAATCTAGAACAGATTCCTTATAACAAATGTAGTGAATGGATAGTTGTAGAATCTATGTTTAAAATTCCCGACTGAATAGAATTTACAGATATGGAAACATTTCAAAAAGATATGATAAATCAAGCAACAGAATGAATGAGTGAAGAACAAATTAATAAATTGAAAAACAGTATGCCTAAAATTAATTAAAAAATATTTAATATGAGATATGAAAAATTAGATATTTTTAGAGGAATAGCGATTCTACTTATGATTATTTTTCATATTAATTATTCCTTATCAAATATATTTTCAATAGATTTTTCAAACTTTTCTGAAACTTTTCGGTCTTTGATATGAAAAATATGAGTATTACTTTTTATAAGTATCTCTTGAGTTTCTTTTTTTCTTGCTGAAAAAAAGTATTGAGATAAAATAAATAAAAAATATCTTAAATACTCTATTTTTCTTTGAATAATATCTTTTTTCTTAACTTTTTTTACATATATTTTTTTCAGAGAACAATTTATTGCTTTTGGTATATTACATTTTTTTTCATTATCTTTTCTACTTGTAATCTTTTTTCGTAAATTACGATATTGGAATTTTCTTGTTTGAATAATTATAATCTTGATTCCAGTATTTTTTGCAATGGAAACTAATGTTCATTATTTATTTTTTTTATGATTTACTTATCCGTCTTTTTATTCAGCTGATTTTTATCCATTAATTCCATATTTTGGAGTATTTCTCCTAGCTTATTCTAGCTCTATTTTTCTGGATAAAAAACAAATGCTATGAAAACTATTTTGATGAAAACATACTTGAATTATAAGTAATTTCTTGAAATTTATGTGAAAAAATTCACTTATAATTTATATAATTCATCAACCAATAATTATTCTCATTATCTATTTATTATTATTAATCTCATAATTTTTATGTCTCACCAAATAAACTATTCTAAAATAAAACATTGATATGTTCGTTTATTATCAGATTGAACTTTAAAACTTTCTATTCCTCTCAAATTAAAAAATGATAAAGATTTTGAAGAAAAACTTTTAGAAAAATGACAACTTTTAATCGATAAAATAAAAGAAAAAAACCACAGAAAAATAGAAACTATTTGAGATGACTTTATAGTTATTTTTGGCGAGAAAATAGAAAAAGATAACGAAGCAATTCAAAAACATCTAATAAAATCGAAAAACTCAACTACTACTTTTTTAAAAAATATTCTAGAACAAGAATCAATCCTACTTCTTGATAAATATTCTAAACTTTTATGAATTCCCTATGATAAACTTTATATAAAAGATTTAAAATCAAAACGGTGAAGTTGTTCAAGAATCCAAAAAATAGTTATAAACTTAAAACTTGTTCATCTCCCAAAAGTATTTTTAGAATATGTAATAATTCATGAGGCTTGTCATCTAAAAGTAAAAAACCATTCTTATAATTTTTGGAAACATGTTGAGTCTTTTCATCCTGAGTACAAAGAAACAAGAAAAGAATTAAAAAAATATGAGATTTAATTAGTCAATAAAAAACTATTGTAATTAAAAAAAAATAAGTAAAATAATAATTACTTATCATATAACTTTATAAATATGAATAATAAATGAGATTATACTAGATTTATACAATCTAAATGGGCTCCTTTTTTGTTATGACTTTTGTTTATATGAGTATTTTATTCTATTTATTTTCTTTGATGAAATAAGATTCTCACTCCCATAATTAGTTCTAGTGTAAATGATTTTACAACACGATTTTGAAATTTTATCCCAGCTTTATATTGAATCTTATTAACTATAATTTTGTACTTATTAATTTTTATAAAATGGATTATCCGTCTCAATTTCTGGATAGTTAATTTTTTACTTATATTACTTGTTTATTGATTTAATTTATTTTTCTGAATTCAATTATATTTCTTTGAGCCAAGATATACAGAAGTTGCAATATATATAATTGATAGTTTTAGTAAACCTATGATTTGGGCTAGTGTTTCTGTTTTATTTATCAGTATTATCTTGATATTTATAAAGATAAAAAAATCTTAATCTTTAATTTTCAAAATTATGAAACAATATATAAGTAAGATAATCATTTGAATATTTTTAGCATTTTTTTTAAGTTCTTGTGATTCTATTTTATCAGGAATTGGTAATCTTATGTGTACTTGGGCTCCAGATACTGATCATTGTTATCAATTTACAGCAGTTCAGTCATGATCTCCATCAGCTTGTGAAAGGATAAAATGAACAAAATTTAAAGATACCTGAAGTAATCCACCTCGTGACAAATGTTATATGACTGTTGCTACAAATAAAAATGATTTTACAGTTTGTGATAAAATAAAATGATGACTTATGTCTTATACTCCTGATGAATGTATAAAATGAGTTTGACAAAAAATCCTTGATGAAACAGTAAAAAATGATGATTTGAATGGTTGTAAAAAACTTGCAAAATTCCCTACTTGATATCAGAGTAGTTATGAAGAATGTAAAGAAAAACTTGCAACAGTAGAAAAGATAAATAATAAAGATACAAAAATAGAAGATTTAATTTCTCAAATCAAAGCTGATCCAGGAAATAAAGATTTAAAAAAACAACTAGAGGATTTAAAAAAGCAAAAACAATTGACTTATGAGATGATGCCTAATGCACAAAAATGACAATACTTTAAGGAAAAAAGGGAAGAAATAATGTGAGATATAGAAGATGAAGATGTAAAATCTGCTATTTCAAAGGAATATACTACATATAGATGAAATGAAACAAATATAAATAATATGCTTGATAAACTTCAAGAAATTACAAAAAAACAAGAAATGATTAAATCAGCTGATGAAAAAGCTAATCAACTTGTTGATCAGATGAAAGAACAACTTGATTGACTTGTAAATGATAAACAAGATGAGATTATTTGAGAAATGTGAGAAAAAGCTGAAAAATGGATACAAAAAAATTGATGAGATGATGTAAAATATGCACTTAATGATCTGAAATGGTCAATGGATAAATATGAGAAATGAAGCAAAATGTATGAAGATGCAAAATGAAAATATGACAAATTAAAAAAAGTGTATGATGAAGTTATGTGAGTATACAACAGAGTTGATGAAGTAAACAAGATGCTAGCCGAATGAAAAATAGATGCCTGAAAAGCAAAAGTACTAAAATGAGCAGTACTTCTTGATAAATGACTTGAATATGCCACTGAATATGTACCAGTATTTGGTAGTACTATCTCTACTGTAAGCAAAGAAACTTTTTGAGTTGTAATAGAACTAGCCAAGAAAAGAGCTGCGAGATCAACTGCACTTGATAAATGTTTTGATGATCCGGAAAACTGTGATACTGATAAAATAAGTGCTTATTAAAAATTGTTACATTATTAAAATAGTATTTTATTTTTATAAATTATGTACCCATTGGGAGAAGGTAAAGGAGATTTAATAGAAAAAGGTAAAGGAAATTTAAAACCTAATTTAGGTATTGTTGATCTTATGTCAAATAATGTACTTATGACAGGTATAAATAGTTTGTTTTCAGAAAATGGTCAAACAATACAACGAGTTCAAGACTTATTAGAAAATCCAGAAAAATATAAAACAGTTAAATTATTATTGACTTTTAAATAAAAAATGTTATATATATAATAATAACATTTTTTATTTATTTATTAAAACTTATGAAAAAGTTTATTGTCCCACAATATTCAGAATATACTGATATGGAATGAAGAATCTGAATTGTACCCGCTGATATTATTGTTGAAATAACAAAAAAGGGACTAATAAATTTATTAATAAGTAAAATTTGATACAATAATTGTTGAGAAACATGATATACTGGAATAAATTTTGATGATTGAACTTTTATAAATGTAAAAATAAATGATATACTGTTTAATCCTGAAAAATTAGAAGTTCCTAATAATGCAACTTGTAGTTTACAAGATGTTTATTTAGATGTAGGGACAAAAGTTATTTTAGATTTATGAGATTGAACTTGATATCAATGACATTTAAAAAGTGTTATGTGTCCTGAAATTAAATTAGATTATAAAGAAATAGTACAATTAAGAGAATGATGCCCCTTAAACCCTTTAAATAATTGTAGGATAAGACAAGATGATGGAAAGATTTTACTTACCAAAATTTCAGATTTAAGACTAGTGAACTAGTAAAAAATTTGACAAAATACTAAAACCAAATAACCTAAATACATAAATTTAATAAATTCTACTAAAAAATATGACTAATTTATTTACAACATCTTTAAGAAGAAGACCATTTTCAAAATGAAAATGGTTATTATTGCTGTGTAAATAAACAAATTATACATCATAAAAGAGCTATTTTCATAAAAATAGCTCTTTTTATTTTTTTAAATTTTTTATATATGGAAACTACTACTACTTACAAAAAAGTTGCTTCACATGAAGCAATAAAAGGAGAATTTGATAAATGTTTATTATTGTACTCTGGTGGACTTGATACTTCTATGATGCTAAAATGGATACAAGAAGAATACAATTGTAAAGTAATTGCTCTGACAATTGATATTTGACAAACTGCAGATGATTTAGAAATAATTAAACAAAAAGCATTTAATCTAGGAGCATTAGATGCTATTGTCATAGATGCAAAAGATGAGTTTGCAGATTTACTTCTTTCAAAAGCTATAAAAGCAAATGCTGATTATCAATGATGATATGCATTAAGTACTCCTCTTGGTAGGGTAATTATTTCAGAAATTGCTGTAAAAATAGCAGAAAAATATGATTGTAAAGTTATAGCTCATGGTTGTACTTGAAAATGAAATGATCAAGTTCGTTTTGAATGATATATCACAACTCTAAATCCAAAAATGAAGACAATTGCCCCAGTTAGGGAGTGGTCTATGTGAAGGGATGAACAAATAGAATATGCTGAAAAAAATTGAATTCCAGTAAAACAAAAAAAAGATAAACCGTATTCTTACGATGAAAATATGTGGTGAAATACTTGAGAATGATGAGAAATAGAAAATCCAGAATTTACACCTAAGTTTTCAAATATTTTGCAATGGTGTAAAACTATAGAAGAAGCAAGTGATACTGCAGAGGAGATAAAAATCTGATTTAAAAAATGAATTCCAGTAAGTTTAAATTGAGAAAAACAAAAACTTTCTAAAATTATTATGTTATTAAATAAATTATGAGCAAATCATGGAATATGAGTATTTCCTCTTATAGAAGATAGGCTTGTATGATTAAAAGTCCGTGGGGTTTATGAAAATCCTGCTGCAACTATACTTTTAAAAGCTCATAAAAATCTAGAACAATTAGTATCAACAAGGGAGGAAAATGAACTAAAAACTTTTATAGATACAAAATGGTCATACCTAACTTATGCAGCTAAATGGTATGATCCAGTTATGAAAAATATCATGTCATATATCGATATGCAAAATGAAAAAGTAACTTGAACAGTTACAGTAAAACTTTATAAATGAAATGTAATTGTAGCAAATCTAACTTCAAAATACTCTCTTTTTGATGCAAATCTAGCAACATTTAACAAATGTATGAGCTTCAACCAAAACTCTAGTGCTTGATTTATAGAAATATATAATCTAGCTCAAAAAACAGCTTACAACGTAATGAAATAATTTTTAATTATAAAGATATGAAACATTTTTTAACACTCAGTGATTTTTCTAAAGAAGAGATTCTAGAGATGTTGAACCTAGCCTTCAAAATCAAACAAGAAACAAAAGCTTGAATTTTTAAAGACTATATGAAGAAAAAAACTCTCGGAATGATATTTGAAAAATCATCAACAAGAACAAGGGTAAGTTTTGAAACAGGAATCTATCAACTTGGATGACAATGAATATTTTTATCATCAAACGATACCCACTTGGGAAGATGAGAACCATTAAAAGACACTTCTAGAGTTCTCTCAACTATGGTTGATATGGTTATGATTAGAACTTTTTGACAAGAAAGACTAGAAGAATTTGCAAAGTACTCAAATACACCTGTCATCAACTGACTAAGTGATGAGTTTCATCCAGTACAAATAATGGCAGACTATATGACAATAATTGAACAAAATAAACAAGATAATTTAGTTATTGCTTATATCTGAGATGGAAACAATATAGCTCATTCTTGGTTAAATCTAGCATCTAAAATAGGCTTTGAATTAAGAATTGCAACTCCAAAATGATATGAAGTAAATAAAACAATTTTTGAAAATGCTATAAAAGCAAGTAAAATAAGTTGAGCTAAAATTATAATTGATAATGATCCAGAAAAAATTTTAAAATGAGCGACAGTAGTTACAACAGATACTTGGATTTCAATGGGACAAGAAGATGAAAAAGAGAAAAGATTAAAGGATTTCAAATGATTTATAGTTGACGGAAAACTTATGAAATTGTCAGCCAAAAATTCTATTTTTCTACACTGTCTACCTGCTTACAGAGGTTATGAAGTAAGTGAAAATGTTTTGGAATGAGCACAAAGTGTAGTATGGCAAGAAGCTGAAAACAGACTTCATATTCAAAAATGAATTATGGTATGGCTTCAAAATAACAAAGATAAAATATAATTTAACTTAAACATTATGAAAAAAATATGGCAAAAAAATAGTACTCAAAATATGAATTCTCTTATTGAAGATTATACTGTATGAATTGATTATTTACTTGATATGGAATTAATCTCGTATGATATAATCTGATCAAAAGCTCATGTAAAAATGTTGAATAAAATCTGAATTTTAACAGATTCTGAAAAAAATCTTTTGTTACAATGATTAGATGAAATCCAAGAATTAGTAAAAAAATGAGATTTTAAAATACTAAAACAGGAAGAAGATTGTCATACTGCAATTGAATCATATCTAACAGAAAAATACCCAAGTATTTGAACAAAAGTTCATACTTGAAGATCAAGAAATGATCAAATCCTAGTTACTACAAGATTATTTACAATGGATAAAGTTTCTAAAATTATAGAATCTATAGAAATACTCATTAACTCTTTTGAAAAAAAAATAAAGGAGATTTGAGGTATAAAAATGCCTTGATACACACATATGCAAAAAGCTATGCCATCATCAGTTTGAATGTGGCTATGATCAATTCAAGACTCATTAAAAGATGATTTATTACTTGTAAAAACAGCTTTAGAAATCAATAATCAAAATCCCCTTTGAAGTGTTGCTTGATTTTGAGAAAATGTATTTTGACTAGATAAACAGTTTACGTGCCAAGAATTATGATTTAAAAAAGTCCAATCAAACCCGATGTATGCAAGTTATAGCAGGTGAAAATTTGAGCATATTATTCTACAATCTCTTAGCCAAATAATGATGGATTTATGAAAATTTGCTTCTGATATGGTTTTGTTTTGAACTAAAGAATTTGATTATTTTACACTACCCGATGAATTTAAAACTGGTTCAAGTGTAATGCCTCAAAAGAAAAACTGGGATGTTATGGAACTTGTTAGGTGAAATTCCAATTTATTTTTAGGTTATGAATATCAGGTAAAAGAAATATTTAAAAACTTAATGAGCGGATACAACAGAGATTTTCAACTTACAAAAGAACCTTATCTAAAATGAATAAAACTCACTGAAAACACAATTAATATATGCAATCTAGTTGTAAATAATCTCTGAGTTAATAAATCTAAATTAGAATTTGCTTGTTCAAAAGAACTCTATGCCACAGAACAAGCCTACAAACTTGTGAAAACTTGAACAAGTTTTAGGGATGCATATAAAATTGTAGGAGAGAAATATCTTTAAAATAAACTTTTTACAATCTCATTATTCTAAATAAAATATAAGTTCAAATACTTTAAAAATCCTATTATGAAAAAACCGAGAAAAAACAAAAAATGAAGTCTTCTAAATCTCCTAAAACCATATATGTGACTTGTGGTATGAATACTTGTCTTAACTATTCTAAGTAATGGTCTAAATTTAAGCATTCCAAAAATTATATCAGCATCTATTGATGACTATACAAAATGAACCTTAAATCTATATAAAATTATCATAGAATTTTTTGTGATATCTTTATTAATCTTTTTATTCACTTACCTGCAAAACATAGTTCAAGTCTATACTTCTGAAGTAGTAGCAAAAGAACTAAGAGAAAAACTAATAAAAAAAATCTCTCTTCAAGATTATAACTATATCAGTTCCACAACTCCATCAAAACTCCTTACAAACTTAACTTCTGATGTTGATTCAGTAAAATCATTTGTATCTCAAGCTATTTCTTCAATTATATCTTCCCTATTTTTGATAATCTGAGCAAGTATCTTATTAATCATGATAAATTGGCAACTTGCTCTCGCAGTTCTAACTATTGTGCCTATAATTTGAATTGCTTTTTTTGTTATTTTTTCAAATGTAAGCAAATTATTCAAAAGTGCTCAAGAAACTATAGATTGGTTAAATAAGATAATAAATGAAAGTATCCTGTGATCATCACTTATCAGACTTCTCAACTCGCAGATTTTTGAATATACCAAATTTTTACAAGCAAACGAAAAATCAAAAGAAATCTGATTCAAAATTCTATGATTTTTTGCAACACTTATTCCGATAATAATGCTTTTCTCAAACCTTGCAATTTTAGTAATACTGGTTTTATGAGGACACTTTGTAATCCTTGGAACTATGACTATCGGGGATTTTGCGGCATTTAATGTATACTTATCAATTTTGATCTTCCCTATTATAATAATCTGATTTATGAGTACTGTTATTGCTCAAGCATCTGCTTCCTATGGTCGTATACTGGAAGTACTTAAATCGCCTGAAGAAAAAAACGAGTGAACTATCATAAAAAAACTAAATTGAGATATAAGTATGGAAAATATTGGTTTAATTTTCTGAGATAAATGTGTTCTCAAAAACATCAATTTCAAAATAAAACCAAAATCAAGAACTGCTATAATCGGGCCAACTGCAGCTTGAAAAACTCAGCTTCTAAATATCCTTACTGGCCTTATAAAACCTAGTACTTGATTAGTCAAGTACAACTCAAGTAATATAAATAAATATGATAAGGAGTCATTTTACGAACAAATCGGCCTAGTATTTCAAGACAGTAACCTTTTTAATCTAAGTCTTAGAGAAAATATAGCATTTAGTAATACTGTAAAAGATGATGATATAAAAAAAGCTATAGATACTGCAGAACTTAGAGATTTGGTAGACTCTCTACCTAAATGACTTGATACAATAGTATCAGAAAGATGAACTAGTCTATCTGGGTGACAAAAACAAAGGATTATGTTAGCAAGGGCTTTGGCTATAAACCCAAAAATACTACTACTAGATGATTTTACTGCGAGACTTGATATAAATACTGAGAAAAATATTCTTCAAAATATAAGAAAAAATTATCCGGAAATCACTCTTATCTCTGTAACTCAGAAAATAGAACCGGTAAAAGATTATGATACTATTATATTATTAATGGAATGAGAAATATTAGCAATTTGAAAACACAAAGAACTGATAAAAACTTCTCCTGAATACATCCAAATTTTTAATTCACAATTAAGCACAAACAATGAATACTAATTATAAACTTAAAACAGGTAAAAAACAAAACAAAAAAGGGAAAAAAATGAAGTCTTCACTGAAAAAACTTCTTCCCCTATTAAAAGATGAAAAATCAAAGCTATGGATAACTCTCATAACTGTTATTATCAATTCTGTTGCTAGTCTAGCTTCACCGATTATAATCTGAATCACTATTGATACATATATAAAAGTAAAAGATTATCATGGGATTTTGGTAAATTCAGGATGGCTTTTGGTAATCTATATAATCTGAAGTCTTGCAGCATTTATCCAAACGAAATCTATGTGATGAGTTTGAAGAAGACTATTATTTAACTTGAGAAATCTAATATTTAACAAATTACAAGAATTACCAATAGAGTTTTTTAATCAAAACAAAGCTTGAGATTTAATCTCCAGAATCAACAATGACACAGACAAACTAAATCAGTTTATCTCACAAGCTCTTATGCAATTTATGAGAAACTTCTTTTTAATCGTCTGAACTGGTATATTTATATTATTTTTAAATTTTAAACTTGCCATTGCAACTCTAATCCCAGCAATACTGGTTCTCATAATATCTCAAATATTATCTCCTTGGATCAAAAGAAAAAATCTAGAAAGTTTGCAAGCAACTTGAAGTATAAGCTCTGAAATACAAGAAAGCTTGAGTAGTTTCAAAGTTATAATTGCATTTAATCGTCTAGATTATTTTAGAAAAAAGTTTGAAATATCAAATAAAGAAAACTACAAAGCTTCCCTATGAGCTTGAATCGCAAATATCACATACACACCAATTTACTGATTTGCTTCAAATCTAGCTTCTCTAATCTGTCTTTGTTTCTGACTATATCTAATATCTACTTGACATATTACAATAGGTTTGCTTATAAGTTTCCAATTTTATGTAAATAATTTTTACTCTCCGCTTCTTCAAATTGCATCTATCTGGGCATCATTTCAACAATCTCTAGCTTCTCTTGATAGAATCTGGGAGGTTGTATGACTTGGTACAAATATAAAAGTAATAGACAATAAAAAAACTATAAACAATAATTCTATACTTGAATTTAAAAATGTATTTTTCCATTATCCAGAATGAGAAAATATCTTAAAAGATATAAATTTTACACTAGAAAAATGAAAAACCTATGCTCTAGTATGACCAACATGATGATGAAAGACAACAACAGCATCACTTATGGCAAGACTTTACGATCCAACTGAGTGAACTATATTTCTTAATTGAAAAGATATCCGTTCGTACAAACATAGTGATAGAGCCAAAAAAATCTGATTTATATTACAAGAACCATTCTTGTTTTCAGGAACTCTAAAAGATAACATCCTTTACTGAAACGATAAATATAAAAATTATTCGAATAAAGATTTAACTGAAGTATTGAAAAAAGCAGATTTATACAATCTAGTTTCCAAGTTCGACAAATGATTAGAAACAGAAATCACCGCAAATTCTGAATCTATAAGTCTATGACAAAAACAATTAATCGCATTTGTAAGAGCATTCCTCAGAAATCCTGAACTACTTATACTAGACGAAGCCACAGCCAATATAGACACAGTTACAGAACAATTACTAGACGAAATACTTAGTAAACTACCCCAGACTACAACAAAAGTTATCATAGCACATAGGTTAAATACTATCAAAAATGCCGATGAAATATTCTTTGTAAATTCATGAGTTATCACCGTAGCACATTCTATGGAAAATGCAATGGAGATGCTGCTTGGTGGGAAGAGAGGTGGGTAGGAAATAAAAAATTAAAAAAATTGCATTTTTCGAAAAAATATTTATTATATACAAAGTATACTTTTAAATTTCTAATCAATGTCATATTCAGAATCAGATACAAGAGCAAAATATATAGACCCAAGTTTAAAAAATAGTAATTGGGAAGAAATAAGTATTATAAGAGAATACTTTTTCACTGACTGAAGAAAAGCACTTTGATGAAAAAGATGAAAAAGAAAATATGCTGATTATATCCTGACTTTCAAATGAGTTAAACTTGCTATCATAGAAGCAAAGAAAGAAGAATTAGACCCAACAGAATGACTAGAACAAGTTAAAGAATACTGTAAAATCCTTAATCTTAGATTTGTTTATTCTACAAATTGAAAAAAGATTTATGAATTTGATTTAGAATCTTGAAAGTGAGATTTTATAGATTCATACCCTACTCCAGAAGAATTATACAATAAAGTTTACTCTGAAAGAAATCTTACAAAAGAAACTCTTCTAAGTGAACCTTTTTTATTGTCTGAGAAAAAACCAAGATACTATCAAGAAATAGCTATAAACAAGACTATGGAAGCTATTTGAAACTGAGAAAATAGGATTTTACTAACTCTAGCAACTTGAACTTGAAAAACTGTAATCGCTTTTCAAACTGTTTATAAACTTTTCAATGCTAGATGGTCAAAAGATGGAATAGGAGTTAGAAGACCAAGAATACTATTTTTAGCAGATAGAAACATACTTGTAGACCAAGCAATGAATACTTTTAATCCACTTGAAAAAGATATATTAAAAATCAATTGAGTTGAAATCAAAAAAAGATGATGAAAAGTTCCTATGAATGCAAACATTTTTTTTGCTATTTATCAAGCTTTGGTTTGATGAGTAGATGAAGAAAACCCTGATGAAGTACTTGAAGCATATTATAACAGATATCCAAAAGACTTTTTTGATATGATAATTATAGATGAATGTCATAGAGGTTGAGCTAGAGAAGATTGAAACTGGTCAGAAATACTTAAATACTTTGATAGTGCAGTTCATCTATGACTTACAGCAACACCAAAAAGAGATGACAATGTAGATACTTACAGATATTTTTGAAAACCTATTTACGAATATAGTCTAAAAGCTTGAATAGATGACTGATTTTTGACACCTTTTAAGATTAAAAGAATTAAGCTAAATATCGATGAACTTGTTCTAAATACTTGAGACCAGATTATAGAATGAACAGCTAAAAAAGATGTTTACTATACAAAAGATATGGAAAGAGAAATAATAATTGATGAAAGGTCTGATTTGATAGCTCAAACTATTTTAGAGCAAATCAATAAAATGGATAAATCTATTATATTTTGTGTAGATCAAAGTCATGCACTTAGAATAAGAGATAGTATAAATAAATATAAAACTGTTAAAGACTCTGATTATTGTGTAAGAGTAACAAGCAATGAATGAGAAATAGGAAGAACATATTTAGAAAGGTTTCAAGATAATGACAAAGATATACCAGTTATTCTTACAAGTTCACAAATGCTAACTACTTGAGTAGATGCTTTAAATGTAAGAAATATAGTACTTGTGAGAAATATATGAAGTATAGTTGAATATAAACAAATAATTTGAAGATGAACAAGAATATTTGAATGAAAAGATTATTTTACTATTCTTGATTTTGTATGAGCTACAAATGATTTCAAAGATGAAGTTTGGGACTGATGACCAGAAGATGATGTATGAGAACCAGTTGAACCAAAGACTAAAAAAACAAAAGAAATCTGAGAAACTTGAACTTGAGAAACTTGATGAGAAAAAGAAAAAAGATTATATGTTAGATTATGAAGCTCTAGAGAAGTAAAAGTAATAGATATAGAAACTAGATACCTTGACCCTATTACCTGAAAACACCTAAGTTCAGAAGATTTTTTGAAAAAGATAATTTGAGATTTACCAACTTTTTACAAAGATGAACATCAATTAAGAGAATTATGGAGTAATCCAGAAACAAGAGATGAACTACTTCATAATCTTGCAAATATTTGACTTGATACAGAACAACTTGAAGACTTAAAAAGGATATTTGAAGCTGAGGACTCAGATATATTTGATGTACTTGCTCACTTATCTTTTGATAGTGATATAAAGTATAGGTCTGAAAGGTCTATTTACTGAGAAGAAATAGTTGATAATTATGAGAGTTTCAAAGCTCGTGAATTTTTAGAATTTTTACTTACTTTGTATGTAAAGAATTGAATCTTAGAATTTAGAAAAGATTGATTAAGTAGTAAAATAGCTTTATTTAATAAATGACAAGCAAGAGAAATAGCAAGTGAATTTGGTTGAATTGAAGAGCTTAAAAATGCTTATTATGAGTTGCAAAGAAGTTTATATGTTAAGTAAGAATCTATGATAAAAATTACAAAAAAATACTTAATGGAAAAAGCTTTAGGTCAATATAGTGCTAATAAAATTGAAAAAGCTACTGAATGACAATATAAAGCTATTTTTAAAAATTGAAAAACAATAACTTGAGAATTTGGTAGTCTTAATATGAAAAGAAAAATTTCAAAATCTGAATATATTTTAAAACAAGTAAGAAGTTGATTATTAAATAGAAAGCAGACTGAAAGTAATAAAAAGTTATCTTGAGATACAAGTAGTAATAATATAGTTGATATTGAAATATATTTAAAATAATTTTTATTTTTTAACAATTTTTTTATGCCAAATTATCTTGTTAACATCAAGGAAAAACAAAAATTTATTCGTCAATTAACTTTTCAACAGTTAAACGATGAAATATATAATTTTATGTATAAAAAAACTATATTAGAACATTCAAGAAGTAATCTGAGTTTACACTTATTAATTTATTTCTTGGTCCTTCGTGATTCAAATTGAAATTCTCTTGCTTATTGAATTTTTGAGAAGTATCTTGATAAGGTAAATTCTTTAAATAAGAAATTTGAATGAAAAAAATGAAATCTTGATGCTTGAGAATATTCAGAACTTAAAGAAAAAGAATGATTAACAGAAATATTTAAGTATGATATTTTCTTTTATTTAATAAGAATTTTTTCTGAAATAGAAAAACTTTTTATTGAATATGACGATTTTTTTAATAAAAATGAGTACTTAAAAAAAGAAATAGAATTAATTAATTTAAAATTTTGAAAAAAAGTAAATCAAATATTTTATGAATTTTATGGTTATAAAATAGATGATGTCAGAGAGGATGATTTAGGAAATATTCATGATTTAAGTAAAAGCATATATCATCCAATAAAAATGAGGATGTCTAAGAGAATAGATTTAACTTTATCCTATAGAACAGATATTAAAAATATAACTAGTAAATCTCCAATAGATATAACTTTTATTCAGTATATTGATCCTAAAATAATTTTTGATGTATGGGATAGATTTAGTTTAACTAATTATATTGTTAATTTATGACTAATTGTAACAACTAACCCATTAATTAGTACAACAATATGATGAGTTTTAGCTCAAATTGCATATAAAAAGATTGAAGCTGATAAGTTAGACAGAAGAAAGAAAGTTGATTCTGAAAAATATAAAAAACTAGAATCAGAAATAGAAAAATTAAAAAGAGATTTTGAATTATTTAAAGAAGTTTTTCTTCTTTCTGCACCAATTGAAAAAAATATTAAAAATGCAGAGTTAAATTTAGTGAATAAAATAATAGCATTAGAAAACAGAGTTTTAGATTTAGAAAAAGATGAAAAGAAAAATAAAGATGAAATATGAGAATTAAAAAATGAAATAAAAAAATTAAAAAATATAAATGTAAGTACAACTATTTACAACATTCAGTGAAATGTATGACAACTACAAAATAATACAAATGACAGTAATCAAGATTTTAGTAATTAATTTTAAAATATGAAAGATAGTTTTAATATAGGTTGAAATGTTGAACAATTTCAAAATAAAGCTTGAAAATCAACTCAAAATTTAGATAAAAGTATTAACTTTACAGAGTTTAATACTACAATTCTAAATGAATTAAAAGAGGATATTAAAAAATCAAATAGATTTTTAGCTTGGTTCAGTGGTTTATTGTCATGAATAATTTGATGAGTAATTTCTTGAATAATTGTATATTTAATAACATCTAAATAATAATAAATATGTTTGAAAACTGATTTATAAAAAACAAAAAACTACTAGAAGAAAATTCAAGAACTGATAATCTATTAGATTTATCATCAGAAATTGATAGATTTAGTGTTTTTTTAGGTAATATAGATTTTTCATCTATAGTTTGATTTATTTGAAAATTTTGAATATGAAAAAGTAACTTTTTAAACCAAATAAAAAGTTGTCATGCTGAAAAATCTAAATGGTTTGATTTTGATTCTTGGAAATATCCAGAAAGGTCTAATTTATGGGAAAATTTTGTTTTAGAATTTGCAAGACAAATAGACAAAGAAACTTTTGACAAAACAATGAGAAAAGTTGACTGAACTGTTAATGATGATAAAAAAACTTTAATAAATACATTTTGAGATATTCCTTGATTATCAGTAATAAAAAACTTTAATCATTTTATAAAAACAACCCCAGCAAAAAGAAATTTTGAAGTTGAAAATTTGTTAATTGAACTGGTTGAGAAAGTATCTGAAAAAAACATATATATAATCCTTGAAGATATTGACCGTTCGTGAGACAATTGATTATTTTTCCTTGAGACACTAAATCATTTTTTAAAAAATAATGAAATTGAAAAAAGAATAATTGTTATTGTTCCAATATGAAAAGAAAATTATGATAAGGAAGATTTAAAATTATCTTATTTAAAATCTTTAGATTATTTCTATAATTTTTCTTTAAAGGATATAAAACTTGATAATTTTGTTAAAGAACTGTTTATTGATGAAATATGTAATAATAGGGTTTTAAAATGACAAATAGTCACATTTCTTGAATGAATTTTTAAAGAATTTACTGAACAAATTACTATGAGATTATTAAAGCATATATTAAGAAATGCTAATTCTCACTATATTACTTTAGTAAAAAAACAATGAGAATGAATTGACTTTAGATTATCTATTTTATTTGAAACAGCAAAATATATAAAAAATCAACAGAAAAACTTATATATTGAAGATTGGAAAGAAAGAAAAACAATTTGATGAAATGATAGTATATTTTCAGCACTTATAGATTGTGTGATACAAGAAAATCATAGAATAAATTGAACTTTACATACAAATATTTATGAAGATAGTTATTCTTGAGAAGTTAAAGTTTTAAAAACTAGAAATTATAGAGGAACATTAAAATTTGTAAATTATAAATACAAAGAAAATCAAGCAAAAGATTCAATTTTATATTATACTGATAATTTTTGAGGCAAAAGTTATTTTTGAATTATTGAAGATTATTTAATTTAATATAATATGAACATAAAATATTCACCTAATAAAATTTCAAATGAAGATAAAGAAATAACTTTAGATTCTAAAATTACAACTTTAATTTGAGAAAATTGAAGCTGAAAATCAATTATTTTGGAACAAATTCTTAATAATTACTTTAATGATGAAAAAAAGTTTGTTATATCTTATTCGTCATGATTAAATGAATCATTTACAAAAATTCTTGAGAAACATATAGAAAATTTTAATAGTAGTCTTACAGAATATTGAGTATGAAAAAAATTAAAATCTTTTTATTTTTCCAGTAATCGGGCTAAAATACTAATATACTTTGCTTGTATATTAGAAAAATGAAAAACGAAAGAATATATGGACAAACATGAATTTTTAAAATGAAAAAAGTTAAGATTTAATTATTCTATTAAAAACAATACATATAAAAATTTTATGTTAAAAGCTGCAGAATTAGACAGATTATGAGAGAAATCTTTAATTACTTCTAATTTTCATAAAAATTTAACAGTATTTATATGAACCTCTGATGTATTAAAAGCACAAGAAATAGACTATACTAAAACATTATCATTTAAATTTTTAAATTTAAACAATAATGAAATAAAAAATATTTTTGAAATTCCAAAAGAAATAGAAAATGAGTTTTGAGAAAATATTACATTGATCAAAGAAGAATGAAAGAAAATCAGAAATAAAGAATTACTATCATTTTTATGAATATTATTTGAGTATTTAGCAGATATAGATATTGTAAAATTATTTATATGAGGGAGTAATTTAAATGATTTAAGTGATTGAGAATTTCAAATGCTAGTAATTTATTCATTAATTGATTTATTTGACTCAGACGATACTATCTTTTTATTTGATGAAATCGATTCGCATCTTCATTTTGATAACATAAATTTATTATGGTCTACATTGAAGTTAATTGAGTGAAAAGTTATTACAACTACACATATACCTGATTCAATTATAAATACCGATATAAAGCAAATTAAGTTAGTTAAAGAATGAATTATTGATAATAAATCTCTACCAGAAAGTATAATTAAAAGACTAGATAACATTTCACAAAGTAACTTTTATGCTAAAAAATTATCATCAAAAATAAAATATATAGTTTTAGTTGAAGATGAATCAGATTGGTTTATATTTATAGAATTATTAAAGATAAAGATATGAGAAAATAAAGTAAATGATCTGTTGGAAAAAATTGATTTTATTAAGTGTAGTTCTTGATATGATACACATAATCAAAGATTTGCAGACAATAAAAAGAAATGGGTTGAAGAATATAACTCAATAAATTGAAAATCAGTGTTGACTGAAAAAATATTTTTTCTTTGTGACAGAGATAATTTACCAATAAATTCAATATGCAATAAAAGTTTAGTACTGGTTACTTGAGAAAAACAAAAATTTTGAAATAAGAAAGATGTTTTTGTCTTATCTTGGAGAAGAAAACAAATTGAAAATTATTTACTAAGTTATAATCTTTTAAACAATGTTTGAAAATTAAATGAGATTAATAAAAACTTAATTGAAAAATTCCAAATTAAACAATTAGAAAATAACGATAATAAATGAGTTCAAGATTTAGAAATTAAAGATATAATTAAAATATTGTATTCTGATGATAACTGAATAGATTATAGTAAATTATGAACCTTAATAAAGTTAATTCCACCAGAAGAAATATCAGAAGATATAGGAAAAATGTATGATTTCATTATATCCAGAATTTAAAATAATCTTTACTTTAAGCCAAAAAATAATATAATATTAAAGATAAATAATTTATAAAAAATATGTCTTATTTAACAAAAAAACTCTGAGAACTTTGTGAAATTCTGCTTTGATGAACTCCATCAAGAAATAATAAAGATTATTTTTGATGAAGTAATTTATGGTGTTCTATTGCTGATATGAAAACTAAAATTATTTCCGATACAAAAGAAAAAATTACAGATGACTGAGTAAGAAAATCAAATGTTAAGCTACTTAAGGAATGAACTTTATTTATGAGTTTTAAACTTTCTCTTTGAAAATTAGCTTTTGCTTGAAAAGATTTATATACAAATGAAGCAATTGCTTGACTACCTATAAAAAATCAGAATGAATTAGATAAAAACTTTCTTTATTATATTTTAAGTTGATATGATTTTTCTATTTTATGAACAGATAATTCTGTAAAATGAGCAACTTTAAATAAATCAAAACTTGAAATTTTACCAATCCCCCTACCCCCACTTCCAATCCAAAAACTCATAGTTCAAAAACTAGATTCATCTTTTGAAAAAATAGATAAAAGTATAGAAATCACAAAAAAGAATTTAAAAAATCTAGAACAATTAAATAAAAGTGTTTTAGAAGAAGTTTTTAGAGAGTGAGGTTTTGGTGTGAAAGGATTATGAGAAATATTTGATGTTACATCAAGTAAAAGAATTTATGAAGCTGATTATGTTGAAAGTTGAATTCCTTTTTATAGGTCAAAAGAAATTATTTTAAAATCAAAGAAAGAAACAATTAAAAATACTTTATATATTACTGAAAAAAAGTTTTTGAATATAAAAGAAAAATTTTGAGCTCCAAAAGAATGAGATATTTTAATCACATCAGTATGAACTCTTTGAGTAGTATATTTAGTAAAAGATGAAGAAGATTTCTATTTTAAAGATTGAAATCTAATTTGGTTTAAAAATTTAGGATTAAGTATAATTTATTGAGAATATTTAATTTATTGGTTTAAATCTAATAATGCAATTCAACAAATAAATAAATCTACTATTGGTTCAACTCAAAAAGCATTAACTATTATTTCTGTAAAAAAATATCAAATCCCACTTCCCCCACTTCCAAAACAAAAAGAAATAGTTACATATTTAGACAAAATATTTGAAAAAAATAAATCTCTAAAAAGTGAATATGAAAGAAAACTAAAAGATTTAGAAGAAATGAAGCAAAGTTTATTGAAAGAGGCTTTTGAATGAAGATTGGTAAAAGAATAATAACAATTGGACTTTTTGTTTACATTTGAATTTAAGTATATTTTTTAAAAAAGAGTAAAATAATGTGATTTTTAGCTTTAAATACATATAATTATAAGATAAGTATAAGTGACACTCATGACATTTATTAATTATTATATGACAAAAGCACTAAATAATGTCACTTAAATTTGTTTTTTTGAAAAAAATTATTAATATTAATATAAATACTTTTTAAATTATAAAAATATGTTTGATAAAAATAAAGCATTTAATAACTTACCTATTTTACCTTGAAATTTTGATTACAATAAAGTTAATTTTTTAAAACTAGCAATAAAAGCAACTTGAAAATTGGAAAAATTAAATGGTCTTATGTATTTGATACCAAATAAAAGTATTTTAATTTCTCCATTACTTATAAAAGAATCCGTAGAATCTTCAGCAATTGAGAATATTCATACAACTACGATAAAGGTATTACAATACAAAGCTCTTTGATGAAAAAAAATTGTATGAGCAGAAAAAGAAGTTTTATTTTATCATGATGCAATTTTAAAAGGATATGAAAAATTGAAAAATCAATGATGAATTTGATATAATCTAATTTTAGAAATTCAAAATCAAATTGAACCAAATAAATCTTGAATAAGAAAAATCCCATGAACAATTATTGCTGATTGATATGGTAAAGCTGTTTATACCCCACCAGAATGAGAGAACAATATTATAAAGTTACTAGATAATTTAGAAAAATTTATAAATACTTTTGATGATGATATAGATGCACTTATTAAAATGTCTGTAATTCACTATCAATTTGAAAGCATTCATCCATTTTATGATGGTAATTGAAGGACATGAAGAATATTAAATATACTTTACTTAATATTAGCAAAAAAACTTGATTTTCCTATATTATTTTTATCAGAATATATCAATAATTCAAAAAATAATTATTATGATATTTTATGAAGAATTCACGAAACTTGAGATTATACAGATTTAATTATTTATCTATTAGAATGAATTATATTCCAGGCTAACAAAACTTGAAAAAAGATTTTGAGAATAAAAGAATTAATGAAAGAAACAGAAGAAAAAATATGTAAATTAAAGATGGATTATCATAAAATTACTAATTTATTGTTTACTGAACCTTATGTTACCTCAATTTTTTTAGAAAAGAAACTATGAGTAACAAAGAGAACTGTTATTAGAAATATACAAAAACTTGAAGAAAATAACATAGTTTCTTCAGTAAAAATATGAAAAAATAAACTTATATTTATTCCAGAATTTATAGACTTATTATCTTAAAAAAATTTTATGAAACAAAAAATAGCAAGAATAACAGACATACTTCGTAGAGATGATGGTATCTCTGGAGCTATGCACTATACAGAACAAATATCTTGGATACTTTTTTTGAAGTTTCTTGATGATTATGAACAAAGAGAGTCTGACAATGCTTTGCTTGATTGAAAAGTGTATAAGTATTTACTAGAAGAAAAATACAGATGGAAAAACTGGATAAACTTACAAAATAGTAGAATCACTTGAGATGATTTGAAAGACTTTGTAAATAAAGAGTTATTTCCATATCTAAAATGATTTAGAAATATAAATGAAGATTATCACTCTATCAAATACAAAGTATGAGAAATATTTCATTTTATAGATAATAGAATTGAGTCATGACACACTCTGAGAGAGATAGTAGATATAATAGATAATCTCAATTTTCAAAAACAAGAAGATTTATTTGAGCTAAGTCATATTTATGAAGATTTACTTCAAGGTATGTGAAATGATTGATGAAATAGTTGAGAGTTTTACACTCCTAGAAGTATCATAAAAATAATGATTGATAGTGTTGATCCTCAAATCTGACAAACTATTTATGACCCTGCAACCTGAAGTTGTTGATTTTTGATTGAAGCTTATAATCATATAAATACCCAAGATAAAACAGATAAACAATTAGAATTTCTAAAAAAAGAGACATTCTTTTGAAATGAAAAAACAGGACTAGCATATATTATGTGAGTTATGAATTTGATTTTGCACGGTATAAGTAATCCAAATATCAACAAGAAAAATACTTTAACTCAAGATATCAGACAAGTTCAAGAGAAAGACAGGTTTGATATTATCCTTGCAAATCCTCCTTTTGGTTGAAAAGAAAAAGATGTTATTCAGCAAAACTTTCCATTTAAAACAACAGCAACTGAAATGCTATTTTTACAGCATATAATGAAAAATCTAAAACTATGATGAAAATCATCTATAATCATACCAGAATGAGTTTTATTTAATACTTGAAATGCTTTTCAAGATATAAAGAAAGAACTACTAGAAAACTTCAATTTGCATAGTATTATTAGTCTACCTGCTTGAGTATTCTTGCCTTATAGTTGAGTTAAGACAAATGTAATTTTCTTTAATAGAGAATGAAAAACAAGTGATATATGGTATTATGAAATTGATTTAGGTAGAACTCTTACAAAAAATAAACCTATAACTTACGATGATATAAAACATATTCCCGAAATGCTTCATAAAAGAGAAGTTTGACCAAATTCTTGGATAGTAAAGGTTGAAGACATCAAAGATTATGATTTATCAGCAAAAAATCCAAACAAAGCAAAAGAAAAAGCACTCAGAACTCCAAAAGAGATATTTGAAGAATTAAAAGAAAATGATAAGATTATAAATAGTTTGCTCAGTGAGTTAAATATGATTTTGAAATAATGAATTTAAAAACTGGTGAACTTGATAAAAAATGGTATGTTCCATTTTGGAAAATACCACTAGATATTGAGTTTTAGAATGAAAAAAAAAACAAACTAATCAAAAAAAGAAGTAACTACCGTTACTTCTTTTTTTCTCTCCCCCCCACAATTATTGTATTTTAAAAACATATATGATAAAATATTTACAGTAATTTGTTCAAATATTTTATATGTGAAATTCAAGAAAATTAAATGAGTTAGCGGCTACGGCAATTTGTTGAAATGATATAAGTTCTTCGGTCTTGTATGTTTCTGCTTTGTCGATTTATTTTGCTGGACAATATGCATGGATCACTCTTTTAATTGTGGTTTGAGTATTGTATCTGTATCGTAAAATCTATGGCGAAGTTGTTGGAGCATTACCTCTAAATGGTTGAGCTTACAATGCATTACTCAATACCACAAGCAAAGCAACTGCATCTTTTGCTGCAGCTTTGACTATATTATCATACATAGCGACTGCTGTAATTTGAGCCAATGAAGCAATTCATTATCTGCATTATAGTTTTTCCTTTTTACCTATAATTATCTCAACAATTATCTTACTCGTATTTTTTGCATTGTTAGCAATGTCTTGAATCAGAGAATCTTCATTTGTTGCGATATTTGTATTTTTATTTCACCTATTATCACTAATAATTTTATCACTTTTTATAATTTATTACTTATCCCAAACTTGATTATGACAATTTTTTAGTAATTATAATTTACCACTAACAAATAATTGAAGTATCATTTCTGCTATATTTTTTGGTTTTGCCGCTTCTATGCTCTGAGTCTCATGATTTGAAAGTTCAGCCAATTTTGTAGAACAACAACAAGAATGAGTATTTCCAAAAACTCTTAAAAATATGTGGATTATAGTGAGTATTATCAATCCACTAATTGCAATATTTGCATTGTCTCTATTTGCCCTTCCTACCCTGACTTCTGATGCTTATCAAAATACCCTGCTAATTCAAATGTGAAAACTAGTTTGAAATAATGGTCTTGCTTACCTGATTTCAATTGATGCATTTTTAGTTTTAAGTGGTTCAGTTTTGACAAGTTTTATATGAGTTACATGATTGTTTGAGAGAATCACTCTTGATAGAATCTTGCCTCAATACTTTATCAAAAAAAATAAAAGATGAAGTTCTTATAGAATTATTACGATGTTTTTACTTCTTTGTATATCAATCTTGTTAATCACAAAATGAAATGTTAAATTACTTGCTTGAGTATATTCTATCTCGTTTTTAGCGGTTATGAGTCTTTTTTGAATCGGTAATATTTTACTAAAAGTATTTAGATCTAAAATCCCTAGATCTGAAATTGCTTCTTGGTTTTCCGTATTTATTGCAATAACATTGACTATTACAGCTTTAATCGGTAATATATTGATGAAACCAGCTGACTCTTTACCTAGTAATTTATCTATCTTTTTAATATACTTTATCCCTACAATAATACTTATTAGCATAATGTTGAATAGGATTTTTATACTTAAATTAATAATACATTTTTTACAATTTATATTTGAACCAATAAAGAATTTTGTTTATAAATCAAATCTAGCAATTTCAAATACCATAAATAAAATCAATAAACAAGAATTTGTTTTTTTTACAAAAGGTGATAGTTTATCAAATCTAAATAAAGCAATGCTTTATATCCTAGAAAATGAAAATACAAAAAGAATAAAATTTGTTACAGTTTTACCACCTTGAGAAATAGTATCAAAAGAACTTGTCCAAGAAATCAAGTTTCTAGATGCCGAATACGAGGAAATCACAGTAGATTTCAGAGTACTTCACTGAGAATTTTGACCAAAATTGATTCACGAATTATCACAAAAACGGAAAATCCCAGTAAATTTTATGTTTATATGATCCCCAAGTTACAAATTTCCATATAGAATTGAAGAATTGGGTTGAGTGAGGTTGATAATATAAAAAAAATCTTTCAAACTTGAAAGATTTTTTTTATAAACTAACTTTTTTTCAAGCTTTTAAATAAAAGTTTGAAAATCTTTTTTTCAAAATCTGCCAATTTTTGATTCTCAAATATATATGCCATTTCAGTATTGTAATCAATTATTCAGATTTTATTTTTATATATCACCTTTGAAATATTATCATCAAATAAATCATAATCTTTAGGAATTACGACTATATCATGATCAAGTCTTTTTGGTTTGTTTTTCAGTAAATTTTCACTAGTAATAATATACCTTTGAATACATTTTTTATCTCTTAATTTTTTATATAATGGTAGTTTATCCTTTTCATCTAGATTTTTTTTTGAGCTATAACGATAATACACTCAATCTTTTGCAAGACTGTTTCATATATCCTCAAAAACAAATTTTGAAAAATTATTTCATTCTATAATTTTAACAGTTACATGATTTTTATCTGAGTTACCATAACTATTTTTTAATTTATCTAGCAATATATTATAATTGTATGTTTGTTTTTCATATAAATTATTTAAATTATCTGGAGATTCAGCTAAAAACAATTTTCTTTTTCATTTAACTGTTTGTGATACAAGTCAATATTCTTGTAGTACAGGTAGTACTTTATATATTGAATACCTATATAATCCCGTATTTTTTGAGATATCAGTTATACTTTGGTATCTATTTTTTATTAAAAAGCTATAAATCAAGGCTTCCTCTTTTGATAATCAAATATGTGTTAAAACTTGTATATCGTCCATATGTATTTTATTAGTACAAATATTTATACACTTTTATTTATCTAATATAAAACAATAATAAATGTATATAAAATATAAATTATACATTTTTTTATAATTTACAAATATTTTTAATATTTCTTTATAAAATAACAACATATTATTATTTAATAATAACTTATGAACAAAATCTTTTTATGAGCAACTTGAAGCATAGCAAGTATTAAATTATTTGATTTATATAAATCCATAAAACAACAAAATATAGATGTTATATGGAGTACCACAAATGCAACAAAGGCTTATATTTTGAGTATATTAAAAAATCAGATTGAAAAAAATAAAGATGAAATAAATAATAAGGATACTTATAATTTAAATAAAAAAGTAACAAAATTGTTAGAAACATGTGTCAAACAATGATGAATATGAATAGATATTAATGAACATTTTAAAATTTGGAAAGAAACTTTTACTCAAGTGAATCCTGAGTTAATAGATTTTCTAAACGATTATGAAGATGGTATTGATTACAAATGAACTACATCAAAAGAAAAATGAAATGTAAAACACATAAATATTGCGACTGAAGTTGACTGTGCCTTAATATGACCCTGTACAGCCAATACACTTTCAAAAATTGTATCATGAGTCACAGATAATTTTATACTTGAAGTAATAAGGGCTTTATGAAAACCAAAACCAGTATATTTAGCAATAGCTATGAATACAAATATGTTAGAAGATCCATTTATACAAAAAAATATAAGTGATATAGATCTATATTGATGAGGAAAATATATAATAATCCCTACTAAAAATTGACTTTTACAATGCTGAGTAGAGTGAAATTGAGCAATGGCAGACATAGAAACTATCACAAAAACTATTATTTCTTAATTAAATAAATATGAACACAATAAATAATACTGAATCAAGTTCTCCTAAAGAAAAATTAAATTTCCTTGTAACATCATGAGGTACTGACATACATATAGATGATGTAAGAAAATTAACAAATTTCTCATCTTGAACTACTGGAGCTTTGATTACAGAAACAATTTTAAAATCTAACTATATAGTAGATTTTGTATATTCACCATGAAGAAAAAGACCATTTTTACATAATATAAGTGATTGAATAAGTAAATTTAAATGATGAGAAATTATACCTGAACAATTAGAAATATATAAAAAATCTATGGAAGAATATAATATGTATTGTGAAAATTTAAATGAAATTGTAGTAAAAGATTTCTATGAATACAAAGATACTGTGTTAAATATAATTACATGAAAGAAAATAGATGTAGTAATACTTGCAATGGCAGTTTCTGATTATTGAATATGAAAAAATGATGGAAAAATACCTTCAAACTTAGATTTTATGACTTTAAAATTAGAAAAATTACCAAAAATTATCTCATATATAAAAAAATTCAGACCAGATATATTTCTTGTATGATTTAAACTATTAACTTCTGATACAAATAAAGATGATTTACTTGAAACTGCAAAAAAATCTCTTATTATTAACAACCAAGATTTAGTAGTGGCAAATCTTTTAGATACAAAAACCAAAAAATTAGATAATACTTATATAATATCAAAACAATGAGATATAGTAGAAATAAAAGATAGAGATTCTCTTCCTGAAATATTATTATGAATTATTAAAGATTCAAAAAAATAGCAAGATATATAAAAATGTCATAGAAAAACTTCCTATAAAAAAAGAATTTTTAGAAATATACTATATCCCAGCTTAAAAATATCTTACCAAAAAAACTTTTTAACTTTTCTAGTAAGATATTTTTATGGCAAGGACCGATAGGAATTGTCGCCTTAAGAGGTCGGACCCCCGAGCCGAAAGACCGAGGTAGCGGTCTTTCTAAAATTGCAAAGCAATTTTACTCTCCTTGCAATTCCTACAATACAAACAATAAAAAACTATTTTGAAGTAATTACTTGAATTACCTCAAAATAGTTTTTTATGGCAAGGACCGTAGGAATTGCACCTACGCCTACTGGCTTCGGAGGCCGGTCACTCTTCTAATTAAGCTAGGTCCTTAGATTTGCCAAAGGTATTATATAAAAATTCTCCTATTTTCAAAATAAACTTTCAAAAATTGTATTTATTTCTATAATTCATATAATTATATTTTATTACTCCCCCCCTCAAAAAACATTTAGAAATATGGGGTCTTAGGGGGCGAGACTCTAGTGAGGAGAAACAGAAAGCACAAAGCATTAATTCTGAAATTCGAGCCCCCTAAATCTTTTGCTTACTTTTGGATTCAAAAGTAAAACTAAATTGTTTTTCCTGTTATATTGAATAAAATTAAGTATTCTTTTAACTCTGAAAATAACATAAATACCGTTTAAGGGATTCTTCGTTACTCTCAGAATGACAACATAGAACAATATAGGAAATGGATTGCTTCGAAAAAACTCCAGAGTGACAAATATTCTTAAACTCTTAACCAATATTTATGCAAAAACAACAAATAATCGACGAAATAATAACTCTATCTTTAGAAAGAAATATCACCACTAAAGATGAATTTCATAAAACCCAAAATGAGGTCTACAAGAAGTACAAACTTCCAGAATGAATCACAGGAATAGATATCCTTGAAAGATACAATGAACTTATAAAAACAAAAAATATAAGAGATAGTAATGATTTTAGAAAAGTTTTGAGAAAGAGATGAGTGAGAAGCCTTTCTGGAGTAACTGTTATTTCCCTACTTACAGAGTTTTTTTGATGCCCTGGAAAATGTATCTATTGTCCTACATTTGAATGACTTCCAAAAAGTTACATTCCAAATGAACCTGCAGTACAAAGAGCAAAACTAAATAAATTTGATCCAATAATGCAGATTCATAATAGACTTAGATCACTTGAAATAACAGGACACAAAATAGAAAAAAATGATGTGAGAATCATAGGTTGAACTTGGAGTTGTTACCCAAAAAAATATCAAGAAGATTTTATAAAATGAATCTATGATGCTTTCAATACTTTTGATGAGATGAAAGAACAAATAGACGAGAATATAACTTCAAAAGATAAATTTTCTAGTTTTACAATGAAAGAATGATACAATTTAAAATTATCAAAAGACCTAGAAGAAGCAAAAAAAATCAATGAAACAACAAAGTATAGAGTCATCTGAATTGCTATCGAAACTCGCCCAGATTGGGTAAATCCAGAAGAAATAGCTAGACTAAGAAGATATGGAGTTACAAGAGTTGAAATAGGTTATCAGACAACTATTGATGAGATAAATTTATTAAACAAAAGATGACATACAAACAAAGAAAGTATTTTTGCCACTAAATTACTCAAGGATGCATGATTCAAGGTTGTTGCTCATATGATGCCCAATTTACTTTGAAGTACTCCTGAACTTGATAAAAAGGCATTTAAAGAAGTATTTGAGAACTCCAATTTCAGACCAGATGAATTAAAAATCTATCCTATGGTTGTTACAGACAAATCAGAACTAACAGAGATATGGAAAAAATGATGATTTAAAGCATACGATGATGAGACTCTTATAAATTTGATGTGTGATTTAGAAGAAATGGTTCCAGAATATGTAAGGATAAATAGAACTTATAGAGACATACCAGCTTCGCGAATACTTCACGGTTCAACTTTAAGTAACCTAAGACAAATAGTTGAAAATAGAATGAAAGATAAATGAATAAAATTACAAGACATAAGAAATAGAGAAATAAAAGACAAAATCAATGACCCATCTAAAGCAGTTTTAAATACTTTTAAATACGAAGCAAGTGGATGAACAGAATATTTTATGACTTTTGAAGATAGTGATGATAGAACTATATTTAGTTTACTTAGACTTAGGTTGCCAGGAAAAAGCTGACAAAACGAATTATATTCACTTCTCCCAGAATTAAAAAATTCAGCACTAATCAGAGAAATCCATACTTTTTGAGATCAATTAAGTATTTGAGAAGTTTGAAGTACTTTTTGACAACATATAGGTTTTGGAAAAAAACTTATTGCAGAAGCTGAGAGGATAGCAATAGAAAATTGATACAAAAAAATGGCTGTTATAGCCTGAGTTTGAGTTAGAGAATATTATAAAAAGAGAGGTTATTCTCTTGAATGAGAGTATATGATTAAGCACCTAATTTAATTTTATTTTTTTCTATAAATTTATTAATTTTATAAATAAGAAATTTTTTTCTTATAGGCAAAGATTTTCAATTTTCCCAAGGGATAAAAACTTTTTTTCAGAAAAAAATACTACTAAAAACTTTAGACTTTTTTCAATATTTTGAATCTTTTAAATTTATACTAATTCAACTTATTTTTAATTTTCAAGCAAGTATAAAAGAATCTTGAATATTTAAAATATTTTTATATTTTAATTTTTCTTGTTTAAAAAAATCTTTATGTTCAATTCAGTTTTTTGTTACTTTAATTAGAAATTTATTGTTTTTATCATCTATAATTATTTCATCATCATTTTCTGTTATATATTTCTGGTTTGCCTTATACTCATAGACATATTTTTTATATTTGTTTTTATTATATAGCTTTAATAATGTGTGATCAATATTGTTTGACTTCATAATTAATTCATCAAATTTGAGTCATATTTTTTTGCTTAAAAACTTTTCATGTACTGAAAATAATATTATAATAGTAACTATAACACTGCTAATTAATATTGTTAATTTTCAAGGTATATAAATTGAAAATATAATAATTACAAAAAGTAATAATCAAAATAATTTTATTCAAGATTTACTCATAAAAAATATTAAATATAATATAATAAATTATATTATATTTTTAAGAAATTCACAAATAAAGACCAATAAAAAAAGTAAAACTATTTAAATAGTTTTACTTTTTTTATGAATAAATTCAAGTAGTATCAATAATTACATTTTTTATTCACAACTCTTTCACCTTTTCATGTATTTCTCTCACATAAAAAAGTGGTGTTCTTATACAACCATGAGAAGCGGGATTTCCATTTATAGGTCAATCACTTCAATGAATCCATTCTTTTCAATCAATATGCACTGCATAAGGCATAACTGCTCATCATTTTTCAAAAATCTTTTTCTTTATATTTACTTCAGGGTATTCTGATGAATAATGATGCATATCAGGGTGTTTTTTTCAAATTGTTTTTAACCTAGAAGTTTTATGATCAAGTAATCCTGGTGATACATAAGTAGCAAGATATAATTCACCCTCAACATAAAAACTTAATACATTTTTACCTTCTATTTTTGAGACAATAATTTTATTAATTTTTTCATCAATAGAATCAGGAACTTTTCAAAAAAGATTTTCATTTATAAAAGTATTTTCTTTATTTATTCAGACATCTTTAGCATAATAAGTATTTGTACTAAATACATCTAATTTTCAAGATTTTGCTTTTTTGTTTTTTTTATATCATAACATTTCATTATATATAGATAGTCTTTTTTTTATTTCTACATCCAATTTATCCTGATTTTTTGAATAATATTCAATATATATTTGTTTTAAACTTGCTGGTCACAAAATTCAATCGCTAGATTTTCATATAAAACCAAATTCTTCTTGCAAATTCTCAACTTTAATTAAAAATTGTTTTATATCTCAAAGTTCGAAAAACTTATTAAAAAAATCTATTTCTTTTTTTCAAACAGATCACAGTGATCTTTCATATTTTAATACATCTTCCTCTGTTAATATAATGTCTACTTTATAATTGGTATCATTAACAACTAATTCTTCAGCTTTTAAATAATCTGGTAATGCTAATCATACTCAAAGAAAAAAAGCTCATTTCAAAAAATCCCTTCTATCCATATTGTAAAAACAATAATAGTTTAAAAATAAAATCTCAGACAAAATAAAAAGATATGATATACGAGATATCATATCTTTTTATTTTATTTTGCAACTTTTTTAGATGCTATATATTCTCATATAAAATCTCAGACTAAAGGTGCTTGTTTTCTGAATAAATTGGATCCAAAACTTACAATTGTTCACACATTTATCAAATCATTTTTATTTTCTATATGAGTTCTATTGTTAACAAGTTTTTCTATATCACCATATAAACTTCAATTTATTATTAATTTATAATCACTTTCTTGTGATATAATTTCTCATCAAATTCCAGAAACTTTTATAGATATAAATGTACCATTTATTTTTGTTACACTTGATGCTATAATTATATTTCATCATTTTACTACAAAGGCTATATTATCACTATAAGTAATATTTTGATTTATGTATAAATTTCATCATTCTACTATATAAGTTTTTTCTCAACTTCATGGAATACTAGAATCTATAGTTAAATTTCAGTTTTTTACAATAAATACATTACTTAATCCATTATATTTAGTAAGTGTCTGATTTATAGTTTTATTTCAAGTTACTTGAGTAGTTGAAACCTTTGTTATATTTGTCTCTGTCTTAGATGTCTGTCAAGATGATATTTTTGTTACAGAATTTGTATTACTGACATTTTTTGTATAACTTGATATACTTCCAGTTGAAACTCATGCTCAAACAAAGTTTTTATTTTTATTTTTATTTGACTCATCCATATATCAATCTGCAACTTTATTTATATCTGCTGTAATATTGCTATTTCTTATTAAAGAAGTTCATCATCATACTGTCGCAACAGCTGGTTTTGATACTCTAACATTAAATACAGCTGCAAAGAATGCATCTTTAAAATCTCATAAAGTAATTTTTAATATAGTATCTCTATAATTTTCACTACCAGTAATTCTCATTCAAGATACTTTTACAGGATTTCATCAATTTAGAGATTCATAAGTCTTTGTTACACCTGGATACATCCATCATATTTTGTTAGATGTACAAACTCTAGTTAATCAAACTCAACTAGGTCTAAGTAAAACAGAAGCATTAGAACTGTGCACACAAAGTGGATAATCTAAATATAAATCTTCGGAAGAATTATTTGATATAAATGGTTGTGTAGTATATGTAAAAGGATTACTTCAAGCTCATATTATTACATTTCAAAATGGTCTAAAAATTATATTTCCATTTCCGGGAAAAGTCAAAATTCCTTGTCATTGTCATGGATAAGTAAAATTCAAAGTCTGGCAATTATTAGTACACCAGAATGGAAATTCAAGTATTCAAGTTGTAGCATTTATAGATTTTTCACAAACTTCATTTTGATGATTATCATTAGGTCTTTGTATAACTCAATCTCAACAATAAGTATTTCATACACTTAATCAAGTAGAACAAGCTAGAGAACTAGTGCTATTTGTAGTTACAGTTCATCCTCAAGTTGTTACATAACATTTTGGATGTGGTACTATGTTTAGATTATTATATGTACAAGTAAAGTTAGAAACTCTTCATCCTCAACCTATTATTGAATTTGATTGATAAGTTATTGATTTTGTAGCACCATTTCAATCTAAATCACAATCAATTCATATTACCATCGCTCTACTATTTCAGTAGCAAGATATAGCAACACTTCATGTTGATGACATAGCTTTTCAATTTCAAGTAGCTTCTAATGCTGGAATACTAATTCTAGTACAACTAGGTCAACCTCATCATCATCATCCACCACCTCATCAACCACCTGGACTTAATCTACTAGCATTACAATTTACAGTGCTTCAACTTCAATTACAAGTCCAACTTGTTGATCATCATTGAGATGGAAAAACTGGAGGATTTGGATTTGGAATAGCTCATGAACTACAAAAAGTTAGGGTTCCCCAAGTTGTAGTACTGTAAGGAAATACATATCCTCAAGCAGTTCAACAAGTAGGTCAACTAATCGTTGAAATTAAAACAACTGTAGTATCTGTATCTGTAACTGTTTGATTACTTGTAATTCATACTCAAGTTACAGTTGCACTATTTGTATATCATGCTGTTGTATTACTTCTATCACATACATAATCTATGTATTCTCACACTTCTAATGTTGCATTTGTATGATTTCATGATCAACCAACTGTTACTCCAGTCCATGTACTTGGAAAAGTTGATGGTAGTGTAACAGATCAAGAACAATTTGGAGATGCTAGATCTGTAAATACTATATTTCTTAAACTTTCGGTATAATTATTTGTAGCTCTAATTCTAAAAATTGCTCAACTAGACACTCTTACTGTTTGAGTATCATTTCAGATTACTCAATCTAAATCTGCTGGATTTGCATCTCTTTTATCTATTTGTATGTCAGGAGTTGGTGTAATTATTCATCAAACAGTAATTCAGGCAAGACAAGCATTACTTGTAATATTTCAATTAATAGTACATCTAGCAGTATATGATCAAGTATTTGTAAATGTATATGATCAAGTTCTAGTATTTATTGTATTTATAATTGTTGAACCACTATATATATTTATTCTATAACTTGATGCATTTGATGCACTACAAGTAAAAGTACTAGTTAAAGGAGTATTTCATGAATTTGGATTAGCTATCAAGCTATTACAAGTTGATACAGTCTCTTTTTTACATGTTGCACTACAACCATCTCAATTGATATTATTTCCATCATCACAGCTTTCTGAGTGGGATAAATCTTGAATTCAGTCTCAACAAAAAGCAAAAGTAAAATTATGACATTCATCTGGATGATATTTTATAGTCCCCCAATTTCTAGTTGTTTGATCAGGAATAAAAGTTTGGATCGGTGACAATACTCATGATGTATAAGGATAATAATAATAACTTTTAATTCAAGTTGCTTTTGAAAGTTCTTCTTTATATGCAACTTTATAAACAAATTGAACACTAGGTCTTAAAATATTAGTTCTTTTTACTTTGTTTGCATCACATATATTTCAAAAGTCTTTAAAAATTCAAACATATTGATTAGTTCAAGGCACTACATTACTAAGTCTTCCCCATCAAGTATTTGTTGAATCAAGTTCTTTAAAACATCCTGTTGTTAAAGTATCTACTTTATTTTGCCAAATAGATACATTACTTTCTTCATTTCTTATAAAAAGTAAATTTTCATTTGATCTCATTAAATCAGTTGGATAAATTTTTTGAGTTGATCCAGTTATATAAATTGTTTCGTTAACATTAGCTCAGGGGCAATTTGGTTGAAAAGTTGTTGATGTACTAACAGAAATAGCAAAAGCACTATTTAAAGACAATAGTGCAAAAATAGATATAAACAATATCTTATTCATCAATTTGAGACGTAATTTCAATGATTTCATTGTTACTATTATTAAGATATAAATTTTTAATATTTTCTCAATATTTATTTTGATTTTGTTTTATATATAATACATAAAAAATAGATCCTATTAAAACCATTAAAATAATTAGTATAATGATTTTAGTTTTCTTTTTCATATAATAAAATTAATTAATAAATCATTTTCCGAGTATCTTTATAATATTTTATCATATCCTTTTCATCCTGTCAAGAAAACATGAGACTTCCTCATAAAGAGTTTATTTCACAAAAATATGTCTTTCAATAATTATCTTCAAAAAATTCTAAAACTCCACAATCATCTTTTGTGATTTTACATATTTTATTAATAATGTCAATATTTTTTTTATCTAACCTCTTTTTTTCTTGATAGATCCATTCTACACCTACATTCTCATATATTTTAAATGAAGGTTTTGAAAAAATTTCTTCTCATATTTTGTTAATTCTATTTTTTATACTATATATAATTACTTTATCTTTTTTATTATCATACCTATAATAAATTCTATATTCTTTTTTTATATCAATATATGGAGTTATATAAATTCATGTGAAATTATTATTATCCGAAAAAAAATTGCATTTTAATAATTCAATATCTGCTTCGTTAAATTTATCTAATTTAATTGCTTTTAATCAGATTCACATATCTCAAAAATTCTTCTTAATCATGATCTCATTTCATAGAAAATTTTTAACATTTTCAAAAAATAACTTTATATTTTTATCATCTTTATTTTGAAATAGAGGAAAAATTATATCTCAAATCATATTTTTTCTATGTTTATATAATTTAGATATATAATATGATTTGTCATTGTAACTCCAGTTCTCTAATTTGTTATTAAACTTAACTATTTTTATGTTTTTATTAATTTTACTTATTGAATTTAGTATAAGAAAAAAAGGTGCTGAAAAATGATCCCTAGAAGTTGTAAAATAAACTTTCTCTTTTTTGCTATCTATTTTTTTAAAATTATCTATTTCTTGAATATAAACATCTTCATTATAAATAAAAAAGTTGTCATTATTTACCCATTTTATCTTATTTAAGACTTCTTTATAAGATAAATTATACTTTTTCTTCAAAAACTCTATAAAACTAAGAGCTTCTAAAAAATTTGCATCTTGTATAGAATCTGCTATATAAACTCAGATTTTAGCATAAAATTTATTTATCAAATCAGACACACTAAAATCATCTTTTAATAAATCAAATTTTGATAAGTACAAATTAAAAGATTCTTTTGAGATATTATTTAAAAAATAGTATATTTTCATAATTTAAATTATTTTTTACTTTTATTTATTTTATCATAAAAGTTATTTATTTACAAAAAAAGCTAATCAAAATTGATTAGCTTTGAGTTTTATTATTCATCTCCTTGATCAGGAGGTGCTGTATCTTCTGGAGAATTTTCTGGAGTGTCTTCAGGAGTATTTTCTGGAGTGTGTTCAGGAGTATTTTCAGGAAGTGTTTCTGGCATACTAGGTGTATTTTCAGAAAGTGTTTCTGGCATACTAGGTGTATTTTCAGAAAGTGTTTCAGACATAGTAGGTGTATTTTCATATTCTCAATCTAACTTACCTAATATATCTTCAGGATTTCATTCTGACTTTTTTTCTTTTTGTTCATTTATTCAAATATTCTTAATTAATGACATATAATCAGGAGTTTTTGTATTTTCTGGCATTGTTTCAACCTCAGGTAAATCACTATAATTTTTTGTTTCCATAATAATAATAATAAAATATATGTAAATAAATAATATCATATAAAAAAGTATTTTGCAAAAAAAATTGTTATTTTTTTTCGAAATTATAATACTTAATAAACTTAAATAATAATTATTTATATTTATTCATCACCTTGATCAGGAGGTGCTGTATCTTCTCGTGTATTTTCTGGTAGTGTTTCAATTGGAGTATCTTCAGGAGGTGGAGTATCTTCTGGTGTATTTTCTGGAGTTGTCTCTGGTGTATTTTCTGGTGTATTTTCTGGAGTATCTTCTGGAGTGTCTTCTGGAGTGTCTTCTGGAGTTGTCTCAGGTGTATTTTCTGGAGTATCTTCTGGAGTGTCTTCTGGAGTGTCTTCTGGAGTGTCTTCAGGAATTTCTTCAGACACTTTCTCCCCCTCTTTATTTTCTTCCCCTATAATAGCAATACCACCTTTTATAACATCATTCTCAGCCACAGAAACCTGGCTATTTGAACTAATTGTAATTTCAATATCTGGGAAACTTCATCATTTCAATTTCAAGTTTCTCATAGCAAAAGCATCATTGAAACAATCTCACCATTTAAACATAACTGTATCAAAACTTAAAGTTTTTCATCCCACTGTTTCTCATTTTAACATTTTTATTAAATCTTCTTCATTATTAGCTCAAACTTGTTTTGCTAAATTAGTTTTAAATGCTTTAGGTAAACTATCTATCATTTTTTCTATTAATTTTGCATCCTTTATAGTTTCAAAAGCATCTAATCCTTTTTCTGGTGTAGCAACTTCTATAGATCAAACCATAGGAGTTACTCAAAATTTTGATACTACGAAACTTGCCATATTATCAAACGATTGAGTTTCAAATGTTTTTTGATTTCCAAATTTATTAAGTAAACTATCTCTAGTTGAATTAACCGTTGTTAAATCGTTTAATCACCATTTTCAAAGCCCTTTAGTAAATACTTGTTTTCTTCCAAGTAATTTTGAATTTTCAAATTCTTGCATTGTCATTTTTTTCATCAATTTTTGTGTACCTTTTTCTCAAACATTTTTTCATTCTTTTTGCATTATATTATAGCTTACCATAAATCTACCAAAAACTCTTTCTAATATAAGCATTTTTTGCTCATTATTTAAACCCTTTCATAAATCAATTCAAACTGTTTTTTTATTATATTTTTCAAATTTTGTCCATACTTCCTCATCAAATTCTCATTTTACGAGCATTTTTTGAATAGAATTTTGTAAATTTTCATCTCTATTTGTTCTATCAATTTTTGTTTTAATTTTATTCATTATTGAATCTAAACCATTTAATGATTCATTATTTAAATTAACTTGTTCTCATTCTTTTGAAATATTTTTTTGTTCGGATAAACTTCAAGTAATACTTTTAAATGTAGATGCTGGAACAAATAATCATTTACTGTCTGTTTTTCATCAATCTATAACTACAGTGTTCACAATTCATTCCTTAGTAGTATATTCATTAATAGTCACTTTCTTTTCAGTATAAAAATAAATTTTTCCATTATTATTTTTTTCTGCTTGCACCTCTCAATCAACTGTTGATATATTGTAAGTATCTGGAACAGAATAAACTTTTTTACCATTATGATCGATCTTTTCAAGTAATGTTTTAGTTTTAACTTCTTCTAAATTTACAGGCTTACTAGTATTTTCTCTTTCTTGTTTATTTCTATGATCTAATTTATTCCATTTTTGAGATATTCTCTCTCATGTAATTGTTAGATATGGAATAGGTAAATAACCTGCTACTAAAGCTACTCATCATCATAAGCTAGTAAGTTTTATTCATTCAGAATTTTTGTATAGTGTATTTTCATAATAATTTAAATATCAATTCATCATTTCATTAAGAGCTTTATCAGCATGTTTTCCACCTTTAAACATTTCATATGCTTGTTTTAATTCATGATAAATCTTAAAATCATTTGCTATATCTTTAGATTTTTTAGAATATTCACTAGTACTAAATTCTTTTCAATTTTTTAAATCCTTTTTAATTATTTCTAAATTATCTTTCATTCATTCTACAGCATTTTTTATACCTTTTTGAGTTTCTGCATCTACTTTTGCAACTGATAATCACAATGCTCCTCAAGCTGTAGAAATTCAAGCATAAACTGAAGGTTCATAAGTTCATTTTATTTCTTCAGAAAATAAACTATTTACTTCCTTATCTCATTCTAAAGTATAAGATGCCATTCATCCTGCTAATACTGGAGATACTACTCATCATACATTTAATCATCATTTTTTATATGAAGCTCCTAAAACAGGGATAATTATATTAGCTAACGATGCTGAAAGCTTGATTCAAGTATATTTTAATTTTTCTTCTAATATATTTTTTGTAAGGGCAAATCAAGGAATTCAACCTGCTACTCATATTTGTAAACTATCTATATATGCATTTGTAAATTTACTTATATCAAAATTTGCTCAAACTCATTCAATTGATCAAAGTGCTATTCAAATAGCATTCAATTTGATATCATCTTTTATTGATCTTACCTCTTGGTCACTTAATTTTTCAACATCTTTTAAAGTTGAAAGTTTTTTATTTAATTCTTTATTATCATCAATTTTTTTTCAAATTAAATCACTTGTTTTTGCATCTTCTGCATACATTTTATCTATTGCTTTTGTTACTCAATTCGTTTTAAATAATTCTCCTGGTTTAACTCTCCTTTCTATCATACTTCAAAGTACTCTTTGAAATCTTTCTCTAGCTCCATAAAGATTTTTAGACATTTCATTAGAAAATTGAGCCATACTTGTGAATCATAAATTTTCCATAAATACATCTATTCAATCACTCGTTAATCATTTTGTTGCTATGTGATATGCTTGAGCTTCTCATACATTGAAATTATCTTCAGTTCCCAAGGTTCAATTTTTATCAAAATCTAGAAGTAAAGCCAATTGTTCTTCAGGTTGTAAACTTTTGATAGTGTATTGTGTTTTTAAATAATCTTCAATAGTTTTATATACAGCCATTGCTTCAGGAGCTTCAAAAAAGTTATCAAATTTATATCCAAGTTCCTCACTTAATTTTTTTGTTACTCATGAATTATTACTTGGAGTTAATGTGTCTATATTACCTTTTACATCTTTAGGCATTAATAGAGTTAATTCATTATAAATTGTTAGTAAGTCCCTTCTTTTTAAGATATTTCATAATGATGCTTTTGAATTTGCTCAAAGAGATTCTACATATTCTACCCTTGATTTTTCTTCTCCAGCAAATGTAGAACTAAATTTTTGAATTTCTTCCTTTGTTTGAGTTTTTTCGTAGTCTTGTTTTAATTGACCAAGTTCTTCCTGAGTTTTTTTCTTGATTTTCTCTTTTGTTTCACCTAAACCATCTAAACCGTTTTCAAAATTTTCCATAACATATATATTAAAATATAAATTTGTTTTTATTTTTATTGCTTACTATATTATAATATCATATATAAAAATATTAGTCTATAATTTTCACTTGACAATTATAATAATTTTATTTATAGTAAGATATTATAAATAACAAAAAAAACCTCTTTATAATAAAGAGGTTTTTTACATTTTTTTAAATTAACTATTTTTTCTTTTCAATCCAAATAATCCTAAACCTAAAAGCAAAGCAATAAGTACTAGAAGAATATGTTCTGGTCAAGTTTGAGGCAATTTTTTAACTGGTGCACTTTCTACAACTAATTGAGCAGGTGTAACTGGTACTCCTGACTTAAAAAGCACACATTCTCTATGTTCTATTTGATCTATAGAAACTTCATTGTTTACTATATCATGAGTCATAACAGAAAATAAAAGTAAACCTACATTTTGTCATTTTGCTACAGTATTTTTATCCAATTTGTAAGCATATCAAATTTTTGATTCAATCCGATTAACTTGTTTAGAAGGATCTATAACATAAGCTTCTTGCCCAGAAGAAAATGTAGCTTCAAAATCTTTTGTATATTCCCAAAAATTCTCAGAAGAAGGTGTTTGAGACCAAGTAACTTTATCTCATCCTAAATTAATCATAGAAGGCCATGTTTGCTCTTCTTTATATATAAGTTTTGGATTAGTTGTCTTGTTTATAAATATATCATTTATAAAACCAATAGCTTCCCCTTGTCATCTTTCTCATCCATCAAAACATTGTTTACAAGTATTTTGTGCAAATACTGGATCACTATTACATTCTACCGTATTATATGCAGCTGTTGCTGATTGAAGAGTTAGTCAAAATATAATTGATCCAATTAAAAGTTTGTTAGTTTTCATAAAATTAAAAAATTAATAATAAATTTACATAGGCTATATTAACACCAAACAAATATATAGTCAAAATTTTATACTACTTTTTAGTATATTTTCACTTTACTTTTTTACTATTTTATTTACTATTAATTGTTGAAATATCGTAAAAATTGTAGATATCCCCCAATATATTCATACTCAAGCCAATAATGAGTATGTAAAAACTCAAACCATAGCTGGTAATCAATAAAGCATAAATTTATTTAATAAATCTGGATCTGGCATAAAGCTACTATAATCCTTGGCATCTTTTTTCTTTTCTAAAACAACTCATTTAGTACTTACCTTATTATTTGCTAGAGATAATTTAACTTGTATAAATTGAATTACTGCTATAAATATACCTAAAAATACTCAAGTAATTCATCATACTCCTAATAAATCTATTCCAAAGAAGTTATTTCATATATTATCTAAACTAAAAAATCATAGAGAATCATAAACATAATATACATTTGAATAGTCTTTTATATTTATAAATATATTGTAAATAACCAAAAGTATAGGCATCTGAATAATAAGTAATCAGCAAGATCAAAATGGATTTACACTTTCTTCCTTATATAATTTCATCATTTCTACACCGAGCATCTGCGAATTTCATTTATGTTTTGCCTGAATTTCTTTGATTTTTGGTTGTATTGCTTGCAACTTTCTTTGAGAAAGCATCATCTTATGTTGAGGATAAAGCAAAAACAATCTTATAATTATTGTTATAGTAATTATAGCCCATCACAAAGAGTTATTGAAAACTTGAATAAAAAATACAGTTAGATTATATAAAGGAGCATAAATTAATCATACGAAGATCTTTGAAATAATTCATTTATTTTTTATTTCAGTTTGTGTTATATATTCTTTTTTATCTAATTTTATAAGATAATTATAAGTTCATTCATTTAAGAATTTATCATAGTACTTATTGTAAGTTACAGTTTCTTTTGTATTTGGTTTTATTTCTAAATCTTTACAATATTCTTTCGGAAAAACTAATTTTTCTCAAGAATAATTTATAGCTATATCATTACAAGTATTTAATTTAACAGATTTTGCAGTATTGTTTGTTATAATTAAACTAGGTGAAGCTGGTATACTATAAGATGAATCAGATAATTTAAATTCTAATACTCAAGTTGTAGTATTTTTTTCATCTTTGAAAAATATATTTACTACTAAAATAGTAAGTAAAAAAATTATCAGAAAATTTAAAATTTTGTCTTTCATAGTTTATGTGGTTATGGATTATTTTTTTATTTTTATCACATTATATTCTCAAATTTCTTCATTAAAAATTTGATATCATTATCAAATCAATTTATACTCTCTAAATTATTTTTTTCAAGTTTAGTTTGTTTTTTTAATACAAAAACTAGATCACAGTAAGCTGGTAATTTAAAGTTGTCAATTTTTAGTTGTCATTGCGAGTTTTTAAGAAACAATCCATTTACTAAGTCATTTCTATTTTTCTTTATTCAACATTCTATACTCTCCTTTTTATCTTCTATACTTCAAGCTACCATATCATAAAATCTCCTTCTAAAAAAGTTTCTTTTTACACTAGAATCTACATTTTTTCATGATATTATAATTGCAAATCTATTATGTTTTAAATTATTTTTATTATAATTTAAAACCATTCAATATGAAAAAAAAGGTTTTCAAAATTTCAAAACCTTTTTTACTTCATTTTCTTTCAATCTATATTTTTTAGAAATCATAAAAACACTAAAAAATTATTTTATGTAATTTCATTTACCATCAAATCTAGGTTTTCTAGGACTTCCTCAAGCTATAATATGCATTTTAGCTTTTCAGTTAACTTCTTGAAATCTTTTTGGATAAGATACAGTTAATTGATATCTTCATTTTCTTCTTCTATTTCTCAAAACTTTTCAACCATCTATAGTTCTTTGTAAAAAACCATGAACTCTAAGTCTCTTTCTTTTTTTAAATTTTCCTAACATATCAAAAAATAATTAATAATTAACAATTAATAATTAATAATTACTGTAAACCAATAATCAATTATTAAAAAACGGGGCAATTCTATATATATTTTACCAAAAGTCAAAATATTTTTTCACTTCATATTTTTCTTTTTTTATCTATATCCTATATTCTGCGTTCTAAATTCTATTTTATAATTTTTTTCTTAAAAAAGCAGGAACAGAATCTATTTCTTCTTGCATTTGATTTTTTGTTATAGAAGATGTTGTAGGTGAAGTATATGAATTTTGTGTAGGTCTAGGCTCATTTATAGGTTTTCTACCAAAAGAACCACTTCTAATCATTTGTCATTTTTGTTCCAAAAACTTTTTATTTGTATCTTCATTAAATCAAGTTGCAACTACTGTTATCTTTATTTGTCCATCATATTCTGGAACTATACTTGTACCAAATATGATATTTGCATCTGGATCTACTGATTCAGTGATAATTTTTGCTGCTTCATCTACTTCAAACATAGATAAATCATTTCATCAAGTTATGTTTAAAAGTAATCATTTTGCTCAAGCAATAGATAAATCTAAAAGTGGACTATCCATAGCTGCTCTAGCTGCTTCTACTGCTCTATTTTCTCCAGATCCATAACCTATTCACATTAAAGCAGATCATGCATTTCTCATTACTGATTTTATATCTGCAAAATCAAGATTAATTATTCAAGGATTAGTAATTAAATCTGAAATTCATTGAACTCATTGACTAAGTACTTCATCAACAATTGAAAAAGCATCAAGCATAGGAGTTTTTTTATCTATTATAGAAAGAATTTTATCATTTGGAATAGTTATAAGAGTATCTACTTTTTCTTTTAATTCTTCATATCAATCAATTGCCTTTGCAGCTCTATTTTGTCATTCAAAAGAAAATGGTCTAGTTACAACTCACACAGTCAAAGCTCATAATTCTTTTGCAATTTCTGCAATAACTGGAGCAGCTCAAGTTCAAGTTCCTCAACCAAGACCACAAGTAATAAATACCATATGTGCTCATTCAAGCATTGCTTTAATTTCATCTCTTGATTCTTCTGCAGCTTTTCTACCTATTTGAGGATCAGCTCAAGCTCACAATCATAAAGTCACCATTTTTCATAGATTCAATTTTTGATTTGCAAAAGATGAAAATAATGCTTGTGAATCAGTATTCATAGCAATAAATTCTACTCTTTCAAAACCTCATTGAATCATTCTATTTACAGTATTAGTTCATCCTCAACCTACTCAAACTACTTTTATATTAGCAATAGGTGAAATTGATTTAGAAATCATAACTTCTTCAGGTCATTGATGTTCTTGTTTACCTGAATTATTCATAAGTAAATTTTTTAATCTATCTTCTCTTTTTATCATATTGTATATTATTAAAAATTAAATGTTTATAGTTAAAGACTGTTTGTTTTTTTTTTATAATTCCCCTGTTTTTATTTTTTTTCTTTAATCTTTCATCTTTTGTCTTATTTAAGGTATTATTTTCTTAAAAATCTTCATTACAGAATGAAACATTCAAGAAAAATTTATAGAAACTCCCGAAGGTCAAGCAGAATATTTGTTTGCTAAAATCAAAGTTCATATTACAGAAGCAAAAACTGGATCACTTATTGTTGTATCAGTTACACTATTTTTTTCTACTGGAACTCAAATAAAAACAGGTAATCTCAAAATTTCTTTTGTTAATTCTATCAATCATCTTGCTTTAACTCATCATCCAACAAGTATTGCTCATTCTGGTAATAATCAATCTTTTCAAGCTTTTCTCAACTCTTCTCTTACAAAATAAAGTATTTCCTCATATCTTGCTGTAGCAATTTGTGATAAATAAATTTTAGAGACTTTTCAATCTTCATTTTGATTAAATCTATATAAATCAACTTCTTCATCAACTACTGATTGTTTTTTTTCTAATGCTAGTTCCATATATTCTATTTTCATTTTTTCAGCTGTATCAATTGATGTTCTAACTCATAAAGCTATATCATTTGTAACATTTGTTGATCAAAATGGAATTACAGAAGCATACTTTAAAACTCCTTCTTCATAAATAGTAACTCAAGTTGTTGATGAACCAATATCGACACAAACAACTCAAAGTTCTTTTTGTCTTTTTGTTAAAACTCATTCAGCAGAAGCTATAATATTTGGATAAATATCAAAAATCTCTATTCCAACATCAGCTATTGCTTTTTTCATATTATTTAACATATTTACGTTTATAGAAAATATATTAGCAACAACCTCTAGTTTTCTAGCTGACATTCATATAGGGTTTTTTACTCATGCCTCCAAATCAACAACAAAATATTCAGGAAGTACTTTTAGAATTTCTCTATTTGGTAACTCTACTCAATTTTTTGCCATTTCCATAGCTCTATCTAAATCATCATGTGTGATTTCACTTCAAGCAATAGCGATAACTCATTTGCTTTTAATAACTTCAAAAGAAGAGGAATTAAAAGAAATATAAACTCAAGATACTTGTTCTCAAGCCATCCTCTCAGCCTCTTCTAGAGATTTGTCCAAATTATTTTTAAACTCCTCCATATCTAGGATATTTCATTTTTTTATAGCATTGGATACAGAAATTCAAACCCCTAGAACATGGAAATCATTTGTATTTTCTGTATCAAATCTTCAGATAACAGTTTTTATATTAGCACTTCAAATATCTATTGATGTTATAGTTCATTCGTAACTCATAATTTTAATTAATAATTAAAAAATAGTATTTAATAATTTTTTGTTTTTGTATTTTTATTTCTTAAAATATTAGTTTTATGTTATATTTTTTTATACAATTATTTTCCCTTAAAATAAGGAAAAGTTATATCTACACACCCAATTCAACTTGGTAAATTATATTTACTTGTTTTCTTTTTTCAAAAGTACTTTTAAAGTTGTGTTAAAAAACCTATAGTAACCTACTATTTCACTTGTTTTAATATAAAAAAGTATAAAATATAGATTTTTGAGACTTTTATTAAAAATATTAAAGAATAAAAATTTTGACTATATCTATTTTTTTATATAATAAATTATGAAAAACTTTAATCTAATCACTAACCAATAATTTATGAAAATCGATAATTTAACCTTGGCTTTTTCTAACAAAACTGTTGTTAAAAATATAAATATAGAAATAAATTCTGGTGAATTTATATTTTTAATATGACTTAGTTGATCATGAAAGACTAGTATAATTAGATCAATTATATGAGATTTTAAACCAATTTCATGAGACATAATTTTGGATAATTGAGACCCTTTATACAAAAATCTAAATGATAAACTTCTTTCTATTTATAGGAGAAATATATGAGTTATCTTTCAAGATTATAAATTGATGGAATCAAAAAGTGTATATGAAAATGTAGCTTTTGCAATGGAAGTTTGTTGATATAATGATAAATACATACAAAAAAAAGTTCCAGAAACATTGGAACAAGTAAAGATATTGTCAAAAAAAGATAAGTTTGTATCTGAATTATCAGGAGGAGAAAAACAAAGAGTTTCTATTGCTAGAGCTCTAGTTCATAATCCAAATATAATTATATGAGATGAGCCAACTTGAAATCTGGACCCAATAACAGCTATGGAAGTAATGAATATATTTGTAGATTTAAATAAAGAATGAAAAACTATAATTATAGCTACTCATGATAAAAACATAGTAGACAAACTCAAAAAAAGAGTAGTAGTCTTCAAAGATAAAGAAATAGTTTCAGATAAGGAAAATAGCACTTATGAATTATAATTAATCTTTATTAACCAAATATTGCAATCTCTTATAATGAGTTTTCATAACAAATGAAGTATTTCTTATATTAGAATTTATATATGGATCATCAGATCAATTTTCTTTAAAACTATAAAGTTCAAATAATCTATTAACACTATAAATAAAGCTCGAATAGGCTCTTATAATATCAAATCATGTATAATAACTAAACTCTCCTGCTTCTATTTTTCTTAAAATTTCTTTTTTTATAACAGTATCGACTTTTTTCATTTTATTGTACATAATATTGTATTTTGTATTTTTTAATTTTACATTTTTTATATATATATTATCCAAATCTGATTCCTGTATACCATATTCTAAGTCAAGTATGTTAGATACTTCTCATTCTGATGCATTTACAAAATTTAGTATTGAAAAAATTCAAACAAAGATTATAATAAGACTTACAATTTTTTTCATAACTTTTATTTTTAATATAATAAAGTTATTCTCTTATACTTATTTTTTAATTATTGTCAAGTAAAATATGGATAAAAATTATTATGACTCTCTCTGAATCACAAAAACTGCCAGTGAAGATGAAATAAAAAGAGCTTTTAGGAAACAAGCAATGAAATACCATCCTGATAGAAACAAATGAGATAAAACAGCTGAAAGTAAATTTAAAGAAATAAATGAAGCATATAGTATACTTTCTGACAAAGAAAAAAGAAAACAATATGATACTTTTTGATCAAGTTTTTCTTGATTTAATGGTGCATCTTGAAATCCATTTTCATGATGATGATGAAATCGTTCTTATACTACTTCAGATTTTTCATGATTTGAAGATTTATTTTGATGATTTGCATGATCTGGAGCTAGGTGAAAAAAAGCAAGTTCTTTTGATTTTTCAGATATATTCTGATGATTCAATTCTAGTAATCAAAGACAACAAGATCAAGATGATTTCTCTTCAAATTATAAGAAACAAACTCAAAAAGAAGAAGAATCTCTTGATATAGAAAAAACATATGAAGTACCTATTTTTGATATGATTCTAGGTTGTAGTATAGAAGTAGAATGACAAAATAAGAAAAAAGTAAAACTTAAAATTCCACAAAATACTAAACCATGAACTAAGTTTAGAGTCAAAGATTTAGGAATTGTAAGAAATTGAAAAAGTTGAAATCTGATAGTAAAAGTAGAAGCAAGAATGCCAAAAAATATATCAGAAGTTGATAAAAGTCTGCTTGAAAGAATCAGAGAAAATGTTGGGTATTAATCATATTTATTTAATTTAAATTTTTCAACTTAATTAATAATTCATAATCAATTCAACTCAATTTCAATATATCCTTAATTTTGTTATTATTTATAAATTTAAGTATTTTTCAAATTATTTCATCATTACTATCTATTTTTAATTCTCAAAGTAAATTTATTATTTTTAACCTAGATAAAATTAATTTAATTTCATCTAGATTTTTTTTATCATTTATTTCCTCAACTAACTCAAATATATCTTTGAAAACAAGTCATTCTGGAAGTTTATGATACATCGTTCAGATTATTTTTAGATATTCATTTATAGTAGCATAATCCTTACCATCACATCTAAACTCTGATTTGATTTTTATATTTTTGATCTTGTGTATATCTCTTGTTTCTTTTGTTTCTATCTCACAATTTATTATATATCCTAAATCAAGTGATTTCTCTTTTTTAAGTTCTTTTTTCTGAACTTTTATCCTACCATAATCATAAGTAAATATATCGTATACGAAATCTCTATCTTTTACTTTTGATATTTTTAAAATTACTGCTTTAGTTTTAAAATTGGACATAAAAATAATTAATTAAAATAATCAAATGTATGCAGTCTAAATCCTATATTTAGCAATACATACTATGCCTTTATAGTTGTAATAATAATTGAATTATTATCAATGTAAAATAAATTTTTGAAAAGTCCATCTAAAAACACATAATAAATTGGATTTTTTATGTGTTTTTCTATACAATATACAAGCTTTATTTTGCTGAGGCCTTATTTTTAATTTATAATATTATATATAATATGAAATATATTAACAAACAATGATTTACATTAGTAGAACTTATCGTAGTTATTACCATCCTTGCTATCCTTTGAAGTATAGCTTTTTTATCTTTACAAAGTTATGGTTCTGATGCTAGAAATAGTAAAAGAGTTACTGATCTTAATTCTATACAAAAGGCTATAAGTGCTAAACAAACTTCTTGAATTAATATTAGTGCTTTCGTAAACCCAGTTGATAATAGTAAAGTTTTTCCTTTTTCTATAGGATGACAAGCTCTTGCTGTAGATTCACCTTATTATACTGCTTGAACTGTTAATTACAATGCATTAGGAATGAAAGAAACTGATTTTCAAGATCCTCAAACAAATAATCCATATGTAGCATGAATTACTACTCTTGCTGGATGAGTATATCAAATAGCTGCAAGTATGGAACAATCAGGATTATCAAAAGTTGCAAGAGTTATTTGAAATTGGAATCCAAGACCAAAAACTAATACTGCTTTTACTTCTACTTGAACTATTATAGTATTATCTGGTGCAACAGATATAAGTAAATTCAGACTTACTGATATTGTAGATCTAGATGGCGAAGGAACTTGAACTGCAACTTGAACTGTAATTAAAGTTTCTACTGATCAAATGACTTTAACTTTATCTACAGGATCAACTACTACAGGTATAACACTTGCTGCTGCTGAAAGTGCTGGTCTTATAGATGCTGCTAGTGCTACTACTGGTTTTGTTGTTGATGGTTGAGCTGTACTTCCTTATTAATATTTAATATAAAAAACAAAAAAAAGAACTTTCAAATTAAAAGTTCTTTTTTTGTGGTTAATTTATAACTTCACTTTTTCTTTATACTCCTTTATAAACCTTTTTTCAAAGTCTTTTTTTGTAAAAGTATGATTTTGTGTACCATACTTTTCTATACAATAACTTGCTGTTAGACATCATAATCTTGCTGAGACCTCCCAAGTATAGGAATTATGTAATCAAGTTATTAATCAAGCTCTAAATGCATCTCAGGCTCAAGTTGGATCAAGTACATTTATATTTTTTAGAGCATTTATTTTTTGCTCTTTTTTCTTGTCTATTATTTTTACTCCATCTTTTCACAATGTAACTATTATTTTATCTATTTTTTCTAATATCTTTTTTTCATCATATCAAGTTTTATCTAGAAACAAACTATATTCATAATCATTTAAAATTAGATAATTACTATAATTCAAACTTTCTATCAATTCTTCTTTTGTAAAATTAGTTATCATCTGCCCAGGATCAAAAAATGTTTTTATTTTTAACTCATAACTTTGTTTTAGATGTTTTATCATAACTATTTTATCATTTGGAGAAACAATACTGTAAGATATGTTTATTGCAGGTATATTTTGAGTATTTTCAGCACTTAAAGCCCCAGGATAGAAAGCATTGATTTGATTATTATCTTTGTCATTGATTATATAACAAGATGCTGTTTGCATATCTTTGATTTTGTACAAGTTAGAATAATCTATCAACTTACTTTTTTCTTTAAAATCTTCTCACACTACTCAAAGCAGTATAGATTTTTCTCATAAAAGTCACATATTGTAAGCTATATTATGTCCAGTTCAACCTTTTTGTTTTGTAAGACTTGGAGTAAAAAAACTTACATTTAACATATGTATCTTGTCAGGTAATATATGATTTTTAAAACTATCTCAAAAATCCATTATATAATCATAAGCCATAGAACCAGAAACTAGTATTTTCATAAAACTTTTTATTATTAAACTAAAAATATGTGAAATAATAAACAAAAATTTGTTTTATCAAAAAGATTTTGTTTACTTTATTTTGCTTTTTTTAGATTTGATTTATACTTAATTAAATTATCCTATTTTGTCATCCTGAATGTAATGAAGGATCCCTTAAACTTGGTATTTTCACAAAACAATGTAAACAAAAGCTCTAGAATGACAACCGAATATTAATCTATAACCCCTAACTTATGAAAATCGCTATACTTCACGAAATGCTTATAAAACTCGGTTGAGCTGAAAAAGTAGTAGAAAAAATAGCTTCTATCTTTCCAGAAGCTCCGATTTTTACTCTGATTTATGATGAACAAAAAGTATGAAAAGTATTTCCTAAAGATAAAGTAAAAATAGCTTCAACTACTCAAAAAGTTTACAATATTACAAAAAATCAGAGATTTTGTCTTCCTTTTATGTCTAGAGCTGTTGAAAGTCTAGATTTTTCAGATTATGATGTAGTTATTTGTTCTTCATCAGGTTTTGCTCATTGAGCAATTACTAAACCAGAAACAAAATTTATAGTTTACTACCATTCTCCTGCTAGATACCTATGGGATTGGACAAATGAATACAAAAAAGATATTGGTTTTGATAAAGGTATAAAATGATATATATTAAATAAATTATTTTTGAGTCTTAGAATGTGGGATGTAATTGCATCATCTAGAGTAGATATAAATCTAGCAAATAGTAAAAATTCAAGTAATAGAGTACAAAAATATTATAGAAAAACTTGTGAAATACTTTATCCTCCAATTGAGACAAAGAGGTTTAAGAAGGAAATAAATAAAGTATGAGTTTTGGAAACTATACTGTCATCCTGAACAAATATGAAGGATCCCTTAAGCAAGGTAATTACTAAAAAATCAAGTTCAAGGGATTCTTCGTTACACTCAGAATGACAAACTGAGTACTACATCATTATCTCAGCTCTAACTGAATTTAAAAAAATAGAAATAGCAATAGAATGATTCAATAAAATGCCTGACAAAAATCTAGTTATAATTTGAGATTGAAATTATAGAGAAACTTTGAAAAACAAAGTAAATTGAAATAATATAATGTTTACTTGAGCAAGATATGGAGATGAACTTGTAGAGATTGTTCAGTGAAGTTTAGGACTTGTATTCCCTGGCGAAGAAGATTTTTGAATAGTCCCAATTGAAGCAATGGCTGCCTGAAAACCTATTTTTGCTTTTGGTTGATGATGACTCCTTGAAACTGTAATTCTAGACAAAACTTGAAGATTTTTCCAAGATAAAACCTGATATGATTTTGTCCCAAAATTCAAAGAATTTGATCAAAAAGTTAACTCATGATTTTTTGACAAAAAGTTTATAACAAAACATGCTTCAAAATTTGATGAAGCCCTATTTGAAAAAAGAATTAAAGAGATAGTTTATTGAAACTAAATTTCCTTCCTCTCCTTTATAGCATTCAATATCGTTATATTATCAGCATATTCTATGTATCCTGAACTTAATCACCTACTTAATCTAGTTATTTTAACCTTATAGCTTAATCCTAGTTTACTTATTTCTTCCTTTATATAAGCTGTTGTTGCTTCTCATTCTATATTTGGATTTGTTGCAATGAGAAGCTCTATTTTATCTTCATTATTTTCTATCCTAGTAAACAATTTTTTGAAATTTAAATCAGCTGCAAAAACTCAATTAATCGGAGAAATTGATCCTCCAAGAATATGATAAACTCAATTATATCATCAAGTTTGCTCTATTGTAAGCAAATCTAGATATTCTTCAACTACGCAAATTATATTTTTTTCACGATTTATAGAAGAGCAAATCTTACAAGATTCTTGACCTGCATTCATAAGAGATCCACATATAGGACATTTTGCTATTTTTGATTTTAAATCGTCCAAACTACTTTTAAAATTTTCTATATAATCCGACTTTGCATTTAATAAAAAAAAAGCCAATTTTGTTGCTGTCTTTTCTCATATTCAAGGCAATAAACTTATATTATTTATCAATCTTTTTAGAACTTCTGGCATCAGTATTATGGATTAGAATATAGAAATACAGGAAAAATTATTAAGTGCATTTTTGTTTTAATATATTCTGCATTCTACATTCTTTATCATAAAAATCAAAATTTTTAATTAAAAATTAGACACAAAAAAAAGTTTATATATAATGGGGAAATATAATTTATTTTAATTTATAACAAATATAAAAATGAAAGAAGTTACAAGATGTATAATAAAAAACAAAGAGTGAAATATCCTTTTAATCAAACATAAAGAATCAGAGTTTTGGACTTTGCCTGGATGACATGTAGAAAATAAAGAAGATATTTATACTGCTATAAAAAGAGAAATAAAAGAAGAACTTGGAGTAAGTCTAAAAATACTTTGAAACAAAATATGATTTGAAGTAAAAAAAGTAAAAGAAAAACCATTACCTATTTGTGCATACAAAGTTGATTATACAAATAGAAAATGAAAAAAAGTAACAAAACTTGAATATATATTTCTCGGAAAAATAAAAGATGAAATAATAAAAACTCAGATAAATGAAGTTGATGAATTTAAATGGTTTTCTGTAGATGAAATAGAAAATCTAGAAAATACTTTTGATCAAATCAAAGAAATTATAAAAATTGTATAATCATAAAGAGTAACTATGTCAAATCTACTCCTATATGTTCTATTTTTCTCTATTTCATTAATTCATTCTAGTTTTCTCAATTACTTTTGATTTGATTTTAGCTCATTAGTTAATTGAAATTTTGAATTTACAAAAGTTATTTTTTTTGATATTATTTCATCACTAATTATAATCTCATTTCTAATTGAAAAATCCTTTAAAAAAGACAAAATCAAGATATACTACCCTACAATCTTGTTTTTAATTTTTGTTATATCAATCTTATCAACTTTTTTTTCAATTTCATCTTTTATATCATTTTTCTGAAACCAAAACAAAGCTCATTGACTTATATTTGTATTAAATTTGATTTCAATTTTTATAGTTCTTTTAAATAAAAGTAAAGAAGAATTAAATAAGTTTTTAAAAGTTTTTTTATCATCTTTATTTATAACTTTCATTTTAGGAATAAAAGAATTATATCTACCATCTTTAAACTATCAAGAAACTGTCAATAAAGCTATTTCTAGCTTTTGAAATAATCAATTTTTAGCTTTGAGTATCATACTTATCACTCCTTTAGTTTTCAAAAAATATAAATCAAAATACAATTTTTTAGTGATATTTTTCTTATTATTTGTGCTAATACTTACAAAATCATTTATTTGAATTAGTATTTTTTTATCATATCTTTGTTTTAAATTTCTATGAAAAAAGAAATGATTTTTATTTTCATTTTTAGGTTTTTTATTTTGATCCTTAATTGTATTTTTTTATTTTCCGGAAAAATTACACTCTCTTTTTTCTAGATTTTATATTTGGCAAAATGTCTTAAATCTATATATCTCTTCATTTAAAAATATATTGTTTTGATATGGATTTGAAACTCTTGATCTGATTTTTTCAAAAGAAAAAAATCCTTATCTCTATATCTTTGAAAATTACTCTTTTATAGCTGATAGAAGCCATAATTTATGGCTTGATATACTATATTCTACTTGAATTTTATGATTTTCTCTAGCTTTATATATCACTTTTACTATTTTAAAAATTTCCAAAAACACATATTATTATGAGATATTTTTGTTATTTTTTATTTTTGTGTTTTTTAATTTTCCATGAGTAGTGCATTATTTGTTTTTACTTGTTATCTTGGCTTTATTTTTTAAAAAAGATGATTTAAAAATAGATATAAGCAAATATAATATAAACTTTATTTATTATATTTTCGTAATTTTCTCTATATTTTCAATATGATACAGTGCTAAATTTTTTATAACAGAAATTTATTATAAGAAATGAAATCTAAACAAATCTATCAAAACTTTTCATTATCCTAAATATTATTTTGAAATATGAAATAATGAAAACTGATTAAAATATTATAATAATTTTATCCCTTTAGATTATTATAAAAATCTAATCCCAAAAGATTTAAATAATCTAATTACTAATTGTGAGAACTTCGTACACAATTACCCTATAGCTGAAAATTATATATGGTGTGGAAAAATTTTAGAAAGAGAAAACTACAAAAAAGAAAGTCTAATTTTTTATAAAAACTGACTTTCTAAATTACCAGATTTGTGGAATAAGGAATCTATATATTATAACAATTTTTTCGTAAAACATACAATTTCTTGAAATAGATTTTTCGATGAAAAATATTGAGATTTAAGAAAAATAATAAATTTAATCCAATAATTTTAAATTTTCTTCTATTCTTTTTATTATCTGTTTATTTATTATATTATCGTCATTATTAACCAACTCAATTAAATCTGAAAGAGTTATAATTATTAACTCTAAATCAGATAATGACTGAACCGTGGCGCTTCTATTTTCTTCGCTAAGTAAAGCCATTTCTCAAAACATATCTCACTTAATTAATTTGGCAATAACTTGTCAATTCATAATTACTTCGACTTCTCAAGAATTAATAATATAAGCTTTTCAAGTATCTTTTTCTCACTCTTTAAAAATTATATCTCATTTTTTAAATTTTTCCCTTTGTGCAGAAACTAATATTTTAGAGACAAAACTAGGTTCTATTCCGTTAAATATTTTTAAATCAAACATAAATTAATAGTTAGTAGTTAATAATTATACGTATTTTAATTTTAATATATTTATCACAAAAAAACAAGTATTTTTTCTATCTATCGTATTTTTTCTTCAAATCCTGTAGATTCATTTCAGAAATAGAAGGTCTTCAATGTGGACAAGTTGAACTATATGACAAGACACTTTCATTAAGAAGTTTATTCATCTCAAATAAATTCAATTTATTTCCAAATTTAATTGCTGATCTACAAGCCGTATAAGCACATATTTTATTTCTTACTTCTTCTAAATTTACAGATTTTCAAGTATTAAATTCTCATATATCACTTATTATTCACAAAAAAATATTTTTTACATTTTCTTTTTTTATAAAGTTTGGAATCGCACTTAAAAGGACACTTGATGTAGACAATATCTCAAAATCAAATCCCATATCTAAAAAGATTTGTCTATATTCTGTCAATATTGAAATTTCTTTTCCTGTAAGATTTAAGCTTTCTTGAATTAAAAGTTGTTGAGATTGTGTATCTAAATCTTTTTTTATAAGTTTCTCATATATTATCCTCTCAGCCAAGGCATGTTGATCAAGGATTATCAATTTGTCATCTTTTTCAACAATTATATAACTATTAAAAACTTGCCCTACTATTTTTCACAAAGCAGTATGATGTAAATCTGAATTTATAAGCAAATCATCTCAAGAAGAATCATTCAAAAAATGTTTTGTAAACTCAATAGAATCTCTTATTGTATTTTGTGCAGGATTTGCAGACACATCTTTGTATGGGGAATATGATTTAAATTTGTTTCCGGATCAAGTGTAATATTGAGTTGTTGATCTTTGTCATTCATTATATTGTCATTCTGAGTGAAACGAAAAATCCCTTAAACTTTGTTTTTCTGTAAAAGCATCGCTAAACGGATCCTTTACATTCGTTCAGAGCCTGTCCTCAACTTGATTGGGTAATGACAAATTATAATTTTCTCAATTTTCAATTCTTGCTTCCAAACTATCCCCTACCAAACTACTATTTTCCAACTTACTTAAAATAGCATTATAAAAAGCTCTGTAGATTTCTTGTTCTCTTGCAAATCTTATTTCCTGTTTTCTTGGATGCACATTTACATCTATTTCTTCAGGATTTATTTCTAAATTTAATATATAGCCTGGAAAATTATTGTGTGGGATAAATCTACGATATGCTTCATTTATAGCTCTATAAATAAGTGGTGAACTTATAATTCTGCCATTTACAAAAATTGCCTGTCTATTTTTATTTAAAAAGTGTATTTTAGGACTTGAAACAAATCAATTTATATTAAGTCATGAAAAAGAAAAATCTATATTTAACAAATTATTATAAAATTCTTCTCAATATATATTATAAATTCTAGTTTTTAAATCTTCATTTTCTTTGTATTTAAAAACAATTTTTCAATTATTTACAAATTCAAATCAGATTTGCGGATGAGCTAGTGCAATATTATTTAGAAAATCACTTATATGACTATACTCTGTTTTTTCTTTTTTAAGATAATTAAGTCTTGCTGGAGTATTAAAAAATAATTCTTTAACAATTATTTTAGTTCATAGATTTATACTTTCTTCTCTTATATCTCACTTTTCTCATCATGTAACTTCTAAAGAGTATCCTGATAGGCTTTCAAATGTCTTTGAAATTATCTTAAATTTTGAGACAGACGATATAGAAGCCAAAGCCTCTCATCTAAATCAAAAAGTCATAACTTTATGTAAATCTTCTAAATTTTTTATTTTCGAAGTAGTGTGTTTTTCTGTAAGTATAATTAAATCTTCTTTTTCTATTCCACTTCAATTATCACTTATTATTATTTCATCTATTCATCATAGTTTAATCTCGACTTTTATACTAGTGCTTTTTGCATCTATACTATTTTCTACAAGTTCTTTGATTACTGAAACTGGTCTCTCAACTACTTCTCAAGCAGATATCTGATTTATAAGTATCTTATCTAATTTAATAATTTTTGACATAAAAAAATCTTTAATAGTATTATTAAAGATTATATTAAAAATTCTATTTTAATAAAGAAATTATTTTCCATTCCTTTTAAATTTTGATTTTACTGCTTCTTTTACACTATTTGGAATACTTTCATATTTTTTTAATATTTGTTTTATTTTTGTGTAATAAGAAGTGATTTCATTGACTACTGATAAGATTTTTATAACTTTTATAAGTGCAATAACAAGAAGAGTCCCAATTACCGATGTAAAAACAATAAGTACTATGTAAAGAGCTTCTAAAATTGTTATTGTCATAAATTATAAATTAAGTGATAAAGTTCTAAGATTTAGGTATTTCTGAGATTATTAAAGAATCATTTATTATATTATTTGAATTATTTAGAGAAGTTCAAGAAACTGGCTCTTTTATTTTTATAATATTATCAGTACTTCACACTTCACTTGTTTTAACAATATTAATTTGATTTGAAACTACAGGAGTTTCTTTTTTCGTATCATCTATATCTTTTATAGATTTTTCTATGTCAAGATTTAACCCATTTACTATTTTATTTATTTTTTCTTCTGTTGCAACTACTTTTATAACTTTTTCATTTTCAAATAAAACTAAACTAGGCACAGAAACAATTTGATACTTCGATAAATCAATTCATTCCAAAGATGATTCAACCAATTTTATTCATATATTTCTAGCCCATGCTTTTGTATAAATAACTGGTAATTCATATAAAAATTTCTTAAAAAAATCACTTTCTTTCGAAGCAAATATACAAATTATCATTTTTATTTCTTCTTTATTTGAGCTTTCACTAAAATAATTTTTTGATTTTCATATAAAATCTTGTAACTCAAACAATGTTTTAATAGTAAAATTTGATTCTACTAATTTTTTTGCAGTTTTTTCAACAGTATCATTATAAAGTTTTAAAGTGTCTAATTTGATAGAAGAAAACTTTTCTTTAAGTTTTGAGAAATCCATTTTTTTATAAATTAAAATATAAAATTGACTATTATTATTGTACTATATTATTTTCGTTTTGTAAAATTTTTATGTTTTATAATACTATATTTTTAATGTTTTTTTATTAATTTATTTGACTTTTTCAATATTTTTCTTTTAATAACAAAGAATGATTAATTATTAACATTAAATTTATGGAATCAAAAAAAATTGATAAAGCATTTAAAAATTATTGAACGAATGTACTTTGAGGTTGAGACTGAACTTCACATGCAACAAAATGAAGTGTTGATGAAGCTAATATACAAACATCAGACTTTGTAAGTTGATTATTAACTTGAAAAGATTGAGAAATTAAATTATGAAATTATATTTTATCAATGTGAACAGACTGAGTATGAACTAAAATTCAGATTTATATGAGGCAATTTGAAAATTATTTTCAATAATATAATAAATCAGATAAATCAGAAAAAAATTATAATATTGTATTAACAAATGCAATTGAATTATGTGATAGAATGTTAGCAGATTTAACTGCAATGCTATTTGATGATTGAATAAAATGAGAAAGATCAATAGCTTTTACTGATATAATTGATACAAACAATACTGATAATACCCTTGGAACAAGACCTGAGATATTTTTTAAGGCATTTAAAATATCTTTATGAAAAAGTATAATTGGTAAAGATTCTTTAAATCTAAATTGAGAAACTGCGAATCTATGAGAAAATTGAAAATTTGTAAGAGCCTTAGAAAGGTATAGGAAATCATGAGAAATTGCCAAAAAAGAAGTAACTAGATTAACAGAGGAAATAAATAATCAAAGGAAACAATTAGCATTATTATATCCACTTTCTTCACCTGAAGTTAGATTAGCAACATCAAAGATAGAAGAAGGTATGCAATCAAACAAAGATTGAAGAAGACATATAATTGAAGAATTTAAATCTGCTAGAAGAGATATTATAGATTTATGGAATGAATTAGAAATAAATCTTGCATGAACTTTTCTTTGAGTAAAAAAGGCTGAAAAAGTAAGTACCAAATTGGTTAAAATGGAAGAATGAGATAAAATAATAGTTTTATCAGAAACAGAAACTAAAAATTGAGTTATTTCGCCAAGATCAAATGGATTAACATTAATTAGACAAAAATGCAAAGAATTATTATGAGATAATTGGGAAAATAAGACATTTGAAGATTATTTATTAGCCATAGGAACTAAAGCATCTAAACTACCTGAAAAATTAAAACAAAAACTTGCATGATTAAAAATGCGGGATATTTCAACTTGAGAAACTACTGTATTTAATAAATTTATTGCTGATGACTTATTAGGATGAATAAAATGAAAACCAATTGCAGAGATATCAGGACTTAGACATTGAACATGAAATCCTCAATATAAATTATATTCATGATTGGAATGAAGAGAAGATCTTATGATTGATATAGATATAAGTGAATTGGAGAAAGCTGATATATTTACCTTATTACAAGTTGCTTTTGATTTGGATGATGAAACAGTTGCAAAACCGTGGAATATGTGAATTCCATATATAATATTTTGTAAACCATGAGAAGAAGATAAAATATTAGAACAAGCAAGAAAATCATGAATTACAGCAAATTTAGTGTGAGAAATAAAGAAAAAATGAGAAAATGATCCTTCTGTAAGAATAAAATGAGTTTGAATTTGAAAATCAGAGATTACTTATTCTAAAGGTGGAGAAAAAACAAATGTTTCTTCAGAACAATGAAAAACTGAAAAATCAGAAATAGAAACAAATCCAATAAATAAACCTAATAATTTAATTGAAGGAGACATTCCAGATTTAAATAACTATGATAAAGAAATGAGAGGTTGGAGAATAAATATAAAAAGAAGAATTACTTTACCTAAATGAATAATATATATATGAGACTATGTATATATTCCTAAAGATTCACCAGAATTAGATAAAAAATACCGTGATTGGCTTAAACTTAATTTAATAGGAACTAAACTTTATTAATTATTTAGCACCCATTTTTTGATTTTTTATAAAATATAAAGTATACTTACTTATAAGTTATATTTAATTTATATTTTAAATAAAATCATATGGCATTTGATACACCCGAAATAGCTAGTTCAGTTGATAAAATGAAATCTGAATCTAAAATGAAACCTATTGATCGTGAAGATTATATAAAAAAACTGCTTGAAATAAAAACACAAGAAGAACTTGAAGATCCTGAAAAAAATACTGCTGATGATGATTTAGCAAAAGCTTTAGAGTGAGCTGAAATGAATGATACTGAAAAACTAGAACATACTTTAGATAATTCTTATGTATTAACTTCTACATGACCAAATACTGCTTTTATAAATCCTGCACAGAAAATTTCTAAAAAAACAACTGAGTATACAACTCCTGAACAACCTGGGATAGAAATTTCTCAATAAATTAATTTTTCATCTAAAAAAAAAGACTAAATAAAAATTAGTCTTTTTTTGTTATCTTATAATATGCATTGATTCACACCATTGCTGCATTATCCATACTATAAAGTTTTTTTGTAGGATAGATAAATTGTATATCTTTTCAAATGATCAAACTTTTTATATATTCCTTTAATCTATCATTTGCACTTACTCATCAAGCAAGCATAACTGTTTTTGTATTATATTTTTCTCTAGCATTTACAAGTTTTGTAGCTAATACTTCAGTAACCGCTTCCTGAAATTCATAAGCTATTTCTTGTCTATCTTGAGTAGACAATTTTCAATTTTTTTCAATTCTTTTGTCTACTTCTCTTTTTACACTGGATTTTAATCAAGAGAAACTGAAATTAAGTTCATCTTTATTAAGCCAACTACGAGGAAACAAATTATTAGACAATAGTCAATCTTTTGTAGACATATTTTGTCTATATTCCTCTGCTAATTCAGAAATAATAGGTCATCCAGGATATCCAAGTCCCATCATCTTAGCAACTTTATCAAATGCTTCTCCAGCACTATCATCTTGGGTTCATCAAACTTTTGTAAAATCAAACATATCTTTCATATGATAAATCTCATTATGTCAACCTGAAACAGTTAGACAAACCAGAGGATAATTTATGTCTTTCTTTTTTCTCTCAATATAATTTGAAAATATATGTGATTCTATATGATTTATCTCAATAAGTGGTACATCTAAGCTTATAGAAATAGTTCTCGCAACTGTAATTCAAGTTAAAAGTGATGGCATAAGTCATGGGGTCATAGTGACTGCTATGTAATCGATAGAACTAAGACTCTGTTTTGCATTCTTAAGTACATTATCTAAAACCTTAAATATATTATTAGCATGTTCTCTTGCTGCAATTTCAGGAACTACTCATCAAGTCTGTTCGTGGATTTTGATTTGTGAAGCCGTGTCCATAGTAATCAAAACATCATCTTCAAATAATGCTATCGAAGTATCATCACAACTTGTTTCAAAAGCTAGTATTTTCATAAATTTTAGAGCTCAAATTAAATTAATATATAAAAACAATTTTACAAAAAAATACAAAAAATACAAAAAAGATTATGAGAAAATAAAAATTTATATAAAATTATAAAAATGATTATTTTAAAATAAGATACATTATTATCATTTTCTATATCATTACTTAATACTTACTACTTTAAAAATGATAATTGATTGAAAAGAAATTGCATCAAAAAAATATGCTGAGATAAAAAATGAAGTTTGAAATATAGAAGAACCATTAACTTTGTTGGCTATTTTAGTGTGAAATAATCCTTCAAGTTTGAGATACATAAAACAAAAAAAGAAATGGGCAGAATATGTATGAATAAATTTTAAGCTTGATCATCTAGGCGAAAATACTTCTGAATCTGATTTACTTAAAAAAATATCAGAATATAATGATGATAAAAATATTACTTGAATTTTAATTCAATTACCTCTTCCTAATCATATTGATTCAAAAAAAGTAATTAACTTAATTAATCCAAATAAAGATGTAGATTGATTTAATGAAAAAAATCAATGAAAAATTCTTATTTGAGACGATTCTTGACTTATTCCTTGTACTCCAGCTTGAGTTATGGAAATATTAAATTATCTAAAAATTGATTTACCTTGAAAAATTGTAACAGTTATATGAAAAAGTAATATAGTTTGAAAACCTCTAACTATGCTTTTGATAAATTCTGGAGCAACAGTTATAAGCTGTAATAGTAAAACAAAAGACTTATCACAATTTACAAAAATATCTGATATAGTAATTTGTGCAACTTGAAAACCTGGTCTATTAAGTCTTGAAATGATAAATAATAAAACGGTCGTTATAGATGTAGGATTTACTATAATTGATGACAAAATCTATGGTGATGCAAAATTTGATGAGATCAATAATAACTGAAACCTAATTACTCCAGTTCCAGGTTGAGTTTGACCACTTACTGTGGCAAATCTGATGAGTAGTGTCGTGAAAAGTTATAATTTGAATAAATAATATTTTTTCTTTAATCTTTATTCTCTATTTTATGTCAAACAGAATACTTTGATTTTTGATACTAACAATTATGTTTGGTTTATGATATCTTTTTTATTTTATATTTTTTGTGCAATATACTTGAACTTTAGAAATTACATCAAATATAGATAATTATAGTGTTGAACTTTATGCAAAAAAAGTTTACAAAACTTTTAATTACGATTGTAAAGAAAAAAAGTGTATTATAAAAGATATATCTCCTTTTAATTATGATATAACATTAACTAGCCCCAGTTATAAAGAAATAAAACAAGAACTAAGTTTAAAATGAAAAAATACCAATTATATAAAAGCAGATTTTGTAAAAGATACAAAATTGACTGAATTAAATGAAGTGAAAGAAACAAATAAAGATATTGAAATAACAAAAGACAAAGCAAAAGAAAAAATTGCATATATAAAATTTAAAAAAGAAACAGATTATATTATAGACCTATGAAGTTTATGATTTTTTTATTTTAAAACCAGTTGAAATAATCTAGAATTATTCAAAAAATGAGAAAGTAAAGACACAAAACTAGGAACTTTTCCAAAAACAGATAAAAAAGATATCCAAATTTATAAAATATATGGAGACTCAAATAAGATTTTAATTAGCTTAAAAGGTAGAAAATATATATATAATTTAAATTTACAAAAAATTGATGAATTTAAACTTGTTCCAAAAATAAAGTATGTCAAAATAGGTAATTTAAAAACAAATTATCTCATAGTAACTGATATGGGAACTTATACTTATGATGAACTTAGTAAAGAATTACAATATTTTTACTTATTTAAAGATTTTGTTTATTTAAAAGATGCATATATATGAATTATCTACAAAGATGAAAAAAGTAAATTTACAAATTTTTGACTAAAAGATAATAACAAAAATCTAGTTATAAAATACAATCCCTGAGTAAAAAATAGAGAAATAATTTTAGAGACTGATATGGAAATAACTCAAATTATTCAGGAATGAGAAAATAAAATCTATTTTTATGATAATTTATGAAAAAAATATGAATTAGAAAATTATTAATTATTAATTACCTTATGTCTGATTTAATCTACCTAGTTTGATTACATAGTTTATGAATTTCCCAAAGAAAACTTTCAAATATTTTTGAAAAAAAAGATAATTATAAAGAATTTTATGAAAAATTAAGTCTAACAAATTTAAGACCTTTTTGTTCTGAAAAAGAAATCTCAAATATATTATCAAAAAAAGATAATTTAAATTTTGATAAAATAAATTCTGTATTAAAAGAAAGAAATGTCGAATTAATAACAATAAAAGATAATAAATACCCGGATTTATTAAAACAAATTTCAATTCCTCCATATTTATTATATGTAAGATGAAAAATAGATAACTCTCCGAAAATTGTTATTATATGATCGAGAAGTATGACAAGTTATGGGAAAAAAGTCATTGAAAAATTAGTTCCTGGGCTAAGTAAATATTTTACAATCGTAAGTTGATGAGCTTTTTGATGTGATAGTGAAGCTCATAATCAAACTCTAATCAATAACTGAAAAACTATTTCCGTTATATGAACTTGAATTGATATAGATTATCCTATTCAAAATAAAAATTTATTTGATGAAATAGTTAATAAAAACTGATGAATTATATCAATATTTCCTATCTGAGAAGTTGGAAATAGTTATAATTTTCCTATAAGAAATGAGATAGTTTCAGCTATATCAAGTTGAGTAATTGTAATTGAATCAGCTGAAAAATCTGGGACTTTAATAACAGCCAATTTAGCTCTAGAACAATGAAAAGATGTATTCGCTGTACCATGAGATATTTATAAAAGTAATTCTATTTGATGTAACAACTTGATTAAAAATGGTAATGCAAAAATGGTTACTATAGTTGATGATATACTTGAAGAATATAATATAATAACAAAAAATAAACAAGAAACTAATGTTATCGATTTTTGAAATGATATAGAAAAGATTATCTACGATATACTTTTATTAGAAAGCTTGGATACAGATGAACTAATACAAAAAAGTAATCTCAGTTTGAGTAATATCTCAATAAATTTATCAATGCTTGAAATAAAATGAATTATAAAAAAATCAATTAATTGAAAGTATGAAATAACATAACATATTTTTATGTCAAGAGGTATTATTTTAAATTATTGAAAAGAAAGTTTATTTATATAAAATAGAAAAAACTAATCAAATTAACTTATTATTGTTTTTATGGAAAATTTAATATTACTTAGAATAGAACTTTTATTCTTTATATCTTCTTTAAGTTATAGTATTTATTATGGTTTTTCATATTTTTATTCTATTTTTAACAAGATAAAAAAAATTGTTTCTTCTCCAAAAAATACAGATGAAGTAAAAAATGTCCAAATTATAAATATAAATAAAGAAACTCATAAAACAAATTTACAAAAAAATAGTATAAATTATACAAATTTGTCAGAAGAAGAAAAGCTTAAAATTTCTGAAATATTAAAAAGAATTAAAGTCAATACTGAAAAATGATATTATGATAAATCTAAAATTCTTATAATTGAATGATTAACTATAGATAAATATAATAAAGATTTAAATATGGAGTTAGGTTTTATTTATGAACAAGAAAAAAATTATAAAAATGCTGAACTTATTTATAAAGATATAAGCTTAATTATACAAGACAATACTTCTATTTTGATAAAATTATGATATGTTCTTTCTATGCAATGAGATTTTGAAGAGTCAATCTCAGTATATGAAAAAGTCCATACCAAGAAGCAATCTGACAATGAAATCATAGAAACTTTAGCACATCTAACATATGAAATTCAAGATTTTGAAAAAGCTTTGAAATATATCAAATTAGTATTAAAGGAGAAGCCTAAAAATCTTGATATGATGAGAAAAAAAGCCTTTGCTTTAGAAAGAGTAGGAAAGTTAAAGGATGCAATAAAAACATATGAAGAAATACTTTTTTTAAGACCTTATGATACAAGTGCAATTGATAATGTTAAAAGACTTGAACAAAATATAATGAATAAACGTTCTAATTAGAAAATAAATAAATTATTTTTATTAACTCCATTTAAAATAAATGGAGTTTTTATGTTTTCTTAAATAAAAAATATATCCATTTTTGAAAATTTGATTTATTTTTGATTTCATCATTTTCTATTTCAACTTGTTTCACAATTGTTTTTTCATAATTTTCTATAAAATCAGGATTTGTAAATTTCTTATACTTTTTTTCATCAGTAAGATACATAACTTTCTCGTTTCTACTTTTTTTTCACTGTTCTTGTTTTAACAATTTATTTTTATAAGCCAAAGTGGTCTTATAATCAATCAATTCTTCAGTTTCAGTGATACTACTTTTAATTTCTTGATTAAGTTTAGTTATTTCTTCTATATATGAATTGATTCTATATTCGTTATATTTATAAGAAAATACCAAGTATAACATATAAAATAATACGACTATCATAAATAAAAATATATATTGTTTTTTCATATTTTCCGATTAAAATTATTTTTATATTTAAACATCTAAATCTATTATAATGAAAAATTTAAAAAATAAATTTATAATTTCAATACTTTTTTTAATACTACTGATTTTGTGATTAGAAAGCTATTCTTTTTATTCAATAAGAGATACAAATTCATATGTTTCTCTTATTAATTGAAGTGGTTTTTTAGATACAAAAAATTTAGAAATAAAAAATAGACAGAAAATAAAAGTATGAAATACTATAAAAACAGTATGAGAAGAAAGTCTAGTAGTAATAGAATGGTGAGATAATAGTATAACTAGATTATGATGAGATACAGAAATAGTTATAAAAGAAAATTATATAACAAGTGATTTATCAAAAATACAAATATCTCTAAATTTAGTTAGGTGAAAAACATGGAATAATTTAGTTTCACTATTTTGAAAAGATTCTTATTTCAAACAATATGTAAATGATATAGAAGCATGAGTTAGATGAACAGTATTTGAAGTAAATAAAGACAAAGGTTACATCTATGTAGAAGACCATGAAGTGACTTTAAAAAATAATACAAATAACTCTGAAATCACAATCTGAAAAAATAAAGCTGTTTCTATAAAGACATTTACACTTATTGATTTACAAGAATTTATGTTAAATCTAAAAGATAAAACTTGGAATGAAATAAATAAAAAATTTGATAAAGAGTTTCTATTAAATCTACAAAATTGAATTACAAATAAATTGAGTGAAAATAATCCTATAAATATAATTTTATGAATATTTTCAAAAAAACATGCTGTTTTAAATGCTATAAATTCATTTGATAATATTGATAAAGTAAAAACAAAAATATCAAAATTGAATAACACAGATAAAAAATATGTTTATGACAAAATATTTTCAAAATATCAAAACTTAAATTTCTTAAGTGCTGAAAACAAAGATTATGACAAAAAACTTTATTACAAAGAAATATTACTTGCATCTTCTTATGATGAAAAAAACACTGAAAGTTTGATAAAAAACTCATTATATGATATAAATGATATGGTATCATCAAATAATTTATCTAAACTTAAAGAGTCTTTAGAATTATTGGTAAGCAATAAGGAAAAAATAAAAAATCTAAACATAGATTTTAACAAATATGTTGATATGACCAAAGTTCCTGATTGATTAAAAGAAAGTATGATTGAATCTCTAAAACCACTACAAGAAATCTTTAAGATAAATTTAAATTTTGATTCTATAAAAGACTTAAAAAAGAAAGCAGAATGACAAGTAAATCAATTTTTAGATAACAATTTTTGATGATTAATAGAATCTATTAAAAAACAATAAAAACAAAAATATGAATAACAAAATATTCAAAAACAAAAATTTCTTATCAGTATTTCTGGCTTTGATAGTTTTTATTATTACAATATTTTTTTATGCAATAAATTTATGAGCTATAGTAGATAAGAATATACAAAAGATTTTTTATAATTTTCCTCAAAAATATAATGATAAAATTGTTGTAGTTAAAATTGATGAAACAACTGTATGAAAGCTTTGAAGGTTCCCATTTGATAGGAAAGAATATATCCCCTTAATTAAAAATTTAAATAAAGCATGAGCAACTGTTATATGATTTGATATAATATTTGCTGATAAAACTCCTTATGATAATGATTTTGCAAAAGCTATAGTGGAAGCTTGAAATATTGTTTTATGATGATGAACTATAAAAAAAACAGAGTCCTGAGTCTTTGAAGAACCTAGAAATATTTTTAAACTATGAGCAATTAATATATGATTCTTTGATGTTAGACCTGATAATCTTACAAATACAGTTTTTTCACTTTCTCCATATAAAGATTTTTCAAATTGAAGATATGAGTATTTTTGAATTTCACTACTTAGAGCCTATTATTCAAAGTTATTCAATGATAAAGATTTCTTAAATTCAAAATCTATTATTAATAATAATTCATTAAATATAAAAAATAGGATAATACTTCCTTTTTCTAAAGCAAATACAAATGATTTCTTAATAAATTATAATCAAGGACATGTAAAAAGTTATTCTTTTTATAATATTTACAGTGATGAGAATTTTATACAAAATAATGAACAACAAAAAGATTTTTTAAAAGATAAAATAGTTATTATCTGATCAACTATTAAATGATTAGATACTCTTAAAACTCCTATTTGAGACGATTATTGAGTATATGTTCATGCAAATTTCTTAAATACAGTTTTAACTAAGAATTTTTCAAAATATTTCGAAAAAAATCTAGAATTATTACTTATTTTTCTTATCAGTATTTTAGCTATTTATATAAATCTTTCTAAATCATGAAAAAAACTTATATTTACAAATATATCTATATTGTGAATTTTATTAATTTATTTTTTATATTTATGGAGTTCTCAAATTATCCCAAATTTTCCTTTTGAATTAATCTTAGCAATTCTTCTATCTTCTATATTATCAAACATAACTAAATATATCCTAGAAAATAAAGACAAAAACAAATTAAATACAGCTCTTTCTGAATATGTATCAAAAGATGTTGCAGCAGAAATATTATCTTGAGAATGAAATATAAATTTAGATTGAGAGAAAAAAAGATTGGCAATTTTATTTTCAGATATCGAAGGGTTTACAACTATAAGTGAAAAATTTAGTCCTGAAAAACTAATTTCTTTTTTAAAAGAATACCTAACTAAAATGTCAGAAGTAATTTTAAATGAAAGATGATTTATAAATAAATATGAATGAGATGCTATTATGGCTTTATGGTGAGTTTTTTGAAAGGCTGTTGAAGATATCTCATATGAGGCATGTATAACAGCTTTGATTCAAAAACAAAGATTAATCAAATTAAATACTATCTGGAATAAACAATGATTTCCAAATATAAATATTAGAATTTGAATAAATGTATGAGATGCTATAATTTGAAATATATGATCAAAATCAACAAAGCTTGAATTTACAGCAATATGAGATAATGTAAATCTAGCTTCTAGACTTGAATCTATAAATAAATTTTATTGAACTTATATATGTGTAAGTGAAAATGTTTATCAAGATACAAAAGATATATTTGAATTTAGATATCTAGATAAGATAAAAGTTAAGTGAAAAAATATAGCTATAAATATTTATGAATTATTAGACTCTAAATGAAGATTAAATTCAAAAGATAAAATTATTTATGATGATTTTCAAAAATGAATTGATTTATATTTTGATAAAAAATTTAAAGAGGCTTTAGAAATATTTGATAAATTAATAGAGTTATGAGATAAACCAAGTTTAGTCTATAAAGAAAGATGTCTGACATATATGGACAATCCTCCAGATGATTCTTGGGATTATTCGTGGACTATGACAGAGAAATAAAATAATAACCAAAAAGAGCCTTATACTTATAAAAGTATAAGGCTCTTGATTTTTTTAAATAATAACTATTTATTAAGTTCAATAACTGATCTATAATAAAGATTTTTTATAAGATTTAATACTTTTTTCTGTTTCATATTTAATATCTTATTATCATAATTTTTTATCAAATCACTTGTTTTCTTTTCTAATTTTCTAAGTCTAACTGTCCTATCTGTTTTAAAATACAAACTAATAAAAAAATTTTCTATATCTTTATTCATCTTTACTCAATCCTTGTAATCAACTTGTATCTGATGTCTTGTCAAAATAGCTTGTTTATAAAGTTTATACATAGAATTATCTGGTTTTTTAGCCATAGATGGATATAAATTTGTAGCTGAATCTGCAAAACTATCAGTAAAACTAATTAAACTCAATAATATAATTAAAACACTAATTATAATTTTTTTCATAATTTTTAAAATTAAAAAAGTAATATAATTTTCATTATACTACTTTTTTATATTTTGCAAGTTTTTTTATATTTGTCAAAAGGTGAAAATTAAAATTACAAATATTTGAAAAGTTATTATAAAAAAAAGCCATCTTTAATAAGTTAAAGATGGCTTTTAATAAATCTATACTTTTTTATTCATTGAAAAATTCATTAGTATCACCCATCAAATCTTCTAAAGTTTTGTAGCTTTTTGGAGCTTCTATTTTTATACCATCTTTGTATTCTACTTTTGAATCAGTAGTCAGGTTTATTTTTATAATTCCGTATCTAGAATCTGCATCTATATATAAATCAAATGTATTGTTTTCTAAAGTTCATGTAAATTTAGTATTTAAGTTTCAATTTATATTTCATAAATTATCAACATCTATTACATTAATTACATTATTCAATTCAAAATATTCTTTTTTGTATTTTCAATTAGATAAAACTTTGAATCCCTCTTGACCATTCATCTTTCAATTTATTGTTCAAGTTATGATTTCATTTTTTAATAAATAATCTAAATCAAAATTTATAACATCATCAGATATTTTTATACCAAAACTTAATAATGATAAATCATTTAAATTATTTAACTCTCAAGAAATATTAGATATCAATTTTGGTCAATTTTCAACATCAATATTTAAACCACCTTTAAATTTATTATTTTCTAGTTTAAAATCTCAATATAATCAATTATCTTTATCATCTATTGAACTCCGAATTAAATCTATTTTTTCAAAACTATTATTATTTTTTAACATAGATTTAAAAGAAAAAATATATTTTCATTTCATTCCATTAACTATAAAATCCATTTTTTTTCAATTTATATAAGTTATTTCAACATTATTTCATTTATCTTTTCAAGCAGTAATTTTTGAGCTTAATAAAAATTGCTCTATTTTTTTATCACTATAATAGATTTTCATAAATCAATCTACTCAATATTGTTTTACTTTAGTTCAAAAATGTTTATCATTTCCATCAACTATTATATATAAATCTCCACTAATAACTGATTCCTTAAGCATTTTCTTATATTCTTCATCACTGCAACTATAACTTCAATAATTATTAATCTTATAACTTATGTATTTTATAGTATTACAAAAATCCTTAGTTGGAGCAAGTAAATACTTATCTCATACTTTTTTATATGGTTTCAACATAGGTTTTAAAAGGACTTTATTTGCTTCACTATATACAGAATTAATATCAAAATTCTTAATCATATTTAATACCATAGCTGACTGTTTATCTTCGATTTTTAAATACTGATTATTATCTCACAATTCTTTTAATTTTTCTAGTACAGAAGTCATTTTTCAAGAATAATCTATACTATCAAGTCATTCATAATTAAGCTTTTGAAGCAATAAATACATATTACCATCTTTACTTATAAAATTAACAAAAGATGAAAATTGTGTTTTCAATTTTTGTCCTCACATAACACTAGCTTCAACAAGTAAATCTATTTGAGCTTCAATTTCTGAATCAAAATTAGATGCTTTTGATTTCATATTTGTTATACTAAGCTCTCATTTTCAATTTCACATCATCATAGCACCACTTCATTCTACATTTAATTTTAAATTTCAAGTTTTTTCCACATTAATTGATTTTTTCAAATTACTTAATAAAGTATCTATAAAAGATTTACTTGAATCAAGCAAGTTAATTTGAAGCTTAACAATTTCATCTTCTACTTTTTTTATTTCTTCATTAGTCAAAGTAGGATTATCAATTATTTTCATTATATCAACGATTTCTACATTTTCCAACTCTACAATTCTTTTTTCAACAACTAAAGCAATATAATTTAATAATTCATAAGTTAAATCATCTTTTCACTTAACTTGAACCTTTTTAGTTTCTAGCTTTATTTTTATCTTTTCAAGTAATTCTAAACTAGTTTGACTATTTATAAACTGATCTATTTTACCTAATTGTCTTATGTATTTTATACCATTTTTAAGTTTATTGATTTTAGATTTGGATAATATAATTTGTTTTGTTAAATTATTATCAGATATTCCATTCCCAGCAAAAGCTAAACTAGTAGAATTAGTTAAAAATATAACCAAAATTAAAGCACTAAATATTTTTCTTAGCATAAATAAAATTAAAAAAATAAAAATTTAATAAGGTAGATTGTATCATCAATCTATAACAAAATTATCTCCAGACTTTCAATCACCATCCATTCTATCAATAAGTCAAATAGATTCAGAATTGGATAGTGATATCTTTGTTGGATTTACAACTTCATTTCTAAATCATAAAGTTAATCCATCAGCTGATACTCTTGTTACTTCTGTATTTATGTTTCACTTATCTGTTGTTATTATCACATTATCATATAAGTGAAACATATTTATATAAGCTGTTTTTATTCTTACTTGATTATTATTTTCACCTTTAGAACAAAAAACTTCTTTTTTTTCTCTGTTTGCATAAGTTCAAATAACTCTTGCTACTTTTGATCATGAAGCTTGTTCCATATTTGCTACTATTTGGTATCTTCATCAACCTAAAGTAGTTACTCATACAACATAAGGTGATTGATTTGTAGGATCTGTAAAATCACCAGCTCTCATAGATAATACAGAATAGTTTGCATATCATGCATTATAATAATCTGAAGTAATAGATGTTTTTCATCATATTGAAAGAATTGTTGAATCTATCTTATTATCTTTATTTTCATCAACAAAAGAAAGAATATTTGTTCAATTGGCAATTTTTACAGTCAAAGAACTTTGTATAGAACTTATATCACTTATCCTTTTACTATTTCTAGCATCAGAACTATAACCTTGTAAAGATATAAATCATATGCTTCATAAAATTACGGTCATTACTAAAAAAGTAGTTCAAGCAATTCACTTTTTAGAATTTTGCATAAAATAAAATTAAATAATAAATACCGCTCCTATTATACTAGAAAGTAAACTTATACAAAATAACTTTCTCATTATTAACTTGAAGGGTCTGTATTTTGTGTAATGATTCATTTTCAAAATCATCTTTTAATAGAAAATCAAGTTTTGGTCTATAAGTTTTGAAATCTAAAGTGTCTACAACTAGATAATCAATTTTGTTAAATCTAGCATATTCTAAGAGATTTTCTAAATTATCAGTGTATGGTGTAATCCATCTTTCTTTTGTACCACTATAATAAGTTACGACTGGAAATCTTTCCATAATTCTAAGAGTTGTCAGTTTAGAATTTGGAGTTACTGTTTCCTTTAAATATTCTCAAGCAATTTTTTTTATAACATATTTATCATCTTCTGATTTTACATTATTATAATAAACATAGTTTCAAACCATATAGATTCCAATTAAAATACTTGTAATAATAATTTTAGTTATTTTAGATAATTTTATTTCTTGTAATCCATAAACCATAAAAACCAAGAATAGAGGTAAAAATACCAAAAAATACCTATTTAATACAAAAAACAATGTAAAAAATAATGATGCAATAGAGAAAAATGAAAAGAAAATAATTAAAAAATCATATTCTCTCTTAACGAACATTTTATACATTCCAAATACAACTAAAAACAAAGGAATTAATAAAATTGGTAAAAATAAATAGCTTTTTTGATAAAGTTTTATGGCATCTCCGATAATCATTTCAGGCAAATTTTTCGTATAAAGTTTTATTTGATTTTTTAGTATTCTCGAAATAGTATCTTGAGGATTTGCAAGTAAATAATCTTTTAATCATCCTTTTGCTTCTCACTTCTCATATTTGAGTCATCCTACAAATCATGACTTTAAATGATGATTATCAATTGTTAATTCTCAAACTGCTTGTTCAAATCACTCATCATCCATTTTTTCACTTCACCTAAGTTCAGCTTGCCTCAAGTTTGAACTTCATTTATTTGTAAGTCACCAATCTCAAGTTATAGAATGTAAGTGTAATAAATATGGAGAAATAAGTAAAAAGAAAAAGATAATAACTAAAAAAGATTTCTTTAAAAAATCAACAAGATTATTAAATTTTATTATCTTAAAATTAATAGAATTAAAAAATAACACAATAAAAATACTTCCAACATAAATAAAGGCTTCAGCTCTAGTAAAATAAAGTAAAGCTAAAAATAAAGAGATAATGAATAAATTGCTGACTTTTTGTCATTCTGAATGAAATGAAGAATCCATTAAACTTTGTTTTTTAGAAATTTTATACATCTTACTGTGTTGTCATTGCGAGGTACGAAGCAATCCAGTTTCTACAATAATTCATATTTCCTGGATTGCTTCGTTGCACTCGCAATGATAGTTTATTAATTTATTTTTTTCTTTTTCCTGTACTTTGTTCATCAAAAATAAAACTAATCCCAAAAATAAAGGAATATAAATATTTTCCGATAAAATTCAAATATTAAAATGGAGTAAAATAGAAGATAAGTAAAATAAAACTACCAATAGTAAATTATATTTTTTTCCTAGATAAAACTTTCCAATTTTATAAAGCAATACTGCAGATACTCAGAATAAAATTATATTTAAATACAATACAATATAATATTCATTTAACCAAAAAGTACCAGCATCAAAAATAGCAATCAATCAACTATACAAAAATCAAAACCATCAAGTTCAAAATCACTCTAAACTCAAATTTTTAAAGTAAAAACTCATCTGCAAATAGGCAAATGAATCAGCATTTTTAAGTATTTCATTTACACTAAAAAAGGCTATATGAAAGAGACTTCATACAGCTATGATTGAGATTAAATAAATATTATTTTCAAAAAACTTTTTCATTTTTACTTTGTAAGAAACCAATAATTAATTATTCAAAAAATTGTTATTATAGTAAAAGCTATAGTGTTAACTAATATACCTGTTTGACCAGCCTCTTTATAAGATTTCCAAGATGCATATAACCAAAAAGGTTGTGCCATTAAATTTAATATTAATCCATATTGAGGATATTTCATAGCAAAAACTACTTGAGCTCACAGAGTAAATCAAGGTAAAGCAAATTGAGTAATTGAATCAAATATTTTTGAGTTTTTCATTTACTAATCATTAATTTTTATACTTTGAACAATATATGCCCCATAGATCATAAAAAGAGGATAAACTGTTCCTGCATCTTCAAAAGCATGACAAAACAATGCCATAAAACAGATACTTACAAAAGAAGAAAATATACCTATACTAAAATAATCTTTTTTATTTTTAACTATTTTAAACAAAGTAAATCAAATAATTAGAAATAATGAAACAAATATAGAAAAACCAAAAATTCACTGTTCGAGCAAGATTTGTACATACCAATTTTCAGGTAAAAATACAGCTATAGCTGAGGTGCTTTGAGCCATAATTTGCCAATTTCATAAAGACTCTATACTTCTTCATATTTGGCTAGCTGGTCCTGCTATTCATAAACCATATCATATAGGATTATATCTAAACATTTCTAGAGATCTAATAAGATTTTCAAATCTATTAAGTATAGCTTCAGGATGTAAAAATAAATCTCTTTTTGCAACCACAAGTCAAATCAAACAAAAAAGTAAAAATCAATAAATATAATACATTTGTCACTTTTTCAATGACTTTTTAAACACAAATTTTGCACTTAAATAAGCAAAAATACTAGCTCAAAAAATAAGTCCTAATATAGAAGTCTTGCTATAAGAAAAAAATATAGAAGGTAAAACAAAAAGTGAAGGGATAACAATAAATAGAAGTTTAATATAATTATTTTTTATTTCTTTTTTAAGTATAAATCAAATATAGATAATATAAAAAACAACTAAAAATATAGAAAAAGTAATTGGTCAACCAAAAGTTCATTGAAATCTATGCTGTCAATTTACATTTTGAGCAAAGCTTATACAAGAATTTGCACTATAAGTAGATACTTTATTTGAATATCAAAATATATCGCTAACAGAAGATATATCTCAAGAAAGATACCATGGTAAGAAAATTACCAAAGATGTAAATCATGCAATAAAAATAGTATAAAGCATTAATTTAAAATTATCCTTAATAAAATTAAGATAAATTCAAATAATCATACAAAACAAGAAAAAAACATCATATTTAAATCATAAAAAATTTGAAACTTTGAATTCTAAATATGGAAAACCTATAAAAAATAGAGAACTTATTATAAATGTTATCGTTAGTCAAACTAAATAATTTCATTTTAACAATTCACTTATCTTCTTCTTTTTGAGGTGTAAATCTACAAAAGTTATAAGTAATAATATTATGACAAATATCTCTTTCCAAAATCTGATTAAATTTGTATCTATTCAAAATCTACATTTTAAAGTAGTAATTAGTAAAGCATGAAAAGGTAACAAAAAAATAAAGAAAACAAAAAATATTTTTAGAAAATTATTAAATAATTTCATTATACAATCTATTATGCGAGTAAAATAATAAATTATATTTTATAAAATTTATGATAATTGTAAAGTTTTAGTTGAGTTTTATTTAATCTTTATTATTTAATACTGTTCTTACAACTCAAGTAAGAGTATTTATTCTATAAGGTTTATTTACATATCCTTTTGCTTTTGATAATATTCATTCTCTTATATCTTCACTATTTTGACCCGAAGAAATAATTACTTTAACATTATTTTTTATTTCCAACATTTTTTTTAGAACTTCTTGTCACGACATTTTTGGCATTGTAAGATCTAATATTACTAAATCAATAATATTTATATTTGTGATATAAGTATCTAAACCTGCTTTTCCATCATCTGCAATAATTACATTGTAACCATTCATTTCCAATACGGTTTTAACAAAATCTTGTATCATTTTTTCATCTTCTAATACCAATATAGTCTTCTTACCACCACTTTCATCTACTATTTCATTTTGTGTCTTTTTTTCAACTGGCATTGCTTTTGGTAGGTAGATATGAATAGTTGTTCAAACTCCATCTTTGCTATCTATATGAATATGTCAATTGTGTCTTTTTGTAATAATATTATAAACCATAGCTAACCCTAATCCCTGACCTCTTTGTCAACTTTTTGTTCTTGTTGTAAATAATGGATCAAATGCTTTTTTTAATACTTCATTTGACATTCATTTTCCATTATCTTCAAAATAAATATGAATATAATCTCACTCTGGAAGTCCTGTTCTATCATTATTACTACTTTTGTAATTACAAACATCTATTTTAATATAATCTTTTTCTTCGATACCTCTTTCTTCTATGGCTTTATAAGAATTTGTTCCAAGATTTAATAAAACTTGGTGAAGTTCTGATGCATTTCATAATATGTAAAATTCGCCTTCTTTAAAATTAATAATTTTATCAGTTGTCTTATCCAATAATCAAAATACTTCAGATGCTATATTATAAATATCAATACTGGTTTTTTCTGAAATAGCATTTTTTGATAAATTTTGAAGTTGTTTTATAAGATCAGCTGCACGGCGACTTGATAATAAAGAATTTTTAACATATTCTTTATGTATATCAGAAAGATTTGAATCCCTATTAAGCAAATCTAGATACCCCATAATTCATGTTAATAGATTATTAAAATCATGCCCTATCCCACCAGCCAAAGTCCCTAAAGAATCCATTCTTTGTCTTATCTGAAGTTGTTCCTCACTTTCCTTTAATAATTTTGATGTTTTTTTATTTTCTTCTTTGTTTCTAATAGAACATATACACCTGGAAATATTAATAGATAAATCCTCTAAAAGTTTTACTTCTTCATCATTAAACAATCCTATTTCACTAGAATATATAGATAAAGCTCCTATTATATTATTATTAACAGACAAAGGAATTGAAATAGTAGAACGATATCATTTTTTAATTGCATCTTCTTTCCACGGAATAAAACTTGGATCAGTAAAAGCATCTTTTATATAAACAGATCTGTTTTCTCTAATTGCTTTTCATGTTGGACCACATCCTGTTTCCTTATTTTCATCCCATGAAATATTAAAGATATCTAAGTATCCATCCTCAAATCCAGCACTAGCAACAGGATTTACAACTTTTTCTCAATTCGCTCATATATAGCCAATCCAAGTCATATAATATCACCCATTTTTTATAATTACAGAACAAATAGAATCTAATAAATCTTGTTCTGTTTCACTATGTAATAAAATTTTATTACACTCAGTGATCATTTTTAAAGTTCTATTAACTCATTTTAATTCTATTTCAGATTTCTTACGATTTGTAATATCTCTAGAAATCCCAAATAAACCTATTTGATTACCATTAAAATCACATAATGGTCCATTTGTTGCTAGAAATATTTTTTTCTCTCAATCAGCAGTTTGAATTACAACTTCACTTGTATTTGTTTTTCTGCATTCCAGTACTGCATGATCTTGATTTATAATAGATATAGCACTTAACTCAGAAAAAAGTTCAGTATCATCTTTTCCAATTATTTCATCTATAGGTTTTCCTATTATTTCTGCAACTACTTTATTTACAAATGTATATTTTCAATTTAAATCCTTCGTAAAAATAGCATCTGTCGTGCCATTAATAATATCTAACAAAACCTGTGAAGTTTTAGTTATATCCATAATATCACGAATTTTTCAAGTAAATTCATCTCCTTCATCTACTTTTTTTTCTGAGTCCTCAGGTGTACCAACTGAAATAACTGGAAAATGATTAGGATCACCAGAATTATTTGATTCACCCATATATGAAATATTATGATATAAAAAATAGGGACCTATTTTTTAATATATTTTTTGTTTTTATAATTATTAGTATTTTGTATGATTATTAAGATAATACTAATTATGAATATTTTATCAAGTTATTTTTTGATTCTCCAGATTGATGGTATAGCAAATTTGTGTACAGCATTATAAAACTAATTATTTAGATTTTTTTTGAGTTTTTAATCCCACATTCTTTGTCATCCTGAGTAATAGCGAAGGATCCCTTTAGCATTGTAAAATTAGATAAATCATGTTTAAGGGATTCTTCATTTCATTCAGAATGACATCTTTCTTTATTCTATATCACATTAACCATATTGAAAAATGGTAACATTATAGCCATAATCAGAGTACCTATTATAGCTCATACAACAACTATTACAATTGGTTCAATAGCCGTTGATAGATTTTTTACTACAATGTCTATTTCTTTGTTATATTTATCAGAAATTTTTAATAATAATTCAGGTAATTTTCAGGTTTGTTCTCATATTTTTACAATTGAAGCTAATTCAATCGGAAATATATTATTTTTTGTACTTGTTTTTATATTTTCAATTCCAAGCATTTTGGAAAATTCTTCTCAGGCAGAAATTCAAGCCGTTATTTTGTCTATCTCTTTTTTATAATAATCATTAGCTACTACTCAAGAACTTATTTCAAGTGATTTATTTATAATTACACCGTTTTTTAATAAAGTTCAAAGAGATGAAGTAAACATAGCTAAAATCTTTTTTCTCATCAATTTTCAAAAAATGGGTAGATTTAAAACATATCTATCAAAATATATTTTGGTTTTTTTATTTGTTTTAAATATATAAAAACACCAAATAACTCAAACCATGGAAATACAAATATAAAATATGTTTGCCTGTAAAAAATCTGATAAATCTATTACAAATTTTGTTAATTTTGGAAGATTAACTTTTGCATCTTTATACATATCTGTTATCTTGGGGATAACAAATAAAATAAAAATAGTAATCATAATAACTGATAATCCAATAATTATAATAGGATAAACAAATGCACCTATGATTTTTGATTTAATTTCTTTTGTTTTTTCTTCTTTAACTCTAATAATTTCAATAGAATCTCATACTTTTCAAGTTAATTCTCACATTTCAATTATAGACAAGTCAAAAATTTTGAAAATATTTGGAAATTTTGAAAAACTTTCTTTCAAAGGTAATCATTTGTTGATATCATCCAAAATAGTTTCTATGATACTTTTTAAGTTCTTTTTTTCTGTTTGATAAGAAATAATTTTTAGAGAGTTAGTTATAGGAATTCCTGAAACAATTAAAGTCCCTAATTGATCAAGAAAATCTATTTTTTCTTTTATACTCAATCTCTTACCTCACATTTTAAAAATTTTTCTTAATTTGATTTTTATTTGCAAGAAATTCATTGTCAATATTATTATGCATTAGTTGTTTTATATATTTTATCATTTTATTTGTAATTTTACAAAAATTAATATAATAAATTCGGTAAATCGAAGAATTATTAATCGTTTTATTAAATTTATCAATTTAGTCGTATTTTTATGTTTAAACTTTTTTGAGTAACATGATGAGATGAGGATGATGAAATGGAAACTCTAAACAAAGAAATACTTGAAAATAAAGATGATGTATGACAAATATCTCTTGATATAATTGAAAAAAAAGATTCTATAATCATAATAGCTCCTATTGCTTGAGTTAAGTTACAAAATATAGATATATCTGTAAATAAAAATGTATTAACTATTTCTTGAAATAGAGAAAAGCCACTAAACTATTACGAGTGAAATATTATAAGAAACAGTGAATGTTTTTGGTGAGATTTTAATAGAAATATTATTTTACCAGAAAATATGGATTTTGATAATATAAAAGCTATAATGGAAAATAATTTATTAATTGTGAATATCCCTAGAATAGAACTCGATTCAAAAACAATTAAGATAAATAAAATTGAATGCTAAAATAATTAATTAAAAAATATGTTCAGAAAAAAAGTTAATATATCTATAACAAAAGTTGATAAAATAATAACATGACTTATTATTTGATGAGCTTTAGCATCTATTTTTTGAGTAACTAAGACATCTCTTTGAAGAAAAGGATTTAATCTTTTTAAAAAATTTTTATGATTTTCTTATCATTTATTTTGAAAAAGTGTAGTAAAAGTAATAATTTTATTTAAAAGAAAAAAATAATTTTAAAACTTATGAAAAAAAAATTTATATATTTCTTTGTGGTTTTCTTTTTATTATATACCCCAACTACAAATGGAGCTTGTAATTATCAAAGTGAAATAGATGAATGTGTTGAAGCTAATAAAAACTCATGAGCCAAAAATATAGAAGATTTTGTATGTGTAGATACAGATCCTACAAATATTGAAAAAATAGCTTATCAAATAATTTTTGATTTAAAACTTAAAGAAATAGATGGTGATGTAGAAAATTTTCTAAAATCTCTTCAAGATTCAATCCAATATTACTATTGACCAGAAAAATCTGAAAGCTTTTTAGATTGAATAAATTATATAAATGAGGTTTTTTCACATAAATGATTATTATGGAATAAATATAATAATTATTGTGTTCCTTGAGATGAAAATTCCATAGTAAAAAGTTATATGGCTTGTATCCCTTGAGATGAAAATTCTAAAGAAGCTCAAATTCAGGAAGCTTATACTTATTTTTGACAATCTAAGTGTGAACAACTTGTGGATACTAAATTATATATTTTTAAAAAAGTAGCTTATAATGTATTACAGGTAAATAAACTTGATTTTCTTAAAGAATTTAGAATTAAACAAACAAAATCAACAAGAGAAAAGTATGATGAACTAATCTGAAACATGTATGTAAATTTAGATAATATTATGAGGATAAATAAACAACGGGATAAAGTAACAAAACAATGTCAAACAATTTCAACTAATTAATACAAAAATACCATTAAAATAATTTGCTATTTATTATTTTTTATTATAATAAAAACTGTATTTATTTTTTAATTTTTATAAGATGAATTTGCTAAATAGTTGTGAAACAGAGAAAAAAACAAATTCTCTACTTTATATAATGATAATATCATTATTAGCTGTAATTGCTGTTATGGCTTTCTTTATGTGAAAAACAATTTGAAATAAATGAGAAAATAGTGTACCAAAAGCAACAGATATTACAAATACTACAACAGATACTACAAATAATTCAGATCCAATAACTATAACAGTTATAGATGATAAAAGATGTACAAGTTGTATGACTAAAGAAATAGTATCTCAATTAAAATTAGTTCCATTTTTTTCTTCTGCTAAATTTGTAGAACAAGATTTTAGTGATAAATGAGTTTCTGATTATGTAAAAAATAATGGAATAAAAAAATTACCTGCAATAATATTATCTACAAATAAAATAAATGATAATTGAGAAATGCAACCATATTTAAAAGAATTAAAAGATAAACAATATTCTTTAGAAGTATGAGCTTCATTTGACCCTTTTGCAAAAAGATCAGATAAATGATTTATGATTTTAGATAAAGAAGTTCTAAATAAAATTAAATCAAATACTTATTTAAAATGAAATAAAGATGCTAAAGTATCTTGGATTGAGTATAGTGATTTAGAGTGTCCTTTCTGTGCTAAATTACATAATTCAGATGTACCTTCTAGTATAGAGAAAACATATTGAAATAATGTAAATATATATTTTAATAGTTTTCCTTTAGAGTTCCATAAAAATGCAATGCCTGCAGCTAGAATTATAGAATGTGCTTGAGAACAAAAATGAGCAACAGCATTCTATGCCTTAGTTGAAAAATCATTTAAAGATGAGAAATCTGATAAAGATTATTTAGTAGCAGAAGCTGTTAAATTATGAATTAATAAAACAACTTTAGAAAAATGTGTAGCAGATTGAAAATTTGATTCAAAAATAACTGAACAACAAAAAACATGAACAGCTACTTTTGGGGTTTCTTGAACTCCTGCTAGTATACTTATAAATAATGATACTGGTGAATATGAAGTTCTATCATGAGCTCTTCCATTCACATCATTTAAAGAAACAATTGATAAATTACTTAAATAATTTTAAACATTAAAAACATCCAAAATAATTTGGATGTTTTTTTAAAAAATAATATTTGAAATAAATTACATATGACTAACTTTATAAATAAATGGCATAAAATTCGTGAAGAAAAAAATAGCAATATATGTGCTTGACTTGATCCTGCAGTTTTTGAAATGTGAAGATGAGAAAAATGATTATCAAAATGAGTTGATAAACTTGAATGGGCTCTCAGATATATCGAAGCAGTTGCTCCTTTTGTTGTTGCTATAAAACCAAATGCATGATATTATTGAAATATTAAAGAAAGAACTATATTAAAAAAAATTGTAGAAAAAATCCATGAATTGTGATTATTAGCAATCGTTGATTCAAAAATCTCAGATATCTGATCAACAAGTGATTCATATATCTATGATTACAAAGAACTTGGATTTGATGCACTTACAATTGCTCCATATGCTTGAAACATAGAAGAACTAATTAGATACTGATATAACCGTTGAATTGCAGTAATTACAATGTGACTAATGAGTAATCCAGAATATAGAAGAGAAATGAATTTTAAAAATGAAGAAGGTAAATCATTATGGCAATATCGTGTTGAATCTTGAATGAAAAATAATGTTGATTGACTTGTTGTTGGAGGAACATATAAAAAAGATGATAAAGATTTTTTGAAATTTATTGAACTTACAAATGAAAGTAATGTATTATATTTAGTACCATGAATATGAGCACAAGGTGGTTGAATTGAAGAATTTCTATCAAGTTGAATTGATAAAAGAAAATGTATAATAAACTCTACAAGGTGAATAATGTTTCCAAATTGAAGCAATTCTACTAATACAGAGCAAGCAAATGCTGCAAAAAAATTAAGAGATGCATTTAATAATAACTAACTAAAAGATAAACAATAAAAAAAGCCTGATATTTCTATCAAACTTTTTATTTATATTTCAATGGTGGGTGATATAGGATTCGAACCTATGACCCTCTGCTTGTAAGGCAGATGCTCTCGCCAGCTGAGCTAATCACCCATATTAATATTTTCTAAATTTATGGTACCCGAAGCAGGGCTCGAACCTACGACCTTCGCCTTAGAAGGGCGCTGCTCTTCCAACTGAGCTATTCGGGCTTATCTATATTATTTTAAATGTAGTCTTAAAGCAAAAAAACTGAGGACTAAGTAATAAGGACCGAAGTTAGAGAAATTTATCTTTTTTATTTCTTTATTTTTACCTCAACTCTCAATTCTCAATTCTCAGTTTCTACTTTTTAACTTAATATCAAGATCTTGGCAGCTACCTACTCTCCCACATTTTCGAAATGCAGTACCATCAGCACGAATCAGCTTAACTTCTGTGTTCGGAATGGGAACAGGTGTACCCTAATCGTTATAACCACCAAGATCTTAACATCAAGTATTTAAAGAACATACTTAGATTTTGTTGAATAAAATCTGAACATTTATAGTTAGTCAAAGAAAATTTATTAGATAAATAAATAATCGTAAAGATAGTGTTAAAATCCATTCGTCCTATTAGTATTGCTCGGCTAAAAATATCACTATTCTTACACCTACAACCTATCAACCTTGTAGTCTCCAAGGGGACTTATTACCGTAAAGGTAGAGGAATCTAATCTTAGAGTTGGTTTCCCACTTAGATGCTTTCAGTGGTTATCCTTTCCGAACTTAGCTACTCGGCGATGCTATTGTACATAACAACCGATACACCAGAGGTTCGTCCACTCCGGTCCTCTCGTACTAGGAGCAGATCTCTTCAAATTCCTAATCGTCCACAACAGATAGGGGCCAAACTGTCTCACGACGTTCTGAACCCAGCTCGCGTGCCGCTTTAAATGGCGAACAGCCATACCCTTGGGAGCTTCTTCACCCCCAGGATGCGACGAGCCGACATCGAGGTGCCAAACCGCGTCGTCGATGTGAACTCTTGGACGCGATCAGCCTGTTATCCCTAGAGTAACTTTTATCCGTTGAGCGACACCACTTCCATTCGTAGGTGCCGGATCACTTTCGCCCACTTTCGTGTCTGATCGACTTGTAGGTCTCTCAGTCAGGCTGACTTATGCGAATACACTATCATATCGATTTCCATCCGATACTAGTCAACCATTGCGCGCCTCCGTTACATTTTAGGAGGCAACCGCCCCAGTTAAACTACCCACCAAACACTGTCCTTCAATTTTGAAGTTAGAATCACATTTTAAAAAGGGTGGTATCTCAAGGACGACTCCATAGAAACTAGCGTCTCTATCTCATTGTCTCCCACCTATCCTGCACATTTTAAAACATGACCCAATGTCAAGTTATAGTAAAGCTTCATAGGGTCTTTCCGTCTAGCTGTGGATAATCGGCATTTTTACCGATATTGCAATTTCACCGTGATTATGCTTGAGACAGTGCTCAGACCGTTATGCCATTCGTGCGGGTCGGAACTTACCCGACAAGGAATTTCGCTACCTTAGGACCGTTATAGTTACGGCCGCCGTTCACCAGGGCTTAGATTCAAAGCTTGCACTCATCCTCGTGACCTTCTGGCACTGGGCAGGCATCACCCCCTATACATCCTCTTGCGAGTTTGCAGAGAGCTGTGTTTTTGGTAAACAGTCGCCTGAGCTCTTTAGCTGCGGCCTAATTCCTAAATTAGAAATTAGGCAGGTCTTATCCCGAAGTTACGACCGCTGTTTTGCCGAGTTCCTTAAGCATAATTATCACGTTCACCTTAGTGTTCTCCACTAGTCTACGAGTGTTCGATTACGGTACGGTTACTTATACCTTAGCTCATAGAGGCTTTTCTTGATACCCGAATATATTAGAAGCCATCTTTCTTATTTTATTGCTAAAACAAAATTGACTTAACTAAGCTCAATCTTAAAGAAACACGGATTTGCCTATGTCTCAAATTTTGCTTTCGTAACACGAATACATTATGTGTCTCCTATATCCCGATATGTCCCCCCTTAGAAAAATATAAGTAGTCCAGGAATATTAACCTGGTATCCATCAGCTTTTCTTTTCAGATACACCTTAGGACCGACTAACCCTACCACGACTGACGTTGGATAGGAAACCTTAGACATCCGGTGGTGAGAGTTTTCATCTCACTTACGTTACTCATACCAACATTTTCACTTCTGATATCTCCAGCAAAGGTCACCCTTCACCTTCAGCGACATACAGAACGCTCCGCTACCAATTAAATAAATTTAATTCTACATCTTCGGTTAATAACTTAGCCCCGTTGTATTTTCGGCGCAATGTCGCTAGACCAGTGAGCTATTACGCACTCTTTTAAGGAATGGCTGCTTCTAAGCCAACCTCCTGGTTGTCTCAGCAACTTCACATCCTTTACCACTTAGTTATTAATTAGGGACCTTAGATAGTAGTCTGGGCTGTTTCCCTTTTGACGATAGCGCTTATCCGCAACCGTCTGACTCCCAAAATAGTTTATACAGTATTCGAAGTTTATTAGAGTTTACTAAGTCTCGCGACCCGCTAGCTCTATCAGAGCTCTACCCCTGTATAATAGTTTTTTGAGGCTATACCTAAATATATTTCGCGGAGAACCAGCTATATCTCAGTTCGATTAGCTTTTCACTCCTTCCCACAAGTCATCCAATGGACTTGCAGCTCCAAATGGTTCGGCCCTCCATAAAGTTTTACCTTTACTTCAGCCTGCTCATGGGAAGCTCACATGAGTTTCGGGTTTAGTATATATGACTCACGCCCTATTCAGGCTCGCTTTCACTTCGGCTCCGGATAAAACTTCCTTAACCTTGCCACATACACTAACTCGTTGGTCCGTTCTACAAAAAGTACGTGGTCACCTTGCGGCTCCCACTCTTTGAAAGCATAAAGTTTCAGGTTCTATTTCACTCCCCTCCCGGGGTTCTTTTCACCTTTCCCTCATGGTACTAGTTCACTATCGATCTCGAATGCTATTTAGTCTTGGAGGATGGGCCCCCCAGATTCAATCCAGATTACACGTGTCTGAACCTACTCAGGATATAATACATACAAAATATAAATGTTTTAATTTACGGGACTTTAACCCTCTATGGTAAAACTTCTCATTTTTTTCTCTTAACAATCATATTCTATATCAGGGTTATTAGCCTCCCCTAATATTAACTCCTACAACCCCGCAGTACCAAAAGCTACCTATAAAGTATCTGCGGTTTGGACTATTCCCGTTTCGCTCGTCACTACTCAGGGAATCTCAATTGATTTCTTTTCCATTGCTACTTAGATATTTCAGTTCACAATGTCTCCGTCTGTACTACAGACAATTTCGATTACCGAAATTAGGTTCCCCCATTCAGAAATCCTGGAATGATAACGCTCCTTATCAGCTCTTCCAGGCTTATCGCAGATTAGTACGTCTTTCATCGGACATTCGAGTCAAGGCATCCACTTTATGCTATATTTCAATTTTAACACTACCTAAAACTATTAATTATTCATTAACATTTTAGATTCTTTAACTAACTATAATTATTCAGATTTTAAAGAACAAAATAAGTAAAATATTAGAAGAAAGTTTTATCGAGATCATTTTGGAAAATTGTAAGGAGATAGTCCATCCGCAGGTTCTCCTACGGATACCTTGTTACGACTTTAGCCCAGTTAGCAGTCCTACCATGAGCCCCCATATTACTTGAGGGATTTCCGATATTACTACCTTCCATGCCATGACGGGCGGTGAGTACAAGACCCAGGAACATATTCACCGTGACATATCTGATTCACGATTACTAGCAATTCCAACTTCATGAGGGCGAGTTTCAGCCCTCAATCCGGACTGAGATCCGCTTTAAAGATTAGCTCCATGTTACCATATTGCTACTCATTGTACGGACCATTGTATCATGTTTGTAGCCCCAGACGTAAAAGCCATGCTGATTTGACATCATCTATACCTTCCTCCCAATTAACAAGGGCAGTCTCTTTAGACATAATAACTAAAGACATAGGTTTCGCTCGTTAACGGACTTAACCGAACACCTCAAGGCACGAGCTGACGACAACCATGCAGCACCTGTCACTAAATTCTCTTGCGAGCACTCCCGTGTTTCCACAGGATTCTTAGGATGTCAAGTCTGGGTAAGATTCCCCGTTTATTGTCGAATTAAACAACATGATCCACTGCTTGTGTGGGTCCCCGTCTATTTCTTTGAGTTTTAATCTTGCGACCGTACTTCTCAGGTGGATAACTTAACGCGTTAGCTACAGCACTGCATAAAATGCAACACTTAGTTATCATCGTTTAGGGCGTGGACTACAAGGGTATCTAATCCTTTTCGCTCCCCACGCTTTCGTTCCTTAGCGTCAATATAGTTCCAGTAAGCTGCCTTCGCTTTTGGTGTTCTTCTAAGTATCTACGGATTGCACCCCTACACTTAGAATTCCGCTTACCTCTCCCTAATTCTAGACATATAGTTTCAAATACGAACACGAAGTTGAGCTTCGGTCTTTAATACCTGACTTATATATCAGCCTGCGAACGCTTTACACCCAGTAATTCCGGGTAACGCTTGCACCACTCGTATTACCGCGGCTGCTGGCACGAGTTTTGCCGGTGCTTATTCCTGAAGTACTCTCATTATGCTCCTTCAGAAAAGAAGTTTACAGTCGTTAGACCTTCATCCTTCACGCGGTGTCGCTCCATCAGGCTTTCGCCCATTGTGGAAGATTCCTCACTGCTGCCTCCCGTAAGAGTATGGACCGTGTCTCAGTTCCATTGTGGCTGATCATCCTCTCAGACCAGCTATCTGTCATAGTCTTGGTAAGCCATTACCTCACCAACTAACTGATAGAATGAAGGCTCCTCCTTAAGCAATAAATTTTTACTCCGTAGAGACTATCCGGCATTAATCCACTTTTCAGTGGGGTATTCCTGACTTAAGGGCAGATACCAACATATTACTCACCCGTTCGCCGCTATCATGATAAAAAGCAAGCTTTTCATCAATCCCGCTCGACTTGCATGTGTTAGGCGCACCGCTAGCGTTAACCCTGAGCTAGAATCAAACTCTTTTAAACTTAATATTTTTTAAATGGTTTTTTCCTAGATTTTTGATTAAAACTTTCTTCTAATATATACTTATTTTAAAGAGCAATTCCACTTACTTATTTTGTAAGCTGAGTTATCTTATTAAATTAATCCGTTTTGTCAAAACTTTTTTTTACTTTTTTTAAAAGGCTTTCTAAAAGGAAAAATTTAATAGGTGTAAGGTAGTTATAATATAAAAATATATTTTGTCAAATTATTCTTATATTTGTATGGTGGGTCTGGTTGGAATTGAACCAACGACCAATCGGTTATGAGCCGACTGCTCTAACCCCTGAGCTACAGACCCGAAAAATTTTAATGGCGGAAGGGAGGAGATTCGAACTCCTGGAACCGCAATTGGTTCACTCCCTTAGCAGGGGAGCCCTTTCAGCCACTCAGGCACCCTTCCTTATTAAATTTTAAAACTAAAGAATTTAAAACTTGGATAACTATATTTATTTATCTAAAGTCCTAAATTCTCAGTTCTATCTTAGTTTTAATGGCGGAGAGACAGGGATTCGAACCCTGGGTGACTTGCGCCACGACAGTTTTCAAGACTGTTCCATTCAACCAACTCTGGCATCTCTCCAAAAAATTGTTTACATATTTTATACAAAAAATGGTCTCTAATTATAGATTTTCACTTACTTTTTTGCAAAAAAATGGCTCCCCTGACTGGATTCGAACCAGTGACCAAACGATTAACAGTCGTCTACTCTACCGCTGAGCTACAGAGGAATATCTATATTTTATTCTTAAGTGGTAGGATTTTATAATTATTTCGATTAAAGTCAAATATTTTTTAGTTAAATTTTTCATTTCTTTATATAATGTATTACTTATATATATATTACTTTATATAATCTAATATTTCAGGTAATTTTTAAACTACTATACTTTCATTAAAATATTATATATTTTTGAAATGTATAAATTATAAACTATGTCATTTTTGTTTATTAAACTCAAATTTAATTTCTTTAAACTTGTCTTGTGAAATTTGTGTGTTTGTTGTTATTCCATTTTCTATTTCTATTATCTCTGCATCATTAGTTTTTGTATCATATATTGCATAAGTTCAAAGTCATGTTTTGTAAGCCCCTATTTCTCAAGGATTTAAAACTAAACAACTTCATATTATATCTTTAATTTTCTCATGATTGTGTCAATAAAATACTGCATCAAAATCTCCAGATTTAGCCATAGGTTTTGCAAGCATTGGATAATGAGACAAAAATAATTTTCTTCCATCAACTTCTATGGAATCAAAAGTATCAAATCAAACCTCTAAATTACTTCATTCTTTCAATGAAAATTTTGTAATTAAGCACTTATCTCAATCATTATTTCCCCAAATTGAAAAAACTGGAACTGGAGAAGCACAAAGTAATCAAGCAATTGCAGCTCAAGCATAATCTCATAAAAAAAGTATTTTTTCTACATTGTATTTTTTTACTTGTTCAAAAAACATAACCAGGTTATGAGCATTATCATGAATATCAGAAATTATTGCTATTTTCATATTTTTTTATTTAATAACTATGTAAGTTTATATCATTTTTACTATAAATTTGTAACTCGACTTATATAATAGTAAAATATAATCTATATAGATAAAATTATCTATATAGATTAAAACTATAAAAATAAATCCAAAAATATCAATAGTATTTTTGGATTTATTTAATTAAATTGTTATTGAAGCAAGTGCGACAAAGAATTAAATTTATTTCTCAAGATAAAAAGCAGAAAAAGCTAACTTAGTATTTTTCTCACTAGCTAAACTCAATCCATATTTATTAAATTTGATATACACACCAGGAATATTAGTCCACAAACAACCTAATTCACCGGTATTTACAAAATCACCGTCTGAATGACGATAACCTGGTAATTGAAGTTCTTGCGATTGTAATAATTGTTGTACTTTTTGACTTTGTTCTTGATCAAATTTTATTCTCTCTGACATTATTAATTTTCAATCTCTCATAAATTGATCTTTTCTTAATCCAAAAAGTTTTGTTAAGTATTCTTCAGGTCTAGAAAGCTTAATTCTTAATTCTTCATTTTCTTGATACAAATTATGTGTTATTATTTTTTCTTTATCTGTATATGATATTTGAGAAATATTTCAATCAGGACTTTCAATGACATCTGTAATTATTCACGAAAAATCATGAGGTTCATCTATTTTTTTCCATCAAGTAGTATCAACATCTATATATTTACCTATTGATTTTTTAGTAGATTCTACTTGTTCTCAAGTATTATTTAAAGCTTTATCTACTTTATCTGGAACAAATATTAATCATTTTTTTGTAAAAACCTCACCTGTTCTTAGTTTTACCCTAGTTCATTCAGGATCTTGATTTGAATTAACTTTTTGAATAATAGGTCTACTTGAATTTATTGTCATATTTATTTAGTTAATTTATAAATTATCTATTAAATTTTATCACAAAAATTCTGTTTTTGCAAAATCTAAGTATTGATAATATAATAATTTATATTTTAATGCCAGCTATTTTTATAAATTTTTACCTAACAACTAAATTAACTATCTTTCATTTAACATAAATTTCTTTAACAACAACCTTTCAATTTAACCACTTTTTTACATTTTCATTGTTTCTTGCTTTTTCTAGAACTTGTTTTTCATTTTCATCTATAGCTATTTCTATTTCTCATCTAAGTTTTCATAAAACTTGTACTCATATAGTTATTGTGTCATCTATTATTAGATTTTTATCATATTCTGGCCATTTTGATGCAAATACTGATTTTTTCTCTCAAATTTTTTCCCAAAGCTCCTCAGCTAAATGAGGAGTAAAAGGATGAAGTAACCTTATAAATACATTTTTCCATTCAATTTGTAACATATTATCTTTTGGTAATCAATTATTAACAAGAATCATAAGTGCAGCAATTGCTGTATTAAATTTATAATTTTCTATATCTTCTTCTACCTTTTTAATAGTTTTATGTAAAAGTTTCATTGTAGAGTTATCATCTTCTATTGAGAATTTAGCTTCACTTGTAAATAACCTTTCTGATTTTTCTATAAATCTTCTTACTCAAACAATTCATTTTGTATCCCATGGAGCTGTATCTTTGAATTCTGCCATATACATTTCATAAAGTCTTAGGCTATCTGCTCCATATTCTTCAACTATATCGTCTGGATTAATAACATTTTTCAGAGATTTACTCATTTTTGAGATAATTCTGTTTACTTCTTCTCCATTTGCTATTTCATAATATTTTCAATTTTTCTCTTCTACTAAGTCATTTGCTAGCAATCATCAATTTTTTCTTTGGAAAGCATGAGCCAAAATAAGTCCTTGATTTCTAAGTCTATAAAATGGTTCATCATGACTAACTACCTTTATATCAAACAAAAATTTATGCCAAAAACGAGCATATAATAGATGTAAAACAGCATGTTCAGCTCATCCTACATAACTATCAACTTGTCCCCAGTACTTTTCTACTTCTGGATTTACAAGCTCTTTATCGTTTTTTGGATCCATAAATCTCAAATAATACCAACAACTTCATCCCCATTGAGGCATTGTATTTGTCTCTCTTTTTCAAGATAGATTCTTTGCAAGTTTTACATTTACAAAATCTAGCACTTTTATCAAAGGACTATTACCATCTCAAGCTGGTTCATAGTTCTCAACTTGTGGTAATTTCAAAGGTAAATTATAATCACAAACGATTTTTCAGTATAATCAGTCATAGATTTTTGAAAATTCCTTGTTTCATATCATTAAAGTATTTCAATTTTTTACCCAAGCATCTCCTAAATCTTCATTTGGCAAATTTAAAACATCTTTTTCTTCAAGATGTATCAAAGGAATTGGTTCTCCCCAATATCTTTGTCTAGAGTAAAGCCAATCTCTAAGTTTAAAATTAACTTTTTTTGTACCAAATCAGTTTTGTTCTGCATATTCAGTAAGTTTTTGTCTAGCTTCATTTGTAGTTAATCAATCAAAATCTCAAGAATTTACTAGAATTCAATCATTTGTAAATGCTGTTTCTCAGTTTTTATAAGAATTCCATACATATTTATAATTTTCTAAAGTTATGAATTCATCTATTTTGTCTTCTTCTAACCAAAATCACTTATGATTGATAGTTTCTTCTTCTTTTGGCTTTATATAGGTATCATCTACTAATTCAAGTAAAAATGCTTGAGTCACAGCATATCTATTAACATCTTTGTGATGTGCAAAAAAACTATTATGATATTCACATCATAAATTTTTCACAATATTAATATTTTGATATCATGATTCTTCTCTGACTTCTCTTAAAACTGCTTCTTCTTGAGATTCATTTTCCTCAATTCAACCTACAAGAAATGTCTTCCATCATGTTTTATTCCATTCTAAAACAAATATTTTTCAATTTTTATTATCTTTTAATACTCACACTATAGTATTTCTTCTTACTGTTTCTTTATCTTCTCTTACAGTATCTTTACTTTCTTTTTTACAAAATAAATTAGCGATACTTTGTTTTATAGATAAGTCATATTTCTTAGCAAATTCAAAGTCTCTTTCGTCATGAGCTGGAACTGCCATAACTGCTCAAGTTCCATAATTACCAAGTACATAATCTGCTATCCAAAGAGGCACTTTTTCATTATTGTATGGATTTACTACATAACTACCAGTAAATACTCAAGTTTTTTCTTTGTTATCTGCAGTTCTATCTTGATCTGATTTTTTCTTGCTATTATCTATATAATCTAAACAAATCTTTTTTTGTTCTAGAGTAATAAAATCTAAAACTTGTGGATGATCAGGAGCTAAAACAGCATAAGTCATACCAAAAACTGTATCAATACGAGTAGTATAGACTTTGATAGAATCAGAAATTTTATTTAACAGTTGAGGAAATTTAACAAATCAATCTCCTTCACAAAAATGACCTGCATTCTCAATATCAATGTGAGTTATTCAAATAATATCAAAATGTTCTTTAGCTTGAGAATATAAAATAAATTCATCATTTTTAGATAAAAATACTTGCCAATCTTTACTATTTTTTTTGATTTTTTCTGGATTATAGTTTATTTTCATCGATTTAGATCCAATTTCCCAACCTTCAAGATTACTCCAATCTACATATTTAATTAAATCATTAAAACAAGGAGCAACGCAAATAAGTTTATTTATTTTTTTATTTAACCTTTCTACAAAATGCATAGCTAAAAATCCTCACATACTATGTCAAATAACTACAGAATCTTCGGTAATTCTATTTTCATACTTTTTTAAAAACTCTAATTGTTTTTCTAAATTTGGTCTTGATGGATCAGGTAAAATAGGTAATTCAACTTCATATCATATTGATTCAAGATTAATTTTTAACCAATTCATCCAATGCCAAGGCTTATCATTTTCATCATCTCTCCATCAATGCAATATTATTGCTAAAGGTTTATTATCTACACTTTTCTTCATCTCAAACTCACAACCTTCACTTTTCCCTATCCAGTTTCTTTGCATATCCTTAATCCCTTCTGGCCAATCTAATTTATCTACATCTTTTAGTAATCTATCTGCATATTTTGTAATTGCAAGTACCCATTGTCTTATCTTTTTCTTTTCTACTTTTGTACCACATCTTTCACAAGTAAAATCATTTAGAACTTCTTCATTAGCAAGACCTGTCTTACAACTTGGACAATAATTGATTGGTAAATCTTGTTCATAAGCAAGTCCATGCTCAAATAATTTCAAAAATATCCATTGAGTCCATTTGTAATAACTTGGATCTGTTGTATCTATCTCTCTATCCCAATCATAGGAAAAACCCAATTTTTTTGTTTGAGTTTTAAATGTCTTAATATTTTGATCTGTTGTGATTCTCGGATGAGTTCACGTTTTGATAGCATAGTTTTCAGCTGGCAATCAAAAAGCATCCCATCACATCGGGTGAAGTACATTGTATCACTTTGCTTTCTTATATCTTGATAATATATCATTGGCAGTATATCACTCTGGATGCCCTACATGAAGACCAGCTCCACTAGGATAAGGAAACATATCAAGCGAGTACCATTTTGGTTTTGAAAAATCGTTTTCAGTCTTAAATATCTTGTTTTTATCCCAGTAATCTTGCCATTTTTTTTCAATTTCTTTGTGGTTGTACATAAAATTAGTTATTAATAAATTTAAAGAGCAAAAAAAATTTAACTCTCCTTAGATTAATTTATTATATTGAATTTTTTGAAAATTCTAGTTTTTATTGATATTTTTACTTTCATTTATTTTCAAAAGTAAAATTAAACTATTTTTTTTTATTTATAAAAAGAGAGATTTTGCTTAAAACAAAATCTCTCTTTTTGTATAACTAATCTTATTTGTATAGAAAAATAACATTATATATTAAACTAATAACATTTTCTCTGTTAATATATGAATTTCATCTAAACATAAATCCTGTATCACTTGGATCTAGTACTCATAAAGTTTCTCACATTTGAACATATTTAGCATGCCAAGATGATCTATCAACATCTGTATAACTAATTTCATCAAGATTTTCAATTTGTATATTAGAAATCCTTAATATAATTTTTAATGCTTCTGCATTAGATACATAATCATTTGGCCTAAAAACTGGATTTCAATTTCTATCCCTATCTCAGTTTATTATTCATAGAGCCATTGCTCTAGATATAACTCTAGCTTGCCAAGATGATTTATCTACATCAGTAAATACAAGATTTGCTGTATTTTCAGCTCTATATGCATAACAATGACTTCAAAGAATCATTTTTGTAAATTCTGCTCTAGTTACATTTCTTTTTGGTTCAAATAAATTTGGAGCAGTTCAATTTACAATCTTAAGCTCAGTAAATTTGTCTATCAAATTTCTAAATTTTGAAAGAGCTGTGTCAGTATAATATCCTGAATTATAAACAAAATTCGGATTATTAAGTGAATTTATATTTTGACAAGAGCTAAAATTATCTTTTAAAGTATAATCTACTTGAGTTCAATCTATATCCTTAGTAACAGTTACTGGGTTTGGAGTAGTTGTTGTTCAAGTTGTTGTTGTTCAAGTTGAAGTTGACCTAGATGTACCACAACTTCTATCATAATAACTAGGTGAAAAGTCTCAACCTGGACAAGAATCTTTAACAAGGCTTCATCAACCTCATCAACCACCACCACCTCCTCCTCATCAACCTCCTCCTCATTCATTTACATCATTTATTCAGATTACAAGGTTTTCATCAAATAATGTAACTCAATCACTTACTCTTACACAAATATTATATGATGATTTTGTCTCAAAATTAAATACTGCATTACTCATAAGTGTAGTTCATGTTATACTAAAACTTGCATCATCTGTTCATCAGGTTGCACAAGTTAGAGAATAAACCATTGTTCAAGTACTTGTTGAATCATTTATTCATGTTAATGTTCATACTGTTGTTCAAATTGCTAAATTTTCATTTATTGTAGATGGACTTAATGATATATCAATTAGCCCTTCACTTATATTATTTATTGTAATTGAAAATTGTTTATCAAAATTTGTTACTCAGTCACTTACTCTTATACAGATGTTGTATGTAGATTTTGTATCAAAATCAAACACTGCATTACTTGAAAGTGTAGTTCCAGTTATACTAAAACTTGCATCATCTGCTCATGGAGTTGTACAAGCAAGAGAAAAACTTAATGTTCCCGTACTTGTTCAATCATTAGTTCAAGTTAATGTTCCTATTGTTGTACCAGTAGCTAAGTTTTCATCAATTGTTGATCAGCTAAGTACTATATCTGATGGGTTAATGGATATATTATTTATTGTAATTGGAAATTCTTCATCAAAGAATAAATCTCAATCACTTACTCTAATACAAACATTATAAGAAGATTGAGCTTCAAAATCAAATATTTCATCACTTTCAAGACTTGTTCCATCTATACTAAAACTTCCATTATCTACTCATCCACTTGCACAAGTAGTTGTAAATGAATAAATAAGTGTCCCATTATTTTCTCAATCATCAGTTCAACTGAATGTTCCTATTGTTGTACCAATTACTAAATTCTCATCAATTGATGATCAACTTAGTGTTAAAGCAGTTGGACCATCATTTAAATCATTTATTGTTATAGTTAATTCCTTTTCTGTAAAAAGACCTCAACTATCTGTACTTCTAACTCTCACAGTATATGAAGATTTTGTTTCAAAATCAAATACTTCATTACTTAAGAGAGTCGATCCACTTATAGTAAAGCTTGAATTATCATCACTTCAAGTTCAAGCAACAAAAGTATAAGTAAATGTATCTCCAGTATCTTGATCTGTTGTGGATAATGTTCAAATCGTAGATCAAGATGCCAAATTTTCATCAATTGTACTTCAACTTAATCCAATATCAGTTGGATCCTCATTTAGATCTGTTACATTTATTGTAAATGAAGTATCTAGACTTCAACTATTATCTGTAGCAGTTATACATATATCATATGATGCTTGAGATTCAAAATCAAAAGCTCCACTACTTGATAATATATCATCACTTAAACCAAAACTATCATTATCAGTTCATGTTCCACAAAAAGAATATACAACTGCTCAACTTGCACCACTTGATGTAATTGTTGCAACTGTTGTTCAAGTTGCTATATTTTCATTGATATCAGTAGATGATAAATCTATCGAATCTACTGCTAATAATCTATTAAGACTTAGTATACTTAGCAAAAATATACCTACTAAATAATACTTAAACTTAGATTTGTTAAAAATTTTATTCATATTTATAAAAGTTAAATAATAAAATTTAAAAAATTAGAAAATAAAATAATTAGCAGAAATTTAAAAAATATTAACTTACAATTTTTATAAGTTATAACTTTGGACTTATTTTATACATTATGAATGTATGAAAATTGTATGAAAATGACTATTTTTATACAATTATAAATTTATTTATCAGATGAATTATCATTAACCTATGTAATCTTAGCCTCAAAAAAAGCAATAAAAATTTTGTATAAAACAAAATCTTTATTGCTTTTTATAGTATAATTTTATTATTCTATTAAAATCCACTTTGCAAATCAAGCATATTTTTATAAACTCATTTTTTAGCCACAAGTTCTCTATGAGTTCACCTTTCTACTACTTTTCAATTTTCTATCAAAATTATATCATCTGCTTCTTTAACTGTTTGAAGTCTGTGAGCTATGACTATAACTGTTCTTCACTTAAATAATCTATGCATAGCTTTTGTGATTTTTTCTTCTGAAAAACTATCTAAAGCTGAAGTTGGTTCATCAAGTAATATAATCTCTGGATTTTTGATAAATATCTTAGCAATTGCAAGTCTTTGTCTTTGTCCTCCTGACAATCTAATTCATTTTTCTCAGATTTCTGTATCTATTCACTTCTCGTATTCAAATACAAAATCACATTCTGCATCCTTTAGAGCTTTTATCATTTCTTCTTCATTAGTTTCTTCTTTCACACTTGCTTGTAGATTTTCTCTAATTGATCAATCAAAAACTGAGGGTTCTTGAGTTAAATAACCTATATTTGCAAAATATGATTTTAAAGAAGTTTTTTTCAAATCATTTCAAAATATATCTACTGTTCATTTTTGCGGTCTCAAATATCAAGCTATAATTTTCATTAATGTTGTTTTTCATCCACCAGAAACTCAAACTAATGCTGTTTTTTGTAATCAATTTATTTCAAGTGAAAATTTATCAAATATTTTTTTAGTAGTATAACCATAAGTCATATTGTTTATTATTATCTTATCTGTTTTTGTTTTATAATCATTTCAAGTATCAAATCATTTGATCGGTGTAAGATTTTCAAAAGTATCCCAGAGAAGTTGAACTGCAGATATTTCTCTCAATATATTTCTTAGTATATTTAAAAAATTATTAATAGATAATTCTGTAAGAGAAAGTATTGTTATAAAAATTGCCAAATCTGAAAAAGATGACTGTTTTTCTAAAATAAGATATGACATATAAATATAAACTCATATACGAATAAACAAAAACACAAGCTTTGGTAATTCATCAATTATTAAAAAACTAAATGTTACAGGATTTTGATATATTTTAGCCATTTCAAAATTATATGAAATCTTAGAAAACATTATATCAAATCAGTTATTTTGCATTAATTCATTTTTTGACATCAAAGCAATAACAGTTTGATGATCAGCTTCATTTTGAGCTTTTCTTCTATACATTCTTTTTTCTTTCATATATATATTAGCTTTTGTAGCAATATATCCTCATACAATTATAAGTAATAAACTCATAATTCATCCTAAAAATGATACTTTAAAAATTGAATATAATGCATAAATAATAAACAATATATTTTGAAATCATTGAAATGTAAGATCAAAAAGTAGATTAACCCATTCATGAACTCAATGTTTTAAAATTGTAATAAATCTTCCTGTTCATATTTTTTCTACCTCATTTCATTCTGCTTGTATAAATTGTTTCAGATATTTTTCATAATAAACTCTACTTCCATCAAAAACTATTCTTTGCCGTCACCGTTTATACATAGTAAAACGAACTAATGAAAACAAAAAAGATACTATAAAATAGATATAAATTAAATTCCGAAATTTATCATTATCTTTATATTCAATTGCCTTTAAAATTAATTTAAATATCTCAAGAGAAAAAACTGAATAAACAAAAAGATAAAACCCCTCAAACATATTTTGTAAATATATTTTTGGAGTTAAAGTTATCGGTTCAAAAAATTTCTTAGTTGTTTGAATGAATCACATATACTACTAAATTTTACAATTAAAAAACTCCTCAAGTTCCAATCTCTCATGGTCAAGTCTAAAAAGTTTTCAATTCCTTTTTAGTTTTTCTAGCACTCAATCTACTATTTTTTTAGATACATTATTTCAGTAGATATTCTCTCATCTCATCTTTTTATTATCAATACTTGATTTAATGATTTTTGCTATCAAATTTGAATTAACTGGTGGGGCAATTACATTAGTTCCAGCTAAAATTGTTTCAGTTCTATCTGAACCAAATCTAACCGTAACACAAGGAACTCATACTATATTGGCTTCCTCTTGCATACTTCAACTATCAGTTACTACAGCTCAAGCTTTTGAAATCATATCAATAACTTCGTGGTGATGAGCTAGTGCTGGTCCATAAGCAAAATTGTCTTTGTATTTTTCTTTTAATTCTTCTATTTCTTCTCTAAGTCAATAATTATCTATTGCAAATTCAGATGCATATAATCATAGAAAACATACGAAAACTCATTTTTCAACTAGTTTTTTTATTGCATAAAATATTGCCAAAAATCTTTCTTTTGTTTCACAATTTTCTCTTCTATGAATTGTAACAAATATAAACGGTTTTCATTTCATATTTGGAAAAATCTCAAAAGCTTTTGAAGTTTTGATTTTAGTTTTTGATATTTTAATTGCATCTACTACTGTATTTCCTACTACTTCTATATTTTCTCTTGGGAATCACTCTCTAATTAAAGTATTTCTATACAACTCAACAGGTGTAGCAAAATATCAAGTACTCGCTTCAATTCACCTTGTATCAAATTGTTCTGGGTATGGCTCTATACTTCAAAGTTCATAAATAGAAAAATCCATCAAATCTTCACGATATTTTTCAAAATCAAATTTTCATTTTTCAAAATTGATAAAAAGTGATTTAAAAAAATGTTTATTTGGAGTGTAAGTTCTGATTCAAGCCTCAACATGAACTACTGCAAATTTATTTAAAAATGCTGCTTTATCAGCTGTAGTAGCTGTCAAAGTGTCACCGTGAACATAAGGAACTGGGATTTTTTTATGTGATGATAATTCTACAAGTATATTTCAAAACCTTTCTATTATAAGAGAGTATTTTTTATGAATTGGTCAAAATATATTTAAGTTTATATCAACTCTCATTTCAAATTCATTTAATACTCATTCACTCAAATTATAATCATAATGTTGTCCTGTATGAATAAGTACAACCAATTCTCATCTATTTTTTAATTCAGAGTATATTGGAGCTTGTTTAATTATATCGGGTTTTGTTGCTATCATTATTATATGCACATATTTTTTTTCTGAACTCTCAATTTCTTCCCAAAATCAATCTCTAACAGTTATTTCTTTTTCATCCATAGAATAAATTTTATAATATTAAATTAATTAAATCTTAAAACGATTTTATCATTCATAAATAGTTAAGAATTTTAGATATACTTCCAGTTCTTTCACTTTATATTTTTAATTTAGATTCAATTCGTTTTAGTAACACAGCATTTGTGGCTACAATAATTGAAGACACACTCATAAGAAGTGCTGCAAATTCTGGACGAAGCATAATACCAAAATTTGGATACAATATTCCTCCAGCTATCGGTATAGCAAGGATATTATAGATAGATGCCCAGAAAAGATTTTGTTTCATTTTGAGAACTGTTGCCTTACTTAAAGTTATAGCTCTAAGTATATCAAAAGGATCTGATTTCATGAGAACTACTTTTGCAGTCTCAATTGCTACATCAGTTCCCGTACCAATTGCTATACCAACATCTGCGATAGCAAGTGCAGGAGCATCATTAACACCATCTCATACCATTGCTGTAAATTTGCCTTCTTGCTGAAGTTTTTTTACATAACTAGCTTTATCTTCTGGCATTACTTCTGAAAAGACCCTTGTAATACCGATTTGATTTGCCACTTTTAGAGCAGTCATTTTATTATCTCAAGTAATCATTGCGATTTCAATTCCTAATTTTTTTAGACTTTTTACTGTTTTTATCGCATTTGGTTTTATGGGGTCATTTGCTCCTATAACTGCTTTAATTATTCAATCAACCGCAAGAAGCATAATTGTATCTCCTCTTTCTAGAAATTCATTAATTTTTTGGTCTAATTCATCGAGGTCTATATTATTCTCTTTCATAAGTTTTACAGTACCTATGAGAATTTCTTGATTTTCTACAACTGCTTTTACTCAAAGCCCAGAAAGATTTTCAAATTTTAGAACTCCCTCAGATAATTTAAGTCAACGATTATTAAGTTCAAGAAGTATAGCACTTGCTAATGGGTGAGATGATTTTGCTTCTACAGCACTAACTAAACTAAGTGCTTGATTTGCATCAAAACCATTTATAGTAGCAATTTCAGTTATTCTTGGTTTTCATTCAGTGAGAGTACCAGTTTTATCAAGTACAATTGCTTGAATTTTTGAAATTTGCTCAAGAGTTGATGCATCTTTTATAAGGATATTATATTTTGCTCCAAGCCCAGTCGCAACTGCTACAGCAGTTGGTGTTGCAAGTCAAAGAGCATCAGGACATGCAATGACAATTGTAGAAATAGCAAAAGTAAGTGACAAAATAATAGGTGATAGAACTATAAAATACCAAATAATAAACACTAAAATCCCTGATCATACAGCCAAAATTACCAGGTATTTTGCAAATCTATCAGCAATTCTTTGTCCTGGGGCTTTTGAATTTTGGGCTTCCTCGACCATACGAACAATTTGAGCAAGAGCTGTATCCTTACCTATTTTTGTTGCTTCAAATTTCACTGAGCCAATAGTATTGATTGAACCCCCTATTACTTGATCTCCGATTTTTTTTGAAGTAGGAATAGATTCTCCTGTGACCAGAGATTCATCAATAGCAGTTTCACCTTCAATAATTTTACCATCAACTGGAACCTTATCTCATGGTTTTAATACAACTATATCTCAAAGTTGTATTTCTGAAGTTGAAATAATTAATTCTTTGTTATTTCTAAAAACTCTTGCTTGTGGTGGTACGAGATTGAAAAGTGATTGAAGAGCATCAGTTGTCCCTCGTCTAGACTTCATCTCCATCCAATGACCAAATAGAACAAAGGTAATAAGCATTGCAGCAGCTTCATAGTATGAATCTGTACTACCAATCAAAGTCAATACAATACTAAATCCATAGGCTGCTGTTATCCCAACGGCAATTAAAACAGCCATATTAAGTGTCTTATTTTTGAGAGCAAAATAAGTTGAGTAAATAAAAATCCACCCAGAATAAAAAAATACTAGAGTGGTTAATAAAAATAACAGCCAAGGGATTGGGATCAAAGAAGGAAGACTAAGTTTAAGATACTCAGTTCATATAGGTGAATAGAAAATAATTGGGATTGATAGTATAAGTGAAAAAAAGAATTTATTACGAATATCTATCTCCATAAGATGAGCCATTTTACTTCCTTCAATACCTGTATGTTCCATCCCCATAGTCATTGTCATACTCATCTTCAACTTTTCCCAAAATCCCATTTTATAAGAATCTATCATATGATGTCCAGAATGGATATTATTTTTTGAGATATCATTATGGGAATGATCTAGATGTTTGTTTATATTATCCATAAGTTTAAAAAAAAATATTTTTCACTTTTTAAATTACCTCTACCTCTTCTTCCTCATCTCAAGTACTTCTTACAACTTTAGCAGAAACAAGTATATCATCATTTCATTTTATTTTTGTTAAAATTACTCATTGAGTTACTCTTCAAGTTACTCTAACAGAAGAAAGAGCTAACTTAATTGTTTGTCAATCTTTACTCATAAGTAGTACTGATGATTCTTTTAACTCTTCTTGGCTCAAAACTGCCGCACTTATAAGACGACCTGTTTTTGGTGTTACATTCATAGCTTTTACTCAACTTCCTCATCTTCATTGGCTTCTATATCATTCTAAATCAGAAATCTTTCACATACCATTTTCAGTAACTATGAATAAGTATTTAGCATCTTTTGAAACTATTGTTACTTCTATTACCTCATCATCTCACTTTATTCTAATTCATCTTACTCAAGCTGCTGCTCTTCCCATAGGTCTTACATCTCATTCATCAAATTGTATAGCTTTTCAAAGCCTAGTTGCTATAAGTATATTATCATCTCAAGAAGTTGTCTTCACCCAAACTAGATCTTCTCATTCTCTGATTTTAAGTACGATTAATCAACTTGTTCTTATATTTTTTACTTCTTTCATATCAAGTTTTTTTACAGTTCAAGCACTAGAAACAAAGAAAAGATATTTATTTTTTTCTTCTGTGATATCCAAAATTGCAGCAACTGTTTCATCTTTTTGTAAAGATAATAAATTAATTATTGGTTGTCATTTTGCTGTTCTTTGAGTTTCTGGAATTTCATAAGCTGGAAGTGTAAATACTCTACCCTTAGTTGTAAAGAAAAGTAAATCATTATGATTATTTGTAGGAACTATTGTTTGAATCTCATCATCTTCTTTTGTTGCTGTAGTAATACCTTTTCATCATCTTCTTTGTAATCTAAAAGAACTTGCTTTAATTCTTTTTATATAATTATTTTTAGACAATACAATTACAATTTCTTCATTTGGAATTGTATCTTTTGCATTAAATTCTCATACTTTTGAAGCATTTACTTTCGTCCTTCTTGGATCTGCAAAAGTTTCTTTTATATAATCTAATTCTTCTATAATTAAAGTTACAACTCTTTCAGGTTTTGAAAGAACATCTTTTAAATCAATTATTAATATATGCTTTTCATCTAATTCATCTTCTATCTTCTTTCTTTCAAGTCATGCCAATTTAGATAATTGCATTTCCAAAATTGCATTTGCTTGAAGTTCGCTAAAACTAAATTGTGCCATCAAATTAACTCTTGCTTCATCTTTTGTTTGAGATTGTTTAATTGTTTTAATAATCTCATCTATATGATCAAGTGCTTTTTTAAGTCATTCAAGAATATGAGCTCTTGCTTCTGCAATTTTTAATTCATAAATTGTTCTTCTTGTTATTACTTCTTTTCTATGTTCTATAAAATCTATTAAAATTTCTTTTAAATTATATATTTTAGGTTGTTTTCATCTTTCTCATAGAGAAATCATATTGTAACCAAAACTTGTTTGAAGTGAAGTTAACTTATAAAGTAAATTTAATACTTTTTTTGGAAAACTATCTCTTTTAAGCTCTATAATAACTCTAACTCAATCTTTATTTGATGATTCATCTCTGATATCACTTATTCATTCTATCTTTTTTTCTTTTACTAAATCAGCTAATTTTTCTATAAAAGTAGACTTATTTAAATTATAAGGAACTTCAGAAATATTTATTATTTTTCTTCATCTACTATTTTCTTCTATATTTGCAACTCATCTCATTATAACTGATCATCTTCAAGTTGAATATGCCTGAAGTATAGCATCTTTATCATAAACTATTCAACCAGTTGGAAAATCAGGTCATTTTATAAATTGCATCAAATCTTCAACAGTTACATCTTCAATTTCAGGAACTTTTAATAGATATTCTAATGCTTCTATCAATTCTCATAAATTATGTGGTGGTATATTTGTTGCCATACCAACAGCTATACCCATAACTCAATTCATCAAAAGTTCTGGAATACGAGTAGGTAAAACAATAGGTTCTTTACGAGTTGCATCATAGTTATCTCTAAAATCTACAGTTTCTTTTTCTATATCAGATAGCATATATTCAGCTAATTTTGTCATTTTTGCTTCAGTATATCTCATTGCTGCTGCATTATCTCAATCCATTGAACCAAAGTTTCATTGTCCATCAACTAATGGATATCTCATAGAAAAATCCTGAGCAAGTCTAACCATAGCCTCATAAACTGAACTATCTCCATGTGGATGATACTTTGCTAAAACTTCTCAAACTACTGCTGCTGATTTTCTATATTTTGCAGTTGATCTAAGTCATAAATCATGCATAGCATAAAGAATTCTTCTATGAACTGGTTTTAATCAATCTCTTACATCAGGTAAAGCACGAGAAACTATTACACTCATAGCATAATCAAGATAACTTGTTTCTATTTCTTGATTTATATCTCTAGATTCATCTCAAATATATGTTACTCTGTTATCAATTGGTAGTTCTACCTGTTCTTTTGTATCCAAATTTTCTTCTTCATTTTGTAACTCAATATCTTCATTTGAGTTATTATCATTGTTGTTTTCAGCCATTTAAATTTGTTTTAAAAAGTAATTTGTTTGATTTTAATTACTTTTGTCTATTTTTCAAGAATAAAGTAAATTTTTTTTATTTACAAAAAAAGTTATTCAGTTTTTTGACTATAAAACAAATAATTTATCTTATTGAATTTGCAATTACATCTGCTACATTTTTATCAAATGGAGAAGGAATAATTTCATTTACAGTTGGATTTTGTACACAAGAAGCCAAGGCTATTGCTGCATTTATCTTCATTTCATCAGTTATCATACGAACTTTATTTTGCAAAGCTCATTTAAATACTCAAGGAAATACTAAAACATTGTTTAATTGGTTAGGATAATCACTTCTTCAAGTTGCCACTATTTTCGCTCATCCTAGATAAGCATCTTCTGGCATAATCTCTGGAGTCGGATTTGCCATTGCAAAAATTATACTATCTTTATTCATTGTCTTAACCATTTCTGAAGTCAAAATAAGTGGAGCTGAAACTCATATAAATAAATCTCTTCATATAACAGCATCTTTTAAAATTCCTGATAGATTTTCATTATTTGTAATTTCTAATATTTTTTGTTTCTCGTTATTTAAATCAGTTCTTCTTTTTGAAACAATTCATTTACTATCACAAACAATTATATTATTTATTCAATATAATTTTAATAATTTTATTATTGCAGTTCAAGCAGCTCAAAGTCCATTAACTACAATTTTTAAATCTTCTTTTTTTCTATTTGTTATTTTTAGAGAATTGATAATTCAAGCCAAAACTACTACAGCAGTACCATGTTGATCATCATGAAAAACAGGTATATCTAATTCATTTTTTAATCTCTCTTCTATCTCAAAACATCTGGGTGCTGAGAAATCTTCTAAATTGATTCAACCAAAAGTTGGTGCTATATGTTTAATTGTTTTTATAATTTCTTCTGTATCTTGAGTGTCTAAAACTATTGGAAAAGCATTAATTCAAGCAAATTCTTTAATTAAAACACATTTTCATTCCATAACAGGAAGTCATGCTTCAGGTCATATATTACCAAGTCATAAGACAGCACTTCAATCACTTATTACTGCTACTGTATTAGACTTTAAGGTATAATCATATACTTTTGATTTATCTTTAAATATTTCTCTACAAGGCTCTGCAACTCACGGAGTATAAGCTAAACTCAAGTCGTTTTTGTTTTCTATTTTTATCTTAGAAACAGTTTCCAATTTTCCAGATAATTTTTTATGTAAAATTAAGCTTTCTTCAAAATAATTCATATTTTTTATTTTTAAAAATTAAATATAAAATTCATTATAAATAAAATTGTTTCTAAAAAAAGTTTTATTTGTAAAAAAACCTAAAAATTTGTTTTTATTTGATTTTTGTTTATAATACTCTTAATTTATATAAAAAAAGTGTGTTATGGCTAAAATATATGAAAAAAGCTCAGGAGGAGTTGTGTATCGTAGAAACAATAATAAAATAGAAATTTTACTTTTAAAATGGAAAAACTCTAAACAAATAGAAGAATATGTAATACCTAAATGACATATAGAAGATGGTGAAATAGCTAAGGTATCGGCAATAAGAGAGATAAATGAAGAAACTTGATTAAAAGTAGAAGACCTAGAAGTTATCAAATTTATAACAAAAATAAATTATACATTCAAAGCTGGATATTTGGAAAATACACCATTAATAGACAAAGATGTATACCTATTTTTAGTTAAATATAAATGAAATGATGATCCAATAGTACAAAAAGAGGAAAGATTTATATGATACGAATGGATTTTGATAGATGAAATTAAAAACATAGATTTGAGATTTGATTTAAATTGAATTATATCAAAAAATAGAACTTATTTTATTTAACATACAAACAAACTATGGAAATTTTTTACAAAAATAATAAATTAATAATTCAAAATGCTTCTAAAAAAGAAGTTGTTTTTAATATAGAAACTAAAGATGTATCAATTGATTCTTTTTCTATTTCTAACGGGTGAGAATATGAAAAATGAAGTATATTAGCTGAAGTTAAAGACTATAAAGGTATACTTTTTTATAATCTAACTCTTGATGCTCAAAGAATAGTTATAATCACTGATGATACATTTGATTTTAGTGAAGAAATACTATCATTTTTTTGAGATGTAGATTTACTTATCTTACCTTGAAGTAAAAATAGTATAAAAGTATATGAAAATATAGAAGCAAAAATGGTTTTACCATATTGAGAATGAAAAGATGTATTTTTCACCTCTATTTCACAACACAAAGAAGAAATTGAAACTCTAAAAATCAAATGATCAATTCAAGGAGATATAACTGAATTTGTGAATTTGAAAGTTGGGTAAAAAATATATAAAAACAAAAAAAACTGTGAGATTAATATTTCACAGTTTTTTTTGTTTTTATATTATAAATATTTTTCACAAATTTTTTCTAAACTATCAATCGGTTGAACTCAAACCAATTGTTCAACAGCTTTTCAATCTTTGAATATAATTAAAAAAGGTATACTCATAACTCTAAATTTTGCTGCTAAATTTCAGTTTTCATCTACATTAACTTTACCAACTTTCATTTTTCATTCCATTTTAACTGCAAAATCAGATAATATAGGAAGCATCATCTGACAAGGACCACACCATTCAGCCCAAAAATCCACCAAAGTAACTCCTGAAGCTATAGTTTCATCAAAATTTTGTTCTGTTATTACAATTGCTCACATAATTTTTATCTTTAATAAATAAACTCTTAAATATTATATTTATTTTTTTTTATAAGTAAAATTTTTAGAGCAGTAATTTTTAATTTTGACAATATTGATTTTATTCTTATAAATAAATTATTAATAAGCATTATTTAAATAAATTTAACAATAAAAAATATTATTTCATTATTAACTATTCTCTTCTGAATTATATTCTAAACCCCTCATTGCACTTTTATGAGAATCAAGAACATTTGATTCAAGAGCTGTGAGATACATTGTTTTGACTTCTTTGGCTGTAAAATGTAATTCTTCATAAGTTGCACAACTACTTTCATAATGATTCACTGGAAAATAAAGATTTAGTCTTCAGTCAGGTAATGATTCAACTCAAATTGTCGTTTTTTCTAGAGTCTCATAATGTAAATCATCTATTTTTGTGATAGTAAGTCAGTTATAAATCGCATCAACTATATCAAGAATCTCATTTCTGAGTTCATTGGCTTCCCTGGAAGGCATATCTTTTATAAGTTCATCAATTCTTGTATCAAAAATCTCTTCAGGATCTTCTTTTTTGTTCATTTTTTGAACAATTTCTACTATTTCATGAACTGAAATATCTTTAAAGTATTTTTTTAAAAATTTTTCTCCTATTTTTATTGGTATGCTTCGGGCTATATTTAGATAAAGATGAGAAAAAAGTAACCAAAGTGGGATATCATAATCTTGCTCATAAAGTCAATAATTCCAAGTATATCATTTTCAAAAAATGAGAGTCGGTTCAAAAGGGAATTCTTCATAACTTTCCGAAAAACTCCGAGGATACATAATTATACTTTCCATAATTTCATCAAAATTTTCTGATTTTTGGAAAGTACTTTCTTTTAAATTTGTAGCTAAAATAATAATATTGTTTTCATCAAAATTTTCACTTTCAAGTAATTGTATTAACTTAATTAAATCCTTTGGCCATTTTTCTTTTGGAATCTGCCTGATTATATGTGCAAAAAGACTTTCACCATTAGAAAAATTAGTTTTTTTTCAATATTTTTCTCTCCAAAGAGATCCTCTTTTACTAAGTAAAGATGCTCAGACAATTGCATCATTTCTATCTAAATCTATTTTTTTATAGAGACTTTCATTCCATTCTCAGATTCACCATATTATATCGATATTTTTAGCTTGTTCCCAAGAAATTCATTGATAGGATTGAAATATTTCCCAAGCTTTCTCAATATTATCTCTTGTAACAGCAAATTTTTCTCAAATATCTGATTCTATTCTAATCTTTAGTTCATTCCAAATTATTTCTTTATTTTTTCTTTCTTCAAACAATTCGTAGAACTCCTCAAAAGAAATTCAATAATTTTGTATAAACAACTCTGAATGAATTTTTATTTTTTCTTCTTTTGAAATTTCATTTTTTTCAGGATATGTTTTTGTAAAAATAGATTCAATATCAGAGATAATATATTTTATAAAATTTTTGATGAATTCCATAATCTCAGATTTTACTACATCAAGCTCTTCACTTTTTAGTAAATCTAAAGTTTTTACCTTTTCTTTTATTTGATTTTTATTTGAATGAAATTTTAAAATTGATCAATCTTGAGGTTCTGGAGGAAGTATTTTTTTTACCATTTGAGGCACTTTATCAGGATGACAAATACTCAACATTTTCTTATATGATTTATGTCAAATTGCATAACTAGATCCTGGTTGAATAAAAAGAGTTCTACAAGCTTCTAAGTATGATTCTGGAGATACTTCAGGAATTTCCTTTCATACAAATACAAGCCCAACTTTAGACATTTTATCGGCTAGACTCTGTTCAAGTTCTTCCTTATAACTAAGTCAAAATAATGATAATGTATCATTGTTTCATTTACTATTTTTTTTGATTATATCAAGTATGAATTCTTCATTCATTATGAAACTAGGTCTTATCTTATAATCATATTCCAATATTGATGTTACTGTAATTTTTGTTTCGATCAAAGAAAAAGGTCAAGAATAACTACCTTTGCTTGTGTGCTGTTCAGCTGATAAGTTTAAATGTTCTTTAAGTGACATATTATTAATTATTAAATAATTCTCTATTTCCTCCTTGCCAGTAAAAAATTCACTCTGGTTTAAGAATTTTTTCTATTTGAGAAAGTAGATTTGTTCTTAATTTCAGTGCTGATTCATGAGATGCATCTTTCTTTTCTTCGGTATTAGTAATTTGTTTTTCCAATTCAGGCGAATTGAATAACATTCGTGCTATTACAAGATCAAATTGATTTTCTGCAAAATTATTTATCAAACAATTTTCTTCTAATAAGCTCATCTGTATACTTTTAAAACTCTCAGAAGATAAATCTCCTATATCAACACCCACATAATCAATTCCTGTTTTATCTCTTGTTGCATGAAGAAATCTTCCTAACCAAGGTTGATATCTATGTTTAAAATACTTTGATTCGATATTTCCATTTTTTGCACCGCATCCTAATTCTAAGATTTTTTTACCCGATGTATCATGATCTAAAATTTTTAGAATTCTCAGCCACATTCTATCTAACCTACGATAAACTTCATTAGAACCCCATCCTGAATATGAAGGATAAGTTTTTATATATTGCATTGAACCTTCTTTTATTTCTTTATGAACATATCATGTTGATTCATAATTACTATCTCAAACTCCACTTTCTATATCATCTCTATGAATAATTTTCATTTGGTTTAGAATGGTTATTTATTAAATTTTAATTCTGTGATTTTTATTTTAATACAAAACTTTTTCTATAAAAATAGTATAACTCTACATTTAATTTTAGATTATAGTCTATCTTCGCTTGTGTGCTGTTCAGTTGATATATCTAAGTGTTCTTTAATTGAAATATTATTTACTTTTAAATAATTCTGTATTTCCTCCTTGCCATAAGAAAATTCAGTCTGGTTTAAGAATTCTTTCTATTTGTGGAAGTATATTCGCTTTTAATTCCAGTGCTGATTCATAAGTTGCATTCAGTTCACTTTCAGTATTACTAATTTGTTTTTCCAATTCAGGTGAATCGAATAATCTCTTTGAAATTACAAGATCAAATTGATTTTCTATAAAATTATTTGTCAAACAATTCTTTTTTAATAAATCCATCTGAATACCATTAAATTTCTCTGAAGATAAATCCCCTATATCAACACCTACATAATCAATTCCAGTTTTATCTCTTGTTGCATGGATAAATCTTCCTAACCAGGGTTGATATCTTTGTTTAAAGTATTTTGATTCAACATTCCCTTTTTTTGCACCACATCATAAATCTAAAATTCTTTTACCTGAAGTTTCATAATCTAAAATTTTTAAAATTTTCTGCCAAAAATTATCTAATATATCAAAAGCATAATTTAAATCTGAGTGCGGATGTTTAAATTTATATTTCCTTAATTTTTTTCTTACTTTTCAAGCAACATATCAAATTGATTCATGTTGTTTACTATCTAGAGCTCATATTTCGATATCATCTGTATGAATAATTCTCATTTGGTCTATGATGATTATTTATTAATAAATAAAATATAACCGTATTTTTATATTTGTCAACTATACATTCTATTATTAATTAGTACTTTATAAATACAATTTACAAACAAAAGTGAGAACAAAAAATCTCTCTACTGCATTTTTAGCATAATAGAGAGATTTTTTTGTTATTTATAATTTTGGTAATCAAAGTAAAAAAGGTTACTATTATATATATAATAGTATATTAAATTTTCTCATTTTTTTCCCAAAAATAAATACTTATAACTGATAAAATATAAAAAACTCAAATAAGGAGTAGTCATATTTTTAGAGTTTGAGTTGTATCAAAGTTAAGAATATTTGATTTCGTGATAATAGATAATACCAATAATGCTCATATTCTTCAAACCCATAGAAATATTTCTCTCATAATCATAGCAGGGTAAAAATCACTATTTTCTGTTTTTATATTATCCATTAAAGATAAGTCATAGATATGTTCAGAAACTCTAAACAAAGGTAATAAAAACAATCAAATAAGAGAGAATATAATAAAATAAGTTAAATTGAAATTAAATGAAATTATTATAAAATTAATAAAAATCAAAAAAGAAAAAATGCTAAAATATTTTAGTCTATTTTTTCAATTTCTTTTAAAAGAAAAATGAACAATTAAAAATGTAGATATAAGTGATAATAATCATTGAAATAATCAAATATTAACCTCATTTTTTAATAAATAGATACTTACAACAATAGGTATTACAGAACTAAAACCTGAATTAAATCATCAAATAAGAAAGTATAAATGTCAGTATTTATATTTTTTAAAATTGAAAAAATTAATGAAATTTCTTTTTGTAATTCTATTAGGAATATATGACTCAATATTGTTTATAAATACAAAAGAAAATATATAAATAAGCGGTAAAATAAAAAATAAAATAACATATCAATCAAAATAAAATATTCAAGATAAGAAAAATATAAAAGCTACTAATAGTGGAATAAAAATGTCTATCAAGTTTTTTCATGCGGTAATTGAAGATGAATAAAAATCCCTATTTTTATCTTCTATATTTTTCAATTCTTGTGTATGTACTGCATTCCGAAAAGCTCAAAATCATAAAGCATATAAAAAAGAAAATATATAAACTCAAAATAAATATCATTTTAAAATAAATAAAACAATAAATGAAATTATGAAAAGAATATATGATATATAATAATATTTTTTATATCTTTTCTTAAAATTCACATAATCCATCATATAAATGAAAAACCTATAAAGGTAGATGTCCGAAATATTAAATTATAATTAATTAAATCTTGAAAAGAGTTATGTATTTTATAAATATATATATTTATAAAAATAGATGTTATAATATTTCATGTTGAGTATACCCACATCAAATAAACCATAGATTTATTTGAGTTAGGTAATTTATTAAAAGCTTGTAAAAATGTTTTAATCATATATATAGTTGTTTTATTATCATTTTTAATATATGATTTTTAAAAAAAAATCAAGCAGAAGTTTTGAAAATATGTGAGTCTTTAAGGAAAGTTATGTATGATTAAACTCTTCTTTTATTATCTTATCACTAATAATTTTTATTATTTCATCTTCATTAACAGGAATAAAATATTTTATATCATTAATAAGTTTATTAAATCATACTTCATATGAATCTTTAATATCAGAAAAATCATTTCAAGGATTTTTATCTACAATATATATTATATCATCATAAACTTCTCATAAGATTAACATCATATTATATAAATCTGTAAAATTTAAATGATATTTTTTTGTAAAATCATTATAGCCTTTAATTCATAAAGTATAGTCTTTGTGTGCTATATATTTATTTCTCCATTTACTTAATTTCTTTTTTTCTTCATTTAATTTTTCTAGTTTTAAATCTATAATTTTCCTATCATTTTCACCAACAAACAATAGTAATTCATATATACTTATTACTTTTTTATCTTTATTTTCTTTTTCAGAATCCAATAAATTAGCTAACAACAGCATATATTTATCTTGTAAAGCAAATAATACTGGCACAAAAAATTCCTTATATCTTTCATCAATAAAATTTGCTGTTTCACTTTTAGAATTAATAAATTCTCTAATTCTTTCCCATAAATAATAATTTCAAAATGTTTCACATAATAAATCTAAAAAATTTTTACTTATTTTTGAAAAATCCTTATCTCTCATAGAATATAAAATTTAAAAATTAAATTTATTTAGTTTTACTTATTATTCTTTAATTTTCAATTTAATTTTGCAACCAACTCAAAAAGTGCAGGTGCAATTTCTTTAGCATATTTTCTGATATTACTCTTAGCTTCTTCAATTGTCATATCATCAATATAATAAGCTGAGTTTATCCATATCCATTTTATCCCTTTATCATCAATATAGCTTTCTCAATTTTTCCATACTTTTTAGTTAAAATATAAAGTAAAAACCACCTTGTGGTCTTCGAACTTCATTTTTATCTATTTTAAGCCATTTTACAAAATATCAAAAAAAGCACCTTTCCTTTATACAAGAGAAAAGTGCTTTATCTAAGCTTTTTTAAAAATGGTGGGACAGGCGGGGCTCGAACCCACGACCTTGGCCTTAAAAGGGCCCTGCTCTACCAACTGAGCTACTATCCCGAATTTTGTTTCCACATATTATTTAAAAAAAATCAAATAGCAAATTTTTTTAATAAAAACTTTTTTATAATTAATATTAATAATATTAATATTTTATTTGACAAAATAATCTTTTTTCATAATATATGTCCTACTTAATTGCCGCTTTAGCTCAGTTGGTAGAGCATTCGCCTTGTAAGCGAACGGTCATCAGTTCAAATCTGATAAGCGGCTCCATTTAAAAAGTTAATTAGGGATTAGTAATTAGTGCTTCTGGAATTGATATTTTTATCTAAAGCCTAGGGACTAAAAACTAATCCCTAAATTTTTGGGTAGGTTCCAGAGCGGTCAAATGGGGCGGACTGTAAATCCGCTGGCTTCGCCTTCGAGTGTTCAAATCACTCCCTGCCCACCATTCTACACTCTACGAGTTTCGAATGGCACAGCCAAAAATAATTTTAGCCCAGGTGATGAAATGGTAGACATGCTGGTCTTAGAAACCAGTGCTGTAGTGGCGTAAGAGTTCGAGTCTCTTCCTGGGCACCATTTATATTACATTTTTGTCTCGTACTTGGCGGACAAATATAAAAACCATATATTATGAAAAAAGATATACACCCAAATGTAAACAAAATAAAAATTACTTGTTCATGTGGAGCAGTTTACGATGTTAAGTCTACAATGAAATGAGATCAAAGAATAGAAATCTGTTCTAAATGTCATCCTTTCTTTACTTGAGAACAAAGAATCTTGAAAACTGGTGCAGTTGATAAATTCTATGCAAGAATGAAGAAAACTGAAACTTTACAAAAATAATTTTTTATTATTTAAAAAGACTTTACTATTTTTTAGTAAGGTCTTTTTTTATTAGTAAATTTGACATAAAAAATATTTAAAATACTATAGTTTAACCAAATTAATTAGAACTAAAATGATAAACAAAAATATTTTTTACAACCCTTTAAAACTCAATAAAAAAGAGATTATAGAATTAGAAAAATCTATAAAAAACATGGAGTGGTATTTTACAGATACAAGAGATTGAGCTCAAAATGCTTTTTTTTCAGCATCTAATGATAATCAAAAAAAAGTTATTTTTTTATTATCAAGGTATGTACAAGCCTTGAATTGAGTTATAGAATGAGGTTATGCATGAGCAACCTGATATGAACAAGAAAAATATGATTATATAATAAAAAATAATTTAAAAATAGCAGTTTTTTGATCATCTAAAATTATTTCAAAAAATTTAGAAGATCATTTTTTACCTATAATTGAATCTAAAGCTAATGTAGTAACTATTTTTGTAAAATGTTCTGTATCACAAGTAACAAATATCCTTAAAATTGATCTTGAAGAAAACCTAAAAATCATAAAAGAAAGTATAAAATATCTAAAAGTTCAAAATAAATATGTAATTATCGATTTAGAACATTTTTTTGATTGATATATAGAAGATAAAAAATATGTAAAAAAATGTATGGAAATTTGTTTAGAATGATGATGAGATAAATTGGCTCTATGTGACACACTTGGGAAAACTCCTCCTAATATAATAAGAGAAATTATTCTAGAAATTACAAACAAATTTAGAAATCCAACTATAACAAACAAATTAAAAAATAAACTATGACTTCATCTACATGAGGATAAATATTACACAATAGAAAGTATAATAAAATCCTTAGCAACATGAAGAATAAGTCATATCCAATGAAATTTTTCATATTGTTGAGAGAGAATCTGAAACACTCCGTTAGCTTTACTTTTTACAAAATTATATGAAGAATATGATATAGATGTATTTAAATGATATAAAGATAGAAATTTATTATGGAAAAATTTATTATCAACATATTCACAAGTTAGCTTTTTATTAAACTGAAAATTTCCTTGAAAAATAGATAATATTTTAAATCCTGAAAATTATTATCATTGAGCATGAATGCATGTATGAGCATTATGAAAAGATTCAAATTCTTATTCTATCGTTTCTGAAAAATTAATTAAAGACCTAGATATACAAAACTACCCTTGATTAACAAAACAAGCATGAAAAATAAATATCCTTTATTATTTGGAACAAGCTTTTGATCTAGATAAATCAACTTGAGAAGATAAAAAATACTTATTATCTCAATTACTTGAAATACTAAAAAAGCCTAATTCTATAAATTATACTGACTCTATAGCAACTTTTTTACTTGAAGTATATAAAATAAAAAATAATTTAAATTGAAGTTTACAAAAAATTATTAATGATGATTTTTGAATAAAAGAAATCAAATCAACAATGCAAATTGATGAAAATTGAAAACATATTTGAACTACTTTAGAAATAAATATTGAGAAAGAAAATCATAAACTCGAATGTCTAATCGATGATGAAAAAATCAATTGAATATTTCACAGTATCGTAAAGTTACTATCAAAAAAATTAGAAATAAAATACCCTTATATAAAAAACCTTGAATTATTATCTTATTCATCCAATGCTAAAACAAATAATTCAGATTCAAAAGTAAATACAAAATTGGTATTTGAAGATAATAAAAGCAATATGCTTTTTAGTGTTGTATCGGAAAATAATAATGCTGATATAGCTAGTATCAATGCCATAAAACAAGCATTTTATTATTTTGTATTATGTAAAAAATGAAGAATAATACACTATCAAGATAAATTACTAGAAACAAGATATTGAGAAATCATTTGGTAGTTTTTAAAATCTTTTTTACTTTTCTTGTATTTTTTTGCTTTTTGCTTATATTTAGACTCATCGATTTTTAAGGAATACTGAAAAATTGTCATTCTGAGCTATTAGTGAAGAATCCCTTAAGCATTGTTTAGTGTATTTATCCAGGTTAAAGGGATACTTCGTTTCACTCAGTATGACAGAAAAAGTTGATTTTTCAAATATTTCTTAAATTAATATTTAATTTTAACCAATGAAATACTCTTATAAAACCCTAAAACAAATATTACCTTTTTTAACGAGCGAAGAACAAGTTGCAAATGATATAATTATGCATATTGCTGAAGTTGAGTGAATAGAACTTGAATGAGAAAACTTAAAAAATGTATATGTTGGAAAAGTATTGGAATGCGAAAAACACCCAGATAGTGAAAAACTAAATATCTGTAAAGTAGAAATCTTATGAGAACAAAAACAAATAGTATGTTGAGCATCAAATGTAAGAGCTGGAATTAAAGTTCCAGTTGCTATAATTTGAGCAAAATTAAAAGAAGATTTCACAATAGAAAAATGTAAAATAAGATGAGAAACTTCAGAATGAATGATTTGTAGTGAAGATGAATTATGACTTGTTACTGAAAGACAAGCTTGAATTATGATACTTGATGATGGTGCAAAACTTGGTATCTCTATGAGAGAATATCTAGAAAAAAGTGATGCAATAATTGAGATAGATAACAAATGAATTAATCATAGACCAGATATGTTTAGTCATATCGGATTAGCTAGAGAACTTTGTGCAATAAACTGACAAGATGTAGATTTACATTATGAAAAAAACGATTTTAGCAATGCAAAAAACATAGGAATTGAAAATAAAATCACTAATGTAGTACAAAGATATATCTGACTTTCTCTTTCTGGAGTTTGAAATATAGAGTCAAAAGAAGATATAAAAGCTGTTATCAAAGCTGCTTGAAACAATTCTAAATGATTATTAGTTGATATAAGTAATTATAGTTTATATCTTTACTGACAACCAACACATTGTTTTGATGCAGATAAGATAAATTGAAATATCATCATAAGATATGCTAAAAATGATGAAGAATTTATTGCACTAGATAATAAGACTTATAAATTAACTAGTGAAGATATAGTAATTACAGATCAAGAAAAAGTACTAGCTTTAGGATGAGTTATATGATGAGCATTATCAGCTGTATCAAATACTACAAAAAATATAATAGTTGAATGAGCATGGTTTAATCCAAAAACTGTAAGAAAAACTGGTAGAAGACACTGAATTAGAACTGATAGCCTAAATGTATTTGAAAAAGATGTGCCTCTAGAATTTCCTATTTATTGAGTAAGTTTGATTTATAGAAAATTGAAAGAATATTTCCCAAACTTAAAAATAGAATGATATAGTGATGTGTATCCAGTAAAACAAGAAGTAAAAAAAGTACCTTTTGATTTAAATTTTGTGAATAATCTGATTTGAGCAAATTATACTGAAAAAGAATCTTTGGAAATATTGGAAAGACTTTGAATTAAAAAAGAAGGAAACGAATTAATAGTTCCATTTTGGAGAAAAGACCTAAATTATAAAGCTGATATAGCTGAAGAAATAGCAAGAATTTATTGATTTGATAAAGTTACAACAACAATACCAAGAATCAATTTATGAGCAATAATTCAAGACAATATCTACAAACTTAAAAATGATGTAAGAGATTTTTTTGTTGATAGAGGTTTTTATGATTTATACAATTATAGTTTTGTTAATGAAACTTTAATGAAAAAAGTTTTGGGAAATACAGAAGAACTTATTCCTCTAAAAAATAGTTTAAGTGAAGATATGACTCATATGAAATGAAGTCTTATTCCAAATCTAATTTTAAGTATAGAAAAAAATATTAAACAAGAGAAAAATTTAAGATTATTTGAATTTGAGAAAGTATTTGCTTTTAAATCATGAAAAGTAATTGAGAATTATGCATTTTCTGGAGTTATTACTAACGATGAAAAAGTAGTTTATTATGATTTACAAAAAGTAATTTCTGATTTATTCAAAAAACTGGCAATTGATAACTTTATGTTTACTACTCCTAAAACATATCCAAGCTTTGCACACAAAGGTAGAACAGCTTCTATAATCGTAAGATGACAAGAAGTAGGTTTTGTATGAGAAGTAAACCCAAGCGTAGTAAATAATTTCTGACTAGAAACAAAAATCTGATTTTTTGAAATAGATGCAGATAAATTGAAATCTCTTGTTTACAATAAAGTAAAAGCTCATGAAGTTTCGACATTCCAAGAAAACAATTTTGATTTGAGTTTCGTAGTTTCAAAAGACAAAGCAGGAAAAGATATACAAATCTCTATCGCAAAAACTGATCCAAAAATAATCCAAAAAGTAGAACTTTTTGATATCTACGAAAACGAAGAAAAACTTCCATGAAAAAGAAGTCTAACATTCAAAATTTATATCCAATCACTAGATGAAACACTTTGAGATGAAGTAAAAAATAATTTGATTAAAAGTATAATAGAAAGAGTTGGAAAGATTGGAGGGGTGTTGAGGTAAGCCACTATCATAATATTTGATTTTATAAATAATCATTTAAAAAAAAATAGAAACAACTTTCGTTGTTTCTATTTTTTTGAGAAAATCTATTTTTTATCTTCATCATTTTTTCCTCTCATTTTCATTTAAATACTTTTTTCTAAGTCTTACTGATTTTGGAGTTACTTCTACATATTCATCATTACTTATATAATCTAGTGCATCCTCAAGTGTAAATTTCCTTGGTGGAGTTAATCTAATAGCTTCATCAGTTCAAGATGCTCTTATGTTTGTTAATTGTTTATTTTTTGTAGCATTTACTGTTAAATCTCATCATTTCAAATGTTCTCATATAATCATTCATTCATAAATCTCAGTAGCTGGTTCAATAAAAATAGGTCCTCTTTCTTGCAATTTCCATAAACTATATCCCATAGCAATTCATGCTTCTCAACTTATCATTGATCAAACTTCTCTTTTTTCTATATCTCATTTGTAAATATCGTATTTTTCAAAAGAACTTGTTAGTATTCATTCTCATTTTGTTAAAGTAACAAATTCAGATTTAAATCATAAAAGTCATCTAGTTGGAACAAAAAATTCCAAACTTGTTATCCCATTTTCTTCACTCATTGCAAGCATTTCTCATTTTCTTTTTCACATTCTTTCTATTATACTTCAAGCTGACACAGAAGGTAAATTTATAGCAACTCTTTCTATTGGTTCATATTTAACTCAAGTTTTCATCTTAAATATTACTTCAGGAGCTCATACTTGTAATTCAAATCATTCTCTTCTCATATTTTCTATCAAAACAGAAAGATGTAATTCACCTCTACCTGAAACTATATAATTTTCTGCAGAATCTAAGTCGATTTTTAATCATACATTTGTTTCTAATTCTCTTTCCAATCTATCTCTTATCTGTCTACCTGTTACAAATTTACCTTCTTTTCAAGCAAAAGGAGAATTATTTACTAAAAACTCCATTCTCAAAGTTGGTTCATCTATAGTTATAGCAGGAAGAGGTTCTACTGAGTCATTTGCACAAATTGTTTCTCATATATATATATCAGAAATTCAAGCTATTGTTACTATATCTCAAGCTGAAGATTCTTTTGATTTAATCTTTTTTAATCATTCATTAGTCAATATATCACTGATTTTTCATTTTCTTTTAGTTCAATCATTTCAAATTATTACTACTTCTTGTCATTGTTTTACTGTTCCGTCAGTTATTCTACCTATTCAAAGTCTTCATAAGAAATTATCATAAGCCAAGTTTGCTACTTGCATTCTAAAAGGAGCATCAATGATATTTTCTTTTGGTTCAACTTTTTCGATAATCATATCAAGTAATGGGTGAATATTATCACTCTCATCATTTAGATGTCTTTTAGCTATTCAATCACGAGCAATAGTATAACAAGATGAGAAATCCAATTGTTCATCAGATGCATTTAATTGTACAAATAAATCAAATAAATGATCTATTACATAATCAGGTCTAGCTGTTGGTTTATCTATTTTATTGATAACAACTAATGGTTTTAAACCAAGTTCAAGTGATTTTCTAAGAACAAATTTTGTTTGAGGCATTGGTCCCTCATAAGCATCAACAACAAGAACTACACTATCAACCATTCTAAGAACTCTCTCAACCTCAGATCCAAAATCAGCATGCCCTGGAGTATCAACTATATTTATTTTAAAATCTTTGTATTGAACAGAGGTATTTTTTGAATAAATAGTAATTCATCTTTCTCTTTCTTGATCATTACTATCCATTACACAAGTTTCAACTTTTTCATGTTCTTTAAAAGTTCCACATTGTTTTAGTAAAGCATCAACCAAAGTAGTTTTTCCATGATCTACATGGGCAATTATCGCTATATTTATATATTTCATTTATGAGTATTAAATAATAATTTTGTAAATTAAAAATAAGAAAAAAGCTTTAGTATTTGTTACTAAAAACTTAATACTTATTACTCGTTTGTTTTATATTTTCAAATCCGCAAAATTATATTTAAAATTATAAAAAAGTAAAATTTAAATTTATTAATTATACCTTAATTTTTTAAAATATCAATAGTTCAGGTCTCGTTTTTCTCTCAATTGACATATATTTCCACATCTTGACTATTTTTTGTGATTTTTAGTTTTGTCTTCATTATCTCGATATTTACCTGTCTTTGTTTAGAATCTACTTTATCTAAACTATGTTTTCTTTCTGAAAATAAAAACCCCAAGAAAAATGAGATAATAATAAAAATAATTGAAATAAGGATTTTTAGGTCTTTCATGATTATTTTTTTTATAATTATTAAGATTACTGTCATTCCCTAGAAGTAGGGAATCTTCATTATATTGCTCTATGTTGTCATCCTGAAACAAGTTTTCAGGATCTTTAATGCTATTCTTTCCAAGCAGGATTATTTTTGTTTATTAATTCTTTCTAGCAATTAAATATAATTTTCATTTATCACTATAATCATCTGTTTTTTCAACATTAATAGAAAAATCAAGTATTTCATAGTTAAGCTTATTAATTATACCTTTTAATTCATCTTGTGTATAATATGAATAAAATTTTTTTGACTTATTATACCTATCATCATTGGTAACCCCTTCTCAATTTCATTCTTTTAAAAGAATATAGATTATTCATTTACTTTTTAACACCCTGTCTATTTCCAACAAGGCTAAATTAATATCCTTTTTATTTAAATGTAATAATGATGCATTTGCCCATACTCAATGAAAAAAATTAGATTCAAATTCTAATTTTAGCATATTCATAGCATAAAAATGACATTTAGGATATAATCATTTTGCTTTATTTATCATATTTTTTGAAAAATCTATTCAGTAAGCATTGCATCATTTTTTCTGAAAAAGATTTGTATCTCTTCAAAATCAACATCCTAAATCAAGAATAGTTGAATTTTCTCAAATATATGATAAAAATTTATTTATCCAGTTAGTTTCTTGCAAATTAATAGTATTTTTATAATATTCATCAACATTATCATCATAAAATTTTATTGTTTCAAAAATATATTTCATATTTAATTAATGTATTATAGATCCTGAAAACTTGCTTCAGGGTGACAAAAATTAATTCATTACTATCGTTCCTTCTTTTTCTCCTAAAATTGCTTTTTTGAGACTTCATTTTTTCTTTAAGTTTACTATTTTCAATAACATTTTATTGTCACGAGCTAAGGCTATGGCAGTTTGATCCATAACTTTTAAGTTTTTTTCAAGTACTTCGTTATAAGTTACTTTATCATACATCTTTGCATCAGGATTTTTTGCTGGATCCTTATCATAAATTCAATCTACTTGTGTTGCTTTTATTATCATATCTGCTTCTATTTCTAAAGCTCTCAAAACTCCACAGGTATCAGTAGTAAAATAAGGAGCTCAAGTTCAACCTGCAAATACTACAACTTTTTCATCTTCTAGATATTTTATAGCTTTAAGTTTATCAAATCTTTCTCAAACTCATTCATAGCTTACTGATGTCATAAGTTTTGCCTTGATTTTTTTATTTGAAAAATAATTTACAAGTGCAAGTCAGTTTATATATGTTGCTGTCATTCCCATATAATGAGATGTATGCTCATCAAATCACAAATTTTCTCAAAAAACTCATCTAAATATATTTCATCATCATATAACAATACCAATTTCAATATTTTCTTTTTGTAAATCCTTTATAGTTTCAGATACATAATCCAAAACTTTAGTATCAAAAGTATTTCAAGTATCTCAAGCCAATGCTTCTCAAGAAATTTTTAAAAGTACTCTCTTATTTTTTTTTGACATAAAATTATTATTATTATTATTTAAATTTTTTATCAGCTTTCAAAACTTCATCCCAAGAAATTTGTTTTAATTCATCATTTTTATCTTTTATTGTATCTTTTGTAACTCAAGTTCAAGTTTCTAAAAGCAAGATTCAATATTGTTTTGTCTCATAATTTATATAATGTTTTTCATAAAAATAATTTTCTCCTTTCAATCTAAGCACATAAAATCAAATTGATTTATCTTTAGTTATATCTCTACAACTATTCCAATAAGAATATCAATAATTTTCAACCAAAAAATCTGTTAAATTAGTACAATTTATATCATCAGTTACAAAATCTTCTTTGATTGTTAGATTATTGATTTCTGAATTATCTCAAAGAGTATTTTTTTCTATATTTGCAGATGTGTTAGAATCCTCTTTTTCTGTACTTGTAGAATCTGTTTTTTCTTTTTCAGGAATATTTATTTCTACTTTTATTTTATATGTAGAATCTCATGAATAAGCTGTAAATATATACTTATTTAATCAAAAATCTAAAGTCTTGAAATTTGATGAAGCCATATATTTAAAAGTTGTATCTCACTTTTTAAATTGTTTAAGATTATATAAATCTTCTGGGTAAGAAGAAGTCTCATTTGAAAAACTAACTTCAATTTTATCTACTTCTCATAAAACTTTTCAATTAATATAAAATTCTCAAGCATAAAAATCTTTGTTACTTAAATCTTCTATCTCAATAAGTTGAGTTCAAGAAGTTAATGATGTTATTGTAACTGTTGGTTCATCTTTTTTTTCTTCTTGTGTATCTGTATTTTCTTCTACAGAAGTACCTGAAACTTCTTCTCAAGTATTTGAGACTTGATCTCAAAGCATTTCTTGTTTTGCCTCTTCAACTTTATTATTATCAGAAAAAAAACAAGAACTAAGTAAAATAGGAATAAGTAAAATTATTATTTTTTTCATATATATTAATTAAATAATAAACACTCTATAATATAATCTTATTTTTAAAAAAATAAAGTTATTTATTTTACTTGAGAATAAAAATTTGATTTTATTTGATTTTTTCATATTATTTTTTTGGCTTAAAGATAATATTTACCCTTATTCTCTTTCCCTCTTAATCTCTTATTCTTTACTTATATGAAAGAAAAATTAAAAAATCTAAAAATCTTATTTGAAACAGAACTTACAAAATGCACAAATTTTGAAGAGTTAAAAACTCTTGAGGATAAACTTCTATGAAAATCATGAGAATTAAAAGAAATCTTGAAATGATTAAAAGATTTACCAAACGAAGAAAAAAAAGAATTTGGTCAAGAATCAAATAACTTAAAAGTATTTATCGAAGAATCTTTAAAAATAAAAGAAGAAGAATTAAAAAATGCACAATTTAAAGATATCGAAGATAAAGAAAAAATAGATGTAAGTTTAGAATTCCCTTCAGATGATACTGGGCACTACCATCCAATTAGTATAACTTCAAAATTACTTGAAGAGATTTTTATATCCCTTGGGTTCAAAATAGAAGATGGTCCACAAATAGAAAAAGTAGAATACAATTTTGATAAGCTAAATATTCCTGCTGATCATCCTGCTCGTGATGTTTGGGATACTTTCTGGATAAGTGATACTATCAATAATGCACTTGAAGACAAAGAAAAATTCCTTCTTAGAACTCATACTTCACCAGTTCAAATAAGAACTATGTTAAACCAAAAACTTCCTATAAAAACAATAGTTCCTGGAAGAGTTTTTAGATATGAACAAGAAGATGCAAGACATACTTGTAATTTTTATCAATTAGAATGACTTGTAGTTGGAAAGTGAGTTACTTTTTGAGATCTAAAATGGACTCTAGACACAGTTATGAAAAAACTATTATGAGATGATACAACTCTTAGATTTAGACCTTATATTTTCCCTTTTACAGAACCAAGTGTTGAAATAGATGTAAGCTGTCAAATATGTAAATGAAAAACTTGTAGTTGTGGAATGTGTAGTTGAAGCTGATGGGTAGAACTTCTATGAGCTTGAATGGTTCATCCAAAAGTTCTAGAAGATTGTGGAATAGATCCAGAAGTTTACTCAGGTTTTGCCTTTGGTATGGGTATAGACAGAATTGCATCTCAAAGATTTTGAATCAGTAGTTCAAGAATGATGTATCAAAGTAAATTAAAATTAAATGAACAGTTTTAAAAATAAAAAGAATAAAATATTTTTTTGTTAATTATATTATTATGAAATACTATATCGCTTACAAACATCAAGGTGCTGATATACAAAATCTGATAAATAATTTAACTATTATTTCAAAAATACTTGAAGAAAATTGAAATACTACCTTTGCTTTCTATCGAGATAAACAAGACTTTTGAAAAATAGCTATTCCTATGAATGAAATTATGGATATTGCTTTAGAGGAATTAAAAAATTCAGACTGAATATTTATTTTTGTAGATAACAAAAAGAAAAGTGAATGAATGCTGATTGAATGCTGATGTGCCAAAGCAATGAATAAAAAAATAGTTTTAGCTATCAAAAAATGAATAGATCTAAGACTACTAAGAACTTTAGCAGATGATATTATTGAGTTTGATGATATAGAAGATTTAAAAAGTAAGATAATAACCATATTATAAAATCAAGCTTATAAACATGAAAAAAAATATTAAATGAATAATTTTTGATGTTGATTGAGTTATAATAACATCTCAGAAATTTAGTTATCAATATCAAAAAAAATATGGGATTTCTGAATTTGATATGACTCCTTTTTTTATATGAGATTTTAAAAAATGTATAATTTGAGAAGCAGATTTAAATGAAGTTATTAAGCCATATCTTAAAAAATGGAAATGGGAAAAAGGAAGTGAAGAAATACTTGATTTTTGGTTTAAAATATCAAATGATATAGACAAAAGAATCTTAAAAATGGTTAGAAAACTAAAAGACAATTGAATTAAATGCTTTATTGCAACAAACCAAGAAAAATACAGAACAAATTATATGAAAAAAGATATGTGATTTGAAAATATCTTTGATTTCGTTTTTTCATCTTGTGAATTATGATATAAAAAACCTGATGAACAATTTTACTTGTCTGTTCTTGATTATCTTAAAAATAATTATTGAATCAATAAAAAAGAAGTTCTTTTTTTTGATGATTGTGAAAAAAATATAACTAAGGCAAAAGATTTATGAATAGAATCTCATTTATATTCAGATTATACAGATTTTGAAAAGATAATAAAAACAAGTTTGACATAAGCTATTTTTCCTTTATATTAAAATCCATATTTATATTATAATACATATTTATGGGTAAACTAAATAATACTGCAGGTAGACAAAGTAATACTGTAGGTAGATTAAATAATCAACTAAGTTGAGATGCTCGAGATTTTCGTTATTCTATTTTGGCAAAAACTTGATCAAAAAAGAAAGAACAAAATGAAGATGCTTTAAATGAAAAAGAAATTATTGAAATTCTTTGAGATATAAAAAAATTAACTTTGGAAAAAGTTCAAGATTTATTAAACCCTCATTGAGATATAAGTTTAATTACAAATAGTGTAACTATTTTACTTTTAATTGCCAAAAAAAATAAGGATTTATTAAATGCACTTTGATATGAAAAAAATAAAAATAATTGAATAAGTAAATCAAAAAAAGATGCTGGAAAAAACTAGATTTTCTTTCTAAAATCAAAATCTACATTTCTTATCTTCTTAACTAATTCTTCAGTTTTTTTACTATAACTAAATGCTACAAAAGGTATTTCATAAACTTGTGAAAGTATCATAGAATGAAGTCTCATAGAGAAACACACATCAATTTTTTTTTGTTTATAAAAATAATAAACTTCTTCCAAGCTTTCAACAACATAAACTTTATTTTCTAGTTTTGTTCAAGAAATTATTTTTTTATAATATTCTAAATCATTTGATTTAATATCTGTATAATGGATACTATGTGGAAGAAAATAAACCTTGCAATTTTTACTAAGTAATAATTCTATGAGTTCTCTTACCATAAGTATTTCTATCTTTTCATTACCACTTTTCCCTATATAACCTGCTCTAAAAGTTATTCAAACTTTTTTATTCTCCAAATTTATATTTTCCAAATCTCGTAAAGAAAAATTGTTTGCTTCAATTTCTTTGATTAAAAATGATTTTTTTTCCATTTGTAACTCACTTTTTTTGCCTAGATCCTGCATTCTATATTCTTTATTCTCATTAAACACTGGATCATCTATTATCTCACTTTTTATTCATAAATTTTCTAAAGTTTTATAAGAATAAGTATCCCTTACATAAACTTTATATGCTTTAGAAAAAATTTGTTTCAATTTTGGAAGATTTTCTTTATTTTTTATATTTATTCCCACAGCATAAAATATAACTTTTTTTCTAAAAAATCTAAAAATTTTATTTCTAAAAATCCATTGATCTAGTGGATTTTTATTTGCTTGTACTTCATTATCATAGATAATTCCACCTCCTCAAATAACAATCAAATCACTCCAAAAAACTGTTTTTATAAAACTGATAAAATTTCTTATATTTCTAAATATATTTTTTTTATCTTTAATTCAAATAGGAAAATATTCTAGATATAATAAATTATCTTTTTGAAAAAAAGTATTTTTTACATCGTAAGTAAAAATCTTAAAAGAATCCGGCTTTGAAGAATATCAAACTTTATTTGTAAAATCTAAATTTTTAGCTTTAAATTCTATATTTTCAAGGATTTCTATTTCATTTCTAAGTATAAGCTCATCACCCAAGTTCTGGCATCAAATAGATGCAAATATAGATATATTCAAAGTATTTAATTAAATTTAAAGTTATTTTGATTATACTTATTTTATAAAAATTACAAAAAAACTTGTATTTTTATGTTTTTAACTTACAATATGTACATAAGCAGTCTTTTAATAAAATACTCTTCTTTAATCACTAGTCCTAGTATCTTTGATTAAAATGGTTTTTTACAAGATTATGCTTGTATTTTTATTTTTTATAATTGTTTTATGACTGAACAAATGGATGAACAAATAAGTGAAAACAGAAAACTTTTTGTTGGTAACCTACCTTGGGAAATGAGAGGTAAAGATTTAGCTCAAGCTTTCAGCGAATTCGGTGAAGTTGAATTTGCTACTGTTGTGTTAGATAGAGAAACTAAAAAAAGTAAAGGTTTTTGATTTGTTACTTTTGTTAATATAGATGATGCTAAAAAAGCTTTAGCTGAAACTAATGAAAAAGAATTAGAATGAAGAAAAATCTTCGTTTCTTATGCAAAAGAAAATACTGAAAGACCAGCAAAAACTTTTTAATCATAAAAGTTTTACACAATAAAAAATAGAGATGAAATTCATCTCTATTTTTTGTTATTCTTTTCTTCATAATAATAAAAATAGTATTCAAAGATTACTTAGCACAACGGAAACCCATATTACGAGTCTGATTAATCGAAGTCCGAGACAAGTACATCGCAAATACTCCGGCAGAAGAACTAGCACCCGCACCAGCCCCACGAAGGAAAATATTACTTACTACTCAATTTGCATAATATATGTTTCCCATACCACTAGTTGATCATAATCATAAACTTGATCAATATTTTTTCATATCATTTGAATCATATATCCCATTATCATCCGAATTTGTTCAAGTTGAACTTCAAGCAATACTTATTTGTCACAAATCATAATTAGTTCAATCTATTGTATTTGCTTTATTTACATGTTCCCGTATGTTACCTGATAGATCCCATACAATTTCTCAATTTGATAATTTTAATTGTCTTTTTGTATCACAATCATCATTACCAAATCATCATCATGTTTTTGTCGCTTGCTTTCTTGTTAGTAATGTATATATAGTATTTGTTATTCATAGACATCACATAGTACTATTCGCCACTCAATTATAGATATATCAACTTCATACTGCATTTCCTGACCAATTAGTTTGATTTGCTTCTATATCTCTTGCTATTGTCATCCATTCATTATTTGTTATAAGGTGATATCATTCTCACATACTTTTGCAGGCATCTATTGCTTGAGTTTGTGTTATATTAGATATTGGATATTTTCAAGTCATTGATACTGGTATCTTTGCTCATGTATATACTACTGTATTCCAGTCTGTTTGACCAGATATATTTTCTCAAGCTGTGCAAGTTAAATCACAAGTATTTGGTGTATCTGCATCTGTATATGTCATCTCATATTTTGCTACACAAAAGCCAGATTGCATAAATTCCTCATTTCATGGCACTTTGATAAATCAGTCTGGGCATGTTCTTGGTGATCCAAAGTTTAGACTTTTTGATAGAGTTATGAGTGGTCATCATAACTCTACTCAACTTAGTATTTTTACTGTTGTATTTGATATGAATGATTTATATGTTGTTCAACTTTGGCTTCCAAATAAATCTATATCTATTGTTATTGGATTATTAAAATTATCCAGCAGTATTCATAATTTATCTCATTGTACTTTTGGGTATCTCTTTGTATAGTCTATGGCTGCATATGTTGTACTGATTAGATTATTTATTGTCAATGAATTTCATTCTAAATATCATAGTAATTGGTATGTAGTATTTGTTGCATTTGTATAGTAGACATATGGTGCATTATCTAGTGAATCTAGAATTATTTTATTTGTATTTATTATTCTTGATACATTTTCTCATACTACTCATTCGTATCATATAATTGTTCCTGATGCACTGATTGTTACAAAATTATCTGGTTTTGGATAGATTCATCATTTTAATTGGTATAGTGCAAGTAATTTATTTATATTATTCATATCTGCTATTCTTACTCCATCTCTTGCATCTATTGTATATCTTTGAAATGAGATAAATGATATTGTTCATAGTATTGCTAATATTGTGATTACTACTATTAATTCTACTAGTGTGAAGGCTTTGTTGTTACTATTAAGACCGGTCTTCTTTAAAAAGACCGGTCTCTTGATGTGATTATTTCCTGTATCTTGCATGAAATTATTGTTTTGGAAAGTAAAATAATTATTTTTTACTTTTTAAGTAATAAAATCTTAGGGATTTATTACTGTTTATCAAATATCTTTTGTAATTTAACTTGACTAAAACTTTTACCAATGTCTTAATTATTCAATTTCTTTTTCAAAAAAAGAGCCTTTTTTTATTGCAAAATCAAAGTTTTTATATATGCTATTTAAAGTTTATTCCATAAGAATTACCAAAGTGAAAATTTTTGTATTTGATACTGAAACTACTTGATTTATAAATAAAAAAGATGCTAATTTAAAGAAACAACCTCATATTGTCCAATTTGCTTGAATTTTATGAGATTTAAGTAATTGAAATTTTATAGAAGAATCGAGAATTGATGTCTATATAAATCCTTGAATTGCAATTCCTTATGCATCAAGTTTGGTAAATAATATATACAATATAGATGTACAAAATAAAAGTCCTATAGATCATCATATAGAAGATATTTTATATTATATAAATACATCTGATATAATAGTTTGACACAATATAGAATACGATGAAGGTATGGTAAAAATCGAATTAAAAAGATTATGAAGAGAATACGATTATAGACCAAAACAAATTATATGTACGATGAAAAATAGTGTAGATTTTTGTTCTATAAAAGGAAATTGAGAAAGATTTAAATATCCTAAATTATGAGAACTTTATAAAACAATTTTTTGAGAATACTTTGTTTGAGCTCATAATGCTATAGTAGATGTGGAAAATACACTTAAATGTTTTCTTGAACTTGTAAAAAAAGATGTTATTAAAGTCGAAGAAAAAAAAGAAACTATTATGAGTCTCTTTTAAATGTACAAAAAAGTAAAAATAGTTTATCCCTAATTCCCTTTTTATGAGTTACAATGATCTAATAAATATAGATGAACTAAATAAGAAAAAAGAAGAATTTAAAGAAGAAAGATGAGATGTATCATTTTACTGTAGAGATTGTAGAAAAATAGTGCAAACTAAGAGACCTAATCCAAATGGATATAAATTTGTATGTGAAGAATGTTCTGGAAATAATATATCTGTAGGAACTCTTGAATGATTGAAAAATAATTATAAAATAAAATAGCCGTATATATATAATAAACTGTATTTAAAGCCATATTTATACTTTTTTATAAAAATAATTTGCATTTGTAAATATTTCGTATATATTAGAGATATACCAAAAGTATAAACAATTAATTTCAAGTTAAATATATGATTTACTTTTATTATTAATTGTCCTGTACCCGGAGTGGTATAATTATTAATTATTAATTACATACCTTATGGATAAAAAAGAGGCTTTAGCTAATGCCTTAGCAATGATAGAAAAACAATTTGGTAAATGATCAATTATGAGACTTTGAGATAATGAATGAGGTCAAAAAATAGAAACTACTCCTTCTTGATCACTAAGCCTTGATTTAGCTCTAGGTTGATGATATGCAAGATGAAGAGTAATTGAGATATACTGACCAGAATCAAGTGGTAAGACAACTCTTACTTTACATGCAATTGCTGAAATCCAAAGAACAGGATGAACTGCTGCATTCATAGATGCTGAACATGCCCTAGATCCAGAATATGCAAGAAAAATATGAGTAGATACTGATAATCTTATAATATCTCAACCGGATTATGGTGAACAAGCTCTAGAAATAGTTGATGCACTTGTTAGATCAGGAGCTGTTGATTTAATTGTTGTTGACTCTGTTGCCGCATTGACTCCAAAAGCAGAAATAGAATGAGAAATGTGAGATAGTCATATGTGATTACAAGCCCGTCTTATGAGTCAAGCCCTTAGAAAGATAACTTGAGCTATAAGTAAATCTAAATGCTCCGTTATATTTATAAATCAGATAAGAAGTAAAATAGGTGTTATGTTTGGTAGTCCTGAAACTACAACTTGAGGTAATGCTTTAAAATTTTATGCTTCTCAGAGAATTGATGTTAGAAGAAAAGATAAAATAGAATCTTGATCTGGTGATGGAAAAGAAATAAGTTGAAATAGAACAAAAGTAAAAGTAATAAAAAATAAGATAGCTCCGCCTTTTAGAGAAGCTGAATTTGATATAATGTATAATGAATGAATTTCAAAAAATTGAGAGATTATTGATGTTGGAACTGAAATTTGAGTAATAAAAAAATCTTGATCTTTTTACAGTTTTTGAGAAATTAAACTTGGTCAATGAAGAGAAAATTCTAAAAATTTCTTAAAAGAAAATGAAAAAATAGCTCAAGAAATAAATGAAATTATAAAAAATAGTTTATAAAATATATTTAAAATACAATACAATAAAAGAGTTAGGTAATATCTAACTCTTTTATTGTATAAATAATTAATAATAAGACTACTAGTAAAAAATTGAATTTTTACCGTAAACTTAATAAAAAAATAATTTTTTTATTAAGTTTATTTATTTGTCATAGTAAAAATTCAGTTTTCTTGTTTTTTATTATTTATTTTGAAATCTTTACATCTATCTAACATTCTTTTTGAAGGTTCATCCAAAGCATTTTTTTCAAAATACATTATAGCATTATCATATTTTCATTTATAATATAATTGTAATCAATCTTCATAGTTTTTTATAAATGTTATATCTGCAACTTCTCATACATTTCAAATTAGTTCATATATTTTTATTGAAATATTTTTTCATTTTACTCTTATAGTATCTAATTCTCTAAATATAAAATTATTTTTTACTTTTATATATGTAGATTCTGAGATACAAATTTTACTACCATACTGTTTATTTACTGACTCTAAACGAGATGCTAAATTTACAGAATCTCAAATTACAGTATAGTTAATATTATTCTTTCATCATAAATTTCCATGACTTGTCATTCATGTATTTATTCAAACTCTCATTTCAAAAGTAGGGAAATCTTTTTTTATTTTTTTAAATGTTGTATTGATTTCTTTCAGTTTTTCAATTTGTTCTAATGCTGTTATACATGCTTTGTATTCACTATTTTCAACATGTAAAGGAGCTCAAAAAAATCACATTAATGCATCTCATATATATTTATCTATTGTACCACTATTTTTTATCAAAATTCGTCACATTTCCTCAAAATATATATTGAGAAATGTAAATAAACTTTTTGAATCCATTGCTTCAGAAATCGATGTAAATCATACCAAATCAGAAAAGAACATAGTAAGTTCTTTTTTTTCTCATCATAATTTAAGTTTATTTGGATCTTTTATAATAGCATCAACCATACTAGGTGATATGTATTGTCAAAAAGCCCTTTTTATAAAATCTTTGTCTTTGATAGCTAAATCATATTTTTTTAGATAAAGATTTTTTTTAATTATTTCTTCAATATATTTATAGACATATATTATTATAAAAAATACAATTCAATAAAATATAAAAAAACTGACCGGATAAATATAAAATTTTTCTTTAATTCAAAATATAAATTCTCAAGAATAATTAATCAATAATTTTCATAAAAATATATTAAAAAATATATATCAACTTAACAATATAATACTATATTTAAATTTGGTAAAGTATGTAAGTATAAGAATGATAGAGAAAATTGTCATTAATAAAACAATAATAGATGTATTTATTTTATATAATAAGTTATTATTTAATAGTGTCGCAATTATATTTGCATGAAATTCTACTCATGGGATTTTATTCTCTAAATTTATTGGTGAAAAATATTCATCATGAAATGAAGTTCAAACTTCTCAAATGAGAACTATTTTTCATTCTAAATCTATTTTTTCTCAATCCTCATTTAATTCATTCCCTCTATAAATATCGTATATTGAATAACTGTTAAATCAATAAACACCATCTTTAAGTATTTGTTTATCTTTAACTTTATGAAAAGAAAAATATATTTTATTATTTATTCATTCTTCTATAATATTATTTATTATAAGTGAGTTTAATTCATTTTCTTTTTTTGAATATTCTTCTATAAAACTATTTATATTATTTTCATATATTTTGTTTTTTGAATATTTTTTAAATAGCTCATATTTTTGAAATAAATCTGCTTTTTTAATATATTGTTTAAATATCTCAATTCCTAAAGCCTGCACTCATTTATCAACAGTATTACATCAGTTTTTATAATCATTAAAGTTTATTTTAATTTTTCTTATTTTAACTTCATTAATTACCTTAGTCATTCATTGTTGTATCTCCTGATATTCACATAACGGCTTCAATCAAATAGGCTGAGTTCATATAACTATTTTATCACTATATTTTTCAAGTGTATTTTTTAAATTTTCAACATCTTTTTTTTCTCATTTTCTTCCATATATTATATCTATTCATAAAACACCTATTTTATATTTTTGAAATAAATTTTCTATAATTTGAGCATGAGTAGACTTTGTCATTGTAAATATATTTGTATCATTTGTTTGTAAATCATCTACTGTTTTATCGTCTATTCTGAGAATTATTATATCATTTCAAATTTCTTTTAACAATCAATTATACAAAAAATAATCATCTAATAATTGAAAGGTGGTGTTTAATTTATTTGTTTTTACATCTTCTCATAAAAAAAATATATATACTCCTAAGAAAGATATAATAGTAATAATAGATAATAATAAGGTTGTAATAAATTTTTTCATTCTCAAATATTTGTTTTATTATTAAAAGTCAAGTATAATATAAATTATATTCTTTTCTTTATTTCTATATTATTTTACTATATTTTCTATGAAAAATAAAATCTTTCTCATCTTTATTATTTTTTTTCCATTATTTTTATATTCATGTGGGAATAAAGATATTGATATCAATAAAAATACTACTAAAGTTTCAAAGAAAGAAATAAGTACTAGTTTGGTAAAATGAGATAAAATATTAATAGCATATGTAAAAAATATAACATGAGTTGTTACAAATGCCCAGATAAATACTAAGCTTAAAGTTTGAGATATTTTATACATATGAGATATTATAGAAACAAATAGTAATTCAGAAATAACAATGGTAATGTCTGATCATTCTATTTTTAGATTGAATAGTGATTCGAAATTTATATTTGAATCTATTGAATGAAATAATACTAATATAAATTTAGTAAAATGATCCTTATGGGGAAGAGTGTTAAAATCAATAACTTCAGAGGAAGTTATAAATATTTCTAATAATTGAGTTACTGCGGCAATTATATGAACATCGGTTTTATTTGAAGCATGAAAAGATACTAGTAAAAAACCAAAAATTAGTGTTATTGATTCATTTAGTGAAACAGCTGGTAAAGAGTGAATAAAAATAAATGATAATAAAAATAATGAATATAAGGTTCTTCCAGAGCAATATATGGATCTTAATAAAACTCCAAAAGTATCAAAGATGAGTAGAGAAAATAAGATTAATCTTCAAGTTATTGATAATAGTAAAAAGGATTTAATTTATATGACACAAATTTTTGAAGAAAACTCTAATATAAAAGATTGAGTATCTGAAAAAATTATCTGAGAAATAGGTAAAACTATTCCTGAAAAATCAGAGGTAAATGATTTTTTTAATAATAAAGAAATTGTTGATTCTACCTCTAGTTGAATTAATAATATATCTGAGTTACTTATTAAAGATGACATTATTTCAAATTTAAAAGTTGAAATGAAAAATATAGGTATAAATAAACAAGATTCAGTTGATTTTATAGATGATATTATTCAGGAAAATTATACTTCAGAGTGATTAAGTTTAAATGATATAATAGTAAAATATAATGATGGGATAAAAGAGTTATCAAAAAAAATAGAGAAAGATTATAGTGCTAATTTAAATACAACCAATATAAGTAAATCTGAATTATTACAATTAGCTCAGCAAAATTTAGAAGATATAAAAAAGGCATCTGAAGAATTGATGAATTTTACTGATATACAAGTAAATGAGCTGAGATTAAAGGGAATAAAAATAGAAGGAGATTATAATCAAAAAAAGTTAGATTTAAAATCATCTACTAACGAAAAAATTTTAAAAGCAGAAATAGAAACAAATGAAAAAATATCAAAAATTAAATGATCTACTAATGAAAAGATAAAATATAGTGAATCTAATACTCAACAAGAAATAATAAAAATTAAAACTGATATAGCTGAAAGAATGGAAATTGTAGAAAAACAAATACGATCTGAAATATTTAAATTAAAACAAGAATACGATAATAAAATTATATCTTTAAAAAATCAAATAAATATATCAGAAAATGAAAAATCTACTAATATAAAATCATTATCTAATAAATTAGGTAATGATATAGAAATTTTAAATAAAGACTACGATAGTAAAATAACAGTTTTAGAAAATCAAATAAGTGTAGTAGATGATAAAAGATATACTGAAATAAATACATTAGCAGATAAATTAGATAAAGAAATAGATACTTTATGAGAAAACTACGATAATATAATAACAAACTTGGAAGCTTGAATAAGTCTATTATATAATGAAAGAGAGGACAAAATAGATGGACTAGAAGATAAATTAGGTAAGGATATTGATACTTTAGAGGAAGACTACGATAATAAAATATCATTTTTAGAAAATCAAATAGATACTTTGGAGGATGAAAAATCTACTAAAATAGATGAACTAGAAAATAAATTAGATAAAGAAATAGATGTTTTAGAGGAAGAACAATATGCACGAATAAATAAATCAGAAGATGAAATTGATGTAACAATTGATAATATTGAAAATAGCTTATACAATACTATTGATGAATATAATAACCTTAAAGATAATAGTATTGATGATTTAGAAAATGATTTGGATAATAATATTGATATTATAGAAGATAAAATAGATGAAGAACTTGATATTATTGATGATACTACCTATAAAATAATTGATGAAGCAGAAGAAAAAACTGAAAATGCTATTGATAAAGCAGAAGATTATATAGACGATATTGAGTATATGGATTAATATAATTTTCTAATAAATTTATATCTCCGTAGTAATAAATTATTAATTTTTCAAATGATTATTAAAATCATTTTTACCAAAAAAATAAAAATACCTTAACTATATCTAATTAGTCAAGGTATTTTTATTTTTAAATTAATTTTTATGTAGTTTTAAGTATAGAGTCAACTAACCATTGTACAATTGAAGATGCTAACCATATAATAACTAACCCTGACAAGGCTTGTATAATAACAGTTCTTCATTTTTTAACATTATCTTCTTTTCATCAAGCAGTCAATATCAAAAATCCTCCCCATAAACCATAAACAACTGCAACTAGGTATAAAAACATCATTGCATTTGTTATAAGTACTTGTATAGCGCTGTCGGCACCAGTAGCACTTCATTCTAATCAATCTTCAACCTTATCTTTTCAAAAAATCATAGCTGCATTTGTATTATTCAAATTTAATAAAAGTAGTCCAATAATAGAATATGTAAATTTTTTCATAGTTTGTAATTGATAATAAATATAAGTTACATTTATAATAATATCCATTTTTTAAAAAAGGCAAATTTAAATTATAACTTTTTTAAATATATAAAATTATCGGAATAATCATTGGTTGTCTTTCAATTTTTTGTAATAATAAATTTTCTAGATCTGTCTTAATTATTTTTACTAAATCTTTTTCTTCTATATCCGGTACATCACTAACAGTATTTTCATATACATCTTTTGCTTTTTTAAATACCATTTTATGAACAAGTTTTACTTCATCTAAATATACAAGTCATCTACTTTCTATTTTTATATTTCAAATTATTTCTTTTGTAGTTGAGTTAGCTTTATAAATTATAACTAAAACTCAAGAATCCATCATCTTTTCTCTGGCTTTTATAACATGACTATTAGCTGTTCATATACCATTACCATCTATTATTATATCTTGTATTGGCATCTTGATTCTAGATTTGAACACTGTTTGATTAGGTGCTAAATCAATTATACTTCAATTATCTTGAAGTAATACATTTTCTTCATTAAATCAAATACTTACAGCAGTATTTTTGTGCAGTGTTCTAAAATATAAATCTCAAAAAACCGGCATAAAAAATTTAGGATTTACTAAGTTTAACATAATTTTTTGTTCTTCTTGAAAAGCATGTCAACCTGTATGAACATCACTATCATCTTTTGTAATGACACTTGCTCACAAAGCCAATAATTTATTTATTACTCAGTAAACAGATCTATCATTACCTGGAACAACAGAAGAAGAAAATATAATTGTATCTCATTTCATTATTTCTAGAGAATTATGTCTTCATTCAGACATACGAGTTAATGCTGAAAATTCTTCTCACTGACTTCAAGTTGTTATTATAATTTGATTATGCAAAGGTATGTCTTCCATCATTTTTGGATTCATTTTTTTTATTGCACCTGGCTTCATTTTTAGGTATCATAATTCTTTAGCTATAGCTGTATTTTCAATCATACTTCTACCACTTAAAAATATTTGTTTTCAATGTTTATCACAAATATTTATAAGTTGTTGTACTCTTGATATCCAAGAAGAAAAAGTTGCAATTATAAGTCTTCATTGAGTATGATTTGCTATGATTTTTTCCAGTGTTTCTCATACATCTTTTTCAGATTTAGAAAATCATTTTCTAATTGATCATGTAGAATCAGACATAAATAAAGTAATTCATCTTCTTCATAATTCTCAAATTCTTGATAAATCAGCAGGTTTATCAATAGCTGGGGTGAAATCTATTTTAAAATCTCAAGTATGTACTATCTTTGCTCAACCTGGAGTTTCTAAATATATTCATACACAATCAGGTATACTATGATTTACTCTAAAAAACTCTAAAGAAAAATTATCACCAATTTTTACTCTTTCAGTACTATCTCAAGACACTTCAACAAATGTAGTATGACTTAATAAACGAGCTTCTTCAAGTCACTTTTTAATTATTCATATTGTAAGTTTTGTTCAAAAAACCGTAGGCATTCCTAAAGGTGGAAGTATGTGTTTTAAAGCTCCTATATGGTCTAAATGAGCATGTGTAATTACAATTCATTTTATTTTATCTTTATATTGAATAAGTGAAGATATATCAGGAATCGAATAATTAGCTCAAAGCATATCTGGTTCAGCAAATTGAACTCAACAATCAATTAAAAGTAAATCATCACCATATTGGAATAAATTCATATTTTTTGATCAAGTTTCATTATTTCAACCTATTGGAATGACTCTTGTATAACCTTCTCTTAAAGTAGGAAGGTAGAATTTTGTTTCAGGAAAGTTTGATATAGTTCTTGGCATATATTCCCTATTACTTTTTTCAGCAATAACCAATTCTTTATTTTCACTAACTTCACTTTTTTTAGCTTCCTCATTGGTATTAATCTCTTTTTGAACTTCTTCTTGAATATAATCTGAAGATTCATCTCAAGTTAGTTCTTTATCTAGTTCATCAAAAAAATCTTTCATTTTGATTTAAAAAATTAAAAAAATAAATATTGTAAAATTTTTACAAAATGAATAAAGTTAAATGACAAAAAACTAAAAGCTAAAAGCTTTTAACTGCATTTATTTTATAAAAATATAATAATTGATTTTAAAAGATGATGTTTATAAAAAATCTATAATCTATTATATTGATTTCTAGAAATATTGCAAAAAGTTTTCTAAATTTATACTTATTTTTGTTATATCCCGATAATAATCTTTTATTTTTTCATTTTTTCAAAAATCAATAGATTTAAATTCATTATTTTTAAATAAATGCTTTCAAAAAAAATTATATTTTTTTAAAAGTATATCACTTTTTTTTGCTTTTTGTTGAAAATCATTGTTATGAAGAATATAATATGTAAAACTTTCTGCAAAGTCTTCATATTTATTTGTCATGGCATATCAAGAAACAAAATCTTTCATTGTCATCAATGACTTAATAGTTTTTGTCCCATCCCAAGCTATATCATAAAAATAATAACTTGGATCTTTTATAGTTAAGTTAATATTATTTAAAGTATAAATATCTATATAATGAGCTAATTCATGAATAAAAACAGAAACTAATTCATAATTTTCTATAAGTAAAACTCAAAAAAGTTTCACCTTTCAATTTTTCATCTTTCATCTAACATCAAATTTTGTTTTGTATAAATCTATTCAAAGACTTGTGATGATTTCATTAAATGGATTTTCTGAAATTATTTTTTCTAATATCATTGTCTCTGATAAAACATCTTTTTCAAAATCTTTAGGCATATATACAAAACTTAATTCAACTTCTTTTTTTTTAATTTTATTTTTTACTAATAAATCATTCTTAATTAATTCTTTTTTTATAATTTTATCATTATTTGAATCATTTTGATTTTTTTTTACAAGAACCTCTTTTTTACTTGAATCTAAGTTTAAAAAAAGGCTCCTATCTATGTATTGCTCTTCTATATTTTTTTCTATTCATGAAAAAAAATAAAATTTAATTAAAAAAATTATTAAAGTAAAAATTAAAGTTAGTAAGATTGTAATAAAAAAATCTTTTTTAAACATTAAATAAAAAAATAGAAAATAATTTGTTAAAGGATATATTAAAAAAAATTATAGGTCGTAAACAATATAAATTATTGATTGTATAATTCAAGCTGCTGAGACAAGAACCACAAATCATATTAAAGACCATTTTATTATATTTCTTCATTTTTTAATTTTTTCATCACTTCAAACACTTGTTACCATAACCATAGATCAATAAGCAATTGATCCTACTGCTAAAATAGCTAAAAAAGTAGATATTTTTTTAATAAAATCTACAATCATTATCTTAAATCAATCTTCTACATATAAATTGGGTCATCATTGTATCAAATCGGCATTACCTAAACATCATTCCAATGATGATTTTATTCATCATGCTCATATATTACATGCTCAATATGAAAAATTGTAAGAAAAAAAGAAAGCTAATGAAATGAAAATGAATAAAAAGATTTTTTTTAGCATATGTTGTTTTTTTGTAAAATAAAAGTATTATCCCTAATTTTATAAAAAGTTTTTATTTTGTAAAGAAATAATTAGCATTTTAAAAAAAAGAATATACAATATTTATCAATATTGAATTTATTAATCATTAATTATTACTTATGAATCTAGTATTAACTTGTCCTTTTTGACTTGAAAGTATAGCAAAAAAAGAGATAGAACTATTATGATTGCCTATTCTAAATTCTCAAGATAAGCAGATAACAACAAGTTATACTGAAAATAATATTGCAAAGTTGAATTTGTGGTCAAGAGTATGAAATAAAGTCTATATAGAACTTGCAAGAAAAGATAATATAGATTCTTTTGATAAACTTTTTGAATTAATTCAAAGTATTGATTGGAAATATTTTATAGTAGAAGAAAATCCTATAATAGTAAATGCTACTTCAATATCTTCACAATTAGAAAGTGTTCCAGGTATACAAAAAATATGAAAAAAGGCGATAGTTGATAAACTTAGTAAATGATTTTTAAGAGAGGACGACAATTGTACTTCTATATATGTAGAAATAGTTTTAATAAAAAATACTTGTCAGATTCTTATTGATACTTCTTGAGAAGCACTACATAAAAGATGATATAGACAACAAAGTGTAGAAGCTCCAATTAGAGAAAATCTAGCTGCAGGTTTAGTTTTATTATCTTCATGGAGATTTAAAGAAAACTTTTATGATTTCTTTTGTTGAAGTTGAACCATAGTTATTGAGGCTTGACTTATAGCTAAAAATATAGCTCCAGGTATTAATAGAAATTTTGCTTTTGAGAAATTTAAGTTTCTAAATAAAGATATATTGAATGAGGAAAAAGAAATAGCTAGATCAAAAATAATGGATAAAACTTACAATATAAAATGAAGTGATATAGATGAAAATGCTATAAATATTGCAAAAAGTAATGCTTTAAAAGCATGAGTATGAGATATAATAAGTTTTGAACAAAAAGATTTTAGAAATTATATCAATACTAATTTGGTTTGAACAATGGTTTCAAATCCACCATATGGTATAAGATTAAAGGATGAAGATTTGGAAAAATTGTATTCTGATTTAGCTTCTTTATTTAATAAAAATAAAGAATTAAAATGATGAATAATTACAAATTATCAATTTGGAGAATTATTAAAAAATCATTATAAAAAAAGGAAATTGTATAATTGACAAGAATTATGTTATTTTTATACAAAAAGTAATAATTTTTAGATTAAATAACTAAAAAATTAATAAAAAGTACTTGTTGCTTTTTTTTAAATAAAAGATTTGACTTTAATTATAAAACAATTATATTCTTATACAAGACTTATTATAGTTTAATTATAAAACAATGATACAAATTCAACCAATAAATGATACTAAACTTATAGATATTTTTAAAAAAGTTTTGAGTTCTTTGTGAGAAAAAGAACAAAATGTAATTTCTAGAAGAATTTGATTGACTTGAGAAAGAGAGACTTTACAATCTATATGAAATTCATTTTCACCAAATATAACAAGAGAAAGAGTTAGACAAATAGAAGATAGCTGAATAAAAAAAATGGGAAGAATAATAAAAGCTACTGATTTGACAATTATACAAGACAAAGCTAAAGAAATCATTGATTTACATTCATGACTTATAACAAAAGACAAACTTATAAATACATTGATAAAAGAATTAAATTTAAAAAATGATATAAATTCATCTGTGCTGGAAATTATTATTCAAGCTGATTACAATATCGTTAAATCAAAACCTAAATTAGGAGTTAGAACATATTTTAGTGTACCTAATATATGAAAAAAAGAAGTTGATGCTATCCATGTTGAAGTCTTAAAAATATTGAAAAGAAAAAATGATGTAATGGATAAAGTGTCTTTATATAACATTGTTAATGATCTTTTATCTACTAGTATCAAATGAATAAATATTGTTTTGATAGATAATGTTGTTGATATATTTGAAGATATAGTAAAATGAGAAGATTCTCTTATATGACTTGCATCTTGGAAAATACTTAATCCTAAAACATTAAAAGACAAAGCTTTTTATGTACTTAAAAAAGATAAAGTACCAATGCATTTTGTAGATATTTCAAATAAGATAACTGTGTATCTATGAGATAAAGTAAAAATAAATACAATACATAACGAACTTATAAGAAATAATGAATTTATTCTTATAGGAAGAGGTATTTATGCATTAAAAGAATGGGGATTTACACCTTGAACTATTATAAATGTTATAACTGATATTCTTACGAAAAATAAAGATCCAATGACTACTGAAGAAATAATAAAAGAAGTATTGAAAGTTAGAAATGTAAAAAGAACAACTATATATATGAACTTACAAAATAAAAAAGTTATAGAAAGGGTTTGAAGAAATTATTATCAATTGAAAAATAATAAAAAATAATATTATAATAATAAAAAAAGTTCTATTTAATCAAATAGAACTTTTTTTGTGATTATTTAAATATTGAGTATTCAGCTAGTTTTCATATATAGATTCAAGCATTTATAATTATATGTCAAGCTAAGACTTTTATTTCTTTTGGCAATGAATCATTTACAGGGCTTATATATATTGATTTTGATATAGACCTATCTACTCAAGTTATTTTATAATTTAAAACTCAAGTTCAATTATTTTTTACAAATATAGCATAATCATTATTTTTAAAATCAAAATTATAGTTACTTGATCAAATACTTCAATTAAAATTTAAAACATCTCAATTTTTTTCTATATATCAACTTCAAGCACTTATTGTTCATTCAAATATTTCAATTGCAAATAATTCTTTATTTTGAGTATATTTTGTTCTATCAAATTTTATAACCTTTATTGTACTATCTTTATCGATATTGAGATACAAACTACCAGAGTTAACATTTCATATATTTATATAAGAATTATTTATATTATTAGTATTATTTTGGATATATTGATTTGTTGTTAAATTATTCCAAAATATATTTTCTAAAGTTCAAGTATTTGTGATATTTCATACTATTGTAATTCTTCATAAATCATCATTGTCTCGTATGTTTTCAGATATGTCATAGGTGGCTATATAGTTATCATCATTGAAATCGTCATCTATTCAGTCAGGTTTTTGAAATGAATCTTTTGGTATAGTTATGTAAGTTCAAGAATCAAAAGATGTAAAAGTTCAAGTTAAGTCAGCTCCCCCATCTGTAAATGTTATAGTTTCAGAATTAAAAGATGCTCACGAAAAATTATTAATTTCTATATTAGGATATATAATTAACGGTGTTGAATCATAACTTCAAGAACAAATATATGTTGATCATGAAGTTGTCCAAGTAGTTGCTATTCAAGAACTAAAAATGGTTTCTCAACTCATCGTTATATTATCAGGACAAGAAATAATGTCCACAAATCAAGATCATTCTGAATTAAAATACATATCATAACTTGCTTGCATATGTCATTTTTCTTTTATTTTACTTGAGAATTCTCTTTCTATAGTTTGATAGCTAAGTGAATTTTCAAGTTTTATAGAGTTGTTTAAGATAATTACAGCTAATGTCATAACTATAGATACCAAAATTAAAACATATATCAAAATAGTTGCTTTTTTGTTATTAATCATAATTTTATTTAGAATGTAAAATTCAATTTAAACAATTCATAATTAGATTTAGGTATATCTGACCACAATATTCAATCATATTCTTTATTATATGATATTAATAATTCCAAATCTAATAAAAAAATACTTCAAGAATTAAAAAAATCTGCTTGAAATGTTTTCATTGGAATATCAAAAATAGTTGCTGTATCAAAAGATAAATCAAATACTTCTCAAGTATTTGATTGAATATTTGTCAATTCTCTGAGACTTAATAATTTAAATCAAAATGCTTTATCTCAATAAATCTGATATCAACTTCAAGTTTCTAATTTCATAGTATCAGTATCTATAATTCAAAATATAATTCATTTATCATTATTGATATTTTTAATTAAAACAACATCATTTCAGTTTCAAATTGGATTATTAATTACAAGATTTCAAAATGAATACTCATTTCTATAGCTTCATATAATATTATATATAATGTAAATTTTTGATAAAATTTCTGCTTTTCTATTTGAAATTGCTAAATTAGTTATGGAGTCAATAACGAAAGAAAATATAATTATAAAAACAATTATTGAAATCGTTACTGATATAAGTAATTCTATAAAAGTTAATCCTTTTTTATTAAAAATTTCCATTATTTTTTTTTTTTATTATAATAAATATATTATATATAAAAAATATAAATTTCAAATGTTAACAAATAAAAAAGCTGAAAGTCTTGTTTGAATCCTTATCTGAATATTATTATTAAGCTTTGTGATAATAAGTCTTTATAATTTAATTTTGTATAGTTATAATACAAATACTAATTTTGAAGAAAATACAACAAGGTGATTTTTAGAAGATAATACTCTTAACATATTATACAAAGTTGATACAAATTGAATAAATGAATGAACTTGATTTTACCTATATAAAGATAATACTCTAAAAACTTTTATGACATTTACATGAGTAACCAATATAGAATATAAATATATTGACCAATATTGAGAAAAAGTTAATACTGGTGGTACTTATGAATGAAATATCTATGAAAGAGAGATTACAATAAAAAAAATAGATCCTATTACAAATAATAAAATTTATAGTGTGTCGATTGAAAAATATTACAGAAAATAATTTTAAAAATTAAAATATATGAAAAAGAATATAGAAAAAAAAGCATTTACTTTTATTGAATTAATAATAACAATAACAATACTCGCAATATTATCAATTTTATGATTTATTTCTTATTCAAAAAATATTGAAGATACTCGTGATTCTCAAAGAGAATCTGATTTATCACTTGTTAGCAATGCTTTAAAATTACATAAAACACAAAGGTGAAATTATCCAACACCATGAAATACTTTCAATATAACAAATAATTGATACATATCTGCTATTCAATGAAAATTAGATAAAAATATAATTATTTCAACAATAGATAAAATTCCTAAAGATCCTTTTATAAATATTACTTATACTTATTCTGTATCAAAAAATAATAAAGAATTCCAATTAGCAGCAACTCTTGAAAATAATTGAATTGTAAAAGCTCTAGTAATATGAGATTATAAAGTGATTTCAAAAAATATATTACCTTCATTGATTTTAGCATTATCTGGATCTGGAGATGTTGAAATAGCTGATTGAATATGATCAGGTTCTGAAAATAGAATCAAATTTATTTTAAATAATTGAACTCACAATTTACCCTATACTTTTACAGATCCATTTTTACCTTATTCAGATGATATATCTTTTACATGACTTACTGAAGACTTGACTATAGAATTTGAAAAAAATAATGATTTTAAAAACTGTAATGAGATATTTCAAGCAGAAAAAAATATATGAACAGGTGAATACCAAGTTAATAATTATTGAATTTTAGAAAATATCACTTGTTTTCCATCTTTTATTCCAAAAAATTGTAAAGAGATAAAAGAAACCAATCCTTCAGCACTAAGTTGAGTTTATACAATAATGCCAGATTGAGTTTCTAGATCGTTTTCAGGATATTGTGATATGAGTACAGCATCCGGTTGATGGACATTGGTTGCAAAGGATTGAGACACTTTTAATTATACTATTGGTCATTGTAATTTTATGGATCCCCCAGTTAGTACAACAAAAGAAAGCTCTTTTATATATTGGGCATGTGATTTGAATCAAACAGAGATTTTATTTAGTACTCCATCTTGATGGGTTGTATGAACTAATAAAGATAAAGAAGATTGTTCTATAAATGCAACAAGAAACAATAATAATACTTGTTCTTGGACTGGAGCTACAGAAGAAACTTTGACTTTTAAAATCAAAGAAAAGTGATGATGTATGACTTCAATTTCTCCAACTAGTTCGTGGTTATGGTGGAAATGATGAGATTGGGAAACTACCGTTACAAAAAATCTATGATGATTATCGACAGTGTATAGTTGAGCTTGTAATAATACAGAATGAGATGCAGATACAAGTTATTGTAGTTTATTTGATATATATGATAATGTTTGAAATGGAATATGACAATGATGGGGATTTAGGTCTCCTGATTGTACCGGTTGATATGTAAATTCATCCCTGTCTCCAACTGAAGAACATCTAATCTTTGTAAGATAAATTTTTTAATTTGTAATTTATAAAAAATCGTTAAAATTATTTTTAATTTACTAAAAAACTACTAAACTATGAAAATAAAAATCCTAAATTCTATTAAAGCTTTTACTTTCGTAGAGTTAATTATTTCTATAACTATAATATCTATCCTATCCATTTTATGATTTGTCTCTTATTCTAAAAACCTAGAAGACTCTCGTGATAGTCAAAGGAAATCTGAATTATCATGAGTTGCATCTTGATTAAAACTACATAAAACAAAAAGATGAGAATATCCAACCCCATGAAGTAATTTCGATATAACAAATAATTGATATATTTCTGCTATTCAATGAAAATTGGATAAAAATATAATAATATCAACTATAGACAAAATTCCCCTTGATCCATTTATAGGAATTCCCTATACTTTTTCAGTATCAAAAAATAAACAAGAATTCCAATTATCTGCAACTTTAGAAAATAATTGATTAAATAAATCATTTTTACTATGAGATTATAAATCAGTTGCAAAAGATATTCTTCCAACAATAGTTTTAGCAATTTCTTCTTCTACACCAGTAGAGATAAATAATTTAATTTGATCCGGTGCAACAAATAGAACAATGTTTATTTTTGATAATTCTATTCATAATCTACCATACACATTTACTGACCCTTTTCATCCCTATACTGATAATACATCATTTACTTGATTAACAAATGATTTAAATGTTATTTGGTGGCAAAATAGCGATTATAGAAGTTGTCTTGAAATATCTGATGATTGAAAATATATATGAACCTGAGAATATCAAATAAACAGTTGATGAACTTTAATTGGTACAACTTGTACTAATTAATAATTCCTGCATTTTCCATTTTTACATTAAAAAGAGTTAGATTAATCTAACTCTTTTTAATGTAAAAATCATGATACAAAACTATTTATAAAATAATTTAGGTGGACTGGTCTGAATCCTAGAATCATATTTTATGATAAATCATTCTTCATATTCTCAAGGATCTGTACAATCTATATCTGGTGGAACACTTTTATTACATAAAAAATTTCATCTTCTTATATAATTTAGGTCATAAATCATAGCTCTATCAAAACTTTGAGTTTTTGTTCATCCTGGTAACATATAAGTTCATCCATTTTTTACTCACCCAAATTGAGCTCATCAAATAGTATTTCTTGTAAATAAACTTCAAATCATTGTAAGTTGATTTTGTAAAGCATTGGTTCTTGCTGTAGAATCAGTTGCATATACATTTCAAGAACTGTCAGTACTCATAAATCATCAATCAGCATAGATCATAGCATTTATTTTTGTTACTTCAGGGTTTACAAATATATTTCATTTTCAATTATATCAATTACTTGTATCATAATTATCCTTTAAAATTATAATTCATAGTTTATTACCTAAGGTATTTAGATTTCAATTAATTATTACATTACCATTTTTTACAACAAGAGTTTCATAATAATTTTCACCCATTTGAGTAATTTCTCCTGAAAGGAGAATATCTCAATCTACATATTTAACTTTATTTAAAATCTGTCAACTAGTCATCTTTTTTGTATAATCATAGGCTCTTTTTCTTATTTCAGTTCTTAAATTGGATGGATAAAGATTTGAAATATTTTTATTTTGTCATGTAAATTCATATTTTCATCCTCATTGTAATCATCATATTATTTTAACTCAAAGGAATTTGTCTCATGAAATAGTTATAGGTGTTCTATCATTACCATATTCATAAGTTGATAGATAATACCTTATAGTTTTACCTCATAATGTATAAGTAATAGTTGGCAATATAGCTTGTAATCAAGGTTGTTGGTTTAGTTTTGTTGCATAGATGCTACTATTGATTCTTGTTTCAAATTGACGAGACAAACCTGAAAAATAAGGCATCAATTTAGTATTTTGCAATGTTATATTTATTCAATAGTAAGAAATATTATTTACTCATAATCATATAGCATAACTTGAAGCTCATGGAACATTTCATTCAGCAGAAAGTTTATATTTAAGCTTTGTTCATAAAGAGATGCTTCAGCTAGATAATAAAGCCAATTTTCATTTATAAGGTTTTTTAAAATTATAACATACTCAATCCATGACTATTGTTTGTCATCATAACTTAAAAGATATTTTATTTGTATAATCCACAAATGGTGTTTTTGAACTTACTGTACCTATTTGAATATTTTGAGTAGTTCATAGAGTTGGATTCCAAATAATTTCAATTCAATTAAAAGTAAGTGAACTATCTCATACCACATTTACTCTATCATTTACATTATTTGATAAATCTAAAAAATCTGTAGGAGTTCATAAATTTATTACATCTTTATTATCCTTGAGATCATCGATAGTAAATTCTGCATATATAGGAATTGTATCTGAATTATTTGCATATCATGAACTTGATTTGGTACATATTGCACTTGCTACTATAGTTCCTTCATCAGGTATACCAATAGGTAGTGAAGTACAATTGTTTGTACAATTATCATTGTTGTTTGTATTACCGTCATCACAAGCTTCTTGAAATCAAAAACTATTTGGAGTTTGAGGTTTTCAATCTCAACAATATCATTTACTGTTAGGCCATCATTTAATTCATTCAGTACAATCATTTTTACATGAATCATTACCTATATAGTTTCCATCATCACAAGTTTCAGAACCTTGTATTATTCAATCTCAACAGTATCATCATCATATACAAGTCGGTCATGTACAAATTGGATCATTTTCTTCAGTACAAGTAGAACTACATCAATCTCAACTTAAATTGTTAGCATCGTCACATTGCTCTCAAATATCTTTTTCTCAATCTCAACAATACTCAGATGATCATCAGGGAATTGTACAACTAGTTGTACAACTTCATCAACCATTTAAAAATCATAAATCACACTGCTCTCAGATATCTACTTGTCAATCTCAACAAATAGCTCCTCATCCTGTTCAATCTGTTCTTGAAGCACTACAACTTACAGTACCACAAGTCCATGTTTTTGTTGAATTAATTACAGGAAATGGTAGTGTTGTTGGACTTCATGAAGTACAAAAAGTTCCAGTTCTCCAATTTAAGTCAGAAGCTGTATAAATTTCTCAGTTATGAGTTCAACATTGAATAGTAGGATCACATCAAGGAATTTCAACAGTATTTACTTTTGTATTATCTGATCATCTAGGATTACAACTTACACTACAATTTCAATTTTCTATTATTCAATTTTTTGTATTAGATGTCCAATTTAATGTTTGAACACATTGTCTAGTACATTTATTGACTGTAGTCCAATTATATGAGTTTGCATCACAATTAGATCATTCTGAAGACCAATCTTCACAGGAACAAGGTATTATAGGAGGTGGTGGTGGTGGAGGAGGTGGTGGTGGTGTAGGAATATCTATTTTTCCACTAACCCCATTATCACACATATCCCATACACTTCAATCTGATTTACAGACAATTTCTCTCATATGATTTAGTCAGTCAAGAGTATTACAATTATTATTCATACATTCAGTATTGCTTGCTTCACAACCACACCATTTATATCCACATGTATAAGTTCATGTAAACTTTGGATCATCCAATGAATCTGTAGCAGTATTACGACCTGCAGGGGTAACTGGAGCAACTACTGGTATAACAATAGGAGCTGTACTAATATCAATTCAATCAAGATCAAGACTGGTTAGATCAAATCAGAATCAGTTAGTGATTTCTATTATATTAATAAGTAAAAATATTAATATGGTAGAAAATATTTTCAGTAGATTATTTATATTTCTCATAGTATTATTTGATTAATTAAATAAAGTTTTATAAATTTTTTACAAAAACCTGGAATTTTTCTTCATTAGATAAAAAGTTTAAAAATCAATATCATGGTCTCTGCACTTGTTGCTTTAAAAACTTTCTTGCAAATGCAATTTTATTAATTTCATCAAAAAAAGTAAAGATGACATCTTTATTATCTTTATTGTCTGCTATCTTTGATAAGATATGTATCTTAAATTCAACAAGATTTTTTTCTTCTTTTCTCTCATTATCCATTAAAATCATATCTTGATCAATAGTGGACAATGCTTTTTTTAGTAAATCAAGAGATTTATTAATATCTCATTTATCATATTCATGAAGAGCTAAAATTTCATATGCGTAAGAAATATTTGGATTTAATCTAAGAGCTTCAGTGAGAATTTCCTCTATTTCTTTATCATAAGTCTTATCATTTTTCATATATAATCACCTTGCAAGGCCTATATATCACATTGGATAATCTGGAAATGATTTGATACTTTCCATTGCAAAAGATATAGACTTGTCTATATTAGGTTTCAGTCAATTAGCTTCTAATTCTATTGAGCTAAGAGTAAAATAGATTTCTGATTTTAATGCGACTTCTTCTGTGTTTAGAGCATATACAAAATAAGGTATTGATTCACTTATCTTATTTATCTGTAAAAAATATCTTCAAATATTTGCTGAAGAATGATAATTTGTATTATCAAGATTATAAGCCTCCCTATAGTAATCAAATGTTTTTTGAGTTTCTCACTTTAAATCATACAAATGTCATATCTGGTTTAAAATTAAAGATTTATTCTTATCTGTTATATCTTTGATTTCTAATCATCTATTATAATAATCCATAGCTCCAGTATAGTTTTTGATTATTTCTTGAGAATATCATTTATAATAAATTACTTCAGAATCTTCATCTAAAGTATTTAATATATCCATAGCTTTTTTACTATTTTCTTGTTCTTTATAAAAATAATTTCCATAGTTGAGATATGAATATACCAATTTCATCTTTTCTTCTCTATCCATGCTACCAGTTCCTTTTTTTTCTATTTCATCTATTACATCTTTAAATTTTCCTGAAATCAGAGAATTATTTATATCTATAATTTCTTTACTATTATTAGCTGTATCAACTGCAATTTTTGTATTATTTTCATTTGATTTGTAAATAAAAAGTGAAAACAATACGAGGATAACAATAAAGGAAATTATATAAGAATAGATATAAACTTTTTTATTTTTTTCTATTTCTTCCATATTATATTATTAGATTAAATTATAAAAATACAACTTAATACTAACATATGTTTTTATAAAAATACAAAAAATATAGAAATATTTATTGATTTTCTAATTGACTTTTCTTTTTTTCTCACCTTAAATAAACTTCATAATAAATTCATTTTAAAATAAATAAAGTTAGAAAAGAAGCTGAGATTATACCAAATATAATTGTAAATCACATTCAAGCCCAAAATTCGTCTTTAAGTGCTATTGGAAGTATTCATAAAGCAGTTGTGAAAGTAGTCAATGTCATCGGTTCAAGACGACTAGATCAAGCTTCAACTAAAGCAGTAAAGGAGTTCATTCATTTATTTAAATTTATATTAATAGCATCAACAAGGATTATTCAGTGATTTACAGCAATTCAAGTAAAAGATATAAATCAGATACCAAAAGGTAGTGAAAAACTATTTCAGGTAATAAGTAATCATAGCATTACAAAAGGTAATGACATAACAACAGAATAAAGGATAATAAGAGGCTGAGAATAACTATTGAATTGTAATGTCAGTATAGCAAAGATAACAACTATAGCTATAAAAAATGAAGATAAAACAGCCACAATGAGTTCTTTATTTTCTTCATTTTCTCATCATTTCATATACGAAATACCATTTGGAAAATTATATGATTTTGCGAAATTTTCAAATTTTGATTGAGTAGAAACAGAATCAACTCATTTCTCCAGATCTGCTTCTACTATTATATTTATTTTTCAGTCTTCTCTAGATATCGATGCTATAGAGTTTTTTGTATTATATTCGATAAAATTACCTACAAGATAAGTTTTTCAAGCATAAGAAAAAGAAGAGTTCATTATATCTTCTACATTTATTTCATCTCTAAAATTGGATTGTTTTATATATATATCCATATCAGTTCAATTATCTTCCACTGATCATACATTAACTCAGTTCATCATCTGTATCACATAAGCATAAATTACAGCTGGTGGTATACCATAAGCTCAAAGTACATCTTTTTTGAATGTAAATACAAATTGACCAGGAGTATCTTTTGATGATAATCAAACTGATTTTGTTCAAGGAATTATTTTTAGTTTTTTTTCAAATACTTTAGCTGTGTCAATAAGTTCAGATAATTGTTCTGATTTTTCAGCAGTTATTTTTAATCAAATAGCTTTTCATCAAGGAGGTCAATTTGCCAAAACTTCTGAAGTAGTTTTTAATCATTTTTTCTCATAAATTTCTAGTTCTTGTGCTATTATCTTTTCCATATCAAAAACACTTTTTTGTCCCAATTTTTTTCTTTCATTTCTTTTTGTTAATTGGATAGTTATGTCAACATAATTATCTTGAACTTTAATTGTGTAGTATTTGATTTCTTTATATTTTGATAAGATTTCACTTAATCAATTTATTTTCTCATACATCTTCTGTGTTTTTAATCAATTTTCTCATTCTATGCTTGCAGTCATATAATTATTATCAGCACTAGGAAATAGTTCAAATCACACTAAAGGAGCTAAAAAGATAAATGATAAAACAAGTAATATGACAGGTATAACAATACTAACTCTCCTAACAAAAGTATTTTGTAAAAAAGCCGAGAGAGTTTTTTTGTACCATATAGTAAAAGTATGTATTACTTTTACTCTCAAAGAAGTAGATTTAAATCAAAGTTCTTTTTTTCATTCTCTCTCCAAAGCCAAAAGTTCTTTTTCTTCATCTGTTGCATATTCTAAAGTAGTATCATCATGAACATATTTTTTTTGTTTTCTTACAAAAAGTAAATACAAAGCACTATTTATAGTCAATGCAAGAACAAGTCAACTAGCTAAAACTCAAAAAATAGTTATAGGGATATATGCTAAAAATTTTCACATTAACCCAGGAAGGAACATCATAGGGATAAATGCTACAATTGTAGTCATTACTCATGAAATAATAGGTATAGCATATTCTCTTAAAGCTAGCATTATTGCAGTTTCTGGATCATATCAGACTCTCATCTTAGCACTTGCTGCTTGTACTATAACTATGATGGTATCTACAGCAATTCAAAAAGACAAAATCAAAGAAAAATTGCTCAAAAAGTTAAGAGAAAATCATCCATAATATAAAATTATAAATGTTGATAAAAAAGCTAGTGGCAAAGTAATAGATGCAAATATAGAATCTCTAAATCCTACAAACAAAAACATAGCAACAAATACTAAAGTCAAAGTTATAATTGCCTCTTTTGTAAGCTCTCTATAATCATCCATTATCTGATCAGCTACATCATTACCATATACAAAATAATATCACTTAAAATCATCTCTTTTAAAAGTATCTTCGATTACTTTTTTCGCTTCTTTTGATGCATTGAATATGCTAGATCATTCTATTTTATTTACAAGTAAAGATATGTATGGAAGTCATTTTATATCACTATTTCAAAGTAAATTGATAGAGGTATCTTTATAAACTCTTTCTATACTTGCTACATCTCAAAGCTTAATATAATCTCAATTACTTAATTGTAATGGTATTTCAAGCATTTGTATAGAATCACTATATTTTCATTCTATACGAAAATCATATTTTTTACCTCAGACAGTAAAGTTTCAAATTGGCAGATCTTTGTTCCAAGATTTTATAGTTGATGAAATTGAATCTATACTCAATCAAGAGCTTTTTAGTTTTAAGGGATCTATAATTATTTCTATATCATACTCGTTTCCATTTGTTGCAGAAGCTCAAAGCATAGATTTTACATTTCAATTTGCAAAATTTACACTGTCAATAATAGAAAGTTTTTCTATATTGTTTTTTAGTATATTTGCTTTTTGTATAAGTATATCTTTGGATTCTTGAGGATTTTTAGAATATAGATACACTCAAAATGCTTGTTTTGTGTCAGTATCTATTTCTGTTATTATTGGAGTTTTTACATCTGTTGGTAAACTTATTTTATTAACATTATTTCTTACTTCATTGACTACATCTTTTGAATCAGCTCCAGGTTTTAAAGTGATGATAATAGAAGAAAATCCTAAAGATGAATTAGCTTCTATTTTATCTATTCATTTTATATCTTTGATTTCTTTATTTATTTTGTCTGTAATTAGACTATCTATATCATTTGGATTAGTTCCAGGATACACAGTAGATATAGAAATCATACCAAATTCTATATTTGGGCTTGATTCTTTTGGTATACTTACTAAAGCTACTCCTCACAATACTATTACGAGTAGTATAAACAAGTAAGAAATACGATACTGTCTCACCCAAAATCAAAAAAATCATTTCAAAGTTTTTTCTCTAAGTTCGTTTAGTCTTGACATAATTAATAATTAATAATTAACAATTCTCTACTGTTCTATTTTAATAATATGTTTATTTTCATCAAAATTGGAAAAATCACTAGTTACAATAAATACTTCTTTAGGATCTATTTTTAAATCAAGAAATCCTAAAAATTCTATATCATCTTTATACATTTTTCAAAGTAAAATCTCTTTTTCAATTACTTTTTTATCATTATATATATAAACCATTCCTTTATTTGTTCCTATTAGTTTTACATTTTTTATTGGTATCAAAATAGAGTTTGATTTTACAAGAATTGATACATCTACAACTCAACCCAGATTTTGTATTTTTTCATTAAATACTACCAAAACTTTGTAACTTAAAGTATTGTCAGCAATAGAAGACATAGAATAGATACTTCAAGTTAGAGATTTTTCTCAGATTTTTGTAAAAACTGGATCTCATACAGCTATAAAAGCAAGTTCAGAATCTTTAAAAGATAATTCAACCTCAGATGCTTTATCAGAAATAATTGATAAAATAGGCATTCAAACAGTTACATCTTGTCATTCATCAACAAAAATATCTCAAATAACTCAATCTATAGAAGCTTTAATATTTAATTTATTATAATCTTTGATTGCTAATTCTTGTCAAATATAAGCATCTTTCATATTATTTTCAAGTCATTTTAGTGTTAAATCTCTTGATTGTTTAGATGTTTTAATAGTATCTTCAGTTTGTCTTATTTGTAATTCTAGAGATTTTATATTATCTTCTGAAGAATATATAACTTTATCTAAAGTATTTTTTATTTGATTTATTCACAAATCATAATTTTTTAAAAGCAAAGTTTTATCCTTTCTTAATAATTCTATTTGTTTTGCTATAGAATTTTCATTGTTTTTATATGTATTTAGAAAACTTGAAGAAGAATTTTTAAATAAAATAAAAACAGTATTGTAAGTTGAATATAAAGTCTGATAAGAATTAACAGAAGTCATATATCAATCTATACTTGTTTGACTTAAACTTCATTCACTTGGTACAGAATTTAATAAAGTTGTTTCTATTAAATTAAGATAATTAGATATCTTTATATATCAAGTTTCCAAATTTTGGATATAATTACTTAATGTGTTTTCATCTATATTATCAGTTATCAATTTATCTAAAGTATTTGTTTTATAATCTTTCAAATCATAAATAGCTAAGATAGTTTCATTTTTTTGAGAAGTATTTTTTGCTCATAAAAAATCTTTGATTTTATCAGCAGAATCGTCATAATTTCAACTAACATTGAATAATTTATCTCAAAAAATATATAAATCATTTATAAAAATACTTTGAGTACTTATTTCTTTTTTTATATTTTCCTTAAATCAATTAATAGTTTCTATATTATTATTTTTAATGTTATTATAATCAAATTCAAGTTTTGCTATATTATTATCTAGTTTATCTAATTCTATAGAAGATTTCGTGTCAGTTTGAGTATAATCTAGATTTGATAAATTATCCTCTGTTTGAATTATATCTAAAGAAGAAGTATTTTTTAGTGTTACTAGATTATTATTTAATTTTTCTAAAGCTATTTCTAAATCAAAAATCTGTTTATCAAGAGAAACTTTTGTAGAATCATAAGTTATTTGCATTTTTTCTATAGTATTTGAAGCTTTATCAAGATTTATATCATAATTAGCAATTGTATCATTCAAAAAAACTAGACTTTGACCAACCTTAACTTTATCTCATTCTTTAACAGATATACTTCAAATTCTTCATACTGCTTGAGAAGAAAGTTTTATATCATCTTTTCATTCTATTTTACCACTTTTTTGTAAAAAAGAATTACCTCAAAGAGATTTCAAGGGTTTTATTTCTACTAAAAAATCTTTTTTTTCAGTTGTATTTACGACTTCTTCTTTTTTAGAACAAGAAAAAAGTAAAAGTGTAATAAGAAATAATGAAATTATTTTTTTCATATGTTTAAATATTTTTAAAAATTAAATTATTTATTTTTCATTGAATTTATAAATTCAATAAGTTCATTTACATCTTGATTTTTTACAAGGCCTATATATTTATCATTTTTTAGTAGTATTGTCATACTATCACCAGGATTTATATTCAATTTATCTCTTATTTCTTTTGGTATAACAATCTGTCATTTTGGTCATATATTAGTTGTACCATAAAGCTTTATATCACATAGTTTTTCTTGCATTTGTATAAAAAGTTAGAAAAGTAAGAAAAGTTATACTTGATTATAATAATTAAACTTTTAAGTAATACAAAATTTTTATTCCTTTTAAATTGACTTTTTATAAAAAATATTTTTGTTTTAATAAATATATAGTTTATAAGATAATATATATATTCTAATACTGATAAATTTAACAAAAAATAATCTTTTGACTTATTTTATATTTTATATAAAATTTGGGCAATTTTTAGTGAGTTTTTTCTTGCTAAATATTTATTTTATTTAACTTTTAATTACGAAGTTATGGCTCCAAAAAAATATACTCTAGATAAGATAAGAAATATATGAATTATAGCTCATATAGATGCTTGAAAAACTACAACTACTGAGAGAATACTTTTCTATACTTGAAAAACACATAAAATAGGTGAAGTTCATGATTGAGCTGCTACTATGGATTGGATGGAACAAGAAAGAGAAAGATGAATTACTATCACTTCAGCTGCTACAACAGCTTTCTGGAAAGATATGCAAATAAATATAATTGATACTCCTTGACATGTGGATTTTACTATAGAAGTAGAGAGATCTCTTAGAGTTCTTGATGGTTGAGTTGCTGTATTTGATGCTTCTCAATGAGTTGAACCTCAATCTGAAACTGTATGGAAACAATCTGATAAATACACCGTTCCTAGAATTGCATTTGTAAATAAGATGGATAAAACTTGAGCTGATTTTTACATGACTTTAGATTCTATAAGAAAAAGATTGTCTTGAGATAAAGCAGTAGCAATACAATTACCTATTTGAGCTGAATCTGAATTTACTTGAATTGTAGATTTAGTTGAAATGAAAGCTTATAAATTTGAATGAAGTAGTTGAGAAACAGTTATAGAAATTGATATTCCTGCTGATATGAAAGAAAAATCACTTTCAATGAGAGCTGAACTTATAGAAAAAGTTGCATCTTTGGATGATGCATTAATGGAAAAATATTTTGAAACTGGTGAATTATCTATAGAAGAATTAAAAAGCTGATTAAGAAAATGAGTATGTAAAAATGAATTATATGCTGTACTTTGTGGATCTGCATTACAAAATGTATGAGTTCAACTTATGATAGATGCTGCTTGTGATTATTTACCTAGTCCTATGGATGTAAATAATTGAATATTAACTGTTATGGATCCTGATGATAAAGAAATAAAAGAAGATATAAAAGTAGCTGTCGATTCTCCTCTTGCTGCAATTGCTTTCAAAATAATGACTGATCCTTTTGTTGGTAAACTTTGTTTTGCTAGAGTTTATACTGGTACTCTAAGAGCTGGTTCTTATGTATATAATGCAACAAGTTGAGAAAAAGAAAGAATTTGAAGACTTCTTCAAATGCATGCTAATAACAGACAAGAAGTTGAAGAAATTTCAGCTTGAAATATCTGAGCTATAGTATGATTAAAAGATACTAAAACTTGAGATACAATTTGTGATATAAATAAAAAACTAAAAGTTGAAGCTATAGAATTCCCAGAACCAGTAATCTCTGTTTCTGTTGAACCAAAATCAAAAGCAGATCAAGAGAAAATGTGATTTGCCTTAGCTAAATTAGCTGAAGAAGATCCTTCATTTAAAGTTAGAACTGATGATGAAACATCTCAAACTATTATCTCATGAATGGGTGAATTACACCTTGATATTATAGTTGATAGAATGAGAAGAGAATTTAAAGTAGAATGTGCTGTATGAGCTCCACAAGTTGCTTATAGAGAAACAATCAAAAATCCTGTTAAAGATGTTGAACATAAATATAGTAAACAAACTTGAGGTAGATGACAATTTGGTCACGTTATCATATCTTTTGAACCATACAAAGTTGCTGATGAAGATGATAATGGAATAAAGAAAATCAATAAATTTGTTAATAAAGTTGTTGGTTGAGTTATCCCTAAAGAATTTATACCTGGTGTAGAAAAATGATTAAATGCAGCTTATACAAGATGATACCTAGCTTGATATCCAATGGTTGATATAAAAGCTACTCTTACATTTGGTTCTTATCATGAAGTTGATTCGAGTGAATTATCATTTAGAATTGCTGCTTCAAAAGCATTTAGAGATGCTTGTAAAAAAGCAACTCCTGTACTTTTAGAACCTATAATGAAAGTAGAAGTAAATACTCCAGAAGAATATATGGGTGATGTACTTGGTCAAATAAATAGTAAAAGAGGTAGAATTGAAGAAATGGGACAAAGAGGTCAAGCAAAAATTATTAATTGTTTTGTACCACTTTCAGAGATGTTTGGTTATGCTACTGATCTAAGAAGTGCAACTCAAGGTAGAGCTGTTTACATAATGGAATTTGATCATTATGAAGAAGTTCCAACTAATGTTGCTTTGAAAATCAGAGAAGACAGATGATTCAAACTTGATGATGATGAATAGTTTTATACTAAAAAAGAGATTAGATTTTAAATCTAATCTCTTTTTTTTTGGAATTAAAATTTATGTTATGTCAGCTTTAATTTTCTTTCTATTCAAAATTAAATATCCCAAAACTACAAAATATAATATTTCTAAATAAAAAGCATAATTTCAAAAATCAGTTTTAATTACAAAATTATCTAAATTTCCAAAAAAATGTATTATAAAAATATTCCATTTTAGTAATATAAATGGAAAAAATCATATAATTACTCATAAAATAGGTGAAAAAATATATGATATTATTGAAAAAAATCATATAAGCATAATAATAGGTATATTCCAGGAAATTAATATATTTGATATTGGGGTAAGTAGTGGAATCTGTCAAAAATTGAAAATCGATATTGGTAAAGTTAGTACCATAGCAGATAAAGTTATAATAAAACTTTCTTTTACAGCCAATATGTTTGGTAAAAATCAAAAAATCTTATCAAAAAACTCTTTTGTATACAAAATTCACAAAACCGCTAAAAAGCTTAATTGAAAACTAATATCATAATTTATATAAAATGGATTATACAAAATCATAATAAACAAAGTTAATAACAAAATAGTTAAAGAACTATTATTTCTTCCCATAATTGTAAGTGAATATCACAAAATTCACATAATTCATGCTCTTATAACAGATGCTTCTAATCATACAAAAATACAAAATAAAATTAAAAAAATAACAATAATAACAGTTCTAAAAAAGATAGGTACAAATTTAAATAGGTATCATAAAAAGATAATTAAAATTGTTATATTAAATCAGCTTACTGCCACCATATGTGTTGTTCAAGAATTATTAAAATCATCGTTTAATTCTTTTGGTATATTTTCTCTTGCTCAGATTAATATTCCAGAAAGAAAAATACCTTCTTCTTTTGGATATATTTTATTTATTATAATTAATAATTTTGTTCTAAATTTATCTACTGAAACAAAAAAATTATCTATCTTTTTTATTATTTTAAAATTATAAAGATAAGATTTGAAATATATGTTCTTTGACAACAAAAAATTTTTGTAATTGTCTATGTTGTCTACATTGTCTATATTCAAAATTTGGCTATCTGTAGATAAAATATTTCATTTTTCTAGTCATAAATTATTTGATATGTAGACAATTCAATACACATTTTTGTCTACTTCTATTCAATCAATTTTATCTATTTTTACCACATAACTATTATAATTTTCATTTTTTTTATACAACTGCTTTACTTCTAATTCATAATTATAATTTCTTAAATAATATTTTTCTAAGAAAACTTGATTTTCTTTTATTTTATCTAGATTTGAATTTGATATAATTGATCAAAATATACTTCAAATAATTATGAAAAACAATAATACTAAATGCTTCTTTATTGATTTTTTGTATAACACCAAATTTAGATAAATTATAGAAAAAAATCCTAAGCAAATTAATAACAATAAAAAATCTTGTAAATAATTATTTACAAGAATGGTAATTATAAATGATGTAAGAAAAAAATTAAAAAAAATATTTTTTGATAACATTATATAATTATGAGAAAGTATTGTTATCCTGATTATAGCAAAGAATCTCTTAAGTATTATTTATCTTCGAATCCAAAATCAAGGGATTCTTCATTTCTTTCAAAATGCTCGCGAAGACAGTCCTTTAGGGACAGTAAAAACTTTAATTATTTTTTATTTTAATCCTTATCAAAAATATTTAAAGTTCCTTCAAAAGAAGCTATTTTAACCATATTATAAAGAATTCTTCAAACAAAAACCAATAAAATTATTGCACAAATTTGATTGAAGTTAAGAAAAAATCTTACACTAAAGATATCATCTTTTCAACTAAAAAATTCAAATATTAAAGTGATAGTAGCAAAAGCTCATAATCCTAAATATCATATAAATCATTTAACTTTTATATACATCTTCAATATATAAAGAGTTGAAAAAAGTAAAAATGATAAAATTGCATAAACAATAGGTAAAGGAAATATTGGAACAGTCCAAGGAACCAAAGAATTTGTATTATTATATTTTATCTCAATTCATAAATTTGTAGGTTTTCAATAAACTTGTCATCCCAAAAATGCTCATATATATCATAAAACTAAAACAAAAGTAAAAGCCAAAACAACACCATCTATATACTTTATTATATTTTCTTTTCTTATCTTTAGATTTACAAACAAAATAAGAAAAAATCAAAAAATAGCTCAATATAATGAAAAATTATAGTCACTCATTATAAAAAATTCAAAAAAATCTTTTATAAATCTCATATCATTCCATTGTGATAATATATAGAATAATCTTGAAAAAATAAATGTAGATATAAAAAACCACAAAATATTTGCTTTAAATAAATTGAAATCATAATTAAATCTAGTTGATAGTTTACCTAGCATCCGATAAAACAAAAAAAATATTATTGTTATACTAAATCAAAAAGTATACATTCTAATGGAAAAAATTTCAAAAAAAGGAAACATAATCAATGATTAATAATTAATATTTTTTGTTAATCTATTTTGCATATTCAACAACTCTTTTTTCTCTTATAAGATTCACTTTTACTTCTCAAGGATAATTAATTTTTTCTTCTATATTTTTAGCAATTTTTTGAGCTAACTCTGTAGCTTCTAAATCCGAAATTATATCAGCATCTACAAAGACCCTTATTTCTCTTCATGCACTAATTGCATAAGCTTTACTCACTCAAGAAAAACTTTCAGCTAGATTTTCCATTTCTTTAACTCTTTTAATATATTCTTCTACTGCTTCCCTTCTAGCTCAAGGTCTAACTGAACTTATCATATCAGCTACCTGAACTATAGCTGCTTCTGTACTTATAGAACTAGGATCATTGTGATGATTTTCTACTATATCTACTATTTTTTCAGATAATTTATATTTTCTACATACTTTTGCTCATATTTCAGGATGAGTTCATTCTATATCATGATCTAATGATTTTCAAATATCATGAAGTAATCCTCATAATTTAACGATTTCTGAATCAACTCATAAATCTTTTGCTATTGAAGAAGCTATAACAGCTACCTCTTTACTATGTTTAAGTATATTTTGTCAATAACTTGTTCTAAATCTAAGTTTTCAAATCAAAGAAGCTATATCATCAGGAACTCATATTATTCATAGCTCATCTAAAGCAGCAACTCCCAATTCTTTTAACAATACATTTGCCTCTTCTCAAGTTTTTTGTACTATTTCTTCTATTCTAGCTGGCTGAATTCTACCATCCTCAATAAGTTTTTCTAAAGATTTTTTAGCTATATATCTTCTGTATAAATCAAATGCTGATAAAAATACACTATTTGGAGTATCGTCTATTATTAGTGCAACTCAAGTAGCTCTTTCGAAAGATATTATATTTCTTCATTCTTTTCATATAAGTTTTCATTTTATATCATCTGAAGGAATTTCTATAATTGTAGAAGTTGTCTCATTTGTAACTTCTCAAGCATATTGTTGTATTGATTTTATAATAATTTCTTTAGCAATCTCTTTTTTTCTATCTTCAACATTTTTTTTGTGTTTTTCTATCAAACCTAGTGCATCTTTTTCATATTTTCATCTTATTTGAGACAAAAACAATTCTTTAGCCTCTTCTTCAGATAATTTAGACAGTTCTGATAACTTATTTTCTAACTCTTCAATTTTAGAATTAAGAGTTAGTTTTTTTTCTTTTAAAGTATCTTCTTGAATTATTAAATCTTCTTGCTTAGTAGTTATTTCATCGAATTTTTTTTCTATTTTTTCTTCTCTTTCTATAATTCTCTCTTCTATTTTTTCAGCTTTTTTTATTATATCATTACTTTCCTCTTTTGCTTCTTTAAGCATTTGGTCTCTATCTTCTTTAGCACTTTTTAACATTTTTTCTTTTTCATCCCTTGCTTCATTTAAAATATATTCTTTCTTTTTTTCAGCATCTTTAACAAGGTTTGTAGATTTAGATGTTCCTTTTTTAAGTCTTACATTCTCTAACACAAAAAATATAACAGTAGCTAAGGCCATTCAAAAAATGACCCAAATAAAATTTAGTATATTCATAATTTTGTTTATTTATTAAAATAGTGTGATTGTCAAATGACATAAATTTTGAAATAGTATGTAATATAAAAATTATTTATACGATTCTAGGCTATTCTAAATATAATAAAATTGACATTTTTTGTTAATATCAAAATATTATATTATTTTTAAAAATCAATTTGAGTTGACTTATTTTTAATATTATTTAATTTATCTATACCTAATTTTAAAATTAAGTACACTTATATTAAGTTTTTTTAAAAAAAAATCAAACTTAATATAAAAATACTTCTATTTATCATCAAAGAGAAACCTTTATAAATTTAGAACTTTACAAAAATATAAAAAAATATAAAATATAAAAAATTAAATAACTACCAAAGAATAAGTTTTAAACTAATGTACTATTTTCTATATATTGATCCCTAATCCATTTATAATGATAGAATCCGTAAAAAAAGAAAGATTAATTTCTCCTAAAGCTATAAATACAGATAGTACAATTATAGAAAACTCTCTCAGACCAAAGACTCTTGAGAACTATGTCTGACAAATTTCTATAAAAAAACATCTTTCTGTTTCTATATCATCAGCAAAAATTAGAAATGAGACATTGGAACATATACTTTTTTATGGTCCTCCATGATTATGAAAAACTACTCTTAGTAATATAATTGCTTATGAGATGTGAGTAAGTCTGAAATCAACTTCAGGACCAGCAGTAGAAAAACAATCTGACTTAATAAGCATACTTTCAAATTTAAATGATTGAGATATACTTTTTATAGATGAGATTCACAGGCTTAAACCTCAAATAGAAGAGATTTTGTATACAGCTATGGAAGATTTTACCATAGATATAATGGTATGAGCAGGTACTTGAGCACAAAGTGTCAAAATACCTCTTAAAAAATTTAGTTTAGTTTGAGCTACAACTAGACTAAGTGCTTTATCTTCACCACTAAGAGACAGGTTTTGAAATATATTGAAACTTGATTTTTATGATTCGAGTGATATAGAAAAAATTATTGCAAATAATTCTAGCATACTTTGACTTGATTTATGTAAAGATTCTTTATGTTTTGTTTCAAAAAAATCAAGGTGAACTCCCAGAATAGCAAATAGATTATTGAAAGTAGTTAGAGATTATCATACTATTTGACACGATATAAATGTCGCAAAAGAACTCGAAAGAATATTTTTAAATATATGAATTGATGATCTTTGACTTGATTATCTCGATAGAAAATATATTGAAACTCTTTATTATAAATTCAATTCTTGACCAGTTTGATTAAATACTATTGCTTCAGCAGTCTGAGAAGAAGAAGCCACTCTTGAAGATGTAGTAGAGCCTTATTTACTTCAAATAGGTTTTCTTGAGAGAACTCCAAGAGGTAGAAAGCTTACTTTAAATGCTGAAAAACATATTAATAAAAAATAAATTTAATCTTCGTATCTATGCAAAAAATATATGAATTAGAAGCTTGAGTTTTTAAGACAAATGAAACTATTAATGAACTAATTGAAACAAAAGAATGAAATATCATTGTTCTTATCGCTTGATGATCTGCAAGTGGTAAAACTTCTCAGGTAGCAAAAAAAGTTTTGGATTACTTTGACTGAAATGCTATTTTATTATCGATGGATAATTATTATAGATGAAAAAAATATTATGAAAAACACAATCTTAATTTTGATCAACCTGAAGCTTTAAATCTAGATTTATTTTTTGAACACCTTTTAAAACTAAAATCTTGAGAGACTGTAAAAATTCCAGAATATGATTTTAAAAATGGTCGCCCAATTTTAGATAAAATAGAAATTATTCCAAAAAAGATTATAATAATAGAATGATTGTTTGCATTAAATGATAAAATTACGATTTTATGAGATTTAAAAATATTTGTCGATTTATGAACTCATTGAAGAATTTTAAGAAGGATATTTAGAGATATAAAAAGAACAGGTCAAAAACCACAGGATATACTTGATTACTTTTTGGGTACTGTTGAACCTATGAATGATAAATATATAGAACCAACAAAAATTAATGCAGATTTTATAATTTCAAATGAATATGATGCTTTTTTAGAATCAGGACAAACTCAAATTCTTGACCTACAAAAAAAATACATTATTTCAAACTTTTCTACAGACAAAATATTTGAAATACTTTTAAAGTTAGGAGCTCAATATCTATGAGATTTAGAATATACAGATTATTATTTTTCACCAGATTATATAGATTGAAGAATTATATGAGATAATGAAATCCTACTTATTAGAAAAATAGCTTTTGGTAAATATATACTTATGTATAAATGACCACTAACTAAAAACAAAGATTATGAGGAAAGAAATATAATAAACTTTTTTGTTGATTCTGATACTGTTGATGAATTTAGAGAAATTTACTGAGATGATATAAAAATAGTTAGCAGAAAAAGAAGTAGTTATTTTTTTAATTCTATAATAATTTTTGTAGATTTTTTTGAAAATGGAGATAAAATTCTTGAACTCAAATTTGAAAACTATGACAATAATACAAAAAATAAAATAGAACTGATATTTAAAGAACTTTGCTTAGAATATATAAGTGAAGATTGTAAAAATCTGAATATTTATTAATACTTTTATATGTCTTTTTGGCAAGAAAAAAATCGGTGAGAAATGCTTATTAAATCAAAACAAGCTGAAAAAATATTGTTTGTAGATGATTTACAAATAGAAAAAAGAAGTATAGGTTTATGACAATATGGACTTTTTATTTTGTGATTAGAAAGCAAAAATACTAGTATTGTAGACAAGAAACTTATCAATTTATGTAGACAAGAAAAATGTCTATTTATTCAGATTGAGACATATAATTTAAAAGAATATTTAGAAAAAAAATATTGTCATACTGAACAACTAAATTGTCATCCTGAACAACTAAATTGTCATCCTGAATTTATTTCAGGATCCATAATACACTGACTAGACTCAAATCAAAACATCAAAGTTTCTGAAACAAGTTCAGAATGACAGAGATATTTTAAATCATGATACTACAAAAAGTTTATAACTCCCTACACTGCAATAATTGATTTATCAAAAACGGAAGAACAAATTCTAGCAGATATGAAGCCAAAATGAAGATACAATATAAAGTTAGCAGAAAAAAAAGAAATCAAAGTGATGGAAGTAGACAAGACAATAGACAATATAAAAATATTCTATGATTTAATGATGGAAACTACTTCCAGAGATGGTTTCTCAGGTAATAATATTGTCTACTATCAGACTTTTTTAGAAACTATAAAAGAAAGTTGTCTACTTATTGCTTACAAAGATGATAAACCTGTAGCTTCTTGAATATTTATCTTTGATAAAGATGTAAGTATATATTATTATTGAGCATCAACGAATGATACTGAATATAGAAATCTTATGGCACCTTACTTATTACAATGGACAGCTTTAAAAAAAGCTAAGAAAATATGAAGTAAATATTATGATTTCTTATGAATTGCAAGTCCTTGAGATACTAAGTCAAGTTTAATATGAGTTACTGATTTTAAACTAAAACTTACCAAAGATATTATAAAAGTTTCTGAAAGTTATATCTGGGTGAGAAATAAATTTTTATATAAACTTATTAGCTTTATGAGAACAATAAAATGAAAGATGTAAAAATATTTATTATATACCAAAACTAAATTTAGATATATTCAATACTTAATTTAATCAAATAAACCATCTAGTATTTTTTTAAGATCATCATCAACTTCAGGTGGTACCTCAACTTCAGGTGGTACATCAACTACAGGCGGTAGAATAGCTTTAGGTGGAACAACAACTTGAGGTGGTACATCAACTACAGGCGGTAGAATAGCTTTAGGTGGAACAACAACTTGAGGTGGAACAACAACTTGAGGTAGTTCAGTTGAAGACTCTTCAGATGCAGAATTTAATTCTAATTCTTCAGATTCATAAGATTTTGATTTTTTTTCTATAAAACTATCTATATCATTTTTATATCAATCAATAAATTTTGTTTTTATATAATTTGACTCTATGAATCATATATATCATTTGTTTTTTCAAGTTGTTAATACTATTTTAACATATTTATTATTTATATAATTGGGGTGTAACAATTTAAAAGATTCTCATTTATTAACTCTAGCAATTTTATTTCAATAAGAAAATGGAATATTATATAATATAGAATTACTTATTATATCTCAAGCATTTCAAGACAATTTTAAAGGATTTATATTATTATTTTTTAAGTTAGTACTTAATATATATCATATTTTATTATCTGTTAATAATACTTTTTTATAATCTCATATAGTTCATAACTCTAAAACTACATATCATTTATGTAAAGTTGCATTAACAACAGCTATTGATTCATCTGAAGAACTTAGTGTTGAAGTATAAATATTTGTAACATATAATAGATCTCAGTTATCACCATAACATATTTTTAATAAACTAAAAAAAATCATTACAAGTATAATAAATTTTTTCATTTTTTTCATTTAAATTATAAAATATAACAAGATTGTTAAAATAAAACTACATTTTTATTAATCAAATTTAATTCTGAAAAAGTATACCAAAAAATAAAAAAAAACAAAATAAAAAATTTAATATTAAAAAATTACAAGTTTCAAAAATTCCCTTTAAACATTTTTGACTATAAATACTAAATTTAAATACATATGTATGTAATGTCAAAGGCAATTCTTAGATTTTTAAAAAATTTTATGATATAATAATATAGAATATATAAATAAAAAAATAATCCGAAATGAATAAATTATTTTATGTACTTATAATATCTTTGTTAACGGCTCCAACAGCCTTTGCCAAACTTATTTGATCGCAATCTCAAGCAAGTGTAATTAATAGTGTAAAAAAAGAAACTTCATCTTTTCCAGATATTTATGATTTTTTTTCAAATTTACTTTGGTCTCTGTTTTATATTGTAACAATTATTGTATGAATTATTATAATTATAAAGGTTACAAGATTATTATTTGAAATTTATTATTCTAAAAATCTAATTTATCTCAAAATAACACTTCCTAGAAATGATAGTAAACTAGATAAGGAACATGAAACTAAAAAAGATTTCAAAGAAAAAATCTGAATTATGTCTATGTTTTATAAATCTATTCACAAGATGAGTGATGTCTGATTTAAAGAATCAATAGTAAATTTTATTTTTAAACATGCTAAATTATCTTTAGAACTTGTGTATGAGAAATGAGAAGTTTCATTTTTTATTGTTACTTATAAAAACTTTTTTAATCTTATATCTCAGCATGTAACTTCAATCTATACAGATGCCGAAATAAAAATTGTTGATAAAGATAAAGAATATATAAATCTTAGAGAAAAATGATACAATATAAAAAGTGTTTCACTGCAAAAACAAAATGATGATGTATTTCCTATTAAATCTTATAAGTACCTTGAAAATGATCCTATAAATAATTTCACTAATGTATTTTGATGATTATGAAAAGAAGATAAAGCTATTTTTCAAATAGTTATAAAACCAATTTGATCAAAATGGAACAATAAAGCAAAAAAGGCAGCCTGACTTGTATCTAAATGACAATATAACAAAAAGAAAAAATTTGCTTATGCAGATTTTTTATGGAATCCTATTGTAGCTATGATACAGTGACCTGAAGGTATGATAAAAGATTGAAATAATGCTCCTTGAGCAAGTTCTTGAGATGCTTATAAGATATTTAATCAAGCTGAAACAGAAAGTCAAAAAATAATGTGAGAGGCAGCAAGTCAACCAGCTTTTAATGCTTCAATTAGAATTATAATTAGTAGCAATTCAAAAGATTTAGTTTTGGACTGAGTAAATGCAATAATAGGAGCTTCCTCTATTTTTACTGATGAATACAATAATTCTCTTGATAATCCTCAAGTGAGAGAAGACTGACTTAGTTTTATTTTTACTCCAGCTATATATTTTTGATTTAAATATAAATTGGTATGATTTTTTCAAAATATATCTACTTTTTCAGTCGATGAAATATCTACAATGTACCATTTTCCTGATATAAATTATAATAAATCTCCTTTAATAAAATGGTTAGATTATAAAAAATTACCTACTCCACATAATTTAAAAACACCTATTGAACCTACAATTTTAGAAGAAAAAGATGCTTTTTGATGAAAAAAATTATTACAAAAAACTTTATGATGATTTCCAGTATTTAAGGATGCTGTTTTGATGTGATGGAATGAATATAGAAATAAAAAAACTCCTGTATATTTTAATAAAAAAGATAGATGAAGACATCATTATGTAATTTGAAAATCTTGAGGTTGAAAATCAGTATTTATTAATTATATTGCAAGACAAGACATACGGAATTGAGACTGAATTTGTGTTATTGATCCTCATTGAGATTTAGTTGAAGATGTATTAAAATATATTCCTAAAGAAAGAGCAAAAGATGTAATAGTTTTTGACCCTAGTGACGATGAAAGACCTATGTGACTAAATATACTTGATATAATTTCAACAACCCCTGAAGCTAGAGTTAGAGAAATGGATAGAGCAGCATTAGATGCTACTGAAATATTTATAAAAATTTTTGGTGATGAAGTATTTTGACCTCGTATACAACATTATTTCCGTAATGGTGCTTTAACTTTAATGGAAGATGAAGAAGAATGAGGAACTCTTATTGATGTTCCTAGACTTTTTGTAGATGAGGCATTTAGGAAATATAAAACAAGTAAAGTTAAAAATCCTATTGTAAAAGCTTTTTGGGATCATGAATATGCAAGTACTTGAGACAGAGAAAAACAAGAAATGATACCTTACTTCTCTGCTAAATTTGGTCCTTTTATAACAAATACTACTATAAGAAATATAATTTGACAAACAAAATCTGCTTTTAATCTAAGAGAAGTAATGGATCAGAAGAAAATCTTGCTTGTTAATCTATCAAAATGAAAAATCTGAGCTCTAAATGCACAACTTTTATGACTTATTTTTGTATCAAAAATAAATATGGCTGCTATGAGTAGAGCTGATATGCCTGAAAGTGAAAGAAAAGATTTTTTCTTGTATGTTGATGAATTTCAAAATTTTGCAACAGATACTTTTGGAGAAATATTATCTGAAGCTAGAAAATATCGCCTTGCTTTAATTATGGCTCACCAATTTATAGCTCAAATATGATGAAGTGGTGATAAACATGGTAAGTGATGAAAACCTGCTATAAAAGATGCTGTATTTTGAAATGTATGAACCATAATGAGTTTCAAAGTCTGAGCTGAAGATGCAGAATATCTAGAAAAGGAATATGCCCCACTTTTATCACAACAAGATATAATTTGAATTGCAAATTACACAACTTACTGTAAATTAAATATAGATAATGCATCGAGTCGTCCTTTTGATTTTAAAACTATTTGGGATGAAACATATAGAAACGATAAAGTTGCAGAAATTATAAAAGAATATTCTAGAAAAAAATTTGGTAGAAAAAAGAAATTTGTAGATATGGAAATAGAGGCTCGTCTATGAATTACTGCTTTAAATAATGATGCTCCAAAAAATGAAGAAGTCCCGGTACAACCAAATTGAGAGATTGAAAAGAGTGTATAAGTTATTTGTCATTGCGAGTGTAACGAAGCAATCCAGTTCGCCGAAGATAAAATTCCATATCCCCTAAATTATTAATTGTTAATTATTAATCCTATGTTAAAAAAAATCTTTCTTTATTTTGTATTTCTATTATGTTTTTCTAACTTATTTGTATTTTTTAATATTTCTACAATTGAAGCTAGTTCTGATGTTAAAATAAGCTCAGCTATTAATTGAGCATCTAATGATCGTTTAGATATATTTGAAAGTTGCCATTCTTGTAATGTATTTTTAGATCCAGGGGGGAAAGCCTGAGCTAGCTGAATAAAAGATATTATTATATTAATAGCTAAGGATGTAAAAAATCTTTTTTATGCTCTTGCTATTATTTATTTTTTAATAATTACTATTAAACTATTATTTTCTAGTAATTCAGAAGAATGATTTGAAAACTATAAAAAATGATTAATTTGGATAACTTTATGAATTTTTGTTATGCAAATATCTTATTCTTTTGTGGTTAATACATTTGATCAATGAGTTTCCACATTTGCTTCAAATTTAATAGGTACTATATTTATTCCTATTATAAATTTACTAGAAACATTAGCCGTTATATTTTTTATTCTTATTGCTATTTATAGCTTTATAAGACTTTTATCTGCTAATTGAGACAAAGAAAAACAAAAAAAATGAATTGATTCAATAATTTATGCAACGTTATGAATTTTTTTAGTTATACTTTCTAAAAGAATAATTATTGCTATTTACTGAAAATATCCAACAGATGCTTACTGATTAACAACATTGACAATAGAAAAAGAAAGTAATTTTTGATCTATGGCTTCTATGTTTATAAACTTTATAAATTGGGTAAATTGATTTGTTGCTATAGTAACTTTGATTATGATTATGTATGCTTGAGTCAATATAATTTTTGCTAACTGAGATGAAGAAAAATTAAAAAAATGAAGAACTACAATAGTATATGCCTTTATATGAATTTTTATACTTGCAGTGAGTTATTTAATTCTAACTTTTTTTATTTGACCTGATTGAAGTAATATACCTACAGTTTAATTTTTTTATTTCTTATATAAATTAAAATGTTTAAGAAAATAATCCTACAGATCTTTATAATTTTGTCATTGTTATGTTTAATTTATCCAAACATATCATTTGCTTGAGTTGTTAAAAATATTAATAATAGTGATGTAATAAATGTTTCTATAGATCCTAACGGTTGAGAATTGATGGAAGGAATAAATGATACATGATACTCATTACTATGAAGCATAAAAACTATATTATTATGAGTTTTTATCTTTTTTATGGTATATGCATGAGCCAAGATGATTATGTCAATGTGAACTGATGAAGAAAAAATAAAATCTGCTAAAAGACAGATTTGGTATTCTTTGATATGAGTTATATTTATAAGTATCCCTTGAGCTATTTATGAGGCATTTTTTAACAATTGAGAGAAAAACTGAACATCCACAAACTGGTCTGACGATTGAATATGAACAATAGTATGACCAAGTTTTAGTATTTTTTTTAATTATATAGTATGACTTTTAGAAATCTTGATATTTTTTATAGCTTTATTTATATTTATTTTCACATGAATAAAATTAATTTTATGATGAAAGGATCCAAAAACTGTTTGAGAAGCAAAAACCAAGATATTATATTCTATAATAGCATTGGTATTAGTATGATTTATAGAAGTATGGAGATGATTTGCATTTAGTTGAGATATGAATGTCTGAGTTGGTATTTTTGCTACTATTGCTAATTTATTACTTTTTATCGCTCCTTTAATTGGTTTGTTCTTCTTAACTCTAGCTTGATATTATTATATAACTTCAGGTTGAGACAAAGAAAAAGTAAAAAAAGCAAAAGACATAATTATCTATATATTTTTATGAACTTTGATCTTTTTAGCTTCTTATGCTATTTTACTTGAATTAAATACATTTACCCCTTAATGAAACCCACTATGAAAAAATTACTTCTTGTTATAATTTTTATAATTTCTTCTTTATTTTATTCTAGTATATATGCATCTAATATTATAGTAAAAATTCCTATAAATTTACATTCTGTAATTAGTGAATGTTCTGAAGAGATTAATGCTGATTGAGTATATACTTGTACAATAGAATCCTGATTTTGATCTATAAATAAATGAATATGACAAATAATCAAGTATTTTACATTTATTACATGACTTGCTTGAGTTTTGTATATAATAATAAACTGAATTATGCTTAGTATGGCATGAATGAATGATGGATTAAAAGCAAAAGCAAAAGAAAATATCACAAAAACACTTCTTGGGCTTATCTTATTACTTTTATCTTGATTGATTTTAAATATTATTGCTCCTTGGGTTTATACCTAAAACTATATTCATACTTTTGAAATAAGCTTAATTACACTAAAAGATAATATTATAATAATTATTCATATAATAGCATAAACAAAAGTTTTCCATGCTTTTTTAAATTGTGCCTCGTCTCAAGATGATGTTATAAAAAGATATCATACATATATAAAAACCCCTATGAGTATAACTGCTAATACTCAAAAAATATGATTAACTATTCATGCAAATATTTTATCTAATAAGCTAAATCAAGTAGATCATGACAAATTTATTATACTTTCAGCACCATCATTTTCAGGATCAATATCGTATGCATCAAATGCGAAAACATTACTAGCTATCAATTTGTTTGTAATTAGTATAAACAATATTTTTAATGATATTAAAAATTTTTGCATAACATTTATTTAAATTATAAATCAATTTTAGCATCATTTATAAGATTTATCAGAAAGTATCAAGAAATAGATATAAATACAGCTACAATAGACCAAATAATCCATTTTCTAGCTGTTTTAACTTTTTCTTCTTCTCATCAAGAAAATATATACATAAATCAAGCAAGTATTAGAGCTATTACTGCAACCACTGCAACATATTTTATAAGCTCTGCAACAATTTTTCATATAAATTTTAATGCACCTGCACTACTAGAACTACATCAAGGTAATCAATCACATCCTATGTATGGCTCATTTCATAAAACAGTATTAATTTTTAAATTTAATAGTACAAAAAATAATATAATTTTTTTCATAAATAAAATCTTTTAAAAGCAATAAATTAATTATACAAGATATATCTAACAAAATTCATAATATAATAAGAAGTCAAAGCTATAAATAAAGCTAAAAACCCTGTATATATCATGCTTCTTCATTTTGTTAAAAATTCTTCTTTTCAATTATAAAATATCATATATCAAGCTCATATAGAAACAACAAATAAAGAAATAACTCATATTGCAACCATAAGAATTTCTCTTATTTGATCAAATAAATTATTAGCTTTAGAATCTAATGTACCTCATGAAACACTATCCATTCATATACCTGAAGTAATATTTTTAACATCTACAGTAAAAAATATATCAGAAAAATTGTCTCCTCAATATACTTTTACAACAAAAAAAGCATTTATAAATATCAAGGAAAATAAGAGAAACTTTATAATTATTTTATTTATCATATTTTTTAAAATTATTTATCTCACATCTCATAGTCAAAGTATCCTATTTTTTTATTAAATTTATATATTATTCAATAATCTTTATATTGTTGAAAATCTTTGGGTGTGTAATCTATATACCCATTTTCTAATAACTCTTTTGAATCACTAGCATTTTTTCAAGTATTTGTAAAGTATTTTTTATTAGCTTCATCTAAATAATATAAATTTATTTCTCTGACTGCTTTATTTAAATAATTATGACAAGAATTTGAGTCTAATATTTCTGTCTCTTTTTTTTCATCAAAATTTCAAAAGGCCATAATCAATGCCTTTTCTAATCATTCAATTATTGTTCAATCTATTTTATTTATTTTTTCTATATTGTTAACTAATTCTTTACATACAAGATCTTCTACTTTATTATTATCTACTACACTACGAGCCAAAGTCAAAAACATAAATATGGATTTTTCTCTATCTCATCATTTTCACTGCATAATTGCTGCAAGAATTTTTGCTCATTCTAAAGTATCTTTATTAGCACTAGCAACTTTATAATAAAAAGCTGCATTTATAGCATCATTTTTGTGAAAATAATAAGTATAAGCTAAATAAAATGGTACTTTATAAGATTGGCAAGGATTCACAAATTCTTTGTTATCCCATATTTTTTTTAAATCATATTCACCTTTTATTTTTTCTAATTTTTCTTTGTTACAAAAATTTTTAACTCATTTTAATCATATACTTTCTGCTTCATTTATATGTTTTTCTTGTTCTTTATCGTCTAGGTCTTCATATCTATCATTATAGTCTGGTAATAATAATTGCCCTATTATATAAGGATGCTCAAAATATGGATTTAATTCAGTTACTAAATCAATTATCGCATAAAGATATTTTTTATATTCTGCAGCTATAGCATTTCATCATATATATTGTATTGTTTTCAACCGATAAAAATCAGCTCTTATATTTCTAAATCAAAAACTAGTAATTTTAGCAACTTCATTAGTTGGAAGATTTTCAGGATGATTTACAAAACTATCTTGAATTTGTTTTTGTTTATTATAATTTAGATTATTAATCTGATAAAATAAAAACAAAATAAATACTAAAGATAGTATAAATAATATTTTTTTTATTGCTTTTTTTTGTTTCATAAAATCAAAGTATAAAAGTATTTGTCACTTTAGAATAGAAAACTTATCCTAAATTCTATATCCTACATTCTGTATTCTTCTAAATATCAACTCAATCTAAATCTATAGTCATTTTATTATTCTTTTTACATATAAATAATCTCCTATCTTTTCACTCTCATTCACTTTTTGTATAGATATCAGACTTTAAATCAGAAACATAAGAATGTATTTTTTTTCTCTCGTAAGCTGAAAAAAATGGTAATCTAAAATCTTTATTTGTGTCTTTTACATAATCTATTTTATTTTTTATATAACTAATTAATTTATCTTCTTTTGCCTTCAAATAATCATTTACTTCGATATGTATAATTATGTTTTCTTCTGCCCTTTTATTTATCAATATTTTTAAAATGTTTTTTATATCTTCTAGGTTTCTTCATCTAGTTCAGATAATTAGAGAAGAATCCGTTGTTTCTAATTTAATATAATAAATATTTTCTAATTCTTTTTTTACATCTAAATTAGAAAAATCTACAAGCATTTTAGAGAAAAACTCCTCTACAATATTTTTTATTATATCTTCCACTATCATTAATTTAATATATAAATTTTTTATGACTTATAGATTAATAAAAAAAAAGATTTTTACAAGTTTTTATATTTTTTTTGACAAAAAAGCAAAAAACCTTATTATTTGGGAAAATTTTATTATATATATTAAATTACTTTAATGGTAGAAAAAATAGTTGATGATTATTATCTGAATATAAATAAACAAGATTCTTCCGAGTCTTGAGTTTCCGTGAAGAAAAAATTGAAATTTGTTTCAAAAAAAAGTGAATTACAAGAAGTTGTACATTCTCCAGAGAAACAAATTTTAGATGAACCTACTCAAGAAAAAGAAGAAGAAAGCATTGATTCTCCTAAACAAATAGAAGAAGTTTTTTCTACTGATAAAAAAGTAATAAAAAAAGTTATTGAATTTGCTAGTGAACCAACTGTACCAAATGAAGTAAAAGAAGAAAAAAAAGTATTTAAATTTAGAAAAATCGAACCTAAAAAAGACATAATTCCATCTCAATATAATGAGAAAAAAGAAACTCAATTTAAAAAAACTGAGGAAACTACTACTACAGAAAAAACAGTTCCATATAAAAAAGTTGATGTATTTTTTGATAATAAAATTAGTGCTACTAAATTAGATAAGAAAAGTAAGGATAAGAAACCTTACGATCCTAATTTTTTCGAAAAAAGAAAAAGTCTACTTAGAAGAAATGATTCTAGAAGAAATATAAGCTATAATGAAGATGGTACAGAAAAAGATAGAGGTTTTACGAGATCAAAAATCAGTCAAAAGAAAAAAGAAGAGAGAGATATAGATACAATCTCTCAAAATCTTACTTCTCGTACTTGAGAAGATGTAGTAATATGAGAAGTATTGACACTAAAAGAATTATCAGAAAAAATAGGAGTTCCTTTTTCAAAACTTATAGCAGAGTTTATGAAAAATGGGATGATGGTAAATATAAATAGTAAAATAGATTTTGATTCTGCAAATATAATTGCTGAGATTTTTTGAGTTAAATTGATAAAAGATAATTCTAGTTGAATAAATATTGATGATCTTGTTTCTTGAAATATATCAAATATGTTATCTGAAGAAGATCCTCTAAATCTAGTAAAAAGACCCCCAATTATAAGTATAATGTGACATGTAGATCATGGTAAGACATCTCTTCTTGATCATATAAGACATACAAAAGTTGCTTTTTGAGAAGCATGAGGAATTACTCAAAGTATCTGAGCATACCAAGTTGAACATAATTGAGAGAAAATAACATTTTTGGATACTCCTTGACATGAAGCATTTACAGTTATGAGAGCAAGATGAGCTAGATCAACAGATATAGCGATACTTGTAGTTGCTGCTGATGAATGAGTAAAGCCACAGACAGTTGAAAGTATAAATCATGCAAAAGAAGCCTGAATTCCTATTGTTGTAGCAATAAATAAAATGGATAAAGAATGAGCAAATCCAGATAATGTAAAAGCTTGATTATCTGAAAATTGACTTATTCCTGAAGATTGGGGATGAGATGTTCCTATGATTCCCGTTTCTGCTAAAACTTGATTTTGAATAGATGATTTACTTTGAGTTATATTACTTATTGCTGAAATGCAAGAATTAAAAGCTAATCCAAATAGAAATGCAGTAGCAACTGTTATAGAATCACACTTAGATTTAAAGCTTTGACCAATTGCAACTGTTGTAATCAATACATGAACTATAAATAAATGAGATAGTATAGTATGTAAAGATTCTTACTGAAAAGTAAAAATATTGAAAGATTATACTTTTAAATGAGTTAAAAATGCTACTCCAGGTGATCCTGTTATGATTATATGACTTGATAAAGTAGTTGGTTGATGAGATATACTTCAAGTTATTTCTGATATAGAAAAAGCTAAACAAATGGCTAATGAATATACAAATATAATGCAAGCAAGAAAATCTAAAGCATTAACAGGTATTGATTTAATAATGTCGAAAATAAAATCTGGAAATTTAAAACAATTAAAAATATTAATAAAAGCTGATACAAATTGAAGTCTTGAAGCCTTAAAATCATCATTACTTAAATTATCTACAGATGAAACTTCAGTTTTGATAATACATTCTTGAGTTTGAAATATTACTGAAAGTGATATACTAATGTGTAAATGAAGTGAGGCTATTCTTATTTGATTTGGAGTTTCTGTACTTCCAACTGCGAAATCAGTTTTAGAAACAACAAAAATCGAGTTTATAAATAGTAAAATAATCTATCATATTACTGAAAAAGTAGAAAAAATTATAACTTGAATGCTTGATCCAAAAGAAATTGAAACTATTTTATGAAAAGCGACTGTTTGATGAATTTTCTATACATCTAAAGAATTTATGATTCTATGATTAAAATTAAAAATAGATAATAATATAGAAAATCTAGCTAAAATAAGAGTAATAAGATGAGATAAAATGGTATGAAGATGAGATATTAAATCATTGAAAGTATGAGTTGAGGAAATAAAAAGAATTGAATGACCAGTTGAATGTGGTATAAAATTTGTCTGAAATACTGTTGTTGAAATGTGAGATATACTTGAAATTTACAAAATTGAATATAAATAATCAATTTAAAAATGTTAATTTTTGTTATTTAAAAATATTTTTTTATTTCTTAATACTATAATTATGACATCAATGTTAGACAGTTTAGATATTCTTAAATTATTGTCTCAACAAGAAAGAGATAATTTAGCTGTATTTTGTCAAGATAGAATTATTCAAAAATGAGAAACTTTATTTTCTGAATGAGATGAATGAAATGCAATGTATTTTTTAAAAACTTGAAAAATTGATATATTCAAAAATATAAATTGAGAACAAGTAAAGTTATGACAAGTAGTTGCTGAAGAAGTACTATGAGAAATGGCATTATTTAGTGATACAAATAACAAGAGAATGGCTACTGCGATAGCAGGTGAAAATAGTTATTTAGTTGTTATTCTGGATTTTTCAATGAATGAACTTAAATCAAAACAACCTCATGTAATTGAAAAAATAAAACAAATTATTGAATACAGAAATTCGCAAAATACTAAATATAATATAGTTTAGATTTCTAATTCATCTAAAATTAGATCTTTATTCAAAAAATAGAACAACAAAAAATCCCTCTCCTAAAAGGAAAAGGGATTTTTTGAAAATATAAATATTTTTTATCTAATTGAAATATTAACAACAAATCTTTCTTTCAAATCATTATCTTCATGAAAATTTATGAAAATATATTTCGTTCTCCAGCTAATAATTATTGAATAATCGTTTTTTCTTCAAAAAATATTTTCATCTTTTAAGGTTTTTACAATTAAACCTTTCAATTCATTATATCTATTTAATGATTCATCTATATATGAGTTAATTATTTGATTTTCAGACCATATTCAACTATCTTCAAATAATTTTTCATAATATTTTCTATAATTTTCAAAATAATTCAAAATATAATTAGAAGTTTCATTTTTAAAATAAACTTTATACATAAGTTAATTCTTTTACAAAATTATTTTTATTTCTTTTTTTATTTAAATTTTTTCTTAATATTTCTGATTGTTCCATAATACCTTTTTCAATTATATTAGAAAATTCTCCTTCATCATAATAAATTTCTCAATTTATTGTTTTCATAATTTAATAAATTATCAAATAACAATCAAATTATACATTTTTTTATCTAAAATCAAATTTTGATTTAAAAATAATCTTTTTTTATAACTAATATGTTAGAAAATTTATATCAATTTCAAACTTTGATTTTATGATTTTATTGTAAGATTTTAAATCTAAATTAAATTTATCTTTCAATGAGTATCACATTGTTAAAGCTAGATTTTTTGAATTTTCTTTAGTTAAAATATAAACATCTGAATGTTTTTCATCTTTTAAAAAACATTTTTCAATTAATTTATATTCCTTCTTCTTTATATAAAAAGAATTTAGTGTTTTATTTAATTCTTCAATTTCTTCTGAATAATAACTAATTCAGTCAGATTTATTTTTTTTAATTAATTTCTCCAATAAAGACTTACGATTTTTAATTTCTTTAATACTTTCTATAATAGCCGAATTTAATAAAAAATAATTATTATAATTAGTTTCTATAAATCTATTTTTAATTAAATTATTCATAAATTTATAATGATTATCTTTCTTATGCTTTTTAACTTCAAAAATTGGATAATCTAGATAAAAATCTTTCTTAAAAATATCAAAATCAAGTAAATAATCATAAACATCTAATAAAAATCAATAGAATACATGATTATTATGAAATGTTAAAAATTCAAATTCAAAACTAATATCATTAATATGTTTTCTAAATCCTAAAAATTTTTCTTTTTTAAATAAAAGTACTTGAATTTCAAGTATATCCCTTAATTCATCTTTTGGTATAATATTTTTATTCAATCATTCAACAATAACATTTCCATTTGATTCTAAAACTCTTTGTTCCCACATTTTTTTATTTTCTAATTCTTCATTATATTTATAAGTATAATACTCATCAAAGTTATTTAACTTAAAATCTAAAATTTCTTTCTCTAATAGAATAGATTTATTAAGCAAATTTATTTTTTCCTCAAAAATTCAATCAAATTTATCTTTATAATTATTTTTTAAATCAATAAAAATCATCCAATCTCAAGAATAATTATCAAATCTTTGATATGCTTGAGTTCTTATTAAAAAATCAACTCTATTATTACTATTTAATTCTTCAATAAGCATGTCTCTCTTTATTGAAAATACAAAATCTTTATATTTTGCAATATTTTTTTCATTTTGAATAAATAAATTAGATTTTAACTCTAAAAAATTCTTCAAAAATATTTTATTTAGCTTATACATAATTTTTAGATTATAAAACTATACACTCTCATTATATACATTTATTCTAAAATGCAATATATTTCTGAACTTATGCATATGAAAAACAAATCATTTTAAATTTTCTAATAAAAATTTTGATTTTAGAAAAAATAGTATATAATAAAATTAAGAAAGTTTAGGAATCTATATGGAGGGTATTTAGACAATACGGTCATATCCAGTGAAGTATAGCAAAGACTAAACTTCTTTTTTTTGTTTAAATTTCAATAATTTCACTTAAATCTATATTAAACATATTTTCTAATATAAAATCATCAAATTTTTTTGATTTATTCATATTCACTTGCCTAAGTTCATAAGCTATCAAATCTGCTATTTGTATTCAAGCATAACTTTTTGAATTAGCAAACTTAAATTTATATCATTTATAAAGTGGATATTTTGAGTTTATCACTTCCATTATTTCTTTTTGTACTTTTCAATTATCTTTTCAAAATTCTAATTTATCCGAAATAATAATTATATCCTTATTATAATTTTTTATTCAATTATATATCTTTCAAATTAAAATACTAAGTATTTCTATATATTTATCTTTATTATCAGTAAAATATCAATTTACACTAATTCAAAGTATATTATTTGAAATAATATTAAATTTAGAATCTGTTATCATTCTATCATAAAATATTTTTCATCTTTTTTCTACACTTTTTAACTCTAATTTTAGATTTTTAAATCAGTATTCTTTCTTTTTATTTTCTAAAAATTTATTTATATACGAAACACTATGTTTTGTTATAAATCCTCAAAAAACTATTTCTCATTCTCATAATTTTTTTGATTCATCTAAATAAATTATCATACTTTTTATTTATCTAATTTTATAAAACATATATTCTTATTATATACATTTATTTTTTAATGCAATATAAAAATATATACTTCTCAAGAGTTTAAAACCGGCATCTCAAGAATTAATCAAATTTATATAGTACCGGTACCAGATGTCTACATCTCTTGTTACATCTGTCTACTATATACCTAATTTATGGCTTATTTAATTGATTTTTGATTGTGGACTTTGTCTATATCCACACAGATTTTTAGACTGGTCAAAGCATAAAGATAAAGCAACAAAAAATCCCTCTCCTGAAAGGAAAAGGGATTTTTTGAAAACTAAATTAATTCTTTTAGTAGAACAATGATTTTTGAAACTAGTAAGATCTAGTACCATAATCAAGTTCATTTCCAAGATTAATAGTAGTACCAGCAGTATTAGTAGCATCATTACTATCTCAAGAAGCTTCAACATCGTAATTTACACCATTTTCTAGAAGAGTTAGAGATACAGTATCTCCTTCAGCAGTTCCAGTTATAGTAATTTTAAATGTTTCACTTCAATCAGCAGTAATAGTTCTATTAGCAGTATCTAATGATCCTGTTAATGTAAATGTTACAGTACTACCACTTAGAACTCATACAGCTGTATCAGCAGAATCATCAGAGTTAGTAAGTGTATAAACTCCAGTTCAAGCAATAGAAGTACCAAGGTTTGAGAAACTTATAGTATTAACTAATGCATTTGGTTTAGAGTTAGAAGTATCTTTTACATTGCTTCCAACACTAGAAGTTAATCTAATTTGTGGAGTTGTAGAAGATAATAAACTAACAGCAACACTTGGAGTTAATGTAGCAGGAACTATAGCAACATCCTTAGATGTAGCTGTAGATGTATCTGAAACACCAGTAACAGCTTTACCAGAATCTACTCATTGAGCATCAGATAATGCAACTTGAGTTACATTAACACCAGCAACACTTAATCAAACTCTTTCAAATCAAATTGTAGCAGTATTTAACATCAATTTTAATTCTTTACTTTCTTGAGGAATTATCAAAGTAGTTAAGCTATCAAAAGTAATAGTTCCAGAAGCGAAATCAGAATTAGAATTTGTAGCTATAAGAGTATCCCCTAAGTATAGAGAAGCACTTTCTACAGCATTTCTAAGGTCAGTATCAACAGTAAATACAACTGTTTCAACATCAACACTTTCATTTGTAGCTTGTACACCTATAGAGAATATAGTTTTATTTGTACCAGCTAAAATTGTTTTAGCATCTCTATTATCAGTATATTGAGCATCCTCAGAAAGTGCAAGAGTACCAAAATTAGTAATAGTTACATTTCTAGCAGAAGTAAGAGTACCACCAGAAACAACAACATCATCATTATCATCATCTTCAGCAGATATATCACTAGCTCTAATTGTTAATGTATATGGGCTATTAGTAGTAGTATCAGCACCATCAACATAATCAACAGTAACTACGAAAGTTTGTTTAGCATCAGCAGCAATTACAGCTTCAAATCAATCGAAAGTTGCAAAACCTGCAGCTAAATTAGATCAAGAAACTCTATCTAATAAATTAGCATCTGAAACAGATCATTTATAAAGAGTTACCTGAGAAATTGTAGCATTAGTAGCAGGAGTTCAAGTAACACCTGATTGAGTAGTTTGTTCTACAAATACTTTTAATTCATCAATTGTTAATGCAGATGAATCATCAGCATCAATTTCAAATAATAGACCTACAACTCATTTAGTACCTCTAACTTTTGTTAAGTCAGATAATGGAGATTGAGTTAAAGTAGCACCTGCTTCAGTACCTGTAATTTTCTTCCAAGTTAAAGAAGAAGGAGTAAAGTCAGAAACAACAGTATCATCTTCAGTTTCAACAACGAAGAATTGTCCATTAGTTGGAGCAGCATCAACTCAACTAGCTAATGTAGCATCAAGAGAGAAATCAACTGATACAGTATCAAATAAAGTAATTCAATCTTGAGTATCAGCTCTTAACAAGAAGTTAGTAACTCCTTGAGCTAGAGCAATATTTAAATCTAAGTCTTGGTAAACACCGCTAACTAATTCTAATTCGTAAGCTGAACCAGTATCTTCATTAACCAATTCAAAGTTTTCGAATAAAGTAGCAAGAGTTATACCAGTACCTCCTATAGTTCCAGAACCAGCAGTAAGAGTAGCTAAAACTCAGAATTTTTGTAATTCAAGAGCTTTCCCAGCTACATTAGTAACTGCTAATTTAGCTAAGATTACATCATCTTTATCTTCTCTCATTTTATCAGAAGCAGGATCGATATCAACTAGAGTTAATTCTCAAGCTTGAACAACGAAACTTCATAGGTCAGCAGCAACATCAACATCATCGATATTGATAGAAGCTCCGTAACCATATTTAGTATCTAAAGCAGAGATATCTAGATTTTTATCAACATACCAAGAAAGTGTATCACCAGCACCACCGATAACATCAGCAGTAACAGTGAATTTCTCAGTTTTACTATTTGCAACAGTAAATCAATCAACTAGATTGAATGTCAAATATTTTCCATTCATAGAAGTAGTTGCAGCAAGTTCAGTAGAACCTAGCATTAGTTTAAAGTTAGTTAAATCTTCTTCAGCATCTGAAGAATCAGATCTAAAAGTAAGAGAGTTAACAACGATATCATCATCATTATCTCAAACTAATTGAAATTTGAATATGTTAACTCCTTCTTCTCCTAATTTAGGATTAGAAACAGTTCCATTATCTTCAACAGTTAGAGTAGCAGCATCAACTGAACCAACTCTAAGAGAGTTACCAACTAAAGAACCTTCAGTTTCAACAGAAGCAGAAGCAACAACTTCTTTTAATTCAATTGCGAATTCATCATTTGCAGCATTAGCTGCAGTGTTCACATCAGCAACGATTATAAGAGTAGTAGTTTCTCAAGCTTTAACAACTAAACCGTTAGTTAAAGTTAAAGTAGCTTCAGTGTCATTTTCTAAAGAATCATTTTTAGCTTTAGAAGCTCTACCATCAACAGTAAAAGCAGCTAAACCAGTAAGAGTATTACTATCAGATAAACCTCTTCTTTTTACTGTAACAGAAGTAACAGTAACATCTTCATCACCAGCAGTTAAGTCAAATGAAGCAACTGGTATACCATTAACACCTCCAGGAATAGAGGCAGCATCAGCAGTTTCAGGAGAAAGAGAAACAACTAGAACTCAACCAGTAACAACTACATCAGTATCACCAGTACCAGTAGTACCAGTACCAGTATCTTCATCATCTAAATTACCAAGAAGATCATCTAGAAGACCATCATCATCATCATCCATTCCTTCAATTGCATTAACTGCAATTTGGAAAATCCAACCTCTAACAGCAACAGTGTTGTAGTCAGTAAAAGAAGCATCTAATATACCAGCTTCTAGTGCAGCTTCAACATAAGCAGCCATCCAATCAGCATTGCTAGATTTAGCAACACCTCTTGCTTGCATAACCATTTTTAATGCTTCAACTTTTGTAACATTATCTTGTGGTCTGAAAGTAGTATTAGCAGCGAAATATCCGTTAGCTAAACCAGCTTCAGCATATTTACAAGCCCAATCAGCAGAAGTTAAATCAGCGAATTTTCATTCACAAACATCAACAACATCTTGTTCTGACAATTTCATAGTTACTTTAGCCATTTCTCCTCTAGTTATAGAATCACCTAATCTGTAATTAGCAGGATTAGCTGAATTATCTACTATAACTCCAAGAGAAGCTAATTTGTTTGCAGACTCTAATGTAGAGTAAGCAGCCATAACTCCTGAAACTGGACTTACTATAGATAAAACTATAAGTAAAGCCATAGTAGCAGAAGTAATTTTTTTAAATAAGTTACTCATAAAGTATACTGTATTAAAAAATAAAATATATTTAATAATATTAGATTAAATACAAAAGATTAAAGATAAGAGATTAAAGATATATAAAATAAAATCGCAAGCCCTGAAATAATAATTTAAATATCTAAAAAATATTATACATTAAAATAATGTTTTAATATAATAAAATTAAACGGTTGATTAGCTTTTTTATTAAAAAGCTAGAAAAAAGGTTAAAGCCTTAACCCAAAAGTCTATTGTGCACGACTTTGGGAGAGAAAAGGAAATCGGAGATTTGTCATTCTGAAGTAAATTTGCAGTATCTATGTCACAAATTATGTATTAAAGATCCTGAAACAAGTTCAGGATGACGGTTAACACAAATTCAGGATGACATTTATAAATTTCCTCCTTTCTTCCAAAGTCATACAACAACAAAACATCTTGGGATTTTTGTTTTTGTATTTATAGATGTTAAAGATCTAAAAATAATAAGCCCGCTAATTGTATACTATTTTCTTTTTTAGTCAAACCACCAAAGGCTAATTTCACTCAATCTTCACATAGCAATTATAATTTATATTATCAATATTATATTATATGTATTTAAAGCCAAAAAATAGGTATTTTATTTGAAGAAATTATAGGCTGTTTTTCTATAATTTTTGTATATGGAGATATCTTCACTGAGTTTACATAAATTATGGGGAAAGTCAAGTGATTTTATTATTACCTACTGACTGTCATTGTAGAGTTTTTACGAAGAATCCCTTTTATTAAATTCACTATATTGTCATTGCGAAGTATGAAGCAATCTAGAAAATCATGAAAAAGAAATAGAAATGGATTGCTTCGTGCCCCTGTACTCTGGCAGTATCGCAATGACAGAACATTTACTTCTCTGTCTACTTACCTTGTCTACATTGTCTACTTTAATTACGGCTTATATAAAACAAAAAATCTCACAATGAGATTTTTTGTTTTATATTTTTGTCTACATTCTACTCCCTAACTTTTACTTATTTGATCTGCCATTCACATAATAGGTTGCATAATTGATATAGCAATAAATCATACTGTTACAGCTAGAAAAACTATTATTAGAGGTTCTATTAATTTATTTATTGTTGATACTGTAAGTGTAAACTGTTCATCATAAAAATCTGCTACCTTAACTATAGTCTTATCCAATGTGGCTGTTTGTTCTCAGACCTGTATCATTTGAACCATCATATCTGGAAACAAAGGATCACTATCTATAGATTCCCGGATTTTTATTCACGTTTTTACATCTTCCATTAAAAGCAATATTCTTTGTCTATATATTTCATTACTTAAAGAACCAGACACAATTCTAAGAGATTCAACTATAGAAACTCAAGAAGCTATCAAATTTGAGAATACTCTTGCAAATTTAGATAATATATATTTTTGATAGAGTAATCAAAATTTAGGAATATTTAATTTGAATTTATCAAAATAGAATTTTCATTCTTCTGTTTGTATCCATACAGCAAGAAATATGTAACTTATAAAAATTCATATAACTAAAGTCCATCAATAACTTAATAGGAAATCTGATATAGCTATAAGTAATTTTGTTGATGCTGGTAGAGCATCTTTATTTTCAAATATTTCTAAAAGTTTAGGAACAACAAAAACCATCATAACTATTATAACTCACATTACTACCACCATTATTATGGCTGGGTATATCAAAGCTCCTTTTAGTTTTCACATTATAGATGATATTTTTTCTATTTGGTCAGCTATACTCAAAAGTACATCATTTAATTTTCATGTTTTTTCTCATGATCTTACCATACCAGTTTCTGATTCTGTAAAAGATATAGAATATTTCTCCATACACTCTGAAAAACTTTTTCATTCTTTAAGTTTTATTAAAAAATCTTGATACATTAGTTTTGTACTTTTATTTTTCTCCTGTTTTTCCAATATACTTAAAGCTTTTATAATAGTCATTCAAGAATCCAGCATAACCGAAAGCAATCTATAAAAAATAACCTTATCCCTTATTTTCATTTTTTGAAAGGACATGAATATATTATTCAGTTTAGTCAAAAAAGCTGAATCTTTTTTCTTTCATTCAATTCTTGTATTTTGATCTTTATTATCAAGGATTATTATATCAGACATGGGAAATTAATAATTAATAATTATTCTGTTACCTTTGCGGCCTTATAGACTTCTTCAAGTGTTGTTAGTCAATTAAGAGCTTTCATTATACCATCTTGTTCTAAAGATATCATACCATCTTTCATTGCTTGAATATTTATATTAAAAGCTGACTGTCAGGCCAATATCATAGTTTTTACTCAAGGAGTAATTTCTAGAACTTCATATATTCAAACTCTTCATTTATATCATAGATTTTCACATTTTTCACATCCTACAGCTTTATAGAAAACTGGATTTTGTAATTTATCTCAAACTCTCTCTTTTAACTCATCTTTTGGAGTAAAAGATATAGCATTTTTTATGTTCTTCACAGTATCTGCACCTAATTCATTCAATGTCATTGGTGTCTTACAATATGGACAAAGTCTTCTTATAAGTCTCTGTGCTATAATTATATTAAATGATGCTGGTATCAAAAATCATTGTACTCACATATTTAATACTCTAGTAATTGTTTCTGCTGCACTATTTGTATGGATTGTAGATAAAACTAGATGTCCTGTCAAACTTGCTTCTATAGCTATATCCACAGTTTCTTTATCTCTTATTTCTCATACCATTATTATATCTGGATCTTGTCTAAGAGCTGTTCTTAATCCATATGCAAAAGTATATCCTATATCTGGCTTTACCTGGCTCTGATTTATCCCATCTACTTGTATTTCTACAGGATCTTCCATTGTCATTATGTTTACATCTACAGAGTTTAATATAGAAAGTACAGAATAAAGTGTAGTTGTCTTACCAGATCCAGTTGGTCAACTGTTCAATATTATACCATTTGGTAATCCTATTGCTTTTTTTATAAGTCTTAGGTTTTTTCATTCTATTCATAAACCATCAAGTGGTGGGATTTTTTTACTTTTGTCTACTATTCTCATTACTATCTTTTCTCAATGCACTGTTGGTAAGCTAGAAACTCTGAGATCAAGTGGTTTATCTTCTATTGTTTTACTTATTCTTCAATCTTGAGGAATTCTTGATTCATCTATTTTTAATTCTGACAATATTTTAAATCTAGCAACTACTCAAGGATGTAAAAAGTTTTGGTATTCAAGTATTTCTCTCAATTCTCAATCTATTCTATATCTAAGTCTTACATATGCATTAAGAGGTTCTATATGTATATCAGAGGCATCTCAAAGCACAGCTCAAAGAATAATGTAATCACAGATCTGTTGCACATTATCTCATTTGTATACTAAATTCTTTAGATTTTCTAAAATTTCTTTATATTGCATTTTTATTTTAACTTATTTTTATTCTATTCTATAGCTTCTTGTAATATATCTAATAATTTATTTACTTCTAAAACTTTTTTATATGTATTATTTAAGTCTGTTTTATCTTTTTTAATATCAAATATAATTAGTTCAAGTTCTTTTAAAGCAGAAATCCCTCTATCTAAATTAGTTTTTTCTTCTTGAGTTAAATTTTCTTCATTTTTTCATTTTTCATATTTACCTTTTAATTCATTATGTTTTGTAGACATCTCTTCTATCGATTCCATAATTTTATGATCTGGTGCTCATTTTAGATAAAACCTAGCATCTATATTTACAGTTATTATTTCATCTCATTGTGTTCTCTTAACAAAATCTATAAAATCTTCGCCTTTAGATTTAGTTTGAGTTCAAGAATCTATATAATCTGATATTTGTATATTTTCTATATCTATTATTTGATTTTCAAGTATAGATCAGCTACCAAATCATACTAAAGATTTTTTTATAAAATTATCTTCAAATACCTCAATGTTTCATTCCTTATTAACTTTTATAGATCCTACATTTTCTAAAAAGTACACAAAATCCAATATATCTGACTTCTTTCATTTTATATCAAATTTATATGGTATATAAAAAATGGTTGGATTACTAGAAGTTTCTTTATCATTAGCATAATCAGGTAGCATCTGTAAATTTCATACAGTTATACTTTTAGTTCCAATATCCAAATTAAAAGTATACAAAATAGATTCTATATATGTTACAAATTTAAAATCAGTCATAAAACCTTCTTCATTTTTTTGATTATTCTCTACATATATGGGTAATATATTTTTATAACTTTCTTGCATCTTCTTATAACCTTCATCATTTTCTAATTCATTAATTTTTTTTATCTTTTTATCAAAAAAAGTATTAAAATCCTCTCCTTTTTTATTATTTACAAAATGAGCATCAAAAAAAGGTTTGTCTACATTTTTTAATAAAGATTGTTCATACAAATTTGTTTGACTTGCTTGGGAAGATCCTTTTAATTTATTAAATTCATTAAAAGTCATTCATTTTTCTTTTAACTTCTTATAATTTTCTATTTTTGTTTTTGTATCTGTATTTTGTTGTTTTATTTCATTTATTTTAGGGTAAAATAAAAAAGCCATTAAAGATGAAAATACCACTAAAACAACAGTCGAAAATATGAATCATGTTATAATGTAACTAGGTTTTTTTGTTTTTTCTATCATATATTTTTTTAAAACGATAAATTATCTCAATTATATTTCATTTCTAAAGAAAGACTGGTTTTATAAATATAAAAACCTATATCTGTAAATTCTTGAGAAAAAGTTTTTTGTTTATTTATTATTGTAAACTTGCTAGATTTTGTCTGTATATAATTCAAAAAACTCATTGCTACTGATATAGATGTTCAATTTAATTCTTTTATTCAATCATATCATATTATATCATTATCCCAATATGAAGAATATGCATCACAATTAACAGTAAGAACATTTTTTGAATCAATAGATACATTATTACATACTATCTTTTTTTTATCAATATAAGTATATTCATTTCTCAATTTCTCAAATTCCTCTATTATATTCAATACTTTAAGTCTTTCTTTTGTTCTAAATAATAAAAATTCTTTTTCCTTAGTATTACTTGATGTTACTGCATATATTTTAGGTACATTTTTTACTATTTTATTAAATTGTTCTTGTTCTAGGGTATTCAAATCATTTGTTATTTTTGTATTATATGAAGTTGATGAAGAACAATCTTCTCAATATATATAATTACTATTTTCCTTTCATAAAATCAAAGGGCAAAGTAAATTTAAATAAGACTTTTGATAAAAACTTTCTGATTTTTGTATGTACACATAAGTAGCAGAAAGTATTAAAATTAAAAATAACAAATAATTTATTATTTTAAATATATTTGTATAAGAATTCAAATAATCATAAATGTTATTTTCTCCTTTTATTTTACTTGCATCATTTTTTATATTAGAATTTTGACTTATCTCGTTAAAGATATTTAAGTCTTCAAAATTATTATTTTTTTCTATCTCTTCCATATGTATATATATAATTAAAATTTTCTAAAATAAATTTAATTTATAATATCATAGTTTTAAAAAAAAATCAAAAATATATAGATTTACTTTTGTGCTAATAATTCTATAATATGTTTTTTTGTTGTAACTACCATATTTATATCTTTAGGAAAGGCATTAATAAAGACTTTTCACCACTGAGTTGAATGAATTCTATCATCTAAAAAAATAACTATGCCTTTATCATTTTTTGTTCTTATAAGTCTTCCAAATCATTGTTTTAACTTCAATATGGATTTTGGAACACTGTAATCAGAAAATGGATTTGCAAACAATTTACTTCTTGATATATATATTGGATCCGTAGGTACCATAAAAGGTATTTTATGTATTATAAGGTATTCTAGTGGTTTTCATGGTATATCAATTCATTCCCAAAAAGAATCTGTTCAAAGTATTATACTACTTTGGTGCTCTTGTAAAAAAGCATCTAAAACTTTGTTTTTTGAACCACTTATTGATTGGGCTAACAATTTAGATCAAATAGATTTAGTAAAAAAATTTAAGTTTATGTATATATTTCTGACAGCCGATAGGGATGTAAACAAAACCATAGTATTTCCCCTAACTATGCTAAAAATATCTTTTAAAAAGTCTGTAACAACTGAAAAATTATTTTTTATACTTCCTAAATCTTTTGGAATATACAAGACTGCTTGATTTTTATAATCAAAATCTGTATTATATTCCATAAATTCAAACTCCTCGAGATGTAGTGTTTTTTTTACATAATCGAAATTTGATGCTATAGATAAAGTAGCACTAAGTAAAAAACAATTATTTAGGTAATCCCAAAAATTAGTTCTTAGATATTTTCATATGTCTAGTATCGTATATTCTAATTTTACTCATTCATATTCCTTATAGTGTGCTATTTTTATATATTCTTGATTATTATCCTTGTCTACTATCTTGTCTACAATGTCTACTATCTTGTCTACTAAATTAATCTCTCTTGCAAAATCAATTTTCACATCTAAAAGAGATTCCTTTATATCAAGTAATGCATTTTTTACATTTTCTCACAATTTATAAAAATACTCTGTCTGTAAAGAATAAAAAGAATCATCTAGTAATGAATTAATAAAAAAATTATCATTGTTAGTTTTTTCTTTTAAATAAGAATAAAATATATCAAAAAATAATTTTATATTTGAAAGTAAGTCAACTTTTTGTGTTTGTATAGGTGTTATATCAATGTAATTATATCTTAAAATAGCTTCTATATAACTTAGCATATCTTCCAATACTTTGATTGAAAATGAATTTTTTAAACTTTCAGTTGCTATATCTTCTATAGAGTGTGCCTCATCAATAACTAAATTTTCAACTTTCCCAAAAAAGCTAAAATCATTTTTTAAATCACTAAAGAGTAGACTATGATTTATAACTACAATATCGGCTAATTCTAAGTTAATTTTTTGTTTGTAGACAAATTCTTTTTTCAAATACGGATTTTTGTCATCCAGTGTTTGATTGTTGTCAGCATTGACATATTTTAGAAATTTGTACTCATTTGCGGTATAAAAAACCTCATCTAATTCTCAGAATTCTGTACTACAAAGCCATAAAGACATCTTAGACAAGAAAGACACTTTTTCATAATCCAATTCAAACTCTTGTATAAAATCAAAAAAAGATTTTAGGGATATATAATTTTTCTTTCATTTGATTTTTGTATAATTAAAAGTTATACCCAGATTATTTTTTATGATTTCTAGATCTTTAAAATATATCTGATCTTGTAAAATCTTGGTTTTTGTAGATATAAAAACTTTTTTGTTTACCTTTTTAGAATACAAAATAGCTGGTATCAAATAAGCTAGAGTTTTTCATATTCAAGTTGGAGCTTCTATAGTAGTTTTTTTATTTGAAAAAAAATTACTATAAATTTTTTCTGCCATGCTTACTTGATTATCTCTATTTTCAAAATTTGGAATCTTCGGGAAATAATCTTTTATTTCAGTATCCGTAATTTCTGCTTCAGCTACAAATAAATTTTTTGTTGAGATTCTTATAATTTTGTCTAACTGTAACATTACAAATTCATCAAAATCTACTTTTATATCTTCTTTGAAAAAGAAATTTTTTATATAAGCTACATTTTTATCTTTGGTATTTGAGAAAAAATATCCTAGAAGACTTTTTTTACTTTCATCTAATTTATTAAATTCTCATAGCAACATTTTAAATAGCAAAAGAGTTGCAGTCGTATCATTATAAGCCCTATGAGCTCAAATTAATTCTATAGAGTAATATGCTGATAAAGACTCTAAACTCATTGATTTGCAACCAATAGACAAAAAATTGGCTATAAAAAATGTATCTAATACTATGTTTTTACTTATATTTATTCATTTTTCAATCAAAAAATCTCTATCAAAATATGTATTGTGGCCTAAAATAGGTAAATCTCATATAAAGTCTAAGATTTTTACTTTTAATTCATCCAAAGACGGCGAATTTAAAACCATTTCATCTGTTATTCCAGTGATGTTTATATTTAGATCTGGTATTTTGATTCATGGATTTATCAAGCTTGTAAATTCTTCTATAATTTCAAAAGTATTTTCATCGAATTTTATCAATGCAATCTCTATTACAAAGTCTTTTTCTTTCAGTAATCCTGTAGTTTCTAAATCTAGTGCAACGATCATAATTATTAATTGTTAATTGTTAATTGTTAATTTTGTTAAACACATATCTATCATAAGCCGCAAACTTCAAAAAGAAAATCAAAGTTGTAACAATAAATATAATTACAAAAAAATCCGCTCTTAAATAATTCTTAATTAACACTACTAATATATAATTTAAAGCAGAAAAAAGCAATAAAACAATTACATATTTTATAAAAATAGTATGAGAATAATTGTTTGTAAAAGTAAACTTAAGTGAAATAATAAAATTTATAATTGTACCCAAAAATATTGAAATAAAATATCCTAATTCTTTTGAAAATAAAAAATAATTAACTAAAATAAATGTTAATCATAAATTAATTCCATAAGTAAGGAGTCAAGAAAAAAAGAATTTAACAAATTTAATCATAAATAATCTTGATTTAAATTTTATAAATATATAATACCTATTAATTAACTTTAACAAAATTTATTAATGAAAAAATTTTTATCTATAATTACAATATTTCTATTATTGATGGCAAATAAAGTTTTTGCTGTTACTTATAATGGTGAAATAATTTTAGATTCAAATCCCAATGTAGTAAATACAAAAACTAATATAAATTGAGCAAATCTTATAGAAAAATACTTAATAAAATTAAAAGAAGAGATACAACTATTTAATGAAAAATACGATATAATATGAGATGTAGAAACTGATGAGTTTTTGATAAAAATTGAAAAAATGATTTCCTCTCTAAGGAAAATTCAGACAACAAGTATAGAAAAGAATACTGCGGAAGATGTTATGAGAAGTGTTATTAATGAACTTAAGACATTTAATCCAAAAATAAAAACATATCTTAAAAAAAAGAAAATACAAATACAAATAAAAACAAATAACACAAAAACTAATTATGTTTTATTTTCTCAAAAACTATCAAAAAGCCTGACAAGATTAATAAATGATTTTTATTTTATGAAAATCACAAAAAATAAAGATGAGATATGAACTCATCTAAGAAAGTTGGAAAGAGAAAATACTAAATTACTCAATTTCAAAGATACAAGATTCAATAATCCTTCTGAGGTTAAATCAAAATTTATACAGATTCTAAATAATATTAAAAAAGAAATTATAGAGATAAAAAAACTGTTGAAATAACTGTCATTCTGAGCGATTAGCGAAGAATCCCTTAAGCAATGTTTAGTGTATTTATTCAGGTTAAAGGGATCCTTCGTTACTCTCAGGATGCTCGCGAAGACAGTCCTTTAGGGAAAAAAATTAGTTTTTTTTATTTTATTTAATTCATATTATTCAAAACAAATCTTTTAATTCCTTTTCCGTAAGTTTTTTATAAATTCCTATTGGTAAATCTCCTAATTCTATATTTTCTATTCTTATCCTTTTTAATCTTTTTACAGTTCATCATACAGCTTCTAGCATTCTTCTTATTTGTCTATTTTTTCATTCTTTTATTGTTATAAAAAATCTTCCTGAACTTATTCTTTTTATTTCTGCATTCTTTGTTATTTTTCAAAGTATAAACACTCATTTTGCCATTTTATCTAATTGGTCATCAGAAATTGGTCAAAATGTTTCTACAACATATTCTTTTTCATGTTCATATCTTGGATGCATCAAAAAATTGGCTAATCTACCATCATTTGTAAGTAAAATAAGTCCTGTTGTTTCTTTATCAAGTCTACCTATTGGAAAAACTCTTTCTTTTATGTCTACTATGTCTAGAATAGTTTTTTCTCATATTTGAGCACATGTTGTAACAATTCAACCTGGTTTATTAAGTTTATAGTAGACAAGATTTTTTTGTTCTTCGACAGCTTTATCTAGAAAACTTATTTTGTCTACATCTGGATCAATCATATCTCAAATCTTCGCCTTTTTTCAATTTACGGAAACAAGTCATCTTTCTATATATTCCTCGGCTTTTCTTCTACTACAAACTCAAGATTGACTTAAATATTTATGTATTCTTAATTTTTCCATTGGTTAGATTTTAATTAATTAAATTTTTCCGTTATTCCCTTATACTTAGAAATATAATAATCTGATTCTAAATTATTGACTCTTTTTTAACACAAGACCAAGTCTCTAATTAAGAATTATAAATCACTCTAACTTCTGGTTCTAAATCTACTCCAAATTTATCTTTAACTTTTGTTTTTGCTAATTCTACCAAATATATAAGATCTCGCCAACTTCAATTTTTTTTACTACTTATAAGAAAATTGGCATGTTTTTCAGAGAAAAAAACATCATTGTATCTATATCATTTTAATCAGACATCTTCTATTGCTTTTCCAGCTGACAATTCTTTGGTAGGGTTTTTAAAAAAACTACCTCCTGAGTTTCATTTTGGTTGTTTATTTTCTCTAAAATCTATATTGTCTACATCGGATGAATACTTTTCCTTTTTCTCACTTAAGTCAAATCTAGTCTTTATTATAAAATACCTGTTTGTTTCTTTAAATAGAGAATTTCTATATGAAAAATTAACTTTTTCTTTATCCATAATTTCAATCTTTCAAGTAGACAAATCAAGGACTTCCGCTTCTTTAAAATTGCCTTCTGTTTCGAGTCAAAAACTTCAAGCATTACCAAATACTGCTCAACCAATACTTCAAGGAAGTCATATAAATCTATGCCGTAAATCCTGTCCATAATCATTTTCTAAACTTTTTGCTATATCACTTGTTTTTTCAGAACTATAAGATTCTAAAATCTTTGTGTTTCTATCATATGTCCATCATTGTAGACAATTTTTTATGACAATTCAGTCAAATATGTCAAATGCGAAAAGTAAGTTTGTTCCTCATCAGATAAACAAAATTTTTAGTTTTTCCTCTTTTGCATACTGAACAATTTCTGGTAATCTGTCTACATCTTGTCTACTATGTATCTCAAAATATAGTTTTGTGAAAGCCTTGGTCTTGAAATTAGACAATTCTTTAATGTCTACATCTTTTTTAAAATAATCTAAATTTATCATAAATATTTATTTATAGCTATTCATGTAAAACTTTGTTTGCATTTTTTTACTTTTTCTATATCTCACTCTACTACTAGATTTCATCATTTATCTCAACCATTTGGTCCTATATCAATTATATAATCTGAATTAATAATTACATTCATATTATGCTCAATAATTATAACTGTATTTCATTTATCTACAAGTGAATGTAAAATCTTTAGCAATTTTTCTACATCTTGAAAATGAAGTCAAGTTGTAGGTTCATCAAGTATAAAAACAGTTTTTGATGTAGATCTCTTTGATAATTCTGTTGCTAGTTTTATCCTTTGTGCTTCTCAACCTGATAGAGTAGTTGATGATTGTCATAACTTTATATATCAAAGTCAAACTTCATTTAAAACACCCAATATATTTGATATTTTTTTGTGATTTTGAAAAAAAGACATAGCTTCTTCCACAGTCATATTAAGGACATCTGATATTGTTTTTCATTTATATTTTATTGATAGTGTTTCTTTATTAAATCTTTTTCAATTACAATCTTCACATTCTACATAAACTGGTGGTAAAAAATGCATTTCTATTTTTTTAACTCCGTCTCATTCACAGACATCACATCTTCATTCTCTAGTATTGAAACTAAATCTTCCAGGACCGTATCATCTAAGTTGAGATTCATATGACATTGCAAAAACCTCTCTAATATAAGTGAAAACTCCTGTGTAAGTTGCTGGATTGCTACGAGGTGTTTTTCAGATAGGGGATTGATCTATAACAAGAACTTTATCAAAATTTTCAATTCACTCAATTTTTTTAAATTTTCAAACTTGTCTTGAAGCTCTATTTAATTTATTTGCAAGGTAATTAGCCAATATGTCATTGATTAAACTTGATTTTCAAGAACCAGAAACACCTGTTACTACTGTCATGTTTCAAGCTGGGATTTTAACTTCTATATTTTTTAAATTATTGTGTGTAGCTCAAATAATAGTTAAAAACTTATCTTTTTTTCTGTTTTTTCTATCTAAAATTACTTTTTTTTCTCATGATAAGTATGGTCAAGTTACAGAATTTTTGTTTTTTATAATTTCTTCGAATGTTCCCATTGCAACTATTTCTCAACCATGAATTCAAGCCCCAGGTCATATATCTATTATATAATCAGCTTCCTTCATTATATCTTCATCATGTTCTACTATAAGTAGAGTATTTCCGATATCTCTAAGCTTTTTTAGATTATTTATAAGCATCTCATTATCTCTTGGGTGTAAACCTATACTTGGTTCATCTAGAACATAAATTATTCCTTCCAATTTTACTCAGATTTGAGTTGCTAACCTAATTCTTTGAGCCTCTCACCCAGATAGAGTATTTGCTTTTCTAGCTATTGTCATATAATCTAATCAAACTCAAGCCAGAAATTCAAGTCTTTCTGAAGCATTTTTTATTACATTTTTAACAGTTTGTTCTTCTTCTTTAGTTAATTTTAAATTTAAAATAAACTTTAGAGAATCACCTATTGATAACTCACTTAAATCTCAGATATTTAATAAATTAATATAAACTGACAAACTTTCTTGTTTTAATCTTTTTCACATACAAATTGGACATTCTATTTCTGTTACAAACTCATCCAATTTTCAATCTCAAACATTTGTTCATTCAAAAAATCTTCTGTTTAATGTATTTATAACTCATTCAAATTTTGAAGTATAAGTGTTTGTATTTCCTGATTCATTTGTATATTTTACTTTGTATAAATCTTCTTTTGTTCCATAGAGAACTAATTCTCTTTCTCTTTTTGTCAATTCACCATAAGGAACTCTTGTTTTAATATTATGTTTTTGTCATACTTCTCTTATAAGAGCATGAAAATAACTTCAAAATCAATGTACAATTATAGCTCATTCTTCTAAACTTAATCTTGGATTTATTATATTTTCTTCTAAAAAAACTGTTTTAACTCAAAGTCAGTGACAATCTGGACAGGCTCATTTATGACTATTAAAAGAAAAAGATGATATATCGAGCTCTTCTGGAATATGTCAACAATGACTACATACAAATTTATTTGAATATTTTTTTTCTATCTTTTTACCATCTATAAAAAAATCTATTTTTATAAATCAATTTCATGTTTTAAAAGCTAGATCTAAACTATCTTTTAATCTTTTTGTATCACTTGATTCTTCATCTTTATAATCTTTTACTACAAGCCTATCAATTACTATATCTAAATCATATAATTTATTTTCTAGAACGATGAATTCATCATTTACAGTATAAATAGTATCATTGAGTGAAAATCTAATAAATCAAAAATCTAGTACTTCTTTTTTTACATAATCTTTTGATATCCTACTTTTATCTTTAAAAATTTGTGCTTTTATCATAAATTTTGTATCTTCCTTGTATGATTCTATATCTTTTATTACTTGTCTTAAAGAATCTTTTTTTATTATACTAGAGCATTTCACACACTTTCTAACTCAGATATTTAAATATAATAATTTATAATAATCATAGATTTCTGTGATTGTTCATACTGTCGATCTTGGATTACGATTTGTTGTTTTTTGATCGATACTTATTGTTGGAGATAATCATCTTATCTCATCAACTTCAGCTTCCTCTTTCATTCATCATATAAACATACGAGCATAACTTGATAGACTTTCAAGATATTTTTGTTGTCATACACTATAAATTGTGTTGAAAGCTAAACTTGATTTTCCTGATCATGAAAGCCCAGTAAAAACTACCATTTTATTTTTTGGTATTTTTACATTTATATTTTTGAGATTGTGAGTTCTAGCTCCATAAACTTCGAGAAATTTTGACATAAAAAATATCTTTTATAGACTAAAAAAAGTGAAAACTTATTTCACTTTAGTATCAATATTCTATTTTACTCAAAAAAAAATTAATACAAGAGCAATATTATTTATTGTCCTTTTATTTCATGGAATTGTTTTAATATTTCTTTAATATAACCTTCTAATTCTTTACTTTTTGGGGTAAAGTCTATTTTTCATTTTAATCTTGCAACAAATGTCTCATCATCAGTTTCATGAGCTGAATTTGTATCTAAACTATAATCATAATTGTTTATAATTATTTCCAATAATATTCAATTACTACTTTTTTTTAACTTTAAGTGTATTTTTTTTATTTTTCAATCTTCTCCTACTTCTACATTAGTAATTTCATAATTTGGATTACTTGTATAGACATTTAGATTTTTCAAAAAACTTAAAACCATTTCTTTTTGTTTATTAACTTTCTCTATATATTCCATCAGAGTTATTTGAATTGGTGTAATTTTTGTTTTTACTATTCTTGAATTTATAACTTCTTCCATAATTATCTAATATAATTAATAATGAAGTCATTTTATCATATAATTTTTTATTTTACAATTAATTAGTCACTTGCGATAATAAGTCATATTACTTTTTTTACTTTGTTTTCTTTTAAGATTTTTGCAATCTCATTAATTGTAGTTCAAGTTGATATAACATCATCTACTAAAATTATAGTTTTTCATTTTATTTGTTTTATATATCTTTTATTTATCTTAAAACTATTTTTTAAATTTTTTTCTCTTTCTTTTTTTGTTAATTTTGATTGTTGTTTTGTGTTTTTTATCTTTTTTATTATTTTAAAATTATATTCTAAACCTAGATTTTTTGAAATGCTTTTTGATAAAACTTCACTTTGATTATATCATCTAATTATTTTTCTAAAAAAATCCATAGGAGTAGCAATAATTATATAATCCTCTTTCTTTTCTAGCTTTTCTTTTTCTAAAAACAATGTAGACAAATGTTGTCAAAAATCTATTAATATTTCTTGTCTACCATAAAATTTACCATCTTTTATAAGCTTTTTTATTACTCTATCTCTATAATGAAAGTTGACAATAATCTTGTCATAATAGACATTTTTTTGACATTTTTTATGTATTTCAAAATCGTCACTTTTTAGCTTACACTGGTAACAAAAAGATTTATGAGTATTTAATTTTTGTAGACATTGTGGACACAAAAAATGTCATTCTATTTTACAAGAATAACAATATTTTGGTGAAATAGTATCTTTTATGAAATTTATGATTGTAGACAGTTTTGACATATTTATTTGTCTATTTAAATTATATTTTATAACTCTTTATACTTTTTATCTCATATATATTCAAATCTCTTAATTACTTTTCAATCTCTTTTTATCATTTCTAAAAACATTGTTTTAGATCTTACCCACATAGTATTTTCTGTTTTTCATTTAACTGAATCAGGATGATTATAAACAACCATTTCTTCCATTGTTTCACTGTCTAGTGCAATTCATATTACTTCTACTATCATTCATTTAAAATGTCTATAGATTCAAAGTTTCATATTATTTTATATTTAAAAATAATTTACTTAAACTATCCACTCAAAATCAAGTTGTACATTTTGGATATAACCCATAAGCTTCAAACCTATTGTTTGCAATTCAAGCTATATCTATATGTATAAATTTCTCTTTATTTAATAGAAAATTGTATATAAAAGCTGCTCACATTGATGCTCAAGTATAAATTCAAGCAGTCCAATTATCAAAATCTGCTATTGTTGATTTTGTTTTTTCCATATAATATTTATCAAAAGGTAGTTCAAAATATTTTTCAAAATTGTCTTTTGAATAATTAAGTAATTTATCTGCTATATCTCTATCATTTCACATAATTCATGCATATCTATAACCTAAAGCATATAAAGCAACTCAAGTTAGGGTAGCTATTGTTATAACTTTATCCAGTTTATAATTTTTTGAAATGTAACTAACAGCATCTGCAAGTATCAATCTTCATTCAGCATCAGTATTTGTTATATTTACTGTCTTTCAACTATAAGATTTAATTATATCTGATGGTCTGTAAGATTCTCCTGAAACTGAGTTTTCAGCTAATGGAATTGCTGCAATCATGTTCACTTTTAATTCTTTATTATCAAGTTCTTTCATAGTAGCAAAGACTGTAGCAGCTCAACACATATCATCTTTCATAGGATACATCCATTCTTCTGGTTTTATATTTAATCAACCTGTATCAAAAACAATTCATTTTCATACAAATCAAATTGTTGGTAAATTTTTGTCTGCTATCCTTTCCAAAATAACCATATAAGGTTTATTTATACTTCATTTTCAGACAGCCCATAAAAGTCCTAATCATTGTTTTTCTATATCTTTTGGTGATAAAACCTTAATTTTTGTATTTTTCCATTTTGTCTTTTTTATAATTTCAGCAAATTTTTCAGCATATAAATCAGAGGTTGGAGTTTCTCACAAATCTCTAGCCAATTTTATATTATCAATTGTATCTAATCTATTTTGTAGATTTTGTAACATCATAGTATTACAAACTACATATATTTCATCTTCTTTTTTTTCTTCTTTGTAAATTTGAAACTTGTATCTTGAAAGTAGACAAGTGTCTACAATAGACAACAAATTGTCATCATTATTTGAAAGTATTGTAAATTTTTCAGGAAGTTTAGGTGCATATTCTCATAAAAGTTCAAATATATTTTTCTTTTCTTTGTCTACATAAATAACTATATATAAGTTTTCAAAATCTTTTTTTCAAAGAAAAAATTGTAAAAAATCATTTTCCTTTTTTTTAATCATAGACAATATTTTGTCTTTAATACTTTTATCTAAATTTAAAAAAGATAGTTTTTCTAAAGACTCTTTTCACTCAACTAGAAAAAATAAATTTGATCCTTTTATACCTTTTGTATTGTCTACTATTTTTATCATAATAATTATAATTAATAATTAATTTTCTATTTTTCTTAGTTTGTTATAGCTTAAAAAAACTAAAATAGAATCATAAAGAAGTATAATTCATAAATTAAATAAATCAAAAGGATTTATATAAAAATAATAAGCTGTTACTATAAGACTTATTAATAAACTTATAAAATACATAATGTAATAATCATATATCCTTTTGTATTTGTATAAATAAGTTGATAGGGCAGTTAGTAAACTAATCGTAAACCCGTAAAAAACAAGGCTTAAATCATTGTGATTTATTAAATAGATATAGTTATAGTAACTATAAAAAATAATGAAATAGGCTGATATAAAGAAGAAAACAAAGGATGTGTAATTTTCATACAATTTATGTATTTTAAAATTGAAAAATGCTGAGTAAAAAAGTATCCCTATTATTATTGATTCCAAATAAGAAGTGTTATAAAATAATAAATAATAAATTCAAGCTATAATTGAAATATAACTAAGAAAAATTCATAAAACTGTTAGAGTTATTTTACTATTTTTAAAAAAAGATATCTTTCTTAATAAATAATATATTAAAATATTTAAGGAAAAGGAAATAAAGGAAAATATAAAAGAAATATTGTTGAAAATAAGGTTAAAATAAAAAGAAATAAAAAAGAAAGTATAAATAAAAAAATTGATTAAAACAAAACCATCACTTTTATTTTTTAATAATACTTTGTCAGTATACAAGATAATAATAAATGAAAATAGTATTATTATAGAATTTATAAAATCTATAATTAAAAAATCGTACTGTTTTATTAAAAAGGTATTTATAAATAGAAAAATATAAATAGATGAAAATATAACATTATTTATTTTTAATAAGTCCGCTAATATAAAAAATCTGCTACTAATAAAAAAAGTTGTTATGATAATAATATTTATTGAAAATATTATATAATCAAAATTAAAATTTAATTTTTTTAAGATCATTGAAATAGATACATAAAAAAGAATAAAACCTATATAATAAAGAATTGTTTTAAAGTTTTTTTTAATCCAATTTTTTAAATAAGGAGTAGTATTTATTTGTGTGTTTTTTTGAAAAAAAGTAGAAAAAAGTATAAAAAAAACAAAACCTATAATTAAAAAAATAAATGATTCAAATAATAAGTTTCAAGATAGAGATAATGAAGTGAAATTTAAATAAATATATTTATTATATCATAAAAAATTTCATAATATCGATAAATTATGAAAGCTATAGAAAATAAAAGAAAATATTATTGATATTAAAAATAATAGTAAGTTCATATATTTTTTACAAGTAAAAAAATAGAAGAATAAAACTTTATTCTATATTATTTAAAAGTTTACTGTAAAAAATATATTTAAAAAAATCAAAAATACAAAATAAAATGCAAATGTTAAAAATCCTCTTGTTAATTTAAACAAAAACAAAATTGTAATTAAATATATAGCTAACATAATTCCTTTGGTATTTATTTCTATATTTATAAATGAAAAGTATCTTAATGTTATTATAGTAATAAAAATTATTATATAAACAAAAACTATAACACTAATTTGAGTTCATAATTTTTCCAAAAAATTAATAAAAAGATTTTCTATTATTTTATATCATTTAATTATTTTTGTATATGAAAAAATTCTTCATTTTATTTTTGCCTTTAAAATAGATATATTTTGTTTTATTACTAGTTTTTTTAATTGTAAAGATTCTTTTTTTTCTTTATTATTTCAAAATAAAAATTTAAAAGAAAATAAATATTTATTATATTCTTTATTTACTTCTTGTTTCTTTTCTTCATACTTTTTTAATAAAACCAAAGTTTTTATATAAGAATGTGTTTCCTTATCTAATCATATTTTTTCTTCTTTTTTTATATCGATAAAAAAATCCTTTACTATTTTATAATTATTCTTGATAATATATACTATATCTTTATTTTTTTCTATTATTTGTGTTTTTGATCAAACATCTTTTAACAAATTATTTGTTTCCTTTAATAAAAGAAGCATTTTTTCATCTTTTGTTTTTTCTAAATGCTCTAATTCTATTTTTCCTATTTTTATTAAAGCTAATTCTGTAATTTCTTTTAACTTACTTATATTTTTTGAGTTTTTTATAGATTTTAAATTATTAAGAAGAAAAATAAGTTTTTCTTTTTGTTCTTTTGGTATATCAAAAATTGGTTCATTTATTATAAAATATAATTTTTTTAATACAAAATCTATTGATTTATAAATTTCTTCTAATTCTTTTTTTAAGTAAAAGTCTGATTCTAATATTTTTTCCTTTTTAAATTCTTTATTTTCTTCTATTTTTTTTAATATTTTTTCTTTTTTATCATTTTTATTTGTATAGAAAAAAAATTCCTCTTCTATTTTTTTCAGTATTTCTTCTTTTTCTTCATCTGTTTTATCTTTATCTTGATTACTAAATAATGATATAACATCATACTCAAATTCTTTTTTTAATTTAAAATACACTTTAAATATATCATCTCAGTAAATTACACCATTTTTTTTCTCTCAATTTTTTGCAACTTTAAAAATAAATTTATTTCATAAAATGTCTAAATTATCTATTTCTTCCACAGTTAAAATAGAATACCCTTCATTATGTAATCTATCTCTTGCTTCTATTTCAGAATTTGCTTGTAAAATTAAATCATATCTTTTTTGATTTTTTGATACAATAAATTTAAAATTCATAACTTTTTTTTAAGATATACTTTATTATTTTACTATATTTTATCATTTTTAACAAATATTGTAATACTTTATTTATTATTATATATATTTATATATAGTAGTAGTAGTAGTAATTAATATGAAAAAATTTTTTCTCAAATAAAAGCCATTTATTTATTTTAAAAAAAAGCGAAATGTTTAAAATAAATAATAAACACTTTATATAAAACAAAATAATTTATTAATAACTTTTTAACAAATTATTTTATTATTATTTGACTTGTGTTTTTTAAATTAACTATTATATTAAAAGATGTTAAAAATTTAATATATATATAAAATAAAAATGGTGGAATTTAACAAAAATGTTAATAAGTTTATAGTTTTAATCGTTTTTTTAACAAGTTTTATTATGGGGTATTTTTTGAATGAATACTATCCATATAATACAGTTTATTCAAAGATTGCTAATAAAAATAATATAACTGTAAAAAACGAAAATGATGAAGATTTAGATCTAACTTTTTTTTGGGAAGCTTATGAAAAAGTAAAAAAAGAATATTATTCTATAGATGATATAAAAAAAGAAGAGATAGTTTCGTGAATGGTTTTTTGAATGGTAAATTCTCTTTGAGATAAACATAGTGACTATATGAATCCAACAGAAAAAAAATCATTTGAAGAAACTTTGGCTTGAGATTTTGAATGAATATGAGCCGTGGTAGAAAAAACAGATTTTTGAGTTGTTGTTAGTATGGTAATAAAAGATTCTCCAGCAAAAAACTCTTGAATTATTATTTGAGATTTGATAACTAAAGCAAATTGAGAAGATCTAGTAGATAAAAATCTATATGATGCTGTTAAGCTTATAAAATGACCAGCTTGAACAAAAGTAAAATTAACTATATTGAGAGCTTGAGAAATTGAATCATTTGAAAAAGAAGTAACAAGACAAAAAATAGTAATTCCTTCTGTTCAAACTAAAATTTTTGAAAAAGAAAATATAGGATATATTGCATTAAATTTATTTTGAGATAATTCTTCAGAAGAATTTAGAAATGCTCTAAAGGAGATTAAAGAAAAAAAATTAAAAGGTTTAATAATTGATTTGAGAGATAATTGATGATGATATTTACAAAGTTCTGTTGAGATTCTCTCAGAATTTATAGGAAAATGAAATGTTTTAGTAAAAACAAAATATAAAGACAGCCTATTTAATAGTTCTTATCAAAGTTTAAATACTTGAGATATATATGAATGAAAAATAGTGGTACTTATTAACTCTAACTCAGCTTCAGCATCAGAAATTACTTCAGGAGCACTTAGAGAATACAATAAAGCAATACTAGTTGGAGAAAAAACTTTTGGAAAAGGATCAGTACAAAATCCTTTTAATTTATCAAATTGAGGATTACTTAAACTTACAATTGCAAAATGGTTTACTCCGAAATGAATAAATATAGATAAAGACTGAATAATGCCTGATATAGAAGTATCTTTCAAAAAAGAAGATTATGAAAAAATGTATGATAGACAATTAGAAGAAGCGAAAAAGGTATTGCAAAGCTTTATAAGATATGATGCCCTACAGTTATCAATTGATAAATATAAAGAAGAAATAAAAATAACAAAGTAAGAATAAAAAACAAGTTTCAATATGAAACTTGTTTTTTTATTACGGTTTATAATCTTTTTAACAAAAAAAATAAAAAAATCTTTGAAGATTTAATAAAATATATAAAATAAATAAAATAAAGTTTATTTTCTAATAATAGTTATATATATGAATTATGACAATCTTAAAAAAACCGATCCTTTGTGTTATGACCTTGTTTTAAAAGAAATTGAAAGACAAGAAACAACTTTAGAACTTATTCCCTCAGAATGTATAGCTTCTTTATCTACTATAGAGGCTCTTTGAACTCCTTTTACAAATAAATATAGTGAATGATATGCTAGAAAAAGATATTATTGATGAAATGAATTTGTTGATGAAGTAGAAGAGTTAGCTATAAAAAGAGCTAAAATAGCATTTCCTTGAGTAGCTCATGTAAATGTACAACCATATAGTGGGAGTCCTGCAAATCTAGCAGTTTATGTGGCTACATGTAAACCAGGTGATACTGTAGTTGGGCAAAGCTTACTTGATTGATGACATCTAACTCATTGATGGAAAGCATCAGTTACAGGATCATTTTTTAATTCTGTTCAATATCATGTAAAAGAAGATGGATATATAGACTTAGAAGAGACGGCAAAAATAATTAGAGAAGTTAAACCAAAACTTGTATGGATATGAGCATCAGCTTATCCAAGAGAATTCCCTTTTGAAGAAATAGCAAAAGTTGCAGATGAAGTTGGAGCTGTTGTTGCTGCTGATATAGCACACATATCAGGACTTATTATATCATGAATTCACCCAAGTCCAGTTCCTTATGTAGATATAATAACAACAACAACACATAAAACATTGAGATGACCTAGATGAGGTATGATTATGGTAACTGAAAAATGATTAAAAAAAGATCCAGAGCTGGCTAATAAAATAGACAAAGCTATTTTTCCTTGACTTCAATGATGACCTCATAATCATCAAACATTATCTATTGCAGTGGCTTTATGAGAAGCTTTGAAACCAGAATTTATAGAATCAAATAAACAAATAGTAAAAAATGCAAAACATTTGGCTTCGAAACTGATGGATAAATGATTTAATGTTGTAAGTTCTTGAACTGATAATCACTTAATGCTTCTAAATGTAGGAAAATGAAGAGGAGTTTTTATGCAAGAAGCTTTGGACATGGCTTGAATTACACTAAATAAAAATACAATACCAAAAGATCCAGCTTCAGCTTTTTATCCTAGTGGAGTAAGACTTTGAACTCCTATAGTGACCATGAGATGAATGAAAGAACAAGAAATGGATAAAATAGCTGATTGGATAAAAAAAGTTAGTGATATAGTAGCAGATTTTAAACATAATGATGATAAGCAAGAAAGAATAAAAAATCTAGAAAATTTTTATACTTTTATTGAAAATAATAAAGATTTACTAAAAATAAAAGAAGAAGTAAAAGAGTTGTGTTTAAAGTTTCCTATTTATAAATAATTGCTATGATAACAAATCTAGAAAATAAGTTAAAGTTTATAGAACTTTTAGATGAAATGAAAAGAGTTGAAAGAGTTATTACATTAAAATCATGAAGAAAGGAATCAGATGCAGAGCATAGCTATCATTTAGCAACAATGGTAATGGTATTTATAGAAGATTTTCCAGAGTTAGATTATTTAAAATGTCTTAAAATTGCTTTACTTCATGATATAGTTGAGATTTTTGCTTGAGACACCTATATTTTTGACAAAGAAGGTATTGATACAAAAAAACAAAGAGAATTAGAATCTTTAGAAAAAATAGAAAAAGTTTTATGAGAAAGCAGTTTTTCAGAATATAAAAAAATAATAAAAGAATATGAAAAAAAGCAAACAAAAGAATCTATTTTTGTTAACCAATTAGATAAACTACATCCCATAATACAAGTCTATATGATGTGATGAAAAGACCATTTTACATATAAAGCAAAAAAAGAAGCTGTATTTGAAAATAAATATAAAATAATAGATGATACTTTTGGTTTTAGAAAAGTATTAGATGTGTATTTTGATAAATTGGTGAAATGAAATATGTTTTATATATGAGAATAATAAATAATTATGCAAGAAATAATATATTCAAAGAAAGAAAAATTTAATCAAATTTTAGAAAAAATAAAATCGGATTGACCGGGTAGTATTCATATTTTAGCTGATTTTGATAAGACTTTGACAAAAGCCTTTTCAGCTTGAAAAAAAAGACCAAGTCTTATATCAGTCTTGAGAAGTGAATGATATCTTAGTGAAGAATATTCTCGCAAAGCATATGAATTGTATGATTATTATAATCCTATTGAAACAGATCCAACTATAGACTTAGAAACAAAAAAGCAAGAGATGACAACTTGGTGGAATAAACATCTAGATTTACTTGTTGCATCAGGACTTCATAGAAAAGATATACAAAGCATAATAGATAGTAGACTTATAGAACTTAGAGAATGAGTAAAAGAGTTTTTGTGATTTTTATCAAAAAATAATATTCCACTTATAATTATCTCTGCTAATTGACTTTGAACGGATTCTATAAAAATATATCTTGAAAAAGAATGATTTTTAACAGACAATATAAAAATAATTTCAAATGAATTTATTTGGGATACTGAAGGTAATGCTGTAAGTTATGACAAGAGAGTAATTCATGTATTTAATAAAGATGAAACTGTTTTACACGAATTTCCTGAAATTTATTCTCAAATTGAAAAAAGAAAAAATGTAATTTTACTTTGAGATTCTCTATGAGATGTTGGCATGATAGAATGATTTGAATATGATAATTTACTAAAAATAGGATTTTTGAATGATAAAGAAGATGAGTTGTTGGAAGAATATAAAAAAAATTATGATATGGTTTTAACTTGAGACAACGATGCAATTATTTTAAATAAATTATTTTTTTAATAATAAATAATGAAAAAAATAATAAAAAATCTTTGGGAAAAAGAACTTTGGTGGGTATATATAGTTTTAATATATTTTTTATATGTTTTGTATGATATTTATAATTACTGAATAGGTTTCCATGGGTTTTAATTAAAAGTATTTATTAAAAAAATATATGAAAAAATTAAAAGATGTTTTTATAAAGGAATTAAGCAATTTTTCAAAAAATAATTGGTGGGTTTATGTTGTACTTATTATTTGTCTCTGAATTGTTTATAAAACTGGTAAATGAGATTTAATAGAAATAATAGTACTTTTTATTGCTAATTTCTTAGGTAATCTTTTTATAATGATAATGCAAGATTTTTATACTGCAGGGAAAAATAAAAAATGAGCTATAAATCAACTTATTTCTGTTTCTATTTTTACAACTCTTTCTGTTTACGGACTTTTTTATAAATGACAATATCAATATATAATTTGGCAATTACCGTATCTGCTTGCTGCTTTAAAGACATTTTCTTATTTTGTTTTTGAAAAGGATTTAAAAATATTGAATGAAAATACCTTTTTAGTTATGAATTTCTTACTTTTTATACTTTTTATTAATTTTATTCCTCATGATAATTTTCATATACTACAAGCTTTGTGATTTTCGCTTATAACTAGTTGACTTGTAAGTATAAAGGACAAAGTAAGATATTGGTTAAATTTGTTTTGAATTGCAGCTTTGAGTTTTGGTTCTCTTTGGTGAGTAGTAGTTAGTTATATAAATTCAGAATTAGATTGAATAGCTTTATGATTTTTCTTACTAACAGCAACAGTTTTTGTTTTTTACTTAAAGATTTTACCAAATTATTTAAAAAAAGTAACTATTATTGAAGAGGTCAAATAATATATAACTATTAATATTATGATTATAATTTTAGCATTTCTATCGTCATTGTTTTTATCTTTTGTTTTTATAGAGATATTTAAAAGACTTTTTAGAAAAATAAATATTTTGGATAATCCAAAAAAATATGGAAAAAAAAGAAATCCTGTTCCTTATAGTATGGGAATTATTTTTTATATAGTATTTTTTATAGTAACTTTTTTCTTTGTAGATCATAATTCAAAATTGTATTTAATTTGGTGATTTTGATTTATAATCACTATTATCAGTTTTTTTGATGATTTATTTGATGTAAATCCAAAAACTAGGTTGCTTGTACAGATTATTATTTGAGCAATAATTTGAATAACTTCTATAAAAATAGGTTATATAAGCAATATCTTTTGATGAATTTTGGATTTACAAACTCATAGTTTTAACATTGTATGAATTGAGATTTATATAATTCCTTTGATTTTTACTATTATTTGGTATGTATTTATATTTAATTCTCTAAATTGGACAGATTGAATTCCTGGTAATACTTCGTGAATTTCAGCAATATCATTTTTTATAATATTTCTTTTGGGAATAATGCTTTTTTATAAAGATAATTATGAATGATGAATTGAAAATGCTCTTTTCATTATGACAATGGCTATAAGTCTAGTTTGAATTTTGATTCCATTTTGGTTTTACGATGTCAAAGAAAAGATACTTATGTGAGATAGTTGAACTATGTTTTTATGATTTATGTTGGCTACATTAGCAATAATATCAGGCTGAAAAATTGCAACTGTTTTAGTTGTTTTTGGTATTTATTCTGTTGATGCTATTTATGTAATTTTAAGAAGGGTGTGGAATAAAAAAAGTCCACTAAATAGAGATTTTACCCATCTACATCACAGATTACTTGATAAATGATTAACAAATAAACAAATATTAACATTAATTTATTCGCTTTCTTTTTTCTTTTGAGTTACTGCTTTATTTTTAGATAAAGTATGAAAGATAATAGTATTTTGAATAATTATTTTTGTAGTTGTTTTTATAAATAATATAGTAGGAGAGTTTAAAAAAATAAAAAAATAATATGAAAAAAGAAAATAAGGCTTTTACATTTGTTGAGATATTGTTTGTAGTAACAATAATATCTCTTTTATCTATCTCTTCAGTAAATTATTTTAATAGTTTTATAGATTCAAAAAGAGTTGAAAAAGATTTATCTTTTGTAGAATCAAAAATAATACAATTAAACAAAAAAGTAAAAGACAAAGAAATTTACGATTATGAAATGTCTTTCTCATGATCAAAAGATTATTTATACTATAAAACAAATCAAATAATAAAAAAAACTGAATTGATTCTAAATTTAGATTCAATTACAAAAAGCTTTACAATGACAACAAATCCAACTAATAGTTGATATTTGAATATATTTTTATATATTAATAACAAACTAAAACATAAAATATTTACAGAGCAAACAAAAGCTTTTACTTGAAAAATGGATTTAGCTCAAAGTTATGAAATAAAAACAAAGCTAGTTTGAGAAGAAATTGATCTAGGAATTTTTTACTTTAGTGAAGATAATCTAGATAATTCTTGAGCAACGACAAATTTTATACAAGCAAACACAAAAGCTGATAAAATATGATGATTATCTTCAAGTGATTTTAAAATTAAAAACATTAATTCAAAAGTACAATTTTATTCTTGAACTACTTTATGGGATTCAAAAGAAGTTTATTTATTTTTTGAAAAGTGATGATTGGAAAAAAGTATAAAAATAGGGAGATAAATAACAATTAATAAATATTTTATGAAATTAGCATTTTTTTGAACTGGAGAATTCTCAAAAAACATTTTAAAATGAATTTTAGATATTGGTAAAAATATCGATATTTGTTTGGTTGTAAGTCAGCCGGATAAACCAAGTTGAAGAGACAAAAAAATAATAAATACTCCTATAAAAAAGTTTGCTATTGAAAATAACATAGAAGTATTGCAAGTAGAAAAATTAAAAAACAATGAGGAGTTTTTTGATAAATTAAGAAACTTAAATCTTGATTTTATAATTGTGGTAGCTTATGGAAAAATAATTCCAAAAAGTATTTTAGAAATACCAAAATATGGATGTATCAATATCCATTGAAGTATTCTTCCAAAATACCGTTGAGCAAGCCCTATTCAAGAATCTTTAAAAAATTGAGACAAGTGGACATGATTGACAATAATGTATATGTCAGAATGAATGGATGAATGAGATTTGCTTAAAATAGAGGAAATAGATGTAGACAATGTAGACAAAACTCCAGATATCTTTGCCAAATTTGAAAAAATATGACCAAAACTTTTACTTGATACACTAGATTGAATTATTGCTTGAAAAATAAAATGAATTCCACAAGACAATTCAAAAGCAACATATTGTAAAAAAATAGAAAAAGAAGATTGATTTGTAGATTTCAAAAAAGAAACAAGTTTTGAAATATATAATAAATTTAGAGCTTATTATAATTGGCCAGGAATTTATACATATTTTGATGGTAAAAAATTGAATTTAGAGGAAATAAGTTTAGTAGATAAAATAATTGAAAATGGACAAATATGACAAGTTTTAAAACTTGAAAATAAAAAAATATGAGTGATTTGTAAAGATAATAAAGCCATTATAATAGATAAATTAAAGATTGAATGAAAAAAAAGTATGTCTGCAATGGATTTTGTAAATTGAAATAGAAGTTTTATAAATGTCATATTGTAGTATGACAAAAATATGATTATTTTTAAATAAATAGAATATATTTAGATTAACAAAACTTTTTTTATTATTTTATAAATAAAATAAAATGAAGAAAATACAAAATCAAGCCTTCACCTTAGTAGAACTAATCGTAGTAATAACAATCCTAGCTATTCTATGAACAATAGCATTTTTATCATTTCAATTATATAGTAAAGATACAAGAGATGGAGTTAGAATAGCAGACATGAATAATATAAATAAATGACTTGTACTATACCAATTAAAATGATGAATTTACCCAAAACCAGATAATTTTGTAACAATCAGTGCATCAGGAACAATTATATGATACGAATGAGTAGTCTGAGAAAATGTATCAAGAATAATAAATACAAATAAGATAATTCTAGATCCACTAGATAATACATCATATGTCTATTATACAAATGCAACAAATACCACATACCAGTTATTATGATACCTAGAATGAAACTCATTGACGATAAATAATCTAATCAGTATCACATATGCAGCCACAGACTATACCAAGAGATACCCAAAAGTACAATGAAATAATATATGAATACTACTAGATATCGAAAATAATCCAATCACAACAGATATAGATCTATTTTGAACACAAAGTGGAACAATATACAACTCATATATATCAAATTCAACAATAAAAACACTAAGTTGAGTAGATCTATGATGACCACTAATAACACTATCAAGAAGTACAAACTTTGAAATACCGGCAACATGTCCAGATTGATTTATTAAAGTACCTTGAAATGAAGAATTTATGCAACCATGATTTTGTGTAGCTAAGTATGAGATGACATATGCAGATGCAACAACACCAGATAGTTGTGATACTCAATATCCAACATCTTGTACAGCTAATTATGATTGGAATACAGTTAGATATCAACCTTGAAAAACTATAGTATCAAAAGCATGATTATACCCAATCGCAAATATAACACAAGAACAGGCAATAGATGCATGTAAAAGTATGTGAGTATGATACCACTTGATAACAAATGCTGAGAGGATGACAATAGCAAGAAATATAGAAATGATACCAAGTAATTGGTCAGGTAAAGCTATATGAAGTTGATATATATATAATTGACTATCAAATAGTACTATGTGATGTCTATGAGTATCAAATACTATATATACTTTATCAAGGGCAACAGCATCAAAAACATGAGAATGAAATACATGAACAGGAGTAACTACATGTGATCCATATAGAAAATATACACTTTCAAATTGAGAGACTATATGGGATTTAGCTGGTAATTTATGGGAACACGAAAATAAAGCAAATACAATAGATTGAACTAATTATAATTTAGGACAAACAAGTATTAATTGAAGTTCAAATTGAATAGGTTTGGATGATGATGGTAAATATGATATAAATGATATGAAAAAATACTGATCAAGTTTATGATTATGAATTATAAACGGTATGTGAAACATAAATTATGCAGACTGAATGCCAAGTAATATCTTCCTTTATGGTGCTGGTGCTGGTGCTAGTTCTACTGCTGGTGTTTTTGCGATGCAGTTAAATCGGACTTCGACTAATCAGAGCCGTAATATGGGCTTCCGTTGTGCCAAGTAAATTAGATAAAAGATTAAAGATATGCTTTTTATCGGTAAAGTATATAATGTTTTTACCTTATAAACATAGCATCTCAAAAAGAAAAAAATCTATATTTATTGTCTACGGCATGTCTGTAGGCATTTTTAATATTTTCTTTTCAAGCTAAACTAGAAACGAGTACAAGCAAACTTGATTTTGGTAGGTGAAAATTTGTAATAAGTTTGTCTACAAATAACCAGTTGTATCACGGATATATGTAAAGAGTTGTTTCTTTTTCTCAAGAAGTTAATTCTCACGGTTTAATTGCAAAACTTTCTAAAGTTCTAGTTGAAGTAGTTCCAACAGAAACAATAGTTTTTCAAGATTTTTTATAGTTATTTAATCTTTCGCTTGTCTCTTTATCCAAACTTATGTATTCTGAATGAATATTATAATCAAGTATATTTTCAGTGTCAATTGATTTAAATGTACCAAGTCAGATATGAAGTATAACATATTCTATTTTAACTCACTTTTTTTCTAACTTTTGAAGTAATTCTGGAGTAAAGTGAAGACCTGCAGTAGGAGCCGCTACACTTCAAATATCTTGAGAAAAAACTGTTTGATATCTACTTGAATCTTCTAATTTTTCTTTTATATATGGAGGAATCGGAGTTTCTCATATAGTTTCTATTATATCAAAAAACTCAATTCATCATTTATCAAATTCAACTATTCTTCAATTTTCAGATATTTCTTTTATGATTCATTCTAAATTATGAAAAATTACTTTAGTTCAGATTTTCAGTTTTTTTCATGGATAAACTAGACAATCCCAAGAGTTGTCAGAAATTTGTTTGTGAAGGAAAATTTCGCATGGAATATGTTGTTGTCATTCTGAATTTATTTCAGAATCTTTAATACTCTGTTTTGGTATATTTCATTGCATTATAGATCCTGAAACAAGTTCAGGATGACAAGGAATAATTATTTTTCCTTTTAGCCTTGCTTTTATAACTTTTGTTTTATTTAACACAAGTACATCATTTTCTCAAAGGTATGAAGTTAAATCAAAAAAGTTTTTATCTTCTATCTCTCAAGTAGCTTTATCTAGAACAAGAAGCCTTGAACTATCTCTAGGAGTAATAGGAGTTTGTGCTATTAGTTCTTTAGGAAGGGCATAATCAAATTCGGATAATTTCATATTTTTTAAATTAAATTTATGCTATTATAAAAAATAAAATAAAAAATCAATTAATAATAATTGAAAAAAAATATTTTTTAGTTAATATAGTATAGATTTTAGTTATTAATAAATAATTCAATGCTTAATCGTATTTTAAAATATTCTATAAAAAATATATTAAGAAACAAGTTTTTATCTATTTCTTCCGTACTGATACTTATGTTACTTATGTTTTTTATTAATATATTATTAGTTTTACATAATGTTAGTTTTAAACTCATTGATTCTATCAATTCAAAGCTTAGTATATCTCTTTATTTAAAGGAAAATTATGATAAAAATTCTTTAGAAGTAATAGATTTGATGAATAGTTTACAAAGTGTATCAAAAAATGTAATTATAGAGTATAAAAGTAAAGAAGTGTTATTGGATGAATTAAAACAAAAAGATCCTCAATTGGTTTGAATATTGGAAGATGTAAATCCTCTACCAAATACGATACTTATTTCAAATGTAGGACTTAATGAATATGTATTAATAAATGATAATATAGAGAAAAAAATATATATGCTTGATAGTTGAAGTAAATTAGAAAAAAAAGAAAACTTTACAGATTATAAAGCACAATACAAAAGAATTATAAATGTTATATCTATATTAAATGTTTTAAGTGTAGGACTTTATGTTATTATAGGTATATTTTTACTTTCTATATCAATAATAGTTTATTCTATTATAGGGAATTTTGTTTATTATTATAGAGATGAAATATATATAACAAAACTTGTTTGATGAGATAATTTTTTTATTCATTGACCATTTGTTTTTCAGTGAATGATTTATACTTTTTTATCTTTTCTAGGATCTGCAGCTATTTTTGTCATATTATTAAACAATCTTGGATTTATTTTTTCATCAGACCACTCATTTGATTTCATATTCAACTATTTTAATATAATTCTTCTTTTTGAATTTATGATTTTTATATTGATATGAGCTTTAAGTTGATATTTTTCATCTAAAAAATATATAAATAATTAGTAAATAATGAATGAAAAAGAATTTTTAGAAGAATTGAAAAATCATTGAATAAAAAACGATATTCCAAATATAAGTTTTGTAAATGCAAAATTTCTTAGAGATTTAATAAAAATCAAAAAGGTAAAAAATATGCTTGAAATAGGTACTGCAAACTGATTTTCAACAATTAATTTTGCATTAGAACTTAAAGCTTTGTGATACTGAAAGATTACAACAATAGAGTTTTCACCAAATTCACACTGAGAAGCTCTGAAAAATTTTAAAAATGCTTGAGTCGATGATATAATAAATCCTTTACTTTGAAATGCTTTGGATATAATACCAAAACTTAAAGAAAAATACGATTTTGTATTTATTGATGGTATGAAAAAAAGGAGTAAAGATTTCTTGGAACTTGTTTGGAATAAAACAAGAAAATGAGGAATTATAATAATAGATGATGTTATCAAGTTTAAACATAAAATGCTTAGTTTGTATGATTATGTAGATGAAAACAAGATAGAACACAATATAATACCAATCGATGAAGATGATGGGATTATGATGATTATTAAATAAAAATTTAAAATGAAAATTATAATAAAAGTATCACCAGAGATAATAATAAAATCAAAACCAGTAAGAAAAAGAACAATAAGGCTTTTAACTAGAAATATAAAAGTCTTTTTGAGTGATTATGAAGAAGAGGTGAAAGTCAATGATTCTTGGGATAGAATAAGTATTGATTTAGATGATAATATTGGAGAAATAAAGAAAAAAGAAATCATTGAGATTTTATCTTTTGTACCGTGAATATATAATTTTTATGAAATAGAAGAAAAAGATTTTACTGATTTAGACAATTTATTTTTAGAAATAAAAAATGATTTTCTGGAAGAAATATCCTCTAAAACCTTTGTTGTAAGAGTTCATAGAGTTTGAACTCATTCTTTTGGTTCAATGGAGGCAGAGAGATATTTAGGGGGATTATTCCTAAAAAATGCAGTTAATACAAAAGTTAGATTACAAAATCCAGATGTAACAATAAACATAGATATAAAAGATGACAAATATTTTACTACTCAAAATAAATATAGTTGAATATGAGGTTATCCAGTTTGATTCCAATGAAAGGTTTTGTCTTTAATTTCTTGATGATTTGATAGCTGAGTTTCTACATATCTAAGTATGAAAAGATGATGTAGTGTTGATTTTTTGTTTTTTAATTTAGGTTGAACTGCTCATGAATTGTGAGTTAAACAAGTTGCTAATTACCTTTCTTTAAAATTTTCAAAAAATTATAATGCGAGATTTGTTACAATTAATTTTGAAGAAATAGTAAGAGAATTGACAACAAAGATAAATCATAAATATAGATGAATAATTCTAAAAAGATTGATGATTAGATGTGCTTGTCAGATATGACAAAAATCGTATTTTGCACTTGTTAAAGGAGATAGTTTATGACAGGTTTCCAGTCAGACACTTTCAAATATGTCAGTTATAGACAAGGCTTCTTCAATGCTTATTTTGAGACCTCTTATAACTTATGATAAACAGGAAATAATTGATATATCACAAAAAATTGGAACTTATAATTTTGCTTGTAATATGCCAGAATATTGTGGTGTTATATCGGATAAACCAGCAACACAATCAGAAGAATACACTATAGTTAATGAAGAAAAAAATATAGATGAAGAAGTAATTATTAAAGCAATTTATAGTAGAAAAATCGAAAAAATGCAAGATTTATTAAATGAGGATTTGTGAGATTTAGAAAAGTGATTAGAAGTATCTTATTTGCCATCTAATGAAGAAATAATTATAGATGTGAGAGATATAGAGAAAATAGAAAAAGACCCGTTAAAAATTGTTTGAACTACTATTATAAACATACCATTTTATGATATTAATCATAAGTTTGTTACTCTTGATCAAAGTAAGACATACCTTTTATATTGTGAAAAGTGAGTTTTATCAAAACTGCATGCTTTATATCTAAAAGAAAAATGATTTGATAATATAAAAATTCTTAGATTTGAAAATAATCAGATAAAATGTGCAAAATAAAAAAAATACTAAGAAATTTCTTAGTATTTTTTTTATTTTAAGTATTTAATTAAGAATTGAAATTAACATCATATCATTTTACAAAAGGTAGTAAAGCCATCATTCTAGCTCTTTTTATAGCAGTTGCTAATTTCTTTTGGTTTTTTAAGCTAACTTTAGAATAGTATCTAGGTACTATTTTACCAAATTTAGTTATATATTTACTTAATAGATCTACATTTTTGTAATCTATTTCTATTCCTTCTAAAGGGCATTTAGTTGTCATATATTTAATTATTAGGTATTAAGTATTTAGTATAAAGTATACTAAAAAATATTAAAATTTATCTTCATCGTGAGCTAATTCATCGTCTATTGCATCTAATTCATCAGTACTAGCTCCTTCTTCGAAATCAGATCTTTTATTTAAAAATATAAGATTTGATACAACTATTTCAGTTTTGTAAACCTTAGAAGAGTCCTCTTTGTCTATAACTCTAGTTCTAAGTCTTCATTCAACATAAACGAGTTTTCATTTTACTAAAAATTTCTCAACTCTATCTGCTAAATTTCCCCAAGCTACACAATTATGAAATTCAGATTCACTTTTATTTTCACCATCAGCAGTTTTATAATATCTATTTGTTGCAATAGTAAATAAAGCTATTTTTTTTTCTTTTTCAGTAATTTTAATCGAAGGATCTCTAGTTATGTTTCCTATAAGGATTACTTTATTAACTGTTCTCATCTTTGTTATTATAATTATAAATTAAATTTAAATTAATCTCTAGCTACAAACATATGTCTCCATACATTTTTGTTTAAGTTAATCTCTTTAGTTATAGTTTTAATTTCTTTTCAATCTAATTCTAAATCATATAAAACATAAAATCATTTTGATGAATTATTGATTTTATAAGCCATTTTTTTCTCTCACCAAATATCTTCTTTAACAATTTTTCAAGAAGATTTTTCAATTAAACCTTTAACATTATTTAAGGCAGTAGTTCTGTCATCTTCAGAAGCACTAGGATTGACAATAAGCATCAGTTCATAATTTTTCATAGTTTCCTTTGGGTTAATATCCAGATTAGTAAAATCTGGAAGGATATAAATAAAATGCCTTTTTTTATAAAAAGCAAATACATTTTAAAAAATAATTTGGTTTTGTCAAAAGAAAAAGTAACAACATTTCTGATATTTAGAAAAAGTTAATATAAAAAATTAGTAACAAATAAAAAATGTACCAAAAAAATATCTTTTGACAAAATAAAAAATAAGATTACTATACCTGTGGGGTAGGTACAATTTATTACTAATAAATAAATAAAATATGAACAAAAAAATATCTGTTTATTGAATGCATTGCAAGTCTTGTGAGGTGTTGATTGAAAATAAACTTTCAGAAATTCCTTGAATAAAGATAAGAAAAATATCTGCTCAAGAGAATTTTATTGATATAGATATAAAAGATGCTGATATGGAATCGGTTAATAAAATAATAAATGAGCTTTGATATAGTACTAAATTATGAAAAACTGTAAAAAACAAGATTTTGGATAATATTATAATAATTCTAATTTTTATAATATTTTGAATGGCATTTTTTCTTTTTAAAGATGTTGAATTATTCAAAGATGTATTAAAAAGTGATAATTTAAGTTTTTTTGTAATTATTTTGGTATGAATTGTAGCATCATTATCAACTTGTTTAGCCGTTACTTGAGGTATTGTTGTAGGATTTTCAAAATATATTGATACTTCAAAAAGTACATCATCTCATTTAAAAACACAATTAAAATTTCATTTTTGAAGGATTATTTGATTTGCACTTTGAGGTTGAATACTTTGATTAATTTGATGATATTTATGAAGTTTTTGAATGTTAAATAAGATTTTGTTATTAGTAGCATGAATTTTTATGATATATATGGGATTTAATATATTAAATATATTTCCTTCAATCTCAAAACTTTGAATAAGCATGCCAAAATTTCTTTGAAAAAAAATTCTAAATATAAAAAATCCAGTATTTGCACCTATTATAGGAGCTTTGACTTTTTTCTTACCTTGTTGATTTACTCAAAGTATGCAAATCTATGCAGCAAGTAGTTCAAGTTTTTTATCATGAGCAATGATAATGTGAACATTTGCTCTGTGAACAATGCCAGTTTTATTTTTAATTGGATTTTGAAGTAGTTATTTTAAAGATAAAAATTATGATTATATAAATAAGTTTATAGGAGTATTAATAGTCTATTTTGGTATATTTATACTTTCTGGGTTTTCAAATATGTTTAATTTTAATTTATTTAATACGAATAATGTAGGTAATAATTCAACCCAAAATACTATAAATTTACAAGAATTAAAAGAAGTTGAAGTTGTGCATAATTGAGAATGATTTGAAAATGATGTAATTTTAGAATGAGCAAAAAATTATAGGTTAACTATAAATCCAATATCAGATTGACAGGGGTGCTTCTATTGATTAACAATTCCTTGAATTGATGAAAAAGAATATTTAGTTAAAAAATGAATTCCAATAATAATAAATATAAAAAATTCAAAACCAGGAACTTATAAAGTTGTTTGTACTGCGATGTGAATGAAACAATGAATAATAATTATTAAATAATTATAATAATATGCAAAAATCTAAATTAAATATATCATGAATGCATTGTACAAGTTGTTCTAAAATTATAGAAAATAGTTTAACTAAAAATAGTGCAATATCAAAAGCTCAAATAAATTTTTGAAATAATAAAGCATTGATAGAGTTTGATGAAACAAAAATTAATGAAGAAGAAATAATTCAGATAATAAAAAATGCATGATATAAAGCAACTAAAAGTGATATAAAAAAGGAAGATGAAGTTAATCTTTGGTTTAAAAGAAGCTTATTTTGAATTATTTTATCAGTTCCTCTTATAATTTTTATGGTTTACGATCTTGTAAGGGATTTGCCTTATAATGATTTTGTTATGCCGTATATGGCTATAGTTTCATTTATTATTGCAATTATTGTACAATTTAGTATTTGAACTATTTTTTATAAAGGAGCATATGCTGCATTTACACAAAAAACAGCAAATATGTATACATTAATTGCTATATGAACAAGCACAGCTTTTATTTATAGTCTATATTCTTATATAAATTATTTTATTGAAAAATGAAGCATAATTTGATTAGAAGGGATGAAAATAGAGTGAATCTATTTTGAAGTTTCAGCTTTATTAATAACTTTTGTAACTTTTTGAAAATATTTAGAAAATAAAGCAAAATCAAGTACAAATGATGCTATTTCAAAACTTATGCACCTAGCTCCAAAAACTGCTTTTGTAAAAATAAATTCTATATTTAAGGAAATTGAAATAGAAAAAATAATTGCTTGAGATATTATTTTAGTAAAGCCTTGAGATAAAATTCCTGTTGATTGAATAATAATTTTATGAAATGCTTCAATTGATGAATCAATGCTTACTTGAGAAAGTTTACCGAGTGATAAAGAATTAGGTGATAGAGTACTTACTTGAACCTTAAATAAATACACAAGTTTTGAAATGCAAGCGGTAAATATATGAGCTTGAACAATGCTTTCTCAGATAATCAATTTACTTGAAGAGGCGAGCTTGTCAAAATCAAATATTGAATGATTTGCTGATAGAATTTCAAGAATATTTGTTCCAATAGTTATTTTATTATCAATTTTAACTTTTATAGTTTGGTATTTTTTACTTGCTTGAACTTTTGAAACCTCTTTGTTGTTAGCTTGTAGTGTGGTTGTAATAGCTTGTCCTTGTGCTTTATGATTGGCAACTCCTACAGCTGTAATAGTATGAACTTGAATTGCAGCAAAATATGGAATATTGATAAAAGGATGATCAGCTCTTGAAAAAGCTAATTATATAAATGCAGTTGCTCTTGATAAGACTTGAACTATTACGGCATGAAACCCAACACTTCAAGATTTAATTATATTTTGAAATAAAAATGAAAAACAAATTCTAGAAATAATATATTCTTTAGAAAATCATTCAAATCATCCTATTTCAAAAGCTATTACCAAATATGTACAAGAAAAAAATATTGAGTTAATATCATCAAGTAATTTTAAGATAATAAATTGAAAATGAATTGTTTGAATAATAAAAGAGCAAGAATATTTTATTTGAAATAAAAAACTTATAGAAGATTTTAAATTAAATACAGCAAAAGAGATTTTAAAAAATTATGAAAAATTGTTATCCGAATGAAAAACAGTTTTATTTTTAGCAAACAATTATGAAATTTTAGCATTAATTTCTGTGAGTGATACAATTAAAGAAACTTCAATAAATGCAATTAAAATACTAAAAAATATGTGAATAGAGGTTTTTATGATAACTTGAGATAATAAAAATTCGGCTAATTATATTTGAGAACAAGTTTGAATAAAAGTAGAAAATATTTACTATGAAGTTTTACCTCAAGATAAGTGAAATATAGTAAAAGAAATTCAAAGTTTAGGTTATAGCGTTGCGATGGTCTGAGACTGAATAAACGACTCTATAGCTCTTACAAATAGTGATCTTGCTATAAGTATGTGATCTGGAAATGATATAGCACTGGAGTCATCTGATATAGTATTAATGAAGAATGATTTAAATGACATAGTTAATGCCATAAATTTGAGCAAAAAAACAGTTTCTAAAATCAAACAAAATCTTTTTTTCTCACTTTTTTATAATAGTTTATGAATACCAATTGCAGCGGGGGTTTTTATAAGTTTTGGATTATTTTTAAAACCAGAATTAGCAGGCTTAGCTATGGCTCTCAGTAGTGTGTCCGTAGTGATAAACTCTCTTTTATTAAAAATAAGTGTAAAAAATAATTATTTTTCTATTTTTTCTTTAGTAATTCTTTTTATCACTTTTTTCAGTATTTTTATACTGTTTGCAAGCTTAAATTAGTTATAATAAAAAATATAAATTAACATTAATAAAAATATTATGAAACACCAAAAAGTTTTAATTTGACTTAAAAAGGCAAGAACTTCACTAGATAAAATAATAAAAATGATTGAGGAAGAAAAATATTGTATAGATATAATACAACAAAATCTTGCAGTAACAGGGCTTCTTAAATCAGCAAATATAAAACTACTTGAATGACATTTAGATTGTTGTGTAAAGAATGCTATAAACAGTAAAGATGAAAAAGATGTTGATGAAAAAATGTTGGAATTAGTAAAAATTATAAAATTAGCACAAGATAAATAGAAAAATAATTTAGTTTTATCAAAAAAATATTTATAATAAGCAAGCTAATTAATAATTATTGAAAAATATGCAAGAACTTAATTTACAAGAAATACTATCAAATACAACTGATTTTATAGAAAAAAAAGTCTGATATGTAGCTATTATTGGTAGACCAAATACATGAAAATCAACTTTTATAAATACTCTATTATGAAAAAAGATTTCAATAACTACAAATGTTCCTCAAACTACAAGAAAAAAAATATTGGCAATATATAATGATACAGATAGTCAAATAATCTTTTTTGATACTCCTTGAATTCATGCTTCAGAAAAAATGTTTAATAAAGAAATTAATAAAGAAGCTATAAATTCTATAAAAGATGCAGCTGTAATTCTTTATTTTATTGATACTTCAAGGGAGTGATGAGAGGAAGAAAATTATATAAAATCATTTTTACAAGATGTAAAAATCCCTATAATTAAAGTTTATACAAAAATAGATTTAAGGCCCAAAATAAACATTCCACAAGGAGAAAATACTCATAAGATCTCATCAATAAGTAAAACTTGATTTAAAAGCCTTATAGAAAAAATAAAAACATATCTAAAAAAAGGATTTATGAATTATTGAGAAGATTATTATACATCTCAGGATATATTTTTTAGAATAAGTGAAATAATAAGAGAAAAAGTTTTTTTGCATACAAGCGAAGAAATTCCACATAGTATATATGTATCTGTTGAGGAAGTAGAAGACAAAGAAGATATTTTGAGAATAATCGCATATATCTATACAGAAACAGATAGTCAGAGATTTATAATAATTTGAAAGGCTTGAAGTTTGGTTACTCAAATATGAAAAGAAGCAAGAATTAATTTAGAAGAAATATTTGAAAAAAAAGTTTTTTTAAGTTTGAGAGTTAAAACAAAAGAAAAATGGAAAAATGATGAAAAATTTATAAAAAAGATGTTTAGTTAATAATTAATTTCTAATATGCTTTTCCAAGAAATATATAATAAATTAAATGATTCTCAAAAAAAAGCTGTAGATCACACTGAATGACCTGCAATGGTTATTGCTTGACCTGGAACTGGTAAGACTCAAGTTCTTGGAGCTAGAACGGCAAATCTGATTTTGAAAGCTTGAGTTAACCCCGACAATATATTAATAACTACATTTACGGAAAGCTGAGTAGTTGCTATCAAAGAAAGACTTATCAAGTTTATTTGAACAGATGCTCATAAAGTCTATGTATCTACAATCCATTCATTTGCTCAAGATGTAATCAAGACATTTCCTACCAAATTTGATTTTGAAAAGACTTCGGTTTTGATTGACGATGTAGACAGTTTGGAAGTGTTATCAGAGATTATAGAAAATCTTGTTAATGAAAAAAAACTAGAATATCTTTTTACTCCTTATGATAAATTATTTTATCTTAGTGATATAAAAAGAGCTATTTGAAATCTAAAGCAAGAATGAGTGTCAGAAAGTAAGCTATCAGTTTTAATAGACAACGAAGAAAAATATTATAGTGAATTACTTGAAGAAAAAAAATCAAACAAGAGAATTAAAAATATAGAAAAATACGAAAAAGAATATGCTACTGCCTTGTGAAAAATGAAAGAATTATTAATTGTTTTCAAAGAGTATAAGACAATACTAAGAGAAAAATCATATTATGATTTTTCAGATATGATCAACTTTGTCTTGGAAAAATTTAAATCCGATGAAGATCTGAGATATTATTATGCTGAGAAATTTCAATACATAATGCTTGATGAATTTCAAGATACAAACAATGCTCAAAATGAGATAATTGATCTTATACTTATTGTTACTCCAGAAAAAGATTATCCAAATATAATGGTTGTATGAGATGATGATCAGTCAATCTACCGTTTTCAATGAGCAAATATAGAAAATATGCTTGATTTTTCAAATAAATACAAGAAAACCCAGTTTATAGTTTTAGAAAAAAATTATAGATCAACTCAACCTATACTTGATACATCATCAAGCTTAATCAAAAACAATTTTGAAAGACTTGTTAACAAGATAAACTGACTAAAAAAGGATTTGATTTCGGTGAAAAAAGAGGCTTCAAATTTGCCTACTTTTTATTCAGCTACAAATGAATTAGATGAAAAAAATTATATTTTAGACAAGATTAATAATTATACATTATCTCATGAAAATATTGCAATAATTGTAAGAAGCAACAAAGAAGTCGAAGATTGGTCAAAGTTTTTACAAGACAATTGAGTAGAAGTTGAGTCAAAACTTAAGACAAATATATTGAAGTCTGATTACATAGTATTTATCCTAAAATATCTTGAGATTATAAACAATCCTTATGCAAAAGAGGATAGCTTTATAGATATTCTTAGGTGTGAATTTGTCGATGTAGATAAGTTGGACATACTATCTATTAATAAATATCTTTACAACTTAAATTATACAAGAAAAGAAAAAATAAGAGTTTTTGATATATTAAAAAACTTAGACAATGATTTATCTTTGACTTTACAAGAATGACAAATTTGAAAATATGAAAAATCAAATTGACTAGAATTGAGAAATAAACAAAAACTTATTGATTTTAGAGATAATTTGATTTATTTAAATTCTAAGTTGGCTACAACCAATTTTATAATATTTTTCAATGAGTTTATTGAGAAAAGTGCTATTCTTGATTACATAGAAAAAAATGGTAGTTTTGATGATTTACAAGACATATTTTCTCTATTTCAAAAAATCAAAAAATGGACAGAATTTAATAAAAATTTCTCTGTAAAAAATCTCATTTCAAAGATAAACCTGCATAATAAATTCAATATAATTATCGAAAGACAAATTATTAAAACAGCCAATAAATGAGTACAAATTATGACTGCTCATGGTTCAAAATGACTTGAATTTGATACTGTTTTTATTCCAGGGCTTTATGAATGAAATTGGAATAATAAGAGAATAATTGAAAAATTAAAACTACCAAGATGAATAGTCTGAGAGTGACTTCAAGAAGCAGAAGAAGCAAAAATTGATAAAAAAGAAAAACAGTTAGAAGATGATAGAAGATTATTTTTTGTTGCTTTAACTAGAGCAGAAAATAATTTATTTTTGAGTTTTTCAAGAAGTAGAGAATGAAAAATCAATATAATGTCGCAATTTATTGAAGAACTTTGAAACACAATTAATTTTATAGAACAAGAAAAAAGTAATGAATCTCTACTCGTAAGTTCAGTAAAAAATATGCTTTTATGAAACGGCTCTAGTCTTATAAAATACTCTGATTTAGAACTAAAATACATAGAAGAATTTTTAAAAAATTATAAACTTTCCCCTTCTGATCTTAATAAATTTTTAGAAGATCCTTCAGTATTTTTAAAAGAAGCTATTTTTAAATACCCTTTTGTAGATAACGAAGCAACTATTTTCTGAAAAGTGTATCACAGAAGTTTAGAATTATTTTTTATAAAATCTAAAAAAGACTCTGAATTACCAAAACTTGATTATCTAACTACGACTTTTAAATTACTCTTAAAACAAGAAGTATTAAGTTTGGAAGAATTTGATAGACTAGAAGAAAGATGATTAAAATGATTAACAGGATATTATGAAACATATAAAAATAATTTCAGAGAATTTTTGGATTTAGAATACAATTTCAGATGAAAAAATATAGTATTTGAATGAATTCCAATAACTTGAAAAATAGACAAAATTGAAAAATATGATTGATTTGTAGAATCAAATAATCCCTGAAGTTCATGACAATTTGCTTTATTTAAAGAGCATATTGCGATAATTGATTTTAAAACTTGAAGTATAAAAAGACTTGGTGAAATAAAGTGAACAGACAAAGATGGTAATAAAAAACCATGATTCAAAGAGTGAAAATATGGTAGACAACTACTTTTCTACAAATTACTTTGTGAACTAGACAAAGAATTTAGCTCAAAATATGATATAACATCTGTGTGACTTGATTTTGTAGAATGAAAAAATGATGAGTATAAAATCGTTGAAGTGAGTTTTTCGTCTGAAGAGTATGATGAATTTAAACAGATTTTAAAAGAAACTTGGGCAAAAATATCTGATATAAATTTTTGGAAAGAATTTTTGATAAAATAATTATTTTCACTTATGTCATACTCGTGCTTGACACGAGTATGACATAAGTGAAAATAATTATTGTTTGTACACTGGATTATCGGGTCAAGCCCGACAATGACAATATTTAATTAATTTCATATTAAAATAATTATTAAAAATCTTGATTTTTATCATACTATTCTTATTATGGTATATAAGATTAATTATCATAAAAAATAAAAATAATGAAAGATGTAGATATTTCAAAATTATTTGGGTCAAAGTGTCGTACAAAAATTCTCGAAAAATTTTTTCTAGAATTTGAGTCTTGATATAATGAATGATTTCATATGAGAGCTATTGCTCGTGATCTTGATGAACAAATAAATTCTATAAAAAGAGAATTAGATAATTTAACAGAGATAGGATTATTAAAATTTAAAGAAGAAGCCAAAAAGAAGATTTTTTTTGTAAATATACATTTTTTGCTTTTAAAAGAATTCAAAGATATATTTATAAAAACATATAATCCACTTGAAAAAGTTAAAAAATTCCTTTTAAGTCAAAAAACTCTTGAATTAGCTATAGCAAATGAAAGCTTAAAATACAAAATGATTGAAAATGGAAAAACTATCTTAGATATATTTTTGATCTGAGAAATAGATAAAAATGTATTTAACGAGTTTCTTTGAATCACTTTTTTTAACAAAAAAATCAAATATGCAATTATTACAAAAGATGATTTTTATAATAGACTAAATTACTGAGATAAACTTATTCATAATATCCTTTCTCAAGGATGAAACCTGTTTTTTATAGACAAGATGAAGATAAAAGATATTCTTGATAATAAATAGAATAAAAACCCTTAACTCCTAATACTTAACTCCAATGAAAATCCTAACTTGAGTTAAACCAACTTGAAATTGAATGCATATTTGAAACTATTTTTGAGCAGTTAAACCTATAATTGATAATTCAAAATGAAATACTACATTTTTGATGCTTGCTGATTTACATTCTTTGACATCAGTTCATAATTCAGATATATTAAAAAATAATAAAAAAAGAGTATTACTTGAATACTTTTCTTTTTTATGAGACAATGACGATATAATAGTTTTTGAGCAATCAAAATTAGAAAGACATACTGATATAACACGGATACTAAATAGTGTAACTCCTTATAGTTTAATGCTTAGGGCTCATGCATTTAAAGATAGTAAAAACAAAAACAGTGATATAAATATGGCTGTTTTTAACTATCCTATTTTGATGGCAGCTGATATACTAAACTTTGACACAGATATAGTTCCTGTATGAAAAGATCAAAAGCAACACATAGAATTTACCCGCGATATAGCTACCAATTTCAATAAAATTTATAATACAGATATTTTTAAATTACCTGAGGCAAAGATAAGTACAAGTTTATGAATTATTCCGTGAACTGATGGTAGAAAAATGAGTAAAAGTTATGATAACTTTATAGGAATTTTTGATGATGAAAAATCTATGAAGAAAAAGATAATGACTATTGTTACAGATGATACACCTCTAGAATTACCCAAAAATCCAGATACTTGTAATGTTTTCGCACTTATAAAACTATTTGCAAACAAAGAAAAACAAGCTGAAATAAAAGCAAAATATAAAGCTTGAAATTATGGCTATGGTCATGCAAAACTTGAGCTTTTAGATCTAATTCTAGAGTATTTTAAAGAACCAAGAGCCAGATACAAAGCTTTTGAAAATGATTATTCTCTCATAGAGAAAAAACTTACACAATGAAACAAAATTACACAAGAAATAGTCCTAAAAAAATACGAAAAAATAGTAAAAATAGTTTGATTGTAAAATACCTCTAATAATTAATATATAATGACCTGAAAAATCTTTTTTATAATGTGAATTTCATGAGCTTGAAAATGAACTTTAATCAGAAATCTAAAAAACCTAAATGACGATAGATTTATTTTCCCTTTATCTTATAGATCAAGACAAATAAGAGAAACAGAGAAAAACTGAGTTGATTCTTGGTTTGTTACAAAAGAAGAATTTGAAAAAAGTATAAAAGCCTGAGAATTTCTAGAATATGGTCAACCTTATGGTTTATCAGATTATTATTGAACAAAATTTGTTGATGTTATAGAAAATTGAGTAGATAAATGAAAGATTGTAATTAAAGAAATTGAGATGAACTGACTTTTATCACTTGAGCAAAATAAACCAGAATTAAAAAAATATTATAAAACAATTTTTCTAACTGTTCCTTTTAATGTTCAAGCTGATAGAATAAAAGCCAGATGAGTTTTTATGTCAGATCTAGAACTAGAAAAAAGAAAAATAACAGCAATTGGAGAACTTGAAAAAGCAAAAAATCATTGTGATTATATAATTGATACTTCGGCTAAAGCAAAAGAAGAAGTATTAAGTGAGACATTAAAACTAATAAAAAATAATATTTAAAAACTTTAAATTAATGAAAATTCATATCATTACAATATTCCCAGAATCATTCCAATCATACTTAGATTCAAGTATAATTTGAAAGGCTAGAGAAAAAGGACTTTTAGATATATCGCTTTATAAGCTCAATGACTTTTCTACCAAAAACTTTAAGCATGTAGATGATAAAGCTTTTTGAACTCATTGACAGGTAATTAGTCCAGAACCCTTAGGCAAAGCTATTAATCATATATTTGAAAAAGTATGAAAAAAGATTCCTGTTGTTTATATGACTCCATCCTGAAAATTATTGAATCAAAAAAAAGTAGAAACTTTTTCAAAAAAACTAAATGAGTTTATAATAATCTGCGGTCATTATGAATGAATTGATCAAAGGATTATAGATTTATATGTAAACTATGAAATAAGTATATGAAAATATGTACTAACAAGTTGAGAACTTGCCAGTATGGTTTTTATTGATTCAATTGCTAGATTTATTCCAAATGTCTTATGAAATCCGCTATCACTTGAGGAAGAAAGTTTTTCTAAAAAATTAAGTGGAAAAAAAGAATTTCCTCATTATACTAGACCAAGAGTTTTCGAATGACTAGAAGTTCCAAACGTGCTTACAAGCTGAAATCATAAAGAAATAGACGATTGGAAAAGCAATAATTTAAAATAATAAATATATACATTATGCAAAATCTCAATGAATTGTTAAAAAACTTTTACGATATTGTTACTTTTGATTTATTTATAAAATTAGTAGTAATTTATTTTTTTATAATCTGGATTTCTATAATAGTTTGGGTTTTAAAAGACATTACAAATAGAACTAATAGTTTATTATTACAACTTTTATCTTTATTTATTGTTGTCTTTCTTACTCCTCTATGAGTATTTTTATACCTACTTATTAGACCAGGAAGAACAAACTTAGAAAAAATGTATAGGGAAATAGATGATAACCTAGATTTATTATCAACAATAATGAAAGATAAATATTGATCTTGTGATATAGCTATATGTCCAAAATGTAAATTCAAATTATCAGATGACTTTAAATATTGTCCAGAGTGTAGTGCAAAATTGAAAACAACTTGTAAATGATGTAGAAAAGAAATATCACTAAATTGGAAAACTTGCCCTTATTGTTCTAAAAAAGTTAAAGATAAAGATGACGATGAAAAAAAATAATATATAAAATTAAATATAAATTTAAAAACCCCCGGGATTTCAAAATCTCGGGGGTTTTTAAAAAAGTTTGTCTCAAAATTTTTATACTTCACCAAATCAATCAGGAATCATTTTTTCAAACCATTTAGTTTTTTGTTCAAAAACATGAGCTACCTCAAAAATTTTTTCTTCTCATAAACTAGGTCCAATAATCTGAAGCCCAACAGGTAATTTTTTCTTTTCAGAGTCTTCACTCTCTGCAAATCAACATGGTACACTCATTCAAGGAAGTCCTGCTAAACTTGCAGGACAAGTATAAACATCTGCTAAATACATTTTAAGGGGATCATCAACTTTTTCTCATATTTTCCATGCAACACTTGGACTTACAGGACATACAAGCAAGTCAACTTTTTCAAAAGCTTTTTCAAAATCTCTTATAATCAAAGTCCTAACTTGAGCAGCTTTTGTAAAATATGCATCATAAAATCAAGCTGATAATACATAGCTTCCTAATATACTTCTTCTTTTTGGTTCCAAACCTAATCATTCTCATCTATTGTTTACATAAAATTCTTCAAGATTTTCATGTGGTAAATCTGATATATGTCCATATCTTACTCAATCAAGTCTGGCTAAGTTTGTAGAAACTTCAGCAGGAACTATTATATAATATGCAGCAATTGCATATCTTGTAGTTGGAAGACTTACTTCTACTATTTCTGCTCATAAGTCTTTTAAGTCGTTTATTGCTTTATTAATTGTTTCTCTTACATTTTTATCTAATCATTCTTCAAAGTACTCTTTTGGAACTCATAATTTCATTCATTTTAAATCTTTTCTCGCCCAGATTTTTTCATCAATTTTATGTTTTCATTCAACTGAAGTATTGTCTAATTCATCTTCTCAATTCATCAAATCATACAAAATTCAAGCATCCTTAACAGTTCTTGTAATTGTTCAAGGACAATCTAAACTTGATGCCATAGGAAATATACCATATCTTGAATTTCTACCATAACTTGGTCTAAATCATACCACTCAACACATACTTCAAGGAAATCTAAGGCTTCATCAAGTATCAGTTCAGATTGAAGCTGGACAAAGTCATGCAGCAACTGCAGCAGCAGACCCGGAGCTTGATCCTCAAGGTATTCTATCAAGTGCCCATGGATTTTTTGTAATCATAAATGCAGAATTTTCTCAACTTGCTCACATTGCAAATTCATCCATATTTACTTTTCAAATTGAATTCATCCCAGTTTTATTTAGTCTTTTTATTATTGTTGCATCATAAGGCGGTATAAAGTTTGCAAGCATATTAGAACTTCAAGTTGTAGGAATTCAAACTTCACAAAATAGGTCTTTAACTCAAATAGGAATTCAAGCTAAAACTGTATCATCTTTTTCAGTAAAATTTTTATTTATATAATTAAAAGCCTCAACTTTAGAATCATATTTTTCTATTCTTTTCATAAAATAATCAAAAACTTCAGAAGCTTTAATTTCTTTGTTTTTAATTTTATTAATTATTGTTTCCAGACTTTCAAAAGCAAGCATAAATAAATGTTAATTTTAAAATATTGAATGTTAAATTATTCTCTCAAAGTTTAACATTTTGATTAACCAATTATATGAAAAAAATAATTTTTACAAAAACAAAAAATAAAAAAAAGACCGAAGTTTTAAATTCGATCTTTTTTTATTATTTTTTAATTTCTTTAAGTTTTGCTTTCTTTCAAATAGCAGTTCTTATGTAACCAATATGTTTTCTTCTTGTTTTAAATGTTCTAAGAATTTCGATATCACCTATTGTTGGAGAATTGATAGCAAAAACTTTTTCTACTCAAAAAGCTCATACTTTTCTTCTAACAGTTATAGTTTTTTCTAAAGGACTTTTTCATCCTGTTTTTATAATAATTCATTTAAATTTTTGAGTTCTTTCTTTTCATCATTCTCTCAAAATTTGTGAAACTTCAATTTCCATTCATGTTTTTAATTCTGGCATTGCCGTTTCTCTCAAAAATTCACTTTGAATTTTTCTAACTAATTCACTATTTGTCATAATTTGTATAATTAATTTTTAACGAGCAAATTATATTAAATTTTTTTTAATAATCAAATTTTTTTTAAATTTTTTACAAAAAACTATTTATATTAATACTTTTTAAGTATTTTTTTATTCATCAGTACTATCAATTATAGTTAATTCTCACATTTGAGTTGGTATTTTTTCTCATTTCTCAAGTTTGTATCAAGCATTAACAAAGCTTTGTAAACTAGCTTTAGGTACAATTTGAGTTTTTGTACTATCATACTCTCCGTAAGCATCTTTTGGTTCTAATGTAACTGTTTTTTTATCTCATACTTTCATTCCTACTACCGCTTTATCAAATCATGCAATCATTTGTCCAGCTCAAACAGTAAAAGGTAGAGTTTGACCTCTATCATAACTCGAATCAAATTTAGTACCATCTTCTAAAGTTCAATTATAATTTACTTCAACATTGCTACCACTAGAAACTACTGATCAAGTGCTTATTTTCATCATTTCTATATCAAAAATAAGAGTTTTACCAGCCAATGGATGATTCATATCAAGAGTAACTGTTCATTTTAATTCTTTTGCCATTTCTTTTTGGTTAGTTTGTAAAGATGTTCCACTAGAACTAGAATCGGTTTTATTGTTTCCCTGTTTACTACAAGAAGATAATAAAAGTATAAAAATACTGCAAATTATCAAAATATTTATTTTTTTCATACACTATTTTTTAGAAATTAGTTTAATCTTTTTATTTTGTATTTTATTACTAAAAAGATTCAATAGATATTGTAAGAATTTTTTATCATTTTCAAAATTTTTTATTGAAGTTCTTATTTTATTTATATTGATAACTGCAAATAATACCTCTTTATCAAGTTCTAAAAACTTTTTTAATTCTTCCACATTTATACTATCATCAAAATCTATTTGATAATTTATTCCTATTTTTTTAATGGAAGTAATTTTATATTTTGATGCTTTAATCCTAAGTCTGACAATATCAAATAGATTTTGTTCTTCTTGTTCTATTTTAGAGTTTATATTTTTAAAATCCTCGATTAATAAATCTAAATCTTGTTCATCTTCTATACTTTCAATTTCTTTATAAAAATTGATCTTATCAGTTTCGGAATTAAAATAATCATCATTTACAAAACACTCTATATTTAAATCAACTATTGTATCAATTATTTTTATATTATTTTTTTGATTTTTTAGTTCATAAATCTTTTTTTCCAAAAGTTCAAGAAAAATATTAATAGAAATATTTTTATTTTGCCCGCTTTGTCTTATACCGAGTATATCTCATCATCATCTTATTTCGAGATCTTTCATCGCTATCTCAAATCAAGCTCCCAAGAAACTATAATCGACAATTGTTTTTAATCTTTTAGCGGCATCTTTATTGATATTATCTTTTTTATAAAGCAAGTAACAATATCACTGTCTATCACTTCTACCGACTCTTCATCTCAGTTGGTGAATTTGAGATAATCAAAAATTCTCACAATTATTTATAAAAATAGTATTAACATTTGAGAAATCTATCCCATTTTCAATAACTGTTGTAGACAAAAGTATATCGTATTTTTTGTTTTTAAAATCTATTATTCTATCTTCAAGTTCATCTCAAGTAAGCCTTCAATGAGTTATAACTATTTTTTTATCTGGTAGAATTGTAGACAACATATTTTTAATTATGTCTATATTTTCTATTCTATTGTGAATAAAAAATATTTGTCAGTCTCTTAATAATTCATTTTTACATCATTCTAATATGATATTTTCATCAAACTTTGTGACTATTGTCTTTATACTTTTTCTTCAAATAGGTCATTCTCTAAGTATGGATATATCTACTATATTAGACAATGCCATATTTAGACTTCTTGGGATTGGTGTTGCTGACATAGACAATGTATCCACTTTGATTTTCACTTTTTTTATTTTTTCTTTGTCTTCTACTCAAAATTTATGCTCTTCATCAACTACAATTAATCCCAGATTTTTAAATACTATATTCTCAGAAAGTAATTTATGAGTTCAAATAACTACATCTATTTCTCAAGTTTCTAGTCTTTTAATTGTATCTTTTGTTTGTTTATAATTTTCAAGTCTTGTAAGAATCTCTATTTTAATTCAAAAACCACTAAACCTTTCTTTTGCTTTTTCAAAATGTTCATATGCAAGTACTACTAAAGGAGATATAAAACATGCTTGTTTTTTGTTTAAAAAAGCTGTAAATATCGCATTGAAGGCAATTTCAGTTTTACCAAATCATACATCCCCAACAAGGAGTCTATCCATATTTTTGTGAGAATTCATATCACTCAATATCTCTTCAATTCATCTCGATTGATCTTCTGTATAAATATAAGGAAAACTTTTTTGAAATTCTCTTTCTTTTTCTTTGTATCTTTCAAATTTAAATCAATTTTGTGCTATTCTAAGGGCATGAGTTTCAAGTAATTCACGAGCTATTCTTTCTACATCTTCATTTACTTTAGCCATTTTTTTATCCCATTCTTTTGTATTTAATCAAGTTAACTCAGGATCATCATCTCATATATATTTACTAACTCTACCAACTTCAGTTATAGGAACAAAAAGTTTATCATTATTTTTGTATTCTATTTCTATATATTCTCTTTTTATATTATTTAATTCTTTAACTACAATTCAATTAAATATACCAATTCCATGATCAATATGAACTATAAAATCACCATTACTTATTTTTAAGAGCAAATTTAAATCATCAGATAGATTTCTTTTAATTCTTCTTTTTATAAATATTTTTGAAATATTATCATCGCAAATTACTATATATTTTTCTGTTTCAAAAGATTTTGCCAAACTTTCATTTGATTCAAAAATAGTGTAATTTGAGATATTGTTTAGATTAGTAAAGTTCTCTATGAGTTTTTTATTTTTTGTAAATATTATTTTTTCTTTGTTTTTAGACAGTTTATCTCTCAATTTATCTATATTTTCTATATCTAAATCTTTGATTTCCAAATCCAAAACATTGTTTCTTTGTCCTATATAATCAAAACTACAAAAATTATTTAGTTTTTTTGTTATTTTTTCATAGCTTGAATGAAAATCAAGTAAATCAAAAACTGTAATTAAAGAAGCATCATTTAATAATTCATAAAAAGGAACTTCTTTACTATTTTTCTGTATTATTTCATTACTGCTGACAATTACATCAATTTTTAAGTTGTTTCAAATATAAATTTCATCAAGTTCTACATCTTTGAAAAAGATTTGTTCTACTTTTTCTTTTTCCCAAATATTTTCTATTGTATTTCACCAAAAACTGATTTTATATTCTTTTTTTCAATCAAAACTTATAATATAAATTAAATCTCATATCTTTCTATAGGATCAATTCGTGCCAAATTCATTGTATGTGTATCAAAATTTTGTAAGTTTTCAAATTAACTCACTAAGATCATATGTAGAATCCTTTTTTAGGTATAAACTATCTTTTTTTAGATTATATAAACTAGTATTAAATTTTAATAAATCATCAATTGTAATGACAAAAAATCATCTTGTATTATTTAATACTAGATCAACCAATGAAGAATTTTTACTCAATTTTATTAGATTTTTTCAGAAAAAATTTAGTATCTTCTCATAAATTCATACTATTTTTTCATTTTCAACAACCAATAAAACCTTCCATTCTTGATTTTTTAAAATTATACTTTTTGAAAAATAATTTCCCCAGGAAATATAACTTTGTTTATTTTTTAATTTTATTTTTAAATTTAGCATAATGAAAACATAGGTTAAATATGTAGGATTATTTTTTTTTATTATCACTAAGAGATTGTACAAATTATAGAAATAAAAACAATTTTTTAAAGTTTATTTTGAAAATAGAAAATTTTTCTTAAAATAAACAAAAACAATTACCTTTTTATTAATTGCTATGTATCTATTTTTAAATGCTGTTTCAAAAAATTGAGTTATGATTCTTTTTAATCAAAATCGTGATATTATTATTGCAGAAAATATATCAATTCTTCTTGAAGAATCTTCAAAACTTAGTTTTTTGATTAATAATTTTTTGAAAAAAAATAATATTTTATATAATGAAATTACAAATATAGTTGTTGTAAATTGACCTGGAAGCTTTACTTGAGTTAGAAGTATTAGTTTAGTCGTAAATACCCTATCTTACATATTTGAAAACATAAAATTAACACCTATTTCATATTTTGATTTATTTGAAAACTATCCAATAACAAAAATATCTTCTAAGAGAGATTTATTTGTAAAAAAAAGTAAAAATAATATAATAGAAATTATAAAAAATGAGGATTTACTAGATTACATAGAAAATAATAATATAAAAGAGATTTTTTGAGAAAAATTCTCTGAAAATTTAAAAGCAAAAGTAAATGATAAAATAGATTATGAAAAATTAATTTCTAAAGTAATTTTAGAAGAAAAAAAACAAATTGAAGCTTTTTATGTAAAAAAACCAAGCATAAATTAATTATTAATTTATATTATATGCCCTTAGATGTAAAATTAGAACACCCACTACCTTGAGAGCAAGTTGAATTAATTATAAAAAGACATTGGATTGTATATGTTTTTATATGAGTATATTTATTTAGTGCGATAATATTATCTTCAGTTTTGTTATTTTTCTTTTTGACTAAAGTATGGATTTATATCATACTAATTGTTTTTTGGATGGGATTTTCACTATTTTTGTATGTAAGATGGTTAGATCACGAACTTGATTTATTTATAGTAACAAATAATAGAGTTATATGAATTGAACAAATATCTTTATTAAATAGAACAGTTTCTGAATGTAGCCTATCACAAATTCAAGAGGTATGATCAAAAACTATGTGATTTTTTGCCAATATGTTAAATTATTGAACTATTACAATTCAAACAGCTTGAAATGTAGCTAATTTTATTATGGAGTATGCTCCTGATGCTATTAATACATCAAGTAAAATTCATAGTATGATAAATACTCATAGAAACATAGCTCCTAAAATTAAAAAACCAAGTATCGAAAATCCAGAAAATATTATCCCACAACAATAATTTATTTTTTAACTTTATTTTTTATGTTAAATATAGCATTAAATACATTTAGAGAAATAACTAGAAACAAATTTTTATATTTAATAGTTTTTTTTGCTTTTGTTTTTATTCTTTTTTCTATTTCTTTAGGAAAATTGACTATTTGAGATGATTCTAAAATAATAGTTGATTTTTGACTTGCTATGATTGAGATGTTTTGATTTTTAAGTGTTTTATTTGTTTGAAGCCAATTACTTTTTAAAGAAATAGAATGAAAAACTATATTTTTGATTTTATCAAAACCAATAAAAAGGTATGAATTTATTTTATGAAAACTTTTGTGATTTTCTCTTTGTATATTGCTTATAATTGCTTTACAATCATTATTATTTTTGATAGTATTATTTATTAAAGACATAGAAATAACTAAATTGATACTTTTTTCTTTATTTTTTACTTTTTTAAAATTAGAGATACTTCTATCGTTTGTTTTCTTTTTTTCTACTTTTATGTCAAATATACTTACTATACTGGTAAGTGTTATGATTTATTTTATAAGCCACTCTTTTTCTTTACTTTTAGATTTAGTTTGAACTACTAAAAATATCTTGGCAATCAATGCTACAAAGATCTTACAACTTATTTTTCCACCTCTTGAAGCACTAAATATAAAAGATGTAATTTGAAGTTTTACTGATTTTAAACCTTTTTATTTTCTTTTCAATACATTTTATTCATTTGCTTATTTATTTTTAATAATATTATTTACTATTTTTATTTTTAATAAAAAGAAATTTGAAAACTAATTAATTTAAAAATGAAAAAACAAGAATTAAAGAACCTGTGAAAAGAAAAATATCAATTAGACTCTAAGACTATAAATCAAGTTTTAGAGTTTGTTTTTAATTTAAGTAAAGAGAAGGTTTTTTTGTTAGAAGAAATTGATAATATTTATTATGGGCAAATAATTTTTATATTTGAAAAATTATTTTCTTGATATCCCTTGGCTTATATAACGAAAAAAGTTAATTTTTTTGGATTTGATTTTCTGGTTGATGAAAATGTGCTAATTCCTAGAGGTGATACAGAAATTTTGATAAGAGAAGTAATTTGTCATTGCGAGAGTAACGAAGCAATCCAGAGAAAAAAGATAAAAGGAAGATTCCCGACTTCCCCGGAATGACAAAGCTTATTAGACATCTGAACTGGTTCAGGAATTATTCCAATAATTTTAGCTCTAAAATTAGATTTTAAAGAAATTCTTGCAATAGATATATCAAACAATGCTCTAGAAATAGCAAAAGAGAATGTATTTAGACATAATTTAGAAGATAAAATAAAACTGTTAAATACAGATTTCAGAGATTTGAAATATAAGAAATTTACTTGAGAAAACTTAATAATCGTAGCAAATTTACCTTACATAAAAGAAAATGATTTTGAGAATATGGATTTTTGAGTTTATAGCTTTGAGCCAAAAATAGCCTTGTATGGTGGAAAAGAAACTTGATTTGAACTTTATGAAGAACTAATAAATTTACTTATAGAAAAAATAAAATTATTTAAAAGTTTAGTTTTATTTATAGAAATTGGATTTGATCAATTTGAAGTAAGTAAAAATTTTTTATCAAAAAAATGATTAAAATTTGAATTTTTTAAAGATACAAATAATATAGAACGAGTTATAAAGATTATTCTTTAGTTATTCATTATTAATTGTTAATTATTAATTATTTTTATTATGTGATTAGACGATTTTGATTCATCTAGTGAAGCTTCAGACAATTCTTGAAATGCTGTTTCAAGTAGTTCAGAGGTCTCAGAAAAGGTAAAAGAATGAATTAAAAAATCTGCTGCAAAAGCAAAAAAAATTCAAAAAGATGAAAAAAAAGCAAAAAAATATGATTTTTTATTATCTTCATTTTTAATAAAAATTATTTTAGACAAAAAATATGATGATTTATTAGTTTTACTTATGAATTGTCTAGAAAAATGATACCCTTCAAATTTTCTACTTTGAGTTTTTTCTTTGGTTTATATAGAGATAAGCTCAAAAATAAGAGAATCTTCAAATAAAAAAACTTTTCTTTTCGATTATGTTTCACCTGAATTTGTTGAATTTAATGATAGTGTAATAAATGAACAAATAAGAAACAGAATAAATTTATGGGTAGAAGATATGATTGATGTAGTTCTAATGGAATGATCAGAAATAACTACAAGAAAACTTATTGATTTATTTGATAATGAAAAAAAAGTTTTGGATAATTATTTTATTGGGATTTTTGTTTTTTTCTTTAAATCAATAAATATTACAATTAATGAAGAAAAGTCATTTAATTACATAGATTTTATATCGGGAGAATTAAAAAAATCATATAGAAATTATTATTTTTCTATAAAAGTTGAATGAGAAGAAATTTAAAATAGTTATTTACTAGGAAAAAAACTACTTTTTACTATCTGAAAGTAGTTTTTTATTTGACAAAAATATAATATAGGGTATTATATGTTATATATTTAGTTAATTAATTATAATAATATGGTAATTATTCCTAGAGATAATAAAGATGTTGAAGGAGTTACTACACCTGATACTTTGTCTACTCATTGAGATGTTGAAAAAGCACAATGAGTTGTTTCATTGAAAACTAATAAATTATTAGAAGGGTCAAATTCTAAAGAAAAAATAGATATGCCTGTAATAAGTGAAAAAATGCAAAAATATTTAGATGTACATGGTATTTTAGAACAAAATTTACCTGAATGTATTTCATTGATTAAACAAATTGGAGAACTTATTTTTTCTAAAAAACTTGAATCAAGAGGTAAAAAATTAAAATCTGAAATAGAAGAGTTATTGAAAAATGATGATGAATTAGCAAATCTTGTTATGGAATTAGTGCTTATAGATCATTATTCTCTTACAAGTCATCATCAAGAACAAATAGTGCATATGGATTTAATTCCAATAATTGTAGATCTTGTAGAATATGAAAGAAGACTTGTGGGGCAGTATAGAAGAAATAAAGATGAATTATTAGAAAAACTTAAAAACTTATCAAATATTAATATATGATGAGATAAATTTCCAAATAATATTGCATCTTTAACTGTAGAAGAATTAATAGAATTTTCTAGTTCTGCAGAAAATGCTACTTGATTAGATATTTCATCTTTTGATTTAGATTTATTAAGTGAAGGACAACTCAGAGCTATTTTTAGTAATTTTAAAAATATAAAAATCGCTGATTTATCAAGGTCTATTTTTAATTTATGAAAAACAAAATGAGAAATTATATTTAGTAATTTAGAAAAATGTGAAACATTAAATTTCTGAATGAATATGGTTACTGATGAAATTCTTGAACTAATGGTTAAATATTTAAAGAATATAAAAAGTATTGATTTTACAATGTGTGATTTAACACAAAAACAAAAAGATTTTATAAAAGATAAATTTCCAAATGCCGATATTTGTATTGACGACGAAGCAGATGTAAATTATTAATAAAAATAATGATAGAATACTAAACTACTTTCTCAATTTGAAAGTAGTTTTTTTATTTGCCAAAAGCAATTTTTTTAATAAAATTACCTTTGATTTAGTTTACTTTAAATTAATATTTATGAACATAACAAGCCAAGAAATAAGAAAAAAATTTATAGAATTTTTTAAAGAACATGGTCACTCCGTAATTCCTTCTGCTCCTGTAGTTCCTGATAATGATCCAACAGTTTTGTTTACTACAGCAGGTATGCATCCGCTTGTTCCTTATTTGCTTTGAGAAAGACACCCTCTTGGAAAAAAACTCGTAAATTATCAAAAATGTATAAGAACAGGTGATATAGATGATGTATGAGATAATAGTCATCTTACATTTTTTGAAATGCTTTGAAATTGGTCTCTTTGAGATTATTTTAAAAAAGAATCAATTAAGTATTCATTTGAGCTTTTAACTTCACCAAAATATTTGTGAATTGATAAAAATAAATTAGCAGTTACTGTATTTGCAGGAGATGAGGATGCTCCTAAAGATGAAGAATCTGCAATTATTTGGCAAGAAATGTGAATGCCAAAAACACGAATTTCATATATGTCAAAAAAAGATAATTGGTGGTGACCAGCAGGTCAAACTGGGCCTTGTGGACCTGATACTGAGATATTTTATCGGGTAGGAAAAGAACAAAATCCACCAGTCTGAAGTACTGTAGAAACAGATGAAAAAAATTGGATGGAAATCTGGAATAATGTATTTATGGAGTACATAAAAGATGAAGGGGGTAAATTTAATCTAGCTTCAATGCAAAATGTAGATACTGGAATGGGGATAGAGAGAATTACAGCAGTATTAAACGGAAAAATAACAGTTTATGATACAGATATATTTACTGATATAATTGAAGTTATAGAAAATACTTTATCTAAAAAATATGATGAGAATACAAAAAAATCTATGAGAATAATCGCTGATCACACGAGAACCTCTGTTATTATGATTTCAGACGGCATAGTTCCATCAAATGTAGATCAATGATATGTGCTTAGAAGATTACTTAGAAGAGCCATAAGAGAATGAAATAAATTATGAAATAAATGACAATTTTTAACACCAATTGCAAATAAAATAATATCAAAATTTGAGGATATTTATGAAGGAGTAAAGAAAAATAAACAAAAAATAATTTCAGAAATAGAAAAAGAAGAAAAACAATTTTTGAATACTTTGGAAAATGGATTAAAGGAATTTGATAAATTACTTAAATGATTTGAAATAGCTTTTGAGAAAACTTGAAAAAAAATCGATATAATTTCAGGAGATAAAGCTTTTAAACTTTATGATACTTATTGATTTCCTTTAGAAATGACCTATGAATTAGCAAAAGAAAAATGACTAAAAGTAGATGAAGAATGATTTCAAGAAGCATTTAAAAAACATCAAGAATTATCTCGTGCCGGAGCAGAACAAAAATTTAAATGATGACTTGCTGATAATAGTGAACTTACTACAGCTTTGCATAGTGTAACTCATATGATGCTTGCTTGACTTAGAAAATATTTAGGAACTGATGTACATCAAAAATGAAGTAATATTACAGCCGAAAGACTTAGATTTGATTTCAATTATGGAGAAAAAGTTCCTACAGAGATATTAAAAAAAGTAGAAGATTATGTAAACGATATAATTTCAAAAAATTGTACTATGATTTTGGAAGAGATTAAGAAAGTAGATGCAGAACAAGACAAAACTATAGAATGAAGTTTTTGGGAAAAATATCCTGAAATAGTAAAAGTTTACACAATGAAAGACTCTGAGTGAAATGTGTATTCAAGAGAACTTTGCTGATGACCACATATTGATAATACTTCAAATATGGGAAGGTTTAAAATCATTAAAGAGGAGTCTAGTAGTGCTTGAGTTAGGAGAATAAAAGCAGTTTTAGAAAAGTAATTAATAGACTAATATATGCTACACCTTGAATTCCCAAATAAGTCCCACAAAGAGATGTATGAAAAACTTATAAAAGAATGGTGAGAGAAATCAGCTCCAGAAGATTTATTTTGTGCTGATACTTTTGGGGGTTTTCTTGATTTAATAGAACAAGATGTAATTTGAAGAGAAAGCAGAATAAAAAGCCATTTTTATTTTATGTTAGATGATGAGATAAGAGATGAAATTATAGGTTGAATTCAGATAAGACACAAAATCCCATTAATTAAAATCTCTCCTCTAATTACAGAAGAAGTATGACATATATGATACTGAATAGCTCCAAAATATAGAAAAAAATGATATTGAAGCAAGATGTTGAAACTAGCTTTAGAGAAAATAAAAGAACTCAAATTAGATATAAATGATGTTTTGATTACCTGTGATGTAGATAATATATGATCAGCAAAAGTAATAGAAAATAACTGAGGTATTTTTGAAAAAATTAACTTAAGAAACAAAAAAAGATATTGGATAAGTTTATAAAATAATCTACAAATTATGAGATGACCAGAATTTTACTCTGCAGTGTATCTAATTATAAAAAATGAAAAGTGAGAAGTTCTTGTTTGAAGAAGAATTTCATCTTTTAAAAACTGATATTTTCAGATTATTCCGGCTGGGCATCTAGAGTGAGAAGAAGATTATTTATCTTGTTCTGTTAGAGAAGCAAGAGAAGAACTCGGAATCGAAGTAAATAAAGAAGATCTAAAAGTGATTCATATAAGTCACCGAGTTATGAAAGATGAAAGAATATATTTTGATGTATATATTGAAATAAAAAAATACAAATGAGAAATAAAAAGATGTGAAGATGATAAATGCAGTGAAATCCAGTTTGTAGACATAAATAATTTACCAAATGACAAATTTGTAATGTATGATATAGAAACATTAAGAAAAGCTTATGCTTGAGAATGTTTTTCAGATATAGTTACATATTAATTAAAAAATACTAAAATGAAAAAAACAAATATAACAGTAATTGGTTGATGAGCTTGAAGTTTTAATGTACTTTATGGATTAAAAACAGTTTTTAGTAGAGAAGAAAGAGATTTGAGAGCTATAATTGCGATGACAGATTCTGGGTGAACGACGGGAGAGATAAGGGATAAATACTGAGTTTTGCCTCCTGGAGATATAAGAAGAGCTGTTGCCGCTCTGGCTCCTGATACTTGATTTGTAAGAAAACTTTTTGAATATAGATTTTCGGGGGAGTGTGGAGTTATTGGATGAAATAAAATCTGAAATATACTTCTCACAGCACTTGCTGATATAAAATGAAGCTTTGAATCTGGGTTAGATGAAGCCTGTAAAATGTTTGATACTGAATGACAAGTTATTCCTGTAACCCTAGAGGATGTGCATTTATGAGTTAAATTTGAAGACGGGACAGAAGTAATAGGAGAAAAAAATATAGATGTAAGTGATAAAAATGATTTTGAGAGAACTCACAATACAAACCAAAATATAATAGATGCCTTTTTGGTTTGATGAGCTTGAAATCTAAATCCTAGAGCTAGAGAATCTATTTTGACTTCCGATATAATCATAATTTGACCTGGAGATTTTTATACTAGTATTATACCAAACTTACTTTCTCCATGAATGAAAGAAGCTTTAAAAGAGACGAAAGCAAAGATAGTTTATGTATGTAATATAATGACAAAAAAATGAGAAACAACGACTTATGAATTACCTGATTTTATAGATAATATAGAAAAATATGCAGGAGAAATAATTGATTATGTAATCGTAAATAATTGAAATATAAGTGATGAATTAATTGAAAAATATATAATGGAAGAATGAAAAAAAACAGTAAAAATGGAAAAAACTCATAATTTTCTAAGTAAAAAATATAAAATAATAAATGCAGATTTAATTAATGAAAGTGATGTAGTAAGACATGATCCAGAAAAATTAGCTAGGGTTATAAGAGAAATTGTATTAAGCTAAAGATGTTTTTTAAAACATCTTTTTTGTTTCAAAAAATTAGCATTTTACATAAACTTGGTTACAATAATTATTAATTGTTAATTATTAGTTCTATAATTATTTTACATGTTCACTCACTTACACAATCATACACATTATTCTATTCTTGAGTGACTACCAAAGCCAATAGATTATATTAAAAAAGCAGTAGCTCTTGGTATGACAAGTGTAGCTATAACTGATACTATGAATGTTTATTGATGTCACGAATTTTATAAAAAAGCCAAAGATAATGGCATAAATCCTATTTTATGATCAGAGATTTTTATAGAATGATGCTTAGATAAAAATATAAATCATAAATTGGTACTTTTAGCTAAATCAAAGGTTTGATACAATAATCTAATTGAGATAATAACAAAAACAAATCTGGATTGAGGTGGTAGAATCTCTTTAGAAAATATTAAACCATTTGCAAATGATTTAATAGCTCTTAGTTGACCAATTTCAGGGGAAGTCCCGTTTTATATACTTTCTGGGAAAAAAGATGAAGAGATAATAGAAAGAGTAAAAGCTTATCAAAATGTATTCTGAGTTGATAATTTTTATCTTGAATTACTAGATCACAAAGATATTCCTAAACAAGATTTGGTAACAAATAGATTGATAGAGCTTCATAATAAATATAAATTAGGAGTAGTTGCTACGAATAATTGTTATTATATAGAAAAACAAGACAAAAAAACTCAGGATGTTATTCAAGCTCTATGAACTGGTCATGAAATAAATAATCATGATAGACCAAGTCTACAAAATGGAGATTATTCTTTTTTGTCAGAACAAGAGATGAATTCCATTTTTTGATACATCCCACAAGCACTTGAAAATACTGAAAAAATAGCATCACAAATCAATATAAAAATAGAGATGTGAAAGATACTTATTCCCGTTTTTAAGTTGCCAGAAGAGATTGAGGAAAAGTATAATAATGAGTTGATTTCTATGTCATTCTGAGTGAATACGAAGGATCCCTCAAGCAATGTAAAATCACTAAATCAAAGTTCAAGTGATTCTTCAGAGAAATTCTCAGAATGACAACACCATATTCAAAAACTTAAAACCCTAAACTCTGATGAATGGTATCTAAGATATCTTTGTTTTTATTGAATGAATGAAAGATTTAAAACAAATTTTTCAAACGAAACCATAGATGAATTTATAAAAAAAACAAATATTGATCCATTAACTAAATCGCTTCAAGATTCAACAGTAGAAGAATTAAGAGTAGCTTCAAAAGAATTTTTTACTGAGAAAAAGAAAGATATAATTGAAAAACTAGATGAAATAACCAAAGATAGAATAGATAGATTGGAGTATGAATTATTTGTGGTTCATAAGATGTGATTTGATACATATTTTCTTATAGTTTCAGATTATATAATGTGGTCAAAAAATAATAGTATCCCTGTAGGTCCGGGTAGATGATCAGCTGCGGGTGCATTACTTGCTTATCTAACTTGAATTACAGATATAGATCCATTACAATTTGATCTGCTTTTTGAGAGATTTCTAAATCCAGCTAGAGTTTCGATGCCGGATATAGATACGGATTTTGCTGATAATTGAAGAGATAAAGTTATTGATTATTGTAGAAATAAATATTGAGAAGATAGAGTTGCTCAAATTTGTACATTTGGTACTTTTGCTGCTCGTGCAGCAGTAAAAGATGTATGAAGAGTTATGTGAGTTCCATTTGCTGAGATGAATGATCTCGCAAAACTTATTCCAGAAAAACCAGGTACAAAGCTAATCAAAGCTTTGGAAGAAGGAATAGAATTCAAAAAAGCATATGAAGAAAATCCAAAATACAAAGAAATCATAGATAATGCTTTAAAAATAGAATGAAATGTAAGACAAATATGAGTTCATGCCTGTGCTGTTATTATAGCACCAGAAAAGATGACAAGTTATACAGCACTTCAACATCCACCAAAAGATAGTAAAACTATAATTACACAATATTCAGCTTATCCACTTGAAGATTTAGGACTTCTAAAAATGGATTTTTTGGGACTTAGAAACCTGAGTATTATCAAAAGAACAGGAAAAATATTGAAAAAAAATAAAAATATAGATTTAGATGTACTATGAATTGATTTAGCGGATAAAAAAGTACTTGATATATTTGCGGCTGGAGATACAACAGGAGTATTCCAATTTGAGTCTGATGGTATGAGAATGTGGCTTAGAAATTTAAAACCAACAAGTTTTAATGATATAATTGCGATGGTTGCACTTTATCGTCCATGACCTATGCAATTTATTGAAACTTATATAAATAGAAAATACGGGAAAGAAGAGATTGATTATATGTACACAGATCTAGCAAAAGAACTTGAAAAAAAATATTGAAAAAAAGTGATAGAAGAAGAGAGAACTAAGCTTTTTGAAGATTTAAGTTCCTTTATGGATATAACTTATTGAATTGCCGTTTATCAAGAACAACTTATGAGAATAGTTCAGGCAATGGCTTGATTTTCTCTTGCTGAAGCCGATATGCTTAGAAGATGAGTTTGAAAAAAGAAAAAAGATGTAGTTGAAAAACTTAAAATAGAATTTATAAACAAATCAGCAACTTTTAGGTGATACAAGCCAGAAACTGCAAGAACAATTTATGAGAAGATGATAATGCCTGCAGCAGATTATAGTTTTAATAAATCTCATGCTGCTTGTTATGCTCTTATTGCCTATCAAACGGCTTACCTAAAAGCCTATCATAGAACTGAATTTATAACTGCTATGATGGTTTCAGATGAAGAAGATTTAGATAGGATTTCTTTGGCTGTTTCAGAGGCTTTGAGTAATTCTATAAATATATTGCCACCATCTGTTAATGAATCATTAAAACATTTTACTTATATAGATGATAGTAATATAAGATTTTGATTAAAAGCAATAAAATGACTTTGAGATTGACCTATAAACAAGATTATTGAAACTAGAGAGACTTTGGAATGATGAAAATTTAATTCCCTACAGGAATTTGTTAAGCTTGTTTGAAAAGAAGTGATAAATAAAAAATCTCTTGAAGCTCTTGTAAAATCCTGAAGTTTAGATGATTTATGAGATAGATCAGAGGTTTATTATAATATGGAAGATATTTTGAGGTTTGCAAAATGAAACGAAAGTAAAAAAAATACTTTGCAAATAGGATTGTTTGATATGAATAATTCTAATTATGAAGAAAACCTAATTTTGAAAAATAAGGAACAAATAAGATATGAAGAAAAGCTTTTTTTCGAAAAAGAAGTTTTATGATTTATGGTTTCTGGGCATCCTCTTGATGGATTGAAAAGGTATTGTGACAAGAGATCAAGCAATATAAAATACTTAAAAATGTCACTTGATGAGATAAAACAACTCTACGAAAATGAAAAAACAGAGGAAAATAAAAAGAAGTTTTTAAGTGATATAAGAGAAAAAATGGTGAAAACTATATGAGTAATCACTGATGTAAGAAAAATAGTAACAAAAACAGGTAAAAATATGATGTTTTTGACTTGTGAATGATTTGATTTTGATTTTGAAGTTACTGTTTTTGATAGAGAATTTTCTGATGTAAAAGATAGTGTAGCTATATCTAAAATTGTAATTGTGGAGTGAAATTTGAATATAGATTTAGATTATGGTAGAAGAGCTATAGGATCAAGAAAATCTATAATAATTACTCTATCAAAGGTGAGAGATCAAGCTCGTGATTTATCTATGTTTGATAATGAAAAAAGATGAATGAGAATAATTAGTAAAAATGATGTCATTCTCGAGCTAGACTCTGGAATAACTAATAAGGAAGAAATATTAGAAAATACTGATAATTCTGAAAATAATATGGAATGAGACAATAATAATACTTCTATTTCATCCTGAGTCAAAGCGAAGGATCCCTTAAGCGGTGTAAATAATATAAAACAAAGTTTAAAGGATTCTTCATTACATTCAGAATGACAACATAGTGAATATATTATTCATATTCCAACCCAAGCAAAAAAAACAGATTTACAGGATTTAAAGACTTTTCTACAGTCTTTGGAAGTTTGAGAAATAAAAATTTTTATTGATCTAAAATGACAGAAGATAGATACAAAAATATCCTTAAAAGATAGTGAAATAGAAAAAATAATTTCTTGGGAGAAGGAATTTTGGGTATAGAATATAAATATATATATTTTTACTTTAAAATAGCTATAATTATTGTACACATAATTTATATAATTTCTCTTGCTTTAAAACAGTTTTTAACTAAAATGTTAAAAACTGTTTTTTTATACTTTTGTAATCAAGAAAATATAAATGAAAAAACTACAAGATTTTATGTTTTTGAAAGATCTTTTTAAATATTCAAAATTAAAAGATTTTTTTAAGACTTTAAAATTTTGAAATATAAAAAAATGAGATTATTCACACTATCAAAAATTTTTATCTTGAGCATTAATATTTTTTATATTATTTAATTTAGGACTTAGAATTCCTTTTGTACAATTTTTTACTCCAAAAGTAAATGCTGAAAATAAAGATTTTTATGATCTTGTTTCTATAATAGTTGATGATGATATATATAGTAGTGTTGATTCTGAATTAAAGAGATATGCTAAAGATATAGAATGAGTATTAGCTAATACAAAAGTTGTACTTATTCCTACACCTCAAGATGCTTCAGCTTTTCAAGTGGCATCACTTATTGAATCATTGTATTATGAATGATATAAATCAGTAAAACCAGATATTGATTTTGAATCTAAATTAATTTGAACATTAATTGTTTGAAATGTTCCATTACCTGTGGTAAAAAATCAAGAAAATTTTTCAAAAACTGTATTGCCTTATACTGATTTTGATAATAAGACTTATGTTTATAATCACGAAAAAGAAGTTTATGAAAAATCAGAAAATTTAAATGAAAAAATAGAACCTGAAATTTGGCACTGAGTTATATCTCCAAATACTTGAGATGAAGGTGATGATATAGATGCTATAAAAGATTATTTTGATAAAAATCATGATTTTTATATAGGAAAGTGATTGTTTGGTCCAAAAGAATCATTATTGGGATTAAAAACTGATGATGAAAGTGGTAAATGATTGATAAATTGAAATCCAGAAGAAGAACCACTAGAATCATATGTTCCTTATGTGTTTTACTTTGATCAATTTAGAGAGATAGAAGCTATAAATGCTATTAATTATAATTGATATAAAGCAAAAAAAGAAAATGAAGAAGATTTAGTATATAATAGGTTTTCTAAAGATTTAGCAAAAAAAGTAAAAGATCAGGTTTTATGAAAAGAAGAAGAAAAACTAACAGAAAATATAACTGATGTTTTTTCTGGGACAGTGCTTCCGAATTGAGATGTAATATGAGTAAAAAAAGAAGATGATCCAGAGCCATGAGAACAACCTAATGGTAATAGATACCATTTTAGATTTGATCATCCTGGGGCTTATTATGGGGAAAATGTAACTGTTTATTTTGATTGTAATGAATACGAATTTCAAGTGCCTAATTGAGCTGAAAGGATGGCTATGTCTGATTGAAGATTATGGAAACCTATAAGTGAATGAGGTACTAATTTGGTAATTTTATGACCAGCAGATGTTGAATTGGAAACTGCTACTATAAGATGGGATTGATGAGAACAAACAGTTACTTTTACTGATTGAAAAGCATGATTATCTGATTATCAATGAGATGATACTTTAAATAAAACGCCTGATATTTTATCAAGATATCCAATAACTGAAAACATAAAAAGTTTTATAGAAATATTTAATTTTAGTGCTTTATGAGAATTAAGAAAAAATATATATAATGCTTGAAGGTATTCTGAACCTAAAGATAAGGTAAATGCCGATTTTATACCTCTTTTGATTTCTGTTCTAGACTTGGTTTCAGAACAAGTTATAAAAAATGTAAATGATAAACTGGAAAATAAAATAGATTCTGTTGTCAAAGAATGATGATCAAGTAAGATAATTATGTTTGAGAAATTTACAGCTTGACATCCTCAATCAAGCGATAGTCAAAATACATCATATAAATGAAATTGAAATAATGAAAAAATATATCCATTGTTGAAATCATTTCCTTTTTTACCAAAATTATCTGCAAATTCAAGTTTATCAGTAAGCTATTATAATGGTGCTCCAGAACCAGCTTTGTTGTTTGATCAAACAGTAACTGATACATATGAATGAAAAACAGGTCGTATTTATGTGAGTTTAACACCCTGATGAAAAAAGGTTAGAAAAGATCGGCTTATAAACAGAAAGTGGCATTTGATAAGGGATAATGCTTATTTTGTTTCAGATTCAAGTGTATATCCATGAGATAATAAGATTTGATGGAATTATATAACTTGTTGAGATGGTAAAACATATGCTTTTCCAAAGGCTAATACAACTGTATATTATTCTGTAGTTGCTTATCAAGATAAGCAAGAAAAAGAATGGACAAATGAAGCTCCATTTAATTTTACACAAGATGTTAAAATTGGTTGTGGTGATAAATGAGAAGCTGAACCACCATCTGATTCAGATGAAATGACTTATACTCCTATTTCGTCATGTTGATATGATTGTATTAGATATGAAAACTTTTTTTATTGAACTAGAGCTGCTGATATAGAAAATGCAAAATTTTGTAGTATTTATAGATGATCATCTAAATGAACTATAAATAATAATAAATGAACTTTAGTTGAAGCAAACAGATGATACAATATAAACATCATTAAAGAAGATTATGATAAAGTATGAACAGATTGTTTAAAATCATGTTGAGATAATACTGTATGTTCAACTATGTGAATTTGGGGATGAAATAGTCCTATAAATATGGATGACAATATAAAAACAGATACAGAAACTTGATCTTCATTATCTCTCTGGAAAGATGATCCTGTTAGTAAAAATAATAATTTGTATAGATTAAAAGAACATAGTCTTAAGGCATCGGTTACTCCTTTGTTTGATATAGTATGATCAATCAAGACTACAGAAACTTGTTGAGCTGGAGGTGATAATAGACTTGTATATCGTTTTAGTAAGAAATGAGATAAGTATTGTTGATGAGAATGAAAAACATGTACTGTTGAAATTATTTGTGGGTGAGAAATTGTAGATAAAAAAACATTTGCAAACCCAGGAGCTCCACCAGGTAATGAACCATCTAATCCTGGTTCTCCGCATCGTTATCCTACTAATTATGCTGCAAGTAAAAAATTTTTATGGAAATCAGCAGCAGATAATGCCCCACATAACTTATCTATATTGATAGATGGAGATCATTGAGATACTTGTGAGGTTTGTGTTGATGGGGAATGTCATGATACTGTAGGTCGTATGGATTGAGAGGATAGCTTTGTATTTTCTCCATTAGATTGTTATGAGTGAGTATGAATTATGACTGAAAATTCAGAAAAATGATACAACATATCTGAAGGTTATTGATGTGGTGTAAATGTATTAGCTCCTTGAACAGTTGATTATAATGATATATTTGAGCTTTTGGAAAATTTAGAAGAAAAGTATCCTACTACATGATCTGAATCTACTGAATCTTCTGCATCTGGATCAGGCGAATGTAAATATTCTAGAGTTTTTGTTGATTGAAATTTAGTTTCTTCTTATTGAGTTAATTGAAACAACACTGATCAAGTATGAGGTTCTGCTGGGTCTTCATCGAATGCAACTCAACCTAATGGAGATAGAACTCATTTTAGATTTTCAAAGCCTTGAAAAGATTATTGAAATAGTATATCGGTTACTTTTGATGACCCTCAATATAATTTTGTTGTAGAAGATTGATCTAAAAGGAAAGAATTTTCAGATTGAAGATTATGGAAACCAGTAAGTGATAATGATGGTAAGTTAGTTGTATTAGGACCATTTCATGAATATTTGACATCTTGTACTGTATGAGATGAACCAGGTGAATTAGCTTCTTGATCTGGTAGTGAAGAATGATGATGTATATATGAATATAAAACAATTCCTTCATATATAAAACATGATTCACCTAGTTCAACAACTTTATCAAAGCAAGTAAAGTGAATTGTTACTGATGCTGTTCCTATAGACAAAGATAGATATGTTGATTTTATTTGAAGAAATTTAGCATATAAAAAAATAAATTATTATCCATATTTATTTAGATTTGGACTAAAAAATGATGAAGAGAATACTATAGAAAATGTATCAGTACAACTTAAAGAACTTTTAGATAAAACATCAGAGGATATAAATGGTGTAATAATGAATCAATGAATGCCAAAATTGTTTATGGAGTGGACATGAACTCAAGAGTTATACGACCTTTATAAAAGTGTTTATACAACTCATATGTTATCATGAAAGGCTAAAAAGATTGATTTATATAAAGAATTAAAAGACCTTAAAGTAAGTACAGGTAGTTTTGATTGAGGTCAAAAAGATATTAGTTATCTTAAAACTCTAGAATTTGCTTTGTATTGGAAAAATATAGATAATATATCAGAAAAATATGCTTTTATATTGGATAATTATTTATCTGATCAATTCACTAATACGGAAAAGTATGGATTACCAAAAAATAAAAAAATGTATGAATTATCATATATGGGAGCTCCATGAAATGCTACAAGTATGTATGTAAAAATGGATCCAGAATGAAAAACAAATTGAAGTCCTTATAAAGAAGAAGAATCAGAAAATGCTTCTTTAGATAATATGTTGTGATGAATTAATTTGTGAGATAGTTATGATGATGCTGGAAATAGTGAAGATACTGGGGAATTTGAATGTGGTCCTCCAGAATGAGTACCTATATGGGAATGGATTCCAGCAATAATATGTTGGCTTGGAACTGTAATGCCTCCAACTATCAAAATTTGACAAACAGAATGTACAACTAATTCTTTATTTTCAGATGAAGAAATAGAATTATGATGAATCACTTGAGGTTCAACAAGTTGAGCATGATGAAGTTCTAATAATGGATGGCTTGATTTAGAAAGTGAAGAAATAAAAGCATGTAATTGAGATTTTGATAAAAATGGTATAAATGATTGTATAGAACAATCTTTAGCAAGCTGATTCCTTGATTTATTAACTGATTCAACAAAATATGCATATAATAGTAATTGAATTATAAATATAGCTTTAAAAGATAAAAATGGAGATATTATATCTGCGGATAATTCAACAACAGTTAATGTAGAATTATCTAAACTAGATTTACTTAATTTGGACTGAAGTAAGACAAATATTTTTACTTCTTGAGTATGAACGGAAGAAGAAATAAAAAAGAAAAGAAATGAAGCTAATAAATATATTAATTTCAATGATTCTTATATAAAAATCTCAAAATGAGAGGGGCAATATGCATTTTCTGCTAAAAATAAAGATGTAGATGTTTACATAAAAGCTTTTATAGAATTAAAAGATTATAAAAGTACAAAAAAGGTTTATTTAGAAAAAATTATAAAGGTAGAAATAAGGTGAAATAATTTTGTAGCAACAAATTATAAAATAGAAAAAGAAGAGGATGATATAAATATAACATCTTGAGTAGATACAATTTTAGCATCAGATTCAGCTAATATTTATATATCAGATGGGAAAAATACAAACATAGAAGATATAAAAGAAAAAATTGATTCATCATCAGAATCTAAAGAAAAATTGATTTTTTCTTTAGAGAATTATACAGAATCTTGATCAAAAATAGATTTAAAATATCCATTAGAAATAAATTTATATAAAAAAGATGAAAAGATACTAACAAAATATTTTAATTTTAGCAATATCAAAGAATATGCTAGTTTAGTTACATTACAAAAATCTTGAGAATATACTCTAGAAGTAGAAGATAATGAATGATTTAAATTTAGTAAGACTTTTCAAGTTAAGGCAGATAAAGTCTATAGTGGTGAAATTACATTATGATCAAGTATATTGGAAGTTTGATGAGTTGTTTCTACAAATTTTTTAATAGTTTATGATAAGTATTGAAATCTAGCTAATTCTGATTTATATAAAGTCGAATGAGAAGTAGATTGAGATTGAGTTGAATTTGTAAAAGATAATGAAGGTGATGATAAAATAGATTTTCAAATGTTAGAGTGATTTAAGATATTTAGAATTAGGACAACAGATGAAACAGATGATAATACTTTAATCTTTAAAATAAAAAATAGTTCTTGAGATGATGTATTAGAAGTAAAAAATAATGTTGAAACAGTTGAAGGTGTTCATTTATTTTTACAACCTCTTCAAACAGAAATAAAAGTTTGAAAAGGAGTATATTGATATAAATTTTCAGTTAGAGATGATGACTGAAATATTATGACAGATTTCAATTCAAGATTATATCTTTCTTTGAATTCAATATATTGAAAATCTAAAGAATCATTTGTAGATGTCAATTCATGAACTTGACAAGTGTATTTTACAACTAAAACTGTAGCAAATTCAGAAGTAAAATTATCTTTTCAAATAGAATGATTAAAAAATATTTATACAAAATACATTAGTATATTACCAGAAAAGCCTATAAAAATTGATTTGATTTTAAATAAAAATAAAATAGAAGCAAAAGAAACTGATTATGCTACATTGAAAGCAGAATTAAAGGATAGGTATTGAAATATAGTATTTAATGATAATTCAACTAAATTATCTTTAGAAATAAGAGCAGAGTATAAAGATATAATAAGCATAAATACATGAGCAACATCTACTTGAATAACATTTAGATCTACTTGATCAACATTTAGCTCGTTACCATTTGTATTATCTTGATCAACATTTGTTTCTTCTTGATCAACTAATTCATGAGAAATACTTCTATCATCTTGATCAAAATTTATTTCTTCATGATCTACATTTGTTTCTTCGTGATCAATACTTTTTAAAATAAATGCAACAAAAAAACCTTGACAAGCTTATATAAAAGTTAAAGCAGATCCTTGATTTGAATCATCTTTTACAATTGATTGACAAACTCCTTTTGAAAAAAATATTCTAGAAACTATGACTGGATTTACGGATAAAGGTGAATTGACATCAACTTGAAAAATATTTTTTACAGAATATGATAGATATAATTATGTTTCTAGATTTTACAAGTTAGAAGATTTAGAAAAGTCTGAAGTTTTTTTGAATTTATCTATTGATGTCCAAGAAGTGTTAAAAGCTTTTTGGATTGAAAAAAATGAGATATGAGTTACTGCTCAAGATGAAAATATAGCAAAACTTGAAACTTTTTATTTCTGGAATAAAGATAAAATAGATTGAAATTATTATAATTCTTTATATACAGTATTACTTTGAGCAGAGTATTGAGATATAACACAAAAAGATTATTTAGCTTGAGGAATTTTATTCGACAAAAACAATAGATGATTGACTGTAACTAGTCTATTAAATAATCCATATAATTATAATGATATAATTTGGATAAATTCAAACTGAAAAATTAAAACTGTACAAGATAGTCAAAATTTGACACAGGATATATGATATATAACAAATATAGATAGTAACAAAAAACTTAATTTTGATATATACAATTATGCCTTAAGTGAGCACTTAGGTAAAATTTATTATAATTTAGATAACTGAAATGATTTAAAAGTCTGTAATCAAACAGGTATTACATTTACTGATTGTTCACAGGATTTAGAAAATACTACTATATTAATTAAATCGGTACAAGAAGGTTATACCGCATCAAAAGATTGAGATGATTTATTGTTGAAAAACAATTTTTGAGATATAATTTTTAAAGTTAATAATGATTGAGAAATATCAAATAATAATTTTGTATCTATAGAAAATTATGAACCTGAGAATGATTTAGAAGATTCAAGTGAAGTGATTTTTTCAATAAAAGAATGAGATGATGTTGTGGGAATTTTTTCTTACAATTTGATTGATTGAAAATTAAATATAACAAAGGATGATAAAATACTTGAATCTAAAATAAGCTCAATAAAAAACTCAATAATAGTTTATCTTGATTCAAATAAATATTGAAGTAGATATTTTGAATCAAAAGAAAATAGTGCTTTGGCTATTTATTATAATGATCCTTTTGCAGATGAAAACGATTTAAACATTTTTTCTCAAACCCCTTGATTCTCATATGAATCATTCAAGGAAAATTATAAGGCAGGGTGGAGTGAGTCAAATAAATCTCTATTGCTTTATGCAGCTTGAGAAACAGTATGAGAATCAACAAAAAAATATGCTTCTTTTTCACTTATAAATCTCTGAGATCCAGTTGTAAAACTAAAAAATGTCAAAGAAAAATTTCCATCAGATATGGAAAAATGTGATAAAGCACCAACTTGTGAAGAAATTGAATGGGTTGATGCAGAACAGCATTGAATAAATTTTTGTGATCGGGAAGTTAAATCAGATCTTGATGTAAAAGTAGGTTGAGGGGCTATAACTTTAAATCAAGAAATTACAAATATATTACAAGATAAGATGCGGTATGATTCTGAAGACTCCCCTGTAGTCGCAAACCCATGGGTAATTTTTAAACAAAATGGTAAATGGAAAGCAAGTACATGGGAACGGATGAGGCCAAATCAAAAAAGTAAAAAAAAGTCAGATGTCTTTTTACTTGATAAAGGGGTCAAAGCTGAGGAGTGAGAAACTTATTGATTTGTAATGAGTGGTCTAGTTAGAATGTGAGTAAAAAATAATCAACCAATAAAAAGTAAAATAGCATGGATGAAGTGGGGTGATGGAGAAGAAAGTGCTAAATTTGGAGAATGTAAAGAAAAAGAAGAAGATGAAAATGAAGATAAAAAACCTAGTTGTAATGATATAAAATGGGATTCAGATACAGATAATGTTTGTGATCGGGAAATTAAATCAGATCTTAAAGTATTTAATCCTTCCCCAGATTTTCGGCCAGGAATTATTAAATTTGATCAGGAAATTAGTAATATATTAAAATATCGTACTTTAGAACCAGAGCAAAAAGCTGCTAGTATTATTGTTATAGTAAAAAAAGGTTCTACACGGTATGGTTCCGCGGTTGAGTGGTTAGGTACAATTAATGATCCTAGCGGTATTAATCATAATACCGATACTATAGTAAGTTGAAGATGGATAAATCATCATGCTAATGGTTATAAAGGTAGTGAGCTATTACCTGATGATCGGAAACCTGAAAAATGAGAAACAGTTTGATTTATAATAAGTGATTTTGCATATCATTTGGCTTGACCAAAGCCAAAAGATAAAATCAGAACTGAAATAGCTTGGATGAAACGGTGAGAAAAAACATCAATGACAAAAGGGGGTGCCTGAAAATGATTGTGTAAAATTACAAATAATGATAATATAGTTGCAGATTTTTTTAAGGCTATAAAATGAATAACCTCAACTGATTCAGATGCATTACAAAGATTGGCTATAGCACTTAGAAAAATATGATATGATGCAGAGGCATATTTAGAGCCACTTTGATATGTAGATAAAATACAAGTAGGTGGTGCAATATTCGATGTTCGTGTAGTAGATAAAAATCATACAAATCGATGGAATGAGATAGGCCCAATTTATCTAGAACGTTTTGGTGATGAACTTCCACCTCCATGAAATTGTATGTTAGAAGAAGAAATAATATTTAGAAGTTTTGATAGTACTATTTGAAAACAGATATCAAAAGATGAAAAAAATGTATGATATAAAACTTTTGATTACAATAACGATAATCTTCAAGATATTCTTTTATTAAAAAATGATTCATATGTAGAAATCATAGAAAATAGATGAAAATTTGATTTTTCTACAAAATGAAATCTCGTTTATATGCCTGAAATGGGGGCAGGATGAATTATTGAGGCTTGAGATTTTACTTGAGATTGATATGATGATATATTTTATGTTTCTAAATGAAAACCATATTTATTGAATAATGAAGAAAAAAACTTTTATAAAATACCTTTAGAAGAACAATTTAATATGTCTTGAGGTATAATAAAAACTTCAGCATTTGATATGGATAATGATGGCATAAAAGATATTGTAACACTAGATAGTGCATGAATAATAAGTATTTTTTATTGATGAGGAACTCCAAAAATACCAAAATTTACAAAACTTGAAGTTTGAGATTGATATGCTTTATATTTAAATGAAGATAAAGATGATTGAGATTGAGCTATTTATTATGATTGATTAGATAACAATACTACTACTTCAGTATTGGATAATATAAAAGAGGAAAATAAAACTCAAGTCAAAGATTATGAAGTAGATGTTGATAAGAAATCTATAAATTTACAATTTACCGATAATATTATATATGATAAAGTCTCATATAACTTAAATGATGAATCTTCAATAGATATATTTGATGATAATCAAATGCAAGATGATAATTTTTGAAGTGCATATAATGCAGTGTCAAATTGAATTAATGATATGGAAGAATATTCAAATAGTAATGTAGATGGTGGTGGTAATAATGTACAAAGTAAATCTTTTGTAAGAAATAAATATGCTTCTAATTTTTGATTTGATATAAAAAAAGAATACAAAGATTTAGATGGGTGAAAATTAAACCCTTTAGATAAAGTAAAAGTTGTTGTAAATATAAAAAATACTTCATGACAGGTGAAAACAAAACTCGCTTATGCTGAAAAGATACCAACTATGTTTAATTTTTCTGAAGAAGAATGAAACATAAAAATAGGTAAATGACAAAATATAAGAACAAGTACAGGAGCAAGCATAAAATACAATGTTTGAGATTATAATTTCTTGATTGATTGATTTTTTCTTGCCCCATCTGAAGAAATAACATTAGAATATGAAGTAGTTTTAATACCTTTAAGTTACTGAGAGATAAAAACAGGTTATTTTGAAAAATGAGAAGATTGAGATGATGAATATGGTGATATAATTATAAAAACAGATAAAAAATCATGTAATACAAATCCTGATATATTCAAATCAACTTCAAAGAGAGCTTATGAAAAATGAACAGCTAGTTCAACTTGTAATACAGATTCTTTAGAATTGCCCGAAGAATTCCAAAAAAATTGATTAGATGAAGATGAAAATGGAGTTCCTGATTATATAGATGAATTGGTAGAGAGTGCTTGATCAGTAGATAAAACAAAAGCTATAGAATATTCTACTTGAGCCCTAAAGCAGGTTAATGAAGATGATGATACTGATTGAATACCTGATACAGAAGATGCTACTCCATCATATGATACTGAAAGTTATGATGATGATAAGGATTTTCTTACCTCTATAAATGAATGAATAGATGAGGTTAGTGAATGAATAGATAATGTGGCAAGTGGTCTTTGTAATTGATTTTGATGATGAGGTTGTATCAGTACTCCTGTAAATTGGGCACCACTAGCTCCATGAAATGATCCTTCTGTGATGGGGTATCCTGTATGAGATTGACAAAAAACTTGAGAATGATTACCTATTTTTTCAGCAGTATTACAAACTTGATGTGGCTATGTAAAAGTTTGGCCACCTTGTCCAAACTGAGCATGATGACGGTTTGATTGAGCTCCAAAATGAAGATGAGAAAATAATTTTAGGCTTTTTGTTACTCCTACAATTACTTGAGCGATTTGACTTGCTATATGTTTTGGGAAAAACAATCAGTCAGAAACAGAGTCGCCACCTTCATTATTTCCTATTATTTGAACACAGTGAAAATGTATAATAGTTGCATTTCCTTTTGCTTGATGTAAGTGAGCCTGATCTGATTGAGATGTACAGGAAAAAAACTATGCAGAAAATTTTGGAACAACTTGATGATGAGCTTGAAAAGAAGAAACAAGATGAGAATTTTGAGTTACAAATTGAAGTTGTGTTGACACTAAAAAACAAGCTGAAACAAAAAACTTCTCTTTTGATCAAAATTTTATGTCTAATTATATTGAGTACAAAGAAAATTGATCAGAACTAGCTATGTCATGATTAGTTGATTCGTTTGCTGATATAGGTAGATGAGCTAATAATGTTATCGAAACAGAACCATTAATAGAATTATGAAATTGAACGGAAAATGGGGATACTGTGGATGTATCATTTATTGCTGATATAAATGTAAGTGCCTTAGCTAATTGAGAATTTAAAGATGTTATAAAATTGAAAAATACTTTAATAAGTTCATTTCCTCAATTTTTGATGGAATGGGTTAATAGACAGATAGCAGAAATAGTTACAAAATTGACAAGTTTTCCATCACTAATTGTTATATTACCAGATTTTTCTTGAATAACAGATTACAAATGGGGAAATTTCTTTGACTGAATAACAGATGCTTTTAAAAGTTGAAAAAGTGAATGGGCTACTAATCAACAAGGTTTATCAGATGATTTAGCGAAGACAGAAGAAAAAATATCAGATATGAATTGTAGTGAAAAAACAGAATCTGATGATTGATATTTTGAATGTATGACACTTAAATTACAACAACAAAAACAAGTGTTAGAAAAAGATTTTAATCCATCTCAAACAACTTCTGGAATAAAAGCTGTGTATGATTTTATTTGAAGTCTTCCAATGGTTAATCTAAAATCACAAACTGTAAATGTAAATGTACCTTGGATAACAAAGACTTCTTTATTGAAAGCCAAAATCAATTTTGAATTAACAAAAAAACAACGGCAAGAAGAATTAGAAAGAGTTAAAAATAAACGGGGATCTTTAGATGATGCTCAGAAATCTGCTTGAGATAGTATTATAGTTGATGCTAAAGCACTTATAAGATCTCTTGATAAAAATATAGCAATAATTGAAGAATATAAAAAATTCCCTGAAAATTTAGTAAAATTATTAAATAAAAAAGAAGATCGGTTAAATCAAATTATGTGTAGTGTTGATACTATATATAAATTATTTTGAGGACGGTTGTGATCTAACGGTAAGAGGTTTAAAGCTTGGGTTGAATTATATGTGCTTATAAAAGCTATATTAAAATCATGGCAAATTATTCTTGATTTGTTTGATGAATATGATAAAAGTTGTAAAGAATGTAAAAATGAGAGATTTGATTTACGGACTTTTATATGGAAACTTGTGAGTATGATAATTCCAAAAATCCCAGTTATACAATTTCCTAAATGGCCAAATATAGTTATTGATTTACATAATATAAAAGTATGATTAGATATTACATTACCTGATTTCAATTTCAATACTAGACCAATAGTTATTCCTTATCTACCAAAACTTTATCTACCAGATATTCCTAATGTAAAAATAAAACTACCAACTCTACCGATACTTCCTTCTTTAAAAATCCCAGAATTACCAGATTTACCTACTCTACCTACTGTTGAATTGCCAAACTTACCACCACCACCAAAATTACCAAAGATACTTTCTGTTATAGAAGTAGTTATAAAAATACTTCAAATAGTAACAAAAATACAATGTTTATTACAAAAGTCTCCATTTGCTCCAGAATGGACAGCTTGAACCAAAATAGCTTATTTAACAGATAGACAAGGGTTTATGTCTCTAGACTTTTTGGATATGAGTCTACCACAATATTCTTTTGCTTTTGTGGATTCTATAGATGTCACAACTTATGTAAATTTTGAGGTTGAAGCCGATTTTATACTAGAATTTGTAAAACAATGAGTTAAACCTTTAAATAATTTTACAAATGATATTGTTAATTTATTTAATAATAAACTACCAGATTTAGATTTCTCTAATGTATTACCTGATACTGTAGAGGTAGATTTATGAGATACATCGGGTATGTTGGAAAAATCAAATTCCACAAATGTTAATTGAGAACAGGTAATCAATAAAGCTGAATTAACACAATGAAATAATCTAGCCAAATTTCTTGTGTACGGATTTTATAACATATATTCATACATACAAAATAATAATGAGGAAACAGTATCAAATAAAGAGTTTATATCTCTAGTTAATAAATGATTAGCAAGCAAAAATTTATGAAGTGAAGAAAATATAGGAAAATTAAGAACTTTATGGAAAGATGTAGCAAACATGACTTATTCTAAAGAAGATAAATTTATAAATGACTTAAAAGAGAAAAATAAGGCTAAATTTGATACTCTAAAAAGTATAATAAATACTGAAAAACAAGTTACAAAAGAACAAATAAAATCTATAAAAGATTTTGAAAATAAAAGTAATATAAAATTTATAGATAGTATAACTGATTCAAATGTAGAATGATACAATGAATTAATGAGAAAACATAATTTTGAAACTGTTAAGGCAACAATGAATTTATTGACTGATAAAAATAATGAACAAAAAGACTTAAAACAAGATTGATCTAAATTATTAGCAAGAGTTTCAGCTTGATTGAATAGTTCTATGGAAAAATTGGTTGCTTTAAATGAACAAGAGTCTCAATATACTACAACAACTTCAACTTGAATTGCTTCTACTTGTAGTTCTGGAACAGGAGGTGAAATATATAAATATAATTATAAATGAATTTATGTAGTAGAAAAAAAAGAAAAATTACTAGAGGAAATGACTCCTCAAGAAATAAAAGATGAACAAGATTTGTCAGAAGAAGATAAACCGAAAAAAGAAAATTATAGATTGTTTGATTATATAGAAGAATTATGATGATCAGAAGAAATTGGTCATGTTGATTTTGATAATGACAAAGATGAAGATATATTGTATATGGTAAAAGGTGAATTATATATAAAAGAAAATACAAAAAGAGAAGTCAAAACAAAAAATGAAATATCAGATGCTTTGGTATTAGATATAGATGATAATAAATTTTTTAATTGAGATATTTATTATGAAGCACTTAATAATATCAAAGAATCTGTATCTTTTGACTCTTTTATCAATTTTTCTTTTGATGCACCAACAGATAACAGTATAAATAATTTTAGATTAGAATTTTTCTCAATAATTGATAAATATTTAAATGAAAATCATGATGAATATATTCCAAAAGGTATAAAGAAAAACATAATTGATTCATTTGCTGATGTAGATAATATAACCAAAATAAAAGAGAAAAGTCAAACAGGTTATATAGTAAGTAAAAATATAGCATATATAAATAATGTTTGAAATACTATAAATGATGATATAAAATTAACAACAAAAGAAGCAAAAAATATAAAGGAAAGCTTATCTAGTTGAAGTATTGCTTCTATATCTGTAGATACAAAGTTATATGCATGAAGAACCCCATTTATATTATGATATTATAAATGAGATTCAGAAGATAAAAATGAAATAACTGTAGGCAGTTATAATAACATAAAATTTAATGAGAAAATTAGAATATTTTCTTTAGAGTGAAATGCTTATGTTGAATGAAAAGATGAAAAGACTTTATCATGACAATTAATAAAAGATCATTTATACTTACCATTATTTTCTTGAACTAAGATATTATTAGAAAAAGACAATGAATTATTTAATGAATCTTCACATATAGATATAAGATATTATGATTGAACTGAAAATAATATAGATTTCAGAGATACTAGACAATATGAATTATACGATTTATGACAGAAAAAAACTACTTATATGATATATATAAAAGAAGACAACGATTACTATTATTCTAGAGCTCTTCCTTTTAAAGAATGAATTTTATGAACTAGATCTAGTCAAGTTTTATTGTCACCTCAGATATCATCTGATACAACAAAACCTGATCTTCACTTAGATGAATCTATAAAAATACCAATTTATCAAAAATACACATATAATTTTACTCCTTATTTATATGATACATCTTGATTTAGTGATTTCTACATTGATATGGATTTGAAAATAGATTCAGATAGTGATTGAGATACTACTAATGATAGAGATTTAGATAAGCCAAATATAAAAATTACAACAAAAACAGTAAAAGCTGATTTTGGTCCTTATGAAGAGTTAGTTAGTAAAGATATTTGAATAACATTGAAGGACTTAGCTTGAAATGTAAATTATAAACAAGTATGATTTGAAGTATATTCTCCAGATGTGGAAATAGAAAACTATACGTGAACTACAATTACTTGAAAATTAGAAGAAGAACTGGCAAATGAACCAGTAAATTTATATAGATATAGGTGATGAGTTATTTCTAAGATTTTGGATAATATTTGAACACAAAAAATTTATACAAATTCTTCAGGAGCATATACTTTCTCATTAAACCCAGAAAATAATAAATGATTAAATATAACGAAAGATGGGATAAATATAGCATCTGTGAATGAATATACTTGAAAGATAACTATAAATAATTTACCTTGATGAAAAATAAAAGTATTACCTTCAAATGATAATGAGAACGATAAATCATATGTAAAAATGATTTTGTGAGATAATACTTGAGATATATTTTATCAATATTTTAATTTTAATGGATTAGGAGATTTATCGGAGGTTGATAATTTTAAAGATATAGATACAGAATGAATATATGTAAAGATAGATAACTATAGTGATTATTATTATTATCAATTACCATTAACGGTTCCATATAATCCATGAGTTATATCTATTTATTCTGCTTCAGACTTAAATAAAACAGCATTATTTAGTATATTTCCAGATTGAAAGATTTATACAAAAGATGATAATTATAAGTTAGAGTATAGTAATTATTGAGATAATATAGTTTTTAAACTTTATGATAGCAAAAAAGACATATATGTTTGAGAAGTACTTATGAAAGTGTTTGAGTGAAATTATATAGTTAAATAGACTTAATAGAAAGTAGAATATAGAGGATAGAAAAACAAAAAGCAATTTCTTTGAATTTAAAGAAATTGCTTTTTGTTTTATTACTTAAGGAATAACGAAATAATTGTCATTCTGAGCGATTAGCGAAGAATCCCTTAAGCGATGTTTAGTGTATTTATTAAGGTTAAAGGGATACTTCGTTATACTCAGTATGACAGAAAAAATTAATTATTCTGTATTTCCTTGATAATTAATTTAAAATTCTTCTTTCATTTTCTTATAAGTAAGATTCAATTTATAAAATCATTACTAAAATCATATTTTATATCTGTGATTTTTTGCTCATTTATATAAAAAGCTCCAGATTCTATAGTTTTCCTTGCATCACTATTACTTGTCGCTAAACCTGATTTTACAATCATTTCAAAAAGATTTTCGTCATTGTATGTATATCAACCAAGTTCTGCAAAAATACTACTCAATTCATCTTTGTTAGAATTTTTAATTATTTCTACTTTATCTTGATCTGAGAACATTAAGTTTGAGATTTTTTCTGCAATCTTAGCATCTTTTTCTCAATGAATTATCTCAACTATCTTGTATGCAAGTAATTTTTGTCATTCTCTTTTTTCTGGATTTTGCAAATGATTTCATACTATTTTATCTATTTCTTCAGTTTCTAGTAAAGTAAGCATTTTCATATATTTGCCTATATCTTCATCAGAAGTATTCATAAAATACTGATAAATAAAGTAAGGACTTGTTTTACTTTTATCTAAAAACATAGCATTTCATTCACTTTTACCAAATTTTTTACCTGTAGAATCTGTTATAAGTGGCCAAGTTAGTGCATGAACTTCTGCATCATATTTTTTCCTGATTAATTCTGTTCAAGTAAGCAGGTTTCACCATTGATCTTGTCATCAAATTTGAAGAGTAACTGAATCATCTTTAAATAATTTACAATAATCATATCATTGTAATAATTGATAAGAAAATTCTGTATATGATATAGATTTTGTTGGGTCTTCTATTCTCTTTTTGACTGTATCTTTATTTATCATTGAGTTTACTGTAATATATTTTCATACTTCCCTTAGGAAATCAAGAAAACCCATACCAGTATAGAAATCTTTGTTATTAACAAAAGAGTATTTAAAATTATCTCAAGTGAAGCTTTTTAGATTTTCAAGAATTGTGGAGATTTGTGTAGAAATCTTTTTTTGATTATTATCTAAAATTTCTTCAGATAAAAAGTTTCTTTCACTTTCTTTTCATCCTGGGTCTCAAATCATTCCAGTTGCTCATCAAGTTAAAGCTATATAGTTATTTCACCTTCTCATAAGATGAACTCATACCATAAAACCGATAAAATTACCTAAATGAAGAGAATCGGCAGTAGGATCAAATCCACAATAAAAACTTCATTCTCACTTATCAAATTTTTCAAATAAACTATCATTTGTAAATTGGTATAAAAGTCATCTATCAAGTAGTTCTTGTTTAAGTTTTTTCATAAAAGATATTACAAAATAATAAATTAAATATATTTAAAATAAGTACTAAATCAACAATAATTTATTTAAACAGATATATTTTTATATAATTCTATCCATTCATCAATACTCAAATCTTCTCATCTTGTATTTTCTATAAATCACAAAGTTTTAAAAATACCTAAAACATTTTCTTTTGTAAATCATCATTTTACTAGATTATTTACAAGTTTTTTTCTCGGTTCTGCAAATCATTTTTTTATTAATTCTAGAAATTTTGTATCATTTATATCGCTATAATTATCATGAGTTTCAAAAAGTAAAACAGATGATTCTACCTTTGGAGCTGGAATAAAACTTTTAGCAGGAACTTTAATTGTCTCTCTTACATAAGATTTTTTAGCAACAAATAGAGATAAAACACTACTTTTTCATTTACTATTTATTTTTTTATCTCAAAAATTTTGTCATGCTAAAATCTTATCACCTACATCTTTTTGCATAAGTATAAGCATTTTTTCAGGTTTATTTTCTATATTGTAAAGAAATTTCTTTAAAATTGGTGATGTGATATAGTAAGGTATATTCGCTATTACATAATATTTTTCATTTTTAAATTCTGGCTCAAACTTCAAAATATCTTTTTTAAATATTTGAAAATCAACTCCATCAATAACAAGTTCTGAATTTTCAATTCTTTTTCAAATAATTTCAATCATCTCTTTATCAAGTTCAACTAGATGAAGACCTTTAGGTTTCTGTAAAAGTAATTTTTCAGTTAAGCTTCAATATCCAGGACCTATCTCAAGTATATTTTCTCAAGCAATATCCAAAGTCTTAGATATCGAATTTAGTATATTATCATCTATTAAAAAATTTTGCCCCAAAGATTTCTTAGCTTTTATGCTATACTTTTTTAAAACTTCAAAATTCATGTATAAAGATTATGAAAAAATAAAAGATTTATTATAATAAGGTTTATTATATGTAAAGAACTCATAAATAAAAATGAATAATTTAATTTTCTTAGATAAAACATATTTTTTACTTTTAATTCCATTATTTTTTGTAATAGGATTTTTGTTTGTTAGAAAGAAAAATAAGATTAAATTTGCATTTTTTGAAGATTTGAAACAGGTTTACAAACAAAACAGTTTTTATTATTATTCATTTTTTCTACTTTTATTGCTCATAAGTATTTTGTATGTAACTATTTTAGCTAATCCAAATGTAAAAAGTACCACAGAAAAAATCAAGAAAAATGGTATTGATATTGTACTTGTTTTTGATATAAGTTATAGTATGGAAGCTACAGATTTAGATCCAAATAGAATAAGTGTAGCTAGAGATGTTATTTCATATTTTCTTTGAAATTTAAAAACAGATAGAGTTTGATTAGTGGTGTTTTCAGGAAAACCATTTACTTCTATTCCACTGACTTTTGATTATGGATTTTTAAAAGAATATGTAAATGGTATAAATACTTTTACTATTAATCAAAATACTTATAATTTGCAATGAACAGCGATGTGAGATGCTATGCTTATGGGAAGTTATTTATTTGATAAGAAAAGTGAAAATAGAGAAAAAGTTATGATAATTGTAACTGATTGAGAAGCAAATAAATGATTACAACCTACAATCGCACTAAAATTATTAAAAGATAAAAAAATCAAGTCTTATACTATATGAATTTGATGACTTGAAAAGACATTTGTTTATGTGTATGATGTATTATGAAACAAACAAAAAGTTGAAATATGATGAATAGATGAAGAGACTCTAAAAAAAATTGCATCAGAAACATGATGAAAGTATTATAGAGCAACTTCAAAAGAAGTTTTTAAAAAGATATTTGATGATATAGATAAAATTGAAAAGAAGGATATAGAAGTTGAGATAAAAAAGCTCTACGAGACAAAGTATGAGTATTTTTACTATGTACTATTGTTTTTAGAGAGTATGTTTATAGTTTTACTTTTTAAGAAAGTAAGGATATAGTTTCTTTTTAGAAAAACAATATAATTACATTTACTTTTTGCATAAAAAGTAAGAAAAATGCTTAAGGCGGTAAATCTTCGCAGAGATGCTAGTATGTTTTGATAATCGTTTTACGGCGAAGTTACCCCTTAAGAATCCCATTGATACAAATCGAAAATGTTAATTCTAAAATTTAAAATATTAATTTTTTATGATAATCTCAAACTTAAATAAATTCTCAATCACAATTTTTATATTACTTTTTGTAATATCTTTAGTTGTATTTTATTTTCAATTTTTGGAGTATAAAAAAACAAAAAATAAACAGAGATTTTATTGAATTGTATCTCTGATTATCTCGTTTTTAATATTACTTCTTCCTATCTTTTGAATAAAATCATTAAAAAAAGAAAATATAGAAAAAGAGTGAACAAATATAGTTTTTGTACTGGATGTATCAAAAAGTATGAATGCAATGGATATGAAAGAAAAAAAAGATACATACTCTAGACTTGTAGCTTCAAAAGAATTTATAAATGATTTTATAATTGAAAACACATGAAATAAGTATGGTTTAGTAGTATTTGCTGGAGATGCTATTAGAACTTTACCTTTTACTGATGATGAAAATCTGTTTTTAACGATACTTACTTCAGTAGATGAAAATAATGTTTCAAAACAATGAACAAATCTAAAAGATGCAATTAAAGACTGATTTAAAAACTTTACAGATGATAATGATTTTGGAGCTTTAGTTTTGATTTCAGATGGAAGCGATGAAAATAGCATTGATTTAACTGAACTAAGTGATTTGAAAAATAATAAAAAAGTTAAGTTACTTGTAGTTTGAGTTTGAACTACTTCCTGAGCTTATATCCCAATTTGACAGGATCCTTTTTGACAGATAGTTTACAAAACATACAATGGGGAAAAAGTCCTAACAAAATTAAATGAAAATAGTTTAAAAAGTATAGCAAATTTCTTTTCTTGAGATTATTATAACTTAGATAAATTATCAAATATAAAAGATCTTGCATCTTTGTTGAGAGATGTATCTAAAAAAGTACTTGTTACAAATAAAGAAAATTATAGTGATTTAACTAGAAATTTTGTTATTGTTTCATTTTTGTTTCTGCTTATTTATTTAACTTCTTTGTTTAGATATGGTAAAAATAAATAATAAAATTATATTATTTCTATCAGCTATATTCATAATTTTAGCTTTATTTTTTAATGCGAACAATTTTTTGTGATTTTTTAATAATGTTTTATGAAATTACAATTTTAATAATCTAGACTATAAAAAAGCATTAGATTATCATAAAAAAGCAGAAAATAATATTAAAAACAATACTATTAATTACAATTTGTGATGAGATTATTACAAACTTTGAGATTTCAAAAAATCAATAGAGTATTATGAAAAAATCAAAACTGCAACTTGAGAAAAAGAAGATTTAGAAATGGCTTACAATCTATGAAATGTATTTTATAAACTTTGAGAAAAAGAAGAAAATATAGAAACAAAAGCAAATTTATGGCAAGAATCATTGGATAATTATAAAAAAGTGTTAGATGAAAAGGAAGATAAAAAGACAAAAGAGAACTATGATTTTGTAAATGAAAAACTTAATAAATTAGAAAATAAATGAGATAAAAGTAATGAAGAAAAGGATCAAAAAAAAGTAGAAAAATGAGATAATAATAAAGAAGATAATAAAAAAGATTGAGAAAAAAAACAAGATGAAAATGTCCAGGAAGAGAATAAAAGTGGACAATGAAACTGATACGATATCAAAAAAGATTCAAAACTAAAAGAATTAAACGAAGAAGAAAAAAAACAATTGATACAGTACAATGAACAATTAAAACAAGAACAAAAAGAAAATTGAAATAATTTTTGAAAGAAAAATCAAGGTAACAATGAGGATATATTCGATATATTTAAACAAGATCCTTTTTTTGATAATTTTGAAAATTTTAATGATTCTTTATTGAATCAAAATGAAAAAGATTGGTAGAAAATAAAACAATTTTTTGTAATTCAATAAATTTAAATATAATCATAACAATATTTTATGATTATATTTTTTATGTATAAAACAGCTTGAAACATAACTTTTGAACAGCAGGTTAATTTTGAAATTGAAAACTTATATTTTGTTGAAAGTTTAAATCCTATCTGAACCTATACTTATTTTTTCTATTGAAAAACTTACAAAAAAACAAGTATAGATTTATTGAAAGAATTACAAGAAAAAGCCTGAGTAAAATCTATAAATCAAGATATTTCTATATCGACTGAAGATGAAATAGAAATTTATACAGATAAAAATGTAGAATGAGTTTATACAATAATCACAATTGAATGAGGGCAAGAAACATTTAAAACAGTACTTGATAAATTTGAGGAATCCTCACCTTTTATAGTTTGTATAAGGGAATCTGATAGTAGTCCAAGATTTGGGAATAGAATGATAAAAATAGATATAGTGAATTAAAAATAGATATTACTTAACCACTAACTCTATAACTCTTTATGATAAAAATCCTTACAATTTGCGATAGTTATAAACACTTTGAAGAACCGGTCAAAGAATACAAAAAAAGACTTTGAAAAAAAGTAGAGATAATAAAGCTCAAACCAAGTAAAAAAGATAGTGTAGATGAGATTATAAGAGAAGAAACAAAGCTTATAATCGATAAATTATCAAAATTAAATGCTTTTAAAATAGTACTTTCTATTGAATGAAAAGCTTTTTCAACGATTGAATTTATGAATTTTTTAGAATATAAATTTCAAAATAATTGAGAAATAGTTTTTGTTATAGGTTGACCTTATTGACTTGATTATGAAACTATAAAAAAACATATAGATTTTGAAATATCTTTTTCTCCTATGACTTTTCCGCATATAGAAGCATTGGTTATACTTTTAGAACAATTATATAGAGTTGAAAGTATTAAGTATTGAAAGAGTTATCATTATTAGTTTTCTTCAAATAAATTTTTATTTTTTTAGTCAATTTCAAGTTGATGCTTTTAAAAGCTAATTTTTTTGTTTTTTTATTTAAAATATGCTAAAATAAAAATATATGACATTTAAAAAAAATATATGGCAAAAAAAATAAAAAATAAAATTATCATACCCTGTTTTATGATAATACTTATAGCGATTATTACAACCTGAATTATTGTATATAATTTAATTCAAAATAGTTTTAAAAAACAATATATTGAACGTATCAATTCTATAAATCAAATTAAAGAAAAAGGTTTAAAATTATATTTTGATCATAATAATGATCATATTAATAATATTAAATCAACTGAAAATGCAAATACATTACACACTATTAATAATAATAATAATAATAAACTCTTAAATGAAAGTGATGTATTAAATATATTAATATCTAAACTTGATTTATATTCTAATAATCATAAAGAAATATTAATGTTAAATTTTACTGATAAAGAATGATTTATTAAATATAGAACTAGTTATGCTAATAATTATGGAGAAGATTTAGAAAACAATATTAAAAAATTTTTTTCAGATAATATAAATAAAAAATTGAAAAAATGATATGATATATCAGAAATTATTATGTATGATAAAACAAGTAATATTCACAATATATTATTTTTATCAATTCTAATAGAATTTAAATGAGAACCTTATTGATATATATCAGTTGGAATAAATACTAATGTTTTAGAAAATATATTAAATTCAAATATTTGATTATGAAAAACATGAGAAAGTTATATAGTTGATAAAAAATGATTAATGTTTTCACCTTCAAGATTTGTAGATAATACTAAATCTATCTTAAAAGTACAACCAGATATAATAAAAGATTGTTTTAATTGAAAAAATATATACTATAAATTATACAAAAATTATTTATGATATGAAGTGTATTGAACACATAAATATATAAAAGAATTAAATGCTTGTTTAATAACTGAAATTTCTAAAGAAGAAATTTTATCTGAATGAATAAATATCATTAAATGGTATATTCTCTCTGCTATAATAGTTTTTTTCCCAATGTATTTTAGTATTAGAAGAATTATTAATAAAGCTTTAAATCCACTAAAAGAATTGGAAAACCAGTTTTCTGAGATAGTAAATTGAAATTTAAATTGAAAGATAACAATACAAGAAGATAATGAGATTTGAGAAATTTCTAAATCATTTCAAATTATGTTAGAACAACTCAAAAGAAAAGATGAAGAAGTAAATATACAAGTAGAAGCACAAACAAAAAAAATAAAAACTCAAAAAGAAATAACAGATAAACTCAATGTAGAACTAAAAAAATTCGAATTAGCTGTTAATAATGCTACAGATTTTATCACTATAATGGATTCAGATTTAAATCCTATATATATAAATAATTCTTTTATAAAAGAAATTTGATATACTTTAAATGAGATAAAATGAAAAGATTCTCATAAAAATTATAGGAGTAAAAGTTGAGAACAAACAATAAATGAAATAATGGATATCATAAAGTTAGAAAAAGAAACTCAAATTAAAGAATTTGAAATAAAAAGAAAAGACGGCTCATTATTTATAACAGAAGCATATATTACTCCTATTATAGATGATAAAAATAAAATTATTTATTATTTTATAATAGAAAGAGATGTAACAAAAGAAAGAGAAATTAATAAAATGAAGGATGAATTTATATCAATAGTATCTCATGAATTAAGAACCCCTATGACTGTAATAAATGGGTATTGTACCTTACTTATTGATGAGAAAATTTGAGATATAAATGAAGTACAAAAAAAATATTTAGATAGAATTAGAAATAACACAACGGAGTTAATAAGTATAGTAAATCAAATGCTTGACTTATGAAAACTAGAAGCAAAAAAAATGAAATATTTTTATGAAGAAATTAATATTAAAGAATTTATAGAACAAATTGTTTCTTGATTTGAAGATTTACTTAAACAAAAAAATATAAAAATTACTTTATTATCTGAAAATAAAGTAATAAAAACAGATAAATGAAAAATGAAACAGGTAATAATTAATTTTATTTCAAATTCTTATAAGTTTACTCCAAATGATGGTATTATAACAATAATAGCAAAAGTTGAGAATAAAATGTTAAAAATTTCTGTAATAGATAATTGAATATGAGTAAAAAAAGAAGATCAAAGTAAACTTTTCAAAAAATTTTCTCAAATAGATTCTCCTCTTCAAAGAGAGGAAAAATGAACAGGTTTATGATTAGTTGTTTGTAAATATATTGTAGAAGATATGTGATGAAAAATATGAATGGAGAGTGAATACCAAAATTGATCAACATTTTATTTTCATTTACCTATATAATAATAAATTTGCATATATAAGTAAAATAGTATATGATATTATAAATCATAATAAACATAATAAAAAAAATAAATATAATAAAAAAAGAATTATGAATAAAAGAATAAAAATATTAATTATAGAAGATAATATAGACATACAAGAACTATATAAAATCTATTTTGAAGATGCTGGATTTGAGGTATATTCTTCAATGGATGGTTTGCATTGAATAACTAAAATTCTAGAAATTGTACCTGATTTAATTATTCTTGATATTATGATGCCACAGATGAATGGTTTTGAAGTTTTAGAAACAATTAAAAATCAATCTTCTATTAAAATACCTGTTATTATTTGTAGTAATCTATCTCAACAAGCTGATATAGATAAAGCTTATGAATTATGAGCTGATCTTTATTTAAGAAAATCTGACTATCAAGGAGCTGAAATAGTAGATAAAATAAATGAATTTTTAAATAAAAAATAGTAATAAAAAAATAAATAAAAAAATCTATCTAAAATTTTAGATAGATTTTTTTATTTTTCTGATTATTATAAATTTTATTATAAACTAAAAGTTATTATGACAGTAAAACAAAAAATACTAAAGGAACTTGAAAATACTAAAATACCAGATTTAAAATTTATGTTTTCGGAAGAAGTATTGGATATTGCACTTGATGTTTTAAGTGAACTTTTGGAAGAAGAAAAGAAGGATTTTGATGAGACTTTGAAAATTAAAAATGAAGAAATTACATTTGAAACTTTTGAGGATTTTTCTCGCCTGGATTTATTTTTCTCGCTTTTAAATCATCTACAAAATGTTAAATCTGGAGAAAAAATAAGAAATATAATCGAAGAATTTGAACCAAAATATATAGATCTTTGAAATTATATGGCTTATAATAAGAGATATTATGATATGCTTTGTTATTGTAGAGAAAATTGTAAAATAGATTCACAACAACAAAGAATATTGGATCTTTCTATCAAATCCTATGAAGTTAAATGAATAAATTTAGAAGAGAAAAAACAAGAAGAATTAAAAAAAATAAGTAAAAGACTCTCAGAGCTTTCTCAAAAATTTTGAAATAATTTACTTTTTAGTCAAAAAGAATTTATTTATTTACTTGAAACAGATGAAAGTATAAAAGATATACCAGAAAATGATTTAAAAGAAGCAGAAGATAAGGCAAAACAAAAATGAAAGAAATGATTTTTATTTGATTCTTCACCTTCCTCATATATGGCTATTATGAAATATTGTACTGATGAAGCAATTAGAAAATATTTTTATACTTCAAAATCTCAGTTTGCATCTAGTTGAAAGTATGATAATAGAGAAATTATTTTAGAAATATTAAAATTAAGAGATAAAAAATCAAAAATTTTAGGATACAAAAATTATGCAGAGTTATCACTAGAATTTAAGATGGCAGACACTCCAGATGATATAATAAGCCTTATAGATGAAGTGTCATTAAAAGCAAAAGATAAAGCAAATGAGGAAATAATGCAATTGAAAAAATATTTTAAATTAAAAGATTTGTATAATTGGGATTTACCATATTATTCTAGGATATATAAAGAAAAAGAATTTAGTTTTGATGAAAAAGAATTAAAAAAATATTTTGAATTTGATAGAGTTTTAAATTGACTTTTTGAAATTATAAATAGGTTATATTGATTAGAAATGAGAGAAATAAAAGTAGATTCATATTCTTTGGATTTAAAATTTTATGAAGTTTATAAAGATTGAAAACTTATATCTTATTTTATATGAGATTATTTTTATAATCCTGATAAAAGAAGTTGAGCTTGGTGTGATAATTTTAGACCAAAAATGGATAATAATGAAAAATGACAAATTCTCCCTATAATAGTTAATGTATGTGCTTTTGCTAAATGAGAAAATTGAAAGACTTTGCTTAATTATATAGATGTTGAAACTATGTTCCATGAATTTGGTCATGCGATTCATGAAATGCTTTCAATAAGTAAATATAGTGATTTAAGTTGATTTAATGTTGAATGGGATTTTGTAGAATTACCTTCGCAACTTATGGAAAATTGGGCAAATGAAGAAGAATCTTTGAAAATATTTGCTAAACACAATAAAACAGGAGTTGATATACCACAAAGTATGCTTTTAATTATGAAAAAACTTGAAAAATATTGAATGGGAAATTTTACATTAAGACAAAATGAATTTGCAAGCTTAGATATGCATTTACATAGTAAAGTTATTCCAGATACAATTGATGAACTGGATTATGAAATATTTTGATTTGTGAATAATTATTCAATTTTAGAAAAGGATAAAGATTATAAAATGTATGCTTCTTTTTCTCATATATTTGATTGAGGTTATGGCGCTGGGTATTATAGTTATATGTGGGCAGAGATTATAGAGGCTCAAGTTTGGGACATATTCAAGAAAAAATGAATTTTCAATAAAGAAATAGCAGATAGGTTTCTAAATACTATTTTATCAGCTGGAACTACTAAAAAAGCAAGTGAATTATTTTATGATTTTGCTTGAGTAGGTATATCGCCAAATGCTTTTTTGGAAAGAAAATGATTTTAAGATAAAAATACCTTATATAGTCAAGCTGAAATACAAAAAATATTTGATAAAGAGTAAATAATTATTCGAAACTATTTAGAAAAAAATAAAATAAATATGAAATATGAAAGATTAGTAAAATTACAAGAGAGTTGATTAAATATACCGAAATTTTTTATATATAAAAAAGATCTAAATTTACTTAATGAATTTAATTGTGATAAAATTATTTTAAGATCTTCATATAAAAAAGAAGATTCTTTAAAGCAATCTTTTGCTTGAATATTTACTTCTATTTGATGAATAGATAAAATAAATATAAATAAAATAAATAAAAATTTAGATTTTATATTAGATGATGCAAAATTAAAAATAGATAAAATACGATGAGATATTAAAGAATTTGACATAATAATTCAAGAATATATTAATACAGATTTATGAGGAGTTATTTTTGTAGAAAATGATAAAATTTTAATAGAAATAAATTCTTGAGCTGGAGCTGAGAGTGTTGTAGATTGAGATTCAAAACAATCATTGTATTTTTATAAAAAATTTAGATTAAGTTCATGAGAAAATTTGTTAAATAAAAAATCAGAAAAAAATATATTAGAAAATGTAAAAAAGATTAAATTTATTTATGGTTTTAATTTAGATATAGAATTTTGAATTAAAAAAAATAAAGTATTTATTTTTCAGGTAAGACCAATAACAAAAAATATTTTAAATAATTATTATATACTTGATAATAGTAATATTTGAGAAAATTTTACTTGAATAACTACTAGATTAACAGCAAGTTTTGTAAAAAGATTATATTCAAAAGTCTATAAGTCAGTAGCATATAATTCATGAATTTCATATGAAAAAATATCAAAAATAGAGCATATTTTTGATGATTTAATAGTATATAAAAATAGAAAAATATATTATAATATTATATCTTGGTATAAGTTTTTATTATTGTTTCCATGAGATAATAAAAAAGCTTTTGATACAATGATTTGAACAAAATTAAAATCAAAATATCTATACATAGATGATATTTATAATTTTATGCCAAATTATATATTTAATTTTAAATATATAATTATATTAATTTATAAAATATTTACTTTTGATTTTAAAATAAAAAAATTAGAAAATTATTTAGAAACTTTTTATAAAGATTTTGAAAAAATAAATCTAGAAGAACAATCATTAAATGATTTATATTTATTATATAAAGATTTTGAACAAAATCTGTCTTATTTGTGGTATATAACTATAGATAATGATTTTGTTATTATGAAAATGTGAAAGAATTTAGATTTATGAACTATTAATTGACTTATTTCAGCTAAACAAATTTATTTTTTACAAGATGTAGCAAATTGAAAAATTACAAAACAAGAATATCTAGAAAAATATGGACATAGATTTTGAGATGAGTTAAAACTTGAAAATCCAGATATAACTGAAAGACTTGAAGATTTTGGTATTTTAATAGAAAAATATAAAAATCTTAAATTACAAAATAATATAGAAAATAAAAACAAAGTAAGTAATTTTTTATTAAAATATATAAAAAATAGAGAAAAATTTAGATTATATAGAAGTAAAAATTTTTCAATAGCAAGGAAAATATTTTTAAATATATGAGAAAAGTTTGTAGAGAAAAATATTTTAAGAAATAAAGATGAAATTTTTGATTTAGATATAAATAATATTTTTGATAAAATTTTAGAAAATAATAATATTGCAGATAAAAATAGTGATAAATTGTTAATATGAAATTCTTTTGAGTGAAAGGTATATATTATTAAAGAGTTTCATATTCCAGATGAACAAATAGCAATTATTATTGCAGAGAGTTTTGATCCTTGACGGATAGTATTACTTCCTTGAATTAAATGAATTATTTTAGAAAATTGAAATATGCTTTCACATGTAAGTATTATTTGTAGAGAGTTAAATATTCCTTTACTTATATGAGTAAAAGATGCAACTAAAAAATATAAAACTTGAGATTATTTAAAAATTAATTCAGATTGAAATATAACTAATTAAGATTATATATGAAAAAATATTTAGATTATGTAAAAAATAGATATTGAGATTTTAGATATTTATCTGATAAAAATATTTTAGAAAATATAGATTTTTTTGAAAATATAAATTATAAAATAATTTCTAATGAAATTTGATTTTGTATTATATTTAAAGATTTAAGAGTTTCTGAAAATATCTGCTTTTTTTGATTTATACAAATTTATGAAAAATCTAAAGTAAAAGAATTTTTTGATGAAATAAAGAATGTATCAAAAAAATTTAATTGTAAAAAATTAATATGACCTATTAACTTTTCAGTTTGGAATAATTATAGATTTTGAAATTTTGAAACTAATAATGAAATTATTTTATGAGAATATTATACTGATTCTACTCTTAATAATTTATTATCAGAAAATAATTTTAAAATATATGAAAAATATATAACAGCAAAAAGAAAATGAAAAAATCCATATAAAATTAATGAAAATTTCAATGATTATGAAATCCAAAAAATTGATATAAATAAAAATAATTTAAAATTAGTATATGATTTATCTTCTAAAATTTTTACACAAGCTCCAAAAATAAAATTTTTTGAATTTGAAAAATATATGCAAGTATATTTGAATTTATATAAAAACAATATATCTGAATTTATTTTAACTTATAAATGACAAAATATATGATTTTTGAGTTCATTTTATACAAAACAATATTTTGTTATAAAAACTGTTTGAATTTTAAAAGAATTTAGATGAAAATGACTTGGAAATTTTTTATTATATTATGTTTATGATTATTATTTAAATTTAGATTATAATATTTCATATTATTTATATATGAGAGAAAAATGAGATGCATTAAATATGACACATAAAAATGCGGAAATTTTTAGAGAATATTTTACTTATTACATAGAATTATAAATGACTTTTTTTGATTATATAGCAATTTTTGTTTTACTAGATATTGTATGAATAATACATATTTTTATCATCAAAAAAAATCATTTTTCTTTTTTAAATAAACCAATTTCTGAAAAAATATTTTGAAAAAATAAAACATATAGATGATTAATTGTTATGTCTTTATTTTCAGCTATTTTTGGGATTTTGTATTTTGAATTTTGGTTTGCTTTTTTACTTTGATTTTTTTGGATTTTAGGAGAATTACCAAATAGCCTTATAAAAAGAAAATTGTGAATAAAATCTTGAAATTATGGTAGAGGTGTATGAGTTTTATTTCAATATATTTTTGATACACTAGATTCAATTATAGCTATATTGGTGTTTCTAAATTTTGTTTATGATATAACTATATTATCTAATATATTATTATTGATAGTAGGATTTTTAAATCATTCCATAATAGATTATTTTTGTTATAAAGTATGAATTAAAAAATTAAATTACCCAAATCCGCTTATTATTTTTGTGCAATTAATTGTTCGGATACTTTTCCAACCTTATTTATATTTTAAATCATATTATAAGAAAAATTCAATAAAAATAGAAAAAGATAAAAAATATATTTGTATATCTAATCATATTTCAAAACTAGATCCATTTATAATTTGTAGTTCCTTAGATTTAAAAACTGTTTTTAAAATAATTCCTTTTAGGTATATGGTAACAAAATTATATATGGATAAATATTGAAAAATAGCTAAAATATTGGGTTGTTATCCAGCTCATATTACAAATAAATATTGAGAATTAAGTCATAGCTTAGAGTTATCAAAAGAATTTGTAGAAAGATGAGAAACAGTATTTATTTTTCCTGAATGATGAATATGGAAGAAAAAATTTTGAGTTTGAGCTTTTTGGTTAAATAATAAAATAAAAAATTCTGAATTATTAATGTTTTGAATTAAAAAAAATAGGAAATTAAAAATAGATTTTTTAGGAAAAAAAGATATAAATAAAGAAAATGATAAAAAGGATTTACTTAAAGTGGGAAAAATATTTTTTAATAAAATAGAAAAATGGATTTTAAACAAATAATTAATAATTTTAAACTAAAAAAAGTATTTTTCAAAAAAAGTATATCATATAATATTAATATGATAAATGCTTTTTGTGATAAATATATAATGCATCATAAAGTTATAAACTGGTATAAGTGATATCCTGTTTACACAACAATGGTTCCTCCAATTTTTTCAGATGCTAGTGCTAAATTTATGTGACTTTCTATGTTTGGAGCTATATTTGGTAAAGAAATACCTTTTTATGTAAATATTGCTTTAACAGATAAATGTAATGCTAGCTGTCCTCATTGTAGTTTTTATTGAGAAGGTTGAGTATATGATAAAAATAAAAATGTTTTGAAAACTTCAGATTTTCAAAATGTAGTTTTAGATTTGCAAAAATTATGAGTATCTCTCATTTGATTTGTTTGATGAGAACCACTTATGAATAAATGATTTGAAGAAATATTGGCTAGTATAGATTATAAAAAAACTTCAACTTTACTTTTTACTAATTGATATTTTTTAGAGGAAAATCTAAAAATGCTTGATAAAAATAATCTAACCTCAATTGCAATAAGTATTGATAGTTATGATTTAGAAAAACATGAAAAACTTAGATGAATAAATTGATTAAGTGATAAAATATTATCCTCAATCAAAGAAGCAAAAAAGTACAATTTTAATTTAGCGATGTCTACTTATCTGAGTCCAGAAAATATTAGTGATTTTCCAAAATATATGGATTTAGCTAAATATTTAGGCTTTCATGAAGTTATTTTATTCCCATCTTTTCCATCTTGAAAACTAGGTAAAGAAAAATTATATGAAAATAAAAATGAAATTGCAAAATTAGAAAAAATGATTAATTTATATAATAATAAAAGTGATTTTCCTTGAATATATTGGTATTCGTATGTATCATCAAATAAATCTATTTGATGTCAATGATGAAAAAAATATTTGTATATTTCTCCTTACTGAGATGTAGCCCATTGTGATTTTTTTAATAAAACTTATTGAAATATTTTAGAAGAAGATATTGCTGATATTTTTTATAAAACTGCAATTAAAAACAAAGATGTTAATTCTTGTTCTTTGATAACATCTACTATTTCAAAAGAACAAATTATAAAAGCAAAAAAAATATTTAATACTTAATTTAATATTATGGAACAATTTTATAAATTACCTGATTATTGAAATTTAATAGTTTTTAATAATTTTTACATTTTTGAAATTTATATATTATTTTTTGTTGGATTGTTTTTATATTTATTTCTAAAAAATTATGATATCAAAAAAATAATATATATTATTTTTGGAGTATTTTTATATAAATATTTAACACTATCAATATTTTGAAATTCAGCTTCAGGGTATATAAATTTATATCATCCTTCTATATCAACAATAAATATATTTATTTGAATGTTAAGTATAGCAGAAATTGGTTTATGAATTTATCTTACTAATTATTTTATAGAAAAGAAAAAAAGTGATAAAAAAAGCCTTATTAATAAAAATAATTTTTTTATAATAACTATTTTATTTACTTATTTATTAGCTATTTTTAATGAAATTTTACTAAGATTTTTAGATTTAAGGATTTATACTCCAGATTTAGAAAAGCTATTAAGTGGTTATAATTTTTTAACAATTCCATTAGAATCATATATTTATATGTTTGTATGAATAGTTTTAATTGTATGAGTTTATGATTATTTAGATAAAATATTTAAAACTATAAAATTAAAAGAAATAGAAGCTTCATTTTTTAAATATTTCTATATTTCCATTATTTGAATGTTTTTCATAGAAATATTAGTGCATCCAATTTTTCAAAATACAGGGTTACCAAATTTTACATATCTTTATCAAGATATAAATTGGTTATTAACTGTTATTTGGGCACTAAGTTTTTCAATAGCTATTTATATTATTGATAATTTAGTTAAAAAATACAAATTTAGTATAACTAAAATAGATTATATTATTTTAAATTTATTTATTTTATTCATACTAAATCTAATAGTATTTAATATATTATTTACTATTTGAATTATAAGTCTCACTCCACTTGCTAGTTCTTATTTATGGGGAATTCATATATTATGATTACCATTTGAGGTATTTTCTTGAGTTTTTATTACAAATATACTGGTATTTATGTTTGTTAAATCTAGATTAATTAAATAATTTATAAAAATATGTTTGAAATATTAATAATATGAGCATTTATTTATTTCTTTGTTATTAAAAAAAAGACACAGCCTAAAGAAATATATGATATTAATTGAAAATTAATTACTAAAGAAACTGGTATTGTTTGAAAAATATTTAAAGCTATTTGAATATTAATAAGTATTTGATTATTTTTATTTTGATGATGTTTTTTAATTTGCATTCTTTCTATTTAATTTTTAATTAATATTTTATGAAAAAATATTCTCACATAATTATAGCTTTTATACTTTGAATAATATTTTTACTATTTTATAAATTTGGTGCTTCTTGAAATATTTATAACGAAGCTTCTTATAAAATGAATTGAGTAGAACCTAGATATCTAAAAACTTTTAGATATACTCCAATTACCAAATTAAAAACTGTAGATAATCCTAGTATAAATGTAGAAAAACAAGTTTATTTTGAAAAACTCCAAAATAGCTTATTTAAGATTGAAAAATCATTTAATTCTTTAAAAATAAATGAAAATATTTATTTTTTTATAGAGGATTTAGCTAATGCTGGAATGACTCTAAAAATTATAGATTGAAAAATGAATTTATATAATAATATTGATGAATCTGTTATTCCTTCGATAATTTTTAAGATAAACAAAGAAGATATTGATGGAATAGAGTATTTTTTAAGTGATGATAAATTAGATAAAGAAGAGCAATTAAAGATAGCTGATGTTTTAATGGTGTGATTAGTTGAAAATTTATATAGACAAGCTTCTCTTTATAAGTCTACCGATATGTCTTTTTTTAAATATGATGATTTTATACATTTTGAAATTAAAACAGATAGTGATTTATTAAGAGCTTGAAAACTTGTAGATTTAAAAGTTTCTGTATTTAATGTAGATTGACAATGGATTGTAAAAAAATGAGCAGTTTGAGATCCAGATTTAAAAGTAAGTATTACTTTAGAAGAAGCTTTTGAAAATTATAAAACACTTTGTGTTGATTTGAAAAATGCTAAAACTAAGAAAGAAGCAATAATTTTATCTAAAAAAGTTTTTGATGTATTAATCCCAAATATAACTTATGTGAGAAAAGACCACAAATAAAATAGTTTTAATTACTTGAGCTAGATGATGATTATGAAGTTCTTTAGTTACTAAATTTTTAGAAAAATGATATTATGTTTTAGCCTGAATTAGAGATTTAGATGAAAAATATAAAAATGAAAAAAATCTTGAATATATAAAATTAGATGTGACAAAAGAAAAAGAAATAAAAAATATTTTAGAATATGTAGAAAAAATAGGACTATTAGAAGTTATTGTAAATAATGCTGCTATCTCTGGCTGGTGAAATATTTGGGAGAGAGATATAGAAAAGGAAAAAGAAATTTATGAAGTAAATTTATTTGCCCCAATAAATATTATGAAATTATCAGAAAATATTTTAGAAAAAAATTCTTGATTACTTATAAATATTTCTTCTATTTCAGCTTCAGTTCCAGTACCTTTTATATCAACTTATGCTTCAAGTAAAGCAGCTTTAGAAAATTTTATGATTTGAGCTTTTTTAGAAAAAAGAAAATCTAAAATAAGATGTTTAAATTTAAAATTGTGACCACTTACAAAATGATTATGCTGAAGTTCTTTACCACAAGAATGATCTAAATATAAATCATGAGTAAAAAATCATTTATCAAAAATACAAAAATTACATTGATATCCTGTTGAAAAAGTTTGAGATTATATTGTTAAATATATTGAAAATAGTAAAAAATTTAAAATTAAAACTTTATGAATTTGGGCAAATACAATAGTTTTTTTATCAAAAATTATTCCACAACCTTATTATCAAAAACTTATTTGAAAAGCTTATAGAGAAATTAAATAGAAAATAATTATGAATCTAAATAAATTATATAAATTACCTTGGGGAAATAAAGATAATCCAAATTGATGGATAGAACCAACAACTTATTGTCAATTAAAATGTCCTTGATGTTATAGGTGATTAGATACAGATAATATTAAATTCACTCATATAGATTTAGATATTCTAAAAAAACAAGTTATAGATTTTGAGGAAAAAAGAAATATCCAAACTATTTCAATAGCATGATGAGAACCTCTAATGTATCCTAAAATCGAAGAATTAGTTTCATTTATAAATGAGAAAAAATTATTCACAAAGATTTTTACAAATTGAATTTTATTAAATGAAGAAATACTTTTAAAATTAAAAAAAGCATGAGCAACAGAATTTGTTATACATATTGATATGTTTCAAAATTTACCTCAATATAAATGAAAAAATGAGATTGAATTAAATGAATTAAGACAAAAATATGTAGATTTATTTAAAAAAGTAGGTTGAGTAAATTTAGGTTTTATTATGCCTATGAGTAAAGATAATATAGAATATTTACCAGAAATAATGAGTTTTTATAGAAAAAATATAGAAACTATAAATTTAATTGTTTTTACTGTTTTTAAGGATGTTCATGATAATAATAAAGCTTTATTTAATATAGAATTTATATCAAAAGAAATAGCTAAAAATACATCATATTCACCATCTTCATATTTACCAAAATCATTAAACAAAAATTTGCCTTCTTGGTTATTTTCTATGTGATTTTGAAATAATGATATCTATTTTTGAGATATAGATTCAAATATTTATAAAAATTTAATGGAGTCTTATTATAAAGAATGGTGAAAATATTTTATTACCAGAAAAAGAAAACAAATTAATTTATTGTCTTTATTTTGATTAATTTTTAATTTGTCAGGAATAAATATTTTGAAAAATATTTTTAAAAGTAAAAATAAAGATATATTTTATCAAGTTATTTTAATAATTGAACCACCTGAAAAAGTTGGAGATTGGTGTGAATGATGCCCTGATTTAATGTATATTTGAGATAAATTATATCCTTCTTGTATGATTAATGAATATAAGGAATTTAAAGATAAATTTTTAAAAAAATAATATGAAATTTATCATAAATAATAGAGATTTACATATTGCTAATATTTTCTCGATACTAGCTTTCATTATTGCTTTTTGGTGAAATTATTTAATTATCACAATTAATATTTATGTTTGATTTATAATTATTTTAATTGCTTGTTTTTTTGATATATTAGATTGATATTTTGCTAGAAAATTTAACTCTAAATCATCTTTATGAAACATATTAGATAGCTTTTCTGATATAATTATATATTTATTCCCTTTATTATTAATTTATTTAAATTTATATTCATTTAATTTCTTATTTTTAGTATCAAGTAGTATTTTAATTTTCTCAGGACTTTTTAGATTATCATATTTTACTGCAAATTGAACTCAAATAATAGATAACAAAAAATATTATATTTGAATGCCCGTTTATTTTTTGTTTATATTAGTTACTGTATTATTTTTTAATATAAATATTTTTCTTATAAATTTATTATTTATAATTTTTAGTATATTGATGATTTTAGATATTAAAATTAGAAAAGTTAATTTATTTGTTAGTGTCTTATATTTAACTTCTTTAACTATATTTTCTTATTTATTTTTAATATGAATTTTGTAATTATTTTAATATTTTTCTTAGTTTACAATTTTTTATATTGATTTTTAGACTTTTATTATAAAAAATATAAAAAAGAAGAATTTTTTAGAAAAATAGCTCATATTTGAACTGGACTTATAACTTTTTTTTCTTTAAATTATTTAAATTTATTTGATTACTGAATTTTATTTATTTTATTTCTAATAGAATTTATTTTTATTAGAAAATATGATTTAGCAAAATTTATTACATCAAATAGGAGATGATATTGAGATATTTATTTTATAATATGACAAACTATTCTAATTTGATTTATGAATTATAATATATTTTTTACTAAAATATGATTATTAATATTGACTTTATCAGATTGATTAGCTCCTTTCTGAAAAAATATTTTTAGTAAAAAAATATATAAAGAAAAAACAATTTGAGGCTCATTTATATTTTATTTAATAAGTCTACTAATTTTATTTTTCTATTTTTGATTTAATTTACAAATATTTTTAATTGCATTACTTATAACAATAATTGAACTTATAAGTTTTAAATGATTAGATAATTTGTTAATTCCTATTTTTACAATTATAGCATTATATTTTTTATGATAAAATATTTTATTTACAGATTTCCAATTTTTTTATTAATTTTTACTACTCTAGCAATAATTATTAGTGTTATTTCTGTCTTTCAGTTAGATTATAATTTTAAATATATTTTATTATATTTATTAACTTGATTATCTTTTCTTTTTCATATTAGAGTAGTTGATGATTATAGAGATTTTGATCATGATACTAAATATTATAGTGAAAGAGAATTACAAAAATGAAAAATAAATATTAAAAATTTATTTATAAGTGCAGAAATCATTATAATTATTATTTTGATCTTAAATTATTATTATCTATGAATTGTTCCTATTTTAATAATGATTTTATGATGGTTAAATAGTTTAGCTTCAATAAATTATTTTTGATATTGAAAAAAAATAGAGAAAAATTATATGATTTTATATCATATAATAAATAATTTTACTTTAAATACTTTTTTTATTTATTTATATTTCAATATTTGAGTTTTTGAAATAAATAATTATTTTTTAATTATAATACATTTAATATTTCTAAATTTATTAGTTTTTTTACTTGAAATTACTAGAAAAATTAAATCAAAAGATGATAAAAATATATGAGATAAATATATTGATAAATATTGATACAAAAAAAATTTTTATATTATTTCTTTTGTATCAATATTTATATTTTGAATAATGAACTATTTTTTTTATATTCTAAATATAAATTTATTTACATATATTTTATACTTTATATCTTTTTCTATTTTGTTTATAGTCAATATTTTACATTTTAAATATAAAACAAAAAATTATAAGAATTTAATTTTATTATTTTCATTAATATTTTATTTATTTTCAGGTTTTTATTTTTTTGAATATATGGTGCCATTTTAATTATAATTTCTACAAAATAAAAAATTCTTTTGACAAATGGTTTTTATTTAATAGAATACCCTCACTTTTTGTGAAATATCTGTATACGTTTACTTTAGGGGGTTAAGTTAAACTGCTTTGTTTTAAAAAGACAAGTTTAACCTCTAACTTATTTTTTAATAAAAATTTTATGCCTTGATTGATAGCTAAAAAACTAGAAATGACAAGGGTAATTAAAGAATATAAATTTATTCCTGTTACTTTATTGCAAATACCAGTTTTAAAATTAGTTGCAAAAAAAACTATAGAACAAGATTGATATAGTGCTTTTTTGGTTTGAGTTGAAAAGAAATGAAAAGAGATAATCTTAAAAGATTGAAAAAAATCTCTAGATTTAAGTTGTTTTAATGAAATGAAAGAATTTGAATGTGAAGAATCTGAGTTAGATAAATATAATATCTGAGATGAATTTAGTGTAGATTTATTAGAATGAATAGAATCTGTTAGTATAGAATGAATTTCTAAATGAAAATGATTTGCTTGAGCTATGAAAAGATGGAATTTTTCAGGTGGACCTTGAAGAGTATGATCTAAATTTCATAGAGCTTTATGATCTATTGGTACTAGAAAACCTAGAAGAACAAAGCCAGGTAAAAAAATGCACGGACATATGTGAAATGAACAAATTACAATCAGAAAAGTTTATGTTGAAGTAATTAATAAAGAACTAGGTGTAATTTGAGTTAGATGATGAGTTCCAGGATGAAGAAACTCTTTAGTAAAAATAATTTTTTAAATTAATTTAATAATATTTACATGATGGAAACAAAGCTTTTTAATCAAGAATGAAAAGAAATTTGAGTTATAGAATTAGATTCAGATATATTTTGACTTGAAATAAATAAATGACTAATACATAGATCTCTAGTTTACCAATTAGCTAATGCTAGAAATAATATAGCTCATACAAAAACTAGATCTGAGGTAAGAGGTTCTACAAGAAAAATTTACAAACAAAAAGGTACTGGTAATGCTAGAGCATGATCTTCTAGGTCTCCTACAAGAAAATGAGGATGAGTAGCTTACGGACCAAGAAATACACAAAATTTTTCTATTGTTATGAATAAAAAAGAAAGAAGAAAAGCATTATTTTGTGCATTATCTTCTAAATTGAAAAATAATGAATTGATAATAATAGATGATATAAAAGTAGATTCTATTAAAACTAAAGTTATGGCTTCAATTTTTTCTAATTTACATTATGAAAAAAATTTGTTATTAACTATACCTACTAAAAATGATGTATTACAAAAATCTTCATCTAATCTTCCTTATGTTAAATCTATATTGGTAGATTACCTAAATATTGCAGATTTATTAAAATATAAAACATTAGTTTTAATGAAAGACTCTTTAGTAAAATTGAGTGCATTAAAATAATATTAAATTAATATTTATAGATATTGATTTTAACCATTAATTATAAAAAAAATGAGATTATATAATATAATTAAAAAACCTATTTTTACTGAAAAGGCTTCATCTATGGAGTTATTGAAAAATTGTTATATATTTCAAGTTGATAGTTCAGCAACTAAGATTGATGTAAAGAAAACAGTTTTTGAAATATATTGACTTGAGGTTGCTTCTGTGAATATAGTGAAAACTGTTGAAAAATACAAACATTGAAAGAAATGAATCCAATTTAAAAGAAGAGCTACTAAAAAAGCTTATGTTACTTTAAAAGACAAAAAATCAAAAATTGATTTTTCTGTAATAAAATAAAAAAACACTAAAACTAGTATTAAATAATTATTAATAAGTTAATATGCCTATAAAGAAATTTAAACCTACTACTCCAGGTAGAAGACAAATGACTTGATATACATTTGAGGAAATAACAGTTTCTAAACCGTTTAAGTCTTTGACTGTTAAATTAAAAACACATGCTTGAAGAGGTAGTTCTTGAAGAATTACTGTTAGACATAAATGAGGTGGTCATGCACAAAAATATAGACTTGTTGATTTTTACATGGTTGATAAACAAGATATACCAGCAAAAGTTGAAACAATAGAATATGATCCATATAGAACAGCTTATATAGCTTTGGTTTGTTATAAAGATTGAGAAAGAAGATATGTTTTAGCTCACAAAGATATGAAAGTATGAGATATTATTTTAAGTGCCAAAGAAACTTCTTTGGCAAGTTGAAATAGAATGGAAATATGAAATATTCCAGTTTGAATACATGTTTATAATTTGGAACTTATTGTTTGACAATGATCTAGTGCAATAAGATCAGCATGAACATATTGAGTTATTTTTTCTCAAGAATGAGAATATACTCAAGTAAAAATGCCATCTTCTGAAATAAGACTTGTAAATAAAAAATGTTTTACTAGTTTATGACAAGTATCAAATATCGATCATAATATGATAGTTATTTGAAAAGCATGAAGATCTAGATGGATGTGAAAAAGACCAACTGTTCTTTGAAAATCTATGAATCCTGTTGATCATCCACATGGTTGATGAGAATGACATGCTCCTATTTGAATGAAAGCTCCTAAGACTCCTTGGGGAAAGAAAGCATTATGAGCTAAGACTAGAAGTAGAAAGAAAACTACAAATAAGTGGATTTTAAAAGATAAAAAAGGAAGATTACTTAATAAATAATCTTATTTAACTTAATATTTAAATAATATTTTATGTCAAGAAGTTTAAAAAAATGACCATATGTATACGATAGATTATTGAATAAAGTTTTGAAATTGAATGAACTATGAAAAAAAACTATAATAAAAACTTGGTCTAGAGATTGTACTGTTGTTCCAGAATTTGTAGGACATACATTTTGAGTACATAATTGAAAAGTACATACACCAGTTTTTGTTACTGAGGATATGGTTGGTCATAAATTATGAGAATTTTCTTTTACTAGAATTTTTAGAGCACACCCTGGGCAAAAGAAATAATTAAGAGTATTTTAAGAACTCTAGTATTGAGTAATAAGTTTTGGTATAACCAAATCCAATAATTATTTAATACTTTTATACTTAATACTTATACTTAATACTTAATATTTAAAGCTAAAAAATGAAAGCATATTTAAAAAATGTAAGAATATCTCCAAAAAAATTAAGAGTTTCTGCTGAAGTTGTAAGATGAAAAAAAGTGGAAGATGCTTTAAAATTTTTGAAGTTTGCTCCAAATAAATGAGCTAAAATTCTTTACAAATTGTTATTTTCTGCATTTAAAAATGCTGAGAATAATAATAACCAAGAAATAGACAAACTACATATTGGAAGCCTTATTATTACAAAATGAATAGTTTATAAGAGAGGGCAACCAATTTCTAGATGAAGAACACATGCTATTTTAAAAAGAACAGCTAATGTAAAATTGGAATTACAAGTAAAATAAAAAATTAAAATTAATAATTAATAATGTATAATTAAAAAATTAGAGCATTATAATTATTAATTATACATTATTAATTATTAATTATTATAATATGTGACATAAAGTTAGTGTCGTAGCATTTAGAATACCTTATATAAAAACTTGGAAATCTTCTTGGTTCTCTGAAAAAGATTCTTATAAAGATTTTTTGAAAGAGGATTTAACAATTAGAGAAATTTTGAAAAAAGAATTACATTGAATTCCAACTTGAGATATTTTTATTTCGAAAAATGATAATACTATAAATATAGATATTTATACAGCTAAAACTGCTTTAGTAGTTTGAAAGACATGAGAAAATAAAGATAAAATTGAAAATTTGGTATCAAAAAAATTAGGATTTAAAGTTGTTTTAAATGTTAAAGAAATAAAAAAACCAGATATAAATGCAAAAATAGTAGCTTTTTCTATTTCGAATCAAGTAGAGAAAAGAATGCCTTACAAGAGAGCTATAAAACAAGCTATAAGTAAAGCTATTGAAAAATGAGCTAAATGAATAAAAATTAAAGTGTCTTGAAGATTAAATTGAGCTGAAATAGCAAGAAATGAAACATTTAAAGAAGGAAATATACCTACTCAAACAATTAGAGCAGATATAGATTATTCTACAGCAAGAGCTGAAACAGTTTATTGAACAATTTGATTAAAAGTTTGGATTTATAAATGAGATATTTTCAAGAAAAAAACAAATAAACTTGACTTTTAAAAAAAATTTATATACTAATTGAAATTCTTATGTTACAACCAAAGAGAACAAAATATAGAAAAGCACAAAGATGAAGGTTGAAGTGACCAGCTACTAGATGATGTGAAATCGCTTTTGGTGATTATGCATTAAAAACAGTTGATAGATGATTTATTACATCTAGACAAATTGAATCAGCTAGAAGAGCTATGGTTAGATTTATAAAAAGATGATGAAAGATTTGGATAAGAATTTTCCCACAAATACCTTTTACTAAGAAACCATTAGAAGTTCCTATGTGAGGTTGAAAATGATCTGTAGAGATGTATAGAGCCCCTGTAAAACCTGGTAGAATACTCTTTGAATTAACATGAGTAAAACCAGAAGTTGCTAGGGAAGCTTTTAGACTTGCTTCTTACAAATTACCAGTAAAGACTAAAATATTAGTTGATTAATTAAACAATATGAAAGAATTAAAAGATTTGAAACTTAAAGATAAGAAAAGTCTAAAGGAATTAACTTTAGATAATCTTAAAAAAGAATTAAAAGATTCTGAGAGTAAATATTTCGTTCTAAGAATGAAATTGGCAACAGATGAATTAAAACAAACACATTTGATTAAATTCATTAGAAGATATATAGCTAGGTTGAATGGATTTATTTCAGAAAAAATGGTTTAATAAGTTATTTTTATAATTTATATTTAATGAGAACAAAAAAAGGTACAGTTACGAGTATAAAAATGGATAAAACAATTGTTGTATCTGTTAATACTTATAAAGAACATCCTAAGTATAAAAAGAGCTACAAGGTTACTAATAAGTATTATGCACATGATGAGCAAAATACTTGTAATGATTGAGATGTAGTTGTAATAAAAGAAACAAGACCTTTATCTAAAACGAAAAGATGGGAGCTTGTAGAAAAAGTCGTTTAGTTGTAATTAATAATTAAAATTGTATGATACAAGCAGAATCTAGACTTCAAGTTGCTGATAATACTTGAGCTAAGGAAGTTCTATGTATAAAAGTTTTATGAGGATCTCACAGAAGATATGCTTCTGTATGAGATGTAATAGTTTGTAGTGTAAAAAAAGCATTGCCTGATGGAACTATTAAAAAGAAAAAAGTTGTTAAGGCAGTTGTTGTTAGAACAAGTAAAGAAATAAGAAGAAAAGATTGAAATTATTTAAGATTCGATGATAATGCATGTGTTATTATATGAGATGATGGTAATCCTAAATGAACAAGAATTTTTTGACCTGTTGCAAGAGAATTAAAGGCAAAAGGATATCAAAAAATTATTAGTTTAGCACCAGAGGTTTTATAATTAATTTTCTAAATTATATGAAAATAAGAGTTTGAGATTTAGTACAAGTTATGTCTTGAAAAGAAGTTGATAAATGAAAACAAGCAAAAGTTTTAAAGGTTTTAAAAGACGATAACAGAGTATTAATAGAATGAGTTGGAATCGTTACTAAGCATATTAAAAAAGCATGAACTACTCCAGGACAAATAATTAAAATAGAAAAACCTATTGATGCTTCTTGTGTAATGCTTGTTTGTCCATTTACAAAAAAACCAACTAGAACGGGAGTTGTTAATGTGGAAGAAAAATGAAAAAACAAAAGCTTTAGATTTTCTAAAAAAGCAGTAAAAGAATTAAAAAAAGATCCAAAAGATTTTTTAATTAAATAAAAAATTTATTTTTTAAAAAACTAAAAATGTCTCTTAGAGAAAAGTATAAAAAAGAAATAGTTTGAAAATTAAAAGATAGTTTAAAAATTGAAAATATAATGGATGTACCTAAAGTAGAAAAAGTTGTTTTAAATATGGGTATATGAAGTTATATAAGAACTTGAAATAAAGATTATAATGTTTTAAAACAACATTTAGCTTTAATAGCATGACAAGTACCTACTATAAAGTATGCTAGAAAATCAATTTCTAATTTTAAACTTAGAGAATGAATGCCTGTTTGATTAACAGTTACATTAAGATGAGATGCTATGTATAATTTTATTGAAAAATTAATAAATATAGTTCTTCCTAGAGTTAGAGATTTTAGATGAATTTCTAAAAATAGTTTTGATAAAGAATGAAATTATAATTTTTGAATTAAAGAACATTCTATATTTTTAGAAGTACCTCAGGATGATGTTGTTAAAAATAATGGTTTACAAATAACTATAAAGACAACAGCAAAAAATAAGGATTTCTGAAGAGAATTACTTAATTCTATGGGGTTTCCATTTTCTAAATAGTATTTAATATTTAATTAATAATTTTAGATGAGAAAGTCAAAAATAGCTAAAGCTAATAAATTAAAGACAAAGTTTTTGAGAGCAATAAAAGATTGAAGAAAACCTAAATTTGCTACAAAAGTTTTTAATTGTTGTAATGTTTGCTGAAGAATTAGAGGATATTTATGAAATTTTTGAATTTGTAGAATTTGTTTTAGAGAAAAAGCAAATGCATGAGAGTTGTCTTGAGTTAGAAAGTCAAGCTGGTAATTGTAAAAAAATAATCATTTTAGTTTATTAATTTTAGTTTTATGATAATAGATCCAATAGCAGATTTATTAACAAGATTGAGAAATGCATATATGTCTAGAATAGAAGAAGTTAAGTTGCCTTATTCTGGAATAAAAGCTGACATATTGAAAATAATGAAGAAAAATAAATATATTTTAGAGTATGAAATTGTGTCTGAAGAAAATAATAAGAAATTTCTTATTGTAAAATTGAATGACATAAGAATTACTAAATATATTCCTAGTTTTAAGAGAATAAGTAAACCTGGCCAAAGAATTTACATTGGATCGAAAGATATAAAAAAATCTAGAAATGGAAAAGGTATTTATATTGTTTCTACTCCTAAGTGAATTATTACTGGATACGAGGCTAGAACTTTAAATGTTTGAGGTGAATTAATTTGTGAAATATTTTAATTAATGGTTATAAAATATATAATTGTTAATTAGCCTGTACCATGGAATGGTATAATATTAATTATTAATTATTAGTTATGTCTAGAATTGGTAAATTACCTATAACAATAACAGAAAATGTGGAAGTTGTTTTAGATTGAAATAAAATAACAACTAAATGAAAATTATGAGTATTGGATTTTCAATTTTCTGAGTTAATTAAAATATCTAAAGAAGAAAATGTATTAGTTTTTGAACCTAAGAATGCTGAGGCTAATGCTTTATGGGGTACTACTAGAGCTATAGTTGCAAATATGATTGAATGAGTTTCAGTTGGATTTAAAAAATCTTTAGAAATAAATTGAGTTTGATATAAATTTGAAGTAGTATCTGATAAAAAAGTTATATTAAGTGTTTGATTTTCTCACAAAGTTGAAATGGATGCTCCTTTATGAGTAAAAATTTCTCCTGATGAAAAAGAAAAAAATGTAATTCATATTTCTTGAATTGACAAACAACTAGTTTGACAATTTGCTTCAAAAATAAAAGCAAAAAAGAAACCTGAACCATACAAAGGTAAATGAATTAAATATGTTTGAGAAATAGTAAGAAGAAAAGCCTGAAAAACAGGTAAATAAAACATCACTAATTATTAATTAATATATTATGTTGGAAAAACAATTAAAAAGACAAAAAAGAAAGCAAAGAGTAAAAGCTACAATTTCTAATTCTTCTAAGCATAGACTTAGTGTTTATAGAAGCAATGTTTTTATTTATGCTCAGATTATAGATGATAAAACAGGTAATATTATATGTTCTTCTAGTGATTTAAAAATAAAATGAAAACTTACTAAAACTGAAAGTTGAAAAAAGGTTGGTGAGGATATCGCTAAAAAAGCTTTAGAAAAAAATGTTCTAGAAGTAGTTTTTGATAGGAATTGATTTTCTTATCATGGAAGAGTAAAATCTTTGGCAGATGCTGCTAGAGAATTTTGATTAAAATTTTAGTTTTTTAAATATTGTTATTTTTATGGCTAATTCTAAAGAAAATACAACAAATAAAAATGGAAATCAAGTTGATGGAGTAAATAATGAGTTCAAAGAAGAATTGTTGAGTATTGATAGAGTTACTAGAGTAACTGCTTGAGGTAGACAGTTAAGATTTAGAGCTGTTATGTTGGTATGAAATTGAAAATGAAAAATAGGTCTATGAACTTGAAAGTCTTGAGAAGTCGTTACAGCAATAGCTAAAGCAGTAAATGATGCAAAGAAAAATATAGTAAATGTTTCTATAGAAGAAGGTTCTGTACCTTATAATTTGACTACTAAATATAAATCAGCAATTATAATGATTCACCCAGCATCGAAATGAACTTGAATAATAGCTTGATGAGCAGCTAGAAAAGTACTAGATGTTGCTTGATATTCTGATGTTATAGCTAAAAGATATGGTTCAACAAACCTTATAAATAATGCAAAAGCTACATTGAAGGCACTTACTTCTTTTAAAAAATAATTACCTTAATAGGGTTAATTATTAATTATTAATTGTTAATTATTAATTGTTATGTTATCTTTAAATAACTTAAAACCAGATGATGGTTCAAGAAAAAAATCTAAAAGACTTTGAAGATGAAATGGTTCTTGAAAATGAACTTTTTGTTGAAAATGATGTAATGGTCAAAATGCAAGATGAAGTAAAATGTGAGCACGGTTTGAATGAGGACAAACTCCTTTATTCAGAAGAACTCCTAAATTAAGAGGTTTTTCTAATCATAGATTTAAAATAGAATATAATATAGTTAATTTAGAAGATTTAGAAGTTTTAGCTTCAAAATGAATTTTAGAAATAAATAAAGATATTTTAATTGAAAATTGAATTATTAGAAAAAAGAAATGGGGGGTTAAATTACTATGAGTATGAGAATTAAAATCTAAAATAGTAATAGATTTAAATAGAGTTTCTAAATTTGCTAAGGATGCAGTTGAAAAACTTTGAGGAACAGTAAAAATAATTGAAAACATAGAAACTACAAGTAGTAAGTAGTAAGTTACAACTTACTACTTACTCTTTTTTTATTCAATTTAATTATTTTATTATTAATTAATACTTAAATTATTTGATTATGATTTTGAAACATATTAAATCTATTTTCGCAGTAAAAAGTCTAAAAAATAAGATGATAGCAACACTTTTATTAGTGCTTGTTTATAAATTACTATCAGTAATTCCTATACCATGAGCTAATACTGAATCATTGAAAAATATAATTGATTGACAAAAATGATTGTCTTTATTTAGTGCATTAATGTGATGAGGATTGGAAAATTTTTCAGTTATACTTATGTGATTATCACCATATATCAATGCTGTTATCATAATTCAACTTTTGTGAGTTATAATACCAAAAATTTGAGATATGCAGAAAGAATGAGAAGCTTGACAAAGAAAGATTAATAAAATGACAAGGTGGTTAACTTTACCTTTAGCTTTTTTACAAAGTTATTGAATGATTCTACTTCTAAATAACTTAGCTGGTAATGCAAATATAATAGATATGATGAATTGGCAAGTTGTATTGTTTGCCATGATAATAGCAACTGCTTGAACTGTATTTTTGATGTGGTTATGAGAAGTAATGACAGAATATGGTATATGAAATGGTATTAGTGTTATAATAATGGCTTGAGTACTTTCAGGAGTACCATGAGTTATAAATAATTATATTTCTCTCTGAAATTATTCATTATTTTTTGCTATTTTATTAGCAACTTTGTTAATTATTTATGTAATCATAAAATTTACTGAATGAAATAGAAGAATTCCTATAATTTATACAAAAACTTGAAGAGAAGAAAAATCTTATTTTCCTATAAGAATAAATCAAGCATGAATGATCCCTATTATATTTGCTATTTCTTTGGTTACTTTTCCATGAATAGTATGACAAATAATGTCTAATTCAACAGCTCCACAAACAAAAGCTATATGAACTTGGTTATTACAATTTTTTAGTATGCAAAATCCTAGTTGGATATTTATTATTGTTTATTTTGCATTTGTACTTATATTTTCATTTTTTTATGTTTCTATTACTTTTAATACAGAACAAGTTTCTGAAAGTATACAAAAAAGATGAGGATATATACCAGGTATTAGACCATGAACTGAAACTGCAGAGTATTTATCAAGAGTTTCATCTCACTTAAATTTATTTGGGTGATGATTCCTAGCATTTATAGCAGTTTTACCTTATATATTAGAAAAGATTATTCCTACATCTCAAAAACTAGATTTTCTAATTTCTTGAGCTTGACTTATAATACTTGTTTCTACTATACTTGATCTTATAAGAAAAGTTGATAGTGAAATGAAAATGTTCGACTATTCAAAATATAAATAATCTAATTCAAATGAAAAATCATAAAAAAATACAAGCTTAATTGCTTGTATTTTTTTATGATTATGAAGCTCATTCTCGTAGTAATTTGGGATTATTAGAATACTTTAATCATTCTTCTAAACTTATTATTCATTTGTTTATAAGATCAATTAAATCCTTTTCAAGTAATTGCATTCAATCTCTAGAAGACATTTGTATTACAGAAGGGATTTGATGTAAATCATTTTCTCTAATTAAATTTGATATTGCATTATTTTTTATAAGTATTTCTTTTGCCATAACAACTCAAGTTCAATCACTTTTTTTAAGAAGCCTTTGAGAAAATATAGCAATTAATGATTCTGCAAGCTGTAACCTAATTTGAGTTTGTTCTGTTCATTCAAAACTATCTATGATTCTTGTTATACTCTGATGAGCATTTCTAGTATGTAGAGAAGAAAAAACTAGATGCCCTGTCTCAGCTAAAGTAAGTCACATTTCGATTTCTTCTTTTGTTCTCATTTCTCAAAAAAGTATTACTTGAGGATTTTGTCTCATTGCTCACATAAGGGCACTTGAGTAATTTAACACATCTCTTCATATTTCTTTCTGTTCAATTATTGATTTTTTATGTTCATGAATATATTCTATTGGATCTTCTATAGTAATTATATGTCTATTATAATTTTCATTTATATGATTTATCAAGGAGGCCATAGTTGTTGATTTACCAGATCATGTAGGTCATGTAACTAATATTAATCATTGTCATAATTTAGTAATATCTTTATAAATATCAGTCAATCACAAATTATCTAAGCTTGGTATATTTGAGCTTAATAATCTTAGTACAACCATATATTTTTTTGATTGAAATGAAATATTTCATCTAAATCTTCTTGAATTATATGAAAATGCAAAATCTAAATTTTTATCTCTTATAAGCTTTTCATGTTGTTTTTCGGTAATTAATGATTCAGCAAATTCAAGTGTATCAGTTTCAGTTAGTATATTAATTCACTCATTTATTCTCAAAATTTCTCCTCATATTTTTATTGCTGGATGCGATCAAACTGTTATGTACATATCGGATCATTCGTTATCAATTATAACTTGTAAAAGCATATCTTTTATTTTGTGATCAGGTCTAATTAAATTTTCCATTAAAAAAAGCTAAGAAATAATCTAATACTATAATTAAATCATTTCTTAACTTTTAAAGCAAATATATAGGTGAATTTAGTGAGAAAATTTTCTAGTCAAAAAATAAATACTATTTATAATTAATGTTAAAAGCATTAATATCCAAGTTTCAGGTCCTGTATCTGGAGTTTCTTCTGCTATCACAGCGATATTTTCTATATTTCAAGTTCAATTTTCGGTATTTCACAAATTTTCTACTTGTCATGTTAATTTACTTGGTTCTGTTACAGGATTTACTATATCATTTCATATAGTAAAATTATGTATAGATTCAGATAAGAAATAATTATTTCATAAGTTATCTGCCAATGACATAAAGATTAAGATATAATCTTTTTTATTTTCTATTTGAGAAGATGTTTCTAGAATAATACTTCAAGATAATGATTTAATTTCCTTAACATTTAAATCTTCAAGTCACTTAAACTCAAATTCATTTCAAATCAAAGGATTTTTAAAATAAAGTTCAAGAGTTTTATTATCAATTAAAGTAACTTTTGTTATTCATTGAGGTTCTGTTAATTCAGAAAGCATTTTTATAGTTAATCCATCTTCAACGATAAAATCAGCACTTCCATCAACTCAAAATACAGAAAAAATATTATAAGTATTTCAAATTTTGATTTCATCATTTAAAGATACAATTATTTTATTATTCATAATTGTATCTTTAGTAGATTTATTTATAGACAAGTCTTTAAATATTTTCATTTCACCAGTATGAATTCAAGATTCAGGTAACTTAGTATCAAAATTTACTTTTAAAGTATTTTCTCATTGTTTTGCAACATCTTTTATTTTTAAATTAACATCAGCAGCATTTGCATATAAAAAAATACTAAAAGTTAAAATAAATATAAGTATTTGCAAAACTTTATTTTTGTTTTTCATATTAAATAGATTATAAATTAAAAACTACATTATTATTAAATCATATATTTTACAATGTGTCAAATAATACGTATAATTTTTTCATTCAAATCTTTTTGAATTTTAAGTTTTTTGTATAAAATAGCTGAAAAGTAATTATTAATTGTTAATTATTTGTATGAATTTATCTAAAATAAGAAATTTTTGAATTATAGCTCATATTGATCATGGGAAATCTACACTAGCAGATAGATTACTTGAGATAACTTGAACAATAGATAAAAGAGATATGAAGTCTCAGACATTGGATACTATGGCTTTAGAACAAGAAAGAGGGATAACAATAAAGCTTACTCCTGTTAGAATGATGCGGAAATGATATGAATTAAACCTAATTGATACTCCTGGGCATGTAGATTTCCAATATGAAGTTTCTAGAACTTTAGCTTCAGTGGAATGAGCTATACTTATAGTTGATGCGACTCAAGGAATTGAGGCTCAAACTCTTTCAAATGTATATATGGCGATGGAACATAATCTAGATATAATTCCTGTTATAAATAAGATCGACCTACCAGCATCAGATGTAGAAAAGGTTTCAGAAGAAATTATTAATTTACTTTGATGTAAAAAAGAAGATATAATTCCAGTTTCAGCGAAAACTGGTCAAAATGTAGAAACAGTATTAGAAGCAATAATAAATAAAATAAATGAACCTATAGTATTTGAAAAAGAAAATCAAAATGAAAATTCTGAGCTAAAAGCTCTAGTTTTTGATAGTCAGTATGATCCATATAGATGAGTTGTGAGTTATGTAAAAGTATTTAGCTGAGAAATTAAAAAATGAGATACTCTTCACTTTTTAAATACTCATAAAAAAATTGAAGCTTTAGATGTAGGATATTTTTCACCAAAATATGTATCTGCTCCAAAGATAGAAAATTGATCTGTTTGATATGTTGTAACTTGATTAAAATCAATTAGAGATGCAAAAGTTTGAGATACTTTATGGAAACCAAAAAATGTAGAGTGACCAAAGGATAAACCAGAAAATACGAAAGCAATAGAATGATTTAAAAAGGTTGTTCCATTTATATATGCTTGAGTTTTTCCAATAAATAGTGATGAGTATCCTCAATTTGTTGATGCAATTGAAAAACTAATGTTAAATGATTCTGCTTTGACTATAGAACCAGAGGTAAGTCCTGCTTTATGACATGGATATAGATGCTGATTTTTATGATTATTACATCTTGATATAGTAAAAGAAAGACTCGATAGAGATTTCAATATGGATGTAATTATTACTTCACCTCAAGTTACTTATAAAGTGAAATTACCTTGAGATAAAACTCAAGAATATTCTAGATTTAATCCAGAATTAGTTTCTGATACCGGTCTTAAAATAGAAAAACAGGTTTCTCCTCAGGATAAAGTTTTCACTTATATATCTATATCTAATCCTGAAGACTTACCTAGAAGAGAATTATATCAAAGTATGGAAGAACCTATTGCAAGATGTGAACTTATAACTCCGAGTGAATATATAGGAAATTTAATGAAATTAGCCAAGGAAAGAAGATGAGTATTTGTTAATCAAACATATATTGATAAATCAAGAGTGCTAATTACTTATGAATTACCTATGGCTGAACTTATAGGAGATTTTTATGATGAATTAAAAAGCCTATCAAGTTGATATGCAAGTTTAAATTATGAGTTTTTAAAATACAAAGAAGACGATTTAGTAAAACTTGATGTAATATTGGCTTGAGAGAAAGTAGATGCACTTAGTTTCTTTTGTCATAGGTCACAAGCTAGTTTTATAGGATGAAAAATCACTAAAAAACTTAAGGAAGTTGTACCAAGAGCTTTGTTTGCTATAGCTATACAAGTAGCAGTTTGATGAAAAGTAGTTGCTCGTGAGGATATAAGTGCTATGAGAAAAGATGTTACAGCCAAGCTTTATGGATGAGATATAACTCGTAAAAGAAAACTGCTAGATAAACAAAAAGAATGAAAGAAAAAAATGAAACAATTTGGTAAAGTAAGCTTACCAAGTGAAGCTTTTATAAATTTGTTGAAAAAATAAAATTAGATTATGTTTTTTAATTCTCTTTTATTTAAATTAAAGGAATATTTTATCATCCAAACTATACCATTTATAGTATCATAAAAAGCTAAAAATGGTATTTTTTTTACTAAAATTAATAAGTTTACAAACCAAATAATACTTAGTATAAAAGTATATTTTAAGATATAAACAAATTCAAATAATGATCTTTTAAACAAAAATTTTCTAGTTTTAGAAGGTAAATAATATAGAATTCTTTTTTTATATATTAGTACCTTGTAATTTATACTTAAAAATAAATATAATCTTTTGATAAGATTTATAAATTTTTTATGTAACTTTGTAATTAATTTTATTTCATATCTAAAAAATTTATTATTTTCTTCTAAGTTTTTTCATTCTTTATATAAAAAATAAATATAAAAAATAACTAGTATTCAGAAAAAATCAGCAAATAAATCCAAAAATTCAGGATTTCAAAATCAAAAAAAATCAACTATTTCTTTTAAGATTCATAAAACAATTACATCTCTAATGGAAAAAGAAAGTTGAGCTAAAAATCATTTTCTTTTTAAAAGTACTTTTCTAATTAAGAAAAATACAAACAATAATATAACACTTATAATTAAGTGTTTTTGTTTATCTGTTTGTAAAAAGAAATAAAAAAAATCCATAAAAATTTATAAAAACTAACTTTATGAATTTTAACATAAAAATTTATATATGTCAATTTACAAATCTATCTCAAATTTTTTTTCTTCTCAAATAATTATTTTATCAATTATAGAAACAATTTCATCCGTTTTTATTGGTTTTATATTTTCAGGTAATATAACTTTCCCTTTATGAAAATCAGTATCTACTATTTTAGGATTAATTATGTAAACTTTTTTTCATTCTTCTTTAAGTCATCAAGCAAATCATCTCAATCCAAATTTACTTGCTAGGTAGACACTTCAGTTTTTCATAAATTTTTTTGAAGCTATTGATCATAAAAATATTATTTTTGTATATTTGTTTATATTGTGTTCAAGATATTTAAGTAATCTGATAGGAGAGAGTAAATTCAAGTTTATAATTTCCTCATAATTATCGATGTTTTGTTGAAAAAATCCAGAGTAGTATCAAACTCAAGCATTGAAAATAATTACATCAAAAATAGTGTTTTTAAAATCTAGTTTTTCTATTTCTTCTTTTTTTGTTAAATCACACTGAAAAAAGTTATCTTCTTTTGACGAAGATTTTGAGATTTTGAAGATGTTGTGATCTATTTGTAAAGCTTCTTTTAAGGCTTTTCAAATTCATTGGTTTGTTCAGGTTATTAGAATGTTCATAAATTATTATTAGGTATTAATTTTACTTATCCATACAAATCATACAATTTTGATCTAAATCCTTAAACAGATTATAGAAAAAATTTCTCATATCTCTATCACATCTTACAAAATTATCTTTTTCAAGTTTTAGTCTATAAAGTATATCAAGATTTGGGTATTTTTTAAGTATGTTATTATAATCTTCTTTGGTATAGAGAAGTCCTGAAGCAAAGCTTGAATGAATTTTTTTTATGTCTATACTATTTTTTATATATTCTACAAATTCTTTGTAAATATTTTCATAATTTTTAACAGGTAGAAGTGGTAAAAATCTCAATCAGACTTTGTAACCATGTTCTAATAATTTATTAATTGCTTTTATTCTATCATCAAGGCTAGGAGTTCACTTTTCATACTTTTTTATCAACTCATCTGGATTAAGTGAAAAAGCAAATTCAGTGTTTTTTGGTACAAATCATAAATCTAATATTTCTTGTATATTTGTACTTTTGGTTCTTACCTCCATCATTACATTATTAAAATTTTCAAAAAATGGAACAAATTCTTGTAGGAAATTAGTTATTTTGTTACTTCATAGTATGTCAGAATAATCAGAAGAGTAAAACCAAGTAAACTCTGTTTCTTTTTCTACTACTTCACTTATCTGTTTTTTTATATCTTCATAATTTACAAAATACACTTGCATATTATTTTTAAAAGCTCATTTTAGGTAACAATAGGAACAATCAAATATACAATTTAGACTAGTTTTGAAAAAATAAGTATTTGGAGTATGTCAGTAATTATCTGGAGTTTTTCAGATAGCTGATCAAGTTAATTTTGCAATTATTATACTTTTCTCTTGATTTAGAGGGATATTTTTATCAAAGATATTTTTATAGTTTTTTATGATAATTTTGTCTGCATCTGGAAAAAAACTCAGTATTTTTTGAGTTTGAGGATAGTTTATTGTGTCTTTTTCTATGTAGAGGATCATTTTTTCTAATGTATATAAATATAATTGTTATTTTCTAGAAGTCTTAGAATCTTGCTTGTATTGTATCTAAGTTCTGTTTATATAGTAATTACTTCTTACTTTTGGATTCAAAAGTAAGCAAAAAATTTAGGGGGTTTCGAATTTCAGAATTAGTGTTTTGTGGTTTCTGTAAGTAGTCACTAGAATCTCACCCCCTAAGACCCCATATTTCTAAATGTTTTTTAAGTTTAGTAGAAGTAGCTTTAAATACCATTTAGTTTTCTTAAAAACTCTTTTTTATTTAAATCTTTATTATTCTCAAAGAATTTATCAAAATCGTTTCATACTAAACTTAAATATTTATAATAAAATTTTTCATAAATAAGTTTTTCTGAAAAAGTAAATTTGTAGTGAGAAAAATATTTTTCAAAATCAATTACTTTTGGTTTATGTTTATCTAAAAAATTTGTTATCTGGTTTATAAGATTTTCAAAATCAATTTGTTTTATTTTTTCTATTAATTTGTTTTTGTCATAATTTGTAGTTTCTGTAGTTCAGATAGAATCATAAGGGATTTTAAATATAATCCTTGGTATTTTGAATTTATCACAAACAAATTCAAAACCATAACTTTCCATATCTACATATTTTTCATCTTGAAGTTCTTTTGTATCATAAATTATTTTTTCACTACAGGCAATTGAGTTAAGGTTTAAAAATTTGAAAGGAATGGGGATAATAAATTCTTTATTATTTGAAATATTTAAAATTTTGGCAACTTGAAAAGGTTTATCTGTATCTACATAGCCACAAATTCAGATATTTATTATAAAATCATAATTATTTTCACTTAAGTGTTTTGTAAGATTATAAATGGTTTTATAGTTTCAAATTTCAGACACCAAAAAATCAATTTTGGATTTAATTTTAAGATTTTTAAAAACTTCCTTAATAGGTGTTAATTCTTCTTTTAAGGCAGAAGTAAAAAGTATTTTATACATAAATATTAATATTTAATAAACTTCTTTATTGTAACACTCTTCACAATAAACTATCTCACTTCTTTCAGGAGCATAAGTAGTTTTAATATCTTTTTCACATTTGGCACATTTTCTATCATACAAAATTCTTGGGTTTCTTAAATTCATTCTATCAAGATGTCTCTGATCTGGATGTCTTCTTGGAATTGGTAAATTATGTTTTCTATAAAAATCTAGTTCTTGATCTATTATTCTAAAAGGCTTCTTTGTTATTTCACATTCTATTGCCCGATTAATGATATCATCAGGAATATCTTTTATATTATCAGGAAGCATATGTGCAGGAATAATTTTCTCTACTTTTGGAAAAGGAGTTTCATAGTCTGACCAAATAAAGTTTTGCTTTATTGCTTCTTCTTTACTCAATGGATTAAAATCCATAGCTATAGTTTCATTATAACCAAAACTAGCAATATCATTAGGAAAAAATTCTCCCCATTCTCAAGTTTTTACCATATGTTCTATAATTTCTGAAACTAACTTTTCATATTCTTGTTTTGAATATTGTTTATTTAAAATACAATATTCCTTGTTACGAAGTCAAAAACATCAAAAACAATTTTTTACACTTGAACATTGTTCACAATAAAAACAATTTGATAAATTAGTTGTACAGGTAGTACAAAAAAGTACATTGTATATCCCATCTCAACAAGCTGAAGAATAATATATTTGTTCAGCTTTATCTCACCATGATGTATAATCCATACATGATTTTACTTGAATAGAAAGTTTTAAACAATATTTACAATCTTCTAAATCTTTTGAATCAAAACACATATTAGCATTCTTTGAGTTATATATTTGGTCTCAAATACAATCAAAATTTCAATTTCAATAAACATTTTTACAGATACTTTTTTTAGTATTTTTATCAAAAATATTTTTTACATTTAAAATTCAATTATAATTATCAAGATTTAAATCTATTAATTTTTTTTCATAATCTTCTTTTGAATATTGAATATCAAAAATCATATACTGTTTATTTTTTTGATTAATACATCAAATACAATTTTTACATCAAATACAATCTTTTAAGAAAAAAGAATCTAGGCAGTTTTCTGAATTTTGAGAATATTTCAAATTAAAACTACTAATACAATCAATACATTCATAACAATGTTCATTATTATATCAAATAGAGCAATCAACTAAATTATTACTATTTTTTAATAAGTTTGAATAATAACAATCTTCATCATAATCACTTTCAGATATTAAATAACAGTTTTTTAAATATCATGTACAATTTGTATATTCACTATTTTCCATCATTCATCAAGTGAATAGAGAAAATGCAGGTGTTTTATTTTTTAATATTTTAAATTGCTCAAAAAAACTTTTAGAAAAATCAAAATCCATAGAATAATCCATTGGATTCCAATTATCAGTCCACCAAAAATCTTGATTATAAACTTTATATGGTTTATCAGGTGAATACATAGAGATAATAGGTTTTCCAGTTGCATCACAAACTCTTTTATATAATTTTTTTGCATTTCTTTCTACTAATCTTCTTTGTTGTCTACATAAAGGACATAAAGTAGGGGGTGGAATTTGAAATTTTTTTCAATTAAAAGTTGGTGAAATTTTATCATAAAATTCTATATCTTTGTCTGTAATTTCAAAATTAGAATTACAATGCTTACAAATTTTTGTCTGTACAATTTTTTCTTGCTTCATAATTTTACAATATTAATAAATTTAGTTACAATAAACTATCTTATTCTATAGGTATTATAAATAGTTTTTATATTAATTCAATACTTATCATATTTTCTATCCTAAAGTTTTTCTTGGATTTCTAAGTGCTAATCTATCCAAATGTCTTTGATCTGGGTGTTTTTTAGGAATCGGTAAATTATGTTTTCTATAAAAATCTAATTCTTGTTTCAATATTCTAAATGGTTTATTTGTTACACTACATTTAATTGCCCAATTTAGTATATCATTTGGAATATCTTTTATATCTTCTGGTAACTTACTTGCGGGTATTATATTATCTACTTTAGGTAAAGGGGTTATATAGTCTGCCCATTTAAAATTATGTTTTATAGCATCTTCTTTTTTAAGTGTGTAGTACTCATTTGCAATTGTTTCATTGTATCAAAATGGAGAAATAGAACTTGGGAAAAATTCTCACCATTCACCAGTTTTCTTCATGTGTTCTATTATTTTTGGAACTAGTATCTCATATTCTTCTTTTGTATATTGTTTGTTTAATATGCAATATTCTTTTTCTTTTAGATTTACACAAGCAAAACAATTTTTACTTTTTTTAACATCAATACAATAAAATAAGTCTTCTCATTTTCATATTATTGCACAAAAATATAAATTTCTTGAATATCTTCAAACTCAAGCTCACTCATACATATGTTCTGAATGACTTCAATAAGAATTAATATCCATAGAATCAGTTGAGTAATTTACTTCCGTGCAATATCTCAAATCTTCGCATCAAGTTATATCATAAGAATTAATACAATTTTTTGAGTTAAAAATATAGTCATAACTACAATTTTCAGAATTAATAATGTATTTTTCATTTGTATTATTTTCTTTCTGTAATTTTTCAAATTCTGCAATAATTTTGTCTTTAAATTTTGTATCACTAATCTTTTTTTCTATTTTTTTATATTCATCTTTCGATACTTCTTTATTAAATATATAATAACTTTTATTTGTTAAACCAACACATCAAATACAATTACTACATCAATGACAATTTTTTAAATAATATGAGTTGTTACATGATGTAGAATTAATAACATAAAAACAATTATATAGGGAATTTGAATCAACACATTCATAACAAAATTCTGAAGCAGTACAATTTAAGCAATCTATTAAATTATTTGATTTTCTAAGTCATCTTCCATACATACAATTTTCCACAAAATCAGCTTCAAAAACCATATATGAATTATGTATATCGGCTGTGTGGTTTGTATAAATTGAATTATTTTTTATATTTGATAGAGAACCTGATAGATTTTGAAAAGGAGTAATTTTTATTAGATATGAGATTTGATCAAAAATACTTTTATTAAAATCAATATTTATTCAATATTTTAGATAATCGTTACCATCTGAAGCCCAGCATTTATTACAATAAACATTTATTCCACCATCAGGATTAAATCTTGAAACTATATTATTTCCACATCAATCACATACGGATTTATATAAACTCATATAATTCATAAAAGAAAGTCTTCTTTGTTGTCTACAATCTGGACAAAAACTTGGAGGAGGTAAATAAAACTTTTCTCATTTTATTTTTGGCGAGATTTTATTATAAAAATTTAAATCTTCTTCAGTGATTTTAAAATTTAATTGGCAATGTTTACAAATCCTTGTTTCAATAACTTTTTCTTCTTGTAACATATTTTTTTATTAAAAATGTAATTTTAGAATGATTTAATATATTTCTTTATTATAACATTTTTCACAGTATACAATTTCAGGTTTTTCTTGAGAATAAGTTGTTTTCATCATTATTCCACATTTATCACATTTTCTATCAAATAATTTTCTTGGATTTCTAAGAGCCATTCTATCAAGATGTCTAAGATCAGGATGTCTTTTTGGAATAGGTAAATTATATTTTCTATAAAAATCTAGTTCTTGAGCTATTATTCTAAACGGTTTTTTAGTTATTTCACACTCTATTGCCCGATTTAAAATATCATCAGGAATACTTAAAATATTTTCAGATAGTTTTGAAGCTGGAATTATTTTTTCGACTTTTGGAAATGGATTTTCATAATCTGACCATTTAAAATTTTCTTTTATTGCTTTTTCTTTTGAAACAGGAAAATACTCCTGAGCTACTGTTTCATTATATCAAAATGGACTTAAAAAGCTGGGAAAGAATTCTCACCATTCTCAAGCAGTTTTCATACTTTCTATAATTTTTGGTACTAGTTTTTCATATTCCTCTTTAGAATACTCTTTATTTAAAATACAATAAGATTTATTTCTAAGTCAAACACATCAAAATAAATTGCTACAATTTTGACAATGATCTGAATAATAAATATTAGAACCTCAATTCCAACATCAAAAATTAAATGCTCATTTATTATGTGAAATTATACTAATACTTTCATAAACTAAAGTTGAATTATCAACTACCACATATGAATCTTGGCAATCTTTTGCTCAGTTTCAATTGATAATATTTTTACAATTCTCCATATTATTTGCTGAAAATACATTTAAAGAATTCTTGCAATGAGAAATATAATCTCAAAGACAATTTTCATTATTATCTCAATGAAAATATAAATGAATAGAATTATTTTTTATTTTTAATAATTCTTGCATAGTTTCACTGTTTGATTTATTTTTATATTCATCAATTTTCTTAAAGTATTCATCTTTTGAATATTCAATATTTTTAAAATAATATTTTTTATTTCTTAAATTTGTTGATAAAAAACAGTCGTCACAATTTATTAAGTCAAAACAAAATCTTAAATTATTACTATTATGACAATCAAATATATAATTACAATTATTGCATTTTGTACTTCATATACATTCATAACATAATGTACAATCATTTAAATCCAAAGAATCAAAAGTATCTTTAGTACGATAAATATTGTCTGAGTAATAGCAATCTTCATTATGATCACTTGCAAAAATCAAGTAACAATTTTTATTATAAGCACTTCAATTTGTATAATCACTATTTTCGTTTAGTGTAACTAGATTTTGTAACTTTGGGATATCAAGTAAAATCTCTCAAAATTGTTCAAAAAAACTTTTATTAAAATCAAAATTTTTAGAATAATCCATAGGATCCCATTTATCACTCCACCAAAAATCTTGATTATATACCTTGTATGGTTTATCTGGAGAATAAATTGAGACAATAGGTTTTCAAGTCGCATCACAAATTCTCTTATAAAGTTTTCTTTCATTTCTAAAACTAAGTCTTCTTTGTTGTCTACAGTCTGGACAAAGAGTTGGTGTGGGAATAGTATATTTAATTCAAGCAAAACTTGGTGAAATTTTTCCATAAAATTCTAGATCTTTATCTGTAATTTTAAAACTTGATTGACAGTGTTTACAAATTTTTGTTTCAACATCTTTTTCAGACATATTTTTGAAATTAATTATTAAATACAAGATAATTATAATATAATTCACACAAATGCAATATTATTATTTGACAAAGTGACTTAGATAGCTTATATTATTAATAATTATATGTGAAAATATTATCACAACACCCTTAATCTAATTAATTATGTTTAAAGAATATTTTATAGATTTATGATTTAGTGAACATGAAGCTGATATTTTCAAGGCTTTATTTATACTTTGAACTAAACCAGCATCTACTATTGCAAAATATTTGTGAATGGAAAGAACGGGAGTTTATAAGATATTGCAAAAACTGACAAAAGAAAACTTAGTTTATGAAACAAACAAAGACTGAATTAAGCATTTTTTTATTCCCAATATAGAGATATTAAAAACTTATACAGAAAAAAAGATTAACAAATATAAAGAATTGAACACAAATTACGAAAATATAAAAAGTGAGCTTCAAGAATTTGAAAATAAAAAGAATAAAAATTTCCCTAAAATAACTATTTTTGATTCTAACTCATGAATAATAAATATCCACAACGATATAATTGAGACAACATTGAAAAATAAATACATATCAATTAAACTTTTTGCTTCAAATATAATTGATTCACAAGTAACAATCCCAAGTAATTTAAAGAAATCTAGTATTGATTTATTTAAAAATTTAAAATCAAATAATATAAGTATTGAAACATTTTTATGAAATGGAGTTATGCTTATGGAAAATATAACTAAAACTTATGATATAGAAATTATGGAAAAATTACCAGCAAGTAATTCGGCCATAAACATATTTATTGTTTGAAATATAATTTATATAATTATCTTCAAAGAGTCATCTTTTTGAATAAAAATTGAAAGCGAAGATCTAGCTTATACAATGCATTTTCTATTTGATAAAATACAGTATAAAGATTAGGTAATTATAAATTAAATCACATCATATTCTATTTTCCATTCAATTCAACAGTTTAAAAACTCTTTTTTTAATTTTTCTTTATATAGTAAATAAATAGGTTTTATTTCAGGACAGAATTTTACGGATGAATTAAGATAAAAAACTATTCTTTCAGGATTATCATAATATTCTGATCAGTTTCTTATAAAGTGATCTATTGATTCAAGTTTATCTAATGCTTTTACCAATTTAGCTTCCTTTGTTTCAAATTTTTCATATTCATCCCACAAATCATAAATCTGGTTTCAGATCTCAATAGGTAATACTTCTCTTAATTTTTTCATTGCCTCTATTTCTTTTTGATTTTTTTCTTCCTTGCTCACTTTTCAGGTCCAGACAAGTGAAAAATCTGTATCTCAGGCGATGGCTTCTATTATATTATGAAAAATAGCGATTTCTAAAGATTTTTGTAAATTGATATCTAAGTACAAAATTTCTTTTGCTATCCAGACAAAAAATATAAGCCTAAAAGAATGTTCTGCAACAGATTCTTTGATATCATCTTTTTTCAATGTCTCATATCTTTTTGTTTCTTTTAATTTTTGAATTATCTGGAAAAAATCAAAAATCTTATCAAAATCTTTAAATTGTTCAAAATCTCATTTTGTTTCATATTCATCGTCCCACTTGTGTCATCATGCTTGATACATCTTTTTTAACTTTTGTTTATATCCATGATAATATCATTTAAGCACAGGAAAATTTGCCATTGCATTATCACAATAAGTTGCAAATTTATGAGGTATATTGATGTAACTTGGTCAATAATACAATACATGATCAATAGGTTCAGTTTTTTCGACTGCCTTTACAAACTTTGCCTCATCTGAAATAGAAGTTTCATAATCAATCCATAAGTCATATATTTCTTGTCAAAGAGGGTTAGGTAAGATTTCTTTAATTTTTTTAATAGCTTCAAATTCTTTATCATATTTTTCTTGCTTTGATATGAGTCATAAGTAAACAGAGTTATAATCTGTATCTCCTACAATTGCTTCTATTAAATCATGTACTAAAGCCAATTTTAATATTTTCAAATTATCTAAATCAAGTCATAGATTTTTTCAAACTACAAAAACCATAACTATAACTTTGAAGCTATGATCAGCGATAGATTCTTTTTTGATAACAGTTGGTGTTTCTAGCCATCTTTTATTAGTTTTTAATTTTTGTAAGATTTCCATAAAATTAAACATTTCTTCAAGATTTTGGTTCATAAAAGTAAGTAAGTTAAAATAAAAATTTACTAATAAAATATTATTATCTAATATTTTTCTCATAGATAGCAATCCTGACATATCACATTTTCTTTTCACCAAACACTTAATATTTGAGTATTACATTTACTACAATTAATAAGTGATAAATCCTTTTTTGGTAATTTATTTAACCTATTTTTAAATCTAACTTTTGGGTGTAATCTGGGAATTGGTAGATTATATTTTCTATAAAAATCTAATTCTTGTTTTATAATTTTAAAAGGTTTGTTTGTTTGTTTACATATAATAACTGAATCAAGTATATCATCTTTTACATCACTTATTTTTTCTGGTAAATCTATAGCTTTAATTATTTTTATTCAATTTTGAATTATTATTTCTTCTTCTTTTATTCTCCATTTTATACTAATTTTTTCTTCTCAACCAAGATCTAAAATTGCAGAACTTAAAAATTTGTTTGGTTCTAGTATATAAATAGTTCATTCTCAAGTAGAATCATTCGATTCATTTTTAATTATATTTTTATTTTCATCTAAATAAATTATATTTTTTATTGGATAATAATCGTTAGCTATAGAATCATTATATGCAAAAGGAGAAAATTCTGCGGTGAAAAATTCTCACCAGAGTCATTGCTCCATCATTTTTTCAATAATTATAGGTGCTTTTTTTTCATATTCTTCTCTTGAGTATTTTTTATTAAATATACAATATTCTTGATTTTCTAATCATATAGTAAAAAATGAATTATCAACCTTTCATCAAGTTACATAATAAGAATTAATTGCTGACACAAATATTCAAAATGATGATTTAAAAGTATCTGACATTCATATGAATTCATTTACATAACTACTATTAAGTCATGAAGCATAGCAGTCTTTTAAATTATTAGAAGACAATCATGAAACACTACAATATAAACTATCTTCTAATTGTATAATATTGTTTCATCAAATTATATTTTTTGAATAACGGATATTATTTCATATAATATTTTCAGAATTTAAATTTATTAAGTTTCTCTTTGGGAATCTAATAAAAAAATCATTAGATTCTTTTTTAAATTTTTCAACAGAAGAATAATCCTTAAAAATATCATTTAATTTGTTTTCGAAATCTTTTTTAGTTACTTTTTTATTAAATATATAATGTTCTTTATCATCTAGTCATACACAACCAATAACATTTTTACAATTTTTTAAATCCTTTGAAAAATAACAATCATTTGAATTACTTACATCCTGACAATAAAAACACTTATAAGTTCACATAGAATATAAGGATTCATATGTTATTTCAGATTTCTCAGAAAGGTATGAATCAATATCGTAATTTGAAAATATAGGTGTAAATGAATACATAGATTTTTCACTCATTGCAGGACATTGGCACATATAACAGTCTTTTGCACTTTGACCATAATTAGAATAATCACAATTTTCCATTGCATCTCTTAAATTTAGGCTTCTTGCAGGAGTATTAGTAAAAAAATCTTTTATTGATTTTCAGATGTCGGTTATTTCTTCAAAATTAATTCAATAATCAAAAGGATTCCATATATCAGAATTATAATCTTTAAAATAATAAACCATTCATTGATATTCTGGACCATATACTGAGATTATATCCTTGCCAGTCGCATCGCATTTTCTTTTAAATAAATTTCTTTCATTTCTCCACATCATTCTCCTAATTTCTCTTGCTTTCGGTGAGAGATTTGAATATGGTAGAGAATATTTTTTTCAATCAAAAACAGGTGAGATTTTATCTAAAATTTCAGCCTCTTTTTCATAAATAGGGTATTCTTCTCAGGTCCATTTACATGTTTTCCATTCCAATATTTTTTGATTTGATTTTTCTGCAATATATTCCCAAGTATTTTTATTCATAATTGATAGTTATCTTAATTATACATTAGTTAATTTTTGGCTTTAAAAAACAATTAAATTTAATTAACTCTAATTGTTTTTTTAATTTTTACAAGTTTAATATATTTCCTTATTATAACACTCTTCACAATAAACTATTTCAGGTCTTAAAGGATCATAAGTTGTTTTTATATTTATTCTACATTTATCACACTTTCTATTAAATAATTTTCTAGGATTTCTAAGAGTCATTCTATCTAAGTGTCTTTGGTCTGGGTGTCTTTTTGGAATAGGTAAATTATGTTTCTTATAAAATTCAAGTTCTTGAGATATTATTTTAAAAGGTTTTTTTGTAACTTCACATTCAATAGCCCGATTAAGTATATCGTCAGGAATTTTAGAAATATCTTCAGGAAGCATATTTGCAGGAATAATTTTAGACACTTTTGGAAATGGGAATTCATAGTTGGACCGGTTGAATCCTAAATTTATTGTTTCTTTTTTTGTAAATGGAAAATACTCCATTGCAACAGTTTCATTATACCCAAAAGTAGAAATAGAACTAGGGAAGAATTCTCACCAATCTCAAGTTTTTTTCATATGTTCTATGATTTTCGGTACAAGTATTTCATATTCTTCTTTTGTATATTGCTTATTTAAAATACAATATTGTTTATCTCTTAATCAAGAACATAAAAAACAATCTTTACAAGTTTTACATACTCAACAATAAATGAGATTTGAACACTCATGCCAACAATCGTTACAAAAGAGTATATTACTACATCTCTTATTTATTATTACTGAATTATAGATATGGTTTGAATTGTTTAAGCATACATATGAATCATAAATATCTGAACAATTTTTAAATATAACCGAGCAATAAGATATATCACTAGAACCAGCAATATCATAGCTATTATTAATATTATTTGAATTATAGATTTTGTCTCATAATACATTTTCTGAATTAATAATTGTTAAATTTATTCTTGGAAAACTATTAGAAAATTTAAAAAAATCTATGTTTGAGTATCATTTTTTTATTAATCTATCAATTTCTTTTTGATAATCGTCTTTTGAATATTCTTTATTGAAAATATGATATTTTTTATTAGATAAATTCACACATCAAAAACATAGAGAACATCATTTACAATTGAATAAATAACTTGAATTTGAACAGTCTAAACAATCCTGTGAATATTGTACTCAGAAACAATTAACACAGTCTACTAGATTATAACAATTTTCACAATTTGAAATTCCAGTACAGTCAATACAATTTGTACAAAATGAATATCTGTTTCAATAATAACAGTTTTCTATATCAGTAGAATCAAACATCAAATAACAATTTTTACTTGCTCATACTCAATTAGCATAGTCACTATTTTCTGATCAAGTTCACTTAACCAGTGCTCTTTTAGGCATTTTAAATTCTAATTTCTCATATTGTAATAAAAAGTTTTCTTTAAAATCTATTTCTTGTCAAAATTTCATTTCATCCCAATTATCACTCCACCGGTAACCTTGTTCATATACTGTATAAGGCTTATCCGGACTATAAACCGAAATTATATCTTTCCCAGTTGCACCACATTTTCTTTTGTATAATTTTCTTTCATTTCTAAAACTAAATATTCTTTGTTGTCTACAATCTGGACATAAAGTTGGAGATGGAATATTGTATTTTACTCAATTAAAAATAGGTGAAACTTTATTGTAAAATTCTAAATCTTTATCAGTTATATCAAAAGAAACTCAACAATGTTTACAAACTTTGACTTCAACTATTTTTTCTTGTTGCATAATTTATAAAATATTAATAAACTTCTTTATTATAACATTCTTCACAATAAACTATTTCACTTCTATCTGGAGAATAAGTAGTTTTAAAATCAATACCACATTTATCACACCTTCTATCATAAAGTTTTCTTGGATTTCTAAGAGCCATTCTATCTAAGTGCCTAATATCAGGATGTCTTCTTGGAATAGGTAAATTATGTTTTCTATAAAAATCTAGTTCTTGAAATATTATTTTAAATGGTTTTTTACTTACTTCACATTCTATTGCCCGATTAAGTATATCATCTGGAATATCTGAAATATTTTGAGGTAATTTATTTGCTGGTATTATTTTTTCTACTTTTGGAAAAGGTGGTTCATAATCAGACCATTTAAATCCTAAATTTATTACTTTTTCTTTTGTAAGAGAAAAATATTCGTTTGCTACAGTTTCATTGTATCAAAACGGAGAAATAGAACTAGGAAAAAACTCTCACCATTCTCAAGTCTTCACAATATATTCTATAATTTTTGGAACTAATTCTTCATATTGTTCTTTTGTATATTGTTTATTTAGAATGCAATAAGATTTATTTTTTAATCAAATACAACCAAAACAATTTTGGCAATACATACAATAATCACAATAATATAAATTCTTACCTGTCCAGCAAAAATTCACAAAAGCACTTTTATATCAATTATATCAGCTTGCTTGTGCTTCTAACATCAATTCAACAATATCTCATATCATACTCATATCCATGCTGTCTTTTAGAGATACTGCTGAATCATAACAATATTTAATATCTTCTCAATCAATTATATTATAACAAGATTTACAATTTTTAGAATCAAATATATAATCTCAAGTACAATTTATTGCATTTGTAGAGGTATAATATTTCTTAATAGTTTCTTTTTTTAATTTATCAAAATCTTTTTTTAAATCATCTAATCATTTTTTTAGTAAATTGTTAATTTCTTTTGTATATTCTTCTTTTGAATACTCAATATTTAAAATACAATATTTTTTATTATGAAGATTTGAACACATAAAACAATTATCACATCCTGAAGAATTAAATAAAAAATAAGATTCTCTACAATCTACACAATTTTCACAAAAATTTAGATTATAAGAATTATTACAATTTATGCATTCATAAAGTCATTCTCATCTAAATATAGTTGAATTATCTACACAATTTTTTGATTCTACACACCAATAAGAATACATACAATCCTCAGATTGAAATGTAGTTGAACACATATAACAATTTTTTGAATTTCAAATTATATTATTGTAATCACAGTTTTGAGTATTTATTTTTAATTTATCAATTTTTGGAACTATTTTCATTAATTCCTCAAACTGCTCAAAAAATCATCTCTTAAAATCAAAATCTATTCCATAATCCATAGCATCCCAATTATCACTCCACCAAAAATCTTGGTTATAAACTTTGTACGGCTTATCTGGACTATAAATCGAAATTATATCTTTCCCAGTTGCATCACATTTCCTTTTGTATAATTTTCTTTCATTTCTAAAACTAAGTCTTCTTTGTTGTCTGCAATCTGGACATAAAGTTGGAGATGGTATATTTAATTTTATTCAATTAAAAACAGGTGAAACTTTATCGTAAAATTCGAGGTCTTCGTCTGAGATATCAAATGATGAATTACAATGTTTACAAATTTTTATTTCTATTACTTTTTCTCATTGCATAAATTATCATAATTAAAATTTAAATCACAATTTTATTCTATCAAGCCAGTGTATTTCAGGTAAGGGTAAATTGTGTTTTTTTAAAAAATCGTATTCCATTTTCACAATTTTGTAGTAATTTCAATTATTATCTACAATAACTTTTTTTAATATTGATTCATCAAAATTTACTATATCTAAATCTTTTATATTTACAACATTTACTCATTCAGGAATATCGACTTTTATTTCATCATCTCTCCATAAATATCAATCTGCAATTATTTCTTCTTTTGTAAAAGTATTATCCAAAAGGTAAGCTACAGTATCATTGAAATAAAATGGATTTAAATCTCAAGGGAAAAAATTTCAAAGTATTCAATCAGATTCCATTTGAGCAAATATCTTGTTAGTTAATTCATGCCATTCTTCTTTAGAATATTGTTTATTTAGTATACAATATGATTTATTTCTAAGTCAAATACATCAAAGACAAAAAGAACAATTTTCCAATCCAAAACAATAATATACACTCGAGCAAAGAGGTATTATATAACTATTATAAACATTATTTCATCATGCACATCACATAATTCAATAATAATCTTTTGCTGTTGGAAATCCAGTAGCCATAAAAGTATCATATAATCATGTACATCAATCTCAACCGGAAACAGAAATAACATTTTTACTTTTATGTACATTGTGTAAATAATATCAGCCTTTTATATCACTACAATTTGTTAAATACTGTCATATTACATTTGTACTTGAAAAAGATTTATTAGCTCAGGGTAAAGCTAAGAAAGAATTTAAAAATGTATTTTTATTTTTTAATATTTTTTGTTTTTCTTTTTTGTATTCTTCGAGAGAATATTTTTCATTTTTTATACAATAAGATGAATTTTCCAATCAATTACAAAATAAACACTCATGACATCATATTAGATTTGTACAAAACCGTATTTCTGAACTATTTTCAATATGTTTTGAATAAAAAATTTTGTGTGATGTAACTATATTGTAGCCAAAATATATATTTTCACTTCAAATTACACTTATACTATTTAAAACATTGTAACTATTATCTTTTATTACCATACTATAAAAAATATTTTCTCATCATGCAACAACAAAGCTTAAATATGAATTTTTAGAATTCATTGACTGGTCAGAAAACTCTGAATTTTCACAACCACTAAAAAGTAACATATTTTCAAGAGGAACACTTAAAAATAAATCTTGGAAATTTGTAAAAAATTTTTTGTTGAAATCATAATCTTTTCAGTAAGTTAATAAAGAATCTCTTTCTAAATTAAAATTTTTAGAGGAAATTACTTTTCAAATTCTTGAGGTTGGAGGATATCTTGAGATAAGACCATTTGCTTTATAAAAAGTCAAAGCTCTCCAACTACAGATTTCTTTTACAAAATCTATCCAAGGAGTTTTCTTTCTTTTTTCTTTCATTTTATCTTCCCAAAATTGCAAATTTGTCATAAGGTTTTTGAATTATAAATTAATTTATTTGAATTTAAACCCTAATTTAATTCTTTCAAGCCAATGTATTTCTGGCAATGGTAAAGAATGTTTCAATAAAAAATCATATTCCATTTTTACAATTTTATAATAATTTCAATTTTTATCGACTATTACTTTTTTTAATATTTCAGGATTTATTTTCCAAATTCAAACTTTATTATAACCCTGATAATTATTTAAATCTTTTGTTTCTATAATTTCTACTCATTCAGGAATATCTATTTTTATATTTTCTTCCCTCCACATATATCAATCTTTTTCCACCTCTTCTTTTGTAAAACTATCATCAATCAAGTAAGCCATCGTATCATTGAAATAAAATGGATTTAATTCTCATGGAAAAAAATCTCAAAGTATTCAATCAAAGTCCATTTGTGCAAATATCTTATCTGCAAGTTCATACCATTCTTCTTTTGGATATTGTTTATTTAATATGCAAAATTGTTTATTTTTTAGTCAAATACATCAGATACAAAATGAGCAATTTTGTAAATAATTACAATAATAAACTTTAGAAGTACTTGCAGTAAATAAACTACAATAAATATTATGAGATATTCAAGTAGAATAACTTCAATAAATGTCGTCTCATCATCATGTTCCAGCTGAAATAGCATCATATATATTTGCTCAATGATTAGTTGATCAAATAAAAATAGCATTTCTTAATTTTTCCATATCATATATATAACATCAATTTTCAATATTTTCTGAATTAATTATAAAATTTCATTTTACATCTTTACTTCAAAAATTAGTTCCAGCTTTATTTAGATTATTTAAGTTATTTAAATAATTATTCTTATCATTCAATATTTTCTTTTTTTCTTCAAAATATTCGTTTTTATCATATTTTGTATTATTTATGTAATATGAGACATTATCTAAATTATCACAAAAAATACACTCGTTACATCAAATCAAATTACTACTAAACCAGATATTATTACAATTTTTTATATAATTTGAGTAAAAAATGTTAAAAGAATTAATAACTCATCTAGAAAAATAAATTGTTTCACAATTATCTAAAACATTTATGGAATTTAAGACATTTCTAGATTCCACGGTTCTATAACTATACAAGACATTTTCACTATAAGCAGTTATATGGCTCAAGTAAGAGTCTTTTGAATTTAAGGCTATTTCTGCAAAATCACAATTTTCATTTATAGCATAATGAAATATATTTGGAAGTTTAATTTTTAATGATAAATTTTTATAATTTTCAAAAAAAGGTTTAGAAAAATCATAGTCAAATCAAAAGTCACATAATTTATCATGATTTTCATCAAAATCTTTTATAGAACAAATTTTTTGTCTATCTGAAACTGGGTATCTTGAAACAAGTCAATCTATTTTATAAAAGACTATAGGTGAAAAAGAAGCTATTTCTTTTACAAAATCTATCCAAGGAGTTTTCTTTCTTTTTTCTTTCATTTTATCTTCCCAAAATTGTAAATCTGACATATATTTAAATATTATATTATTTTTAATAAACTTCTTTATTATAACACTCTTCACAATAAACTATTTCACTTTTATCTAGAGAATAAGTAGTTTCTATATCAATACTACACTTATCACAAATTCTCGTAAATAATTTTCTAGGATTTCTAAGAGTCATTCTATCAAGATGTCTTTGATTTGGATGTCTTCTTGGAACAGGTAAATTATGTTTTCTATAAAATTCAAGTTCTTGAGCTATTATTTTAAATGGTTTTTTTGTAACCTCACACTCAATTGCCCGATTTAATATATCTTCAGGAATATCTGAAATATTATCAGGAAGTTTTGATGCAGGAATAATTTTAGAAACTTTTGGAAATGGGACTTCGTAAGTGGACCAATTGAAATCTTCTTTTAATGCTTTTTCATTTGAAATAGGAAAATACTCCATTGCTACTGTTTCATTGTATCAAAATGGTGAAATAGAACTAGGGAAAAATTCTCACCATTCTCATGTTTTTTTCATATGTTCTATGATTTTTGGAACTAGTTCTTCATATTGTTCTTTTGAGTATTGTTTGTTCAGAATGCAATAGGATTTATCACGAAGTCAGATGCATCAGAAAATATTTAAACAATTAAAACAATTATCAGAGTAGAAAACAAATTTACTCTTAAAACAATAATTTGTAAAACATGCCTGATAAGTATTATCTGGAACAATTGATTCATATCATAAATCATGATTTCATCAGATTAAGATATCATAGCTTGTTCTAGGATTATCAGCACCTCACCAATAATATTTACAATTTTCTCAACTATAAATATTGTTTCCTAAAACATTTTTACAATTATTTAGTCTATCTCCAATACAATTTGTACAGTTATTTTGATGTGTAGCTATATGAGGATATTTTAGAGAAAAGTCATAAAACTCTTTTTTTAAAGTTTGTAATTTATTATATGATCACTGAAAATAATCTTTAATTTTTATTTTATAATCAATTTCTGTATATTTTTTATTAAATATATGATATTTCTTGTTTCTTAATCCTATGCATCAGAAACAATCAGAACATCATTTTAAATCAATTCATAAAAAGCAGTTATTACAATCATTTGAATCTTGGACAAAGAAACAATTATATATATTTCCTCATCACATACATTCATAAGCTATTTCTGAGTTAAATATGAGATTGCAATCAATATTATATTTAAAATATCATCAGTATTGGCAGTACATAGAATCTTCGGCATGCCAAGCGGTTGTTATCAAATAATTATTTTTTCAATAAGAAAAATTATAACAGTACTCAGAGTTCTCGCTATTTATTCAATCATCATTAATCATGCTAATTTTAGGAACATTATTTTGTAAATCATTGAATTGTTCGAAAAAAGGACGAGTAAAATCAAAATCTCTTCAATAATTTAAGTCACTATCATTATCTCACCACCAACATTTTTGACAAAAAACTGGAAAATTTACAAGATGATTATGTACTGATATAAGATTTTTTTCACATTTATCACATTTCCTTGAATAATATTTAAACTCATTTCTCCATGAAGCTCTTCTTTGTTGCCTACAATCTGGACATAAAGTAGGAGCAGGAATAGGATATTTTACTCAATTAAAAATAGGTGAAACTTTTTGGTAAAATTCAAGGTCTTTATCTGTGATTAAAAAACTTGTTTGACAGTGTTTACAAATTTTTGTTTCAACTACTTTTTCTCATTGCATAAATTATCCTAATTAAAATTTAAATCACAATTTTATTCTATCAAGCCAATGTATTTCAGGTAATGGCAAAGAATGTTTAACCAAAAAATCATATTCCATTTTAATAATTCTATAATAATTTCAATTTTTATCGACTATTACTTTTTTTAATATTTCAGGATTTATTTGCCAAATTCAATTTGAGTCATATCACTGGTAATTTTGTAGTGATGATTCATAAATTATATCTACTCATTCAGGAATATCTACTTTTATATTTTCTTCTCTCCACATAAATCAATCTTTTTCCACTTCTTCTTTTGTAAAACTATCATCAATCAAGTAAGCCATTGTATCATTGAAATAAAATGGATTTAATTCTCAAGGAAAAAAATCTCAAAGCATTCAATCAGATTCCATTTGTGCAAATATCTTATTTGCAAGTTCATACCATTCTTCTTTTGAATACTGTTTATTTAATATACAAAATTGTTTATTTTTTAATCAGATACATCATAGGCAGAAGGAACAATTTTCAAGGATACAAGAATAAAAAATATTAGAACTTGAAGCTACTTGATAAGAATTATAAATATTACTTCAAAATCATGTTGAAAAAACTCAATAAATGTCTGTCTCATAAGGAGTATTTGTAAAACAATCATAAATATTTTCTCAAGCATCTTTTCATCCTATAAACATCACATTTCTACTATTTTTGATCTGATAATTATTAGCTCAATTTTCTACATTTTCACATTGTATATTAAATATTCCATTTACATTGTTACTTCCATAATTTTTTCATTTTACATTTAGATTATTATGATAAGATAAAAAATTTTCTTTATCTTTTAAGATTTTAGACTTTTCTAAAAAGTAATTTTCTTTACTTAATTTTTTATTATTTATACAATAAGATTGATTTTCTAAATCATTACAAAATATACATTCTTGACATCAAATTAAATTATTTGAAAACCAAATATTTGCTGAATTTATTATATGTTTTGAATAAAAAGTATAAAAAGTTTTTATTATTCCATTACTAAAATAAATATTTTCACAATTATCCCATACCATAACACTATTAAAAATATTTATAGAATTTTCTTTTACAGAAAAACTATAAAATACACTTTCACATCAACCAATAACCACAAAACTTAAATAACAGTTTTTTACATTTGCTGTTTGGTCTGTGAAATTTGCATTTTCACATTCTCAAAAAAGAACAGTAGGAGCTAAATTTATGGGAAAAGATAAGATTTTAAAATTATCAAAAAAGTTTTTCTCAAAATCATAGTTTATTCAATAATTTATTAAATTATCCCTATTATCATCAAATTCTTTATGAGAATAAATTTTTACTTTGTTTATATTTGGTGGATAAACACTTGTGAATCAATTATTTTTATATAGATTAAGAGTTCTTAGAGAAACTATTGTTTTTAAATATTCACGAAAAGGAGTTTTTTTTCTTTTTTCTTTCATTTTTTCTTCCCAAAATTGCAAATTTGTCATACTGTTATAATAAAAGTTAAGCACTAATCAATAATATAATTAATTAGTGCTTAAAATCAATTTTTGTTTAAAAAGGACAAAAATAAGAGTAATTTAATAAACTGACTTTTCATAACAACTTTCACAATAAACTATTTCATTTCTATCTGGAGAATAAGTAGTTTTTATATCAATACCACATTTATCACACTTTCTATTAAATAACTTTCTAGGATTTCTAAGAGCCATTCTATCTAGATGTCTAAGGTCTGGGTGTCTTGTTGGAATTGGTAAATTATGTTTTCTATAAAATTCTAGTTCTTGAGATATTATTTTAAAAGGTTTTTTTGTAGCTTCGCATTCTATTGCCCGATTAAGTATATCATCAGGAATATTTTTTATATTATCCGGAAGCATATTTGCAGGAATTATTTTATCAACTTTTGGAAAAGGTGGTTCATAAGTAGACCAGTTGAAATTTTCTTTTATTGCATTTTCTTTTGAAATAGGAAAATATTCAATTGCAACAGTTTCATTATACCCAAAAGGAGAAAGAGAACTAGGAAAAAATTCTCACCACTCTCAAGTTTTCATCATATGTTGTATGATTTTGGGAACAAGTATTTCATATTTTTCTTTTGTATATTGTTTGTTTAGTATGCAATAGGATTTATCACGAAGTCAGATACATCAGAAACAGTTTGAAGATCATGTAAGATTATAACAATATAGTAGATTGTAACAATTTACACTACATCAGTAAGAAAAAATTATTTTATAAGAGTTTTCTCAAACAAAAACAGAATCATAAGACAATTCTAAATTATTTCAAAATAGATAAATATCTTGTGAACTTTTTATTTTCATAGCTGTATAAATATATTTACAATCCTCCAAATGATTTGAATCATAACATTCATCACAGTTTTTACTAAAAAAAATATTATCTCAAGATACATTTTCATTTGAATATCAAAACATATGTCTTGTAAATGATTTATTCACAAGTTTTTTGTACTCATCAATTAATCAAGAAAATCATTTTTCAAATAATTCATTTTTCTTTTTTTCATAAGATTCAGGTGAATATTTTTCATTAAAAATATAATATTTTTTATCAACTAGATTTGAGCAACAAATACAATTTTCACACTTAAAACAATTAAATAAAAAATATGAATTTAAACATTTTGAAGACTTTGCTGAGTAAAATAAATAATGTGAATTTCATCAACATTCAATTAAATTATAAGAATTAAAGCATTTATCACAAAAGTCTGTATCAACACAATCTGCTCAATTCCTCAAAATATATGAGTACATTGAATCTTCAGAATGAATAGAATTAAAAGTTAGATAACATCATTTACATGAAATACAATCATTGACATAATTACAATCCTCCAATAATTTATTATTTAAGTTTTGCAATGGTACATCTTTCATTAATTCCTCAAACTGCTCAAAAAAACTCTTACTAAAATCAAAATCTCTTCCATAATCCATAGCATTCCATTTATCACTCCACCAAAAATCCTGATTATACACTTTATATTGTTTATCTGGTGAATACATTGAAATTATATCTTTCCCAGTTATATCACATTTTCTTTTGTATAATTTTCTTTCATTTCTAAAACTAAGTCTTCTTTGTTGCCTGCAATCTGGACATAAAGTTGGGGTGGGGATATCGTATTTTTGTCATCAAAAAATAGGTGAAACCTTTTCATAAAATTCTAAGTCTGTGTCTGTAATATCAAAATTTGAATTACAATGTTTACAAATTTTTGTTTTAATAATTTTTTCAGCCATAATTTTATGATTATTAATCAAATTTAAATCCAAGTTTTATCCTATCCAACCAGTGAATTTCAGGAAGTGGTAGATTATGTTTTTTTAAGAAATCATACTCCATTGGTACTATTTTATAATAATGTCAGTTAGAGTCAATTATTACTTTTTTTAAGATTTCAGAATTTATTTGCCAATTTCAATCTTTATCATATCACTCATAATCATTTAAATCACTTATTTTTATAATTTTAGCTCAATCTGCTATATCAACTTTTACTTCAGAGTCTCTCCACAAATATCAATTTGCAACAACTTCTTCTTTTGTAAAATTTCAAACAACATTAGCCATTGTATCATTGAAATAAAATGGATTTAGATTTCAAGGAAAAAAATCTCAAAGTATTCAATCAGATTCCATTTGAGTAAATATTTTATCAGCCAAATTTTCCCAATCTTGTTTTGAATACTCTTTATTTAAAATACAATACGATTTATTTCTAAGTCAAATACATCAAATACAAAAAGAACAATTTTCTAAAAAATAGCAGTGATATAAATTTGAACTACCTACAATATGAGCCGAATTATAAAGATTTGAAGAATTTGCTCAAGCTCAAGTTATTCAATATAAATCAACATTTCATACTGATCATCAAGTGAATACATCATAAACATTTTCATTATCTTTTGTTCATCACCAAAGTATAACATTTCTTCAGTTTTTAATCTGATAAGCAAAATATCAATTTTCTACATTTTCAGAAAAAAATATAAAATGTCACTTTATATTTTGACTTCAAACATTTATTCAAGCAATAGATGATTTTTTATACCGATTTAAAAATTCTTTTTTTTGAGATAATATTTGAGATTTTTTTGTAAAATATTCTTCTTTTTGTAATTCTTGATTATTTATACAATATGATTTATTCTCAAGATTTTCACAAAATATACATTCACTGCATCCTATTAAATTTCTTGAAAACCATATATTATTTGAATTAAAAATATATCTAGAATAAAAAATATTAAATCACTTAATGACTCAACTAGATAGATATATATTTTCACAACCATCAATAATATTAACACTATTTAAAACATTATTTGAATTTTCTTTTACATTGAAAGAATACAAGACATTTTCACAATTTTGAATAACAGCCGAACTTAAATATATATTTTTTGAATTTAATACAGTATCAGCAAATCAGGCATTTTCATTTCCAGCATAACTAATGACAGAAGGTAGATCAATTGATTTAAATAATGTGAGGTAGTTTTGAAAAAAATCTAATTCAAAATTGTATTTTATACCTTTATTTGTTAATGAATCTCTTAATTTGTCAAAATCCGCATAATTTAAAATTCATTTTATTCTAGGTGTATTTGGATAACGAGAAATAATTCAATTATTTTTACTCAAAATAAGTGGATACCAACTAACTACTTCTTTCAAAAAATCATTAAAAAGAGTTTTCTTTCTTTTTTCTTTCATTTTATCTTGCCAATAATCTAGATTACCCATTATTTAAAAATAAAAAATTAATAATTTTTTTTCATACTTCTTTATCAAGATTACGAAGTACTAGAGTAGTTTAATACATAGTTTTATTATAACACTCTTCACAATAAACTATTTCTAATCTGTCAGGATTATAAGTAGTTTTCATATCCTTTCAACACTTATCACATTTTCTATCATAAAGTCTTCTTGGATTTCTAAGAGTCATTCTATCTAAGTGTCTAATGTCAGGATGTCTTTTTGGAATTGGTAAATTATATTTTCTATAAAATTCAAGTTCTTGAGATATTATTTTAAATGGTTTTTTTGTAACCTCACACTCAATAGCCCAATTAAGTATATCGTCCGGGATTTGAAAAATATCATCTGGAAGTTTATTTGCAGAAATTATTTTATCTACTTTTGGAAATGGAGCTTCATAAGTGGACCAATTGAAGCCCCCTCCTAACCTCCCCCTAATAAGGGGAGGGACCTTTTCTAATTCCCCTCCTTGATAGGGAGGCGCTAGGGGAGGGCTTATTGGAAAAAACTCATTTGCTATCGTTTCATTATATCCAAAAGGTGAAATAGAACCAGGGAAAAATTCTCACCATTCTCACGATGCAATTATATGTTCTATGATTTTTGGTACGAGTTCCTCATATTGTTCTTTTGTATATTGTTTATTTAAAATGCAATAGGATTTATCACGAAGTCATATACATCCAAATAAATTAGAACATCAATAACAATATGATGAATACATTATATTAGACGAATCTACAGAAATAACAATAAAAATATTTTTATTGTTATTTCTTGGTATTGCAGTAGATTCATAACAATAAGTATTTCATTCTCAAACTCAAATATCACAATCAATACAATCATTTGTTGATTCTAGTTCTGTACAATATTTTAAGTTATTACTATCAGAAATGTTGAAAGAGTTTAATACATTACTTGAATTTCTTATAAAATCATCAGAACAAAATCAGTCATTATTTAACATACTTTTACTTCTATGAACAGATTTGCTAATTAATTTTTCATAATCATTTTTATATTTTAATATATCTGAAGAACTTAAATTTTTAATAAAATTATTGTATTCTTCCTTTGAATGTGGTTTGTTAAAAATATAATATTCTTTATTTTTTAAATTTGTTGAACAAAAGCAATTATTACAACCATCACAATACCAAAGATACATTGAGTCTCTACATCAAAAAACATGATAAGATAAATGAGTATTATAATTTCATGCTCATATTGTTAATCAATAACAATTTTCAGAATCTATAATCTGTAAGCAATCCATACAATTATTACATCTTCTTATATTTCTTCAGTATAAACAATTTTCGCTTAAATTACAAGCAAAAACATAATAACAATTTTTACTACTTGCTGTAAAATTGCAATAAGCACTGTTTTCACAATAACTTGATATAATTGATGCTACTGGTACTTTAACCATAAGTTCATTGAACTGTTCAAAAAAGTTTTTAGAAAAATCAAATTCTTTTCCATAATCCATTGCATTCCATTTATCACCCCACCATGCTTCATTGTCATATACCTTATATGATTTATCAGGACTATAAATTGAAATAATATTTTTTCAAGTTAGATCACATTTTCTTTTGTATAATTTTCTTTCATTTCTAAAACTAAGTCTTCTTTGTTGTCTACAATCTGGACATAAAGCTGGAGAGGGAATATTGTATTTTTGTCATCAAAAAACAGGTGAAACTTTTTCATAAAATTCTAAGTCTTTGTCTGTAATATCAAAACTTAAATTACAATGTTTGCATAATTTTATTTCCACAACTTTTTCTTGCATAATTTTATTATTAAATATTTTTATATTTTTTATATTCTTCTATTCAGTGCATCGTATATTTTGCAACATTTTTTGGTAAATCATTTATATTAAACCATTCAATTTTTTCATGTTTTTCTGGCTCCATATTAATTACAGTTCATTTAATTATTTTACCAAAAGAACCTCAAGTACTCCAATGTATTTTTTTTCAATTTTCCTCTCTTATATCATCTAAATATAATATTGGTCAAAATAATTCTATTTCAACTCAGAGTTCTTCCATTGTTTCTCTTTTCAATGCCTCAGTAATAGTTTCTCAAAATTTTATAGATCATCAAGGTCTGGTCCGCATTCATTCTCATCAAGCGGTACATTTATCTGTTCTTTTTAGAAGAATAACTGCATCTTTTTCATTTACTATTAAAACTCAACATCATACTCATATATAATCAATTCATTTTTTCATAATATATATTTAATAATAATTTAATAAAATTCTTTCATATAACAACTTTCACAATAAACTATTTCAGATCTATTTGGAGAATAAGTAGTTTTTATATCTATTCCACATTTATCACACTTTCTATCAAATAATTTTCTTGGATTTCTGAGAGCGATTCTATCTAAGTGTCTTTGATCAGGATGTCTTCTTGGAACTCATAAATTATGTTTTCTATAAAATTCAAGTTCCTGAGATATTATTTTAAATGGTTTTTTTGTAACTTCACACTCAATTGCCCGATTTAAAATATCGTCAGGAATGTCTTTTATGTTGTCTGGAAGTTTTGATGCAGGAATAATTTTAGAAACTTTTGGAAATGGAGCTTCATAATCTGACCATTTAAAATTTTCTTTTAATGCTTTTTCTTTTGAAATAGGAAAATACTCCATTGCTACAGTTTCATTATATCCAAATGGAGAAATAGAACTTGGGAAAAATTCTCACCATTCTCAAGTTTTTTTCATATGTTCAATAATTTTCGGCATTAATTTCTCATACTCTTCTTTAGTATATTGTTTATTCAGAATACAGTATTGTTTATGATGTATTCAATGACATCAAAAACAATTTTTTATTGCTTTAGATTCACTACAATAAAATATATTTTCACATTCCCTCCAACAATCAATAGAAAAATATGTTCAAAAACAGTTTTTATATATTACTCAACACTCATATATCTTCTGACAGTTATAGATAACTTTAAAAGTATCAGCCGCATCATTATTATTTTTATAAGCTCTTGTTGAATATCTTACATTATTTGAATCTTTTATTTCAAAACCCTCATAAACATCTTTAGAATTATAAATAAGGTCTCACAATGCATTCTCTGAATTTATGATTGTATTGCTTATTTTTGGAAATTTTAAGTTGAATAAATAAAACTCGCTTTTAAAATCTTTACTATCCAATAAATTATTAATTTTTTTATGATATACTGTTTTTGTATATTCTTTATTAAATATATAAAATGATTTATTTTCTAGATTTGTACATCAAAAACAATTAGTACAATTAGTACAATTATATAAATAATGACAATCTTTACAATTAAGTAATTTTTCAGCATGATAACATTTATAACAATTAATACAATCTATTAATTCATAACAATCAATGCAATCTTTCATATTGTATCAATCGATACAATTTTGAGAAAAATCCAAGCTATTTCAATAATAACAGTTCTCACTATTTGAAGAATCAAATAATAAATAGCAATTTTAACAATCTCAAATACCAATTACATAATGACAATTTACTAATGCTGTTCACTTTGTTACATCTCTTTTAGGAACTTCTTTAAATAAATTATTAAATTGTTCAAAGAAACTCTTATTAAAATCAAATTCTATTCCATAATCCATAGGATCCCATTTATCACTCCACCAAAAGTCTTGATTGTAAATTTTATAAGGCTTATCGGGTGAGTAAATTGAAATTATATTTTCTCAAGTTGCATCACATTTTCTTTTATAAAGTTTTCTTTCATTCCGAAAACTAAATCTCCTTTGTTGTCTACAATCTGGACATAAAGTTGGTGCTGGGATATTGAATTTTTCTCAATTAAAAATAGGACTTATTTTTTGGTAAAATTCTAAATCTTTGTCTGTAATATCAAAACTTGCTGAACAATGTTTACAGATTTTAGTTTCTACTATTTTTTCTCGTTGCATAATTTATAAAATATTAATAAACTTTTTTATTATGTTTTTTTATCAAGATTACGAAGTACAAGAGTAACTTAGTACATAGTTTTATTATAACATTCTTCACAATAAACTATTTCAGGTCTTAGAGAATTATAAGTAGTTTTTATATCTATTCCACACTTATCACACTTCCTATCAAATAACTTTCTTGGATTCCTGAGAGTCATTCTATCAAGATGTCTTTGATCAGGATGTCTTTTTGGAATTGGCAGATTATGTTTCTTATAAAATTCAAGTTCTTGAGTTATTATTTTAAATGGTTTCTTTGTTACCTCACATTCAATAGCCCGATTTAGTATATCATCTGGAATTAGAGCTATATTATCTGGTAATTTATTTGCTGGAATAATTTTGTCTACTTTTGGAAAAGTATTTTCATAATCAGACCATTTAAAACCTAAATTTATTGCATCTTCTTTATTTAATGGAAACCATTCATTTGATATTGTTTCATTGTATCAAAATGGAGAAAGAGAACTAGGGAAAAATTCTCACCATTCTCAAGTTTTTTGCATATGTTCAATAATTTTAGGAACAAGTTTTTCATATTCATCTTTGGAATATTTTTTATTTAAAATGCAATATTGTTCATTATTGTGTAATCAAATACATCAAAAACAATTAGAAGAAGTAGATAAAAACAAGTCACAATAAATATTGTGATGTCATCACCAAACTATATTACAAAATAATACATTTGAAATTCATCATCAACCACAATGTGTATCATAAACTAAACTTGAATTTTCTCACCAAATATCAAAATCATAACAATCTTTCGCTCATCATCATCACATCCAAAAAGAATAGGCAATATTTTGGCTATCATTACATTCAAATGAGTATTTTATATTTTCACAATTTGAACAACTATCGCAAGCATATAAATCTTTGTAATTTATATTTGTTTCTCATTTTGAAGGAATATTTTTACGAAATTCATAATAATTTTTTATTATTTCTAATCTTTTTTCTTCTGTGTTAAAAAAATCAAAATATGTTTTTTCATATTCATCTTTTGAAACTTTTTTATTAAATATATGATATTCTTTATGATTAAGTCATTTACATCAAATACAATATTTACAATCAATACAGTCATCACAATATAAACATTTAAAACATTCGCTACTGTACAATAAAAAATTAGAAGAATTACAATTTTTACAATCAGTTAGTTCATAAGATTGGTTACAATATTCAGCATTGTAACAATCCATACAATTAGCAGAGAATGTAGTGTTTATACAATAATAAGAGTCTTCTACATAACCACAAGAATGTACTAAATAAGAATTTTTATTATGATAAGAATGGTTTCAATAATCCGAATTTTCTTGAAATCAATTAATTAAGGCAATTCTGGGAACAATTTTTTGAAGTTCTCTAAACTGTTCAAAAAAACTTTTTCAAAAATCAAAATCTCTTCAATAATCAAGTGGATTCCATTTATCACTCCACCAATAATCTTGATCATAAATTATAAATTTTTTATCAGGTGAGTAGATTGAAACTAATTCTTTTTTTGTAATTGAATCTATATTTTTATATAATTTACTTTCATTTCTCCAAGATAATCTTCTTTGTCTTCTACAATCTGGACATAAAGTTGGTGTTGGTATCTGATATTTAATTTTGTTAAAAACAGGCGAAACTTTATTGTAAAATTCTAAGTCTTTGTCCGTAATTTCAAAGCTAGAATTACAATGTTTACAAACTTTTGTTTCTACTGTTATTTCTCATAGCATAAATTATCCTAATTAAAATTTAAATCACAATTTTATTCTATCAAGCCAATGTATTTCAGGTAAAGGCAGATTGTGTTTCTTTAAAAAATCGTATTCCATTTTTATAATTTTGTAGTAATTTCAATTATTATCTACAATAACTTTTTTTAATATTGATTCATCAAAATTTACTATATCTAAATCTTTCACATTTACAACTTCTACTCATTCAGAAAGATCTACTTTTATTTCTTCGTTTCTCCATAAATATCCCTCTTTTTCTACTTCTTCTTTTGTGAAAGTATCATCTATCAAATAAGCCATTGTATCATTGAAATAAAATGGATTTAAACTTCAAGGAAAAAACTCTCAGAGTATTCAATCAGAATCCATTTGTGCAAATATCTTATCTGCAAGTTCATACCATTCTTCTTTTGAGTATTGTTTATTAAATATACAATAACTTTTATTTTTCAATCAAATACATCAGATACAAAAAGAACAATTTTTTAAAAAATAGCTGTAATATATATTTGAACTTTGATCAATTTGAGTAGATAGGTAAATATTTTTTGCACCACTTCAAGCTCAATTAACTCAATAAAAATCACTTGAATTTAATCAAGCATCAAACGAGTCATAAAAATTATAAATACCATCTCATCAAGTAATTATAACATTTCTTGAATTGCTAGTATTATTTATCCAATATCAATTTTCAACATTGTGACATTTTATATTATATTTTCAATTTACATTTTCAGATAAATAATTTATTGGCTCATTTTTTGATATAAATTTATAATTATTTAAAAATTCCTCTTTTTTACCTAATAATTGCTTCTTTATTTCAAGATATTCTTCTTTTTCATATTGTTTGTTTTGAAAAAAATATTTTCCATTTTGTAATCAATTACAAAAAATACATTCTTGGCATCATATTAAGTTTGTAGAAAACCATATATTTGAACTATCATTTACATATTTGCTATAAAAAACATTGAAAGAATTTATTATTCAGGCTCAAAAATATATATTATTACAATTTGCCTGAATTAAAAAACTGTTATATATATTAGAAGAATTTAAATAGCAAAAAGCACTATATGCAACATTTTCAATTCAAAATCAAGCAACAAATGTCAAATATGCATTTTTTACTCAAAATGCTGCATCAGCAAAATCCGAGTTTTCATTATTTCAAAAATCCAGCATATATTGAAGTGGAGTTTTTTCAAATAAATCTTTAAAATTTTCAAAAAATCATTTACTAAAATCATAATCTAAAAAATAGTTTGAAGCATTTTGAGACTCTTTAGTATCAAGATTTTTTACTCTTCAACTATCAGGGTATCTACAAATTTTTCATTTATGTTTGTATAAATTTAAAACAGTCCAACTAGTAATTTCTTTTACGAAATCTCTAAAAGGGGTATGCATTCTTTTTTCTTTGATTATGTTTTCCCATTTATCTAACTTAGCCATATTAATAATTATAAAAATTAATAAATTTCCTTATTATAACACTCTTCACAATAAACTATTTCACTTCTATCTGGAGAATAAGTAGTTTTAATATCAACTCCACACTTATCACATTTTCTATCAAATAATTTTCTTGGATTTCTAAAAGCCATTCTATCTAAGTGTCTTTGATCAGGATGTCTTCTTGGAATAGGCAGATTATGTTTTTTATAAAAATCTAATTCTTGTTTAATTATTTTAAAAGGCTTTTTTGTAATTTCGCATTCTATTGCCCAATTTAGTATATCATCAGGAATATCTCTTATATCATCTGGAAGTTTTGATGCAGGAATTATTTTTGTAACTTTTGAAAATGGGGCTTCATAGTCGGACCGGTTGAAAATAAGTCATTTTTTAAATTGTCATGCTGAACTTGTTTCAGTATCTTTAATACTATGTTTTTGTGAAAATTCTTGCATTATAGATCCTGAAATAAATTCAGGATGACGGTTATCAAGTATTTCATCTCTACTAAGAGGAAAATACTCCATTCCAACAGTTTCATTATACCCAAAAGGAGAAATAGAACTAGGGAAAAATTCTCACCACTCTCAAGTTTTTATCATATGTTCTATGATTTTTGATACTAATTCTTCATATTCTTCTTTTGTATATTGTTTATTTAAAATACAATAAGATTTATTTTTTAATCAAATACATCAAAAACAATTATTACAATTACTAATTGACTGGCAATAAAATAAATTATAAGAACCAGTAATTTCTAATGAAAATCATAAATTACTTGAAGTATCAGTTGTTACACATTCATAACATTTATTTACTGGTCATGAATGAAGACAATCATAAATATCTTCACTTCATAATCAGGCTGACCAACAATACTTTGAATCCTTCAAACCTATCACTCAAAAACAATTATGACAATTTTCGCAATCGACAATAAAATCTCAAAAACTATTGGGAAAATTTACTCATCTAGTATATGGTTTTATTTGTTTTTTAGAAAAATCTTCAAAAATATCTTTAAAATCATTTATATTAATATTTTCTATTTTTTTATAATATTCTTCACTGGTTAATTCTTGGTTTAAATAAAAATATTTTTTGTTTCTTAAATTTACACATCCGTAACAATATTCACAATTATCACAATCATCTAAAAAAGAAGAATTTTTGCAATTATGTGAATAAAATAAAAATTTACTATTAAAATTATTATTACTCTGCACAGCATTATAACAAAAAGAATTTCATTGGTTAAATAATCCATCTACATCAAAATTACAATTAATACTTGTATGACTATAGTAACAATTCTCACTATTTATTGCAGTATTACACATATAACAACCTTTTGAATTATTTCAATTATTGCAATAATAACAATCTTCCATATCTTGTCTTATTCTAAGACATAATCTTGGTACTTCTAATTGTAATTCATTAAACTGCTCAAAAAAATTTTTATTAAAATCAAAGTCCCTACCATAATCCATTGCATCCCATTTATCACTCCACCAATAATCTTGATGATATATTTTATATGGTTTTAGAGATGAATAAATTGAAATAATATCTTTTCCAGTTGCATCACATTTTCTTTTATATAATTTTTTCTCGTTTCTAAAACTAAGTCTTCTTTGTTGTCTACAATCTGGACATAAAGTTGGAGAGGGAACTTGATATTTTTGTCATCAAAAAACTGGACTTAATTTTTCATAAAATTCTAAATCCTTATCTGTAATTTCAAAGCTAGAATTACAATGTTTGCAATTTTTTGTTTCTACTATTTTTTCTCATTGCATAAAATTTCCAGATTAAAATTTAAATCATAATTTTATTCTATCAAGCCAATGTATTTCAGGTAAAGGAAGATTGTGTTTTTTTAAAAAATCGTATTCCATTTTGACAATTTTGTAGTAATTTCAATTTTTATCCACAATAATTTTTTTTAATATTGATTCATCAAAATTTACTATATCTAAATCTTTTACATTTATAATATCAGTTCATTCAGGAATATCAACTTTTATTTCTTCATCTCTCCATAAATATCAATCAGCAATTATTTCTTCTTTTGTAAAAGTATTATCCAAAAGATAAGCTACAGTATCATTAAAATAAAATGGATTTAAACTTCAAGGAAAAAAGTTTCAAAGTATTCAATCAGAATTCATTTTGGTAAATATTTTATCTACTAACTCATACCATTCTTCTTTTGTATACTGTTTATTTAAAATACAAAATGATTTATTTTTGAGTCAGATACAACCGATACAAAATGAACATCCCTCAAGAAATTGGCTATAAAAAATAGTATTAGAATTTACTATTGCAACACTACAATATATTTTTTCTGAATTAACTCCACTATCAGCACATCAATAATAATCTCAAAGAGTTCAAGTTAATAAAGTATCATAAATATTTTTTGTTCATATGGGATTTCATACAATAATACAATTTCTTCAATTTATAACATTTGTTCATCAATAAACATTTTCAACATTTTCTGAGTTAATTGTTTTATAATTGTGTCATCAGAGATTTGTAAACCAACTTTGAAAATTAGCTTTTTGAGATAAAATTTCTTCTTTTTTTTGTAAATAAATATCTTTAGCATAAGAAATATTATAAATATAATATGATTTATTATTTAAATCATTACAAAATAAACATTCATGGCAATCAACTAAGTCATAAGAAAACCAAATATTTGATGAATTTTCAATACATTTTGAATAAAATATATTAAAACTTTCATCAACTGAAAATGATGAATAAATATTTCATTCTCATCATTGAACTTTTATACAATTAAAAACATTTTCAGTATTTTTGATAACAATACTATATCAAACATTTTTGCAATTTGGTGAACATCTAATTAAAAAACAATTTTCTATATTTGAAATTATATCTGTATATTCTGCATTAATACATATTCAATACTGTCTTACACAAGGAGTTGTAACATTTTTTTGTAAAGACAATAAACCTTCAAAAAAATTATCATAAATATAATCTAAACTAAGTAAATTATCTCTTGAATTATTAAATTTTTCTATGCTTACTATTTTATTGATTCTATTTGATTTTGGAAATATAGATATATAATCTCAATTTTTATAATAATTTAAAGGACTCCAACTCGCAATTTCCTTCACAAAATCTTTAAAATTAGTTTTTTTTCTTTTTTCTTTGATTTTATCTTCCCAAAATTTCAAATTTGTCATAATTTTTTAAATTAAAATTTAATAAACCTCTTTATTATAACACTCTTCACAATAAATTATTTCAGGTTTATCTGATGAATAAGTAGTTTTTATTTGAATTCAACATTTATCACAAATTCTCGTAAATAATTTTCTAGAATTTCTAAGAGCCATTCTATCTAAATGTCTAAGATCTGGATGTCTTTTTGGAATTGGTAGATTATGTTTTCTATAAAAATCTAATTCTTGTTTAATAATTTTAAATGGTTTTTTTGTAATTTCACATTCAATAGCCCGATTAAGTATATCATCAGGTATTTTTGTTATATCGTCTGGAAGTTTTGATGCAGGAATTATTTTTTCTACTTTTGGAAAAGGGGCTTCATAATCTGACCAATTCAATCATTTTTTTAGTGCTTCATTTTTAGAAAGCGGAAAGTATTCATTTGCTATTGTTTCATTGTATCAAAATGGTGAAATAGAACTAGGAAAAAATTCTCACCATTCTCATGTTTTTATCATATGTTCTATGATTTTTGGAACAAGAATTTCATACTCACTTTTCTCATATTGTTTATTAAAAATTAAATAACTTCATTTTTTAATTCAAGTGCATCAAAATAAATTATCAGAGTTAAAGCAAGTACTTAAATAATAACCATTATTTATATACCAAGCCAGATAACTAAACATTACTTTATAATTTTGTTCAAGATTTGTTGAATCAAGTTGATATTCACAATTATCTCAAAAATTCATATCATAACTATTTTTATTTCATTCTCAAATGGCCGAATATTTACAATTTTCTGAATCTCTAAAAGTGAAACAATCATAACAATTTTTACAATTAAGTAATTGATCTCATAAAACATTTTCAGATCATGTTATAAAATTCGATAAATATGGGGTTTCTAATCTTAATAATTGAAATTTATCCAAATCTGATTTTTTTATTTTACTAATTTCTAATTCATATTCTTCTTTAGAGTAAGGTTTATTAAAAATATAATATTTTTTATTTCTTAAGTTTACACATCAAAAACAATTTTTACAATTAATACAATATTGACAATAAACCAAGTTAGAAGAATTTTGGCATCATTTACAGAATTTACAATTAAATAAATTGTCAGATTCTAAACATTCATAACAATGTTCACTTTTTGCAAGATCATATGAATCCATAATATTTTTTGATCCAAAAATTCTATAAGAGTAATAACATTCTTCGTTTTGTCATGCTCATACTACCATGTAACAGTTTTTATTTTCAGTTGCATAGTTTGTAAATAAACTATTTTCACTATTTGTATTTTGAATAGCCAATTTTGGAACATCAAGATTTAATTCATTAAATTGTTCTCAAAAAGTACGATTAAAATCAAAATCTTTCCCATAATTTAGTGGATTAAATTTATCTCACCACCAACAATCTGGACAAAAAATTTTATAATGTTTATCAGGAGAATATAAAGATACTACCTCTTTTCAACAAGAATCACAAACCTTTTTATATAATTTTCTTTCATTTCTAAATGATAATCTCCTCTGTAAACGACAATCAGAACATAATTTTGGAGCAGAAATCAAATATTTTTTATCATTAAAAACAGGCGAAATTTTATCATAAAACTCTAAATCTTTGTCTGTGATATCAAAACTTGAATTACAGTGTTTACAAACTTTTGTTTCTACTACTTTTTCTCATTGCATAAAATTTCCAGATTAAAATTTAAATCACAATTTTATTCTATCAAGCCAGTGTATTTCAGGTAAAGGAAGATTATGTTTCTTTAAAAAATCATATTCAATTTTGACAATCCTATAATAATTTCATTTCTGGTCTTTGATTACTTTCTCAAGTATTGATTTATCATAGTTTACTATATCCAGATCATCAATATTCAGAACCTCAACTCACTCAGGTATATCTACTAGTATCTCTTCATCTCTCCACATATATCAATCTGCAATTATTTCTTCTTTGGTAAAAGTATTATCCAAAAGATAAGCTATAGTATCATTGAAATAAAATGGATTTAATTCTCAAGGAAAAAAGTCCCCCAAAATCTCAGTTCTATCCATTTGTGCAAATATTTTATCTGCAAGTTCATACCACTCTTCTTTAGTATATTGATTATTTAATATACAATAAGATTTATTTTTTAATCATACACATCAAATACAATATGAACAATTAGTTAAATAATAACAATAATATAAATTTTTTGAATAATCAATAGAATGACATAAAAAAAGATCTTCAGAATATGTTCACACATAACAACATCCATAATACCTATTTCATGTGGGTGATCATCATCAAAATACATCAAAAAAATCAGTATTTCATTCTTTTGATCAAGTGAGTATTATATTTTTTCAAGAATGAACATTATATGAATAATATCAACTTTCTATATTTTCACATAAAGGAAGGAAAATACCATCAGTATTTTTACTAAATGGTCATTTTCAATTAAAATTAACTTTAAGATAATATTTATGAAATTCATTTTTATTATTTAATATTTTTTTCTTTTCTTCAATAAATTCTTCTTTTGTATATTGTTTATTTTTAATACAATATTTTATATTTTCTAAATTATCACAAAATAAACATTCCGTACATCAAGTCAAATTAGATGAAAACCATATATTTGAACAATTTAAAATATTTCTTGAATAAAATATATTATATGATTTAATAACTCAAGAACTATTGTAAATATTGTCACAATTATCCCAAACCATAAAGCTGTTAAAAATATTGGAACAATTTTCTTTTATATAAAAGCTATAAAAAACATTTTCACAATTATGTATAACTCAATTTGATAAATATGTATTTTTTGAATTATATACATTATCAGCATATTGAGCATTTTCTGTATTAAATGAAAATAAATTATACCAAGGAATTGATATAAATAATTTTTGAAAATTTAAAAAGAACGATTTATTCAAATCATAATTTAATCATTTGTTTAATAAATTATCTCTATTATCATCAAATTCAATAGGTGTTATAATTTTCTCATTAATTCTATTAGAATATGGAAAATTAGTTATTAAACTTCATTTTTTATAAAAAGCAAAAGGATACCAACTAACTATTTCTTTCAAATAATCTTTAAAATTAGTTTGTTTTCTTTTTTCTTTAATTATATTTTCCCATTTTTCTAGATTTGACATATTTTAATAAAAAATTAATAAACCTCTTTATTATAACACTCTTCACAATAAACTATTTCAGGTTTATCTGATGAATAAGTAGTTTTTATTTGAATTCAACATTTATCACACTTTCTATCAAATAATTTTCTAGGATTTCTAAGAGCCATTCTATCTAAGTGTCTTTGATCAGGATGTCTTTTTGGAATAGGTAAATTGTATTTTCTATAAAAATCAAGTTCTTGGGATATTATTTTAAATGGTTTTTTTGTAATTTCACACTCAATAGCCCGATTTAGTATATCATCAGGTATTTTTGTTATATCACCTGGAAGTTTTGATGCAGGAATTATTTTATCTACTTTTGGAAATGGGGCTTCATAAGTAGACCAGTTGAATCATTTTTTTATTGCTTCTTCTTTTACAAGTGGAAAATACTCTATTGCTACTGTTTCATTGTATCAAAATGGTGAAATAGAACTAGGAAAAAACTCTCACCACTCTCCGGTTTTCTTCATATGTTCTAGTATTTTTGGAACCAGTTCTTCGTATTCTTCTTTAGAATACTCTTTGTTTAGTATACAATAGGATTTATTTACAAGTCATACACATCAAAAGCTATTATGTATATTACTACCAAACATACAATAAATTAAGTCTGATCCAGTCCAACACTGAACACAATATTTAAAATTATAAACTCAAATTCAACAATTTATTCATTCAAATATATATTCAGCATCTCTTCAAGCAGTGCTAACATCCATACAATCTTTTGCATTTCTCCAAACATGTTCAGAGTATTTACAATCTTCAGCATCATGAGCATGATTACAGTAAATACAATTTTTTGAATCTTCAATTTGATTTCATAAACAATTAATTGAATTTAAAATTCTTAAATATTTTTTAGGATAACTTTGTGATATTTTTAAAAATTCTTGTTTAAAATCATTATTTACAATATATTTATCAATTTTTTCAAAATATTCTTTTTGCGAATACTGTTTATTGAATATATAAAATTCTTTGTTTAGTAAATTTACACATCAAAAACAATTTTTACATCAAATACAATCTTCTAAAAAATATGAATCAGAACAATTTTTACATGAAAATAAATATTTTGAATTAAAACAATCATAACAATCCAAAGATTCATAACATAATTCACATTGATGCATAAAATTACAATCAGTGCAATGATTACATTTTTGTAACCAATGTCAGAAAAGACAATCCTCATTATTTGAACTTTCAAATATTAGATAACAATTTTTATTGTCTGCTGTTAGATTACAATAAGCTGAATTTTGATTATTTGCTCATATTAAATTTTGTTTTGGTACATCTCTTAAAAGCTCTCCAAATTGTTCAAAAAAACTTTTAGAGAAATCAAAACTCCTTCCATAATCCATAGTATCGCATTTTTCACTCCACCAGAAGTCTTGATTATATACTTTATAAGGTTTATCGGGCGAATATATTGAAACTATTTCTTTCCCAGTTGCATCACATTTTCTTTTGTAAAGTTTTCTTTCATTTCTAAAACTAAGTCTTCTTTGTTCTCTACAATCTGGACAAAGTGTTGGTAGGGGGATTTGAAAAACTTCACCATTAAATTTTGGTGAAACTTTATCGTAAAACTCTAAGTCCTTGTCTGTAATTAAAAAACTTGAATTACAATATTTGCATAATTTTGATTTTACTACTTTTTCATTTTCAAACATATTTCATTTATTAATAAGTTATTTATCTACCAATAAGTCACAATTTTATTCTATCCAACCAGTGAATTTCTGGTAATGGAAGAGAATGTTTCATCAAAAAATCATATTCCATTTTTATTATTTTATATATATTTCAGTTTGAATCTTTAATTACTTTTTTTAATATTTCAGGGTTAATTTGCCAATTTCAATTTACATCATAACCTTGATAGTTATTTAAATCTTTAGTATCAATAATTTCTACTAATTCAGGAATATCTACTTTTATTTCTCAATCTCTCCATAAAAATCAATCTGCAATTATTTCATCTTTTTTGAAATTTCAAAATAGTCCTGCAATCGTGTCATTAAAGTAAAATGGATTTAGTTTTGCTGAAAAAAAATCTCATAATATTTTATTTTTTTCCATTTGAGTAAATATTTTATCTGCTAATGTTTCCCATTCTTCTTTTGTATATTGTTTATTTAGTATACAGTATGATTTATTACGAAGTCAAATACAACCTATACAAAAAGAACAATTCTCCAAAAAATAACAATAATATAAATTTGAACTCATAACAATATTCATACAAGAATACAAGTTATCTCAATTTGCTCACACTATTCAGTATAAATTGTCAGAAGTTCATGATCAACCTGTAAAAACATCATACATTTGTTGATTTCAATTAATTCATCAAACAAACATTAAATTTCTTCATTCTTTTACATTATATCAAAAATACCCATTTTCTACATTTTCAGAATTAAAAAATCAACTTCCAACTACATTTGTTGAGTTAATATTTTTTCAAGCTTTATCCACCCCTTTATAATATGAGAAAAATTTTTGTTTATCTTTTAGTATTTTTTCTTTTTGTATTAAGTAATCCTGCTTATAATATTTTTTATTTTTAATATAATATGAACAATTATCTAAATCGTTACAAAATAAACACTCACTGCATCAATTTAGATTTGAAGAAAACCAAATATTATTTGAATTGTTTATAAATGAAGAATAATATATTTTGTACGATTCTACAATTCATCTTCAAAAGTAAATATTATCTGAATTTTGATACACAGAAACTGAATTTAATACATTTGAAGAATTATCTTTAATAGAATAAGAATACAAAATATTTTCGCAATCATTTATAACAGTAAAGCTTAGATAACAATTTTTCGAATTTAAAATTACATCTCAATAATCACTATTTTCATTTCATCAATAAGATATAAAATTAAATAAATCTATTTTTAATAATAAATTTTTATAGTTTTCAAAAAAATCTACTCCAAAATCATAAGGTGTTCATTTTTCCATTAAATTTTCTATATTTTTTTCAAATTCACTATGATGAATAACTTTTTTTATTCTATCAGTTTCTGGAAATTTTGAAATTAATCAATTATTTTTATAAAAAACAATTGGTGACCAACTAACTATTTCTTTCAAAAAATCAGCAAATGGAGTATGTTTTCTTTTTTCTTTTATTTTATCTTGCCAATATTTTAGATTACTCATATATTCTTATATAAAAAATTAATAAACTTCTTTATTATAACACTCTTCACAATAAACAATTTCACTTCTATCTGGAGAATAAGTTGTTTTTATATCTACTCCACATTTATCACACTTTCTATCAAATAATTTTCTAGGATTTCTAAGAGCCATTCTATCAAGATGTCTTTGATCATGATGTCTTTTTGGAATTGGTAAATTATGTTTTCTATAAAACTCTAATTCTTGTTTAATTATTCTAAAAGGTTTTTTTGTAACCTCACATTCAATTGCCCAATTCAAAATATCATCTGGAATATTAGTTATATTTTCTGGTAATTTATTTGCAGGAATTACTTTTTCTACTTTTTGAAAGGGTGTTTCATAATCTGACCAAATAAATCATTTTTCTATCGCTTCATTTTTAGAAAGTGGAGAATACTCCATTGCTACGGTTTCATTGTATCAAAATGGTGAAATAGAACTTGGGAAAAATTCTCACCATTCTCATGTTTTTTTCATATGTTCTATGATTTTTGGCACTAATTCCTCATATTCTTCTTTTGTATATTGTTTATTTAGGATGCAGTATTGTTTTGAAACCAATCCTACACATCCCAAAAGATTAGATGAATTATTATAAATTGTATTTGAATAATAAATATTATTACTTCATTGTACTACAATATTTGAAAAGAAAACATTATATCCTCAAATTCATACTACATGTGAATTATAGATTCTATCAAGCCCAGCTATTCAAAAACCAGAAACATCATAAGAAGATTTAATATCATGAACTCAAAAACAATATTTACAGTCTTCTGCATTATAAATCTCATAAGAATTATCTATATTTTTTGAGTCATAAATATAATTCCCGGTAACATTTTCTGACCTGTTTGTAATCATAAATTTTTTTGGATAGTCAAGAAAATTATTGAATTTTATTTTTTTAGTTCCTAAAATTTTTGCAAGTTCTTTCCCATATTCTTCTTTTGTATATTGTTTATTATAAATTTGATATTCAGCATTACTGAGATTTGCACATCAAAAACAATTTTTGCATCATATAAGACTATCACATTCATAACATTCATTACAATCTATAGAATTGACTAGATAAAAACAATTATAACAATTTTCAACTCAAACAGTTTGATAACAAAAATTTGAATTATGTGTTGAATAACAATCTATACAGTTATCATTTTTTGTAGATGAAGAAAGATTTATACAATCTCTATTAAAATCAGAATCAAAAATAAGATAACAATTTTTGTTTGATCAAGCAAAATTTGTATAAGCTGAATTTTCATCTTTAGTATAATCTGTGGTAAGTGAAACTAAAGGGACTTCCTTATATAATTCTTCAAATTGTTCAAAAAAGTTTTTAGAAAAATCAAATTCTTTTCCGTAATCTAAAGCATTCCAACTATCAGACCACCATTTTTCTTGAGAATATACTTTATATTTTTTATCCGGAGAATACATCGAAATAATATCTTTTCCAGTTGCATCACATTTTCTTTTGTAAAGTTTTCTTTCATTTCTAAAAGTGAGTCTTTCTTGTTGTCTACAATCTGGACATAAAGTTGGTACTGGAATATTATATTTCACTCAGTTATAAATAGGTGAAATTTTATCGTAAAACCCCAGGTCTTTATCTGTGATATCAAAATCTACAGAACATAATTTACATTTTTTTGTTTCTACTACTACTTCGCTAAAGCCACGAAGTACAGGTACTTTTTCTTGTTGCATGGGTGTTTTAAGATAAATATTAATAAATTTCTTTGTTATAGCACTTTTCACAATAAACTATTTCTTTTTTATCAGGATTATAAGTAGTTTTTATTAAAACTCAACATTTATCACACTTTCTATCAAATAACTTTCTTGGGTTTCTCAGAGCCATTTTATCCAAATGCCTTTGGTCAGGATGTCTTCTTGGAATAGGTAAATTATGTTTTCTATAAAAATCAAGTTCTTGAGCTATTATTTTAAAAGGTTTCTTTGTTATTTCGCACTCAATTGCCCAATTAAGTATATCATCAGGGATAGATTTAATATCAAGAGGTAATTTTGATGCAGGAATAATCTTATCAACTTTTGGAAATGGGGCTTCATAATCATACCAATTAAATTTTTCTTTTAATGCTTTTTCTTTTGAAATCGGAAAATATTCCATTGCAACCGTTTCATTATAACCAAAAGGAGAAATAGAACTAGGGAAAAATTCTCACCACTCTCATGTTTTTTTCGTATATTCTATGATTTTGGGAACCAATTCTTCATACTCTTCTTTTGTATATTGTTTATTTAGGATGCAATACTGTTCGTTTGAATGAAGTCAAAAACATCAGAAACAATTTTTAACTCAATTTACACAGAAAAAACAATATATTAGATTATCAACATTATTCCAACAGTCAAAACAAAAATATAAATTTGATCAGTATCACACAACAGATCATTCATATGCTTTACTTAGTCATACTCAAAAATAATTTACATCAAATATATCTTCAGAATTAACAATATTTGTAGAATACCTTACATCTCTAGAATTTGCAATTTCAAAACTTTTATAAATATTTTTAGATCATGAAATAAGATCTCATAATATATCTTCAGAATTTTTTACATCAACTAGTGCATTTTTTGGAAAATTTCTAAATAAATTTTGGTATCAATTTTCAATATCTTCTTTTGTTAATTTTTCTAATTTTTTAAAATATTCTTCTTTTGAGTATTTTATATTAAATATACTGAATTCAGAATTATTTAGACTTACACATCAAGTACAATTATTACATCAAATACAAGAAAATACATAATTACATTCTCTACAGTTATATGAATACATTCAGTTTTTTACATCAAAACATTGTATACATCTTATACAATTATAACATTGTTCACTTTCTCAAACTCAAAAACTATCAACACAATATTTAGACAAGAATATATTTTTTCAATAATAACAATTTTCGTCCATATCAGCATTAAAAATCAAGTAGCAATTTTTACAATGTCATGCTTGACTTACAAAATCACTATTTTCCATATTTAAATTTGAAAGTGACATTTTTGGTACAACTAAATCTAATTCATGAAATTGTTCAAAAAAACTTTTAGAAAAATCAAAATCTTTTCAATAGCTTTTTGCATCCCATTTGTCGGTAAACCAATCTTCATAATGATATACTTTATATTTCTTATCTGGGGAATACATAGAAAAAATCTTCTTTCAAGTCAGATCACAAGTTCTAAAAACTATTGTTTTTTCATTTCTAAAACTCAGTCTTCTTTGTTGTCTACAATCTGGACAAAGTGTTGGCGGAGGAATTTGAAAACTTTCACCATTAAATTTTGGTGAAAGTTTATTTAAAAATTCTAAGTCTTTATCAGTGATTTCAAAAGAAACTCAACAATGTTTACAAACTTTAGTTTCAACTACTTCTTCGTCAAGACTACGAAGCACAGGTACTTTTTCTTTATTCATAATAAAAAAAACAATTAAATTTATATAAATTTAATTGTTTTTTGTTATTTTACAAGTTTAATATACTTTCTCTACTTTTTAATCTGATTTACAAAATCTTCAAAATATTCTCTATATTTTTTTATATAATATATCAAATCTCAAGTAAATGTACTTTCAAATTTTTTTATTTCATCATCAAGTTCATCTAGATAATAAAATAAAACTCCTTTAGCTTCTTTATCTACATTTCTTATAGATCAATCATATACTCAAATATATAAATGAGTTTTATTAGATATTTCAATATTTTTTCAATCAATTATCTTGTCAATATGTACCAATTGAGTTCAGAAATTTTTTATTACTGCAGTTGTAGCAGTATAATCCTTTAATAAATTTAGAGTTTTATTAAAATCATCATCATTATTTAAGACTATTGATGGAACTTGTAATTCTTGAACAGTTTCAAGCATTACGGTAAAATTTGGTGAATTACCATAATCAATATGTCATCAAATTGATTTGTCTATTAAGTTAGGATTATGAGTCTTTGAATTTGATCTTTTTTGAAGTATTAATTGTCATTCTTTGTTAAATAAAAAGATATTTACTATCTCAACAGCTTTAGTTGGTTTTCAATTTTTCTGAAATTCTTCAATTTGTTCACTATAAAAAGCCTTTCTATCCATTGGAAAGCTGATATATGGATTATCAAGAGATATTACATTAACTAATTCTGACATAAATAAAATACTAAAAATTAATTTTTAGTATTTTATGATAAAAGTATAGATTTGCAAATAAAAGACTATAAGTTATTAAATAAATTAGATAATTTACTTTTTAGAATTTCTTTTTGTTTATTTGAAATATTTCAGATTTTTTTCTCTTTAAACAATTTTTCATGAAAAGAATTTATCTTTTTTACTTTTAAATAAGAGGTGATTTTTATTTTATTTTCATTATTTGGTTCTAGAACAATAGTAAAATTATCAATATTTTGTCATTGAGATGTAATTTTCAAAACTGTGTAATCATCAGCTTCTTTAAATAACACTAAAACAGGTCTTAATTTTGAATTAGAATTATCACTAAAAATATATTCTGCGAGAATTATATCTCAAAAAATAAAATTATCTGTATTCTTCATATAAATCTGGTTCATTAATTAAATCATTAAAAAAGCCTGTCATTTTTGCAAACTCTTGGACTTCTTTTTTCTTATTTTCTCTAGCAAGGGGTGAATATGGGTAACTTCTATTATCTACTAAATTATAATCTATTACATCCATATCTTTTGTTATTTTCCATGGGAAATCTTCATGAGATTTTTCACTTATTTCAGATGCAGAAAAGTCAGAATATCTTTCTATTACATCATCAATAACTTCTTTTTCTTCTTTAGAGAAAATATCAATATTTATTTTTCTATTTGGAATAAATCTTTCTTGAAAATAATTTGAATAATAAGGAGCAATTACTTTAACTAACTCTTGTTTTTTTATCAGATCATTAACAATAAAATCAAATCAAAAGGGAGCTGGTCATCTAGGAAGTTTTACAAAACTTACTCAACTTAAATTTTTTTTATACCTTTCAAAGAAATCAAATTCAGCAAAATACAAAATTTTATATAAAACTGTTTTTCAAACATTATATTTTGCTCAACATTTTTCTAATATATATAAAAGCAATTCTATAAATTTCTTTTTATCATAATCTTTTTTTACTTTTGATTCATCAGTTTTTCAAAGTAAAAAATCAATATTTACATCAAATATTTCTGAGTATTTTTGTAATTCTTCAGCTTTAATTTTTCTAATTCACATTTCTATATGTGCAATACTTGATCTTGATAAGTCTAGCATACTTGCAAGTTGTTCTTGGCTATATCAAGACTCTTCTCTAAGTTTTTTTAACAAGTCATTTATTTTAGATTCTTTCATATAATTAATATTAATTATTAAAAGTGCTTATATCTTAGTGAAAAAAATCACAAAAGCAAATGATTTTATAAAAACGAACATTTAATGTTAGATTAAGTTTGACTTTATGATAATTAAAAATATAATCTAAATAATTTATTACTTAAAATAAAATATGATACTAATTTTTAGCAAATAAAAAACACCAACTAGTTTGGAGCTGATGTTTTCCATATGTAGATTTTTTGTAGTGAAAAGATTTTATGGTTTTGTAAGCAAAAAGCAAATGATTTATACAATAACTATAAAATAGATGAAATTCTAAAAATTAAATTTTTAATTTATAGAGCAATAATAGAATAGTAAAATTAAAAATCCTCTTTGCAATGAGCTTTTAAATCCTAATAAATAACACAATGATGAAATCTAACAAAATATTAGTTCAATATGATAAACAAAATCAAAATTGGAGAGTTGAAAAACCTAATTCTAAAAGAGCTATAAGTATATCTAATATTAAAGTGAAGGCACTGGAAAATGCAAGAAATGTAGCAAAAAATCAATGACTTGAGTTAATAGCTTTTACAAAAAAAGAGCATAAAATTCATATTAAAGATTCTTTTTGAAATGACTATTTTCCACCAAGGTGATAAAATAAAAACGACTTTTGATTTACTACCTAAAAAGTAGATTAGAAAAAAGGACTTATAAATTTTGAAGATGCTCTCTGTATTACACAGTAGGCATCTTTTTTTATTCTAAATATAAAGAATTACTCCAAATGTCATACAAATCATTAATTTTATTAATATCATCTAATTGTTTTATCGTAAAATCACTTTTTCAAAATCAGTTAAATGAAATTCAAACTAAGTATATTATTTTTCGGTCTAAAATTATATATCTATCATGAATATTTGTTGTAGATATTTTTGTTTCTAAATTTCAATTAGAGTAAACTAAATATAAATTTTTAAAATTTGTTTTATAATTTCAAGATGTAAGAATATTTATATTTATATTTTTTTCAATTTCCTCAATATAATCAAATAAAGTTGAATCAGCATAACTATCAACTATTAAAACTTCATTTTTGACATTTTGAAATAATTTTGATAAATATCTTATTATTTCGTAATTATCTCAGACCTTAAAATGTTTTTCATTTTCTATATTATTATATCAAGTTATTTCTTTTAATATTCAAATTAAATCTAATATTTTCAAATCACTATTACAATATCATGGAATAGTTCTAGTAGTATATAAATATTTTGAAATTTTCCAACTATCAAACTTTCTATACTCAAAAGAATCTTTTTCTAAAATTAAATAAATCTTTTGAATATTATTTGAAAATGATTCATCATGTTCTTTATTTGTTATTACTCAATCTTTAATTCATTCAGATAATTTTATAAGTTCATCTATAATTTGATGAATTTGATTTTTACTTTCTGTATTCATTTACTTAATTTTACTTATTCAAATTATAAAAAGCCCTATTTTTTTATTTATCAGATTTTCTTCAATATATAATATACATAATTATCCAATAGTAAAAAATATATATAGCTATCATATATAAAAATAATTTTATAAGAAATTCTTGTATAAATAAAGCATCTTTAATATATTGAATTACACTTTTTTCATAAAATCAAAAATCATTAAATTGTTCCATTGGATTTAAAAAATCAACTTGAGCATTATCTTTTATAATACACTTTATATTATCATTTTTTATTACTTTTGAAAATTCCTCTACACTTGTACTACTTTCATCATAAAAAAATCTATCAAAATTATTAATTCAAGAATCTTTAATAATATAATTTAGATTTTCTATATCATAAAGTTTATTTGAACAATAAATATTTTTATTCCAATAGTCTTTTTCTGTTTGCCAATTTGAATCCTCAAATCTTTCTCAATATTTGAGTACATCTTCAATTTTTGAAACCTTATATGTTAATCTGTCTTCTAAATTGGCAATTCTTTTATAATGATAAAAAGATTCTTCTGTGAGATCTATATAAAATGTTTTATAAATAAATCAAAATATGAAGATTATAAATAAAAATTTAAATAACCTATGCCACCATTTTTTACTAAGTTCTAAATCTTTTCTAAAAAAATCTACCATAAAATTTTACATTTAAAAATAAAACTTTTACTTGCAATATACTATTTAAATCCAAAAACTCAAAGAAAATTCACTTTATTTTATCCAATTTTTATAAAAATTCTAAAAAATAGTTTTTAAATAGATTGCATAATTAAGTACAATTCACTACCCACTCCTAAATTATCGGCTCAGCAAAACTATCCAATTTCTCAACTATATCCTTATGTTCTTCTATGATTTTCTTTTTTGCTTCAAGTAAGCTTCTTGCATATTTATTTCTTGATAATTGGTACAATTGTTCCACATAATCTTTAGGTACTTTTCTATCAGGAACATAAATACTTTTTAGAGAGAATGGGTCTTTTACTTGTCATTTTACAAGTAATTTACAGTAAAATTCTCTTTGATTTAGGTTTGCTAAATCATAGCTTTTTATATAAGGATCAAAGTGTTTTTCCATATAAATAGCATCCTCACTTGAAATTCTAAAACTTATCAAAGTTCATACATTTCAAAATAAGGCATCACTTAAATTAGGTGGAATTTGTTTTATAAATTGGTGAGCAACAGACAAAGATAATCAGTATTTTCTGGCCTCAGAAAGTATCTCTCAAAAAGTATCAGTAGCAAAGTTTTGAAACTCATCTACATACAAGAAGAAAGGTGTTCTATCATTTTTTGACATTCATTGTCTTCACATCGCAGCTTGAAATATCTTGGTTACAAAAATTGCTCCCAAAAATCACATTATTTCGGCTTGAAGTTTTCATTTTGGAAGTTTTACTAGTAATATTTTGCTTTCATTCATCATTTCTGCAAAATCAAGTTTATTTTCATGACTTGAAAATATATTTTTAAGTATATCAACCGAAAGTAATTGTCATACTTTATTCAATATCGGCATAATTGCTTCAGTATTGAATTGTTGACTCCATCCAGCAAATTCGTTTGTCCAGAAATTTCTAACTACATCATCTTTTATGTGTTCAATCATATCATATCTAAAATCTTTGTCAGTTAAAGCTCTAATTATATCAAACAGAGTTGAATTTGGTTTATCTAAAAGTGCTAAAAATATCATTCTAAGCACATGTTCGAGCTTTGCATTCCAGTTTGCTCAAAAGAATTTATAAAATATATCAATAAATCATTTAGCTAATATTTGTTTACTCTCAGTTTTTTTGATATCAAGTGGGTTAAAGCAAAAAGGAAATTGTTCATCTGTTGGATCAAAGATAATTACATCTTTCATCCTTTCTGGGGGGATATGAGAGATAACTTCTTCAATCAGATCTCCATGAGGATCAATCAATCAGATTCATTTTCCGTGTTTTAAGTCATCGATTACCATACTTGTCAGAAATTTTGATTTTCAAGTTCAAGTTTTTCAAATTATATATAGATGTCTAAGTCTATCTTCATCATAAATTCAAACTGGGACTTTTATACTTCTAAAATCTGAAGTTCAAACTATATTTAAATCTAATGGATAATTTTTTGGTATTATCTCACCATTTTTAAGAACATCAAAATCAAAAGTCGGTACTCAAATAGGAAGAGAAAGTTTTTTTGCAGTTACTTTTAATAGTGAAGTCTCACTACTTGGTTTATTTGGGAAATGAAAAATAGATGAGATTTCCTCGTGTGTACAAACATAATTATTTTTAATTTCGCTTATTCAAAAAGGGGTAATTTGAGAAATATTTCTAATAACTCTTAGTTTGAATTGATTTAGAGGATAATTTTTAAAAACCAAGAAATTATTAAATAGTCATTTAAGTTTTCACTCAGCATGATTTTTGGTTTCTCATTGAACAATTATATAAAATTTGGTTTCAAATAATTCTTGTTCAAGTTTGTATTTATAATATTTATCTCACAATCATTTCCGTCATTTCTGGATTTTGTGATTAAGCATATATTTAAAAAATGTAAAAATCAATTTAAATTTAAACATCATAAATTTAAATTTTGATTTCACAAAAAACTTAAAGCTTTCTCAATGAAGGGGCTTAATTTCAGTAAAGACTCAAACTTTGTCTTTTATAATAGAGAAATTTTCAAAACTTCTGAACATATTAAATACAAATTCTGTATTATCAGTCGTTGAATATTTAAAAGGATAAAACCAAGAATTTTCAAGGGTTAATTCTCATATAACAGTCCTATCTTTATCAAAATTCCAAACTCATTTTTTATCTTCAATCAATTGAAAATCATTGAAATATGTATAAAATTGTGATTCAAAAGCAGAATATACTTCATCAGACGAAGTATAACTATAAAATATCTCTCCACCAGAAAAATTGATTCAAAAAATCATTTTTTTTCATTCAAGAGTTTTTCAAACATCCTTCAAAAAGTCATCAACATACTTTTTTCATTTGGTGTAAGAATGATATATTTTTATTAAGTGAGTTTTATACATATAAGTTTATACAAAATAGTTTAAAATAATATATTCAAAATATTTATAAAATCAAATCTAATCTTGACAAAGTTTGAAATTATTAGTGTTTGAAATTATTTGTAAATATAATTATTGTAGCAAGTTTCACAATAAACTATTTCTGGTCTTTCTGGAGAGTAGGTCGTTTTTATTTCTATTCCACATTTCTCACAAATTCTTTCATATATTTTCCTCTGATTTTTTAATAATAACCTATGTTTATATCTGGTATCATAATGAAATCTAGGAATAGATAAATTATTGTCTTTATAAAATTTTAATTCAAAAGGACTAATTTTAAAAAGTTTTCAAGTTTCTTCACATTTTATAGCCCGATTTAGTATATCATCTGGGATATCTTTTGTCTTACTGGGAAGTTTTAGAGCAGAAATAATCTTATCTACTTTTGGAAAAGGAGCTTCGTAGGTAGACCAATTAAAAATAGGTCATTGAATGAAAGTTTCAGAATTGTCATCGCGAACGAAGTGTGGCGATCCAGAAAGCATCGTTTTGTTATTAATTCAATATTTACTGGATTGCTTCGTTACACTCGCAATGACAGATTCTCTACTCAGAGGATAATACTCATTCGCTTCAGTTTCATTGTATCAAAACCTTGATAATTCTGCGGGAAAAAAATTTCACCAAACATTGTTTTTCATCATTGATTTAATAATCTTTTCAACTTCATTGAAATAATCTTCTTTTTTATATTCTTTATTTAAAATACAATATTCTTTTCAAACAAGTCATACACATCAAAAACAATTTTTACAGGATTTTAAATTGAAACTATAAAATATATTGAAACAATTATCATAAATATATTCTGAAAAATACACATTTTTACAAGACATAAAGACTGTAACTGATCAAATTACAGGTCATTCTAAATCATAAATAAAACTTGAATCATACACATCACTACATCTTCATCATTCATATAGATTTTTTGAATCTTGAACTCAAACTATATTGAAGCAATTACTTGAATTTTTTGAGTTATAAACATAATCTCATATACAATTTAGAGAATTATTAGTTTGAAAATTCATATGTGGAAGAGTTAGTTCAAAATCCTTAAAGAGTTGTATATAATCCAATAATTTATCGTAATCAGATAAATCAATATCTTTCATCTTATTTTTGTATTCTTCTTCTGTATATTCTTTATTAAGTATATAAAATTTCTTTGATTCAAGTCAGTAACACATAAAACAGTCGTGACAATTATAACATTTTTTGCAAAAAATTACATTAGAACAGTTACTTGAATTGTAACAATATTTTGAATTATATATATTTGAACAATCTATACATTCATAAGATTTTTCTATTTCTCCAGACCACCATATATCAGAAGAATTTTTGATAAGCCTTGATTCTTCGGTGTAATAAGTATCTTCAATATTGTTATTTCAAAAGCACATATAAGCATTTTTTGAATCTAGAAGACTATCATTGTAATCAGAATTTTCAGAATTTACAATACTCAAATTTGGAAATGGAACTTTGTATACTAAATCGTTTAATTGTTCAAAAAATGATTTATTTTCATCAAATATCATTGCATAATCTAAAGCATTCCATTTATCACTCCACCATATATCTTTATCATAAACCTTGATATTTTTATCTGGAGAATAAATAGAAATAATATCTTTTCAAGAAAAATCGCATTTTGTTTTATATAGATTTCTTTTATTTCTAAAACTCAATCTTATTTGCTCATAGCAATCGGGGCAGATATTGACTGGTTTTAAAATATATTTATTTCAATTAATTATAGGAGACAATTTCTCATAAATTTCAAAATCAGAGTCTTCTAAAATCATATCACACAAACAGTATTTACAATGAGTTTTAATCATAATTTTATATTATATATAATTTATTTTAGTGTACTCATAATCAGATAATAAATCAAATGGAATTATTAATCTTGAATATTTTTCTAAAATGTGTAATATAATAAAGTATTATAATTTAATTTTTTATTATGATTTTTGAATGCCCCAAATTATCTTATGAATTAGATGCTTTAGAACCTTATATATCTAGAGAAACTATGGAATATCATTATTGAAAGCATCATCAAACTTATGTAAATAATTTAAATAATTTAATTATTTGAACAGAATTTGAAAATATGAGTTTGGAAGAAATTATTTTTGAATCTGAATCTGGTCCAATTTTTAATAATGCTGCTCAAGTTTGGAATCATACATTTTATTTTGAAAGTTTATGAAATGTAGACAATAATAAACCTAAGTGATGAATAGCTCAAATGATAAATAAAAGTTTTTGAAGTTTTGATGATTTTAAAATAAAATTTAGTGATATGGCTGTAAAAAATTTTGGTTCTGGGTGGACTTGGCTGTCTATAAACTCAAACGGAAGTTTAGAAATAGTTAATACTTCAAATGCAGAAAACCCATTTAAAACTCAGAGTAAACCACTTTTGACAATAGATATTTGGGAACATGCATATTATATAGATTATAGAAATGAAAGAGCAAAATATATAGAAAACTTTTGGAATGTAATTAATTGGGATGTTGTTGATAGTAGAATATAGACAACAAAAAATACTTTTCTTATGAAAAGTATTTTTTGTTGTCAAATTATAATAACTTTAATATTTTTTCTCTCGTTTTAAGGGTCTCAAGAATATATCAAGATAATGTAAGTTTTTTTATTAACCAAATATATAACTTAGTTCTTATATTTCATCACCATTCAGGTATATAAGTAGTTTTAAAATTTGTCTTAAATATTTTAATTTTATAAATATCCAATAATTTATCAATTTTCTCTATTTGGCTATATAACCATATTTGCAATCAATTACATAATATTCAATTCTTTGCAAAGTTATTTAAATCTTCAATTGTAATTCAATATTCTTCCATATCTTCTCTTGGAATGTTTATAATTTTATTATTTATATCGGAGACAAGATCTTCCAAATTATATCAAACTCTTGTGGCCTCTCCTAATTCTTTTAATAACACAATAGTTTTATTTATATCAATTCAAAATATTAAAGCAGTTCATCATATAGTTCAAACTATATCCATTTCATGAAAATTTTTTTCTAAATCATCTTTACATACAACTCCATTATTTTCTCATAATGTTCTATATAAATCATACTTTACACTTCAAATAATATAATTTAAAATCTCAGACAATTCATTTTTATATCATAAATTTTCAGCAATTTTTATTATTTTAGAAATTAATCAAGATAATAATTCACAATTATTAAAATTTTCTGCAATTGCTATTTTTTCTCTTTCAAACAATTTTTTTGGAGTATCTCAATCACAAATATCATCCAAAATTCTCATTGCATAATATAGGTATTTAAATAATTTTATTCTTTCTTCAATATTTGGTAATCATCATATTTGAAAAAGTAGCTTTAATTTATCTAGTTTTTTTAAAAAATTAGCATATTTTTCTGGTCTTCTTTCTGATAGGAATTTTTGAACTTTTTTTATAGATTTTTCAAAGTCAATTTTTTTATTACCATAAACCTCATATCCTACTTTAATCATAAATATTTATTGATACAGATATTATTATAATAATAAATATAAATAATAGTATGTCAATATAAAAAATACTTTCTTGTAAAAGAAAGTATTTTTTATTTTTTTAATTTAAATTAGACACTTTAATATTATGCTAAAACACTAATTGTTGAGATTACTAAAGCTAATAAAAATGAGATAATAACTTCAATCAAAAAATTTATACAGAAAGTCAATACAGTTTCATTTAATGCTATTTCTTTATTTTTCAAGTTTTTAACATATACAATGTAGATTCATGAAAATAATAATAGTGGAACAAGTATGTTTAATAGTGATTTAATTGAGTTATCTAATTCTTTAAAAGGACCGTAATTAAATAATGCTAATATAATTATAGGAATTAAATAAGATAAAAATGATGCACATAAAGCTTTTAAGTATGTTAATTTAGGAATTTTATTATAAAAAGTACTGTAATTATTTACAGTTCTTTTTAGTATATATCATAAAATAAAAGGCATTATTATCAATTTAATCATATTGTTAGTATTAAAAGTTAAGGTATATATAGATTTAAACATATATTTTATTTTTTTGCAAAAATTTTAATTCTTTTTATAATTGCTAGGACTAATTTTTAAGAAATAAAAAAATGAAACAAAACGAATATCTAAATAAAATAGAAGAATTAAAACAAGAAATCAAAAAAGTAGTTGTTGGACAAGATTTACTCGTTAGAGATTTGCTTATAACTTTATTTTGTAAAGGGCATATCTTAATTGAATGAGTACCAGGACTTGCAAAAACTCTTACAGTTTCTAGTTTATCAAGAGCACTCGATTTAGATTTCTCAAGAGTTCAGTTTACTCCGGATTTACTTCCAAGTGATTTGATTGGAGCTCGTGTCTATACTCCAGAAACTAAAGAATTCTACATTAAAACTGGTCCAATAGTGTCCAACTTTGTACTAGCTGATGAGATTAATCGTGCTCCGTCTAAAGTGCAGTCAGCACTTTTGGAGGCTATGGCTGAGAGACAAGTTACTATTGCTGATAAGACTATCAAACTTGATGAACCATTTATAGTATTAGCGACTCAAAATCCTATCGAACAAGATGGGACTTATACTCTTCCTGAAGCACAACTTGATAGATTTCTTTTTAAGACAATTGTTTCTTATCCAAGTGAACAAGAAGAAATAGAAATAATGAAAAATAATTCTCTAAATTCAGATTTGTCTGGGATTAAAAAAGTACTTTGAAAAAAAGATATTTTAGCAATTCAAAAATTGATAGAGGATATATTTGTTGATCAAAATATCTATGAATATATCAAAGATATAGTTACTTACACAAGAGATTTAAATAATGAAGTTTGAAAATACTTATTCTACTGAGCTTCTCCTAGAGCTTCTATTGCTCTTTTATCAGCCGGAAAGGCACTTGCTTATTTATCAAATAGAGATTTTGTAATTCCAGAAGATATAAAAGAAATAGCAAAACAAGTGCTAAGACATAGACTTATACTAAACTATGAAGCCATTGCTGAAAATATAACGGTTGATGAACTTATAGAAAAAGTGTTGAATAATGTAAAAGTAAAGTAAAAAATAAAATTGACAAAAAACAATAAAGTATTATATATAGAAATAGTTATTTTTAATATATAATACTTTATTTATGGAACATGAAGTAAATAAATCGGAAGAATTATCAACAGAAGATTTAATAAAAGAAATAAGATCATTAGATTCTACTATGTTAAGAGTATCTTTGAATAAATTATCTGTCGAAAAAAAATTAGATTTACTAGATTTTTTACATAATAAATTCTCAGGTGAGATATTTTTAGATATATTTGAAAGTATATTATTATCTCATGATAGTTGAATATTAAAAATGTATTTTAATACTATTTACCCTTGAGAACAAATAACAAATATAAATTTTACTGTTGATTTAGAATATGTTTTATACAGAGTTTTAGGTTGATATTTGACTGGAAAATTAAAAGATATTTCAATACCAAAACTTAGACAAATAAATAATCAATTAAAATTATGATGAGTTACTAAAGAAGTTGCTTCAAGTGTTGCAAAATTTAAAAAAATACAATTAAGTTTATTAGAAATTGAACAAGAGTTGGCAATTATTCCTGAAAATACACTAAAAAACCCTTTAGTTATGCAAGAAATATGAGAAAATGAAAAAATAATTAAAAAATTATTATCATGATTAAGAGAAAAGAAAGATTTATTTAATTCTGATTTATGACAACTTGAAGAAAAGATGTGATGGCATTTGCATTATTCATGAAGAAGTCCTATTACTACTGGTACTATACAAATTAGAGACAAAGAAAATAAATTAGTTGAAATTTGATGAAAAAATAGTCAATTTCAAACTTTTAAGTGTGTTTATTCATCTGATCCAGAAACTATAGCACTTAGTGAATTAGGTTGAATAACTTTGAAATTTGTAGATGAAAGCAAAAAGGACAACGAAATAACTTGGTACCAAATTGAATCAGATTCTGAAAAAAGACAAGAAAGATATCATGATTACATTGATTCAGTTATGTATGACTTGGTAAATACAATATTAAAAAAGTGATTTTCATGAAAAATTGGAAATTATCAAAATAAATATTTTATTTTATTAACTGAATCATGACTTGTATTTTTTGACGATAAGTGAAATGAGTTATCTGATGAGGAAGGAAATAAAGAGTTTGATAAAAAGTTTGATTATGAAATAGTTGAATGAAAAGTAGTAAAAAAAGAATTAAAAAAACCTGATAATAAAAATAAGGAAAGGATGAGTTTTCTATTTAGAAATCATAGAGGTTAAAAATGAAATGGGTAGTTTTTATATATTTTGAATATTTTAAAAACAAAAATTGAATTAAAGAGATAATTAAATAAAATTAATTTATTCTTTAATTCTTTTTAATTTATGGATTACTTAAAAAATTTCAAAAAACTAGATTTAAAAACAAAAAAAATGATATCAAGTAATCTATCTTGAAATTTTAAAAGTGCTTTTAGATGAAAATGACTTGAATTTGATGAATTTAAAGAGTATGAAGCAGGAGAAGACTCAAAATATATTGATTGGCTTGTATCAGCTCGTGAAAATAAATTATTAACTAAGAAATTTAGTGTAGATAAAAGCTTAAAAGTATTTTTTGTAATGGATGTTTCTAAAAGTATGAATTTTGGTTTTGATAAGACAAAAAAAGATACTCTACTTGAGATATTTTTTTTACTAGCCTTATCATCGGTTGAAAATTGAGATGATATAGGAGCTTTAATCTTTGATGAAAACTCTTACAAATTTTTTGATACAAAAAAAGGTAAGTGACATATATTTGAAATATATAAAACGATAGTAGAAAGAGAGAATAACCTTTCTGTTATTACTGATAACTCTCAACTTTCATCTCTTAACTCTACATTTTCTTTTCTAACAAAAATCAAACTAAAAAATACTTTGCTTTTTTTCTTAACAGATAAAATGGAATTTGAAAATGACAAGAATCTAAAAGTACTTGCTTTGAAAAATGATTTGATCTTTGTAAATATATTTGATAATTTTGAAAATACACTAAATGCTAAAAATGAAAAATCAGGAGTATTAGGATTTCTATCCAATTTGTGAAAATGAATGTTTATTGATAGTTTGGATAAAGAAAAAAAAACAGAATATGCTATTTTAAGAAAAACTAAGATAAAGAATTTTTCAAGATATTTGCATAGTATTAAAGTCAGATATATAAGTATAGATAATCTCACAAATATATACAAAGAATTTTTTAATTTTTTTAGTAAATAATAAAATACAAATGCAGGATATAAACGATATAATTTGACCGAAAAATATACTAAACTTTAATTTTTGATTTATAATTATATTTTGAGTTATTTTATTTTTTATAGGATTTTTCTATTTACTCAGATATTATAACAATTTAAAACAATTAAAACAGCAAGAATATGAGGAAAAACAAAATATTGAGATTTCTAAAAAACAATATTTTTTAGATAAATTAAATCTCCTTCAAATAAACTGTGATTCTTGTGATAAATCTGAATTTTATTCATTATTGAACGATTTACTTAGAGAATTCCTAGAATATAAAGGTCTAAATTTTGCTAGAAATATGACTTTCAAAGAACTAGAAAAAAATAAATCAAAAATAGATATTGAATTATTTGAGATTATTAAAGATACATATTTTGAAGAATTTAGAAAAGATCAAAGTGAATTAGATAGAAAAAAAATTATAAAAAAAATAAAAAATAAATTAGAATTATAAAACACAAAAAGTCTCGTAAAATTCACGAAAACTTCACTATAAAAAATTGACTAAGGCACAAAAAAGATTATTATTACAAAGTAATCTTATTTGTTATTTTATAATAATTTTGTCACTTTTTTCTTTAAAAAATGTTATAAGGTAAATAAGCCTTAAAATTTTATTTTTTAATTATTTGTATATGAAAAAATCAATTAAATTACTTTTTATTTTATCTTTGGTGTTATCTTTTGGTTCATCTTTTGCAGCAGTGGAGGATACTCAAGTTATTGATAAGTTAAATGATCAAAATACTACAGATCTTCAGTTTGATTTCAAGCTTAAGAAATTTGAAAGTTGTGAAGATATGTCAAATGTGCTAACTAATTATATGAAAAAGTATTATAATCAAAGACCAATAGATTTTAGATGATGATGAATAATGCTTGATGAGATGGATTTATGAAGTGTTCCTATGGATAAATCTGCTGTATCAGAATCAACAACTCCAACACCTAATGATTGAGATTATAGTAGGACAAATATTCAAGTTGCTTGAGTTGATGAGTCAGAAATTATTAAAACTGATTGAAAATATATTTACTATGCAGTAGATTCATATGATTATAATAAAAATGTAGCAAATAAAGTAATATATATAGTAAAAAATGATAATGGAAAAATGGTTTTGGTTAAAAAAGTTAAACTTCCAGAACATTTTAATAGTATAGAACTTTATATTCAAGAATGAAAAATGATTGTTATTGCAAATGGTTTTCCTGTAAGAGATTTTCAAAAACAATACTGGGGTGGATGATATAATCCAAAAACATATATAATAGTTTTTGATACTACTGATATAGAAAAATTGAAAATGCTTAAATTATATATGACTGAGTGAGCTTATACTAAATCAAGATTAATAGAAGACAACCTTTATTTAATTTGAAGTAAATATTTTAATTATTATACTCTATATTCTTGAGTAGAAAATATAGATGATTTAAAGGTTAATCCAAGTGATGTTATATCAAATGAACTTGATTTAACTTATACTACTCTTGCAGAAGAACAAAATTTAACACTTAAATGAAAAGAATTACCATATAAGGTTTCTTCTTGAGAATCAGTTAATTGTAGTGATGTAGAATATCTGTTACCTGATGATGATACAGTTGAAAAATATAGTTTTAATCCTTCTTTTAATATAGTCTCAATAGTTAATCTTGCTGATTTAACAAAACCAATAAAAAATAAAGTTGTATTTTGAGATATCGGAGAAATTCATATGAGTTTAGATGCTTTATATATGACAAGTTATTTATATACAAGCTATGATTTTAGATGTGGACCTGGATTTATATGTCCAATGATATGGTATCCAAGAGGTGAAAATACATTAATTCATAAATTTGATATAAAAGATGATGCTGATTTAACATATAAAAATAGTGCTATAGTTTCTGGAAATCCACTAAATCAATATAGTATGGATGAGTATAATTCTAATTTTAGAATTGTAACAAGTTCATGGTATCCAGAAAGATGAACAAACTTATTTGTTCTTGATAAAGATCTAACCAAAGTTTCGGCATTAACATGACTTGCAAAAAATGAAAACTTTCAATCTAGTAGATTTATAAAAGACAAACTATTTTTAGTAACATTTGAACAAATTGATCCATTTTTTGTAATAGATTTAGAAGATATAACAAAACCAATTATTTTATGAGAATTAAAGATTCCAGGTTATAGTACTTATCTACATCCTTACGATGAAAATCATCTTATAGGACTTGGATACGACACAAAAACAAGTCAATTTTGATGAACTCAAAATGCTTGAATAAAAGTTGATTTGTACGAAATAAATTATGATAAAAAATGTGGAAATACAAATCTAACCGTAGAAGAACAAAAATCATGTAGTGATTGAACTTATAAATGAATTATTGTAAAACAACAACATACTCTTACTATATGAGATGTATGAAGTTATAGTGAAGCTTTAAATAACCCTCGTATGTTTATATGGAACGAAGCAAGAAAACTTCTTTTCTTACCAGCTAATATATACTGATCTTATAATGAAATAACTTACAAATATACAGACTTCTACAGTTGATTATTTGTAATCAATATTGATAAGGATAAATGAATTAAAGAATTATTTAGAACTACACATATAGAAGATTCTATGTTTGAAGAGGCTAGAAAAAAAGAATGCGATACTTATATAACACAAATACAAACAGGAAACAAATGTACAAAGCTGATTGATTGAACTACTTACTGTCCTCCACAAACATATGTTCCAGAATATTGTTATGAATGAGCTAGTATATCTGATTATGTAGCACAACAAAGTTGGAAATATGGTAATTATTTCATAAAAAGAGCATTATATATATGAGATAATTTCTATTCAATATCAGACAGTAAAATCAAATCAAACAATATTAATAACTTTAATGCCGTTTGAGTTGTTGAGTTGAAATAAAAGTATAGCAAAGTTTAATAAATCCCTTGGTTTTTTTCTAAATCCAGGGATTTATTTCTTATGCAATTATATAGTTAAAAGAATTTACTAAAAAGATTTGACTTATAGATTTTTTTATATAGACTAGCCCCACAACTTTTATAAAAAGTATTTTCTATGTCTAAACAAGAAGAAAAAATTGAGGTTGAGTGAGTTATAATTAAGTCACTCCCAGGATTGGTTTTTGATGTTCAATTACCTGAAGATTTTTGATGACAAATTGTCAAATGATATCTAAGCTGAAAAATGAGAAATAATTTCATAAAGCTTATCGAATGAGATAGGGTTTTGTTGGAGTTAAGTCCTTATGATTTAAATAAGTGAAGAATAGTTTTTAGAAAAAAGTAAATTTTAGTTTATTTTTTATTTTGATATTATGAAAGTAAGACCATCTGTGAAAAAAATGTGTAATGATTGTAAGATAATAAAAAGAAAAGGAATTGTTAGAATTATTTGTAAACATCCTAATCACAAACAAAGACAAGGGTAAACACAATGAATAGTTGCATAATGAATAGTTGAATAATTAAGGAAAATATCTTAAATTCAAATTCTCATTTAAATTATTAATTGTTAATTATTAATTATTAGTTGTTAATTATTATAAATTATGGCAAGAATTGCTTGAGTGAATTTACCAAATGGTAAACATGTAGAAATAGCTTTAACATATATATATTGAGTATGAAGACCTCTTTCAAATACTATTTTAGAAAAGTTAAAAATAGAAAAAACTAGAAAAATAGAGACTTTGGAAGAAAAAGAATTAGATTTAATAAGAGATGAATTAAAAACTCGTTTGATAGAATGAGATTTAAGAAGATTTGTTTCTTCAAATATAAAAAGATTACAAGAAATAAATTGTTATAGAGGACAAAGACATTCTAAGAAATTGCCAGTTAGGTGACAAAGAACAAGAACAAATGCAAGAACAAGAAAATGAAAAGCTCTAGCTGTTGCATGAAAGAAAAAATAAAATAAAATAATGAACAATTTACAATTAACAGTTATTAATTACAGAAAAAATCTCTAATTATAATTATTAATTATTAATTATTAATTTAAAATTATGGCAAATAAAGTAAAGAAAGTAAAAAAGACTAAAAGAATTATTCAAAAATGACAGGTTCATATTTTGGCATCTTTTAATAATACTTTAGTAAGTGTTACTGATGAAAAATGAAATGTTTTAACATGGTCTAGTGGTTGATTGGCTTGATTTAAATGAGCTAGAGAAGCTACTCCTTATGCTGCACAAGTTGTAGCTGAGCAAGCTGTTTCTAAAGCTAAAAATCTTCACTCTATGGAAGTTGTGGATGTTTATGTAAAATGAATTTGAGCTTGAAGAGAACAAGCTATAAGATGAATTATCTCATGATGAGTTGAATTAAAAGCTATATTTGATATAACTCCAGTTCCACATAATTGATGTAGACCAAAGAAAACAAGAAGTCTTTAAAAATAAACAATGAATAATTATAATGAAATTTTTTTCATTAGATATTAATTATTAATTATTAATTATTAATTTTAATTTATGCATTATACTTGACCAAAGAAAAAACTATGTAGAAGAGAAGGTATAAATCTATTTTGAACTGAAAAATATGATTTAGATAAATCTAAAAGATCATTATTGAGATCTAGAAAAACAAGTGAATATTGAGTTCAGCTTAGAAAAAAACAATTAGCAAAAAGAATGTTTTGATTATCTGAAAAACAATTTTTCTCTTATTATACAAAAGCTACAAAAAGTAATTTAGAATGAACAACATGAGAAAAAATGTTGAAAATGTTGGAACTTAGAATTGATAATGTTGTTTATAGAGCAAATTTCGCAAGAACTAGAATGCAATCAAGACAATTTGTAGGTCATGCTCATTTTAAATTAAATTGAGTAAAAATTGATATTCCTTCAATTGCTTTGAAAGTAGGTGATGTTATAGAGTTAAGAGATAAATTAAAAGAAAGCCCTCTTTATAAATCTTTATTAGAAGAATTAGATGAGTTTTCTAAACAAAATAAATGAAAAGTTTCTATTTTTAATTGGATAGATGTTGATCCAAAAAATTTAAAAATTACAGTTAAGTCTATTCCTGAAAAACAAGACTTTGATCAAATTATTGATATACAAAAAATCATAGAATTCTATTCTAAATAATGAGCTTTTTATTTTTATAATTCTAAAAAACATGCATATCATACACAAAGAAATTTGAGTACCTAAAATTTTAGAACAAGAAGTTGGAATAAATTCTTCTAAGTTTGTTATAGGACCGTTACCAAGATGATATGGTATAACTATATGAAATTCCTTAAGAAGAGTTTTGTTATCTAGCATTCCTTGAACTAAAGTTACATGAATAAAAATTAAATGAATAAGTCACGAATATACTACAATTCCATGAATAAATGATAGTATAATTGACATAATGTTGAATTTCAAAGATCTTATAATAGAAAAAAAAGATGCATGAATTGAATGGTTGAAATTGACAAAAAATAAAGCATGAGTAGTAACTGCTGCTGACATAAAAACTAGTGCATGAATTGAAATAGTAAACAAAGATTTGTATATAACAAAAATAGATAAAGATTGATTAGCTCTAGATATAGAAATAAGAGTTGAAAAATGAATTGGATACTTGAGTATAGAAGATTTAAAAGAAAGAGAAACTGATTTAGATGTATTATATATAGATGCAAATTTTTCTCCAGTATTAAATGTAAAATACGATATACAAAGTACAAGATTTTGAAACATTCTAAATTTAGATTCTTTAGAATTGGTTATTACAACTAATTCTATAATTTCTCCAGTAGATGCACTTAAATTTTCTTGAGATATGTTAACTTCATATTACTCGATATTTAATGAGGAGGCATTACAAGTTGAATGACATTTTATATGAAGTGTAAAAGATCTAATAAATAAAGAAAAGAAAGAAATAAAAGAAGAATTAGAAAAAGAAACATATACTCCAATTGAAATTATGTGACTTTCTCCAAGAACTTTAAATGCACTTATTAATTGAAGTATACTTTCTGTTGAACAATTAACAAAATGTACTGAAACTAAGTTATCTTCTATAAAATGATTTGGAAAGAAAGCTATGACAGAAATAAAAGATTCTTTATGGGAAAGATGATTGAAATTACTTTGAGATGAGTAAAAATAATTTGGAGTATATCCAAATTGTTAATTATTAATTACTAATTATTAATTGTTATGAGACATAGATGTAGAAAAAATCTTAAATTTAATTGAAAAGATTTTCAACAGAGAAAAGCTATGGAGAGAAGTTTAGTTACAAATTTCTTTTTACATAAAGCTATAAAAACTACTGAAAAAAAAGCTAAGTTTATAGTTCCTATGATTGATAAACTTATTAATGTAGCTAATAATAAAGATGAGATGAATGCTATTAGACAGATTATGACTTATGTTTATACAAAAGAATCATCTGTAGAATTATTTAAAAATATAGCCCCAAAATGTAAGGGTAAAACTTCTGGTTTTACAAGAATTACTCCAATAAAATATAGAGATGGAGATAATGCTAAAGTAGTATTACTTGAATTAGTTTAGTTTTTTAAGAATGTTTTAAATGAAAACAATTAACCCAAAACAATTAGAAACGATAGAAAGAAAATGGTATGTTGTTGATGCTAAATGACAAACTCTTGGTAGATTAGCAACTAAAATAGCTGTTATTCTTAGATGAAAAAACAAAGTTAATTTTGCAACTTATGTTGATAATTGAGACTATGTTATTGTATTAAATTGTGATCAATTTAATGTAACTTGAAATAAAATGAATGATAAAATGTATTATACTCATTCGGGGTTTTTAGGATGATTAAAAGAAGCAAATTTGACTGATTTATTAGAAAAAAAACCGACTAAAGCACTAGAATTAGCTGTAAGTTGAATGCTACCAAAAAATAAACTTAGAGCAGACATGATTTCTAGATTAAAATTAGTTACTTGAGTTGAACATAAGTTTGGAGCTCAAAATCCACAGGAATTAAAATTATAATTTAATAAGTATTATTTTTATGAGTGATAAATATATATTTTCTGTTTGAAAAAGAAAAACAGCAACAGCTCAGGTTAGACTTTTTGAGTGAAATAAAGACTCTACTGTAAATTGAAAAAATGTAGGGGAATATATAACTAGAAAAGATTTGTTTGATACAGTTTTTTCTCCTTTAAAGTTATGCAAAGCTAAAGATAATTTTTTCTTTGAAGTTGAAGTTAGTTGATCTTGAATATCAGCTCAAGCTCAAGCTATAAGACATGGATTATCTAGAATTTTAGCTTGAAAAGAAGAGACTTTCAAAAAGATTTTAAAATCAGCTTGACTTTTGACTAGAGATTCAAGAGTTGTAGAAAGAAAGAAACCTGGGTTACATAAAGCTAGAAAAGCAACACAATGGTCTAAACGTTAGTGAACAATGAATAATTAATAATGAACAATGAATAATTTTTGTAATCATTATTAATTATTAATTATTAATTATTAATTATTAATTATATTAAAATGCCTACTATTAATCAATTAGTTAAAAAAAGCAGACAAGATAAAGTAGTAAAAAGTAAAGCTCCAGCTTTACAAGTTACTAAAAATTCAATTGCTTGAGTTATAAATACTTCTAAAAGAGGAAATCCTTTAAAAAGATGAGTTTGTACAAAAGTTACTACAATGACTCCTAAGAAACCTAATTCGGCTCTTAGAAAAGTAGCTAAAGTAAGACTTACTAACTGATATGAAGTAAATGCTTATATAGGTTGAGAATGACATAACCTTCAAGAACATTCTGTTGTTAATATAAGAGGATGAAGAGTTAAAGATTTACCTTGAGTAAGATACCATATAGTTAGATGACTTTTAGATTGTGAATGAGTAAAAAATAGAAACCAATGAAGAAGTCTTTATGGAGCTAAAAGGCCTAAAGCTAAAAAATAAAAATAAAAAAAATGTAAAAAAACGATAAGATTTGTATTTTACATTTTACTCGGGAGTAAGTTAGCAATTACTGAAAATACACGAGAAAATAATTTTAATTGTTAAATATAATATAATGAATAAAGTATATAACTTGCAAGACAAATTTACAAACTATATAATGTTTGATGGAAAAAAAAGTATTGCAATAGATTTAATGGAAAAAACTTTTGAAGAAATAAAGAAAAAATGACAAAAAGATCCAAAAGCTATTTTTACTAAAGCTTTAGAAAATGTAATGCCTAAAATTGAAGTAAGACCAAAAAGAGTTTGAGGTTCTATATTTCAAGTACCTCAAGAAGTAAAACCACATAGACAATTATTTTTAGCATCTAAATGGATTATAAAAGCAGCTAGAAATAAAAAATGAGGATCATTTGTTAAATTTTTATCAAATGAATTAATCGATGCAGCTAATGAGACAGGTGATTCTGTAAAAAAGAAATTAGATGTATATAAAATGGCAGAAGCAAATAAAGCATTTGCAAGATTTGCTAACAGATAAAAAACTAAAAATTTATTTAATACTTACTATTTAATACTTAAAATTATGGCTCACAAGAAAGCTCAATGATCTACAACCAACGGTAGAGATTCCCAAGCCAAAAGACTTGGAGTAAAAATATATGGATGACAAAAAGCGATAGCTTGAAATATAATTATTAGACAAAAAGGTAATAAATTTTGGCCATGAGAATGAGTTTCGGAGTGACATGATTTTACTTTATTTGCTACAAAAGAATGAACTGTAAGATTTTTCCAAAAGAAAAGTAAAAAGTATGATGGAAGAATTTATGTAAATACTTTTGTTACAGTTGGTTAATAAAAACATATTAAAAAAATCTCTAGAAATTTATTTCTAGAGATTTTTATTTGTTTATTAATTAGCTATCCAAGATCAAGATGATGTAGATCATACATTCAATTTTCATCCACTTCAATATATTCACATTTCAAATCTTGCATTATCACTTCATTTATCCTCGCCAGCTTTATTATCAACATTTCATTTATTTTCAAATGCACAATTTACTTCATATTTTTGTTTTGATACTCCAGTCATATCGTCAGCAAAAACTCAATATTGATAATCAAGAGTAGATCATGATGCTGTAGCTCATGATCCATATTTTGCTGAAGTTTGTCAATGTTTTGGATCGCTTGGAATTGATGGTATATATGGTAAAACAGTTCAAGTTGAAATAGTATCAGGATAACTAGATTCATCTCAATAATATTGTTCTACAGAACTTATTCAAACTTGTAAATCCTTGATTCTATTTGTATCTCTAGATTTTTGAATTTGACTAGTAAACACAGTAACTCATCAAGTAGCAAGTATACCTATAATTGTAATTACAACTAATAATTCTATAAGAGTAAAGGCTCCATTTCAGATTCTTTTCATAAAAAATATATTAAAATATAAATAGTAAATTAAATTATATATAAATGTGATAAAATACAAATTTTATTTCATCAATATAGCTTGACTTATTTATAAAATACTATTTTATATACAAAAACAAATATAGCTCTGTAAAGTCTTTTTAATCTATTTATTTTTTTAGGTCAAGTAATTAGTCTATACATCCACTCTAATCATAAGTATCTCCATATCTTTGGAGCCCTTTTTTGGAATCATATTATATAATCAAAACTTGATCAAATTCAAGTTCCTATTTTGATATTATCACAAATTTCCATTATATCAATTATAGATTTTTCTTGATTTTTCATACCGAGAGTAGAAAAAAGTATTTTACTCTCGCTGTTTTTAATTTTTTCTATTATTTCTCCTTTTTTTGATTCATCATAGATTATATAGTCAAAGTTTAAATTTGTATAAACTTGTTTTAATCTATCTGTAAATATTTTTTGACTAGCTACTTTTTGTTCATCATTTGGATTATATAAATCAATAATTGTGATTTTTATATTATCTTTATTTGCAAATTTTAATAAATCCAGAGTTAAATCACTTCAGCAGATTTTGTCTCCATATCTTGCATAAATGTATTTTTTTCTAAATATAACATTAAATATAAAATAAGGAAGAAAGATAAAAGACAAAAGATTAGAGACTAAAGAATTTGTGTATTTTTTCTTTAAATCTATAATTTGGAATGCAATAAATAGTCAAGTTCAATCGGGTAATAGATAATCAGCTTTTAATATCATTTTTTTAAATTCCTCATCTTCCAAAGTTTTTAAGATTATCTCTGGATTTGGAGTAAATATAATAGATTTTTTTTCAAGACGAGTTATATCTGTAAAAAAATCTTTATAAGATAACTTATTTAAAGGAATTCATAGGATTTGCATAAGTGATTTAGACTAAAGAATAAAGATTAAAGATTAAAGTAATTGTCATTATCGGATTTAGTCCGATAATCTACCTTATATTAAAAAAATATTGAAATATAAAATAATCTAGAATTTAGAAATTAGATACAATATAAGGAAGATTCCCACCTTCGCGGGAATGACAAAGTTTTTTATTTATTATAAAAATTAATCTCTAAAATCAAAAGTTATTTAAGATTTTTATAAAGAAGTTTAAAAATCTTTTTCTGGAAATCGGCTATATCTTTATTTTCTATTATTATAGAGGTTTCAGTATTGAAATCAATAAAAGCAATTTTGTTTGCATAAATAGACATAAGGACATTATCTTTAAATTCTACAGAGTTTTCAGGAATTACTTTTATTTCTCTTTCAAGTCTAGGTCTTTTTATTTTGGCTGCATTTGAAGACATAATTACATATCTTTCCAAATCTTTTTTATCTCTTTTTTCTCTATAATCTTTTGGAAGATACTCATTATTTATCTTTTCTACATCAGTTTCTGAAGTGATACGAAAGAATGTATCTCATTTTTTTGATGAATCAATTATATCATTGAATACATGAGTAATTCATTTTTTTCATTCATTGTATGTAACTATTGGTTTTTTATTTAAGTTTCAATAGATATCAAGTAGTTTTCAAATACTTCATTTATTTCTATCTTGCATTTCTTTATAGGCTTCGTTTATCTTGTCTGGGGAGCTTGGATAATAATATTTTCTTTTTCAACTTTTAGACAATATCACAAATCAAGATTCAAGCAAAAATGGTAGCAATCTATAAATCTGAACTCTATGAAGGGATGTGTAGTTTGTTATCTCTGTTATTGTCGATTTTCATTGATCGAGTAATGCAAGATAAATTATTGCTGAGTTTTTTGGTAATCAAATTCACTCTAAAAGTGGTATAAAGTTTTTCATAAGTTACAAACAGTTACAAAAATATATTAAGTACTATATCTCTTATTATAAACAAAATATAAAAATATACAAATAATATTGTTACAAATGTATCATTTAAAATTATTTTTTCAAAAAGAGATTATATTAGGCTTACATTTATTATCTAATTTAAAGAAATATGTTAAATGCAAAAGAAGCATCAGAAATGATTGAAAAAATGTCTCCAGAAGATAGATTAAAAGCTTTACAAAATGAAGTAAGCGAAAAGACAAGAAATGCACTTGAAAGTGAAATACTTAAATCAGTAGCCGCTTTTAAAAAGAAAATTGATATTACTCTTAAAGCTGATACATGCACTGATGCTGATGAAAAAATCAGAGATTTATTAAACTGATTAGGATATCAAGATATAAAAGTTACAAGTGATTTTCCTTGATACAATGAAGATTATACTTGAACTACAACAATTAAATTTCAAATTCCTTAATAATTATTTACTTTTTAATTTAAAAAACTATGAAAACAAGATTAAATGAACAAATGAGCGAATATAAAAGTATAGAAACTTATTCACATATAAGTCTAGATGATGTACTAAATAAAGTTACACAAGAAGTTGGAGAATTAATTGAAGCAAATTTGAATTGAGATAATGAAGAGATGTATAAAGAGGCTTGAGATGTAATAATAAACATACTTTCAGTTTGTGAAGAATTATGAATAGATATTAATACAGATTCAGAAAAAACTGAAATTAATTCAAGTAAATTAGCAATTTTAACTTGAAAATGGAACAGTAAAATTCAATGATTAAGGAATAGGTACTCAAGAGAAAATGTAAAAATCGAAGATGTTCAAGAAATAACAAGTGATTTAGTAAAAGCAGTGTTAAATTACAGCGATCCAACTATGGATTTAAGTCAGATAATAAAAAGAAATACTCTGAAATTTGATGCAAGAAAAGAATTGTATAAACCACAAATTGATTTATGAGATTACATTGAAAATTATGAATGATTTCCAAAAGCCTGAATCAATTTCAAAGATATTTCTCCAATGTTGAAATCAAAAGAATCTTTAAAATTTGCAGTAAAAGAAATGGCTAAAAATTGTACTGATTCTGATGTAATTGGGTGACTTGATGCAAGAGGATTTATATTTTGAAGCTTGGTTGCAAAAGAATTGTGAATCCCTTTTGTAATGCTTAGAAAAAAATGAAAACTTCCTTGAATTACAAAATGAGTTTCTTACTGATTAGAATACTGAAAAGATAATTTAGAAATTCAAGAATGAAGTATAGAAAAATTACAAAAAGTATCATTAATAGATGATTTATTGGCAACAGGATGAACAATAAAAGCAGCGATTGATTTAGTAGAAAGTTTAGGATGAGTTGTAAATAATCTATCATTTGTTATATCTTTAGATGAAAAAGAACTTACTCTTTTAGAATCAAGAAGAAAATTAGATTGATACAAAATTGATACCTTGCTTTCTTATTCTTAATATTTAATTACTTGATTATGAATACAATAGTAACACATCCAAATTTTAATTATCTATGAGAAAAGATATCAAAAGAAAAAAATTTAAATCATGCTAATGTAAGTTTCGATAAGTTTCCTGATACTTGGCCAAATATATTTATTAATAAAGTTAAAGAAGTAATTGAGCATAAAGAAGTAACTTATATATGAGATTTTTCTCGCCCTGAAGATTTATTTCTAAATTATGCTGCAATTAAGTGAATTATAGATTATTGTGCAAATAAAGTTAGAATAATTTTACCATATTTTCCAGTTTGAACTATGGAAAGAATTGATACAAAATGACAAATAGCGACAGCAAGATATTTTGCTGATATAATAAGTAATATTCCATCTTGAAGAGAATGAAAAACATCAATTCATATATTTGATATACATGCTTTGGTTGAAAGATTTTTATTTGATTCTCATAAAGTAAATACAGAAACTCATACAGCTATGAATTTATTGAAAAATGAAATAGAATGAAAAAGTATAGTATTTCCTGATGAATGAGCTTATAAAAGATTTTGAAGAGATTTTAAAGATTATGATACAATTGTTTGTTCAAAAGTAAGAGATTGAGATAAAAGAATAATTTCAGTAAAAGAATGAAATCCAAAATGAAAAGATACAATAATATTAGATGATTTAATTCAAACTTGAGGTACAATAATTCAAACTGCAGATAAATTGAGGGAATTATGAGCAAAAAGTGTATGAGCATTTGCAACACATTGAGTTTTTCCAAATAATTCACATATAAGACTTTCAGAAAAATTGGATAACTTAACGGTTACAGATACAATCCCAGAAAATATAAACAGAGCAAAGGATGTATTAAATATGAAAATATTGAGTATACAAGAATTAATAGAGAAAGTAGTATAATAAAACTTGTAAAAATCATTAAAAAACTTATATTTTAAAATATAAGTTTTTTAATTTTTAACACAAATTATGACTCAAGAAATAAAAATGGATAATTCCTGGCTAGAAGTGCTAAAAAGTGAATTTGAGAAAGATTATTTTAAAGAAATTAAAAAACAAATTGATTCAGATATAGAATCATGAACTACAATTTATCCAACTCTATCAAATATATTTAATGCTTTTAATTACACTTCATTTGATAAAATTGAAGTAGTTTTACTTGGTCAAGATCCATATCATCGTCCGTCTCAAGCACACTGACTTTGTTTTTCAGTAGAAGATTCTATAAAATTACCTCCATCACTTAAAAATATATTTAAGGAACTTAAAGAGGATATCTGATTAGAAATTCCAAATAGTTGAAATCTAGAAAAATGGACGAGAGAGTGAGTTTTTATGCTTAATGCAATATTGACTGTAAAATCTGGACTTCCAGCAAGTCATAGCAAAATTTGATGGGAGACTTTTACAGACAAAGTTATTAAAACTATTTCAGATAAAAAGACTTGAATTGTATTTATATTGTGGTGAAACTTTGCAAAAAATAAAAAAAGCTTAATAGATACTACTAAGCATTTTGTGATTGAATCAGCTCATCCTTCACCATTTTCAGCTTATAATTGATTTTTTTGAAGCAAACCTTTTAGTAAGACAAACGAAATATTAAAAAAACTTGGTAAAAAAGAAATTGATTGGAGAGTTTAGCTCTTGTTATTTCCCAAAAATATCATTTTGATTTTCAAGAATATAGTCTTTTGATTTTCATTTAAATTTCCATGGCCAAGACATATAATCAACTATATCATAACTTCATACTTTTCATAGATTATAAGGATTTTCTGAAACCGAGAAATCAAGATGGTAATCATTGTATCATTCTTCAGGAACTCAAGTAACTCATATATTACCTATATAATCTCATTTACTTACTATTATTCATTCTTTAAGTGAATCTACCACTTTATCAAGATGAGCATACATAACAAGTTCTCATTTCATAGTTTTTATCCATATTTGATTTCATCTATATATATCTAAATTTCTCATTTTATCCTCTTTTGTTAAATTTTTTGATTTTCTTAAATTTGATAAGTCTGTTTTATCCCAATTTTTTACAATTCTAATGATTATTCCATCATCAAGTGCTACAACTTTTGTTCAAAAAGGAGCATCAATATCCCAAGAATGATGAATTCAATCAGTTAATCAGGCTCTATAAGGTCTTCAAGCATTAGGAAATTTTATAGGATTTTTTGTTGGTAATTCATATCAAAGTACTGGAATAGAATATTTTAACTCTCTTTTTTCTAAAATTGTTTTTATCATATTTCATTTATAAATAAGTTCTTCATAAATTCTTTTTTTATTTGAAAAATTATATTTATCATTAAGTACATTATTTTTATAAGTAGTAAAAATCTTCAATCCACTAGATTTTTTGTTTGCAGAATTTAATATATTATTTAAGTCTTTTGAAGAGTAATCAAGTAGTAAAGCATAAATTTCAGAATCAGAAACTAGATTTAATTTTGTTTCATTTAAAATTCATATTTTTGATTTTAAAAAGAAAATATCATTTGAACAATTTTTATCTATTACAGATAATTCAAATAAATATAAGTCATCTTTTTTAGTAATATATTTTGTTTCAGTTTCACATGATGATTGAAAATATGCATCACTTATGTCTGTACTACTTTTATAAACAAAAAGGCCTTTATTTAATGTTTCTGAATTAATATAGATGTTATTTGATAACTTATATACCAATTTTACATCTTGCATAAAGATACTAGCTCAAAATGTAGTAAAAAAAGAGAGTCAAGCAATTAATAATATTATTAATAAAGAGAAATATTTTATAAACGAGGATTTTTTCACAGTTTTTGTATTATTTAATAATTTCCGAAGGCATTGTAAATGCTCAAGTTTCAATAATTCTTCAAGGATAAGTGGATGTATTTATTCATAACTTCGCATTGTCGCCAATTATACATCAAAATTTTCTAAGTCAACTTTGAGTTAAAATTCATTTAATAGGAATTTGTATATTTTTATTATCATGTCTTAGGTTAGCACTTATAAATCAACCTCACACATTTACATTATTTCAAATAACAGAATCTCAGATATAACTTAGATGAGCTACATTTGTATTATCTCAAATAGAACTATTTTTAATTTCACAAGCATTTCATATTTTACAATTATCTCATATTACAGTATTTCATCTTATATAAACATTTGGTCATACAATAGTATTTTCTCATATACATACATTTCATTCTATATAAGTTCATGATTTTAGTATTGCTCATTTTGCTAGTTTTACAATTCATTTTATTTTAACATTTTCTTCTACAATTCATTCAAAAGCTGAATTTATTATAGTATTTAAAAAATAATAATTGGCTCCAAGTATGTCCCAAGGATAAGATATATCAATAAATTCTCACTTTATTTTTTTTAATCTAAAAGAAAAATTCTTTATAAATAAGTTTAGAGAGTCTGTAATTTCTATTTCTCATCTTTTTGATGGACTTACTTCATTTAAATAAGTTATTATTTTATCATTTACTTTATAAACTCATAAACTAGCCAAATCTCATACATAATTTTCAGGTTTTTCTACAATTGCTACAACTTCATCTTTTTTGTTTAATTTAAAAATTCAGTATCTTTCAGGATTGGTAACTTTTTTAACCAGACAACCATATCAGTCTAGTTTATATAATCTAAGTAAATCTTTATCATCAAAAATACTATCTCAATTTAAAATCAAAAAATCTCATTTTATATTTAAGTTTTTTATTGCTGCTCAAGTTCATTTTTCCTCTCACTGTTCTATATATGTTATTTTAACATCTTTATATTTATCTTTATAGAGATTCCTAAACAAAGATTGTTTATATTTTACGACTATTATAAATTCATCTACATACTGGCTCAATGAATCCAAAGTATATTCAATAATAGGTTTTCAAAAAATCTTGATAAGTGGTTTTGGAGTGGTATCAGTAAATGGTCTAAGTCTAGATCATTCTCAAGCTGCCAATATAACTGCTTTCATAATAAATATTTTTATAGGATATTTTTTTATCTATAACATTGTATGTTTTTTTGTAAAAATTCAAGTTTTTTTGGGATATCGTTTTAAAAATAAAGTATAAAAGAAATTTATAATTTTTATCTGTCATACTGAGAGAAACGAAGTATCCCTTTAACCTTAATAAATGCACAAAACATTGTTTAAGGGATTCTTCGCTTAGGCTCAGAATGACAATTAGTCCATTTTTTTCTTAATATTATAAAAAGCTTGATTAAATTTTTAATCAAGCTTTTTATAATTTCTTAAATCAATAGAGATAATTCCTTTTTTTCTGTACTTGTTAGATAGGCTAGATATTTCAAAAAATTAAGCTTTTCCTGTTCCGTTATAATTATAGAATTAACTATTTTATCTAACAAAGTGTTATCAAAAAGGATTTTTCTTTTTTTGTTGTAATTTTTCATATTATTTATATCATAAAATATAAAGGTTAAGAAATAATAACTACACACATATATATTATGACATATTATTATTATAATGTCAAATATATTAAGTTTTAAATTATTTATTTAATTTGTCAATACTTTGTTTTTATGATAATTATTTGAATAGATCCATGAACTACCACCGTTTGATATGCTATTAGTAAAAAAGAATGAAATTCTATTTCTTTACTTGATTATGGTATCATAAAAACTATTCCAAAGATAGACAATGCTCTTAAATTACTTGAAATATGAACTGATTTAAAAGCTCTTATAAAAAGACATAATCCAGATCTAGCATGTATAGAAAAATTATATTTTACAAATAATATAAAAACTTGAATAAGTGTATCTGAAGCAAGAGGAGTTATTATTTATGAATTTATGAAAAATAATATAGAAATTATAGAATACACTCCACTTGAAGTTAAAAAGTATATAGCTTGAAATGGAAAAGCCACAAAACAACAAATCCAAAATGCTATAAAAATATTTTTTAAACTAGATGAAGTTCCAAAACCAGATGATGTAGCTGATGCTATTGCTATATGTTATTTATGAGCATTGAGTTTGAAAATGTAGAATGACAAATATATACACTGATAAAATATAACTCCAAAAACTATGTTTTCAAAAGAACAATTACAAAAATTTTTAGATAAAAAATGAGATAAAAAACTTATAGTTATTTATGGTCCAACAGCATGCTGAAAAACTGCTATTAGTATAGATATTGCAAAAACTTTAGATACTGAGATTATATCTACAGATAGTAGACAGATTTTTAAGTTTATGGATATAGGAACTGCTAAGATCACAAAGGAAGAGATGCAATGAGTAGGACATCATATGATAGATATAATAACTCCAGACATACAATATTCTGTATGACAATTTAAAAATGAAGCTATAAAAATTATGGAAAATTTATGGAATAATAAAAAAATCCCTATTTTATGCTGATGAACAGGACTTTATATAGATAGTTTGATTTACGATTTTACCATTCCAAAGGTTGAGCCAAATAAGGAATTAAGATTGCAATTAGAAACTGAAGCCAAAAAATATTGAAATGAATTTGTTTACGAAAAACTTATAAAGCTAGATCCCGAGTATGCAAAAACTATCCATTCAAATAATCTTAGATATGTTATAAGAGCAATAGAAGTAAAAACTATGACTGGAATTGCAAAAAGTGAATTTATATGAGAAAAAGAGTTAAAATACGATACTTTTTTTGTAAATCCTTATGATGGAAATAGAAAAGTTCTTTATGATAGGATAGATAGAAGAGTAAATATAATGATCGAAATGTGATTAATAGATGAAGTAAAAAAATTACTGAAAATGTGATATAAAGAATCAGATTTTGGTATGGAAACTATATGATACAAAGAGATTATTTCACACTTAAATTGAATTATTACACTAGACGAGGCTATACAGCAAATAGCACAGAATACAAGAAATTATGCAAAAAGACAATTAACTTGGTTTAGAAAATATGATAAGTTTATTGAAAAACAGTAAAATCAAAGGCTTCAATAGTTGTTTGTTGTGGAATATACAATTTTAAATCTTTTCTATATCAAGTTGATTTTCAATGAGAATTTATTTTTCCATAATAATTTGCTACTTTAATTCAGACAGGAAATTCTATTTTATATTCTAAATAAGGTATTTTTTTTCAAGTATTTGTTTTTAATTCATTTACAACTGAAAGTTTTAAAATACATCCAGAATTATTACAATTTTGCTCAGCATAGAATTGTGAAAAAGTTTTTCAGCTTCAAGCTAGAGTATATCAATCTTTAGTACTAAGTTGAAATGTTGTAAGACTTCAAGTTGAAGAATTTATATTACCATACATAACTTGACTTCAACTAGAATTTAGGGTTTCTGTATTTGAAGATAATTGCCAATTTATAATCGGAATACTTGTTCATCATGAGAATAAAATATCACTTCAACTATCATCAAATTGAGGAACTTTGAAATAAAATTTAACATTAGCCCAATTTGCAATAGAGATACTTCATTTTAATAAAAGTTGTACAGGATTTGAAATTGAAATCTTATTATAATTAGTATCAAATTCACTAGTTCAGTCTCATATTAAAGGTATACTAGATCATGTAGATACTAGAGAATAATAATATCCCGAACTATATGATACAATATCTGTTTTACCAGTTTCAAAATAAGCATCTTTATCTTTCATAGAAAAAAGTACATCTTCTATTCATTTATTAGCTTCATAATAAGCTTTTGTTCAGTTTTCCATTCATTTAGTATTTCTTATGAAAGGGATTATATATTCTAGTAAATACAAAGCTAGTAAACTAGTTATAATCATTAGAAACATTGCAATTATAAGAGAAAAAGCTTTTTTATTATTATTTTGCATAAACTAAAAGTATAAGAGATTAAGAGTTGTTTGTTTTAAATTTTTCTAAAAATCTGAATTTCTAATATTCTAAAATTCTATTTCTGACTAAATAAATCACTTAAAGTAATTGTTGTAGAAAAAGTCAATTCTGGGATAGTTCATTTTATTCATTTTCTATTAATCCGACTAGGAGTTAAAGTATATTTTATTCTTAGATAAGGAGAAAAGTTTGAACTTGTTAAAGGATCTTTCCATGATAAATTTAGATCCTTATTTGGAAAAAGAAAAAATTTTACATTTTTTACATTTATAGATTTTGGAAATAATGAAACCCGATAATTTCAAGTATTACTTCAAGCTATAATTGATCAACTTCATGCAAAATCTGGCTTAATTATCCAAGTATCAGGATTTCAATCATAAATTCATGATCAAGTTGATTTAGAGTGATTTATTCACCAATCTTTTAAATCCAATTTAAGAAATTCAATTTTTCCAAGACATCATGTTCAAGTTGGAATTTTTTGAGAAGTAAAATCACAATTATTAACACTTGTTGGTTTATCAGGATCAGTTACAACTCTCCATCTAAAAAAAGTCCTAGTTTTTTTATCTCAACTTATCAAATAAAGTTCTTGAACCTCTCATGAATTAGCAAAAGTCTCAGGTCAGATTCATATATTTTCATCATCATCATCTCATATTAATCAATTTATTCAGTCCTCATCTCATAATATAGGGATATCATTATTCATATTTGAATTATAATCCATAAATTGATATGTATATTGTCAAAATCTCTGAGGTTTTGTATCTATACTTGCAGAAGAGTAGTTATTATAAATAGTGTTATAACATCATCATGTTCACATAGAAGCTCCATCTCAACTTCTACAAAAATAAAAATAATCTCAATAAGTACCTGTTGTTACATTTCAACCAGAACCAAAATTTCAAAATCATGTTGGAATTGCATAGTGTCAGCTTAAATAAGTAGTATCTCAAATTACTTTTCTATTAAAATACTCTTCATAATCTATAAGTCATCATTTTTTTATTTCTTCAAAAAGTTTTTCAGAAAAGAAGTAAGATTCTTTTTCTATATCTGTTTCTCAAATCAATTTTATTTTTCATATTGAAACTGCAGAAAAAGCATAAAATCACGATGTTATAATTACAGAAAAAAGAGTAATTCAAATTAATATTTCTACAAGTGAAAAAGCTTTTTTACTAGAATTTAGAATATATAATGTAGAGCTTAGGATTTTATTATTTCCTGCATTTTGCATTTTACACTTTATATTATTTTTTATATTTTGCATAAATTGTTTTTATTAATAAACATTTTCTTTAATTTTATCTATATTTTGTATTTTAAATTTTCTAAAATACCATTACCTATAAAATAAAAAATCAATTAAATCTTTGAAGAATCTTCAGATTTTGTAAAAAGTTGGTTTTTTCCAAAAGTATTTTGGCCATAATCTGAAAATAAAATCAAAAAAGTCAAAAAAGATTGTTTTGATTTTAATTGTTTTATTTGAAAAGAATATATTAAGACTTTTCATTGTAGAATAAAAAAAACTAAAAATAAATCCAACAAAATCAAAAAATTTATTTTCTATTTTTATTTTATTTTTATACATTTTTGTATATACTTAAGAAAAATATTTTAAAGATATTATAAAAATATTTTTTGATTAGTAAACATATTTTTATTTTTTATAATTTTATATGGACTATTACAAGGATAGAGCAAAAAGCAGAAAAATCAAAAGACAATTGTTACAGACTATTGATTTGATAAAATTCAAGTGATTTAATTTATCTACTTCAAAAAAAATTGTCTTAGCTTGAGTGGTGTTTTGATTTATTTCACTTTTTTTAAATTGGGTTGATTCTACATCTACAACTTCTTGAAATGTATATTCTTCATTTTCTGATTTTGTTTGAAAAACATGAGTAACACTTCTTTTATTACAAATATTTATTACTTTTTTGATTTTTTCAAAAAAGAATAAAGAAAAATTGAAAATGAGTATAGATTCACATATAAAAGATTTCTCTCTAATTATTATGAGCTGAGTTTTTATCATAGTCGTATCTATAAATGCTTTAAATTTTGTATCTTGATTACAACATTTTTCAGCTGATATAATTTATGGAGCTTGAATAATATGAGAAATATGTGCTTGAATAATGATAACAGCTGGTTGAATTATGCTTAGAAAAGACTTTTATAAAAATATAAATAAAGTTTATATAAATGAATCAGAAGATGATGAAAAAGAAGAGATAGATGAAGATAGTAATATGAGTTTACCATTTTAAAATTATGCAAAATATAAATTTAGAAAATATAAGTGATGCTAAAAAAGTTTTCTCAGATTTTATTCAAACAACTCCTATGCAATATTCTCATAGATTAAGTAAAAAATATTCTGCTGAAATATATCTAAAAAGAGAAGATTTAAATCAAGTAAGAAGTTATAAGATAAGAGGTGCTTTTTATGTTATAAATTCACTTTCTGAGAAAGAAAAAAAGAAATGAGTAGTTTGTGCTAGTGCTGGAAATCATGCTCAATGATTTGCTTTTAGCTGTAATAAATTAAAAATCAAAGGCACAGTATTTATGCCAGTTACAACTCCAGAACAAAAAATATACAAAACAAAACAATTTTGATGAAAATATGTTGATATAATCTTGTTTTGAGATACTTTTGATGAAGCTTTGAAAAAAGCTAGAGAATTTGAGAAAAAAATTAAATCCATTTTCATTCATCCTTTTGATGATGAGAGGATAATAATCTGACAAGCTACAATTTGACTTGAGATATTTAATCAATTTGAAGAAAAAAAACTAAATGCCCCAGATTTTATAATTTGTCCAATTTGATGAGGATGAGTTATTTCATGACTTATATCATACACAAAGCTTGATAATAAATCAACTAAAATAATATGATCAGAACCAGCATGAGCTTGTTCAATGAAAAAATCTATAGAATGTAATATCAATTCTACCCTTGAATCCATAGATGTCTTTGTTGATGGAGCTGCTGTTTGAAGAGTATGAGATATAAATTATGAGATTTGTAATAATTACTGACTTGAGATAATTCATTGTCCTGAAAATAGAATATGTTCAACTATCTTAGAATATCTAAAAGAAGATTGAATAGTTACAGAACCAGCTTGAGCTTTAGCGACAGATGCTTTGAAAGATTTAAAAGATAAAATCAAATGAAAAACTGTTGTAGTAATAGTTTCTGGTGGTAATTTTGATTTTGAAAGACTTCCTGAAGTAAAGGAAAGAAGTTTAAAATTTGAATGATTGAAAAAATATTTTTTAATCAATTTTCCACAAAGGCCAGGTGCTTTGAAAGAATTCTTAGGATGTTTATGAGAATGAGATGATATAGAAAGATTTGAATACCTAAAGAAATCAGCAAAAAATACAGCCCCTGTTTTTATAGGAATTAAAACTAATAATCCTAAAAATTGGGAACATATTTTTTCAAAAATGGAAAAAATGTGATTTAAATACAATGATGTTACTGACAATGATTTATATTTTAGTTTACTTGTGTAATACAAACAAAAAATTTAATTATTAATTTTTTTCATATGTGAAATTATCCAAAAGCAGTTTGACCTTATTCTCCTTATGTTAGAACATGAGACTTACTTTTTTGTAGCTGACAAATTTGAATAAATCCAGAAACTTGAAAATTAGTTGAATGATGAATCGAACAAGAAACTCATCAAGTTATAAAAAATATAAAATGAGTTCTTAGTGAAAACTGACTTGATTTAACAAATGTTATTAAAACAACTATTTTCCTAGAAGATATGAGTGATTATTGAAGAGTTAATGAAATATATTGAGAACACTTTATATGAAAACCAGCAAGAAGTACTATTGAAGTTTCTAAACTTCCAGTATGAGCAAAGATAGAGATAGAGATAATTGCGAGTTTTAAGGAAATATTGAAAAAATCAGTAAATTTATAAAAATTAGATTTTTTTAAAAATAATGAATTTTTCTGTCTTTTCTTAATTAAGGAAATTTTATAGCTAATCAAAGCAATTTAATTAGCTATTTTATTTGACATAAATTTATAATATTGTATAATAAATTTAAATTTACAAAAATTAGATATTATTTTTATTAACTTATGTTAGATAATTCAGCTAAAACTAATAAATTACAATGAGGAGCTGTTCAATATGCCACTTCTATGTCAGAAGATAATGATTGAAAACTTGATTTCTTTAAATCTTCAATATTACAGATTACAGAGCAAAATTCTGATAGAGTTCTTAATTTATTAGATGTTTGAGCATGTGATTGAAATTTAATATTAAACTTTGATGCTTTTTTTTGAGATAGATTAAGAACTATTTGAGTTGATATATGAGAAAAACTTGTTATGTTAGCCCCAAAATGAAAAGTTGTTGTTTGAAATTGATATGATCTGAATTGATTTCAAAATAATAGTATGGATATAATAACATATTCATCTTTTTTACATGAATTATGAAGTTATTATAGCGATAGTGAAACTAATCCATTTACAAAAGAATCATATTATAAATGAATAATAACCTGATTGAAAGCTGCAGAAAGAGTATTAAGAGAATGAGGATATTTATTAATTAAAGATCCAGTTAGACCATTAAATGATACAGAAAAACTAATATTATCTGTTAGAAATAGTTCAGATTTAATATTATCAAGAGAACTTTTAAACTCACTATGAATAGATAGTAATAATGAAATTGACTTAACAAGGGTACAACAAAGTCAAGTAGATATTTTGAAAAATGTAGAATTACCAAATAATTTACCATATTTAGCTAGAATGATTCTATTTATAAACTGATTTAATTGGGCAAAAAATGAATTCCCAGATTGAATTGTAAGATTAAATGATTGAAAAATTAAATTAACAAGATGATTATTAGCAGAAATATCAAGACATATGCCGTGGTGATATAAAAGAGAGGTATTTTTTGATGAACAAAAAGAATGGTACTGATCTTTAAATGTAAATGAATGGAATAGTATATTAAAAGAGTTAATATTTGAATTAGTTCAACATGATGTATCAATAAAAGAAAGTAATCATGCAAAATTACTTTGAGAAGTAGTAAATATAGAAGATAAAAATTGAAATATTATTCTTCCTTGGAATATTTCTCCTACGCACCATTATACAATTTTAAGAAAAATATAAAAATATGAACTTGCCTAACTGAAAAAAAGTTGTTATAGAATCTATAAGCCAATTATATAATATTGATGATGATTTTAATATAGAATCTGATAGTTTATATATTAATAGTTCTTTGTTTTGAAATTGAATTATAGATAGTACAATAGATGTTTATAAAGTTTTATCAAGTAGAATATTAAAAAACGAATTTGTAGATTTTGATTATACTACACAAGTAGTATTTATTAATTGAAAAAGATATATTGTATTAGAAAAAAATAGTGTTTTAAATAGTGTAAGCAAAAGGGAAATAATTGATTTATTAAAAGATGAATTTTGAAATGATTTGGTTTCAATATGAACATTTTGATCATATATTACAAGAGAAGATTGATTATATTCAGATTATGATTTAATAATAGTACTAAATTGATATAATGATAACGACATTTATGAAAGAGAAAAAAAGTCACCAGAATTAAAAAGAAAATTAAATAAATTATGAATAAGAAATCTATTTGCTTTTAATTTTTATACAAGAGAAGAACTAAACAATGCATCTGTTAATAATCCTTTTTTATTAGAAACAATAGGTAGATCATCTGCTATTTTATATGATAATGATAATTATTTAGAAAAATTATTATTACAGGATAGGAATATTGATTATATTGGAGCTTTTTGTTGGGAATCAGAAAAATTTAATACAGAAATAACTATAGAGAGACTTATTTTTTTAAAATCTAAACTAGAATTTATATTAAAAATAGCTCAAGAAAATTGAAGTTGAATATATGATTATTATTTATTTGAATTAGTAAAAATAAATATAATGATAAAAGTACTGACTGAAAAAAATATCTTTATTTGAAGATTTGATTTTAAAAAAGTATTTATTGATATCTTAGGTATGAGCTGACAAGAACTAAACGAACATTATGAATTATATAGAAACTCTATAATAAAATGAAAAAAATCCATTCTAGATTATGCATCAGTTTCAGATAATATAAATTTTTCTGAAAATTTATTAAGAGAATGATTAGAATTACCAGCATTATTGCATAGATATTTAGCATTAAAGAATATATTATCAGAACTATTACACAGATCATGAAATTTTATAACAGATTGAGAATTCACACAAAAATTTTTACAAATATTTTGATGAAATATAGATGAGCATATTAAGGATTCATTTTATAATTTTGTTTTTAAAACAGAACAAATCTTATGAAGAACTTGATTTTTATCATTTGATTTAAATCCTGATTGAAGTTATATATTTGAAAATTGATGATTTGATTATCTTTCTTTGATTAAAGAAATAGATAAGTTAATAAAATCTTTTACAGATAATAAAGAAAAGATTTTAAATGAAGTTTGAGAAAAACAAATAAAAGTAATTATAATAACTAGTTGATGAAATATTAATACTTCAGAGTTTATATTTCCATGAAACATTAATATATGACATACTCAAAATTTTATACCTCAAGATATTGATTATGTTTTTATTTTAAATAGTTCAAATGTTTTTTCTCCAGATTATATATTAAAATGTTTATCCTGATTTAACAATCCTAATATAAAAGTTGTTTCATGAAACAGAGTTTCAAGGTTACAAAATTGAGGTAATAAATATCATAATTTTGTTTTTAGAGCTCAAGATTATTTAAATGAATGAAAAACTATATTTAATAGAAGAATAAGAAATTATTGAACAGAATATTTTACAAGTTAATTTTTTTATATTATGCAACCTAAAAATGTACCTTTACCATCAAACATATTATCACTATGATGGGGATATATGGATGAAACATTTAATCCTTGAGTAATTACTGACTTAGTTAGTGCAACAATTTCAAAGAGATGATATGAAATTCTACAGTATAATAATTCTTTATGATTAGAAGAACTAAGGCTACATTGAATTAACTTTTTAGTTAATAATTTTGGTTTATGAAATTTGAATCTTGATGAAATTATGATTACAAATTGAGCAACTGCATGAATAGATTTATCATCTAGGTATATATTACAATGAAAATATAATTCTGTAGTTTTTTCTCCTATTTATGATACTGCTTTAGAAAGTCTTAAAAGAAACTCTAAAGATGTTATATCTTTACCTCTAAATCTTTTTTGAGAAGAAAACTGAGAATTGATTGATTGGTATAAATTAGAAGAAGTTATGAAACAAGAAACTACAAAGTTAGTTTACATAAATCCTAATTTTCATAATCCTACATGAATAATCTTTGATGAGAATTTTAAAAGAAAATTATATGATTTAGCAAAAAAATATTGAGTTGTAATATTAGAAGATGATCCATATAAACTATATAATTTTGAAAATAATGAATTATGAAGTAATATAGTTGATATGGATGAAAAAAAAGATAATGTAATATATTTAAATTCAGTATCAAAAGTTTTTTTCCCATGAGTTAGAATATGATTTCTAGTTTCAAATCCTGAATTTATTAGATGAATTTCTGAGTTACAAAAATATTCTACATCTAGTCCAAATCTAATTATGCAGTGAGTAACTATAGAAGCATTTGAAAGAGGAGAAATAGATAAATCAATAGCTCATTATACTCAAACAATAGCAGAAAAGTCATGAATAATAATATCTGAGATGAGAAAAAATTGAATTATGTCAGATAATAGTATAATAGATTTTTCAAATAGTAAATGATGATTTTATTTATGGTGAAGATTCAATAATTGAGTAAACACTACTGATTTACAACAAGAAGCATTAAATCATTGAGTTACTTTTGTTCCTTGAAAAATATATTGAATACAAAATGAATATAATGATTCATTAAGAATTGCTTATGCACAAATATCTAAAAAAGATATTCCAGAAGCTGTAAGTAGATTAAAAGGATTACTTTCATCTAAAGGTCTTAATTAGTTTTATAATTAATAAATATATATGAAAACAACTTCTCATTTTATCTGAATTGATTTAAATTCCTATATATTATCTAATATATTTATAAAAATATATGAATATACTAAAGATCATAATATTGAAAATTATATATCATTTCAAAATCCATTATCAACACATATAACATTGTATTATTTAGAAAATGATATTGATTTAAATGTAAAAAATCAAATAAAAGATTTTATATCATCTTTTGATTTAAATAATGAAATTAAATTAACATGATTTGATTATTTTTATAGATGAGAATGAAATAGATTTGTTTTATATTTAAAATCAGAATCAAAAATTCCTTTTAAAGATTATAGAGATATTTTTCATAATAAATATAATAGAAATTATATAGAAGATAATAAATATAATTTTTTTCCACATATAACTCTTTTAAAAATAAATAATTCAGAGATTTTTGAAAATCATAGATTAAATATAGAAAATATATTGAATGAAGAAATTGATAATATTAAAAATATTGATATAAACTTGAGAAAAATATTTGTATATGCCGTTAATTCAAAATTTAAAGAAGAAATTCAAATAAAAATTTAATTAGATTCTTTTTAATTTCAGAAATCTTTTGACTTTTAAATACTAGCACATATAATAAAAGGGTGCTAAATAGCTCTTTATTTCTTAATTTTAAAAAATTATGAATATCGAAAAATTTACAATCAATGCTAGTTCTAGAATCGCAGAAAGTCAAGATTTGGCTAATAGAAATAAAAATCCAGAAATTACTGGAATTCATCTATTTTACTCTATGTTACAAAGTGAAGATAGTATAGTAAAAGAGATATTGCTTGATTTATGAGTTGATTTGATGATATTGAATGCAAATATAAAAAAAGAACTTGATAATTTATCAAAAATAGAGTGAAATTATAATCTAAATTTAAGTCATGAATTAAACAACATCTTAAATGAAGCTCAAAGTATTGCAGAGAAAAACAAAGATGAATTTGCTACTGAAGAACATTTACTATTATCTACTATCAAAAATTGAAGCGATAAAATTAAATCTATTTTAAAATCATTTAATATAACTTATGATGAAGTTTTAAAAGTAATAGAAAAATTTAGAAATGGGGAAAAAATAACTGATAATGACTGAGAAAATAAATTAAATGCTCTGAAAAAATATTGAATTGATTTAGTCGATTTGGCTCGTAAGTGAAAAATAGATCCAGTGATATGAAGAGAAGAAGAGATAAGAAGAACCCTGCAAATATTATCAAGAAGAACAAAAAATAATCCAGTTTTGATTTGAGATCCTGGAGTTGGTAAAACTGCAATTATAGAATGAATTGCAAGAAAAATAGTTGAAAAAGAAGTGCCAGATAACCTGTTACAAAAAAAAATAATATCGCTAGATATGGGGTCATTACTTGCTTGAGCAAAATACAGATGAGAATTTGAAGAGAGATTGAAAGCAGTAATCAAGGAAGTAGAAAAATCAAATGGAAATATAATACTTTTTATAGATGAGCTTCATACTATAGTGGGAGCTTGAGCTTCAGAATGACAAGCTGATGCTTGAAATCTACTTAAACCATCTCTAGCAAGATGAGCTTTGCATATGATTTGAGCCACAACTATAAATGAATATAGAAAATATATAGAAAAAGATGCTGCATTAGAAAGGAGATTTGCTTCAGTGCTTGTTGATGAACCAAGTGTGGAAGATACTCTGGCTATTTTGAGATGAATCAAAGATAAATATGAAACTCATCATGGTATAAAAATATCTGATTCAGCAATTGTTGCATCAGTTGAACTTAGTGTAAAATATATTCCAGATAGAAAATTACCAGATAAAGCAATTGATCTCATTGATGAAGCTCTATCTTCAGTAAAACTTAAAACTATTTCAAAACCAGTTGATTTAGATATTTTAGATAAGAAAATCAGAAGTTTAGAGATAGAATTAGAAGCTAAGAAGGGTGAAAATCCCCCTGCCGTTGGCATCCCCCTTATTAAGGGGGGCATAAAAGGTGATAATTTAGATAAACTAAGACAAGAAATAGCTTCAAAAAAAGAAGAATATACAAGATTAGAATCAACATGGAGAAAAGAAAAAGATTTGATAAATTGATCTAAAGAAATTAGAGAAAAAATAGAAATATTAAAACAAAAATCTAAAGATTTTGAAAGAGAAGCCAATTTTGCTGAAGTTGCTAAAATTAATTATGGTGAAATACCAGCTTTAGAAAAAGAAATTTTAGAAATAGATAATAAACTGGAAGAAATAAAAAAATCTGGTAAGTCATATCTTAGAGATAAGGTTGAAATAGAAGATATAGGTGAAATAGTATCAAAATGGACAGGAATTCCTGTGACTAAACTTATTGAATCAGAAAAAGAAAAGTTATTGAAACTTGAAGATATATTAAAACAAACTGTTATATGACAAGATAAGGCAATTATAGCTATATCAAATGCTATCAGGAGGTCAAGAGCTGGGCTTTCAGAAGAATGAAAGCCAATTTGAAGTTTCTTGTTTTTATGACCTACTTGAGTTGGTAAAACTGAAACAGCTAAAGCACTTGCTTTGAATTTATTTAATTCTCGTGATGCTTTTATAAGGATTGATATGAGTGAATATATGGAAAAATTCTCAGTTCAGAGGCTTATCTGAGCTCCTCCTGGATATGTAGGGTATGAAGAATGATGACAATTAACGGAAGCCGTTAGGAGAAAACCATTTTCGGTAATACTTTTTGATGAGATAGAAAAGGCTCATCCTGATGTATTTAATACATTACTTCAAGTGCTTGATGATGGTAGATTGACAGATAGTAAATGAAAAACAGTTGATTTTAGAAATGCAATTATTATTTTGACTTCAAACATAGGTAGTCAGAAAATACAAGAGATGATTGAAAAAAATAAAACTTATGAAGAAATAAATAAAGAAGTTTTATGAGAATTGAAAAACTACTTTAGGCCAGAGTTTATAAATAGGATTGATGATATAATTGTCTATAACTCGCTAAACAAAGAGATGCTTGAAAAAATAGTTGATTTACTATTAGCAAATGTAACAAAAATATTAAGCGAAAAACATATAGAAGTAAGTTTTGATAAGAAGCTTAAAAATTATTTAATACTTGTTTGATTTGATAAAGAATTTGGAGCTAGACCTATGAAAAGAGCAATTACAAGCATAGTTTTAAATGAATTATCAAATTATTTATTGAAGTGAGAAATAGTAGATTGAGATAATGTAACTTTAAGTATAGAAAATGATAAACTAAAAATTTTGAAAAAATAAGAATTTGAGATATAATATGTAGGAACTGTCATTGTAAAACCTCTTCTTTTGTCATCCTCGGGCTTGACCCGGGGATCCCTAAGGTAAAGAGGATTTAAACTAACTTAAGAAACAAACATATTTTATTTCTATTAAGAGAATTAAAAAAGTTTAGTGAATTGATAGATTCCTGGTCAAGCCAGGAATGACAACTTTTAAAAATAAAACTAATAACTCCTTATGTTAAAAATCCAAACTTGAACAGATAATGAAATCCTTAGAAAAGTCAGTGAAGAAATTAAACCTACAGAGTTTAATACTTATTTAAAGCTTGGAAAAGAGATGATAAAATATATAAAAAATCCTAAAAATGGTTGAGTATGACTTGCTGCTCCTCAAGTAGGGTATAATAATAGACTTATTGTTGTAAGTCTAATCAAAGATTGGGAAGATGAAAAATTTCCAACAATTATGATGGTAAATCCTGTGATTATTGAAAATTCAAAAGAAACATGTACAGAGAGAGAATGATGCCTCTCAGTTCCAGGTAAAAAATGAGAAGTACTAAGATTTAAAAGTATAAAAATAAGTTTTATTGATGATAAAAAAAAGGAAGTTGTACTATATCTAAGTTGACTTTCTGCTCGTATAGTTCAACACGAGATAGATCACCTTGATGGAGTGCTGTTTGTTGATAAAGTAATAAAAAAGATTTAGTTTTTAAAAACTAAATCTTTTTTATTTTCTCGAAAACATTTTTCATATCATCTTTTAATCTGGCTTCCAAAGTTATCTTTTTTCAAGTTCAGTAATGGGTGAATTCTATTCTAGAAGCATGAAGAAATTGTCTATTTATTCAAAGCTCTTTTTGTAGATAATGATTTAGAGATTTGTTACCATAAGTCTTATCTCAGATTACAGGATGTCATATATAAGTCAAGTGTACTCTTATCTGATGCATTCTACCTGTTTTTATTTCTACTTCAAGTAGGGAAAAAATCTCATTTTGAAATTTTAATTCTTCTAAAACTTTATAATGAGTTATTGCTTTTAACCCATTTTCAGAGATTTGAACTTTATTTTCATTTTTAGCATTTTCTATTCTTTCAAGCTTTTTATCTATTATTCATTCTTTTTTGTCTAGACTTCCAGAAACTAAAGCCATATAATATTTTCTTATGTTTTTATGATTTTTAAAGTCTTCAACCAGTCTAGTTAGTATATCTTTTTTCTTTGCGATTATCACTATTCCAGAAGTATCCCTATCTATTCTATGAGCTAGACTTGGCTTAAATGTAAGACTATTTAATTTATCTCATAGATAATCTTGTACTTGGCTAATTAGATTTGTTTCCTTTGTCTTATGATCTCCTGGATGTACATTGATTCAGGAAGGTTTGTTTACTACAAGCAAGAAACTATCCTCAAAAACTATATCTTTTTTGTCTAATAGACTCCTAAGACCGGTTTCTGAAAAAGAGACTGGTCTTTTTTCTATTTCTTTAGATAATTTATCAAAATCATCATCAAGTAAAAATATCTTTACTTCATCTCAAGTCTGCAATTTATACTCGTTGTCCTCTCTTTTTGTATTAACTTTTATCTTGTTAGTCCTGTTTAGTTTATACAAAAGTCCTCTAGTCGCTAGAGGTAAAAGCTTTTTTAGAAATTTATCAAGTCTCTGGTTTGCATCATTTTCAGTAATTTTAAATTGTTTCATAAGTTTATGGTTAGTATGTGTAGATAGAAGTATAAATTTACTATATTGTCATACTGAGTGAAACGAAGTATCCCTTTAACTTGAATAAATATAAAAGACATTGTTTAAGGGATTCTTCATAAAAATTCAGAATGACAAATATAATTATATGTTCAAAAGCTCATTAAAACTAGAAATAATTTTATAGGGATTTCATTTTTCTAGTCTTTCTCTATCATGATATCCAAAATCAACGGCAATAGTTTTAATTCAGACTTCATTTGCTTCAAGTATATCTCATAAAGTGTCGGTTACAAATAAACACTCATCGGAATTTAATTTATATTTAGAAAAAATATGTTCAAATTTAACTACTTTTGATTTATGAAATTCATAACATAAAATATCTCAAAAAACATTGTGGATTTGATTATTTTTTAAATATTCTGTTACATTTTTTGTTCAGCCAGAACTTATTATATGTAAAGAATAATTTTTACTTAATTCTAAGATTATATTTTGGATATTTTTATCAATTTCTAGAATAGAATACTCAGAATAAATATAGTCTCTATAACCTTCCCATCATAATGTATCTATTTTTATATTATCAGCAGAAAAAATATTTCAATTTTGCATATCCTTAAGATCTTCTGCAGAAAAATCAATATTAAAAAATTCTCAGATTTTATTTCTATGAAAATCAAATGTATCGTGAATTACTCAATCAAAATCAAAAATAAGTGCTTTCATAAGTTTACTCTTAAATATAGTTCTTTACATGATTTTAATGAAAAATATGAAAAAGTAAATGAATATTTATTATATTGTCATTCTTCGTAAAAACTCATAATGAAAGAGGATTAATTCTTCTTCCTAAATCCCAAAGCCTCAAGTATATGAGGAGTCTTGATATCTTCACTTCACTCTATGTCAGCTATTGTGCGAGAAAGTTTTAGTATCTTGTAATAGCTTCTTGCTGATAAGTCTAGATTATTAACAGCTTGTTTCAGTATAGTTTCTGATTCATCACTTAACTTGCAATATTTTTCTATTTCTTTTGATCACATCTCAGAGTTGAAAGTGTGTTTTGTTCAGCTAAATCTCTTTAATTGCATAAGTCTGGCTTTTTCTACTTTTTCTTTTATTTCTTTTGAGGTTTCTCATTTTTGGCTATTTTTACCAAATTTATCAGTTTCTACTTTTGGTACTTCTATAAATATATCTATTCTATCAACTAGTGGTCCAGAAAGTCTTGATCTGTATTTTTCTATATCTTTTGCACTGCAGATACATTGTTTTTTGGGATCAGTCATAAATCCACAAGGACAAGGATTCATAGCTCCTACAAACATAAATTTAGCAGGGTAAGTGTATGTAGAGTTTACTCTGTTAACTGTTATATTACCATCTTCAAGAGGTTGCCTAAGAACTTCCAAAACTGTCTTTTGAAATTCTAATACTTCATCAAAAAATAACACTCATTTATGAGCGAGACTTATCTCTCCGGGCTTAGCATTTCTTCATCATCCTATTATACTTATACTACTTGCTGTGTGGTGTACTGTTCTAAAAGGTCTTTCTATGATTATTGGATTATCTATCGTTAAAAGCCCTGAAATACTATATATTTTTGATATCTCTATTGATTCTTCTATTGATAAATCGGGAAGTATTGTCTTAAGAGCTTTTGCAAGCATAGTTTTACCACTTCAAGGAGGTCAGCTCATTATTATATTGTGTCATCATACTGCTGAAACTATCAATGCTCTTTTTGCAAATTCTTGACCGATTACATAAGAAAAATCGTATTTTTCAACTTTTTCTTTTCTCAGACTTTTTAAATCTATTTTTTCTGCAACTTCATATTCTTTTTTTAGGTTTAGTATATCTATCAAATCATGTAAACTTTCTATTCAAACTACTTCTATTCAATCTACTATTGATGCTTCTTTTACATTTTCTTTTGGGATAAATACTCTTTTAAATCAGTTTTCGCGAGCTCAAATAGTCGCAGGAAGTATTCCTGACACTTTTCTAAGTTTTCAATCTAGGGCCAATTCTCATAAGAAGATACTTCACTCTATCAATTTTTGTTCAATAATTACTTCATCTGATATAAGGATTCAAATAGCTATAGGTAGGTCAAAACTTGGACCAACTTTTCTTATATCAGCTGGAGCTAGGTTTACAGTAATTCTAGTAGTTGGAAGTTTGGCATAACTTGATTTTAAGGCACTTCTTATCCTTTCTTTACTTTCTTGGATTCATTGATCGGGAAGTCATACTATCGTGAAGCTTGTCATCCCAAAATTGATATCTACTTCTACATCGATTATAGTTCAAGATAATCAGTTTATGGCTATTGATTTTACGAGTGAGAACATAGAGGTTAAAGATTAAAGAATAAATTGTCATTCTGAAGCAAATTTTCAGAATCATAAAAACAGTTTTCCTTTTTTAAAAACAATTAAGTTTTACTTTTGAATCCAAAAGTAAGCAAAAGATTTAGGGGGCTTCGAATTTCAGAATTAGTGTTTTGTGCTTTCTGTTACTGCTCACTAGAATCTCACCCCCTAAGACCCCATATTTCTAAAAGTTTTTAGAGTTTAGTAAATAATTAAAAATGATTATATCTATATACGGTATATATGCAAATTATTTTAATTTGATTTTTTTATACATATAAATAACATAAGGGCAACGATATTTTATTATTTTATTTTTAGATTTATGTATTTATCAGACGTGGATATAAAAAAGGCTTTGGAAGCCAAAGATATTGTGATATCAGATTTTGATCCGAGTAGATTGCAACCTGCAAGTTATGATATACTTCTATGAAATAAATTTTTAGTATTTTGAAGACATAGTACTCCTTTTATTGACCCAGTTAAAAAGATATTACCAAAATATAAAGAAATCATTCTTCAAGATGATGAAACTTTTGTATTACATCCTTGAGTAAGTATATTGTGAATTTCTGTTGATTATTTTTGATCAGATAAATACTTAGTACAATTAAGTTGAAAAAGTTCTTTAGCTAGAATCTGATTACTTGTTCATAATACTGCTTGAATTATAAATCCTGGGCATTTTTTAAATATCACATTTGAGTTGTGTAATTTGAATAGTGTTCCTATAATCTTGAGACCAAAAATGGAGATAGCACAAATACTTTTTTCTAAGATATCTAGTTCTCCATCAAAAGATTATAAAAATACTTGAAGATATAAAAGCGGAGAAGATAATTTTGTTGCTTATAAGGAGAAGAAGTAGGGGGAAATATTAATTATTTTTTAATATAGGTGATTGGTCAATAATTCTTTATAATTATAAATCAGTGTTAACTTTAACATGTTCAAAAAATGAGTCAGAAATTACATTTGCTAATAATTCTGTTTCAATTTTTGATCTATCTCAAACTGATAGTCTCAGAAAAGGAGGTTCCAACTCATTCATTGCAGCTGCAGCTGAAATTCTTGGTAGTGAAAATCAAAAACTAACTCATTTTGTTATAGAAATTCACCTATCTTTTGATTTTTTTATAATTCTATCAATTACAGCATTTAAAATATCTCTTTGATTTAGAAAAACATTATTAAATTTAAAAGTAATTACTCATCAAATAAACTCATATTTTTCAGCAATAGTATTGGCATTATGAGATTTTTCCAAAGGAAAAATAGCTTTAACTTTTCATATAAGCTTTTTATCATTATTAATTAAATTTGCTACTAATAATCAATTTCTAGAAAATCTTTTCATTCTAAGAATATGTTCTTTTCTAGAAAAAATTGGAAACATATGAACTGAAGTGTCATACATTATTCATCATACATTTCTTCTTAATCTAATAAAATGATTTTTGTAGTCAATATTTGTAACAACCAATCATCACATAGACATATCTAGTCATAGTTGTAAATATTTACTACAACTTTCATAATAAAATATATCTATATTTGAATTTATATTAAAATTAAATGGATTAATAGCTCATGAAACCATAGTTCAATCAATTACAAATGAAATTTTATAATCTATTTTTCTTGAAATTTTTTCAATAATTGTTTTTATATCAATCATATTTAATTCCAGAGTATTTGTCATTGGATCTAGAAAAACAACCTTAGGCTTATTTTTTAAAATTAATGTTATGATTTCATTTGTATCGTAGGTATCTCATTTTACAAAATTAATTCAATATAATTTTTTTATTTGTTCTTCAGATTCAAAATAAATATAATTTGGCACTAATATAGTATCTCATTGAGATAAAATATATTTTACTAAATAATTTTCAATCAAATTAAAAGCAGCCATTCATGATGAAGTAACAATTAAACTATTTTTTTCATTATTTATTCATAAAATATCAGATAATTGATTTTCTAAATTCAATATATATTTGCTTTCATACCTATTATAATTTACATTTGGACTATCTTGTGAATCTAATGAAAAAAACATTGAATCAATACTTTGTTCATAAGATGCAGACCTATAATCTAACATAATTTCAATTATCATTATGAGATGAAGAAATGATCTATAATCTTGTAAATATTTAGTAATTTCTCTATTATAATCTATAACATTATTAATATTTAAGATTATTTTATTATTCTTTTGAAGTCATTTTTCAATAATATCAACTATACTATTTATTTTTTCTATTGAAGAATTATCAATATAAATTCATTTTTTATTACAATAATCTAGATATTCATTAAATTTAGCTTTAAAAGAATCTAATTTATTTCTAATATCAGAAAATCTTGAATTAATATATTTAATATCATAGTCATAATCATCATCTAATTTATTATTTTTTACAATTGATATCGTATTTATTCATTTTATTTTTATTTCATTCTCTACAATAGGGTAAATATAATTTGTAAATTTTGCTAAGTTTATATTTTTAAAAGGGTAATTTGAAATTTTAGTAATATTTGATGTTGAAACATTTCATCAAGAAAATACTACTGCAATTTTTCAATATTTTAATCAAATTCTTCATGATAATATAGGACTAATAGAAATAGCTCATGACGGTTCAACTAATTTACTTTCATGATACAAAATTCATAAAGTAGCTGCCGCTATTTCTTCTTCAGATACTTCTATTATTTCATCAACTAAATCCCTTATAATTTCATATGTTAAAGAATTTTTTTCTAAATTGACAGATAATCAATCAGCAAAAGTAGGAATATTTGTAACTCTCGTTATTTCTCAATTTTTTAATGAGGAACTTACCGAATTGTAGTTTTCAGGTTCGACTCATATAATTTTAATATTTGGATGATTTTTCTTCGTATATACAGCCATTCAAGCTATTAATCCACCCCCTCAAACTGGAATAATAATAGTATCAATATTATTTATCTGTTTTAACATATCTATAGCAAGTGTTCATTGTCAACAAATAATATCTAAATCATTAAAAGGAGAAATAAATTCTAAATCTTTTTCTTTTGCTATTTTTCTAGCATAATTTGTAGATTCTTCTAATGAATTTCAATATTGAATAATTGAATGATTATAATAAGATAATCTTTCTTTTTTAATTGTACTAGCATTAATTGGAATGCATATGCTAGTATTTATTCAAAGAATTTTTCATGCTTCAGCAACGGCTAATCAATGATTTCAGGCAGAAGCCGCAATGACTGACTTATTATTACTTTTAATTTTATTTAATTTGTAATATGCTCATCTGATTTTAAAAGATCAAGTTAATTGATCACTTTCAAATTTTCAATATACATTTTGACCTGTTAATTTAGATATCCAATTTAATTTCCTAACACTAGTATTAATACAAATTTTACTAACAATATCATAAGCCTTTAATATTTCTAAATTAAGATTATCTAACTTTTCTTGATCAAATGACATATTTATTTGTTAATATATAATAGAATTAATAATTTCTTTTTGTATCGAAAGAGAAGAAGATTCTTTTAAACTTTCTTCATTAAAATAATGAGGAATTGCATAGTTTTTATTTTCACTATAAAACCAATATCACATCATTTTATTTCATTCAGGAAATAATGAAACCATCTTAAATCATAGTAATTCTATTTTTCTTTGTAATTCTAGATTATTTTTATCAAATAAATCTAATTTAACTAAATTAACTCAACTTCATATAGTATTCATATGTAAATCAATAGTATCTCATGTAATACATCATTTATCACAAACTTCATACATAGAATAGTTATATTTCCTCAAAGCATCATTTTTTTCATATCTAACTGAAAAATCAGAAGATGAAACTGGATTTGCAATCGTAGTATTATCTCATAAAAAATCTGCTATTCAATAATTATTTTCTAACATTTTAGAAAAAATTTTCTTATTGAAATCTGAATAAATATATAGTTTATCTCATTTTTTAATTCTATGTAAACATACATCATATTTAGTATATATTCTTAAATCCAATAATTCTAATGAATTTCAAGGCATAATATACCATGGTGCTATTCACCAAAATTGCACATCTTTAAGTCTTGAATAAATTGCTGATATAGGCTTTCCTCATGGTATTAATTCTCAATTAGAATTTATTCTGTCTAAACAATTTCTAGGAGTTGCAAATAATTGATTAAATGTAGAATTTAAGAAATCATTAAATAATTTTGAAACAGCTTGCAATCAACCTCAATTATTCACACTTGATCAAGCTCTACACATTTCAACTGTAGAGTCTCATTTTGAGGAATCTTTTATTAATGCTATAGTTCATCATTTTCATAAATTTATATCATTTACAGAATTTCACCAAAAAAGTATTCTTTGGGTTCAATTTTTTACTTGTTCAGTTGCTTTATCAATATTTCAAAGTGGATATGTTTCATCATATACAGATAAAAGAATTGAATTTTGAATTATTGCTTTATCTGAAGGTGTAAGGTTACTATCATCGGGTAATATAAATTTCATAAAGAATTATAATCATTTAAGAATTACATAATATCTTGAATCATCAACATCATTTTCATGTTCATAAACTTCTTGTTGTAAAAGGTAAACTCATTTATAATTATCAGATTTCTGTAATTTATTAAACACACTTGTAGTGTTTCACATTACTCCTGTTATTCACTCATCAGATTGTATTTCTAAGAATCTATAGTATTCTATAAAATCATTATAATCAATTAAATTGAAATCTATAGGAATAATTATTTGGCCTAATTTTTTTGATGTTACTGTATTACGAATTTTTTCTAATTTTCATAAAAATACAATTGTTTTTGTAAGAAAATTTTCTTCTAGTTCCTTTTCATTAACATTTCAATTTAATATTTCTTTTACAAATGAACTAATATCTTCTATTAATTCTTTTACTATATTAAAAAGTACTTCTTGTTCATTTAAAGCTAATAGCCTATTGGCTTCTTCTAAAAGTATAAGATCTATTTTTTTCATATAATAATAATAATATATAAAACATTAGCTATTAATTTAATAATATATATTTCTTTGTCAAATATTTTTATTTTCTCCACCATTTTTTGAACTATATGTATTTTACATTACACCATAAAAAAAATAACTAAAATTTGCATTTGACTGTAAATTTGAAATAAAAATAGTATTTTTCGGAAGTTCTAGTATATATATCATAAAATGAAAATATGACTTATCTAGGAGATTGACACTTTATAGGATGACTTGATTTTCTTTTAAATAATTATAAACTTTAACAAATATATCTGAAAATAAATTAGTTTTTAATTCTATTCCTATAAAATGAGAAGTTGTTTGCATAATAAAAAAGTTATTTTTAAATGTTATCATTTATTAACATTTGCTTAGATAATTCAAGTACATTTATAATAGTTTTTAAATTTTTTATATTATTTGGAGAAAAAAATCATATTTCAGTACATTCATCACTTGGAGTGAAATTTAAATCTTTAACTTTCACAACATAGCATATATTTGCTATCCATGGTCTTGTTTTACTTTCTGGTTTATGAGCCGTTATAAAATATTTTGGAGTATTTTCAATTGTAATTATTTCTAATCACATTTCTTCCTTTAACTCTCTTTTTATACATTCTAAAGGGTTTTCTCAGTGATCAAGTCATCCTCAAGGAATATCCCATACTCAGTTATTTTCTTTACACAACAAGATTTCTCCTTTTTCATTATATATTAAAGCTTTAGCACTTATTCTGTACCATCCATTTTCAATATTTAACATATTTTTTTATATTTATATCTTGATATTATATTTTTCTATTAATTGTTTATAATCTACTCATCAGATTTTTGATATATCCGATAGTATACTTTTTGCAGTTTTTGTAGCAAATTCTTTGTGAAAGGGAACTGTTACTCAAAATCATTGTTTTTCATATCTAAAATGACTTCAATTACTTCTTGATAATATAAAATCAAAATCATCTAGTATTAATTGTACTTGTTTATATGTTAGTGGCATATAGTATCTTTTTTGTTACATTCTAAAAAAGATACTAATCTGTTAGTATTTTTTGTGAGTTTATTTTCTTGAAATGCCAAAGTTAATCAATCTCTTAAATTTGTTATAAGTTCATCATGGTTTTTTCAAACTCAATATATTATTTCTTTTCAGGCATTTACTCTGCCTCAAAAATCTCAATTATTCTCTATAAATATTCTTATATCGTACATATTGAATTAATTAAAAAATAATCTAATTTAAATTTGATTATTTAAATTCTATTTTCCAATTTTACCCAATTTTGTGGAAAATACAAATTCTATTTTCCACTTCCAATTTATCTAGCTTTTTTTGTATAATTCATTTAAATATTTTCTATTAATTCGTCAGCTTCTGCTTCATCTTGTCATTTATTTAGTAAATATTGTACTTTATTTATATTGAGTTCTCAGTTTTGTTTTAATACTCCATTTTCTTTCAGTAGATTTTCTAGATATTTTTTTGTTGTTGGTTCTTGATTAGTCTTGTCATAATCAAGTAAGCCTGTTCAATCAGATTTATAAATCTCATTTTCTTTTCTCCCAAATAATTTAGTCATATGTTTACGGTATATATCCAAATTATCTTTTTTCATAAATTCTGTTCATGTTCATATATCAAGAGGTATTTGATTATCTACTTCTTTTTTATTGAACTCTATAATAACTTTTTTGATATATGCGATATGTCCGAGAGAACTAAGTCAATAATTATCACAAAATTTGATTGTGTCTTGCATTCTGTTTTCTTGATTTTGTATTTTTTCTGCAATTGCTTTTTCATCTAGGTTGGGGAATCTCTTTTTTAGTTCTTGTAATTTTGTTTCTTTTTGTTTTAGTAAATTAGTTGTTTCATTGTCTGAATCAGTAAGTTTTTGATTAGATTTAGAAATCATATAACTGATATCTTGATTATCAATTTCATTATAGTTAATATTTCAAGTAATGTTTTGATAAAAAATATTTACAATTTGTTTTAATTTATCTTCATTTTTTAAATTTGTATTAGATCAGATTTTGTCTAAACTGTCTTTAAATATAGGTAATTTCTTTGAAAAATCATAAACGATATAATCTATATCTGATTTTTCAATTGAATCTAGAGATTTACTTTGAATTAATCTTTTTACGATATCTAAAATCTCTTCTTTAGTTTTATTATCACCTAAATCACTTTTCAATTCTTTTATTTTTAGGTCTAATTTCATCTTATCAGCTAGTGCTTTTCACTCTTCATCAAGAGAGTTATAATCTACTAGCTTCAAGCCAGATTCATTTGATTTACATATCATTTTGCCATCTTTGATGACTATACTAGCATCTTCTGTCTTTTTATATAGAGTATCTCATCTAGCGGTATATTCAGGAGTAAGTTCTGGAATAGCAGTTTTTATTGTTGGAATTTTCTTTTTATCTATTTCATCAACCCAATTATATATCTCATTGTATCTATCTTCACTGATTACTCATAATTCTTTGAAATTATCTGCAACTTTTTTTAGGTCTTTTGTGTTGTTAGTTTTAATTGCTTCTTCGTGTAAAGTAGCGAAGATTTGTTGTTCATATTTTGCTAATACTTTTTTAATCGGATCAAAATCCTTACTTGATTTTATTTTATCTATACTATCAATAGATTTTTCTGCATTAATAATCTCATTAATAATTTCTTTTAATTTGGGATTATTTATTGAATGTTTTTCTAATATATCTATTATTTCCTTATACTCTGTTTTTATTTTTTCAAGTGTAGTCTTATTTTTTTCTAATTCTTTTTGATCTATTGATTCAGTTTGATCAGCTTTGTTTTCAGTTTGATCAGCTTTGTTTTCAGTTTGATCAGCTTTGTTTTCAGTTTGATCAGCTTTGTTTTCAGTTTGATCAGCTTTGTTT
>JAGXIW010000002.1 GCA_024635475.1 bacterium | reverse complement strand
GAGTGAATCATTTTTTATTATATTTTAAAGACTTTAGACTAAGTTTTTTTAATAGTACTGGACTTATTTTTGAAGGAGCCTTGTTAAATATATCTCTATTTAATTTTGTATTTTTTTTCATATTGTTGAAGATTATTATAAAAATTATTTTTACCTTAAATTTAAAAATAATTTTAATTTTTAATTGATGTTTATCAAATTTATTTGTAAATTTAACTTGACTATATTGACTGTACTTTTTTATTTTGATACCAATTTACTAAATTTTTGTTTAAAGTGTGTTTTTTGTTTTATACAATATAATTAAATTGATATTTAGCAAAATATTACTTTTATCCATTTTATAAACTTCCAATTTAAAAAAATAGTTTTATTTAAGTTCTTTTAAAAATAAATTTAATTTTTCTATAACTATATCATATATGTACAATTCTCTCTCATTAAGTTGATTTCAAGTTTTTTCCTTTTTTGATTTTTTAAGTTCGATTTTTTTTACAACTTGTGTAATAATATACTTTCTTTTTTCTAAAGCCAACTTTTGAAAATCTTTATTTTCTTTTATTATTTTTATTTTTTCATCTACTTTTATATTGATTATATCATTTATATTATTTTCAGATTCATCTTTATTTTCTTTGATTTTGATTTTTATTGTATCAATTTTTTCTTCTAAAATTTCTTTATTTTTAGATATTTCATCTTTAATTAAATTATCTTGTTTTATTGTTTCTAAATTATCTCTTATATAATTTAAAAATTTATCAAGTTTCTCATTTTTCACATAAACTGTCAATTTCTTATATGTTTCTTTTTTAACAAAAAGTAATTGATTTTGATAATCCTCAATATTAATATTATTAGTTTTAAAATCGTTGTAATCAAGTATAATTTTTTTTATTTCATTTATTTGATCAATAGTTAGGTCATCTTTTAAAAAAATTTTTATATCCGAGACACTTGATAAATCAGGAGTTTTTTCGTATATCTCCTTCTGTTTTTCTTGTAATATAACTATATTTTGTTTCAACTCAACTATAGTAACTCAAGTTGAAGCTGAGACTTTACCAAAAAATGATAAAATAAATATAATTGTAAATATTTTAATGTATATTCATAAATTAATCATATCTCTAAAAAATTATATTTTAACAAAAATTAGAGAATCTTTTAGAGTTTAGTTTTTAAACTAAGGCTTTAACTCGAAAATGAATGATTCTCTAATTTCCGTAAGTATATGATATACAATTTTAAGTTATTTACAATCTTTTAATGTAAAGATTATGTGAAGAAAAATTTGACTTCTAAAAATAATCTATATACTATATACATACTTATTATTTAATAATATTATTTATGATTACAGATAACCAACAAAAAGTTTTGGATAAAATTGTAAGTTTTATGACAAAATATGGTAAATCACCAACTATTGAGGAACTTAGGATTATACTTGAACAAAAATCAAAAAGATGAGTTACTCAATATCTAGAATCTCTTGAAAAAAAATGATTTATAAAAAGAGATAGTAATTATAGAGGTATCAAACTTTGAAATAGTATTTGAATTCAAACAATACTAAATATCCCTATATTAGGATATGCCAATGCTTGAAAACCCCTTGTATTTGCAGAAGAAAATGAACTTGGTACACTTACCATATCTAAAAGTATGATTACATGAAATGAAAGTAATTATTTTTTCTTGAAAATTGAATGAACTTCTATGAATGATTACAAAGTTAAGTGAAAAACTATAGAAAATGGAAGTTATGTGCTTATTAAGAAAGATGATATTAATTTAAATGAGAATAATGCTTTTCTTTTTATAGTTGATGCATGTGCTACTATCAAAGTTCCAAAAATTGATTGAGATACTTTATACCTATTACCAAAATCAAAAGATAGTGAACATAAACCTATAATTCTTTCAAGAGCAGATAATATAATGATAAACTGAAAAGTTGTTGATGTGTTTAATTTTTAAAAAATGACTTAAAAAAATAAGATATTGTAGTTACAATATCTTATTTTTTTACCTTAAATTTTCCAGGTAATCACTTGGAATAAATTCATTGTTTTTATATTTTCATATATTTACTCATATCTTATAAAAAAATATTTTTTTCCACAAATCACTTATATCTTTATCTGTCATAAAAACATCATCTTTATATCTATAAAATTTCTTATATTTTATAGAAAAGTTATAATTGTCATCTATATATTTTTCTAAAAATTTTGTATCCTTTGAAGAAAGTTTTTCAAAATTTTGTACTATATCTTTTTGTACTTGTGAAAATCTATTTTTTTTGTCTATTTTTACATCAAACATTGAATTTCTAGAATATTGTGGCTTTTTATCTTCTTCTTCATTATCTATGCTTTTTATTTTTCTAATTTTTGCTACAAAAAATCATCCAGTATGACTTATGTGTGGCCAATTTCTAATAAAATTTTGTCATTCTGAGTGTAACGAAGAGTCCCTTGAACATTGATTATGAGTTATTAAATTGCTTAAGGGATCCTTCACATTTGTTCAGGATGACAATGAATTCTGTTCATTATTTAAAGAAATCACCTCCAAACAATCATTATATCTCTCTAAAACAGCATCAATAACTCATTCATTTTCTAGTTTATTTAATGTACAAGTACTATAAACAAGTTCTCATCATATTTTCAATGTTTTTACTGCACTATCTATTAGTGTAAGTTGAAGTTTTGAGATTGATTTTATATTTTTTATATTCCAGTATTTCAGAGAATCATCAGTCTTGTATGCTGTCCCCTCTCAACTACATGGAGCATCTAAAAGCACTTTATCAAATAATTCAGGAGTTTCCTTAAAAAACCTACCATCATAATTTGTACATACTACATTCAAAGTTCACATCCTATCGAGATTAAAAAAAAGTCATTTAAATCTCTCTTTATTAATCTCGTTTGCAACTATAATAGAGTTTGGATAATATTCTGAAAGTTGAGTAGTTTTTCACCCAGGACTTGCACTCATATCTAATATAACATAAGGTTCTTTGTCTATATTATCCCCAGACATATAATAAGGCGAACTTGATGCAGCCAATTCTTGCACATAAAAATAACCTTTTTGATGCTCTGAAGTATTTCATAAAGCAGTATCCAGATCATCAAATCTATCAATATAAAATGTATTTTTTCATAAACTAGTTTCTGTCAGTTTCCAGTTATTATCTTCTGCTATTTTTTTGAAATCTTCAATACTTATCTTGTTTGTATTAACTCTTATTGATTTTTTAAGTGGCATACTACAAGCACTTTCAAATTGCATCATCTCCTCATCGCCAAAATCAAATTCTTTTTTGATATAATTTATAAAGTCTTGTTTCATTAAGTTAGTGGTTAGTTCTATAGTACATAGTGATAGTGTATAAAAATTTATGGTTTTGTAAAGTTCAAGAATTTATAATTTCTTATATAAATACAAAAATAACCCAAATAATGGGTTATTTAAATAAAAATTGTTAAAACTGTTATTTTTTAAAACTCTCAAGTATCTCACGAGCTACATCTTTTCAACCGAGTCAGAAAGCAATTCATGCTCATATCGTAATAGTTGAAATAAATCAAACAAATATAGTATTTGTAATAAACGGATCAACTATTTTTATATATTTTAAAACTATTAATATAGTGAAAAAAAGTACAATAAATTTTGACCCCATAGCTATTATTCTGCTTGTTTGATGCTTTGTCAATTCTAAAGTATAATAAACTATATCATAAACAGTATCAGCAAACCTAACTCAAAAAAATCATATAAGGACTGCTATAAATAAATTTGGTAAATAATTTAATACATCACTCAAAAATATTTCAACATCTGTAATTCAAATAAAAACAATACTAAATCTAAAAAAAATTAGAAAAGCATAATAAGAAAATGCCTTTGCAACAAGTTGATCTATATTTATTTTTTCAGTAAGTTTCTTTCTCCTTACTTTTTTTGTTACAATTTTTGTTACAACTTTTTTTTCACCGCTTGATTCTGAAATGCTATTATCTCATAAATTTAAATCCATTTTTGATTCAAGCCTATTAATCAAATCAACTATTTTAAATTTTCTAAATATGTATATTACTAGTTCATATGTAAGTATAGCTATAAGCAGACCGAATAACAGTATAGTTACAGCTCAAACTATTTTTGGCAAATATATTTCAGCCTTAAACATCAGATTTTGATAGATATTATCAATAATTTGTTGTCATCAATTTAATAACATATTTCTATAATTAATAGTTAAATATAAAATCTTAATTTTTTAGTTATCTTAATTATATCATAAAAAAATAAAACTACAAAAAAATTTGACTTTAAAATAATTTTTTATAAAATGCGAAAGCACTTAACTTGAGATTACACACTTTTTAGAACACTTAAATATGCGAGGGTAACATAAAAGAGTGAGTGTACTAAGGCTTCAACCCTTGGGTGTGCCAGTTCAAACCTGGTCCCTCGCTCCATAAAAAAAAGAGCTTAGAACTTAGATATTAGAACTTAGAAAAGAGAATCTAAGAGATAAGTTTGAAGTTCTTTTTTTATTTGAAAAATATTATAAATTAAATATTATACTATTAACTTATAATTTATAATTTCTAACTTTTAACTAAATTAAATATGGCAAATACTCACGGACTTACATCGAGAATAGTAAAAAAACAAGCTGCATCAAGAAAATTAGCAAAGAATAAAAAAGCTTCTTTTCAAGTTTATATGGGAAATGAAAATGCTGTAACAAGAAAAAATACTAGTTATAAAGCTAGAAAACATTATATGGAAAACAAACAAATGTTTCCAAAAAAGAAACTTTCTACAAAAAACCATCAATCACTTATGGAACAAGGAATATTGGATGAAAGATGATTTTTTAAGGTTGGTAAAAAGAAAAATTATCTAACTTGATCTATGGTAGACACAAAAGGACTTGATTTCTATGGAATGCCTAGATAATTTGATAAAAAATTAAAGAAGAAAGTAAAAAATTACAAAAAAAAAGACAAAAATTTTTGTCTTTTTTTTGTTTTTGAATACCATAATTTTGTAATTCTAAATTTTTTAATTCTAAATTAGTTCATGCCAACAAAATATCTATATCTAATTTGAAGTCTATATTTTGCAATTATTGCATTATTGATGTATTACAAGATGCCAAAATATAGAAAAGCTATGCTAGTTTTATGACTTGCAATCTTTTGGTCTGGACCAGTTTCAGAATATTTTTGGATGACAAAAGATTGGTGGCATCCAGAAACTATAACTTGAACTATAATCTGAGTAGAAGATTTTATATTTTCTTTTGCTCATGTTATTATTCCGATGTTTATATATAAATTGGTTTTCAAAAAAGATACCGATAAAGACTTTACAAAAGATAATATTAAGATAAAAAAAAGTTTGAGAAATCTTGTTTTGTGGTTTATAATTCCATTTTCTTTATCTTGAATTTTATTTTGAATTTTTCATATTAATTCAATAATTTCTGTATTTATTGGGATGCTATTATCTTGTATAATACTTATATCATTAAGAAAAGATCTATTTATTCCATCGCTTTGGTGAGCTATTTTACTAGTTATTATAGCACTGCCCGCTTACTTATCATTAGAATTTTTAAGTCCCTGATATGTAGAAGAGTTTTGGTTTATGTGAAAACTTACTTGAATACTCTGGTTATGAATACCAATAGAAGACATAATCTGGTATGCAATTTACTGATTTATGACAGGCTGAGCTTATGAATTTATTTTTGATTTTAAATTGGTTGATAAGAAAACGGTTTAGCTTTTATTATGCAATTTTTTTACTATTTCTAAAAACAATTAGAAATATGGGGGTTTGGGGGGCAAGATTCTAGTGAGAAGTAACAGAAAGTATAAAACACAAATTCTGAAATTCGAGCCCCCCAAATCTTTTGCTTACTTTTGGATTCAAAAGTAAGAAGTAATTACAATGTAAACAGAACTTAGATACAATATAGTAAATGGATTGCTTCGTAAAAAACTCGCAATGACAACATATTCCCAACTTCTCGTGAATGACATTCCTCTTAATTTCTTACACTCTACTTATGCAAAGATTTCATTTCCCTACACTAAATAACCAAAAACTTTTAGTTATTCCAAATAACAATGAAATTTATCATCAACTAACTAAAGTTCTCAGAATCAAAATCTGAGATGAAATAATATTTTTTGATTGAAATAATTATGTTGATTTAGTTTATAAAATAGAAAATATTGATAATAAAAATCTGACTTTGAAATATAAAGAAAAAATAGATAAAATAAATAACTCAAAAATAAATATAAATCTTTATCAAAGTATTCCAAATAAACAAGAAAAGGTAGAATTAATTCTACAAAAATGAGTTGAAGTATGATACTCTAGTTTTATTTTTTTCAAAAGTGATAGAAGTCAAAATCTCAAAATAAGTGAAAATAAAATAGAGAGATTAAAAAAAATAATTATAGAAGCGGTTGAACAATCAGGAAGAAATATAGTTCCAGAAATACAATTTTTAGAAAAAATTGATTATAAAAATATTATGTGAAATAATATCTATTTTCATACTGATAAAACCAAAGCAAAAAAACTTAAAGATTTAGAAATAACAAATTGAAAAATTAATATTTTTATCTGACCAGAATGAGGATTCAGTGATACTGAAATAACTAATTTTGATAAATTTTGATTTACAAAAATCAATTTATGAGATTATATTCTCAGAACTGAAACTGCCTGAATTGTAGTCTGATTTTATCTAATGCAAAATATGTAAAAAGCTGAATGTCATCCTGAGTTTTTACGAAGGATCCCTTTAAATTGGATAAATGCACTAAACATTGCTTAAGGGATTCTTCGCTAATCGCTCAGAATAACAATTTTTTTAAGTATTTTTTTAACTATTTATTTCTATAAATTCCTATTTAACAAATAAAAACCACAATATAAAGAATATATCAAAAGATAATAGTATAGTTATAGGTAGAGTGAAAACCCATGCCATCAATATATTTTTAACTGTATCTCATTGAACTCATCCTGCATCTGGTCAAGAACTCATGGTTCAGGCCACACTGGAAGAAAGTATATGAGTTGTACTAACTGGTAAATGAAGTAAAGATGCAAATGTAATAGTTATAGCTGTAATCATTGCTGAAGTTGTAGCCTGAGCATAATTCATATCTGTATTCCCTATTTTTTCTCATATAGTTTTAACTATTCTCTTCCGTCAAACCATAGTTCAAAGTCATAAAGAAATCGATATCAAAGCTATTATCCACCAAGGAGCGTAATCAATCAATTTTGATAATGATGCAACATTATTATTAAATTCTGCATCATCTAATAATGAAATTCAGTTATTATTTTTTATATCTTTACTTCATATAATAGAAGCTTGGTATGTTTTTCAAGTTGAATTATTATTTAATAAATTTATTGTTGATAGATTCTTAATATTTTTTTGAAATGTTAAAATATCTTTTCTTAGTTCCATTTTATTTACATTTCAAGAAACTATAGAAGTCTTTATATCTCACAAGTTTGTTATTGTTTCATTAATTACTGTTTTACTTTTTTCATCTAATTTGCTGACATCTATATTATTTACAGAATTTTCTATATAAGAAATATTTCATTTTACATCATTTAAATTTATTTTTGGATTTATCGCAAATAAAGAAGGAACAAGCACTACAAGTATAAGTACTGCAAGTCAAACTCATTTTTGACCGTCATTACTTCAATGGGCAAAACTCACCCAAGCAGAAGTACCAATAAGTAAAGAACGAAGCCATATTTTAGGTGCTCTTTTTTTCTTTTTTGAAGGAGTTGAAAAATAATACTTACTTTTAATATATTTATATGAAACAGACATAACTATAAAAGCTAATAAAAATCATATAATAGGAGATATAAGTAGTGATTCTATTACTTCAATTGCTTTTCACCAGTTAGGAACAACTTTTACATATCAGTTCATTGGTGTAATTGTAAGTATCATTGTAACTCATAAAATAGCTCCTATCAGAGAATGAGAACTTGAAGCTGGTATACCAAAATACCAAGTTGCAAAATTCCAAATAATAGCTGATAGTAATAAAGACACTATGACAACTACCCCAAAAGAAGTTGATTGATTTCAAATTGCATCAAGTGGTAGTAGATGAATTATAGCCATAGCAACTCAAATTCAACCAAGCATTACTCACAAGAAATTCATAATTGCCGCAATCAAAACTGCTTTTTTAGCTTTTAATGATTTAGTATATATTACTGGAGCAACAGCATTTGCAGTGTCATGAAATCAATTTATAAATTCAAAAGCACTTACTAGAGCTAAACAAACTATCAAAAATATAAATACACCTATATCTATTCAAAAAATCATATATTAAAAATAAAAAATAAATCTTATATAGATTAATTTAATCATATCTAAAATATAAAGTCAAATATTTACTATATTATTACCCATAAAAAAGATCATAAAAACATTTTTATGACCTTTTTTAGTAAGATTTATGTAATAATTAAAAATTATAGATCCAGCAAACTTGTTTTAGTATGATAAGACTAGAAAATGGATTGCTTCGTTACTCTAGCAATGACAGCTCCTATTATAAAGATAATGACAAAAAATTACAAAACCATATTAAAAAAATACCCTAAAAGTATCATAAAAAATCAAATCAAACCAAAAAAAATCAGTAACAATTGAATTTTCATTACCTTTTTCAAAATAAGAAATTCTGGAAGTGAAAGTCCCACAACTGCCATCATAAAGGCAAGACCTGTTCAAAGCGGGATTCATTTTGAGATAAGTGCTTCAACTATTGGAATTATAGTTGTGGCATTGGCATACATAGGAATCCCAATAATAACTGCTAGTGGTACTGCAAAAGGATTATTTGCAGTTATGTATTTCTCAAAAAATCAAGTTGGAACAAATCAGTGAATTATAGCTCAAAGTCATACTCACAAAAGCACATAAGGCAAAACTTTTTTTGTTATATCCCATCACTCTTTTGAAGACTCTTTCCAAATTTCTTTTCTCGTTTTCTTTTTTACTTCTATCCCATTATCTCATTTATTTCTCATATCGAGAACAAAATCTGCAATATACTTTTCTAAATTCATTTTTCACAAGATAATTCATCCTACTACTCATAAAAATATTCCAGACAACATATAGATAAGAGTTACTTTAAGACCAAAAATTCATATAAATATTGCAATTGCCACTTCATTTACAAGAGGTGAAGTAATCAAAAAAGAAAAAGTTACTCAAAGTGGGATTCCTCATTTTAGAAATCCTACAAAAAGTGGAATAGAACTACAAGTACAAAAAGGTGTAATAGCTCAAAAAATAGAAGCAAACAAATATTCAAGTCAAAAAAGTTTTTTCTTACCCAAGAAATTTCTCACTTTTTCAATTGGAAATATGATATTTATAAAGCTCATAACTTGAGTAATTATTGAAAGCAAGATAACGATTTTTATAGTATCTGCGATAAAAAAATGAATTGTTTCTCATAGATGCCCCCCAAGATTTAACAAATCATAAACCAAAAAATCGGCAAAAACTTGTATAGGGTAAAATATATCCATAATTATTTTTTATAGAATAAATAAAATTAACAATCTCCAGAACAACAACAAGATTTTTTAGGAGTTTCTGGAGCTTTTGTTTGACAACAAGAAGAATCATTTCAACAATCTTGTCCACCCTCACTACAAAAAGATTTTAATAAATTTATAATTTCTTCAACTTCCAGAACTTTACCTGAACTAACTACTTTTTCATCAATTACAATTCAAGGCATAGACATTATGTTATAAGACATTATATCTGCCATATTTGTTACTTTTTCTAAATTTGCTTTTATACCAGTTTTTTCTAAAGCTACTTTTACATTTGCTTCAAGTTTAGCACAATTAGGACAACCTGTTCCAAGGATTTTTATAGTTTTCATAAATAAAAAAATTAAAAATTAAAAATAGTTCAAACTAAGTTTTTTAGTTTAGTATAGGTTTCTGGATTTATAGAATAATAAATACTTGTTCAAATTCTTTCTTGTTTCAATAATCAAATCCTTTTAAATATTCACAAATGATGTGAAACAAGATTTTGTTTAAGATTTAAAACTTTTTCTATTTCACAAACACAAAGTTTTTCATTTTTTCATAAAATACAAAGAATCTTGATTCTATTTGGTTCAGACAATATATTAAATGATTCTTTTATAAATTCCAAATCATCCAAATTTCCTAAACAAAAACAATTCATAAAAAATATTTAAATAATAAATCAGTATATCAATATATATTGATATTTCATATTTTTGCAAGTTTAATTTTAAAATAATTAACTTGAATTTTACATATATAAGACTATAATTTCCTTGCTTTTTAGTGACATAAAATTATATTTTTAATAAAATCACCTATGAAAAATATCTTCCAGTCTCTCAGTTTAGCTAATTTCAAAAATACTATTTCGAGTGTTGTTACAAGATTCCCTGTTACTTTGATTGTAATCTTCTTAACTAGTGTATTATTCTTCATTGTTGTTAACTGAGTTTTTACTCAAAATACAGAAAATGATATATATAGAGCTGTTTTTTCTCTTATTATTACCTATTTTTTTAGTGTTTGAATCTACATGACTTCTGAGAAATTGTGATTTAAAACAAATAAAAAATATCTATTTCAACTAATTCCAATTTTATTTTGAATCTGATTTTTTATATGATTTGATAGAGATTTAGAGAATTTTAATAACTTAGTTTTTTTTATTCTTACACTAACTTGAATCATATCATATATATTTATTTCCCCTTATATTAGAGAATTATTATTAGAATTAAAACAAAGTGTTTACTATTCATTTTTTTTCAAGATAAGTGTAGTTTTTTTGATATCTGCTATATTTTGATGAGTATTATTCCTTCTTTGAAATATCTGAATAATGTCTGTAATAGAGCTTTTTGATCTAAGAAACACCATAACTGAAGACATTATACAAAATTGGGCAATTATTTCACTTTCATTTATTACTCCTATATTTGCTCTAACACAAGTTCCAGATGAAGCTAGTTTCAAAAAAGACACTTTTGTAGAAAATGCTTTCTTCTCTTTCTTAATCAAATATGTTTGAATTCCTTTTATCTTTGTATATTTTATAATTCTATATACTTATTCAGTAAAAGTATTACTTAATTTCTGAGATTGGCCAAAATGAGAAGTTAGTTGGTTAACAATCTGATTTTCTACTTTTTGATACATTGCATATATATTTTCATACACATTTGAAGACAAAAATAAATTTATTAAGACTTTTAGATCCTATTTTCCTTATGCTGTTATCCCTCAATTATTTATGTTATTTTATGCTATCTGATTGAGAATATGACAGTATGATATAACTACAAATAGATATTTTGTTGTAGTATTCTGATTTTGGTTACTTTTCATATCTCTTTATTTTGTAATTTCAAAAAAGAAATCTCTAAGTTTTATTCCTGCTCTTCTTACTCTATTTACTATACTTATATCTATTTGACCTTGGTCAGTTTATACATTACCTAAAGCAAGACAATATTATAGGCTCATAACAAATTTAGAAAAAGCAAATATTCTTCAGGCTTCTGTTATAATCCCTTTGAAAAATTATGAAGACATTAAACCAGAATTATCAAAAGAAATACATTCAGAGATCCAATATATATGTGATTATGATAACTGTGATAAGATAAAAGAATTGTTTAGTGAAAAATATGAGGAAATAGAAAAAAAACACAAAGAAGATTTTGAAAAAAGAAAAAAAGAGGATTTTGAAAGATATAAGAATGAACCTGAAATATTAAAAACTACTCAAAATAGAATTTATAGTGAACCTAGTAAATGGGATATTATAAACGGTATAAGTGATTATATAAAAGTAAAATCATATTTTGATACAACTACTGAAGACAAAATAGAGTTTTTAAATTTCCATATTGATTATAGAAATAATGAGATCTTTCCAATAGATACCACTTGATACAACAAAATATATAGATTATGAAATGATAGAGAACAATCTATTTCATATGGAAAAGTGGATACTGATATACAAACTATAGAATTAATTGAAAATTGAATGACTATAGAACAAATAAATATATCAGAAATAACAGAAAAAATATATAATGATTATAAGAAAAGCAAAAATCTTGAGTTAAAAACAGAAGACATGACTTTTGAAGTAAAATGAAAAAATTGAACTTATAAAGTGATTTTTGAAAATTTGGATATAAAAAATCCTATGTACAAATGAGAACAAAATAAAAACTATAATTACTCAAATTGATATATTTTAATTAAATAGTAATATCTCATTAATTGAGTCTGGCTATACCTTAAATTGGGATCAAATAGAATTATTTTCAAAAAAAATTATGTATATTTGAACAAAAATTAAATTTATTTAGTATTGCATATATTCAAAAAAGAATAAAAAAGATAAGAAAGTTAAAAAATCATTTCCTTTTATAGAATTTATGGTTATAATACTCTAAATAAGTTTATTTTATTATTTATAAGTTTATAAATATTAGAAAAATCACAAAATATAAATTTCCAAAAAATTCGTTTTAAAAATTTTTCTTATAATTATTCAACATATACAAAAAATATTACACTTATTTATTTTATATTTTTATTTTTTACAAAATGGAAGGAACAATTAAAAGATTAAATCCAAAAATGTTTGGTTTTATTACTGAAGGAACTGGGAAGAATGATGTATTTTTTCATAAAAATGACTTATCTGGAGTTGAATTTGAAGATTTAAACGAAGGTGACAAAGTTACTTTTGAAATCGGACAATCTCCAAAAGGTCCTAAAGCAGTAAACATACAAGTTGCTTAATTAAATGCAAATAAAAAAACTCATCTAGTTTAGATGAGTTTTTTTATTTTTTTTAAATTAGTAAAATTACAAAATAATTTTACTAATTTAAAAAAATAATATAATATTTCCAATTAAAAAAGAATTAAATATCCTAAACATTATTTTAGGATGACAGTTAGTTATATTATTTTTATTATATAAAATGGATACATACAATATATTTTTAGAATATTATGATAAAATAGTTAGATGAATAAACTCTCCTTTAGAAGATGAAGTAGAGTTTTTATCGAAGCTTATACAAAAATATATGCAAAAAGAAATCCAAAGTATATCTATATTGGAAACTGCTTGTGGAACTTGAGTTGTAGCAAAAGAATTTGAAAAACTATGATACAGTGTAATATGACTCGATATAAATCCTAAAATGCTTGAAATAGCCAAAAACAATTTAGATGAAAAGAACTTGATTTTATGAGATATGACAAACTTTTCACTACAAAAAAGCTTTGATATAATTCTATGTAACTATAACTCTATATGTCACCTACTTACATGGCAAGAATGGCAAAATTTTTTCACGATGTCTTATAATCATCTAAATAAATGATGAATACTTATTTTTGATATAAATACTTTATACGAATTTGAAAGTATAACTAGAGATTTTGCTCAATTTTATACTTTTTGAGATGATACAGTATGTCTTGAAATGTTTAAAAAAACTTGAGGTAATAATACAGATTCCCCTACTATATTTTATGAATGGCTTATAAAAATCTTTAAAAAAGCTCCAGACTGAAGATATGACTTAATAACAGAAAATGTAAAAGAAAACTCTTTTCCCATAAATATTATAAAAAAAGAGCTGAAAAATAAATGATTTAAAATACTTGAAACTATAGATTTTCATTATTGAGAAGTTAATGAAGAGTCTGAAAGAGTTTATTTTGTGTGCGAAAAAAAATAGATTATTAAAAAAAATTATTTCATTTTTAATCATTTTAAAAAAATATTAAAATAAAAGAACGGTGATGATAGTATTTTGTCACCTATTTTTTAGTGCTTTAAATAAAGAATTTAGCTAAAGATAGCTAAATTCTAATAGGCAAATACCCTAATTGAATTATTATAATAATGTAAAAAAATGTTAGACAAAAAAGTAAAAAATCATTTTGTTAAATAGTTAAGATATTATGAAAACTACAATAAAAATATTTTTTTCAATCATCATATCAATTATATCAATAATTTGATTTATTTATGCAGATACATCAACAGTAACAAATGCCTGAATTAATAATAATATTTCTCTTTCTACTAGTTTAGATAATAAAATAACTAATTCATTAAATAAATTAAATAATAAAATCTATAATTCTTTTAAAGTAAAAGTATTAAAAAACAATAATATGTTTTTAGAAAATTGAATATGGTATACTTACACATATAGCAAATATAAAAATTTCTGAAAATGAGTTATTCCTTCAAATATTGATTTAAAAAATGCTTGATTTAATACTACTACAACACTTTTATTATTAGACGATAATAAAAAAGTTTTATTTGTTACTAATTATAAAAAAGTAAAATTAATTAGCGATCACATAATCATATGAATTTCAAATAAACAAGAATTTTTAAGAGAATTGGCTGATGATAAAAAATCGTCAGAAGATGACACAGATAAATTATTTTTAAACTTAAAAAATGAAACTATTAACTTAACTAAATGATTATCAGAAACAAATAAAATTTTAAAAATATATGATTATATTTTAAAAAATATATCTTTTACTGAGACTTTCAGTAAAGAAAATAAAGAAATATTTTCTTGAATAAATACTTATAAAAACAAAAACTGATTGTGTTGATGATATTCAAAATTATATTTATATATGTTGAGTTTTGCTTGAATTTCAAATGTAGAAGTTAAAAAATGATATGTATTAGATTCACCTGATTTTCCAAATGTAGGTCATGCATGGGTAAAAATCTGAGATAAATATTATGACCCTACATATGATGATCCTGTTTGAAAATCAAAAACAAAAACATATAATCAATATAAATATTTTAAATTACCAAAAGATTTATTTTATACAAACAAATATGATTTCGGGAAATTACCTTGATATTTAAAAGCCAAAAATTTAGAAAATAGAAGAAATATAGTACAAAATAATTTTTTAAATATTTTAGATAAATATGAAGATAAGAATTATCTTTTACTAAAACCATTTACTTTTAGAAAAGCTAATTCATTAGCTTACAATGAAAAAATAACAATAGAAACAATTAAAAATATAATTCCAAACTTCGAAGTAATTGATTTTAAATATAAAGAAAATAATCAAGTTAAATTAATTACAAATTTAAATTATTATACTGTAAATAATTCAAATATTGAGACATTACTTAAACAAATAAATTATAATCTTGATTGATATAGATTATTTATATGGAATAATTGAACATATAAATTAAGTTATTATATAATAACAAATAATGATTTAGCTTACAATAAATAATACAATAAAAATACTAGATAAATCCTAGTATTTTTATTGTATAAAATAGGTAATAATTAAAACATTTTTTTATAATTAATAGCTAATTTTAATTTAAAATAATTTAATAAATTTAACATCTTATTATCATTTTGATTATTGATTTCTAAATTTTGAATTTTAGAAAAAGTTTTTTGAGTTATCTTTTCTCTTTTAGTTTTTTCTGACCTTTCTAGCTTTAATAAAAATTTAGCTATAGCAATTTTGTATTTAATTGAAATATTATTACTATATAAATATTTTTCTAACTCCCCCTCATTTTCATTAAGATAATTTTGAATCATAACAGGAAAATCAAATTCAACCTTGTTTTTCACTATATCATTAACTTTTTCAGTAATTATAGTTCAAGTATTTAACAATGTTGTAGGTAAAATTTTTATTTCATTAATTCATTCTTTTTTTTCAGTATCATTTATCTGGTCTAATTCTATCATCTCATCAATAAAGTCATCATAACTTTCATCACTTTCATCAGTATAATCATCATAACTTTCATCACTTTCATTAATATCATTTCATCAAGTTCAACAATTAGGTAAATATGATTCATCATCACAGACTATTTTAGAAGCAACAAAATTTGCTTTAGGCACCGCATCTGGTATTGGTAATTCAATACATGTTTTTTCTTCATGATGTTCAGGATGTTCATGATTTTCGTGATGTGAAATCATTGCAGTGTTTTTAACTAATATGATTCTATCACTATTTTCTTCTCAATTACAATTAACATCACTAGGAGTAGCAGTTAGATCAACAGTATAGGTTACATTATATGAAAACTCATCACTACCACTACCTAAAATATCTTCATCAGTAATTATAATATGTTGATCAATACCATTATATAATGGATTAACTGTAGGAACTGGATTTCAGTCATCATCTGAGACAAAGCTAAGTCAACTTACTACAGATGTAACTCAAACAGGTAACTCAATATTATCATGTAGAGTATAAGAACTAGTTCATCCAACATTACTAACTTTAATATTGTAACCCGTTTCATAAATACCAGTACCAATTTTATTTGGTCAACTAGATGTTTTTTCAATTTCTATATTAGGAACCATACATTCCCCCATATAATCTAGTTCATGATTCTGATGACCTCTTTCATATGCTGGTAATCAGGTAGTAATTGTTATCGGATTATTATTATCACCCTGAGGAACATGACAGAAGGTTATCTTTTCACTTCATTTTCCTCATTGTTTTGTACTAACTCATTCTTCTCATTGTTTTGCACTTACTCATTTTTCTCATTGTTTGATGCTAATTCACTCTTCTGATTGTTTTGTACTTACTCATCCTCTTCATTGTTTTGCACTAACCGAATTAATCAAAGCAAAATTGCTTCCTAATAATAAGCTAATTAACATAATACTTACTATTTTTTTAATTTTATTATTCATAATTAAGTTTATTAGAAAATAAATTAAACATAATATAAAATATTAAAATTGTTAAAATAAATAACAATTATAAATGCACTTTAATAAATTAATGTATGAATTTTGTATGAAAAATAATATATAATATTATTTTTAATTTATATTTTATTTTCTTGTTTATAGACTTCAAATGATTTTTAATTATAAAATTTTTTATTTACAATAACAAATGCTTGCACCATATTACTATATAGTATTTTTCAAACTTAAATCTAGTAAACTTATTTGACTTTTTATATTTTCGTAGCATAATGCTTATATCAATTAATATTATTAATCAATAATAATATGAAATCAAATGATATAATTCACATTATTGGTTATCCAGAAGATAATCTACCAAACCATCCTTCAATAAACCATCTTTCTTGAATCTATCCTACTTTATGATGAGAAATTGAAAATATTTTAAGAAATAAAAAAATACATAAAGATAAAGAATTTTCTATGTGAGAATTTCCCAAAAATAATAGTTTAGATTTAAAAAATTTTAAAAATGATAAAAAATCTTTGGTGGAAATATTAGATAAATTAAGTGAAATTCTTTGAGGTAAAAAACCAATTATTTTTTTATCTGATTGATGTTTTACTAATGATTTATTTATAAGAGAATTAAAAGAAATTTTAGAAAATAGTTACGAAAAATATGTCGAAATAGTAGAAATTTCATATACAGATGAATCAAAAAATAGTCATATTTCAAATTACTTATATGAAAACTCTATTCTAATTTTATGATGAAGCTTAGTTAATCTAGAAAATGTTCCAGACGAATTATATAATTCAAAATTAGTAGATTTTATCAAAGAAGTACATAATAATAGAATCAATAGTAAATTAATATGAATATGTTGGTGACATCAGTTTATAAGTCATATTATTTGATTAGATGAGATTCTTTCAGAAAAAATTATAACAACTTACACATGAGAAGCTCAATTTTGAGTAATGCCATCAAAATTAGTAACCAATATAAATAATGTACCTTATGCATATAGAAGTACTCTTAATACTATTACCAATAATTGACATAATACAACAGTATCATCTGTTCTTACTAGAACTTGACATATAGATCTTAATTTTCTAAAGTCTTATAGATTAGAATCTCAATCATTAATTCCATTATTAGTAGATCCTATTACTAAAAGTTCTAGAGCTTGTTGATCAAAAAATTCTCAATATTTTTGAGTTCAGGATCATCATGAAATAAATCCAATCAAAGATACAGATATTTTATATGAAAATATAACTAAATCACTAAAATGATTAATAGATATATATTGACCTAAAGTTGAAAAATTATTATCAAATATTGAAAAACAAAGTAAATTTGAAAATGATTTGTGAAAACCTTTTTACTTATCTATTCTATTATCTTTTGCTAATTCTATAATCTCAAAATACGAATATAAAAAAAATAATACAAATAAAATTACAAGTGGTAACGAATTTGTTAATTGAGAAAAAATTACAGAAGAAGAATTAAAATTAATTATTTCTGAAGAAAATTTTTGATCAAAACTAATCTCAGAAGAAAATCTTTTACAAGAACTTGATAAAGATGGTCTATTAAAATTAGTTTCATATTTTGATTGGTCAATAAGTAGATGAATAATAGAAACATCAAATATACTTTGACTTGATTTGACACAACTTATTAAAAATCATAAAACCTTTCTAGAATATAATAAAATAAATACATGAACATATATTTTTAGGGATTTATGAGCAGGTAAATGAAAATTAATTGATGATATTGAAGCTGAAATTAGTACCAATAATAAACCAAATACAAAAAAAGAATTAGATATGATTGCATATTGAGTTTCTGATTATGCTTATTTCAATATTTATGAGTTACTTATAAGCCTAGAAGAATTTAGGGATATTCCTAAAAATGTTTTAAAAATATTTGTAGAGGAATTAATAACTAATTATAAGGAATTAAGTGCATGAACTGAAAAAGAAAAAATTATACAGGCATTAGAGCATATAAAACTTAATACAAAATCATTTAAAATTTGTTCAATGTTCTCAAATTCTACAACATATACATATAATGATCAAGAAGAAAAATTAACCCAAGAAGATAAAGATTTTATAATCCACCATGTAAATAAAATAAATGATTTAAAAATATATATAAAAAATAATTTTTATGATTTAATTAAATGAAATTATGATAAAATGATATTTTCTGATTTTAATTCTCTCTACATAAATAATAAGACTATTAAAAGAATTGATTTTCAAACTGCTATAAGAGCAACTTCTCATGTAGACTCAAAGAAAATTCAAGCAATATCAAAAGATTATGTTGATTATTTTGCTAACCCATGATCTATATTCGTGGATAATTGAATTATTAGGTCTGATAGTTGAGTACCTAGAATAAAAGAATATATAGATTTAGAAAAAGAAAATAATGATGTAAAAGTCACTTTTGTTTATGATATAAAAACTAGTTACATCACATCTGCTATCATAAATAAAGCCCCTTATATTTCAAAAGAAAAAATAAAATTATGTCTTCATGATTGATATATACTATTATCCATTAATGAAATCGAAAAATGATCTTTTTTTAAAATTGAACGATTTTTTAGAGAACTTATAATATTTACTTTTAAAAATATTCAATTTACACATGATAAGAATAAAGATATAGTAGAATCTTTAAAAGAAATATCCTCAAAAATGAATAATAAAACTCCTGAACAAATAAAAGAAATTATTATTGAAAAAATAAATAATTTAATTATTATAATTAATGAGGAGTATAATAAAAATTATACTAAAATGAACCTAGAAATTTTTGAACAATATTTAGAAAATGTAGGAGATGATATAATTGATTTTTTTAAAAAGTGAAAAGTAAATGTACCTAAATGGTTTAATCAAAATTTTGAAAGAAATAATTAGTCTTAATTTGTATTAATAGATTTTTTGATTAAAATTTAAATATTATTATATCATAATAAAATATATATGATTAATCAAGCTCTTAAATCTCTAGGTTTAAATGATAATGAAATTATTATATTTTCAGAATTAGTATCTATATGATCATCGGTTGCTTCAACATTAGCAGCTAGAACAAAAATAAATAAAAGTACTGTTAGATATATATGTCAAGGACTTGAAAAAAAAGGTTTAATTTTTTCAATAAAAAAAGATGATACTTTTGTATATACAGCTGAATCACCTAGAAGATTAAATAGTTTACTTGAAGAAGATAAAAGAAGATTAATAGAAAAAGAAAAACATATAAAAGAATCAATAGAATATTTTGATCTTTTAAAAAACGAAAAAACAATTTTACCTAAAGTTAGCTTTTTCCAATGAAAAGAATGACTGAAAAAATTATACGAACAAATACTAGATTATGAACAACCAATAGATTCATTTGAAGATAATTGAGAAATGTATGATTTTTTCCCTGATTTTGTTAATTATTTTATTTCAGAAAGAAAAAAAAGAAAAATATATAACAGAGTTATATGCCCTTCAAAAAATCCAATAAATCAAGAATCAAAAGAAGCATTAAGATCTGTAAAAAATATTAATGAAAAGTTATTCCCCTTTACTTGTGATATAAAAATATGCTCAAATCATGTAAGTATAATGTCATTTAAAGAAAATAATTCAGTAGCAATATCTATAACTGACGAGGAAATAGCAAATAATTTTAGAGTTTTATTTGAATATATGTGGAAAAATATAAATTAGTCTTTTTTTATTTCACAAGCCCCTCAAGAACAAACAGGAGCATATTCTTCTTCTTTGATATATCATTTATTTCTTAGCGATACATATACATTACATCATATACAATTTCATAATACTGCTTCTGCCCACATAAATACTAGACATACTAAACATAATAACATAGCTGGTCAACATTTACCTAACATTGAGGTGAATCAAAAAACTATAGAAGCTATTACTAATCAGATAATCCAAGCAAATTGCTTTTGTCTTGCTCACACCCATTCAGGTTTTTTATTTCTAACTAAATATGCTCAGATAATAAAAAAAGGTGAATACATTGGTCATATAAAAACTTTGATAAATAAGTCCAACAAAATAATTGGTACTATAATATTAGCAAGTAAAAGAGATTGTGTTGTTATTGAATATACTAAAGCTATCATTCATACAACAAACATTAATCAAGCTCATGCTCTTACAGAATTATCATCTAGTACTGGATAAGGAGCTGGTATTCAATTAATTTTTAAATCCGGTTTAATTTCTCATATTTTTGGTTTGAACATATTTTTAATTTAATATTTTAAAGTAAGATTTTTAAATTTTATTGTTTAATAAAAATTTCACGATTAGTATATACATAAAATATTATTTTAATAATAATTTTACAAACTTTCCTGATATTCTTTCCAATTTTTAAATCAATGATTCCAAAACAAATTTGATATATCTGTTTTACGACTCTTACTTTTTCAATCCCAAAGAATTCACTCAGAACTTCAATCCCAAGTTAAATCTGCATGCCTAAGTACATTTTCTTTTGGAATATTAAAAGTTTTCATTAGGTGCTGAATAAGTTCTCTTACTGCAACTCTTTGTTCTCTTGGAAATTCTTCTCACTTTCATCAAATAACTTCAATTCAAATAGAATAAAAATTCATACTTTTTATTTCTTTCCATTCGCTTACTCAACAATGCCATAATATATCGTTAGTACTTCATATTTTATATTTATCTCAGTTAAAATCTACCACATAATGACATGATACATTTCAAACTGTAATAGTTCTTAGAACTCATTTTATTGTCCCCTGTTTTGTTCCTGTATGATGAACAATAATAAACTCTCTAGTATTAATTCATTTACTTTTATTGTTTGTTTGTAATTCTTGTTTGTACATAATCTTATTACATTGAAATTGAAAATATAAAATTACATTAATAATATCATATTTTTAGGTAATATTCAAAAAATCTAGTTTATAAATAACTAGATTTTTGTTTTATAATATAATTAGATTGCATACTATGGAATGGCTATACTTTTTGATACTTTTATTTAAAATTTAAAGAAAACTTTAAATTTTTTATAATATTTTTTTTAATATTCAATCTTTTTTTCATATTTTTTTAAATATTCATCATATTTTTCCCATCAAGCGACTTTATGTTTTTTTAATAAATGTGAATCAGCAAAATCAGATCATCACATCGTAAAATTAGCCAACATATTATCTAATCTTTTTTTTGCAGCAATAATCTCTTTATACAATTCATCATCATAAACAACATTTTCTAATGCATATTTATTATATTTCACCATATAATCTCTATCAGATTCTGTATTCCATTTTATTAAGTTATTAATATATACCGTGTCTTTTTCAGGATACAAATAAGATAAAACATTTATAAGATTTTCTTTTTTTATTAATCAAAGATTATATTTCCTAAATAAAAATTCTGAAATAATTTCTAAAAATAAATCTTTTTCAGTTCAATCTAGTTTAGTTTTTAAAGCATTTAAATCTCATTGTCATAAAATTTTTTTATAAATAAGTGTTCTATATTTTTGGCTATGCCAATCTGATAAATATTTCTCATGCATATCCATATCCACTATTTCATTCTCACAAATAGCTTCCAATAATTGCTGTTCTAAATTACCTGCATGATCAAGTAAATCATTAAAAAAAGTTGTAACTTCTTTTTTAAGTCAAGGATCTCCATAAGTATAAATATTAATAATATCTTTTACTTTATAAAATCATTCTTCTACCAATTTTGATGCTACATCTCATACTCATAGTGTATTTGATACTATTGAATTTGATTTATCTAATTTTCTTTCTTTATTCATAAATATTATTAAGATTGGAATATATTTGAATATATAATACTCTATTATACCATTATGTCAATAATAATATTTATTTATATATGCTAGATTTAAAAAATCAACTATTCCTTTTAAATAACAGTAACTTTTGATAAATCTGCCTCCATACCTTTGAGTGAAGCATAAGTCAACTTATCCATAATCGCACCATCAAAACAAATGGTTTTAACTGCACGATAATATTTCTTAGACAAGATAATCGCAGATACGAATGACACATTTCTCAGTGTTGTATCCTTAAACGAAGCATTGTTCAGTGCTGTCTTATCAAATTTGACACTGATAAAAGTTTGCCCATCAAAACGAATCCCTCGCAAATCACAATATTTAAAATCAACACCATCAAAGATACAATTTTCAAAGATTGTTTTTCCTAAATCAGTCATGGTAAATTTTACATCAGTCAGTTTTACATCTGTGAATTTTGCTCCATCTAGCCCCGACATATTGAAATGAGTGCGGATAAATATGGTTTTATTGAAACTCGCATCTGTAAGATCATTGGTCGACAAATTACAGTCGGTAAGATTTGCTCAATCAAAACTAGCTTCACCCATATCACTAATCTTAAATATACTACCTGTTAGGTCTGCACCAGAGAAGTCAGAACCATGCAACATGCTTGCTTCAAACTTTCCATTATGAGCCTTGACCCCAGCAAAATCACTCTTTGGCAGATTACTAGCACTAAAGTTTATAACTACTTGACGATTCATAGAACTAGAAAGGTTTGCGACTTCCTGCACTGTTTGCTCAATATCACCGATACTGTCAATTGTCATTTCAAAAGCGGCTTTATCATCCTTGCCTTCAGCCTTAAGTTCACTAAATCTTTCCTGCAAATCAGATAACAGATCAGTCTTTAGCTCAGTCACACTTTTTACTCAATCATACGGAGCAAAAACTCCATTCAAATAGTTTATCAATTTCTCATTCATAATATCAAATTAAGAAAATAAGTTATCAAGTATACACTTTGCATACTCCCAATTACTTTTATTATAGGCATAAGTAGTCTTTCACTTTTTTGTAATTCTAAAATACTTTCGTCTTCCTCCTTGTGATTCATCACCCCAATACCATTCAATATCACCATTCGCCTCAAGTCTCCCTACACTAGAATACATAGTAGCTTCTTTTAATTGATAATTACCACCCGAATGCTCAGCAATCAACTTAACAATCTCATAACCGTAGTGGTCAGATTTGGATAATAATCGTAATATCATAGTATCAGTATGGCCTCGTAGCAAGTCAGATGTAATTTTGTTATCTCTCATATTGTTAGATTTATTTTTTTATTGCTTATATAACCACCTTCATATTTGTATTATATGAAATATTACTATGACTATCAATGTAATATATCGATTATATATATTTTTTCAATAATCACAAAACAATTTATTAATAATATGTTAAAAACTAAAAAAGTAGCTATGATAACTCTTATAAATTATAATTATTAAGTAATTATTTTTTATGAAAATTTGAAAATATTATAAAAATAGGTATAAAAGGATTAAGCATTTATATGTAATGAAGATAAATTTAGTTCATATAAAAGCTATTTATACACAATTCAAAAATATTTCTCTAAATATCCTCGAAAGATTTATTTATTTCTTGTATAATATCAATATATGCATTCAACTGAACCAAATAAAATTTCTATTGATGAGTATATTTCAAGATTTCCAAAGGACATCCAATTGATTTTGGTAAAGTTTAGACAAGTTATCAAGAAATCTGCTCCAAAAGCCATAGAAACAATTAGTTATGGCATACCGACTTTTGATATAAACGGAAAACATTTAGTATTCTTTGCTGCATTCAAAAAACATATAGGATTTTTTCCGACACCATCAGTAATAGATAACTTCAAAGATGAATTATCCGAATATAAAACCTCAAAAGGGACAATTCAATTTCCTCTTGATAAGCCTATACCCTTTGATTTGATAAAGAAAATTGTAAAATATCGAGTAGAAGAAAATGAATCTAAATAATAAAAGGTAAAAAAATATTGAATAAATGAAAAAATAGCTAAATTCTTATGACAAAATATTTTATTTGCTTATTCAATTGATTTATTCTAATAATTGGTTTAATTAAAATTTAAAAATATTATAAAAATAGGTATAACAGGATTAATCATTTATTTTAAATCATAATATCCAAAAAAATGCGAGATAACCGCTTTGTAGCTGAACATAGGGGTGGACCTCTAACAAAAGAGCAACATAAACTTTTGATAAAATGGTCTTGCGATTGTGTCAGACATGTCTTACCCTTATATGGTGAATATATAGATTGATGTATTATATATGCACTTGAGATAGCTACTAGATGGGAGGAAGGTAATGCAACTGTGGGTGATGCCAGAAATGCTGCTTTTGATGTTATTGCACTTGCAAGAAAATTAACTAATCCAACACAAATTGCGATTGCTCGTGCTACCTGACATGCTGTCTCTACAGCCCATATGGCAGACCATGCACCAGGTTGAGCAGAATATTCTCTCAAAGCAATAATTTTTGAATGAAAATCTTTCGAAGAAGAAAAAAAATATCAAGAAGATATATTACCAAATAAAATAAAAGAACTTGTACTTTCTTCAAGAGAAATGAAATCCAAATCTTGGAATACGAGTTTCCAAAAAGCTTATAAATTAAGAAAATAAATAAAAATCTAGTTTGTAAATAACTAGATTTTTATTTTTTAGTATAGTTGGAGAGGTCCATAATGTGAAACAATCCAACTTTGAGCCTTTAAATAGATATTTGATATTTAATTCTAAAAGAGTTAAAAATATCTATGAAATTTTTACAATTTCATAGAAAGAGTCTCAATTTTTTGTGAATTTTAAATTAATATGTTAAAATAAATATACAATTTAATTTTTAAAATTAACTAAATGAGTTACCAAGAACTTAGAGATAGACTTGATTCTGTTGAAGTAGATCCTACCTCTACAGGAATTAAAATACATAAAGCTGGTGATTTCTATGTTTCACCTAGTCAAGATTCTATTACTGTATGAAATAAAGGGACCCCATTATGGATGCTAGAAAATGATGGTACAATAGCAAAATATGCAGGTCGAGAATGGTTTAAAGTTGTAGATGAAAAAGAAATCCAGTCTATTACTGATAATATAAGTTTTCATGTTCAAAAAGCTATTGAAAATTTACTGCATATCTAATCCATAAACAACATTAAGTGATTTTCAATAAAACAAAAATCTAGTTTATAAACTAGATTTTTGTTTTATAATATTTTTGGAGGTGCCAACCAGGTTCGAACTGGTGTGAAGGGTGTTGCAGACCCGTGCATAACCACTTTGCTATGGCACCAAATTTACTTTAATTAGTTACATTTAAAACTTTTAAATATATCTTCATACTTTGCGGTGTCATTTATATCCAGAGACAACCCTATTGTCAAGAAAAAAGATTTTTTTTCATTACAAACTCTGGCTGTTTGTATAAATTTTAGCTTATCATTGTCTTTGTTGTATTTAGCTAAAAAAATATACAATTTAGATTTTTCACCATCACTAAATTCAAAATCTTTAACAGTATCTTCATAATAATATTCATATCATTTATAATTTCTTGGATTATTTCTTGTAATAAAGTCATAAGAAGTTGTTGTCTCTTCTAAATCTTTGGATAAAACTATCAAATTATTTATAAATCAATTTTTTTCTTCTTTTGATGAGACAACCAATTCTATAATTCAATCTCTTGGATTTGGTAAGACTATAGATCAAGTATTATTTAAGTCCATAACATCCCAAGTTGAAGGTATATCTAAAGTGAAACCATTTCAATCATGTGTAATTAATGAACTATCATTAACTACATCAATACTTTCACTACAAGAACTAATAGATAATAATAATAAAATTACTAAAATTATTTTTTTTATCATATTAAAAATATTATTTTGGAAATATAAAAGGAATACTAAAAATAGAAGTTATACAAAAAAGCGATAAAAATATAATAATTAATTTAGATTTTGATATATTTGAAAAAAAACTAGCTACTAAAAAAGATGAATATAAGAAAAAAGAAAATAAAAATGCTATGTATACTATTGGTAAAGTTTCTATAAGGTACAAATGAAAAAATTTATTTGCAATAAAATAATAATCTAAAAAAAACACCAAACTCATAAACAAAAACAAGTATTTTGATGAAATATATCTTAGATTAAAAATTTCTTCTTTATTTAAAAATGTTTTTTTTACTTCTTCAAAAAAAGACATTTGTTTGATTTTTTAAAAATTAAAAATATACTATAATTATGAGTTAACATTATAAAATTATCAGTTTATTCTGATAAATAATTACTGACTAACTCATAACAGTATATTATAAATATAATTCTATTCAAAAATGAGTATAACACAAGACCAAATTAAAAAAATTACAAAGAATTTAGCAAAGTTACCTCCAGTTTGAGATAAAATTGAGCATGATTTAAATTCTATACTATGATATATAAAAGTATTAAATGAAATAGATACAACTTGAGTTATTACTACTATATCAGTTACAAAAAATAAAAATATCAATCAATACAAAGCAAAAAATACTAAAACAACAGCTAATCCAACTGAATTACTAAGATGTTCTAAAAACAAGATTATAGCATGACAAATTGCTCTTTGAAATATTATGAAATAAAAATATGTTTAAATCACTCAAATTAAAAAATTTTAGAAATTTTGAAAACAAAGAATTTTTTTTTACTGAAAATAAAAACTTTATTTTAGGAAATAATTGAGTATGAAAAACCAATATACTTGAGGCAATAAGTTTAATATATCAAAGAAATATATTGAACAAAGAGATTTCTAATCTAATAAAAAATAAAGAAAATTTTTCATATATAGAAATAGAAAAAGATAATTGAGATAAGTTTGGGATATCTTATGATAAAGAAAATAATTCTAAAAATCTACTTATAAATTGAAAAAAAACTACTAAAAAGAAATTCAATGAATTACTTGAAAAAGTAGTTATTTTCAAGCCTATGGATATGAATATGATGTACCTCTCTCCAAGTTATAGAAGAGATTTTTTGGATGATATACTTTCAAACTCATTTGAATGATATGACAAAATAAATAAAGATTATAAAAACATAGTAAAAAATCGAAATAAATTATTAAAAAGTATAAAGGAATGAAAATGTGAAAAAAGAGAAATAATATTTTGGGATAAGGCTTTGATACAAAAATCTAGAGAAATATACAATTACAGATTAAAAATAAACTCTTATTTTGAGAATAAAATATGAATCTTGAAAGAATTATTGTGATTAAAAATAGATAATCTCCAATTTAACTATATAACAAAAATAGATTTAAATAATATAGAAACAAGTATAGAAAACTATTTAATTAAAAATTTAGATAGAGATATCATAATTTGAAATACTCATATATGACCTCATGTTGATGATTTTCAGATTATTTTGGATTGATTTCCTTTGATAAATTTTGCATCTAGATGAGAAACAAAAAGTGTAATATTGGGATTAAAAATAATTGAAACTAGATTCATAGAAGAAAATACAAATAAAGAAACTATATTTTTGATTGATGATTTATTTAGTGAACTTGATGAAAAACATGAATTACTCCTTTTAAATGAAATATCTAATAAACAAGTCATAATAACATCTATTAAGAATATATTAAATAGAGATATTTGAAATTTTATTATTGATTTATAAATAAAATATACCTATTGTAAAGCAATGTTTGTAATTTAAAATTGTAATTATATACAATTATGGTTAATATATGAGAAACTATATATAGTAACATATAAAAAAACATGAAAAAAATACTAAAATTATTATTTTGAATTTCATTAATATGTTTTTCTAATTATTCATTTGCAGCCACAGTAGATCACTTTGATGTAAAATTATCAAGCGAAGAAACTTCAGTTAATAAAGCTGTTGATGTAACTATAGAAGCTAAAGATTCTGACTGAAATATTGTAAAAGATTATAAATGAACTATAGTAATTATGAGTGATACAGATCCTAAAGTCATACTTCCAGCAGAAATCAAAGATAACTTATATGTTTTTACAGCTACAAATCAATGAAAAGTAAAATTTGAAAACTCTCTTGTTTTTTCAAAAGAATGAGAACAACAAATTAATATTTTTGATTTTGATAACGAGGAAATAGTTTGAATATGAAAAATTAATGTTGTAAAAGAAGAAGATTTAACTGAAGAAATAGAAATAAGTTTAATTTCTCCAGAAGATTGAATGCTCAATAGAAATAATTATATAACTATTTCTTGAAAAACTCAAAAAAATCACCAAGTTATAATAAAATTGCTTTCAACAAAAACATCAAGAACTGTAAAAACAAATAGCGATAATGAATGATTATTTGAGAATAAAATAGAAAATCTTGATGATTGAGATTATACTATAAATGCATCTGTTTTAAATTCTGAATTAAAAGAAGTATGAAAAACTAACGAAGTAAAAATAACAATAAAAACAAAAAAACCTGAACTCGAATCAGTTAAAATAACTCCACTAGAAATATATCCAGAAGATAAAATAAATATTGAATTAAAGGCCACTTCAAAATTAAGTGAAGTAACTATGACAATAAATGATGTAATAATAAACTTTAAGGAAATAAAAGATTGAGTTTATACTTGAAGTACACTGGCTCCAAAACAAAAATGAGATTATGATATAGAAGTAAAACTATTAGATGATATATGATGAGAAACTAGCAAAAAATTGGATACTAAACTAACAGTATTAGAAAAATTACCATCAGCATGTGATCCTGAAGTTGATGAAGATTGTGAAATAGATTGTGATCCTACAATTGAAGACTGTGAAGAAAATTCGGTAACTAATAAAAAAAAGATATATAAAGTATCAAATTTGAATTTAACGAAGCTAAAAACAAAATCTATATTATCTTGGGATCCTATAAAAGAAGCTATAAGTTACAATATATATAAACAATTAGAATTAAATAAAATAGTTTTAATAGACAATGTAAAAGAACCAAGATATGAAATAAATATAGTATGAGATAAAATAACATATAATAATTTTTTAGTAGAACCAATTATACAAGATTGAAGCTGAGAAACAATGAAATGAGAATTATCTGAAATTACTGAAATTCAGACTTGACCAAAAGAATTAATGCTAATTATGTTTATATCTCTTATTATTTGATTTCTAATTGTATTTTTCAAAAAATATAGAACTACAATATAAAATTATATTTTGTAAAGTACTATTTTAAATTTAAATTGTGATACTGACTAATTATGATTAATATGTATATAAGAAACTAATAAAAATGATTTTTGTTCCTTCAATAGATTCCTGTTTTCATAGGAATGACAAAGATATTGTTATTAAAATATTTCTTAAAATTATAATTAAACTATAGTTTTTTATGAAAAAAATACTTAAATTTTTAATTACTATAATATTTATATCTTATTTTAATTATACTCTTGCCGCTACTGTTGATCACTTTGAAGTAACGATATCAGCAACTGAGACATCTATCAATAAAGCTGTAGATCTGATGATTGAGGCAAAAGATAGAAGCTGAAATACAGTAAAAGATTATAATTGAACTGTTTTAATTTTAAGTGAAACTGACTCAAAAGCTGAATTACCAAAAGATATAATAGAAAATTCCTATGTTTTTAAAACATTAGATCAATGAATAGTTAAATTTGAAAATTCTCTTATATTTAAAAGTATATGAAAACAAGAAATTAGTGTATTTGATTTTTATGATGAGGATATAACATGAGTCTGAGAAATTAATGTAATATGATGAGAATCTACTCCTGAAGATAAAATAGAAATAAATATAATTTCTCCAGAAAATTGAATAGTTATATGAACAAATCACTTAACCGTATCATGAAAAACTCAAAAAAATCATAAAGTTAAGATAAAAATAGATTGAGAAGATATAAAGACGACTACTAGTAACAATGATTGAGTATTTGAAGAAAAATTAGATAATTTAAAAAATGGTACTTCCACAATTATAGCAGTAGTACTCGATGCCGATAATAAGGAAGTATGAGTATCAAAAGAAATAAAAATCACTATAAAGGCGGAAAATCCAGAATTCAATTCTATAAAGATAACACCTTCATTACAATTAGAGCCAGAAACTAGTATAAATATACAAGTTAAAGCTACTAAAGAATTAAAAGAAGTAAGTGTTATAATAAATGATGAAATAATCAGATTAATTGAAGATGAAGATTGAATTTATAATTGAAAAACTACAGCTCCAAAAATAGAATGAGAATATAATGTAGATGTCAAATTAATTAATGATTTATGAAATCAAACAAATAAAAGACCTGCAACAAAAATCAAAGTAGTCTTACCTGATTTCCATTCTTGAACTGATGAAATAATAGTTGATGTTATAGAAGAAGAACCAGAAGAAATAATTGAATGAGAACCTGTATCTAAACCAATAATAAAAAGAAAAAAAATATACAAAATAACTAACCTACAATTAACTAAATTAAAAACAAAATCAATTCTAAGTTGGGATCCTATTACTGAAGCTCTAAGTTATAATATATACAAACAATTAGAATGAAATAAATTGGTTCTTGTTGATAATGTAAAAGAACCTAGATATGAAGTAAATATAGTATGAGATAAAATAACTTATGATTACTTTATAGTAGAACCAGTTGTAAAAGATGAGACATGAGATACAATAAAATGAGAATTATCAGATATTACGGAGATTCAAACTTGACCAAAAGAACTGCTTTTACTTTGATTTTTATCTCTTATAATTTGATTTTTTATTACAAAATTTAGAAGAAAAGTTAGTTAATATACAAAGTTTAATAAAATGTCATCCATAGTTAGTGAAGGATTTCTAAAACTTAAATTTGAAAGAAATTTTTCCTGATAACTTAAGGGTGGCATTTTTAATTTAATAACATTATTATGGATAAATATGAATTAGCATTATATTATGAGATATTTAAAAATGAAGAATATAAAATAATCTTAGAAAAAATAAAAAATAGTAAAATTATATTTGATATATGAAGTAATATATGATTTTTTTCTCTTTATTGTTTTAAAAATACCCCCGAACTTAAAATACATTGTTTTGAAGCATCAAAAACAAATTTTGAAAAAAGTAAACTTATATTAAAAGACCATAATGAAAAAGTTATTATAAATAATTTATTTGCTGATTTTGAAGACTCAGAAAGAACAATATATATAAATACTGAAAAAAATACACAAACAAGCTATTATAATGATCAATTTTTGTGTAAAAGTGATAAAAAAGAAATTATACAAAGTATAAATCTTATGAAATACATAAAAGAACAAAACCTAGACTACAAAGAGTCCATAGATATAATAAAAATTGACATAGAATGATATGAATTTGAATTACTTAACAATATAGAAGAAACATTTTTTAACTCTGTAAAAACCATTATTTTTGAGTATCATTTATTATTTCCTGATTTTCAATTAAAATATAACTCACTATTAAAAAAATTAAAGAAACATTATAAAAAAATCCAGATTAAAAAATCAAAATATAGTAATAAAATATGAATCATTGTTTGTGAAAATTAAATTTTTCTTAGTCCCTCTCATATAAATAATCATCCATTTTTTTTAACAATATCCAAAAATACTTCATAGAGATTTTTGTCTATAAATTTAGCTATTTCTTTAAGTCTGTTAAAAGACATTATAAACTTAAAACGAGCAAGTTCTTCAAAAGTCTCTTTTTTGAAATATTTTGAATACTTTTTGATAGTTTTTGTAAGTAAATTTATATCTATTCCCTCTTCATTATCTGTAACTAAAGCACTTTGCAATAAAGCAAGTTCTAAATTAGATATCTTAAAATCTATACCTTCAATTTGTTTTACATCTATAAACTTTGAAAATTTTGAAAATAAATTAACTTTTTTTCACTTTTCTGATCATGAAATAGTCTTAAAAATGATTTCATAATCCCCTACTTTAACTTTTTTATCCAAAGTCCTATTAACAATACGGACTTTTTTTGGTACTGAATAATCTTTTAAATGTATTTCTACAGCTTTATTACCAGATATAAAATAATCACTTCATACAAAATGAGTTATGTATTTCTTCAAAAGTTTTAAATAATACTTTTCTATTAAATCTACTTCATTTAATTTTAAATCGTCTGTATCAGGAAATATATAAACTCCTGCCTTAAGTGGGATTATTAAATTTGAAGCTCTAAGTTTATATATAGTTTTATCTAAATAATTTTGATATTCTAGCTTTCTTTCAGGATCAATTAGCTCAAATATATCATCTTTGAAAATTATTTTTCATCATCTTTTTGACAACTTATTAACTATTTTGTTAAAATCTATCATATACAAGTATTGGCTTAAATTAAGTAAATTAGTACTATAAAAATTATATAGTTTTTTCTATAAAAATCAAATCTTTTTTACTATAAAAATTATTTTTATTTCTTTAACAAAAAAATAAAGAAAAAACTAGTAATAAATTCCATTACATAAAATTAAAATAAAAAATAAAATACTTTGATACATCTCCATCAAAAAAAGCTATTTATTTAAGTTTTCTCGAACTAAAATACATAGCTTTTTATACCAAAAATATAATTTTTAATTATTAAATTTAAAGATCATTATATCACCATCTTGAACCACATATTCTTTTCATTCAAGTTTTACTTTTCAAGCTTCACGAGCTCATGCCCATCATCATAAATTAACAAAATCAATCCAATTCACTACATCAGCTTTTATAAATCATTTTTCAAAATCAGTATGAATTACTCCCGCGGCTTGTGGAGCTTTGTCTCATTTATGAATAGTCCAAGCTCTGGTTTCTTTTTCTCCTGAAGTAAAATAATATTGTAATCAAAGTGCATCATATGCTGTTTTTATAAGATTATCTATTCAAGTTGTTACAAGTCACATTTCCTCTAAGAAAGCTTTTCTTTCTTCTAAACTCATATCTATCATATCTGCTTCCAATTTAGCTGATATAGGACAAATTGCTGTATTTTTATCATTTATTCAAAGTATTGTTCTTAATTCTTCTATATTCAAATCCATCATATCTTCAGATACATTTGCCACATAAACAAATTGTTTATTTGTAAGTAAGTGTAAATCTTTTAAATATTCTCTTTCTTCTCAAGTCAATTGTGTAGAAATAGCCAATTCCGCTTTAGAAATATGAGCTAAAACTTTTTCATAAACTTTTTGAGCTTCTTCTGCTTCTTTATCTCATTTAGCTTTTCTTGCATTTGATATAATTCTTTTTTCAATCGTATCTAAATCAGCAAGTATAAGTTCTGAATTAATTATTTCTATATCACTTTTTGGATTTACATCTCAACTAACATGAGTTATATCATTATTTTTAAAAACTCTAACTACTTGAAGTATCACATTTACTTCTCTTATATTTGCTAAAAATTTATTTCAAAGTCATTCTCATTTTGAAGCTCATGCAACTATTCAAGCTATATCTATAAATTCACAATTAGCTGGAATTATTTTTTGAGTTTTAGAAATTATTGCTATTTTTTCAAGTCTTTCATCTCTTACATTTACTATTCATACATTTGGTTCAATAGTACAAAATGGGAAATTTTGAGCATCAGCAGCATAACTTTTAGTTAAAGCATTAAAAAGTGTAGATTTTCCTACATTTGGTAATCAAACAATTCAAATTTTCATAAAGATATATATTATGTATTATTATTTTTAATATTATTATATTGTCATTCTGAATAAAATGAAGAATCCCTTAGATAATGTTTTTAATCATAGCAATGCTAAAGGGATCCTTCATAAAAATTCAGGATGACAACAGTATTCTTTCTCTTAATAAGTACCCAAATTATTCAGTTTTTCTTCTAATTTTTCAAGTTTATGCTTTGCTTGTTCCTTTTTTTCCATTTCTTCTCTTACCAAACTTACTGGAGCATTTCTTACAAAGCTCTCATTCAATAACTTTTTATCAAGTTTTAATATGTATTCTTTTGTATCATCTATTGAAAGTTGTAATCTATCTGTTTCTTTATCTAAATCTAAAGCATTTGATGTGTCTACATACACTTCAATTCAAGCTTTTATTATACTATAAGCTAGATTCTTATCTTTTGGTTTTTTATCAACAATTATTGTTTCCTCCGATTTTACAATTCAAGAAATTATATCTAGTGAATTAGTTATAGTTTCCAGATTTTTACTTCTTACATAAATTTGAACTTTTATAGTATTACTCGGTATCAAATTATTTTCTATTCTAAGTTTTCTTATTTCTTTTATAAGATCTATTATTACTTGTTTTTCTTTTTCTACTTCTTCATCTCTTTTTATCTTTAACTTTGGCCATTCACTATCTATAAGATAATTTTCAAATCAAAGTTTACTATAGAGCTCTTCAGTAATAAAAGGGATATAAGGATGCCATAATTTTAATAAAGTATTTATTACATAAACTATTACTTCTTCTCAAAACTTAGAAGTATTTTTAGTAAGTTTAAAGTCTTCTATATAATAATCACAAAATTCATTTTTTGTAAATGTCAGTAATTCTTGCCCACTTTCAGCAAAATTATAATTTTCCATAGAATCAGTAACCAGATCACTTAAGTATTTTAATCTCGATAAAATCCGTTTTTCCGAAATAAGTAATTTATCGTAATTATCTATAATAGTTTTTTCAAGCTTTTCAAAATCATTTCATATTTTTTTTATATTACCTCATAAATTAGTATGAACAAATCTACAAGCATTCCATAGTTTATTCATAAAAATCATATTTGATTCTACATTACCTTCATCAAATTTTAAATCATTTCAAGGTGTATTTCATATAGTCAAAGTAAGTCTTAAAGGATCAGTACCATATTTTTCTATCATATCTAAAGGATCTATCCCATTTCATAAAGATTTACTCATTTTTCTACCATTTTTATCTTTAACGAGTCCATGAAGATATATTTTCTCAAAAGGAGTTTGTCATGTAAATTCATATCAAAACAAAAGCATTCTAATCACCCAAAAGAAAATTATATCATGACCAGTTTCAAGTACTGATGCTGGATAAAATTGTTTAACCATATCGGATTGCTTTCATCCCCACATATCATAATCAAGTATAGAAAATGGCCACAAAGCACTTGAAAACCAAGTATCAAGTACATCTGGATCTTGTGTATAATTTGGATTTTTTGATAGATCTTCTTCTGTAACTACCATTTCACCTGTTTCATTATTATAGAAAACTGGGATTTGATGCCCCCACCAAAGTTGTCTAGAAATACACCAATCTCTCAAATTAAAAATCCAATCTTCAAAAATTTTATTAAATCTCTTAGGAATTATTTCAAAATCTTTATTTTTATATCAAGCTATTACTTTTTCAGCAATTGGTGCGATTTTTACAAACCACTGTTTAGAGATAATAGTTTCTACTTTACAACCACTTCTCTCACAATAACCAACTCTATTTGTATAATCTTCCATATGATGTAGATTTCATTTGGATTTTAGAAGTTCTACTACATTTTGTCTAGCTGACATAAAATCAAGTCATTCAAAAATACCTGCTTTTTCAGTCATAGTACCATTTTTATCTATAACTACTTCATTCAAAGGAAGATTATGTCTTTTTGCTAATTCAAAATCATTTAAATCATGAGCTGGAGTTATTTTAACTGCTCAAGTTCAAAAATTCATATCGACCATTTCATCAGCTATAAGAGGAATTTCCCTGTTTAATATTGGAAGTATAAGTTTTTTTCATCACTTAAGAATTTTTTTATATCTCTTGTCTTTAGGATGAACTGCAACTGCCACATCTCAAAGCATAGTTTCTGGACGAGTTGTTGCCACAACTACCTCATTATCACTTCAAGTTACAAAATAAGTTATATAATAAAGTTTTCACTTTTCTTCTTTATAAATTACTTCTTGATCTGAAAGTACTGTTTGTAATTTTGGAGAATAATTTACCATATATTCTCATTTATAAATAAGTCATTTTTCATACAAATCTACAAATGCTTTTTTAACTCTTTTATTTAATTCTTCATCTAAAGTAAATCTTTCTTTAGACCAATCACAACTTGCTCACATTCTTCTAAATTGATTTTGTATAATTCAACTATGTTTTTTTGTCCAATCCCAGCATTCGTCTAGAAATTTTTCTCTTCACATATTTACTCTACTTTTTCACTCTTTATCAAGTTTTTTTTCTACCACATTTTGAGTTGAGATTCAAGCATGATCAGTTCAAGGAATCCAAACTGTAGAATCTCACTTCATACGATGATATCTTGTCATTATATCTTCTAAAGTAATCATTATAGCATGTCCTAAATGAAGAACTCAAGTTACATTTGGAGGAGGCATAGGTACATAATAATTATCTCAAGTTTTACTTTTAGTTGGTTTAAATTTATCATTTTCTTCCCATTTTTTATATATTTCTAATTCAAAATTAGCAGGAAAATATTTTTTAGGTAATTCTAATATGTTTGTCATAAATAAATTAAGGATTATGGAATAGTGCTTAAACTTTAATAAAAAATAAATCCTACAGAGTATAATCAATAAGACTTATTTTTCAAAAAGATTTTAATGAAAAAATTAATTAGTAATAATATTAGCTCATCAATTACTCATGATTATTATATCTGAATCTGTATTTTGCCAAATTAGTAATAAAAATATACACTTATAATTGATTTAAAATAAAAATTTATTAATATAAAAATATATTTTAAATCTTAATTTTTTTTATGTTTCAAGAAATTATGAAAATTAATGAAAATTTACTCTTATCATTAAACAGTCTTTCTAAAAATGATATTATAGCAAATCTAGTTTGAATATTTGCTGATGCTCCTATTTTTTTTATTCCTATTTTTTTGATTATTACTTGGATTATATTATCTTATAAAAAAGAATTAGAAAAAAAGAAAGATTTATTATTTATTCTTTATTCTTGCATTCTTGGTATTGTTATAGCTTTATTAATCCAAAAACTTATTCATTTTGATAGACCTGAAAATTATATAAAAAATACTTGAAAACTTCTATTAAAACATATTCCTGATGCATCTTTTCCATCTGATCATGCGACTGTTAGTTTTGCTTTTTTAACATCTCTATATTTATCAAATTATAAAAAGGTATTTTATATATTTTTACCTTTTGCATTTATAATGGTTATATCTAGAGTTATCGCTTGAGTTCACTGGCCTCTTGATATAATAGTTTGAATTTTGATTTGAGTACTCTCAAGTTTTATAACTTTTAAATTTATAAAAAAATTAGAAATAATTAAAAAATTAAATACAATGATTATGAAACTTGCTTCTTTTGTGAAACTTTAAATAATTACTAATTATTAATTATTATGACAACAATAGCTTTAACTTGAGGATGAACTTGAGGTCATATATATCCTCTATTATCACTTTACAATTATTTGAAAGAAGATAAAAATCTAAAATTTATTTGGGTTTGAGAACAAGATAGTTTAGAGGAAGAAGAAGCTATTAGAAACAAAATTCCATTTGAAGATATATCAGCTTGAAAAATAAGAAGATATTTCGATTTGAGAAATTTTTATGAGCCTCTTAAAAATATGTCAGGAATAATTCAATGAATTCAACTAATAAAAAAACATAACATAGATATAGTATTTTCAAAATGATGATATGTAAGTTTTCCACTATGTATAGCAGCAAAAATACTTGGTAAAAAAATTTACATTCATGAATCTGATATGACAACTTGAGCTTCAAATAATATAATTTGAAACTTAGCAACAAAGATTTTTTATACTTTTCCAAATAAGAAAATAAGCTGAAAAAGACATATATTAACATGACAAATACTTAATCCAGAATTGATTGATTATATTGATAATCTAGAAACTATTGAAAATCTAAAATTATGAGTATTAGTTATAGCATGAAGCCAGTGATCAACTCGTATTTTTGAAAATATGTTAAAAATATTACCTGACTTGCAAGATATAAATTTTCATATAATCTTATGAGAAAAAAATATGCATTATAGAGAAAAATTTAAAGAATTTAAAAATGTAGTTGCTCATGACTATATAACTCAAAAAAGACTTGGTAAAATCTATAAAACTGTAGATATAGCTATAACAAGAGCCTGAGCTACTAGTTTATGGGAACTAAATAGTTTTTGAATCCATTCTATTATTATTCCTTTAAAAGAAAGTGCAAACAATCATCAAGAATTGAATGCTAAATATTTTTCAGATAATTTCTGAAGTGATATAGTTCTTGAAGAAAAAAATATGGAACTAGAAATTTTTAGATTAATTCAAAAATATAAAAATCTCAGAAAAGTATGATTAAACCTAGATAAGTTTTTTGATCCTCTAAAAAAGATTAAGGAAGAGATATTAGACTAACAAAAAAGACTCCTTTTTCACAAAAGGAGTCTTTTTGATTTTTCAATTTTTATTTATTTACTATTTTTTATCTTCTCTATTTTTCTCATAGTTGGTTTGAATTTTGAATCATCTTCTATCATTTTCTGGTAACATAAACCTAAACTATATTTACTACAACTACTAGCTCTTTTAATTCCATATTTTTTCATTATTTTAGCACTTTTTCATTTTTTTGACATCGATTTACTTTCCAAAATTACTAGATTTTCAAGAGGTATAATATCTTTTCACTCATTTCTTAAATCCTCTAGTCTTATACCAAAATCTACTGTTACTCTTTCATCATTACTTTTACTACAAAAAGTTATTCTATGATATTTTGTTGCTAGAGCTGGAAAAATATTTTCTGGAGCCATTGAATAAAAACTCTGATAAGCTCATTCAAAAAATTTAGTAGATTCACTTGTCATATTACCATGATCTTTTATATCACTAAATTGATATCTAAATTTTCTTGTTACTCATTTTTGTTTTTGTTTATATTCAAAAAATGAAATTCAACTATCTAAATAATTTCTAGTTCTAACTTTTGTCCTATTTTTTTCACCTTTTTGATGTTGATAATAAAAATAATAATCTTCGCTATCCATATATATACTTTCATATTCAAAAATTGATTTTTCTTTAATATCAAGAATATAGAATTCTTCTTCCAAATCTTTTAAAATATTTTGAAATTCTTCTTCTGTAAGTAAATATTTTGTGTCAATTCTATTAAGAAAACTAGCTTGTGCATTTAGTTCTGATAGACTTATCTGATTAAAAAATTTTAAACTACTATTTAAATCTGTCCCCATAATATTGCCTTTTTAAAAAATTAAATTTGTTTTTATTTTTTTATAAAGTGTTATTACCTTATAAAACAATATTAACATATTTAAAATATGGGGTCAAAGAAATGGAATGATTTTTAGATAAAATTAACTTGACTATAATTAGTTATATAATCTAAAATTATAAGTATCTGGAATATATTGTTGTTTTATTACTGACATACATTTTGTTATATTATTATGCCAATTAAAATCACTTGATGCATAAATAGAACCTGTTTTATTACCATATCTACTTAAATCTTTTAATTCTACATATTTTCATAAATATTTATTATTTAGTGTAAAAATTATTGATCTCACTCAATCTCTAACACTTCACATAGTTTTTGTTGCTCAAGAATCAGTATTTCATACATTTCATACATTATTATCTGTTTTTGTATGTTTTCAAAGTCAAGTTTCAGCTATACCAATACACATTACAAATGTAGGATCTATATCACCGTCTAAAGATTCTTCAACCCACATATTCCAATCTGAAAATCATCATTTTGCATATCTACTTAAAAGACTTTTTTGTCTTTCAACTTCAGTTAATCAATCAATTTTTAGTCATCTTTGACTTTTTGTCACATCTTGATATTCATATCATTTTCTCATTTTAAAATCATTATAGAATTTGTACTTATATTTTTCTGGTAATTCATTAAATGTAATATGAGAAGTGTCTAAAAACTCTAAGGGATCCACAAAATCTTTATTTTGAAAAACTTCGAAATGCAAATGAGGTCAAGTACTTAATAATCAAGCTCATTTTGTACCATATTCTCATCAACTTTTAGCAAATATTTCTCATTCCTTTACATAATCATATTGTCTAACTAATACTTCACTTAGATGTCAGTAAACAGTTACAAATCAATCACTATGTTTTATTGCTACATAAGAATAAGCATCTGTAGTTGGTGGATTTAAATATATAATATATCAATCAGATGCAGCCTTTACAGAACTTCATTGAGATACTTTTATATCTATAGCATCATGTTCATCTCAAATTGATTTTTTGTATCATTCATCGTGATAATAAGCACTTATACCATAAGAAGGAGTTACTGGCCATTTGAATGGATTTATTCATATATAATTCAATTTCTGAAGTTTTGATTCCGCATAAATTACTTTATTTAACTCTATACATTTATTTGACATCTTATACAATTTTTCTTCTTCTTTATTTATGTCAACATATTCACAATCATTTTGTTTTAAAACTTTATTTTTAGTATTTTGAAATATTATAATTTCTTTTAATTCTTTCAATTTCATTTTTTTCTCTATTTCAATTTTATCTTTTATATATTTTTTATAAAGTTCTTCTTTTCATTTTGTAATTTCTAAAATTCTTTGTTTAAATTCTTTTTTTTCATCTAAAACTTTTTTTTCTATTATAAGATGATTTCTTAAGAGTACTGAATTCTTTTCATTACTCTCTAGTTCCATTTTTTTTACATATAGAGATCCTACATATTGTCTATGTTTTTCTACCAATTTTTGTCAAGTAAGTTCCAAAATAGATTTAAAATGTAAATCATTCAATATCTCTCAAATATCTTCTCAATTAAGAATTATTCATTTGATATTATCTATATTATTATCATTATTAAAAGTAAGATTTCATTTCTTATATATATGATTTACATATTCTAGAAGTATTTCCCTATTAGTTTTTATTTTTTCTTTTAAAATTTCTATGGCTTTTTTTCATGATTCTATATCTTTTTTTATTTTTATTATTCTTATATTTGTAATGTTTACTTCTGTGATTTTATCTTGGATATCCTTATCAATTGAAGATATAGATTTCTCTAAAGAATTAACTCTTTCTATGAGTAATTCATTTTGACTTTCTAAATAAATTCTTTTTTCTTCAGTTTTTGATTGTAAAGTACTAAACATATCGATTTTTTTGGATGAATCTACCAGTGATTTATTTGATGAAGCATCAAAAAATTCAGTATTGTCAAATATATTTTTAATCTCTTGTTTTTTGAAATTTTCAAGTACTGTTTTTCTTCTTTCTTTTAATAAATCAACTTTTTCTTCAGCAAAAACAATGTTTCAAAGAAACATTAAATTAATTAAAAATATTGAAACTATTTTATTAAACATTTTTGTTTTTATTGCTAGTTAACTTTATACTTGTTACCAATAGATTTGTAACTACTAGTATTTTATCATATTTAAAAAAAATAATCAAGAAAATGACTATTTTGAAAAAAATAAATTCTTCTACCCTTATTCTATCATATATCCTCAAAATTTCTTATGAATAATTCTAAAAATACAACTAATGAAAAAATTACAAATAAATTTATAAATGAAAAAATAGAAAAGAAGTTAAAAATGATATTTAAAAGGATAAATAAACTTATAAGAAATCCTTGCCTAAAACTAGTATACACATGATACAAGAATACATCTCACCTATAATAAACTTTTTTAAATAAATAAAAAAACAAAGTTAAAAATGTAGTTAAACCTAAAACAAAAGATACAATTACTGAAAAAATACCTATAATTCAACTAGAATAAGGATCAACAAAATTTAATATAAGTATAAGTGAAAATATACTTATGAAAAAAACAATTATAATTATAAAAAGTAAGAACTTTTTTTTCATTGAGATTAAAATAAACCAGATAAACAAATTTTTTAAGTGTGTTTTTTTATAATTTCATGCTTATAAAAAGAGACTCCTACCATTTCAAATAAACCAAAAATTATTAAAAAAGTTAATAGTATTAAAAAATAATTTATATAAAAATAAGTTACTTCAAGACTATTTAATTTTTCTGCAGAAAAATCTACATAATTTGGTTTTATTTCATTGATATAATCATAATTAGGATTTTCTTCTTTATTTTCATCTATTACACCTTTTTCAATTTCTCACATAGAATAATATGATTTATAAATTCTTATATCTTTTAATGATTTAGAATAGGAATCTTGTAGGAAACCAAAAGGTACAATAATGATAGATAATAAAATCATTACCAAAATAAATTTCATAAATACAAAAATATCTTTAGTTTTTAAAAAAGATTCTATTATATAAAACATAGGTTTTTCATTGTCTTCATAATGTTTTTTATCAACTAGCATAATCACGGCAAAATATAATCTATATGATATATAAACAAAAGCCACAAAACAAATTAATAATAATAATAAAGCAAGTAAAGAAAATAAATTAAATTGACTTGAAATTAATAGTGCTTGAACTCAAGAAGCTCATCCAAATATAAAAAATAATATAAAAAATCAAATAATAAAAACAAAAAATGGAACTGACACAAATAAAGCAATCAAAGTTATTACTTTAAAATATTTCCAAATCAATTTAAAATCAAAATATTTATTTTTTATATAAGATATTTTTTTTCAATCTATATATGATAAATTTAATTTTGTAAATAATACTCTTCTATAACTATAACCAAGTAATGCAGAGAAAAATGTCAATAAAGAAAAAATAATAAAAAGAGTGAAAATTAAGGGTTCTCCTGATAAAAATCCAAGTAGCGAGAACAAACTTACATCCATAGAAGTAACATATGAGTTTAAATCAAAAGCAAAATACATAATAACTAAAACTATTATGAAAGGAATAGCTAAAAGAAAAGAAAGTGCTATAGATCCCAATGAAATAAATAACTTACTTATATTCCAATGAAGAAAATTTTTATAAAGTTTTAATATATCTAAAAAGATTGATTTAATAAGTTTCAATATATCTTTCATAAATTAGTTATTAGAGAGTAGGCTTTAGAATATATAAAATAAATGTTTTATTTTTTAGTATTTTATCTTTATTCTAATAATTAGATTTTAATAAAAAAAATTGTATTTGCAATTGAAAATAAAAAAAATAAAATGTTACTATAAAGTTTTAAATGTCTGAATTTCTAACATTCTAAAGTTCTAAATTTCTAAAATTCTAAACTCCATGAAAAAATACGAAATCATATTATCGATTATCAAGATTCCTCTTGATTTTATTGTGATATTTTTTTCGTTTTTTATTGCTCGTGAGATAAGACTCATAACAGATTTAATTCCATGAATAATTCTACCTACTCAAACAATCAACGATCACAGTCTTGCTAAATTTGCTTTATTTTGAAGTTTCTTATATATCATAATAATTGCAAGTCATAAATTATACCAAATAAAAATATCAAATTCTAAAATAAAAGAAATATTAGAATTAATTAGGTATTGATTTTATGCTTTTATATTTTTCTCTGTTTTTGCTTACCTTTGAAAATGATTTATCTATGAAAAAACTGAAATTCCAAGACTTATAATTCTCTATACATTCATTATTTGAACATTTTTAAATATTGCATCAAGATTAATTTTAAATAAAATACAAAATTATTTACTTGATAAAAAGATTATTCCAAAAACAAAAATACTATTAATAAATAATAAAAAAGAGAGAGAAATTCAAGAAATTATAGATGATATTAAAAATGCTTCTATATATAAAATAGTATGATATATAAACAAAAAAGATAAAAATCTAGAAAAAATAAATTATTTTTGAAATGATAACAACTTAGAAAAAATATTGCAATGAATTGATGAAGTTCTTTTTATAGATAGTGATTTTAATAATGAAGAATTATTTAAAATATGGGAATATTGTAAAATCTACTGAATAAGATACAGGTACATAACAAATTTATTTGATCTTACAAAACTAAACACTGAACTAACTCTAATCAATAATATACCTGTAATTGATATCAAAAACATAGCACTTGATAATTGGTGAAGAGTAATAAAAAGAATAATTGATGTATTTTGAAGTATAGTCTGAATAATTTTATTTTTTCCTCTTATGATTTTTGTATGAATTATGATAAAAATGGAGGATCCAAGTGGACCAATGATTTATAAAAATAAAAGAACCTGACAAAAGTGAATCGTATTTTTTCTATATAAATTTAGATACCTAAAATGGAAATATTGCATAAAAGATAGTTATTGAATAGATCCAAATGAAGATGAAGCATTAAATTATGAAAAACAATTAATTAAAGAAAGAAGTTCAAGACAATGACCATTATACAAAATAAAAAATGATCCTAGAAAGACAAAAATATGAAAATTTATAGAAAAATATTCAATAGATGAATTACCTCAACTTTTCAATGTATTAATTTGAAATATGAGTCTAATTTGACCAAGACCTCATCAACCAAGAGAAGTAGATAATTATGAATTATACCAAAAAAGAGTATTAACCATTAAACCATGAATCACTTGAATGGCTCAAGTAAATGGTAGAGAAACAAATTCTTTTGATGAAGAAGTAAAATTTGATATATTTTATATAGAAAACTGGAGTTTTCTTCTTGATTTAAAAATACTTTTTAAAACTATAGGAAGTATATTGAAGAGGTAATTAATTTTCTATTACCTCTATTTCCCTCTCATCCTCATTATCAGTTTTACTTAACTTAATAACTAAATCAGGTTTATAATACCCTTCCAATATTTCTGGCCATTCAACAAATATAATTCAAGTGTTATTATCAAAAACTTCTTCTCATCCGATAGCAAAAAATTCATCATAATCTTTGAGTCTGTATAAATCAAAATGATAAAGAGTTACTTTCTGTCATTGCGAGTTTATTTTAGGATGATTGTATTTAGATTTATAATTATCAACTTCATATTTATTATAATAAGTATAAGTTGGACTAGTCACATTTCAAGTATATCAAAATAAATCATTAATTATGTATTTTGACATGGTTGTTTTTCCTGCTCATAAATCACCATACAAAAAAATAATACTGGGTATTTCAATATCTATTTTTAGATTTTTTAAATCATTGATATTATATATTTTTTTCATTTTTAAAAATTTAGTGTTTAAAAAATTTGATTTAATAAAAAATTTAGTATATAATAATCAAAAGTTAATTAATTTCTAATAAAAAATAATAAATATGGAAACTTTAATAGAAATAAAACAAAAAGATATTGATTGAATTATGATTTTTGAATTTGCTTGAGAATTAGATGAGACAAATGCAGACAAGACATTCTGATCTTTATATAAAATTATTTGAAATTTTGAGTGAAAAAAAATAATTTTTAATTTATCTTGATTAAAATACCTTAATTCAAAATCAATTGGTTATATTGCTGATATATTTTCAAATATAGAAGAAAATGAATGAAAAATCTATATAACTAATTGTCAGGAATGAGTAAAAGATGTACTTGAGCTTGTTTGAATAACGTCTATAGTTCCTGTGGCAGATACAGAAGAAGAAGCTGTAATAGCAATTAAAGCATAAATTAAAAGTATTATAAAAAAAGCATAAATTAAATAATTTATGCTTTTTTTATTTGTTATGAAACTAAATCATTTAATCTTTCACTAAATTTTTCAAGAGAAAAATCATTTGCTCTCTTTTCACAATCATTTTTCATTTCTAAACATTTTTCTGGAGTTAGAAATTCTACTGCATTTATTATATCCTCAATTTTGGCTTCACTATCTATCAAAATTCCAGTTTTTCAATCAATTATACTTTCTTTTAATCATCATTCATTTACTCAGACAACAGGTTTTCAAGCTGACATACTTTCAACAGGACTCATTCCAAAATCTTCATTAATTGGTATATAAATAGTTGCTATACTATTCCCTATATAATCAGTAAAACCTATATTACCTGGTAGAGTAATAAACTCTATATTTCTGTATCATTTAGCTAATTCCATAACTTCTTGTTTTTGCGGATCATTTTCTCCATAAATAACAATTAATTTCTTGTCTTTCATTAATTTAAAAGCTTCAACTATCCTATCGACTCTTTTTACTGTAGATAGTCTTGCAAAACTTAGATAATAATCTCATTGTCATTTATATTTAAATTCTTTTAAATCTACAGGAGGGTAAAGGATTTCTGCATCAATTCAAAGAAATTTTTTAATTCTATCTTTAGTATTTTGAGAATTTGTTAAAATCAAATCCATTTTTTTAATATCTCTTTCATAAAGAGTTTTAAAAATATAGAATCCAATTTTAAAAACAGGTCTAATTAAAAAATTGATTTTTTTCAAGTATAATTCATTTAAATCATAGATGTATCTTGGTGGAGTATGACAATAATAAATCTTTTTTTGAGATTTTGTACAATTTCTCACAGCACTTATACAATCTCAACTAAAAATAACTATATTATAATCTTTCAAAAACTTTGTTTTAAATAAAAAAGCCCATTTCAATTTCAAATGCCTAAATCATTTTTTAAATATTTCGCTTGATACTGAAATCATTTTTCAAGTAAATCACTCTTTTCTCAAATCAAAACTTCCCTCACTAAAAAACCCAGATGCGATATCTGCTCCAAGTACTTTTCACATCATAATTATAAGTCTTTCTCATCCTCATTTATAGAGGAAAGTATCGTGAAGTATTATTGTTTTATTTTGCATAAATTTTATTTATTTAAATACATCCTAGCTCCTTCTAGATATCAACTCATAAAATAATCTTCTAAAACTATATCTTCCAATTTTACCCATTTAAAATCAATATGTTCATCAGAAATTACACACTCATCATAAGTTAGAAATCATTCATAAAAAATATAAAATATATAATTATCTTCATCAGAATGTTTTCTAAGATGAGCAAATACTTTATGCCTTGCAATTGCTACAACTTTGTTTTCGATTTTTACATCTTTGATTCCAGTTTCTTCAAGTATCTCTCTTTTAAGTATATCTATATAATCTACCTCAAATTCACTTTCATCTATTCTTCCACCTGGGAAATCATAAGTTCCTAAAAAACTTGAATGATCAGTAGTTTTTAAAATCAAAATCTCTCACTTATTATTCTTTAAAAAACACTTTAAAGATATATTGTAATTTGCTATTTTAGACATAATTTATATTTTAGTTTTTAAATCTTGTAACTTATTCAAAGCCTCTATCGGAGTCAACGAATTTATATCAATATTTTTCAATAATTCAATTACTTCATTATCTTTTTCCACATAAACCACTTCTACCTCTTTACAACTTTTATCTATTCAAAGCGATAGTTGTTTTGAACTTCCGTTATGACTAAGCTCCAGTTTACGAAGCATTATTTTTGCTTCATTTATTATATTTTTATTTATTCAAGCTAGAGAAGCTACTTCAAGTCAGTAAGATTTTTTCATTCATCAAGGAACTATTTTTCTTAAAAATACTATATTATCTTCATTCTCACCTACTGCAACTGAAAAGTTTTTTACTCACTTTAATGATTTTGATTCATCAACAAGTTCATGATAATGAGTTGCGAAAAGTGTTTTTGCTTTTATATTTTCATGATTTTCTTTTAGTATAGCCCACGCTAAACTCATACCATCATAAGTTGAAGTCCCTCTACCAATCTCATCAATTATTACAAAACTATTTTCAGTGGAATTATTAAGTATATTTGCCATTTCTTGCATTTCTACCATAAAAGTAGATTGCCCAAGATACAGATTATCAGAAGCTCATACACGAGAAAATATCTTATCAGTTATAGGAATAATTGCTTTGAATGCAGGAACATAGCTTCCTATATGAGCCATAAGTAAAATAAGTGCATTTTGACGAAGAAAAGTAGATTTTCATCACATATTTGGTCAAGTAATAATATGTACGAAATCATTTTTTCAGAGTTCTAAATCATTTGAAATAAAATCAGAAGTTATTTTTTCTATTATAGGATGTCTACCTAACTTAATTTGTAAATCATAATTAGTTGTAATCTCTGGTTTTGTATAATTTCACATATAAGCAACTCTAGAAAGCGATGTTGTAAAATCTACTTTTGCCGTTTTTTCACTTAATTCTTTTATATTTTTAAAACTATTCAAAATCTGTTCTCTAATTTCTAAAAATTCCTTATACTCTAAATCTGCTAAAATCTGTTCTCACTCCATAATTTCTTTTTCAAAATCTTTTAATTCTTCTGTAATATATCTTGTCGCATTAACAAGTGTTTGTTTATAAACAAAATAATCTAGAACTTTAGAAACCTGATTTTTTGAAATCTCTATAAAATACCCTGTTATATTTGTATACTTAATTCTTAAAGTTCCTATTCAAGTTTCTCTAATAAGTTTAGATTGATAGTTAGCTAACCATTCACGAGAATTATTGATTCTATCTCTGATTTTATCTATTTCTGTATTAAATCAATCTTTGATAATATTTCCAGAAGTTATAAGATTTTCACCATCTTCTTTTATAGATTTCTCTATCAAACTTATTATATTTACAATGTCTTGCATATTTTTAAAATTAAAATTGAAAATATCATTTTTAAGATTATAAATATAACAATGTAAAATGCAAAATGTAAAATTAAAAATATGATAAAAATAAGTAACACTGATTCTATAATTGATATTATCCAAAAAATTCAAAAAGAAAAAAAAGATGAAATAATTTTAGATTTTCCTTTTTGACATCCTATATTGCATAATTATCTATCTTTAAAAATTCTTAAAAACAAATCTTGAAATAAATCAATAACTATTATAACAAAAGATCTAACTAGTAGAAATATAGGAAAAAAATTGTGAATCAATTTTTCAATAGTAAAAGATGCTAATTTTATTGAATATTCGGGGAAAGCTAAAATCATAAATCATAATTTAACTTTTTTAGAATACTTAAAATTTGAGGTAAAAAATTATGTAAAAATGTTTTTATCTTTTATTACAAAAAATTCAAAAGTAGATGAATTTAGAAAATATTCTTTAAAATATTACCAAAAAAGCTGAGTTTGAGTTTTTATACTTATATTATTATTATCTATATTTGTATTTTTCATTGTCTTATTTTTTGTTATAAATAAAACTTATATATACATAAAACCTGAGATAAATGTAAAAACTGTGGCTTATAATTTCATTTTTAAAGATTTATGAAATAGAGAAGATATACTACTTGATGATAGAGTAATTAAAATAAAAAAAATATCTAAAGTTATTAATCTAGAAGAAAAATTCCAAACTAGTTGAATAAATCCAACAAATTCAAAAAAAAGTTCTTGAAAAGTTATATTTTATAATTCTTTTACAGAAGAAATATATTTAAAACCAAACTCAAGAATAGAAAACAAAAATTGATTACTGTTTGAAACTACAGAATCTATAAAAATACCGGCTTCTAGTATTGATTCAAATTGAAAAATATCTCCTTGAATCTTAAAAGTTGATGTAATAGCAAAAGATTATGACTCAAATTGAAGATATATTTGATCTAAATGAAATAGTATAAAAATAAAAGATAAATTTAGTTTACCATGATTAAAATGAGAAGAAAAAACAAAAATATATGCAGAAGCTATAAGTAAATTTAGTTGATGAGATGATATATATGAGAAAGTATTATGAAAAACAGATATAGAAAATGCTAAAATTATATTTGAAGATAAGTTAAAAAAAGAATGATTAAAAGAATTGAAAAGATACCTTGAATTAGAAAATAATACAAATAATGTAACTTTTGAAATATTGTCATATGATGATATATTTAAAAATATTAAAATAAATATTATACCTCCTAAAAATGTAAAAATCTGAGATAAACTTGATTATTTTACATTGAAATGAACCCTTGAATTTTCTAGTTATGTTTACAATAAAGATTTAGTTGTAAATAAATTAAAAAATATTGTAAATGAAAAAATGGTTAGAGAAGAAAAAATAACTGATTGAGAAACAAAAATAGAAGAAATTGAAAAACTTCTATCTATAGATAATAACTCGCTCAGAATGACAAATATAGTTTATGAGACAAACTACCCTAAACTTGAAGTGAAATTGACTTTGGAAATAGATGCTTTGATTTACAAAAATTTCTTAAATGAAAATAGTGCCTATGTTCAGAGATTAAAAAACTGAATATATTGAATTCCAAAAAAAGATGCTGAAAAGATCTTATTAAATGATAAAAATATAAGAAGTGTAGACATAGATATACAACCATTTTTTATGAATGATATATCTAATGTAGAAAATAATGTGATTTTTGAAATCGAAGATCCAAGCTAGAATACACACTAAATATAAAAGAAATACTAAAGAAAATGTCCTATTCTTCTCCTTTGGGAGAGGTTAGGTGAGGGCTTATTACCCTACTCCCTATAAAATATTGATGTTATGTAAAAATATCAAAATAAAAAATAAATTATCATCATAAAAGTCCATCACAATTCTAAGGAAAAATCAAAAAACGCATGTCAGAAAACGGATAATGTTATACCAAGAAAAAGTAATCTTATAAAACCAAATGTAAAAATATTTTTATATTTAAAATATGCTTTTAGAAAATAATAAGTTAGTAATGCACTACAAAATATATGTAGCATAAGAGAAAAAATAGACCTAGAAAAATAAACCAAGAAAAAATCTGAGCCAAATCAATTATCTAGGTAAATATTGTAAATATATAAAATATTTTCTAAAAATACAAAACCTAAAGTAACATAAAAAGTATACAACACTCATTTTTGTATTGTATTTATATTATTAATAGAAGTTCATAAGAAATTAGTATGCTTTGTTAGTTCTTCTATGAGTGCAATAAAAAGATAATAAAATAATACGAATACAAAGCTTGTTATAGTAGTTCAATGAAAAATGATATTATAATTTTGAGAAAAATAAGACAATAATCAAAAATAATCTACAAGATATAAAAAAGAAGAAATTATAATGATAAATATACAAAATATAAAGAAACTTGAAAGTAGATACTTTCAAGTTTCTTTATATGATTTTTGAAAAAATAATGAAAATAAAAAAGAAATAATTGTAATAAATATACAAAATATAATAACAAATGAAAAATATCAAAATAGATTAAAATTTTGAAAAACATTTAAAACAGAAGATAATTTCAAGAAAGAAAATATTTGTTCAAAAAAAACTATTGGTAAAACTCATATTAATCAAGCTCAAACACCTATAATGAATCTCGATTTATTTAATCTATCTCAATCAATATACGAAAAAATATAAGCCCAAATAATTATAGGTAATAATGCTACTAATGATACGAAAAATAATGCCATAGTTAAGTTTGAATAAATTAATCTTATATAACATTTAAAAAATCAGTATCTTTATTTCTATCAATCAATCTATGAGCATATTTCATTTCTTCTGGAGTATAAATATATACTATTTTATATTTTCATGAAGTAGTATGATTTATGTTATCATGATTTGTTTCAATTATATGCACAAGTCCCCAATAAAGCCATTTTCAGTCAATATTTTGTACTAAAAAATTTCTAACTGGAGGAATTTGATAAATCCTTATATCTTTTTTATTTTTAAACTCAAAGATTTTATCTTCAAAATCTGATGATTTAAATTGTTTTAATTCATGTACTTCATAATCTAATTCTTTGGGAAATCCTTGTTCTATTGATATTTGTAATGTATCATTTATTTCTATAAAACTTCACATAATAAAAATATTAAATACTAAATTATATTTATTTTATCTAAAAATCTTGTACTTACCAAATTTTATATAATTATCTTCTTTGCTTTTTTTTCCAAAATTAAATATACTTCCTACTGATAACATACTTACTCATACAAAAACAAAAAATCCACCAATAAGATAAGCTAAAAATTTAGGAAAAATAATTATCGTAATTCAAAATAATATAAAAAATAATGCAAATGGTTTCATAATTGTTTGTTAAATTAGTAAATTAGTTTAAGTAAATACTGAAAAATTAAATTCTTTGTCATCCTGAGCAACTGCGAAGGATCCCTTTAACTTGATTAAATTAATAAAACATTGTTTAAGGGATTCTTCGCTAAAGCTCAGAATGCTCGCGAAGACAGTCCTTTAGGGACAGTTATTTCAGTATTTCCTTAATTTTATGCATCTCCTTATTCTTCCTCTCTTATATCACCTCAAAGAGAAATTATTTTTTCCAAGAAATTAGAATACCCTCTTTTTATATAATTTATATTTGTGATTTTGGTTTCTCATTCTATTAAAAGTGCTATTATAACCATAGCAACTCAAGCTCTTAGGTCCCAACTAGTCAAAGTCTCTCCTGCTTTCACACTTGTCTTTCAAAAAATCAAAGCCTCATGTGGATTTAGTATAGCTATATGTCATTTTATCTTTTCTAGTTCAACTAAAAAATTTAATCTAGACTCAAACAGGACTTCATGAATTTTTGATATTCACTCAGCTTGTGTCATCAAAACTGAGAAAGGAGATTGTAAATCCGTTGGAAACCCTGGAAATATATTTGTCTGTATAGATACTGCTTTTAGATTTGTAGATCTCCAAACTCTTACTTTATCATCTCACATATCTTCTATTCTAACTCATGATTCCCTAAGCTTTTCTATAAATGCATACAAATCTTTTATTCTAGCATTTTCTATATCTATATACTCTCTTGATAACATAGCTCATATAATCATAAAAGTTCCTGATTCTATATAATCTGATACTACATTGAATCATAAATTACTATTTAAATTATCTACTCAATTTATTGTAATAGTATGATCATAATCTACAACTATATCTGCTCATGCAAGTTTCAAAAAATCTATCAAATTTATTACATGTGGTTCTATAGCAGCCAATTTTATAATAGTCTGTCACCTTCTTAATACATTAGCAATTATGAGATTTTCAGTTCCTGTTACTCAAAATCATGCATTTATAGTTTTTTCTCAATACTCTTTATTTCATGAAATTTCTATCGTATTATCTTCTCCTATTTTATAAGAGTATCAAATAGTTTTTAATCATTCTAAATGTGAATCTATTGACCTTTTTCATATATTACATCCACCTGGTTCTGGAATAGTAATCTTGTCAAAAAAATGTAATATAGGAGATAAAAGTAATATACTAGCTCTTATTTCTTTGATTCTAAGTGCATCAAAATTATCCATACTTAAATTTGATGAATCCAAAAATAAAGTATCATCAACAAAATCATGAGTTACTCATAATGATCCCATAATCTCTAGCATTGTAACTACATCTCATATAAGAGGTACATTTTTAAAAAACACCTTTCACTTAATAAGTACGGAAGCTGCAAGTAATGGTAAACAAGCATTTTTTGATCAACTTATTTTTACATTTCAAGATAATTTTTTTCATCAATTTACGATAAACATAGATTAAATAATTAATAATTAATAATTAATAATTAACAATTATATGAAAATATAGCTGTTAATAAATATTTCCGGAGATTATATAAATTTTTTATATAAAATCAAACATCCCTTTCTTCTTTTTCTAATAATCCATTCTACATTCTGTACTCTACTCTTAATTTATTCCAGTTCCATCATAACCTCTTCCAACATATCTTTTACAATAGTCTTTTCATCATAAAATATTTTATGAGCAACAAAAATCATAGAAAGTAAGTTTATATTATCTGTTCAAATTTTATCTATTTCATTTTTACTTAAAGTAAAATCTGGTTCAATAAATTCTATATTTTTAACTATTTTTATATGATTTCAAGCGAAATCTATATTTTTAAAATAATTTTTTATAAAACTACATTTTCATCATCATCCAGTTATAAAAAACTTATTTGGACATATTTTTCCATCTACTACATCTTGTAGTCATGCTATTATACATTCTTTGAAAGTATCTAAAAATATTTCTTTTTCAGGTAAAAAGTTTTTTTCTATTTCCTTTATTATTTTTTCTGTTGGAATTATTTTCTTTTCCTTGATTTTTCTAAATAAATCATTCATTCATATATTTATTTTTGTTGTTCAAATAACCTCATCTGATTTTTTAATTGAAATAGATGTAGCAGAATTTCATATATTGATTATAACGACATCGGTTTGTTCATCAAATAATTTAGTTATACTATATTCATCAGGAATTATTGTAACTATTTCTTTATTAAGTATTTTTCAAATTTCCTCTATTAATTCATATTTATTGTTAGGAATAAACATATTTGTAATAGAGATAGATATGTTTTTTCAGGTTTTTCATATCAAGTCCTTAACTTGCATAGAATCAACAAATATATGATTTATATTACTTGATAATATTTTTAAATCTTCCTTAAAATATCAAGTTTTTGCTTTAATGTTTTTTACTGCTTTTTCTATACATTCGATTTCCTTTTCTCTTATTATATGAAAAATTTCTTCTTTTTTGATTTTTTCATCCTTATTTTTTCTCTGATAAGAAACTCTACAAGAATTCAAAAAAACATCTAAAGTAATTGAATTTATTATGATTTTTTTTATATTATTATTTGGATCTACTTTTTGAAAAGCTATCTTTAAATTCTCACAGATTAATTTTAAATCTATAATCTCTCAGTTCAAAATTATATCTTGTTCTTGTCTTTTTTCACTATATCATATTATATCTATCTCATCTTTTTTTAAATTACAATTAGCCAACTTAATCCTGTAACTTCAGATATCAATTACAGCTATATTATTTGCTCATATTTCTTTTTTTTCAAACATAAGTACTATTTTTTAAAATTTTTTCATATTTTTAAAAGCAATGTATTTCAATCTTTTACATTTCCAGATCAAATAAGTGCCATAGCTAAATCCTCAGTTATAAGTTCATCTCAAGGAGAGATATTTAATGCTCTTTTAAGTATAGAAATACCTTTTTCTTGTTCTCACACCATAGTATAAGCCCATCACAAGTTTCTCAATACTTCGGCATTATTTCACATTAAATTATTTGATTTTTCTAAATACTTTACAGCCTCAAATGCTTTTTCATTTGATAATAAAATAAATCCTTTTAGGTAATTTCAAGTTGCTGATTCTTTATTTAAAGACAATGCAAAATTAACAGCTTTTGCCGCTTGAACTAATTTTCATTCATACAAATATATATCAGCTATTTCCTCATATATTCTATAATCATCACTATACTTCATAGTAACACCTTTAAGTATATCCAAAGCCTCTTTGAATTTTTTGTTTTGTTTTAAATTTTCAATTTTTACTATCAAATCTTTTACTACATCCATAATTTTATAAACAATTTATAATAAATAAAAATAATCCTAATTTCCTATGTGAATTTTAAAGAAAAAATGAAAAAAATCAATTTTAATTTTAAAAAATTTGTTAAAAAAACAATATTAACTATAATTTTTTTAAAATATTAGTTACTTACTTATTTATTAATCAAAATGAGAAAAGAATATTCTTTTTTGGAAATCATAAAAAAATTCTTTGTTCCTCTTCTTCAAAGGAAAAATATAACTTTAAAAGCCTTAATTCCAATTGTTTTTAGTAGTATTTTCAATATAGCATCTATATACCTAATAAAAGAAATAACAAATAAACTTACAAATTGAATTCAGGAAATTTCTACTTTGGTCATTGTACTTATTACTTTGGTTTTCATAAATTATTTGATTATATTTTATACAAGAAACTGGACTCATGCTGTATTACGGCCAGAATTAAGAAAATATATGTATAATAACTATATACCAAAATACCTTTATATAGATAATACCTATATAGAAAAACAATGAACATGAAAATTGATAGCTATGGTAGATAAATGAATGCATGCATGGGTTGATTTACTAAATAAATTTTTGGAAGATGTACTACCTGGGATAATAATGATTATTTTCTCTTTTATATTCATTACATTTATCAATATTTATTATGCTTTAATTTTGATTATTGTATTTATCTTTGTACTATATTTTACTTATTATCTGCAAAAAAAGGCAAAATTACTTAGAATTGATAGAAGAGAATTAAATATAGCTTTAACAAGAAGATTTGTAAAAGTTTTGATGACCAAATTTGAGATTTTACAAAATGATAAATGATTGGAAGAAGCAAACAATATAGCAGATTCATTAAACAAAAACAAAAAGATAAATTATAAAATAAGAAATTTTTGAGTATGGACAGCTATAACAACCAAATTTATAGTTGATTGAAGTAAAATATTTTTGATAATTATTTTTGGTTTTTCTTTACTTTGAAATATTATAAACTTTTGAGAATTTTTAGCACTTATGTCTATTGCTTACATATTTGACCAAATTTTAAATAGATTTATTTTTTTATATGTAGATTTTACAAATATATTTGATGATATAGAAAAATTATGGATTTTTTTCGATAAAGCTCCAATGATGAAATGATATCAAAGCTGAAAAAAATTTATATATAAAAATTGAGACATAGATATAAAATGATTGCAATTTAAATATTTTAAGGAAAATGTTTTTAATAATTTTGATTTAGAAATAATCTGATGAAAAAAACTTGCGATAGTTTGACCAAGTTGAGGAGGAAAAACAACTTTAATCAAACTTATATCTTGATATATTCACCAAAATTCTTGAGATATACTTATAGACTGACAAGATTTATCTAAAATTTCACTAAAAAGTTATTATAAAAATATATGATACTTAACTCAAGAACCATCAATTTTTGATTGAACAATATATGAAAATCTTACTTATGCTATAGATAGAAAATTGGAAAACGAGGAATTGGAAAAAATATTAAAATTAGCTAAATGTGGCTTCGTCTATACTTATGAAAAATGACTCCAAACTGAGATCGGAGAAAGATGAATAAGACTTAGTTGATGACAAAAACAAAGACTTGCAATAGCTAAAATAATGTTAAAAAATCCTAAAATAATATTCCTTGATGAACCAACTTCTGCAATGGATAGCTTCAATGAAGATGATGTTTCAGAAGCTCTTTATAACCTTTTTAAATGAAAAACTGTTATTATAATCGCTCATAGATTACAAACAGTAAAACATGCTGATAGAATTATTTACATAGAAAATTGAGAAATAATCGAAGATTGAACACATAGTGAACTAGTTAAGCTTGGTTGAAAATACAAGAAAATGCTTGATTTACAAAGTGGGTTTTAGAAAAAATATTTAATTAATTAAAATTATAATGGGGCAAAATATTACAGGTAAAATTATCAGATTTTTAAATCCTATAAAAGATTCTCCTTTGGTATATATTAGAGCAATATACATTTATTCTAGTTGGGGAATAAATTGAGTTATACATATATTTTTCCTTCAAAAAATTACATTTGCATTAGAAACAAAAAATTCAAGTTTATTAAATACAATATTATTATTTTATATTGCTTATTTTATATATTTTTATCTAACAAGCTTTTTATTGAGAAACTATTGATGGACAGAGGTAAATTTAGTAACTCAAAAAAACATACAAAAAAAATACATTGAGAAATTTATTAAACTCAACAATACTTTTACTGAAAAATATTGAGTATGAAAATCTATATCAATCATTGAAAGATGATTTGATAAATGGTGAGAACAAATGCATTACACAATAAGTGAATGAAGTAAATTGGTTGTGTATATATTATTTACTGCATTTATGCTTTTAAATGCAAATTCACTGTATCTACTAATTTTTATTTTAATATTAATTTGATTTTATATCATATCACACAAAATAAATTATTTTTGTATAAAATATAGAATTCAAAGATGGGATACAAAAAACCTATATACAAAACAAATAGTAAAAATTATTATGTCTAAAAATGAGATTTTTCAATCAAGTAAGATAAATAATGAAATAAATATTCTAGATGAATACATAAACAAAATGATCCATTTTAATAAAAAAATGTGATTACCTATTAATTGACTTTTTTTTATACCAGATGGAATTATATTAGTTACTTTGATATCAGTTTTTTATTTCTTATGAAAAGAAGTTTTATCTTGAAATATGAGTTTAGCAACTTTAGTTTGAATTTCTTGAAGTATCATAATAATGCAGAAAGCAATTGAAAATTGAATTGAGTTTTACAAAAATATTACAAAAGATTTTACAGTTATTGAAAATCTGTGGAATTTCTTTGATAATACTCCTGAAATTGAAGGATACGATACATGAAAGGATTATCTTTGGTTAAATTGAACTTATGAAGTGAAAAACTTAAATTATGCATATGTAAAAAATAAAAATGTTTTTGAAGATTTTGATTTAAAAATAGAAGGATGAAAAAAACTTGCAATAGTTTGACCAAGTTGATGAGGAAAAACAACTTTAATAAAATTGTTGTCTTGATACATAAAACAAGATTCTTGAGATATAATAATTGATAATCAAAATACAAAAGATATTTCATTAAAAAGTTATTATGAAAATATCTGATATCTAACACAAGATCCAAGTGTCTTTGATTGAAGTGTTTATGATAATATAACTTACTCAATTGATAATGATATTAATGAATCTGAACTTAAAACAATTATTAAATTATCAAAATGTGATTTTATATATGACTTACCAAAATGAATAAATACAGAAATATGAGAAAGATGAGTAAAACTTAGTTGATGACAAAAACAAAGACTTGCAATAGCCAAAATAATGCTTAAAAATCCGAAAATAATTCTACTTGATGAACCTACTTCTGCGATGGATAGCTTCAATGAAGATGATGTAAATCAGGCTCTATATAATTTATTTAAATGAAAAACAGTAATTATAATTGCTCACAGATTGCAAACTGTAAAAAATGCAGACAGAATTATTTACATAGAAAATTGAAAAATAATTGAAGACTGAACACATAGTGAACTTGTAAAATTTGGATGAAAATACAAGAAAATGCTTGATTTACAAAGCGGGTTTTAAAAAAAATTATACCTAACAAATATTCCAATAAACTTCAAATATTTCTTTAAACATAATATAAAAACTTTCATTATGGATTCTTATTCAGCTTTTCTCTTTTGGATCGAATAAATAAACAAAATTTTTATATAACATGAGACTACTTGTAAATAATTGATCATTTCATAAGAACTTAACTTTTCTAAGTTCTTTTTCATCTCGTTTTTTTAAATCAATTGATAATTCAGTTTTTTGTGTAATGAATCTGATATTTACTTTATTTTTTAGTCTTTTTTTGATCCATTCTTTTTCTATTTCATCACTTATCAATCAATAATGTTCATCAAGATTCATTATTATTAATAATTCTGATATCTTATTATCTGAAACATCATTATACATTTCTCTATATCATTCAACTCCTTTATAATAATTTACTTGTGTTCATTCACCAAATTTTTTTATATTTTTAATTTTAGTAATAACATTTTCAGCAATTTTTAATTTCTCTCTTTCTGTATATAAAATCTTGTTTATATCATCTATAGCAAAATAGGTAATTCATCATTGTATAAAAGTTGAAACCAATCATTTTTGAATTAAACTATTTAAAATATCGTAAACAGATGCTCTTTTAATAGATGTTATTCTTGCTAATGTAGATGCAACTGATTGTCATAATTTATAAAGAGTCAAAAGAATTTCTATTTCTTTCTCACTAAATCAGAGTTTAATTAATTTTTCTTTTATCATAATTATTATTTAATACTAATACTGTTGATATTTATCGGCACTTATAATTTACTTATAAATTGACAAAAAGCAAATTATTTTAAAATAATTTTATTAATTGTTATTTATAACCATTAATAGTTATTCAATAATAAAAGTAAATATGCTAGCACCTATAATAAAATGATGGGATATTTCCGAAGAACATATAAAAAATACTGTTGTTAATAATCGATTAATAAGATTATGTACTGAAACTCCAAGTGGATGTAATTTAAAATGTCCTGTATGTTTTGTTAAGAAATGAAATGAAAAATTAGAATCTATAGATATAAATATTCCTGATAAAATAAAATTGATTATTGAAGCAAAAAAGCTTTGAGTTGAGGCTATTGATATAGTATGAGCATGAGAACCAACTATTCACCCAATATTAATTCAAATGATTAATAAAACTAGAAAATTATCTATGAAAATTATAGTATTTTCAAATTGAGCTACAAAATTCTTTGAAGAAAAAAATATAGAAAAATTTTTGGATGTTAGTTTTGTGATAAAATTATGGTCCTTGACTAAAAAACAAAATGACTATGTATGAGTAGATTTTGATTACTTAAATCAAAGGAATGAGACTTTAAAATTATTAATAAAAAAATGATTTACAAGATGAGAAACTATGAATTTAAATTGAATTAATCGTATAATAACAAAGGTTGGTGCTGATATTTTAGTAATGAAAAGCAATATTTATGAAATACCCGATATATTTAGATATTGTCGAGAAAATAATATAATGCCTATGGTAAAAACTTTTATACCATTTGATTCTTCTACTCCAGATGATGAATGTCCTACTGTAAAATTAGATGAATTAAGAATTAAACTTAGAGATATAGATGAAAAAGAATTTTGAATAAAATTACCAAAAGATTTTATGTACCCTCAGTCTACAAATTGTATTCAAAGAGTTTGATGAGTATATGTGACGAATGAATGAAAAATATATTCTTGTGTAGGAACAAAATGAGAGGAAAATAATGCTCCTATATTTATTCCATGAAAATGAACATTGAAGTTTTTTATAAAAGATAAAAAAAAATCTTGATTTTGATGCGAGCCAAGATTGATAAACTATAAAGCTAGATGAATAAATATCCCTAAACAAATAGAAAAATCTCTTTTAGGGTAATTTATAATTTTATATTTGATTTATAAAGTGGTTTTAAAATAGAAATTTGCTTTTAATTATTTTTTATTTAGAATACATTTAAAGTTTAATTACAACTTTCAGAAAAATGAATAATATACTTAATACACATTCTATAAGAAGACAAAGATTTAATGAGAATTCACTCAAAGTCCTTGTTTAAATGCAAAATAATTCATTTAAATAAAAACTTCGAGTGAAATCTCGAAGTTTTTTTATTTTTTAATTTTACCAAATATGAAAGAATTACCCAGATAGCCCTTATTTAGATATCTATAAGGATAAGTACCTAATTTTAAAAATTAGTTGAGAATTATTGGAAGACAATAACTTTTTAGAATTTACTAAATATATTAAAAGTCTAAAAGAAATTTGAATTCCCTTGATTTTAATTTATTGATGATGAAATCAAATTACTAAAGAGTATGAAAAACAAACTTGAAAATTAAGAAAAAAATGAAGCGATTGAAAAAATTATACAAATAAAGATATACTGGAAAAATGAGTTATTCCAGCTTATAAAGACTTATCTTTAAAACTTAGTTTTTTATTTTGAAAAGAAAATTTAAATATTTTTACTCCTAATGATACTCAATGTATAAAACAACAATGACTTTGAGAAGTTTGAATTCCTAAAAATTTTAATAAATCTTTTGATAAAAATAAAATAAATTTAATTCCTTTTGTTTGAGTAGATATATGAAGTAATGATATATTAAATATTAATGCTGATGATATAGTTAAAATTTTTGCAGAAAAATATACTAATATAATTTCTAATATAGTTTTTCTAACTTGAACTTGATGATTAAATAATACAAAAATGGAGACAATAACTTTTATGACTAAAAAAAAGTTAGACCTAATTTTAATTTGAGAAGACAAAGATATAAAAGTTGATTGATGAATGTTGAAAAAAATACAAACTATTAACTCATTACTTGAAGTTTGAATATCAAAAATTACTATAACAAGTCTATCAGGTCTAAGAGAAGAACTCGAATGATTTTGATCATGAACAATGTTTATAGATTTAAATAAAGCAAAATACAAAAAACTGGAAAATAGGGCAATGTTTGAATTAATTTATGACAAAAATATATTTGAATGAAAATGGAAAAAAAGGGATGAAGAAGATAAAACTGAAATATTTAACTCATATAAAGTTTTAGAAATTGAATGAACTATTTTATGAGGATATTCTCTAATTGATACCGAAATACAATGAGAAAAATGAAAATTACTTCAATGCTTGTATGCTTCAAAAGAATGAAATTGAATTTGAAAACTTTTATGATTTGAGATGAAAAAAGAAACTGTAATTTTTGCATATTCAAAATCATGATGATTTTTTGAGAAACTTTGATTTAAAAAAATAGAATGAAAAAAGTCAGAAACGTGAGCAGATTTATATATTTATAAAAAAAATACTTAATTTTTTGACTTTATATACAAAATATTTAAGCTAGAGACAATTATCTAATAATTTTAAATATGAAAATAATATTTGTTACAGGTTGAGTACTTTCTTGAATTTGAAAATGAATAACTGCCTCTGCTATTTGAGCAATTCTTAGTTGATGAGGATATAATGTAGCAATGCAAAAATTGGATTGATATTTAAATGTTGATCCTGGAACTATGTCACCTTTTCAGCATTGAGAAGTATTTGTAACAGAAGATTGAGCCGAAACTGATTTAGATTTGGGGCATTATGAGAGATTTATAGACAGAGATTTAAATAGTTTATCATTTTTTAGTTCTTGAAAATTTTATGAAGAAATTTTAAAAAGAGAAAGAGAATGATATTATCTATGAAAAACTGTTCAAATAATTCCTCATCTCACAAACCTAGTAAAAGAAAAAATCAAAGAAGCATTCACTTCAAATAATTCGGAAATCTTGATAGTTGAAATATGATGAACAGTATGAGATTTAGAAAATTGATATTTGATTGAAAGTGCAAGAGAATTAAGAAACGAATTATGAAAAGAAAATGTTATTTTTGTACATATTACTTTACTTCCCTATTTAGAATGATCTAAAGAATTAAAAACAAAACCAACTCAACATTCTTTGAGAGAACTGATGTCTTATGGTGTAGTACCAGATTTCTTATTTTTAAGAGCTGACAAAGAAATTAATGAAGAAATAATTGAAAAAGTAGCTTATATGTGTTCTATGGATAAAAATACAGTAATTCCATCTGAGACTTTAAAAAGTATTTATGAAGTACCCCTAAAATACCAAAAAAGAAATATATGAGGCTTAATTTTAAAAAATTTATCACTAGAAGTAAGAGAATTTAACCTGGGAAAATGGCAAAATCTAAATGACCACATTAAAAATTCTAAAGAGGAAATAATTATCTGAATGGTATGAAAATACAATTGACTTGAAGATTCTTATTATTCTCTAAATGAATGACTTAAAATTGCTTGATTTGAAAATAATAGAAAAGTAATCTTACAATTTATAGATGCTGAAGATATAGAAAAAAAATGATTAACAGTTCTAAAAACTGTAGATTGAATTTGTATCCCTTGAGGATTTTGAAATAGATGAATTGAATGAATGATAAAAACTTGTAATTTTGCTCGTGAAAATAAAATACCTTATTTGTGAATTTGTCTTTGATCTCAAATTATGGCTATAGAATTTGCAAGAAATGTACTTAATCTAAAAGATGCAAATAGTGAAGAATTTGATGTAAATTCTAAAAACAAAGTTGTACATTTGATGAAATCTCAAATATGAATTTATAAAAAATGATGAACTATGAGACTTTGAACATATCCTTGCGAAATTATGCAATGAACTTTAGCTCACGAAATATATAAAAAAGATAAAATAGATGAAAGACATAGACACAGATTTGAATTTAATAATGATTACAGAAAAGATATGTTGGATAATTGATTTATAATTTCAGGAAAAAGTCCTGATTGAGAACTAGTTGAAATAGTTGAAATCAAGGATCATCCATTTATGATTTGAAGCCAATTTCATCCAGAATTTAAATCTCGTCCTACAAATTCTCATCCATTATTTTGATCATTTATAAGATCAATCGTACAAAATAAGAAAACAACATAATTTTTATAGATTTTTTTGACTTTACATACAAAACATTTAAGCTAGAGATAATTATTTCTAGCTTTTTTGTATGAAAACAACTTACAATGAATTTTGATTTTCTCTTGTTATCTGAAAATGAAACTGGATATGATTATCTTATGAACTAGAAGAATGAGACAATGAAACAAGGTGACTTTGATGGAAAAAATTAGACAAAATAAGAGACATATATTTTAGATGACAATTTTTGAAAAAGATGATAGTTATATCAAAAAAAGATTGAGTAATATTAAAAAACAAAAATAAATATTGAATTAAAGCAATGATTTGATTTTCGGATAAATTAATTTAATTATTTTATATTCTAATTATAAATTAGATGGCAAGAACTTCAGTAATCAATTATGGTAAGATTAAAGAATTACAAAAGGTTAAATGGTATAATTCTAGCCGGTTTATTAGTACATTTTTTTATTTTTTATGATTTATTACACCATATATTTATGGTTATATTAAATCATTTTTCTAATTCTTTAAGTTTTACTAAATTCTAGTACTTTTAGAAATATGGGGTCTTAGGGGGTGAGATTCTAGTGACTACTTACAGAAACCACAAAACATTAATTCTGAATTTCGAAACCCCCTAAATCTTTTGCCTACTTTTGGATTCAAAAGTAGAACTAAATTGTTTTTGATACTGCAATAAAAATAAAATTAGATATAATATAATGAAGATTCCCTTCTTCAAGGGAATGACAAAAATAATTTAAAATTCAAAATTTAACATTTCCTAATTATGCAAAAAAAATATAAAATCTGAATTGATGAAGCTGGACGAGGCCCTTGGTTAGGTCCTGTTGTAGCTTGTGCTTTAACTTTCAATCCAGGAAATCTTCCATCAAAAGAATTATTATCTAAAATAAACGATAGTAAAAAATTAAGTGAGAAAAAAAGAGAAGAGATTTTTGAAGAACTAGTTAAATTATCTTTATGAAAAAATCCTAGAGTATACTTTTGAGTTTGAATTGTTGATAACTACTTGATTGATCAAGTAAATATCAAGAAAGCAAATAAAGAGGCTATGAGAAGAGCTTTAGTTGAATTATTAAGAAAGATAAACCCTCATCCTAGAATTCTCCCAAATAAAGAAGGAATAATTGATTCAATATTGATTGATTGAAATGATAATTATATCTTTGATGAGTTAGATAAAAAGCCTGTTTATGTAATATGATGAGATGCGAAAATAATTGAGATTTGAGCTGCTTCAATTATAGCAAAAGTTTTCAGAGATAAATTAATTATTACTTATGCCTCAATCTACCCAGATTTAAGTTTAGAAAATCATAAATGATACTGAACAAAAAAACATTCAGACTACCTCACTTGAAAAAATAAAGTAACTTGAATCCATAGAATCACATATAAACCAGTTAAAAAAGTACTTGAACAAAAAGAAAAACTATTACTTCACATTTGTTGTTGACCAGACTCGACAATACCAATTGTGGATTTAAAAGATAAATATGATTTAACCTGTTTTTGGTATGATCCAAATATTCACCCAAAAAAAGAATATGATAAGAGATTAAAAGCATTTAAAAAAGTTTGTGAAATAGAACAAGTTCCTTATATAATCGGAGAATATGATATAGAAAATTTTTTTACAAATACTAAATGATTAGAAAATTGTCCTGAAAGATGAGAAAGGTGTGAAAAATGTTATGATATGAGATTAACAAGAACTTCTATAGAAGCCAAAAAACTAGAAATACAATACTGGACTACTACCCTAACAATTTCACCACATAAAGATGAAAAAAAAATCTTTACTCTATGAGAAAAACTTAATTTAAAAGATAGTCTAGAATTTCTAAAACTAGATTTCAAAAAAAATGATTGATTTAAAAGAAGTATAGAATATACTAAAAAAAATAAAATCTACAGACAAGACTATTGTGGATGTGTTTATAGTAAAAATTAATATTTTTAAAAAATTAATATGACTAATATTATTCCTTCTAAAAAAACATTAATTAAAATAGCTCAAGAAGCTTATCCAACTTGACATAGAGCGGATAAACAAAGGTGAACAAATTGTACTTGAGAAATGTTAAATTATATAAAAAATTGAGAAAATATAAGATTATTTGTTAAAAAATCTTTTTTAAGAATAGATCCTAGAAAATTTGAAGAAGAATATAAATTAATAAAATCAAAATTTAAAAATATAGTACCAAATCAATGATTTGTTTGAGTTTGAAATGATGTATTTGCTTTTTGTTCACCTATAGAAATAAAAGTAGATATTTTATGAGATAGAAATAAAAATTATATTCTCAATCTTTTAAAACAAAACAAAAAACTTTTAAAACAACTAATTTTTTTTATAAAATGTTATGAAGAATTTGTTAATGAATGAAAAGTTATAGATTTACAATGAGATGAAAATTTAGTAATTTCAGATGATAATAAATTATATTATACTGACAGTTTTTTGGTTCTTTCTGAGCATACAAGAAAGAAATCACTGGAAAATTTAGAACTATTAAAAACATTAATAAATGAAGTTGCACAAATTTCTTAAGAAATATATAAAACTAATAATTATTGAACTTTTATGAAACAAATATTTAAAAACAAAATCACAGATATAGATCAAAACTATTTCGACAATAAATTTCTATTTGAAATTTATGATTTTTCAAAATGAATAAAATCAAATGATACAAAAATAATTTTTATGGAAGATTTATTAAAAGAGAAAAAAAATGAAACTTTATTAGAAAAAATAAAAGTTCATCCTGCTATGTGGAGCGAAGTATTTTCTCCAAAAGACGAATTGGAAATATTTACTCAAATCTTTGAAGAAGCAATTAAAACAAAAAAAAGAACTCATATAATTTGAATTACTCTAAAAGAAGAAGTAGAAATGCTTGAAAAGTATTATGAAGAATTATGATTTTTTGATGAAAGTATAAATTGCTATAAAGTGGATTACAAAATTCCTCTAGTTTCAGCTTCTGTAAAATTAAATAATCTTATGTGGAGATGAAGCGATTACAAAAGATTTGGAAAAGATATATTTTTTGTCCCACCAATAAGAGAAGCTGGGCAAGTAAAAGCTATGTACAAATGAGTAAACAGATGAAGTATAGCTTGAATCTATATAGATAAACTTTGACTAGAAGAAAAAACTTTTCTAGAAAATCAGATAAAAGAAGAACATATACTTTCATTGAATTTAGCTAAAGTACTTAATTATAATTATGAAGATTTATGATTTAAATGAGATAAAATAAAATTAATAATAAGTTATTAAACTATTTTTTTCTATAAATACCTAATTTTTTAATTCATTCATATTCACATTCTTTATACATATTTTGTATATTACCAAATGCTAATCATCATCAAACCCTGTATCATTCTTTAACATATCTTTGTCAATTAAAATCAAATGTTATTTCATCAAATATATTCTTATAAAATGATGAATAACATTTTCATTCAAAATCAACATATCAAAGACACCCAACACAATGTATAAAAAAATCTAACCCCCGTTTCTTACATAAATATATCATTGAATGATTTCAATATAATGATCATTCTGTTGTAATCAAATCTCATTGTTGCAATTTAGGCAACCTGTCTCATATGTTAAGTAATCAAACCTTTCTTAATCATACCTTTGTTAAAAAATCCACTCTCAATGGTCAATTTCATATACTAGATACTCAAATTGCTAAAGATAAAGCAAAACTATGACAATCAGAAAACAATCATTTAAATCAAAATTCTGGAGTCCTTTCAATATCACGATTATCAAAAATCTGTTCAGTATTTAAAATATTTAGAATATTTTTGGCTATTTGTTCGGTTAAATCACATATTTTATCTCATTCAAGTAATAATATTGATTTTCAAGATTTTTCTCATAAAAAACAAATGTTTAAATTTTTTTTATCTCATTGATCATTTATTTTTAAATCAAATTTTAATCACATATAATTTTTAACTAAAAAACATTGACTATATAATAATCAATGTTTTAATAAATTCAAGTATTTCTATAATTTTACTTACTTATGCCCTAATTTCACTATCTCCTCGTGCACACTATTAGCAGCAAGACAACCTTCTGCAGCACTCATAATAGTTTGTCTAAATTTATTACTATTTGTTGTAATATCTCAAGCCGCATAGAGTCCTGAAACTGAAGTTTCTTGTCTTTTATCCACTATTAGACATCATTCTTCATCTTTTAAAGGATTTAAATGATCTATTATCTTTGTATCTGGTTCATTCCCTACTGCTACAAATATACCATCGGCTTTCAAAATTTTTCCACTTTTTAAATATATTTCTTCCATAAACATAGATCAACTTATACTTTCAACTTCCTCATTTAAAACTAATTCAATATTTGAAGTACTTTTTACTTTATCTACCCAAACAGTTTCTGCTCTAAAAGTATCTCTTCTATGAATTAAGTACACTTTTTTACATATATCTGCTAAGTACAGGCTTTCAGTTAATGCAGTATTTCCACCTCAAACTATGGCAACATCAAGTCATTTAAAAAACATAGCATCACAAGTTGCACAATAACTTACTCATTTTCATAAAAATTCATTTTCTCAAATAAATCACAGTTTTCTATACTTATTTCAAGTCGCATAAATTACAAATTTTGAATTAAATTCCTTTCATGAAATAGTTTTTACTAGAAATCAATTTTCTTTTTTATCTACTAAAGCCACCGTATCTTGAATTATTTCACTTCCTGATTCTTCTGCATGGCGACGAAAATTATCCATTATATGTTTCCCTGTAGCACTTAAAGTTCAAGGATAATTTTCAACTTTATGAGAAGTAGCAAGAGCTCAGCCATGCATACTTCAGATTATAAGATTTTTCAAATTATATCTACTTGCATACATTCAAGCTGGTAATCAAGCACTTCAAGCTCAAATAATAATTAAATCATAGTGTTGCATAAATTAATATATTATTAAATAATTATTTTTCTATTTCCTCCTTTATCTCTCTAAACAAAGCATCCATACTCACATAACTTTCTCAAGAATCATCATATCTAAATCTGATTTTTGGTATTTTCACTAGTACCATTTTTAAATTAAATCTCTTTTGTATATCATATCAATGCTTTGCTAAAGTCTTTGGTAATATCTCTTTTTGCATAAAAGAACTTACAAAAACATCTAGATAAGATAAATCAGGACTTATTTTTACTCAAGTTATAGTAATTATACCAAATACTTTTTCACTATCCTCTACTTCTTCAAAAATTATTTCTGACAACAATTTTTGTGCCATAGATTCCAATTTCTTAATTCTATCTTTATTCATTTCTTATTATTATAAACTATTATTTTTCCTATATCCTGCATTATACATTTTACATTCTATATTCTTGCTTTCATTATATTTATAAATTATTTATTGACAAAAAAAAAATTTAAATACAATAAGATTACTTATATTTATAACTTAAAGGAGGTAGAATTATATGATATATTCAATAAGAAAAGAATGAGAAACTAATGAAAAATTGATTTTAAAATACAAAAAATTGTTTTTTCAATCAAGAATTTCAAATAAACTAAAAAAAGAAAGATATGCTGTAAAAGATCCAAGCAAAAGAAAAGAAAGAGAAATGGCTATCGTTAGAGAACATTACAGAGATCTAAATACTAAAGTTTATTTTTAAAAGTCATCTTTTAAAAGAAAAAAAAGATTTTCACGAAAGTGAAAATCTTTTTTTATATATCTAAATCAGGTTTTTCCAATTGTAATACATCTATTAAGCTTGAATCTCAACAAGTTATTTTGATAATATCTTTATCTACTATACTATATCTCTTATAAGCATCATTATAATGATTTACAGTAGCTCATAAACTATTTCAAACTTTTATAAAAACTTCTTCGTATTTTTCTAAATCTTTTTGTAGTTTTATAACATATTTCTGTATTTCTTTTGCTTGTTCTTCTATTTGAAGTGACTTCATTCATTGTATAACAGTCTGGAGATAAGCATAAAAACTTGAAGGTGAACAAATAATAACTTTTTTAGAAAAAGCATATTCGATAATGTTTCTAACTTCTACATTTCAAACCTTGTTAATAAATATATCATAATACATTCATTCAGCTGGAATCAACATAAAAGCAAAATCTGTTGTTCCCTTTTCTGGAATTATATATTTCGAGACTTCTTCTATCCTGTTTTTTAGGTCTTTTTTAAGCTCTGTTGAATATTTTTTTATATGTAGGTCATCTTCTACCCCTATAAGTCTTTCATAGTTCTCCTGTGGAAATTTTGAGTCAATTGGAATAATTTTTCCTCCTATATATAAAACAGCATCAACTATTCAAGCTCATTCAATTGTACATTGAATTTTATATTGCTCTGGGGTAAATACATTTTCAAGCAATTCTTGTAAAAAATACTCTCCCAAATTTCATCTTTGTTTTGGATTTTTAAGTATATTTTCAAGTCATCTAAGTTGTCACCCTATATCTTTGATTTGTTTATTTGTCTCCTCAAGTTGAGTCAATTTTTTTGTTATATCTTCAATTCTCTTATTTGCTTCTTCATTTATCTTGCTTGAAGTCGCAAAGGTTTTTTGCATATTGTCGGTAATCAATTTATTTGCATCTGATAATCTAGTGTCAATCGTATTATTTGTACTTGTTAATTTATCTTCAATACTTTTTGTATTTTCTGTTAATTTTAGATCCAAAGTTCTATTTAAATTTAAAACCTGTTCTTGAAGTAATCTTATAGAATCATTCCCCTCGTTTTTATTTCAATTTAAAACTAAAAAAACAACTATCAAAATCAATGCTATAATTACTATTCAAAGTATAATTTCCATAAATAAAGTTAAAATTTATTAATAATTTGTATATACATCTGTTTTTATTTCATATAAATAACAATCTTTTTCACTAAATTTCTTATTCATTTTAGATTCCAAAATAGGTATAAAATCTTCTCAAGTAAGAAGTTTAGAGCTTATATTTGGAAGTACTATTCAAATACTATTATAATCTTTACTCATAGCAATTACTCATGATTTCACAGGATCTATACTATATATTTTTCATTCCTTTTGCAATTCCCTTTTACTTATATAATCAATCCTTATTCTTATATCTTTTGCATCTACCTCAGTAAATGGAGTAAATCTCTTATCGTTATTTATTGCTTCAATAGTATTTTTTATCGTTTCTGAAACTATGTTTTGTTCTATTTCTTTTACATTTCAAGCTCATCATCTTATCTCTCAATTTTTATATAATGTAATAAATAAACACCCTTTTTTAGTAAGTAATGAGGAATCCTTTACCTCTAAATCTTGTTCTGTAGGCTCTTTTTTATTTTTTAGATAAAAATTTATAGTTTTAAGTGATATTTCTAATAATTCTTTCATAAAATTGTATATATTATAAAAATAGTATTTTTTATTCTTCTAGTTCTTCTTTTTCTATTTGATAAAATACATTACCAATAGGATCATTTCAAGTAAATTTAAAATAATTATAATAAAGAAATTCTATAAATTGTTTTGATATATAAATTAATACATTTATTACTGGAACTAGAAAAATTATTAGATAAAACTTTCATTTTGAATTATCAGGTAATCCTAATAAAAATATAAAAAATATAGTTATAATAGTTCATAAAAAACTACTATAAATTCATAAAAATATATGTGTATAATTATTTAATAATTCTAAAATAATACTAAATAACAAAGAAGTTATAATAACATGAAATAAAAACACAAGTAATATATTTTCATAATGAGTACTTCCTATATTTAAGTATATAGGAATAATAAATATATAAACCAATAAAGAGGAAAATACTATATGGAAAAAGGTAATAATATTTTTTTTATAATTATTACTGTGAGTTATAGTTAATACATAGTAAGTAAAAAGCATCGTTATAGTTGTAGACACAAATACTATCAAAGATAGTAAAAAAGGAAATAAATAAGCTTCTTTAAATCATGGAGTTCAAGCTCATCATTCAAAATTAAATCAAAAAGCGGTTGATAACAAAAATAAAAATGCCATAACTATCAGACTTCCTAAGAAACCTGCAGCAAAAATTGATAATGCATTAATAATAGTTCTTACTAAATCAACAATTCTTGGTCAGTATTGTTTTTCTTTTTTTTCATATATTTCCATAAATATCAATTAACAAATAATTTATTTTTTTCTTATATATTTTCCTACATTCTGTATTTTATATTCTACATTCTTTACCCTTTATTCTTTATTTTACACATTTATTATCTTTTTTCAAAACAATTATTATTAAATAAATTATTATTCAAATACTTATATAAATATCAGCTAAATTAAAAACAGAAAAAAATCTAATTCAGATAAAATCTGTTACTTCTCATAAAAAAAATCGCTCCCAAGCATTTCACAAAGCTCCTGATATAATCAAAATATAACTAAGATTTAAATACTTGTTATTTTTAGATTTTTCATATTTTAAATAATAATAAACTAAAACAAATATTATTATAAAAGTAATAAATTTTAAAAATGGTATTTCTATACTAAATGCTATTCATTTATTTTTATGAAGTTCTAAATAAATAAAATCAGATAGCAAATCTATCTTTTTTGATGCTAATAATTTAAATGCATAAATTTTGCTTAAATAATCAAAAAAAATAAGAATTATAATTATGTATAAGTCATAAAATCTAAATATACCTGTATATGATTTTTTATTATTCATACAAATCATATATTAATTTTAAATTATTCTTACAGCTCCATATAAATTCATTTTCACAGTAAAAAATCTTGTTTAAAACCCTTAAATCTATATAATTGATTACAGTTGATTTCATCAAATTTAGGTGTTCTTTATTAAAAACTATCAATTTTTTTAATTGTTCGTCAATTTCTACATTTAAATCAAAAATCAATTTTACATCGTTATTGACATCAAAATGAACTTCCCTTTCCTTAACAAAATAATAAATGTTTTTAATTTTTAATCATAAAATATTTTGTTCAATATCATCTCTTAATTTTATAATTTTTTTAAGATAATCATCTTTCAAAATCTTTTTATATTCTAAAAAATGTTCATTTTGATCTGGTAGGGAAACTTTGATTTCTTTTAAATCCTTAATTATACTATTTGTATAAACAAAAACTCAATTTTCAGTTATAACATACTTCTTTCAATTAATTACAGTATAAAACAAAGCTTTTGAAGATCATAATTTTATATTCAATTCTGAAGGAAAAAAAGTTTTATTTATTTCAATTCTATCTATATTTTTCTGGTAATTTATCAATTGTTCTTTAATCTCATTTTTATCTAAAAAAATATTATTTTTTCCTCTATAATAATTAACTGAATCATATGCTATATTTAAATCAATGAGATTTTCTTGCTTATCATATAATGTAATATTAATTTTTTTAACACTAAAAATTGGAGTAAATAAAGAAATTATAAATAAAATAAAAAATATGGAAGCTAATCCAAAATATAAAAATTTTAAATTATCTTTTATATAATTATTTTGAAGTTTGGGCAAATTAAATGTTATTTGTTTTTTTCTTTTAAAAAACTCAGACTTCTTAATTGAAGTGTCTACAAATATTTTTCTTTTCTCCTTCTTAAGATTTTCTTTAAACTGATTTTTTTTTACTTTCTGTTTTATTTTATTTATTATTTTGAAAAGCATATTTTATTTAAACTAAAAAAAAAGATTTACATAATTTTATATAAATCTTTTTTTTTAGCAATATTTTTATATTTTTATTTTTTTCTTAATTCAAACAATAAGGCCTCCGACTTTGGAATCTTTAAAATATAAATCATCTACAATGTTTTTTACTATCAAAAACAATCATCTTCATCTAATTGAATAATTATTATTAAATCAGTCTTTTATCTTTTTTTCTCATAGAATTTGCATCTCTTTTGCTGTTTTATGAGATTTTCAATTTCAAGAATCTTCTACTTCTATAACAAAATTATAATATAAATCATCTTTTTTTATATAAATTCTCATTTTATTTATTTCTTTTTCTAAGCTACCATATTCTATTGCATTATTATTTAATTCATCTGTTATAAGAATCATTTTGAATTTAATTGAATCCACTATTCAAAGCATATCACATAATAAGGATACAAAATTTCTTATAGTTGAAGTATTTAAAAAATCTGAACTATAAATCAACTCCAAATCCAGCCCTTTAGAGGTTTCAAGCTCTCAAGTTATAAAAGTCTTATCTAGATGTGTTAAATTCAAATCATCTATAACTAATTTTCTCATATGTAATATATGTAAATAGCTTTAAAGTAAATATTAAATAGCTTATTCTAAAATATAACAAAGTATATTAAAAAAGAAGTATTATATTTTATATCAAGTTATTTAATATTTACTTAATATATAATATATCATATTTACAAAAAAATCAAAAAAAAAATAAGAAATTCTAATAAAATAGAATTTCTTATTTTTATTGTTTAAAAAAAAATTATCTAACACTTTCTTTTAATGTTTTACCAGCTCTGAAAACAGGTGATTTCATAGCAGGAATTTTAATAGAAGCTCCAGTTCTTGGGTTAACCCCATTTCTAGCTGCTCTTTTAGAAACTTTAAAAGCTCCAAAACCAGTTATATTAACTTCTCCACCAGCTTTCAACTCAGAAGTAACAACTCCTATCATAGAAGCTAAAGCTTTAGAAACAGCATCTTGACTAAGACTAGCATTAGTAGCAACTGCTTTAATAAAATCTTGTTTTTTCATAGTTTTTAGTTAGTTATAAAATAAAAACATTTAAAATATAGCAAATAAAAAAAGAATTTCAAGTTTTTTTTTGACTTTTTTTAAAAAAAGTCCTTTAAAGTTCATATTTAGTCATTATAAATAGAATATTTTAATATTCCTAGATAGTCAGTATTGTCGTATTTAATGCTAATATTCTGCTTATAAGATCATATTTTTGACGATACACTTATATCTGTTCTAGGTTTTGTAAAAAATCTTCATTTTCAGTCCAATTTATAAGAAATAGGACTATTTCCACTAGAATTAAACAATACTAAATAATTAAAATTAGTTTTATTTGCTTCCAAAAAATCTAATATAGTTTTATTTGAAATTATAAAATCTCATGAAATATCTAATTGTTTCAAAAATCATTCTGTAGTTCAATTAAATCATCACTCTCAAGATAATCATCAATTAGATGTTATTATATTCCAAGATATATCATTTAAATCTCAAGTAGATGTTAATTCCATATCAAGAATCACCCCACTTGAAGTAGTATCAGTATAAAACAAAGGAATTACATCATAAGATAATGGTGGTAATTCTCACTTATAACTTGGTACTTTTGAATTAATATCATAAGAAATAAGAGGATTTTTATCTGAACTGTGATTCAATATATTTGATATAGGATTTCATTTATCTAAATCTACTTTTTCATAATATCAGTATCATTTATCTTTTATCTTAAGCATTACCAATTCTCAAGCTCACATAGTTGCATAATATGATTTTAAATAATTATAAACTCATCTATTATCATTTGTTTCAACTAAAACCAGCTTAAAAATTGATGAAGTTAGAGTCAATAAAAATCATATTACAAATATGGTGATAATTATAGAATATCAGCTTTTATTACCGTTTAACATAGAAAGTAATTAATAATTAATTTTTTATATATTGTTCACCTAAAGTTGTTTGTAAATTTAATTCAGTATTTTTTATCAAATTTGAATTTATTCATTTTCATCAAATTGGTTTAATCAATAAATTTATTTGAACTTTTGGTATATGATCTTTAAATATACTAAATTCAAGATTTTGAATAGTAACAAACGAATTTGATAGCATTTCTAAATTTTTTAATATAAAACATTGTTGTATTTTACAATCATTTACATCATCAACCTTTATAAAACTGTCCAAACTTGCATTCTTTTTAGCTAAATAATAATGATTGTCTCATATCCAAAGTTCTGATCAAATAGATATTAATTCACTTCATATACACCCCTTTGTAATTCAAGCAGAACATATTTTTAAATCAACTATTCTTAAATCTTCAGATATAGTTTCAATTATATTTTTTGAATTTTCTTGCAAGACTCTATTTATATCTATTTTCATAGAAAGTTGAGTAGAATTTACAAAAATAAAAATAACTGAAACCATAATTATAGAAAAAATAGTAACTGCCACAATTATCTCAACCAAAGTAAATCAAGAATTAGGAGTTGATAATTTTATTGAGTTTTTCATTTATTATTAATTATTAATTATTAATTACTACAACCTCTTATGGTTAGCCAAAATCGTAGTCAGATTAATCTCGTGATACCCTTTTTTGTACCAAATTACTTTGGATATAACCTTGTAAGCATCTTCAATTATTACGTCATTTCATAAACCATCTGTATACTTTAAATCTTCAAATTTTATATACCTATAAAATCTTGATCTATTATTTCATGCATTACAATCATAAGTATATTTTTTAGCTAAATTTAGACATAATTCATAATCTTTCATCTTAATATTTATAAACTCTTTTCATTCTTTAAAATCATCTATTTTTTCCATTTTTGTAGAAAATCAAGGAAATGGAGAACTATAATCTAGCTCTACTTTATAATAAGTTCAAGTCTGAATTAAATTTGATTCTATATCAAAATCAGAAGTTATATTTGGATTTATGGAATTCCAATTGTGTAGATTGGTATAATTTGAGTCTCTAAGATTTTTCACAAGTTCAAGTCATTCTCTTGCCAAATTTGAAGCTATAATCTGATTTTTACCATGCTCATTTAGATTTATACTTGAAACAATAACAAGATAAATAGAGCTTAATCATATAGTAAATATAAAAATAGCTACTATTACCTCTATAATTGACATTCAAGATTTATTTATATTTTTCATAAGAAGTTAATTAGTAATCTATTATGTTTGTTGAAGTTATATATTTTATTTCTTTAATAGAATTCGAAGATTCAGATTGGTTTATAGATATCTTTATATCTATAGAATCTCCCACAAAAGATTTCTTTCAAGGAGTATCATCCCGATAATAATAAGATCAACTTCAAGTTATAGCTTGAAAGAAAAATAAAAATTTATCTTTTGAACCAACATCATTTAACTTTATAATTTTATAGAAATCTATTTCCTTTAACAATTTTTTACTTGAAGTTTCTAATAAATCCTCAGAGTTTATATCTAAATCATAAGGATAAGTAAAAAAAGAAATCTTGTTATTCTTATCATTTGAATTATCAAAATAAACTCAAACCGATACATTTCAACTACTTGAATCAAGTCAATTTATAGCCATATTTCTGGCATTATAAAGTGATTGAGATACATCTTTTGCTGTAAGTTTTAGATTCATCCTAGTTTGACTATATGCAAAGTTTAAATAAATTGCTCATGATAACAACATCATAATAGTTATGGTAACCATTAGTTCCATTAGTGTAAAAGCCTTAACCCCATTATAAGTTTTTATCATAAATAAAAAAGATATATAAATTTGCTAAAATTATATATCTTTTTTATTTATTGCAAAATAATTTTTTAGAAAGAAATATTTTCTCCCTCAGGGGAATTATAAAAATAGAAAAATATAAATAATCTAAATTAATTTTTCATACATCTAATAGGGCACCTGTTAGCACCAGCATAAATGGAGCTAAAATCAATACACCTTTTACTAATTAATTGTTTCAGTGACTTTTAAAATTGCTCAAAATATAGCAAAAGCAAACCATGCTACAAAAAATCAAGCTATAAGTATAGCTATCGGTTCTATCCATTTTGTTAAATTTCATAAAGAATGATCAACTTCTATTGAATATTGAGAACTAATTTTTTTTGTAACCACATCTAGTGAAGCTGTTTTTTCTCAAACTGAAAAAAGTTGTATAAAATCAGCTGGAAAATAGAATCAAGTTTTATCTAGATTTAGCATAGCATCTGTAATCTTATTTCATTTTGAAACTTCATCTGATATCAACGAAATTAATTCTTGATATTCTACATTATTAACTGTTTTTGAAACCAATTTTAGAGCTTTTACTACTGGAACTCAAGATGATATAAGTGTTCATAAAGTTGAAGCAAATATGGATAAGATATAATTTTTATAAACATTTCAAATTATAGGAAGATTTAGTAAAAAATTTGATATAACTAATTTTCATTTTTGAGTATTTTTATAAAAACTAAAAAATATAGCAACAAATATAAAAAAGAATATTAACAATATTGCATTATTTCTTATAAAATTTGATACACTTATAAGCATTGTAGTTGCTAATGGTAATTCTACTCAACTATTATTAAAAATAGGCATTATAGCAGGAATTACATAAGTCAAAACTATCAAAACAGCAACTAGAAGAAAAAGAAAAATTATAATTGGATAAGTTAATGCTCCTGTAATTTTTAAATGTAAATTATGAATTTTCTTCAAATCTTCACTCAATTTTAAAAAAGTCGTATGTAAATCTCAAGTTGTTTCACCAGATTCTATTATAGCAATCTCTGAATTTGAAAAAATCATAGGAATTTTTTTCATAGATCTACTAAATGAATCTCAACTTGATATATACATTTTCAATTCACTGATTTTACTAATAAAAAAAGTATTTTTAATCTTATTTGAAACTGAAGATAGAGCTTCTGATATAGAAACTCATCATTCAATCATCATTCACATATAATCATAAAAATTATATTTATCTACCAATGATACTTTTTTGAAAAAATAAAAATTATCATACATATTTTCTTCTATGTGTGTTTGTCAGATATTTGACCCAGCTTGTTTTTCCATAATTGTTAATTATTAGTTGTTAATTATTTTTCTATTTATAAAACATTCTTATTGGTATATTTATTTGAAAAGCTCACTTATTATCACTATCATTTGGAAAAGAAAAATTGTCTATAAAAAATTGATAAGAAGATTCTTTGGATGTTATAAAATCAAGCATCTTAAACATTTCTTCCTCATCTGATACTGACACAAGTAAATTTATTTTAGATTCATTAAATCAATATTCATTTTTTGTTCATTTTTCAAAATTTATAGAGTCTATAATAGTATATCAACTTCAAGTTTTATCATTATTTGTATATCAATAAAAATAGTCAATTAATTCATCTTCTTTTACTTCTTTTAAGTATTTATTTATTTTTTCATTTTTTCATAAATTTTTTTCAACTTCTTCCAATTTACTTAACACTCAAGATTGAGTCATAGCTTCTGTTTGTTTTATTTCAACTAAATCCATATTTTTTAGAACAGATAAATATAAATCCTTAGTAAAAAAAAGTAATATAAAAATAGATAACAGTATCAGAGAATAAAAAAATAATTTATTTTGATTATTGATTTGCATATTTTATAAGATTAAGAATTATTTTAAATTTAAATTTACGTTGAAAAACATATTATCATTTCAATTAAATGTATTTATAAAATCTAAGTCAAAAATAGAATTTTTATCTTCTCTATAACTTTTTATAAAGTAAGAAACTCTATTTGCTGCTGTCATATTCGTATTAAAAGGAGCATAAACGGACATAGATATTAATCAATTTGAGTAATTAAATCATTTAAAAATAATTGTATATGTATTTTGTATTTCCCTAATATTATATATAAAATCATTTATTTTTGATTTTTTTTCTAGATTTTCTATCAATTTTTTATTTTCTTCAAGTAAAGTATAGATTTGTACTGATCTATTTTTCTTTAATTTTTCTATAGAAGTATTATATTGACCGATTTGAGATTCTAGATTCTGAGTTTTACCTTCCAAGTACGAATTAAAAAGGAAAAGTCATATAACAAGTCCTACGGATAAAACTAAAAAAGTATATCCTATAAATAATTTATTTTTTTGTTTTGTTTCTTCTTGTAAAATCATATCTTATAAAGATAAAAGATAAAAGATAAAAGATAAGACCTAAAGATAATTCTTTAAACTCTTATACTATATGTAATTCTATCACAATTTTTGCAAATAAGCAAAAATAGGTAATAAAAAAAACTACTTTTATAAAAAAGTAGTTTTTTTTATTTGATTTTATGGAGTAGTTGAAGTAGAAGAAGAACTTAATACATCTATAATAAGAGCAACTATAGAATAAGCTAACCAAATTATAACTATTCATATAATCACATGTAAGATAGTAGCTCTTGATTTTTTTAAAGTCTCCTCACTTCATCATCATATCATTATTTTAAATCAAGCATATATTATGTATATTACAGCAATTATGCTTATAAATGTAAGTAAATAAACTACTACATCTTGTATATATTGTGATAAAGTTTTAGTTGTTTCCGCATTATCTATAATTGGTTTAATAAAGCCTACTCATTGAGAATAACCACATTCATCACCAGTACAATAAGGGAGTTCTCAAGGATCACTAAAAAGACTACCTGAAGAAAAAACCTGTGGAAAAGAGAAAAATAAAACTCCTCATAACAAAACTAATTTAACTAAATTTTTGCAACTCATAAATAAAATTATAAAAAATAATTGATTTATTTAAATTATACTTAAACTTTAAAAAATACAAACAAATATTTAACTTTTAAAACTAAAATTATGAAAAATTACAAATACTTAATATCTTATTTCTTATTTTGATTTTTTCTTATTTTGATTTTTTATATATCTTGATTAATAAAATTATTAGAAACTCTAATTAGTTTAACAATGTATTTAATAATTAGTTTTTTAATTTATTCTCTATGGAAAAAATTTAGAAAAAAAGAAGTACTATACTTTAATGAATTTGCTAAAGTATTTATTTATAAAGTATGCTTATTTATATATCTAATTGTTATAATAATCTGATCATTTGCTTATTATAATAACTCTATAAATCCTGCAAAAATGCCAGAATACACAATCTCAAATTGAGAAAAGATTATAGTTTTTCAAGCCATGAGTCATATAGCTAAAAAAGATTTTTATGTTCAGATAAGAAACAATATAAGAGAGTTTAAATCAAATTCTGGAGTTTATTTTTATGAGTGAGTAAAACCGTGAAATAAAGAATCTAGTCAAAAATTTGATGAAGCATTATGAGTGAATTTTACTCCTGATTTATATAAACATATGAGTACACTTTATGGTGTGACATTTCAAGATAATAATGATTTTATTGGACTCGTTAATAATCTAGATTTTAATGTAGATTTAACTTTAGATGAGATTATAAAAATATATGAAAAAAAAGTACCACTTTCAAGTAGTGAAAAATCTAAAAGTACTGAAATAATCAATGCCAGTGAACTAATTCTAAATAAGTTAAATGAACTAAATAATAGAGAATTGAAAGTGCTTATTTATATAAATCAAGCAATATTAAATACAATAATCAAAAATGATTCTAAAGCTAAAGAATTAATAAAAAGTTTTTGAAATCAAGATTTATTTAATGTAATACTTGATGATAGAAATAAAAATCTAGCAGATACAATAATCAAAAGTGAGTATAACAAAATTTATATAACATATTGATTATTACATTTTGATTGAATGTATAAACTATTACAAAAAAATAATCCTAATTGGAAAATCATAAGTACTAGGTATTTTTTTCCAATAAAATAAATTTGATATTATAAAAATATAAGTAAAATAAAAAAAATAGGTTTTATTTTATTAATAGTAATCTGAAAAATTATGTATTTCAAAAAACTATCCAATATAAAAAACATGATAAAATCTAAGAATTTAAATAAATTAAATACTAAAACATATTTTTTATTTACTATTAAAGGGTTTACACTTATAGAATTAATTATTTCGATAACAATCATTGCTACATTATCTACTTTATGATACATTTCATATACTTCTCATTTATCAACTTCAAGAGATTCCATAAGAAAATCTGAATTGTCAGATATATATACTCTTCTTGATTCATACAAAATTAAAGCTCAATTATCAGTTCCAAACAATAAGATAGATTTATATTCTAGTTGAATTTTGATTTGATTTCAATGATATTTATCAGAAAATATATTATCAAAAATATGATTCAAAGAAACCTGAAAAGACCCTATTAATGAAATTTATTATACATATTTTTTAACAAAAGATTTGAGAAATTCTGGAGTTATGGGTTTTTTAGAAAATAATTCTACAGCTTGAATTTTTTGAGTTTTATCGAAAACTTATGCCATAGATTACACCGAAAGATATCCAATTATATTTTGAAAAAAACTTGGAATAATAGTTGATGAAAACAATACTCCAATACAAGAAATACCTGCGATTCAATCAAGTTGAAGTTTGGAACTAAGTACACTTACCTCAAATTATACAGCATTTTTTGATAATAATACAAAAATTACAAATTCTTGATATTCTATGGATGTACTTTATTGAACAACTACAGTATGAATTATATGAAATAGTTGTGAACAATATATAGAAGAGTATGGATGAAAAATGCTTAGATCATGATATTATCTAATAAATTCTAGTACATGAATTACTGAAACTTACTGTGAGATGAGTGATCCAAATTAAAGGATAGCTACATATCTTAAACTATGATTGCAAATACTTATCCTACACTTAATGTCCATCTACTTGGACTTGTAATTGAAGAAATGATGAACAAATTCTCCTAACTGCAGTACTACTTGGTATTGTATAGCTTGATGAATGGTTCATTGTATATCTAAATAAATTTATTATTTTTTAACATTTTATATTATGTTTAACAAAAACTTTTGGAATTGGAAAACTATAGTTGTTACAATATGGATAATCCTATCTATTTTATACATATCTTATGATTTATTTAATAAACTTGTAATTTGAATGTACCAAAAATGATATGCTACTGCTGTAAATTCTCTAATAGAACAAGCATCCAATGAAGAATGTAAATCTTTTACTGTATACAATGATAAAAATAAAGTTGAGCTAGTAAATGTTGCTTGTTTACAAAAGGCTCAGGAACAAGTAAATCCACAAAAATAATTACTAAATTTATGTTTTAATTTTAACAATATGAAAAAATATTTTAAGGATTTACTAAGAACTACATCTATACTTGCTATAGCAATAACATTTGTAATCTGAACAATTTCTGTTTTTGCAACTTTTCCTAGTTCTACACCGACTTGAGAAACTGCTTGATGATTATTTATGAATTATTTTAATCAAGCACTTGTATATACTTGATCCGATACTAATTGAGTAGTTAAAAAAGCCCAAGGCTTGGGTTTGGAAACATGAAATACTAATATATTAAGTATTATTGGTTGAAATAATTTGAATGCTACTTGAAATCTAAATGTAAGTGGTAATGTTGGGATTGGTACAACTACTCCTGCATATAAACTTGATGTTAATGGAACAATCCGTGCTGGATCTTCTGCTATTTTGTCAACTGGTGGAGCCGCAGGATATTATCAAGACTCAGTTAATGGTGCCTATAGATCAATTGTTTCAAGTGGAACTACTAATGGATATTATTTTCAAACTAATAGTGGTATTAATACTACAATGTATGTGTGATTAGGATGAACATATAATGGTAGAGTTGGTATTTGAACTAATGCACCAAAAGCTAAATTAGACATATATGATGGTACTTCAAGTGTAGCTATGAATGTGAGAAGTAATAGTGGTACAGCTGGAATAGAACTAAGAAGTAATAATGGTGGTAATACATATATTGATTTTAGTGATAATTCAACTGAAGATTATGGTACTCGTATCAAGCAAATGAGACACCCTGGAAATTCAAGTCTAGGTCGGCTAGATTTT
>JAGXIW010000001.1 GCA_024635475.1 bacterium | reverse complement strand
AATTTTTCTTTTTCCAATCTTTCATTTTCTAATTTTTCTTTTTCCAATCTTTCATTTTCTAATTTTTCTTTTTCCAATCTTTCATTTTCTAATTTTTCTTTTTCCAATCTTTCATTTTCCAATCTTTCTTTTTCCAATCTATCTTTTTCTAATCTATCTTTTTCCAACCTTTCTTTTGTCTCTTTTTCCAACCTCTCTTTTTCTAACTTTTCTTTCTCTAATAAATCATTAATTTTATTTTCTATAATTTTTTTAATTTTTGGATACTCAAATTCACAAAATTGTTGTTCAGTCCATGAAAATAAATTAAAATATCTAAATGAAAACTCATCAAATTCATTAACTAGTATATTGATTTTATCAATGTTTTTTATTATTGAATTATCCTCAGATAGTTTTGTTATTTCATTTTTGTAAAACTTAAGTTTATTTTTAATCCATTCTTTTCATTCATCATCAATAGATTCTTTATTTAATCTAATTTTTTTATTTTTTTCTCATTTATCAATAATTATTTGAGCATTACTTTTTATTTTCGATATTATTTCTTGAAGTTGTACTGAAACTTGTTCTCATTCATGCAACTCTAGAGTTTCATTTATATTTAGAATTCAATTATCATCACTAACAATTGAATTTACATTTATACTATTTATTAAAAGTGAAACTTTAAGTTGAGGTATAGAATTATCTTTTTCATCTAGTATTATTCCAGAAGCTTCAAGTAATACATTCTCAGGATCTATACGATTAATCTTTGCATTGTTGATTATTATGCTACTTGGTTTATTTGACATAACTTAATATTTAATATTAATATAGTTATTATAAAGTTAATTTAATTTTGTCAAGTAAAAAAAGTGAGATTTGATTATTGTTGATAAAAAGAAGATTTTTATAAATATAATAGGGAATAACAACTTTTTAAATAAATATTAAATTAATAACGAAATATTATAATATTTAATTGTATAGAATATCTTAAATAATTTGCATTTAATCTAATAAATGATATACTAATTATGGTTTACTGTAAATATATTACTGTAAACTGTTTACAGTATAATAATTTAGTATGAAATATCATTTTAAATCATTAAAACAAATTCTTGATCTATTTGAGATAAATGAGATTATCTGAGCAACTGAAATCTCTATAAAATTATGAAAAAGTAGGACTATAGTACACAAATATCTAAAAGAATTAGTTAAACAAAAGAAATTAAAAAAAGTAGGGAATTGACCTCTTACAAAATATAAATTAAATCGTCATTCTGAACTTGTTTCAGAATCTATAAAACAGTTAAGAACAATTCAACAATGAATCAAAGATCCTGAAATAAATTCAGGATGACATATTTTAGATTTTTCTCCAGATTATAAAACCACAAAAATTTTAGAAGATATCTTCTATAAATTTACTCCAGAATGAAAGATTTTACAGTGATTTAATGGATTAAAAGAATGGTGTAACGAAAGAAAATTAGATATAGAAGAAAAAACTACAGATTATCTTTCTATTTATAATCATATACAAAGTTTACAGGATTTTTGTTGATTACTTAGTGCAAAAGATATATTTTGAAAACACTTTGAAAAAGTATACTTGGATTATGTATATTATGCTGATCAATACAAACGGATGGAGTTTTGAAGGGGAAAATTAGCCGAGATGACTTTTTATGCAAAAATTTCACAAAATAAAGAATTGATTAATCAAAGTATAAATGAGCTAATACTAAAACTTAAATGTTTTATAAAAAAAGAAAAATTTGATGCAATTGCTATTACTCCATGGAGTATAGATAGGAAAAATCAACTACTTCAATTTCTAAAAAATGAATTAAAAAGTTTGCAGATTCCTTTCGTAAATGTTATCAAATATTATGCAAATAACATAGCAATTCCTCAAAAATCCCTTAAAACAAGAGAACAAAGGGTACAAAATGCCCGTAATACAATTTTTGTAGATGATAAAAATATATGAAAATATAAAAAGGTATTACTTATAGATGATTTTGTATGATCTGGTTCAACTCTCAATGAAACCTGAGCTAAATTAAAACAAGAATGAATAAAAGAAGTTTATTGATTTGCATTTGTTTGAAATCTAAATTTAGAATATGAAGTTATAAATGAGGTATAAATAATATAAGTGTACCATAATGATACAAAAATATATTTTAAGACATTTTTTACAAGTGTCTTATTTTTTTTTGCATTATTTTTAAATAAGTGATATTATTTTATAGATATTATTTTATATAAGTATTTTATGAGATCAGAAATTAATCTTATTAAATGAATTAATCAAAAAAGTAATAAACTTAGTAGATTTTCATTATGTCTTAAAAAAATTAAAGGTTCAGTTGTAGAAAAAGTTGATAAAATAATTTTAATGGGTTCTAACTGAAAAAATACTTCAAGGGAAATATGATGAAGAGATTTAAATTTCAGTATATTAGATGAAATGAAAGAAATAAATTGAGAAAAATTAGAGGAATTAAAAGAAACTGAAATTGATGAATCAATTGATTATTCTTGAGATATAAAAATATCATCTGATTTACGAGATAATTTGTGAGAAGAAAAACAAAAAGTTAAAAATCCTAGAAACAATATTTTTAAAAAATTTAAGGCGAATTTGAAGGATAGAAATAAAAAAGTTAGGATAGAAAAAGAAGAAAATAATAGTGAAATAATTACTAGATTAGTAGGTGATATATCGGAAATGATATCAACAATTGATCGTAATAATAAAGAAATAGATAAAAAATTAAAGGAAATGCCACATATACAAAAAGATTTAGAAGATTATGATAACTATTTAATTGAAGAAAAAGGTAATATTTGATTATATGTAAAGAATTTATTTTCAATATTTTCAAATAAATCTAAATTAAATAACTCAAATATAAAGGTTTTGTGATTACTTGACTTTTTAAAAATAAAAGCGGAATTTCAAGAACCAATATCATATTTTGAAGAATTAAAGAATAAATGACTTAACTTAAAAGGAAGTATTGTAGAATTGAAATTGACATCATCTGATATGGATAAAATTATAAATGCTCAAAATAAATTGTTTAAATTATTAAAAGATATAGAAAATAGATATGCAAGCGAAAATAGCAAGCAAACAATTACAATAAAAAAACAAGTAGATCAAATTAAAATAATTAAAGATAAAAATATTGAATTATTTAATAATCAAGAATTATTAAATACTGAATCTGAAAAATTAAAAGAACATGATAATAGTAATTATAATTTAATTAAACAAAAAATTGAACAAATACTTGATGAATTAGATATTTTAGAAGAAATTATTTCGAAAGATGAAAAAATAATTCAAGATAAAAGAAAAATTGAAAGTAAACAAGAAGAAATCTTTAATAGGCAAAATAAATTGTTAAAAGAAATCTGAAAAATTGTATCTAAATTTCAAAAAGAAAAGTTAAAGCAAGAAAGTATTAAGAAAGATGAAGAAGTAGAAGAGGAAATAAAAGAAATAGAAAAACAAATAAATGATTTAGTAGAGGATTTTTCTAATTTTAAAATAGACACTTTGATAAAAATTTTAAAGGATGAAAGAGAATGAATATTCTCTTATTATAATAGACATATAATAGAAAAATTTATAAAAATAGTAACAGAAAGAAAAGATAAATTATTTAAAAAAATAGAAATTAAAAAACAAGAAAATGAAAGATATAAAATTAGAAAACAGGAAATTGATATGTGGGATGAATACGATGATTCAAAACAAAAAGATATTAAAAAACAAGAAAATGGTATGTGGAATGAGTATGATAATTTAAATTTTAAATATGAATTGTTAGAAAAAACTTTTACAATTTTAAATATTATTGTGAATCCAAGTCTAAAAACAAATGCCAAAATTATAAATATTTTACAATTTTTAAATAATTTTAATACTTAATCATAAAGTATGATTGATAATAAAGCTAGAAGATCTGAACAAACAGAATTGTATGATAGAACACAACTATCTACTACAAGAAATCTTATATCATCAGAAAGAATAAGCTGAATTCTAAATTTTTTTGAGTGATGAGATTGATCTAGATTGATAAGTGATGAAATAACAGAATATATAGCAAATTTAGAAATAACTCCATTTGGTTGAGGTCCAAATTTTACTATAAATAGTGATCCTAGTCATAAAGAAAAATTATTAAAAGAAAAATCTTTAAAAGATAAGTTAGCTTTTTATATTTCATTATTTGGTAGAGAAACAGCTAGAACAGTCAATTTAGATGATTATAGATATATTCAGGATAGTATAAGAAATCAATTAAATAATATAGAACATTATATAACAAATAACTTTGATTTATCTCAAAAATTTATATTGAGACATGCAGCTTTAAATACCTTTAAACCAAAATTAAATTCTGAGGAAAGAAAGAAACTTGATAAAACAATATTGAAATTAAAGGAATTTGTAGAAAAAGAAAAATTAGGTAATTATACTTTTCACTTTTGACAAACAAATGATGCACAAAAAATAAAAAAAATTGAGGAAGTTTTCAGAATACTTGGTAATTCTGATTTAAGCTCAGAAAGTAAAGAAAAACTTGACGGGATAGCTACGGATTTTAATCTTTCAGAAAAACTTACTCCACTTGATGAATTAGATCAACATTATGAAGATATGAGTACTTCTTTGAATAATATGTATACTAATAATAGATGATGAATAAGAGTATTGGCAAAGAGTTCAAGGATTTTATGACATGCAGATATAAGGAGATTAAATATTATTTTATCAAAAATTGAGTGAACTGATATTAAAAAATTTAATGAAAAAACATATGTTAAAAAACTTTTTGAAGAAAAAAGAGTAGATTTAAATATAGAATTAGAAAAAATCCTTAACGATGAAAAAATAAAAGATGCTTTACAAGAAGCAAATATGACTGAAGAATATTTTACTAGAGCATACTTAGAACACTTTTCACAAGAGTTTGTAATTGTAGCAAAACAAAGACTTGATTCAAAGAGAAAACAAGTTTTTTGAGTAAATAAAAAAGATTATGATAGTGATATAAATTTATGGCAAAAAAATCAAAAACAAAAGGTTATTTCTATTTGAGAAGATATTCAAACAAGGTGATATGCTACAGATGATGAAATATTTATCTTAACTAATTATTTAAAGAAAAGTAAACATATATATATATTGTGAGCAAATGAAGCAGAAAATATAAATTTAAGAATGGCATTAGATACAGCTATTGCAAATGTGACTCCAAACTCAAATAATGCAAATAGATTAATTTTAAGAAATGGTATATTAGCCCAAAATGAACATATTAATCCTATATTTTATTGAGATGATAATAGATTTGATTCAAAACAGTTTACTGATAGAAGGCATTATGCTATTGCAAATTTTGCTAGAAAAACATCTGCTATGACTTCTATATATAGTAAAAATTACTGACAAGCAACTGCTAAAGCAGTAGTTTGATGAACAGTAATTTGAACTGCAGCATATGCTTGATATGCTTGAGCTTGACTTGTCTCAGCTATATGAGTAACTAGTGTATTAACTTGAGCTTGAGTAGTTGCTTGAGCCTTTGTATGAGCAAAATATGGTCATAAATTATTGACTTCATACCATACATGGCTTTCAAAAGAAAGAAAAGGAATTGCGAAGGGAGGTGTTTTTCCTCTTAAAATAGCAAAAGTAATTACTTATCCTTTAGAAAAAGCATGACAATGAATTGATATATGAAGTAGTAAAATAGTTGATTTAGTTAAAAATACTAGAACAAGAACAAATGAAATAATTGAAAATAGAACAAAAGATTCAGAATTTGTAAAAACATTAACTCCTGATAAAATAAATAATATTACTTCTCTTGTTGCATTCTGACTAAATTGATTATTTAGATGAGCTTCTGAACTTACAACAGTTGTATCAAATTTCTGACTTGATATATGAAAAACAAATGAGAGAAGATATATATTAAATTGAATTTATTCAACACAAAATGCTCAAAATATGAGAGAAATGGCTGAACAAGTTGATGTACAAAGTATAATCCAAGAAGATATCTGATTATATGAAAAAGATTGATTTGTTGATGAGATAAAAATAGCAAAAGAAAAAACATTTTCTAAAGATGCAAATAAAAGAATAAAATATTACTTTGGAAAAATATCTGAAAAGTTAACTGCAAAATCTGATAATATTCAACTTGATTTAAATTCAAGAACTGAAGAACTTACTCAAATAACAGATCCAGATATAAAAAATACAATTACTCAGATTTATTCTAATAATAAGAGACATTTGGATAAGGCAACTAAAGGTTTACAAAAACTTAGTTCGTTATTTAAAACTGATGTTTCAAAAAATGATATTGATGATGTCAAAAAACATTTTGAAGAGATAAACTCAGTTATAAACGAAGTTTATATGCTATATAAATTAGAAATAGATAAAAATATTGATAGAATAAATGTTTTAGATTGAAGTACTTGACTTATTGCAAAAAAAGGAGCAGAAGTTACATCTGCTGAAGATCGTTTAAATATATTTGTAACTAATATTTGAACCGTATGATCTAATCCAGCAAGAGTTACTTCAGTAGCGAGTCCAGAACCATTACAAAATGCAATAAATAATCTTAGTAAAGAACGTAATATGTTAAATCTAGAACTTGAAAAATTGAAAGCAATCAACAATGATCTAGAATCTGTAAAAAATATATTAAATCAATTTCTACCAATTTGAACATTAAATAAAATTGATGATTTTTATGCTAAATGTAATACTTGAACTATTGATGAAATTGATGATAAATGAAAAGAAATATTAACTGCATTTTCAAATTAAATTTTAATTTAATTTTTTAACTATTAAATCATATTGAATATTTAAGTTCACATAATATTTAGAAATAAAAAACTACACACAAAAAAGTGTAGTTTTTTGCATAATCCTCAAAAATATGATAAAATTATTTTAGTTATAATTATGTTTTAATAAATTATAGTTTAAATTATTTTATTATGGGTTCATCAAGCCAAGAAATATATTGACCAGAATTTGATTCAGAAAAAGTGGTAATTCAGCCTCTGCCTATTATACCGTCTTATGTGGAAGATCCTGTTCTAAATGAAACAAAGACAAAAATAGATAAATTTAAGGAAGATAGTATAAATATTTTACCGAAAACTACTGCAGGATTATCATATGCTTTTCAAAGATATAAAAGTATAGATATTCCAGAAACTTCATTAGACAAACAGAAATTTGTTTATTTTATAATGGAGTATTTTATTTATGATAACTGATTCAGTGTAGTAGAAAATAATTGAACATTTAATGTTGTTAGCTCTGATCCAAGTGAATATACACAAATATTGACACAAGACTTTACTAATTTACTTAATAAAAATTGAATAGATTCTTATGATGTCAATTTATACCTAGCTAGTAAAAAAGCATATAAATCAAATTCTCAGTTTCGGGATATGAATCCTCAAAATCTTCCATTACAACAACTACCACATCAAAGAACTCATCTAGATTTATCAAGAGAACAAACAGCTGAGTTAGTTAGAAATCCTATTGGTTCAGCTAATAAGATACTTTGATCAATGAATTCATTTTCATCTCTTTCTTTGATAGCTGTATCTATTCGGGCAATTTTTTGAAAACCATTTGAATGAAAATTTTGAAAATTTCTTGCTTGAGTAGCTGGTTATTGAATATTAGAAGCATTTGGGATTACTGATAAACTAGCAAAAACTATTGAATGAAAATATGATACACAGATTGGAACATGAGTAGACCATACGGTTAATTTTTCTAAAAAAGCTTTTAATTGGGCAGAAAAAAATGTAAAAGAAATTTATGGTAATATTCCTAATTTTTCTTCTAATTTAATTGAAAGAGTAAAGGATTGGTATAGTTTTGTAGATATAAAAATTTGAAAAGGTAATGACTCTAAATCTATAGTTAAATCTGATTTTACAGATTTGTACAATACTTCTGAAAAAGATGATTTTAAAGATAATTTATTTATATGAGATAAAAATATTTGAGATGAAAAAGTTAAAGCTCTTAAGTGAAAATTGGGAGAATTATATGGTAAATGAATTGGATTGTATGATAATAAAGATAACTTTTTCAAAGCTATAGAAGGTAAAAATATAATAGAAGTAGAAGCTCTAATATCTGAAAATGAACAAGAAAATACAAAATCACAAAATGGTACTACATCAACTTCTTGAACTACTGAAGTTGCTCAAGTTAATTCAAAATCAATACAAACTGAACAATCAAAATCAACACAAGAAAAAAAAGATAATATATCTCTAATTACACCTATTTTTGCTACAATTTCATGATCTTTAGCTACAATAAATTTTGATACTTTAAAATCAAAAATATGAAATTTAACTGATTATACACAAGAATGATTTAAAAATCTAAATGATGAAATCAGTAAAATAGTCAGTAGTGCGGATTATAGTAAACTTTCATGACAAGCAAAAACATTATTTGATGAGTGATTAGATAACTTGAAAAAAACTTATACGGAAGGAATTAATAAATTACCAACTTGATTATTTGAATCATTTTTAGCTGGTTTATGAAGCAATATCTCACCTGATAAAATTGATTCATATTTAAGTTGATTTAAATCTAAATTTACTAATTTATCAAATTATTCATTGGAATGACTACAAGAATTGAACTGAAAACTAGAAGTATTTAAAAATGATGCGAAATATACAGCTTTATCTAAAGAAACAACAACTAAAATTGATACTATGTTAGTAGAAATACAAAAACAATATGAAGAAAAATTTAAAAATATGATAACTGTAATTGATCAAAAATTGGATATGGATAATATAGATAATATTAATTTAGATACTATTTTAATTGATGCTAAAACTTATTCAAAACAAGAATTACAAATTTTGATATCTCAACTTACAGATTATAAAAAAACTGATAAATTTAAATGATTTGATGAAGCTAAAAAGAAACAAATTACTGATTTTTTAGATGAATTATCAATATGATATAATAAACAATTTTTAAAACAAGAAAAAAATACTTTTACTGAAAAAATAGCATCTAGTCAAATAAAATTTATAGACAAATTTAAAGAATTTGCAGATAAAAATTACAATAATCCAGAAGAATTAAGCGAAAAACAAAATCAAATAGCTGAATTTGATAAAAAACTACAAACAAAGATAACTTGATTAGATATTGATAAAGTATTAGACATCAATGGATTGGAAAAATTGACTTTTGAATACAAATTATTTGAAACGATTTTAAATAATTACTTAGAAGGAAGAAAAAAATGAGATATTACTAAATTTATAGATTGATATGTTTTTAATGATATAAAACCTTATGAATTATGAGAACAAGAATTACTTGAATTAGTAAAAGAATATGATTTAAAGTGAAATGATCAATATAATAACCAAAGAAAGAATAATGAAGTTTTTACTTTTATTAAAGGAAAAGCAAATGATTTGTTATCGGATATCGATCAAAAAGAAAATGCAGTTTTAGTAAATTTATATAAAAAATATCTAGATAATGAACTAAGTTATGGTATTTCGTCTATTAAAACTCCTTTAGGTATTGGATCTATTACAATTAATGACATAGATGAACATTTTAAACCAAAAGATTTTATAGATTGGAAAAACGAAATGATTTGATAAACTATATAATTTATATTTATAATATTTAGTCAAAAATGACAAATCTTGAAAAAATACAAATAAATTGAAGTGAGTGACTGAAACAACTTCTTTTTGATTATGGTTTATGAAATATTGAAATTCCTAAATTTGATCAAATAATAGAATTGACTCAAAGAGAGTTAATTGTGTTAAAAGAAAAGTTAATGAAAAAAACTTTAGAATGAATTAATTTGAAAGATGCTGTAAGTCAATTAATAAAAGAAAAGTTAGATTGAACTAGAAAAACTGTAGAATCAACAGTTACTTCTATTACATGACAAGAAACGGCTATGTTAAAAGAAAGAGTATCAAATTGAGAAAATTATATCAATTCTCAAATAGAAGCTATAAAATCTATAAATGTGAGTAAAAGATTAAATGAGATTAATTTAGAAAATTTATCTATTTACGATTCTTGATTAGTTTTACTTATAGGGCAATTAGCAAATAGTGGAATACAAAAAACTGATTTAACTAATATAAATAATTTTAGAGAATTAATTAAAGAGATGCCATTGGATCCTACTATGAAGCAAATATCTAATAAAACTTTAGAGATACTTGATAGTCAAAATGATATGTTAATTGGACATATAACTTCAAGTTGGACTAAAACAGTTGATATGGCTTATAAAAATGCACCAAGTATAAAAGAAGCAAGTGATTCTATGTCTCTGTGAAAAATGATTCCTGAGTGAAATTTTATATGAGATTTTGCAAATAAATATCCTAAAAGTTTTTCATTGTTAGCTGTTTCTTGAGCTGTATTAAGCCTATGATTTATATGAAAAATGTTTTTTTGATGATGAAATAAAGAATGATGAAACAAAGAATGATGAAAAGAAAGTTGATGATTTTTTTCAAAATTATTTGATAAATTTAAATGGTGATTACTTTGATGAGCTTGAATTTTTGGAATTCTATGATTAGGAAAGTTGGTTTGAGTTGATAAAATAAAAGAATATGTAAAAAATAATTTAGGTATAGAAGTAGATGAGACTAGACTTTTAAAAGCTATAGAAAGCTATAAAAAGTGAGAATATATGGAGATGATTAAGATTTTAGTATTTTGAAATGAAAAGATAGAAAAAGCAAAAGAATCAGAAGAATTTTATAAAAATGTATCTGTAGATATGCACGATAAGTGATATACAAAAGATTTGAGAAATTGGCAAGAAATAAAATATATAAAAGAGTATGCTTGAGGTACAACTACAAATTTTTTAACTTGATTTTGATCTTGGATAAATGTTTTTGTATGACTTTTTTGAGAAGATACAGAAGCTTTTTTACATACAAAAGCCTTTAGAACATATATAGAAAAAGAAACAAAAAGATTAAATATAGAAATAAAAAAAGATGATAAAGTTGAATGAACATTAAAAATGATAATGGAAAAAAATAAATCACAACCAACTGATGATTGAACTCCTCCTAAAAAAAAAATTGAAGCTAGTGAACAATTAGTATGACTTACTTGATGAGCTGTAGTTTGATGAGTGCTAGCATGAACTCAATTAAATTGATCAGATCTAGAAGATGTCGATCCTACAAAAAAAGATTGAGTAGATCATAGTAGTTTATCCAATCCTGTTTTGTATTATTGGGTAAAATGAAAGAGATTAAAAACATCAAAAAAACAGATACAGTTTTGAATTAGACAGTATATTGAACAGTTAGAGTGAAATGTAAGATGATTGCCTCAAATTAGGCAAGAAGTAAGAGATATGAAACAAATAGAATCTTTATTAGGTAAGCAAACATTAAATGAAGCTGATAAAAAGAAATTAGCTTGATTGCTTGATTTAAATATGGATAAATTTTTAAAATTACCTTTTATGCATTTCGTGTCAGGTTCTCAAGAATATGTAAAATTGTTAGAATCAAATCCAAAACTTAAAGAAGAATTATTAAAAGAACAAGAAAAGATTAGAAATAGAGCTGAAAAATATCACAATGAGATAAATCAATTGGTAAAAAAGAAATATGATTTAATTAAAAAATGAGAAACAGCATTGAAAAAAATGGCTGATAAATGATGATTTTCCATAAAAGATTATATGGAATTTAAAAATCCTTTAAAAGCTGATATACAAGATTGAAAAACTAAATTACAAAATCCAATTGGGTTTTCATGAAATGAGTTTTCAGAGTATTCAAGATTACATACAGATATAATAACAGAAGTTGCCAAAGTAGATGAAGAATTGACTAAGAAGACAGGTGAAATGAATAAAAAACAACCAGCAGAAATAGAAAAAGTAAACAAACTTTTTGAAAAACATCATTTAAAAACTGAAGAAAATATTATGTTGAAGGAATGGTTTTTTTGAGGTTTGGATAAAGTATGATATAAAATAAAGAGTTTGCCTTGAGCATGAATTTGAAGAGCAGGTTTTAGTGTCGGTTTCACTTCAATTATGGTTTGAACTTTGTTGGATGAACGGGCAACTTGAAAAACAAATGAAAAATGAGAAAAAGTATATAAAAAGGATTTACAAGAAGCAGGATTATGATTATTACCTATATTTAGTGAATATTATGATTTCAAGGCAGCTATAACTTGAAATGATCTTGCTTGAAGAGATTTGACTGTAAATGATAGATTTATTAGGTGATGATTTTGATTAGTATGAACTGTAGCTGATTTAGCAAGTATTATTACTTTGGGACAATCTGAATGGTTAAGAGTACGGTTAGCTTGAGCAAAATGAACTACAAAAGTAGCAGAATTGGCTTGAAAAATGTGATGAATGGATAAATTTAGTAAAGCTTTATTTGAATTTTCTAGATGAGGAAAATTTGTATGAATAGAAAAATCAGAAAAATTGTTAAAATATATAAAAGCAACCGGAAAAACTTGAAGAATAGTTAATTACTCTGCACTTTGAGTTGCTACTTACCAAGTTGCTCATGAGACTCATTTGGTAGATTTTCTTCCAGACGGTAAGATTTATAATTCGTGAAAAGCTATAATAAATAAAGTAAAAACGGATTGACTTACTTGGGATTAAAAATAAATTAATAACAGAATATATGAATAAACAAAAAAATGAGATAAATAATAATCTAGGTTTTGATGAAAAAAAATTACTAGATGCAAAAATAGAATTAGAATCATATCTAAAAAATTATGAGATATGAAATGATTTGAAAACAAAAATTCAAGAAATAGTTGATGAGATAGATTATTTAATAAAAGTTAAAGAAAATGGTGAGAAAAAAGGAATAAAAAAATTGTTACAAAATATAAAAAAAACACTAAAAGTTTTAAAAGATATATTTTTAACTGTTGATAATACAGCTAAAAAAGTAAATAATTGTTTGGATTCTGTATCATCAGGTATTTGACAGGTTGTAAATAAGGTTGAAGATATATTATTTCCTTAATTAATGATTTATTCCAAAAACTCTCAGACTATTCTCCCAAACTACTTTCTGTATTTCTTCTTTATTTTCACTTCTTAAACTACACAATTTTTCAAATACTTTTTCAACTTGATATGGATAATTTTCTTGACCTCTAAAAGGTGTTGGAGCAAGATAAGGAGAGTCAGTTTCTATTAGTATATTTTTAAGTGGTATCTTAGAAGCTGTTTCTTGCACATTTTTAGCACTATTGAAAGTAAGTATTCAACTAAAGCTTATCATACAGTTTGGTGCAAAATCTAGTAGTTTTTGAGCATATTCTAGATCTTCACTATAACAATGCATAATAAAATTCTTGAAATCAGTTTTTTGAAGTATTTCAAATATATCATCTCAAGCTTCTCTATTGTGAATAACTAGTGGCAAATTTAGTTTTTTTGCAAGGTTTATTTGAGCTATAAAAAACTCTTTTTGAAGAGATTTTATTGATTCAATTTCCATATTACATTCTAAACGAGGAGGTATCCGATAATAATCAAGTCCACATTCTCAAATTGCAACTACTTTTTTATTTTTTGTCAGTATTTCTAATTTTTTTATAAAATTATCTATATCAGGATATTTATGTATATCACAAGGATGTACTCATACAGTAGCATAAGCAAAATCATATTTTGACGAGATATCAATACAATGCTGACTCGTTTCCAAATCAACTCATATATTTGTAATGTAGAGATTTTTATTTTCTTTGATTTTATCAAGTATATCTAATTCACTTTTTTCTTTTGATAGATATGTATGACAATGTGTATCGAAAAGCATAATTAATAGTTTTTTAATATTCCACTCCTGAACTTGAAAGTAGATAAACTTGATTACTAAAATCAGTAAAGTTTGCACTTATTATATTGATATTTTCTAGTTTTTCTTCAGTTTTTGAAGCTGATATATTGATTATATTAACTCACTTTTTGATATCTAAAGGTGAACCAAAATTTATAATCAATGTTGTTAATCACTCTTCATTTGATTCATTGATTATATTTCATCAAATCATAGAATTTATAGTATCTATTTTTAGATTACTTGGGTTGTAGGCTATTGATAGAGATAGGCTCTTAACTTGATTCATATCTTTACTAGAAATCAAATTTATACTGTCGTTATTTTTTTGTAAGTATAAATCTCATGCTTGTGAATTATCGATAGAGTTTATTACACTTATTTGAAGTTTCTGTCATAGTGATGAATCTGTAACAAGAAAATTAATTCAAAAAGCTAAAACTAGACTTACAGCAATTATTCAAGCATTTTTTACATGATTATGTTTTCTATATTTTTTGATTATATCTATCATAAGGTGGTAGGGATTAGGTGGTAGGTTTTAGTTAATTTTATTTATTTTAACAATATTTTTTCAAAAGTAAAATTTAAATGGCTTCTAAATTATATCATGATTTTCTAGTGCTTCTATTTGATTTTTAGATAATATTTTTTGTAGTTCTTCTTTTGAAATTCACTTTAGATTATCTATATTACCATAAGTTTTTGTTAGTTTTGCTCTTGTCTTAGGTCAGATTCAAGGAATTGATTCAAGTAAGTTTTTTTTCTCGCTTTTCAATCTTTTTTCTCTATTAAAAGTTATTGCAAATCTATGTGCCTCATCTCTAAGCTTTTGAATTAGTCTAAGTTCAGCACTATCCTTATCAAGAATAATAGATTTTTTTATTCAAGGTAAAAATAATTCTTCTTCTTTTTTTGCTATGGAAACTAGTTGAAGAGAGTTGATTAATTGTCATTCTGAGAGTAACGAAGAATCCCTTTTACTAAGTTTTGTGATATTAAAATTGTTTAAGGGATCCTTCGTATTGGCTCAGGATGACAATGTAGTTAATTTATATTCCTCAATCACCTCCAATACTGCATTCAATTGCCCAATTCAACCATCAATTATTATCAAATCTGGTAAATTTCATTTTTCAAATAGTTCTTTTATTCTTCTTGTCATAATTTCTTTCATACTTGAAAAATCATCTATTTTCAGATTTTCTAAAGTTTTTATATTAAATTTTCTATATTTGCTTTTATCAGGTTTTCAATTTTCTATCACACTTCTACTTGCTACTGTATGACTTCAGGACAGGTGAGAAATATCATTACACTCAAATACCAAGTCTTTGTTGATTTCTTTGTATCAAAGCATAGAAAGTAGGTTTTTCATTGTTTGCTTAGTGAATCATTTTGTACTTAAACTATCTAAGTGTTTTTTGTAAGCATATTCATAAAGATTTTTATAAACAAATTTAAGTAAATCATGTTTTGGTCCTGATTTTGGGATTTCATATTTAAATATTTGTCATTCCTGAGAAGTAGGGAATTTTCCTTGTGTATGAAATATCTCAATTGGTAACAAAATTATTTGTTTATCATCCAAATTTATCTCTCTTTCTATAAATTCATACAAAATTTCTTCTATACTTTCTCCTAGACGAGTTTCTATCTCATAATTTTTTAAATCATTTATTTTCCCATCTCTAATTGAAACAAGTCATATAAACAATTTATCATACTTTTCTAAGTAATTTATGACATCATAATCTCATTTTACAGCTTCTCTAACTATCTGATTTTCCTCAAGACTTTTTATACTTTCTATATCTTGTTTGATATTTTGAGCTTCTTCAAACTTTAGTTCACTGGCTTTTTTTACCATCTTTTCCTGTAAACTAGAAATTACTTTTTTAAAATCTCAATTTATAAAGTTTTTTATGTTTTCAATTGATTTTTTATAATCATTTATTTCTTTTTCTCACAAGAGACAAGGACCAGCACATCTTTTTGTATAATAATCTATACAAGGGATTTTTGTTCAGTGAGTAGATTTGATTATATTATTTTCAAACTGTATATTACAACTTCTATGTCAAAATATTTTTTTTGTGATTTTAAGTATATTAGAAACATAATTTGAGCTTATATAAGGTCAAAAATATGTTCAAGAACTTGTTTTTATTCTTGTTTTTATAACTTTGGGAATTACCTCATCAGTGATTTTTATGTAAAGATAATTTTTGTCATCTTTCATCAATATATTGTATTTTGGTAGATGTTTTTTTATCAGGGTAGTTTCTAATATCAGACTTTCTTTTTCATTATTTACTACAATTGTTTTTATATCTACTATTTCTGAAACCATCTTTTTTTTACCAAAATTTAACTTTGTTTTAGAGTTAAAATACGAATTGACACGATTTAAAAGATTTATACTTTTTCAAATATAAATTATCTTTCAATCTTTGTTATAAAATTGATAAATTCAAGGTGATTTTGGTATAGAGGATAACATTTTGATATTCTAAAAATCTAATATTCTAAATTATTATATTTTAAAAATCTAAAATACAATATTTAATGCCTCTTTTTTTGAAAAAGTAAATTAAATATGGTAAAATAAAGGTAATTATGATATTTTTTAAACTAAGATCATATGGCAGAATGAAATCTTGCTTCAGAAAATCAAGAATCACAAATTAATCAAACAAATTTGGAAAAGAAAACTCAAGTTTCAGTAGAAGATTGGCATATTAAAAGTCTAGTTGAATCAATTTCAAAGACTTTAGAAGAAAATCATAATAATTGAAATATATCTGATGAAGAATACGAAATACAAAAAAAACAAATACTAGATTTATATAAAAAACAAAATCTTGAGAGAAGTGAGTTGATAAAAAAATATAAAGAACTTGAGTCTTTAGTATTATGAAAATCAAATCAAGAAAGAAAAGATTGATGAGAAGACTCTTTTATTATAAATTGGCTTAAGTGATCATTGTATAAGATAATTTCAGTTGATGAAGATTTAGAAAAGAATGATACAATGCAAAATTTTATAAAATGAGTTATTGATGAATTGATATCTTTACCTGAATTGGTTGAAGTATTGATTAGAGATTCAAATGCTAGAAAGCAATTTATTGAATGAATAAAAAATCTGACTTTGGATCAAGTAAAAGAAACTTTTTTTGAATGAGTCTGAAATATAGCTTCTTGAGATGCATACGAAACATGAAAATCAGCAGTATTTACTATATTGCTTTTGACTTGACTATGATGAGTAATTAAATCTTGATGATCTGTAGCAGGTAAAGTAGGGAAGAAAATGATGGTAAAATCATGAGAAAAATCATTAGAAAAATGATTGACTAAAACTGCACAAGTTGCTACTAAAGAAGTTGTTCAATGAACTTGAAAAACAGTACTTAGCGGTGTTGATGAAGTAGTAATTTGATCACAAAAGACTATTTGAAAAAGTGTTGATAATTTGTTTGAAAAAACATGAAGAACAGCATCAAACCCATTAGATGAATTATATTCATGAGCCTCAAAAACAGCAGCTTCAAAAACAGCAACAGGTATGTGAAAATTATGATCATTTTCACCTATTTTATATGCTACTACCAATTGAGTGTCCCAGAAAATTATTTATGATGATTATTATGTTAATAAAACTAGAATTGAATCTAATAATAATAATCAATGAAAATATTCTAATGGGTTTGATATAAATAGAGAGTTACATATCGTGCAAACAGTAGAGCAAGATGATTCCACTTTAGATATATTGGATTGAAAATATGACACAAGATGAAATCCAAAACTTGATATTTTGGTGAATTCTTTTAAAGAAATCCCATTAGATAAGATGTTTGAAGCATATGATAAGGCTACTATTTATGATAATCCTGAAGATGTTTTTGAAACTTATTGAGAAATAACTGATAAGATAGCAGAAGAATATATTAGAAATAATATAAAAAAAACAAAATGAATTTGAAAATGATGAAATAATGAACCAAAATATTTAAAAGAAGATATTATGAAACTCAGACAATATCGGAAGTGAGTTATAAAAAATCTAATGTTTACTACAGGATATTTTTTACGGAAAGAAAAATGAGTATGAACTAACGATATAGAAAAAAAAATAAATGATTGAAATAGAATAAAAATATGAGACTTGTTAAAAAATGAAAGATTTAAAGAATTTATAAAAAAAGAAAAAAGTTTTTTAAAAAAAGATGTTTGATTTTATGAATTTAAAAGTAAACAATTAATTTGATTACAAAAAAAATTATGAGAAACTAGTGATGCAAGTTTTATGTCGCCAGGATTACAATATGAATCTGATTTTTGAGATGAAAAAGTCAAAAAATCTATAGAATTCAAAACTTGAAATCAAGTTATAGAAAATAAAAGATGATTATATATAGGATGACAAAGATTTTTAATCGAATGAATAACAGAAGTAACAAAAGTATGAATTTTTGAAGATAAGTTTGTTATAAACTGAAAAATGTATGGAGAAACTAAGGAAATAAAATTAGACAAAAATATATTTAGAAATGGTTTAAATGATTTGATTTTTAGTTCTTATCATAGATTTCAGTCTATTGATTGAAAAACAAATTTTGCTATAAAAAGAGCAGTGTAGATTTGCTTTACAAAAAAATATATGGTAAAATTAATATAGTTTATAGTTTAATTAAATAGTTATGAGTGAACTTGAAAAAAAGACAGATTATGTTACTCCTTTAAAAATAGATGAAAATAAAGAAAAAAATTCAAGTATAAATATACCTGAGGATATTAAAAGTATATTAGATGAAAAATATTGAATTCAAAAAAAAGAAGTTACTTATGATGCCCAAAAATGACTTTGAATTTTAAAAGAAGATTTTTTACAATCAAACAATGCTGAAAAATCACAATGAGAAGCAGCTAAAAAAGTAGCAGAAACTATGAAAGAAAAAATGGATTCTAGTCCTATTATGGAATGAATGATTTTAGCTTTTGTAGCATGGATACAAAAATTTTTAGTAGATACATTAAAAATTGATCAAGACACAGTAAATAGTTTATTTAAATGATTTACAAAAGAAGATAGACAAGATAAACATTCTGTGGATAATCTGAAAACTTATTGAAAGACATCAGATTCAGAAGAGTGAATTAATAATTGAGAAATAGAAATATTTAGAGATAAAGATTTATCTACATTAGATCCTTCTAAAATGGAACCATTTTTGGATAAATGTAGAGAAAAATGAATTGATGTTACTAAAAAAGATTTTTGGATAAATGTACTTAATAATAACTGACAAATACAATGACCAGAAATAATAAATAAAGATAAAGATTGAAAAGATTTACCTCCAATTCCAGGAAAAATAATAGAATTTAATGAAGTAGGTGCAAAAGAAGTAGATCCACCAGATTTTAAAGAGTTTTATAAAAAGTTAAATTCAGCTGGTTTTATAATAGAAGAAAAATCTAAAGAAGAAATAGTTGTTAGTACTGACGAAAAGAGTAAAGATGGTAGTAAAACAAGTGAACAAGTAGATAAAAATACTAAAATAATTTCTGAAATGCAAAAATTAGATAAGCAAGTTAAAGAAATAGATACAATATTAAATTTATATTCTGCAAATAATAATGAATTTAAAAATTTAAAAACATTGAAATTGACTGATATTATGAAAAATACAGATGATTTATCGTTATTATTGATTCCGTATATTAAAGAATATTGTGAAACTGAAAAATTAACTTTAGATCAAAATCTAATAAAAATTTTACCTTGATTTAAAAAATTCTTAGATGAAAAGAAAAATCAATTACCTATAGAAAAAGAAACTAAACAAAAAGAAATTGTAGCATAAATTAAAATTACCAATAATTACCACCTTATGAAAAACCCATTCAAGAAAAAAAATCCTATTAAAAAAAAGATGGTATATGTCTTTAGTGATATGAAATTACTCGTAATCACTCTTTCTGTAATTATGATTTGGAGAGGTTTTTGGAATATTCTGGACTTGTATTTTTTTCAGGATAATTTTACATTATCCAATTTTTTATCTATATTAATTTGAGTTGCTATAATTGTACTTTTAAAATTATTTCATGAAGATTTTAAAGATTTTAAATTTTAAAAATAAAGTCAGTTTCTAAAAACTGACTTTATTTTTGTATAAGTTTTTCATAATTAATCCATAAAATAGCATCAAGATGAATTTCCGGAATATCAAGTTTTATAGATAGATCTCTATAAAACTTTTTTATATCAGTGTAATCTTCTTTGTATACTCCAAAAATATTAATTAATCTAGAATCAATTGGAATAGAGATGTCATCTAGTGATTGTTCTTTATTACTTTTTTCATTTTTCTTTCATCTTTTATCTATATCTATCCCATACATCACCATTTTAATCGCAAAAACTATCGTTTTTGCATCTTTTTTTTGATTCATAGTATTTGTTAATTCATTTCTTAGAATTATTAGATTTCAACTATAATAATCTGTATTATTTAAAAATATATCAATAAATCATTCAAGTTTTTCAAGTCTTTTTATTTTGATTTCTAAAAGTCTTTTATTTCATTTTGAATTTGGTAAAAATTGTTTTAAAAATGTGATTATTTGAATTGATTGTCATTCCCTTGAAGAAGGGAATCTTCCTTGTATTTGTTCTGAAAAATAATCACTTGTACTTTTACTGAATTCTTCCCAGTACTTTTCTCATGTACTTGATAGCTGATAACAAACTATAGAATTAGCAATTATAAGTCATAAAAATAGATTTTTATCTTGTAAACTTTGATAAAGTTTTTCAAGAGATTTATATTGAGGATCTTCTCTTTCTAATTTCAAAGCATCTTGTAAAGTATAGTTTTGAAGCAAGTTATAAAGTTTTTGCATAAAAATGAAAAAAATAAGTAATGAATTTTATTTGATTATAAACGATAATAAAAAAATAACAAAAAAATAAAAAAGTGAAAAAAATAATTTGACTTTTTTAGATAATATTTTACTATGTATAGTATATTTACTGTTATCTTAAAAGACTATTTTATTTTTTAAAAGAAATTAATATGCCACCTATAGATTGAAAAACTTGAGTATCTGATTGATCTTTATGATTATGAGAAACATATAGAGAAGAAAGGACTGAAGCAAGCGAACAATTAGCTGAAACATGATCTATTTTTGCTAATAAAGTTGGTAAGATTACTACCGGCGAGCATAAATCACAAGAACAGGATTCTAATATATATTCTCGTTTAAATATACTTGATTGAGATGCAATAAAAGTTTTATTTTCAGAATATATTAAAAAACACAAACTAGGTGATATTAATATTCTCAATGATAGAAAACATTTTTATCTATCTAATTTTTATTCAACTATTTCAACAAATAAATCTGATTTATGAATTAATGATATAAATTTATTTACAAAAAAACAATTAGGTTTGTTATGTTGGGTTTTATATTGAGAATCATCAAATGCAATTATTCAATACCAAGCTGAATTACAACAACAATAATTTTAAAAAAATAACCTAAATCAAATGATTTAGGTTATTTTTTTTTTTTGAATTTATTTTTTGTAATTCATAGCTACTGATTTCAATTCTTTAACTTTTTTTTCTGTTATTAAATTTGCAAGTTCTTTTTTTATTTCTGTTTTAGTTTTTTCTCATATTTTTCAAGCTCAAGGATCAGTTGCTTTTGAAAGTAGTTTTTTATCTATTTGGAATTTAAATACACTTTCTTTTGTCTTGTCTCCATAGATTGCAGTATCTTTTCATTCAAAATATCAAAGAGTAGTAAGTACTTTCTGTAATTCTCTTACATTTTTAGATGTTTCTCATATTTTTGGAGTTCATATTTTTCACATTGTTTCATCTGCTTGTTTTAAAGCCAGATTTTTTAGTTCTTCAAGTTTTCTCCTATCCCTTTCTTCTAGGTCTTTTTTTACTAAAAATCAAGAATAATCTTTTTTAAGTAATTCTCTTGTTTTAGGTCAAAAGTATCATGCTCAAGTTTCAGTTTTACTAGAAATGATTTTTTTATCTAATTGATAATTTAATATAACTTTTTGTATATCACCATATCTTCAACTAATTCCTCAATTATATAATCACATTTCTTTCAATTTATTTTGAAGAGCAATTATATCATTTTTATTTGATTCAGGACTTACATATGTAGAAAATATATCTTTTGGTAATGAAATAATTTCCTTTTTATTTTTTTGATCATTATTTTCTACTTTTGATACTTTTATATTTTTACTAGTTAATTCTTTTTCTTTACTTGCAAGTTTTTCTCTAGTTTTTGCCCCCCAATATCAAGCTCAATAAGTATTTTCAGATTTTATAATTCAATTTGCTATTTGAAAGTTTATTAAGGTATTTTTTAACTCATTATTATATTTTCAATCAATTTCTCATTTATATAATCATACTTCCTTTAGTTTTGTTTGAAGTATTTTCAAATTATCTTTACTTGATTCAGGTCAGATATTTATTCTATATATTTCTTCTTTATTTATTTTAGATAGATTAATATTAGAGCTTGTAAAATTTACTCATATATTTGAATTAGATCACATTTCTATTATTTTTCATGATACTTTTCTTTTTCACCAAGATAAAGCTTTTTTTAATCATTCGTCTCAATATCACATCCATACATCTATTCTATCTACTTCATATCATCTTTCTCAAGCCGCTACTATAGCTCATCATCTATCTGCTATTATTCAAGTTCATATTCATTCCAAGTACATTTTAGTTCAAAAAGGGTATTTGTTAGGTCAGGCAAACATTCAGTTAAATACTTCAAGTCATGATGCTCATCTTATTCATCTTCAGTTTAGTTTGATTTCATCCTCATAATTTCATTTTAGATAATACTTCTGATCTGGAAGAGGAGAATAATATGCAGTTACAATATAATGTTGTGTTTCATCAGCACTAGCTTTTAGTAAAAAATTACTAAAACTTATAAATAAAAATAGTGCTATCAATAATCGATTTACCAAAATTAGTTTATTAAAATATAAAATTAAGTTTTTAAGTTATATTATTATCTCAAATACTTAATGCTTGTATTCTTATTTATTATAACATAATTATTTTTTTTAGTCAAAAATGCTAAAATTTAATAATTACAATATAATTTCTAAGTAATCAAGTTTTATTTTTATTTTTATATCCAAAGTATCTTTATTTTGAAGAACTTTTATCTTTTCTAGTAGTTTTTTTACTTTTAGTTCATATTTACTTCAAAGTTTTTTTTGTATAACTAAAACTTTTTGCAGTATTTTTTCTTTTTCTTTTTTATCTAAAGAATTTTTATTATTTAAATCTTTATTCAGTTCAGAATTAGTTTTTGGTCATACATATCAAGCTACTTCTTCATCTTTAGATTGTATTATTCATTTTTGTAGTTGATATTTTACTATAGTAGGTTTTATATTTTCATATTTTCAATCAATTTCACCATAATAATATAATATTTCTTTAAAATACTCTTGAGCTTTTTTAACTTCATTTTCATCTGATTCTGGAGTTAAAGTTATTTTTTTGTCTGTATTATAATAAGTTTCAAAATTAATAGGTTCTCAGAAATTAAAATTAATATTAGTATCAGGAGAAACTATATATCATACACTTTTTCTTGATCACCAATTAATTGCTCTTTGTAATCATTCATCACCATATCACATCCATATATCAATTCTCGTATGTTCATCATCTATTATTTTTCATCATCTATCTTCTACAACTCATATTCAATATCATTCTATGTATATTTTAGTTCAAAAATCATACTTTTTTGGGGCAGCAATTGCTCAAGTAAAGACTTTCTTTCAAGAAGCCATTCAAACTCAATCACCATTTAAAGCGATTTCTTTTTCATAACTACCAGTTATATATTTTTTTTGATCTGGTAGGGGAGAATAATATCCAGTAATAACTAAGTCTATTTTTTGGATAGCCTCAATTTTGTTGTTAATTAGATATGAATTTGATGTATTTATTTCTCAAGAATATGAATTTACTTGAGAAAAAGTTAAAAGAAAAAATATTCCTATATATATAACTTTGTTGATCAGTCGATATAACATAATAGATAACTAATAATTAACAATTAATAATTAATAAATTTTAGTTTGTCAGTCTTTATTCTATTAACTAGTTTGTTTTAATTGTAACTATAAGCTATTTATATTAATTAAAAAATAAATTATGAGCAATATTATAATTGTAAAAAATATATTACAAGTTTTTATGTATTGACAATAATGTATTGATAGTTATGAATCTATTTCTTCTTGAATTATTGATGCTCTTCTATATCAATCTAGTTTTTCAGAAGTGCTTGAGTTATTTTTGTTATTATTATTAGATAAATCTTTATCAAAATATGTAAATTCTTTTATATATTGAATAATTTGTTTCTCAATTCTTCTATTTAATTCACTACTTCATAACCAATAAAATGTAATTTTTATTTTATCTGAATCTATATGTTCGTATTTTGTTTTAAATGTATCTGTACTTAGAGGGTTTAGGGTATTTAATTTTTCCTTAAGCATTTTTAATAGAATATTTTCTTTTATGTTATCAATAATTTCAAATAAATCTTTTTCTCAATTTAATGAAAGAATTATATTAAATATATTTTCTTTAATAAGTGAATTTTTAGCAAGAGTTACTTTTTCTTTTATTAAATCGATATTGGGTATATTTATTTCTTCATTTTCCAATACTCAGTAATCGTTTATTCTTTTAATTATAGTACTTAAAGGGTTAATTTTAATTATTTTTCATTTTTCTGTTCATACTTTGATTACATCTCATATTTTAAAATTTCTAAAAAGGATAATACTTGCTACAAATGATGATATAACCTGAGCATTGATAAATATTAATGATCAAGATATAAAAATCAATAGTGCATATAATTCTGGGAATAAATAAAAAATAAAAATTATTAGAAATATTATTAGGGTTATTCAAAATACTAAATTGAAATATTCTCAGAAATTTTCACGATTTCTCATAAATTTATTATTTCTTACAAGTAATGTTTTTATAATATAAGCTATTGTAAATAATATAAGAAATATAAATAAAGTGACTATTTTTTGTTCTTTATTTTTTAATATAGAATCATTTTTTTCCTTTTTAGTGTCTACATAAGTTTCAAGTAATGCCTTGTATTTTGCTTCAAGTACATTGTATCAAACAATACTGTTTTGTAAATCATTAATTAAATCTTCTTTAAAATCCAATTCCTTTTGTAAGTCTATATTATTTTTTTCTAATTCGTCTACTTCGTTACTTATTTCTCTAATATTTTTTCATTCTTTTAATATACTTATATTTTTATTATTTTCTTCTATACTTTTTTGTAATACTTTTAAATTAGTTTGAATTTCACTTAATTGAGTTGCATTCAATTCTTTTTTTATTTCAAGTTCTTTAAGTACAATTTCAATTGCTTGGATATTTTTTTCTTCATCCGTTTTTCAAAGAAGTTTTTCAAATTCTTTATTTTTCAAGTCATTTGCTTTATCTACTATAGTTTTATCTTCTTCGTTTTCATCTATAGCAGAATCAAGTTCTATTCAATCTTTTTTAAATTCTTCTTCTAGATTTATTTTAATACTTTCTTCTGTTTTTGTGTTTGGCTCTGTAAAATTTGTATTTATATAATTTATTGTCTCTGTATTAATGTTTTTTTCTTCAATACTACTTCATGTTTCAGCATATGTATTTAAATAACATATTAGAATTGATAATGTAGTTAATATTTTTATTTTTGTTTTCATATATTATTAGTTATTCATTGTTAATTATTAATTTTCTATTATATCTTAACATATATATTTATATTTTGTCAAGAGAATATACAATTTTGTAAAAATAAAATTTGCTTTTTACAAGTTTTTTTATAAAATTCATTGCGAAACATTAAATTTGGATAGAAAAATCCATAATTATTAATTGTTAATTATTAATTGTTAATTGTAAAATTATGACATTTGCTCCTACAAAAAAGACATCTAAGTCTAGATCTAGAGTTAGAACTACTGCTTGGATTCAAAGAACTGCTTTAAAACTTGAAAATACTACAGCTTTAAATAAAGAATGAAATTGATTAGCTCATTTTATTGCTATTGATTGAACATATAAATGAAGACAAGTTTTGAAACCAAAAGTTAAATCTAAAAAAGTAACTAGAATATAATAAAAAGAGTTTAAAGTTTATAAAGTAGGAAGTTTTATAAAGATTTATAATTCTTTCTGCTTTCTTTTTTTATGAGAAATTAATCGACTTTTATACTTTTTATTTTTTTTATGACTCATATTTCAAGAACATTAACTAGAAGATTATTATTTCAAAAATTATTTATATTGGGATTTACATATATAAGTGATGATAACTTTTATGATAACTTTTATTTTGATAATTGAAATTTAGAAATTGATAAAGTTTATTTTATAGAAATGCAAAAAATCATTTTAGATAAAGAATGACTTTTTATTGTTTTTATAGAAAGATATGCTCCAAAATTCAATATTGAAAAAATGAGTTTATTATATGTTTTGCCTATATATATAGCTTTAGCTGAGATGTTTTTTTTACAAGAAGAAATTCCAGCAAAAGTTTCTATAAATGAGGCTATTGAATTAGCAAAAATATTTTCTGATGATCCTGTTAAAAAAATTGTAAATGGTGTATTAAATAATGTTTTAATTGATTATGAAAAATTAAATGAAGAAAAAAACCTTATTGAAATTAAAAATAATTTCACATTTTTTAAATTTAGAGTTTAATCAATAATTATTGTTGTTATGGTAGTAACAAGAAGTATCATGGAGAATAAAGATGTTATTGAAAAGGTTTCTTTACTCTTATCTAAACTAGATATAAATTATAATAATATTAATAATTATATAAAATCATTTATTCATAGGTCTATTGTAAATGAAAGACCTGATTTTGTTTCGGAGCATAATGAGAGATTAGAATTTTTATGAGATGCAGTCTTAGAATTGATTATAACTGATAGTTTATACAATGATTTTCAAGATAAAAATGAATGAGAATTGACTGATATAAGAAGTGCACTCGTTAGGTGAAGAAATCTTGCTAAAGTATCAAAAGAACTGGATTTTAGCAATTATTTATTTTTATGAAAATGAGAAGATTTGTGATGAGGTAGAGAAAGTGATTATTTGTTAGCAAATACTTTAGAAGCATTTATTTGAGCTTTATATTTAGATTTATGATTAGAAAGTGCTAGAATTTTTATAAATACATATATATATACAACTCTAGATGATATTCTTGAAAATAAATATTTTAAGGATTTTAAATCACTTATTCAGGAATATTCTCAAGCTGAGTGTGATATAACTCCAACTTATGATGTATTAGAAGAAGAATGACCAGATCACGACAAAAATTTTAAAGTATGAGTTTATATATGAGACATAATTATATGATTTTGATTTGGTTCGAGCAAGAAAAAAGCACAAGAAGAAGCAGCAAAAAATGCTTATCAGAATAAAGAAAAGTGGAAGAATTTAGATAAAAAATTAAATATTATTACTTAATTTTTAAAATATGTTAGATATAATTTATATAGCAATTTTTATATTTTTAGAATTAATTTTTTATGTTGTTTTTATTGATGTGATAATTTCTTGGTTATTACTTTTTTGAATTAATTTTAGGCCTAAATTTATTGCTGATATAATAGATCCTATGTATAAATTTGTAAGATCAATTATCCCAACTACATTTTGACCAATAGATTTTACTCCAATTATAATTATTATAATTATATATTTTTTAAGATGATTATTATTTTTATTAAATCCATGAATTGAAGATTTAATAAAAAATTTAGTAAGTTAAATTATTTATATTATGTATGAATTTGATTTAATAAATTATAAAAAAGATATTATGTTAGATTTTTCATATTTTTTCAAAATAGATATAATTAATAATAAATTTTATATTTATACAATTAGTGATTTATAACATTTAGGAATTATTAAGTAAAGTTTTTCTCTAATGGCTTTTCTTTTCAGCAAAAAATAATTAATTTTTAAAATATCAGTAAAAACAATATAAAAATACTAGTTTCTCTTGAAAATATCAAAAATATTACTAAGATGTTAGTAAGTATTAAAGTAATTTCCTTATTTCTAAATATTAACTCTTTTTATGTCTAAACCAGTTGATTATAAATTATTTTTTGTGGTTGTATTACTTATAATTTTTTGAATGATAATGATAAGTTCAGTATCTGTTTATTCATCATTCAAAGTAACAAGTAGCATGGTAAAAAAATGATTAATTACTGAATCATATAATTATTTTTATGTTATAAGAAATATAGCTCATGTAGTTATCTCTATGATTGTTTTATGAGTTTTTGTAAAAATACCATATACATTTTTTGAAAAACATGCTAGATATATATTTTTTTGAACTTTATCATTGCTTATAGTTGTACTACTTATGTGAATAACTTTAAAATGAGCAAAATGATGGATTGCCATACCTTGAATTCCTTTTACTATTCAGCCTACAGAATTTTTAAAATTGGGTTTTATTATATATCTTGCTTACTTTTTTAAAAAGTATAAAAATGTTTTGTATACCTTTGATAGTTGATTTCTACCATTTTTATTTGTGCTTTGAGCAGTTGTTTTTTTAGTAGCTTTACAACCAGATTTTGGTACTATAATGCTTTTGGCTCCAGTTGCTACACTTATGTTTTTTGTAGCCTGAGCAAATGTTAAATATATTTGAATTCTTGCAGTTTCTTGATTATTGCTAGTTACAATGGTTTATTCTATGTGAAATTATGATAAAGAAACTTGAAAAAATCTTAATAGTTTAGGTTATATAACTCAGAGAATTGATAATTTCCTAAGTGATGAAAAAACATCAATTGAAAATAAAACTATTAATTATCAAACAGAACAAGCAGTTATAGCTATTTGAAGCTGATGATTTGGATGACTTGGATTTTGAAAATCAATTCAAAAATTTGGTTATCTTCCAGAAGTTCAATGAGATTTTATATTTTCTGTAATTTTAGAAGAACTTTGATTTTTCGGATGATTTATTATTATATGTATGTATCTTTTTATATGATATAGAGGAGTTTATATAGCTTTGAGAACAACTGATTTATTTGCAAAATATCTTGTTGTCGGTATCATATCACGGTTTTTAATGCAAGCATTTATAAACATATGAGTTAATTTAAATATTGTTCCATTAACTTGAATAACTCTGCCTTTTATAAGTTATTGATGATCAAGCTTATTGACATCAATTATGTGACTTGCATTAGTATTAAACATTTCTAGATATATAGAACAAAAAGAAATATCAAGTACGAATAGATTTTGAAGATGATCAAAATTAATGAATTTTTTTGAAGTAACAAAAAGAAAAATTAAAAGTTAAACTTAAATTATGGAAGAATTAGAAAATCTTACTCCAGCAATGAGACAATATAAAGAAATAAAAGATAAGTATAAAGATGCTATACTTTTTTTTAGGATGTGAGATTTCTATGAGATGTTTTGAGAAGATGCGATGATTGCTCATAATGTACTTTGAATAGCTGTAACAAGTAGAAATAAAAATGCAAAAAATCCAGATATTTTGGCTTGAATTCCATATCATGCAAAAGAAAAATATCTACCAAAACTTATAGAAGCTGGGTACAAAGTGGCAATAGCAGAACAAGTATCAGACCCAAAACTAAAGTGAATTGTTCAAAGGGAAGTTTCTAGAGTTATAACACCAGCAACTTTGTATCTAGAATGAGAAGAGTATGCAAAAGAAAATGTATCAAATTATATGATTTCTATAGTTTATGATGATGCTAGATATGGTCTAAGTATACTTGATTTATCCACAAATAAATGGCTTACAAGTGAATTTGATAGTTTTGAAAAATTATCACTTCAGATTTACAAGATTTCTCCAAAAGAAGTAATACTAGAAAAAAAACTTTTTGGAGATGATTCTATAAAAGATTTATTAAGTAAAAAATATAGTTTAAATGTTTATTATTTTGAATGAGAATGAGAAAATAAACAAAAACTTTTAAATCATTTTTGAGTAAAAAATCTAATTTGATTTTGACTTGAATGAAAAACAATGGCAGTAAAATCAAGTTCTCTACTTCTACAATACTTAGAACTAAACCAAAAATCCAGCTTAGATTTCTTGCAATCTATAAGTTATGAGACATTTTCTGAATATCTAGATTTAGATGAATCAACTATAAGAAACCTAGATTTAATCTACAATTTTGCTACAAAATCTCACAAAATCTGAACTCTATTTTGAATACTAGATGATACAAAAACAGCTATGTGAACTAGATTTCTTAGAGATGCTATTTTAAAACCTCTACAAAAAAAAGCAGATATTGAAACTAGACTCGATATGATCGATGAATTTTTAAAAAATACAGTTTTACTTGATAAAGTACAAAACCACCTAAAATATGTCTCAGACATCGATACAATCCTAAATAGATTAGCTCTAAATAGAAGCTGACCAAAAGATTTATTGAACTTAAAAAAATCTCTGGAAGAGATTCTAGAAGTATTTAAATTGATTGAAAAAGAGGGAAGTGAAAAGTTGAAAAGATTAATTAATATAAACTAACTATGCTCTATCTATTCACCTGAAATAACGAATATATATTAAAGGAAGAACTTAAAAAATGGAAAAATCATTTTTTGAGTAAATTTTGAGAATTTAATATGACTCATATCCAAAATATAGAAGAACTAGATAAAAATGCTTTAAGTGAAAACTTACTTGCATCTAGTTTTTTGAGTGAGAAAAAAATGGTAATAATCGATAATATAGAGAAAATCGAAAAAGATGATAGTAAAAAAGAATTTTTGATTTCAATATTAGACAAGATTCCAGAATCAAATATAATAGTTTTTTCTTCAAATAATTTGCAAGAAAGATCTTTGTTATATAAAAAAATCAAAGAATTATGAGAAGTTAAGAGATTTGATATAAAAAATACTTATGAAACAAAACTTTTTATAGAAAAAAAATACAATTCTAAGATAGATACAAAAGCAATTGATAAGATAATCGCATACAAATCAAATAATTTATCAAAAATAGTAAATGAGCTTGATAAGTTATTTATTACAAAACAATTTGTACAAGAGAAAGATATAGTTGAGTTTATAACTCCAGAACTAGAAGAAACTATATTTGTTTTTGTAGATAAAGTTTTAAATAAAGATAAAAAGTGAGTATTTACCGATTTAGATATAATTTTAGAAAATATTGATATATATGCTTTTTATAATTCATTTTTGTGAAATATAAGAAACTTTGTTTATATAATGTTTTTTAAAAAGTTGTGATATAAAAATAATCATATAAAAGATGAACTATCTCTATGAAATAGATCTTTTTTGGTTGATAAGACATATAAAATCAATTTTGGGGAATTATCAAGTCTTTACGAAAAAGTTATAGATTTTGATAAAAATATGAAGTTTTGAAAACTTATTTGAAGTACAAAAGATGATCTAAAATTTGAGTTGCAAAAGATATTGTTTTAAATTAAGATTTCTCTATCTATTTCACTTGGAATTATACTTAAAAACTCTCTAAAATCATTTTTTATTAGATTTATTACATCTTCTACTTCTTTAAGACTTTCAACTGTTACAAGTCTTTTTCTATAGTTTTTAACTCAAGGAAAATTCTTTAGATAACAAACTAAATGTTTTCTTATTTCAAGAGATCATTTTCTTTCTCATTTTGTTTCAACAAGTTTTGTAGCATGAAAAAGCATTATTTCAAGGATCTCTCACAAAGTAGGGAAGTATAGGGAATTTTTCATAAAACACCAAGGATTTCAAAATGTTGCTCTTCAAATCATAAATCAATCTAGATTTCTAACTTTATCCATCCCATCCCCATAATTTTTTATATCCCCATTACAAATAAGAGGTATTTTTATATGATTTTTTAGTTCATAAATTGGATCTAAATTAGCAGTTCAACTATATGCTTGTTTTGTAGTTCTACCGTGAACTGTGAGTAAACTTGCTCAAGCATTTTCAAGTCATTTTGCAAATCTGATTAGATTATCATCTCATTCAAACCCTAGCCTTGTTTTTACACTTATTGGTAATTTTGTAGCTTTATTTAGTTCATCTACTATTCTATAGGCTACTTCTTCGTTTATGATAAGCCCAGATCAATGTCAGCTTTTTACTACTTTTTTAGCTGGACATCACATATTTACATCAATTCAAGCTATATTGTACCTCTCAATTATCTTTGCAGCTTTTGCAAAGTTTTCTGGATCTTTTCAAAAAATCTGCACGATTAATGGTTCTTCTGTCTCACTATGAGGAAGAACTTGGTCTGCTAATAATTTTGAATGAACTAGTCAATCAGCACTATAAAATTCTGTTACACACATTATATGTGGAGCAATTTTTTTCATAGTTTGTCTGTATGCACTATCTCCGTATCAGTCCATAGGAGCCAGAAAACATAGTTTTCATTTTTCTTCTATTTGTTTTTGCCAGAAGTCTTTCATAAATATAAAATTTAATTAGTTAATTTATTTGTCATTCCCTTGAAGAAGGGAATCTTCCTTGTATTGTCCTAAATTGTTTTAAAGTAACCATGATATTATTCAAAAATTAAATAATGTAAAATAATCTTTAGCTTTACAAATAAAATATTTGATTAAAATATGACAGAAAACTAAACTAATAATTCTCAATTTCTTATGAAAAAATACTTTATCCAAACATTTTGATGTGCAATGAACTTGGCTGATAGTGAAAAGATTAATATGATTTTGACTCAGTCTGGGTTTTTAAAAGTGTCAAATTGGAAAAGTGCAGATTTAGTTATTTTTAATACTTGTAGTGTAAGACAAAAATGAGAAGATAGAGTTTTTTGACTTATAGATGATATTGTTAAAAATAGTAAAAATACTAATTTTCCAATCATTTGAATCACTTGATGTATGGTGAGAAAAACAGGAATGGGTGATAAATATCTAGAAGAAAAAAAAGAAAGAGAAAGAGCTAGAAAAATAGAATTATTGAAGGGTGAAAATGGTATTTTCAATAATGATGATAAACTTTTTCCTCGTATAAAAGAGCTTGATTTTACACTTAGAGTTGAAGAATTAAATTATTTACCTTTTCTTTTAACTCATATTTTTTGAGAAAGAATATGACAAGAACATAAATTCGATGATTTTCTTAAAATGAAACAATTAAGAGATAATCCTGCTTTAGCTTCAGTTATAATTCAAACTTGATGTGATAATTATTGTACTTATTGTATTGTTCCTTATACAAGGGGAAGAGAGTTTTCAAGGCCTAAAGATGATATAATATCAGATTGTAAAGAAGTAGTAAAAAATTGAGCCAAAGAAATTACTTTAATCGGTCAAAATGTAAATAGTTACTGAAAACAATTTATAGATAAAGGACTTTGGAATGAGGAAAAAAGTAAGTGGAATGAAAATATTTGAAAATCCCCTTTTAGAGAATTACTAGATGAAATAAATAAAATAGAATTACTTGATAGAATTCGTTTTACTTCAAGCAATCCTCATGATATGACTTTGGATATCCTTGATGCTCATTTTGAACTGGATAAGATGTGTAATTATTTGCATTTTGCTTTACAATCAGGTAATGATGAGATTCTTAAGAAAATGAATAGAAAACATACTTACGAAGATTTTAAAAACCAAGTACAATACTTAAGAAACAAAGATCCATATTTTGCAATCTCTACTGATATAATTGTATGATTTAGTGGTGAAACTGATGAGATGTTTTTAGATACCCTAAAAGCATTCGAAGAGCTTGAGTTTGATTTTGCATATATTGCCCGTTATAGTGTTCGTCCTTGAACTATAGCTTCCAAGATATATCCTGATGATGTTCCTGATGCAGTTAAAGCAGAAAGATGGCATAAATTAAATAATGCCTTGATGCAATCTCTTACAAAGAGAAACAAATTAATGATTGGTAGAGAAGAAGAATTACTGATTTATGGCGAAAAAGACAGACAATTTTTTGGTAGAACCAGAAATTTTAAAGAAGTATTTGTAGATAGTATACAGAATACAGAACATAAAATCTGAGATATAGTAAAAGTAAAAATCACTAAACTTGATAGATGGGTTTTGAAGTGAGAAATAATTTAAAATTTTATCTTTTAAAACCATAAAAATGGTCTAATTTATAGGAATATTTAAATGATTATTTTAATAAGCAGTATTTTTGATTATCATTGAAATAAATCTACTATAATTATTTGCTAATACTGAAATTTTTTCATTTTCTCAAGGTATAGTAATTTCTATTCAGTACAAATTATTTTTGTTTCATACAACTCTTCAACTTAAAGTATAATTTTTTCATAGAGTAAATGTTAATTCAAGTTTATCTCATATATTTAATTCTTTTCAGATATAACCTATCTGTAATCAATTTTTACTTATGTCTAAAATTGTATATTCTATTTCTTTATAACTTCATTCAATTATAGCTGTTCAATTATACATTTTTTGTCTTACAACTTCAGTTGGAGTAAACCTTTTTCAGTTTTTTCTTTCACATATTGTATGATCTAAATCCTTTTTTCACATAATTAATCATCTTGCAATTTCTCTGTATTTTTGAATTGGAACATTAATAATGGATCATCAAGAAAATTTATCTCTTATTTCAACTAGTTCTTTTCATCAAACTTCTATAATCTTTGACATTTTTATTTTTTTAATAATAAATTAAATATATTAAATTCATTATCAAGAAAATGTCAAATAGAAATTTAATTTTCATAATTATTTTACAAAATACTTTTTACATATAAAATATAACTAATTTAATTTTTGATTTATGCATGTTTTAGTATCTCCTTTTACAAAAAGTTTTGATGATGAGTGATTTACTTACATTGTTCCTAAAGAACTTGAAAAATATATAAGTATAGGAATAGTTGTTGATGTGCCATTACAAACACAAATTGTTTCAGGAGTTGTTTTATCTATACAAAAAGAGCAAGATTTGTCTTTTGATGTAGATAAATTAAAACCTATTATTTCGATAAAATACGAAACTCTTTTGCTAAATAAAAATCAAATTACAATCATAAAATGGATTTCAAAGTATTATTTTTGTAAAATTCATTCTTCACTAAATTTATTTTTCCCAAGAAATCTAAAAGAAAAAATAGAAAAAATAAAACTAGATTTAAAATCTAGGAAAGAATTAAATTACATTTTCAATTATAAAAAAGATCTTACAGAAAATCAAGAAAAAGTATTTAAACAAATAGAAAAAACAGAAAAAAATATAATTTTCTATTGAGTTACTTGATCTGGGAAAACGGAAGTTTATGTAAATCTAGTAAAAAAATACTTAGATATGTGAAAACAATCACTTATCTTACTGCCAGAAATAATTTTAAATAATCAGATTTTCGAGAGATTTAAAGAGATTTTTTGAGAAGATGTGGTTATAATAAATTCTTCTATTACAGAAACTTCAAAATACAAAAATCGGGTAGATATATACAATAATAATGCTAAAATAATTATCTGAACTAGATCTAGTTTATTCTATCCATATAGAAATTTAGGTCTTGTAATTATTGATGAAGAACATGATCCTAGTTACAAATCCGATAACTCCCCTAAGGTAGATATAAGAGAAATTGCTTTAAAAATGAGAGAATTTTATGATTTCAAACTCATTTTTGCTTCAGGTACTCCAAGTATCAAAACGATTTATAAATGATTAACAAAAGAATTTGAAATAGTGAATTTGCTTCAAGAATATGAAAAATAGTTGATTTTCTCTTGATTTTTATTATTGTATTGATGCTTTTATTTCTTGAAAATTATTTTTATGAAAATACTAGAAGAATTCAAAACTTTTGCAATGAAAGGTAATGTAATAGATTTAGCAGTATGAGTAGTTATTGGTTGAGCTTTTTGAAAAATAGTTTCATCTTTGGTTACAGATATTATAACTCCTACTGTTTGAGTTTTGGTTTGATGAATAAATTTTACAAAACTAGGTTATACTATAAGAAATCTAAAATGAGATGAAATAACTATTACTTATGGTAATTTCTTGCAAATTACTTTTGATTTTTTAATTATAGCATTTTCTATATTTATGGTTGTAAAACTTATAAATAAAGCTCAAGAAAAAGTAATAAAAAAACAAAAAGCAGAAGAAAAGAAGGAATTATTAAAAAAAACAGATGATATTATTTTGCTTGAAGAAATTAGAGATTTATTAAAAGCTGATAAATGAGTAAAAATTACAAAAATACCAGAAGTGAAGAATGAAGTTATTAAGCCAATTGAAATTAAAAAAACAAGAGCAACAGCTAAAACAACAACAATAAAAAAATAAAAAATCCATTGTCATTCCGGACATAAGATCTCGGGAATCTATATACTTTTTTTTAACCCCCTTACATTTTTTATGGAAAAGATTTACATAGTTGAAGATAATTTCGGAATTTTAAAATCATTAGAATTATATTTACAAAATTCATGATATGAAGTATTTATTCAAGATACTTGATTAAATGCAGTTGAAAATATATTAGAAAAAAAACCGGATTTAGTTATTCTTGATATAAATCTACCTTGAAAAAATTGAATTGATATTTGTAAAGAAATTAGAGTAAAACAAAATATTCCTATTATTATGCTTACAGCTAGAAATACAGAAAATGATAAATTAGAAGCATTTAGTAGTTGAGCTGATGATTATATGGCTAAACCATTTTCACCAAAAGAATTATTAGCAAGGATAAAATCTATACTAAAAAGAATTGAAGTAAAAGAAGTAAAGTGAAATATTATTAAGTTTGATAATATAGAAATCAATATAGATAAAATGAAGGTTTACATATGATGACAAGAAGAATTTTTTACAAAAAATGAATTTGATATACTTAAAAAGATTATTGAAGCATCTTGAAAGATTGTTCACAGACAAGAGATTATGGATTTAATTTGATATAGTGAATATCTTTTTGATAGGACAATAGATACTCATATAAAAAATATAAGAAAAAAAATTAGAAACAAAGATGTAATTTTGACTGTAAGATGAGAATGATATAGGCTTAATAATTAATTTTACTTTTCTTGTAAAATCAATATAATAATTATACGGGGCTAACACTTGGATTCTACTAAGATAATAAGTCTTTGTTATATGCTACTTGGGAGGTGCTTATGGCTTCCATAATCAATTATAAGCAAAATAAATGCAAACAATAGAATTGCTAAGGGTTTAACTGCTTTCAAAAAAGCTTTGACTCCTTCTTTCTCTCCTGCTTTTGCCTAATCGCTTAAACTTGAGTTAAAGTAAAGATATAGTCTCCTTAAGTGGATGAGTGCCGTTTGGCCTGCTATAAACTATAATAAAAGTTTACTTAGGAAGTTTATTATAGTATTAAACTAAGTCTAGATTTTAGTTTTTACTGAATTTTTTGTAAAATCTAGTACCTAAAAAATTTGCTTTTCTTGATTTTTTCGTTAATTTTTTATCCTGAGAAGTATTAAAATAAACTATAGTAGTAGAAGTATAATGAGGGCATCTTGGGACGGGAGTTCGATTCTCCCTAGCTCCACCATTCTTCGCAATTTAAAGATTTTCAAATTTGAAAATCTTTTTTTATTCCCTTGCATTTTCCCATTATTTTCATAATATCATAAAAGAAATCTAAAAATTTATAGATATTTTTGATTATTCTTTACTTATATACTATAAACATTGTTTAAGGGATTCTTCGCTACTCTCAGAATGACAAAATAATTACATTTTTAACCACAAAAACCACATGTTACCAAATATACTTTTCCCAAAAATAAAAGAAACTATTGAAGATATAACAAAAAAATATCCAAAAAGACCTGAGTGACTAGTAGTTACTCGTATAGCTCCAAGTCCTACCTGATTTGTGCATATTTGAAATGTGTACTCAGCTATGCTTGATGATATATTTGCTCATAAAGATAATTGAATAGCTTTTTTAAGAATAGAAGATACTGATCAAAAAAGGGAAGTTGAATGAGCTAGATTCAAGATTAATGAAATATTTAAAACATTTTGATTAGTATTTGATGAAGGTCCAATTTGACCAGATAATACTGATATTTGAGCCTATTGACCATATACTCAAAGCAAAAGAGAATACCTTTACAAAGTATTTGCCAAGCATTTACTTGAGATGTGATTTGCTTACCCTTGTTTTATGACTGAGGAAGAAATAAACGAAGTTAGACAAAATCAGACTATCTGAAAACAAGTTCCTTGAATTTATGGCGGATATTCGATATGGAGAAATGCTAAAGAAGAAGATGTAATAAAAGCTTTAGAAGAAAAAAAAGAATTTGTAATCAGGTTTAAATCACCAGGAAAAATAGGGGATAGAGTGATTATATCAGACTTAGTAAAATGAGATGTAGAAACAAATGATAATTTCCTAGATATAGTTTTAATTAAAAAATGAGGATTACCGACTTATCACTTTGCTCATCTAGTTGACGATTACTTGATGCAAACTACTCATGTATTTAGATCTGATGAATGGTATGCTTCACAACCATTACACGAACAATTATTTAAAGTATTTGGTTTTCAAGCTCCAAAATATGTACATTATGCACCACTTATAAAGCTTGATAATTGAAATAAGAGAAAATTAAGCAAGAGAAAAGATATGGAAGCCGATGTAGAATATTATTTTAAGCTAGGTTACCCTATAATTGCAATTATAGATTATCTTGCTAATATTATAAATGCATGATATGAAGATTGGAGAAAAGAAAATAAAACAAAAAGTTTTAAAGAATTTGATTTCAAAATAGAAAAGATGTCTCAAGCTGGAGCATTGGTTGATATGGAAAAACTTGATTTTGTAAGCAAAGAATATATTGCAACTTTAGAAGTAGATGAATTATACAATTTATTTGTTTCTTGGGCTTCAAAATACGATAGTGAATTATTAAAATTAGTTAATAAATATCCAGATTACACTAAACAAGCATTAAATATAGAAAGAGAGCTTGAAAATCCTCCAAAGAGATTTCAAAAAATGAGTGATATTCCAGCTCAATTAAATTTCTTTTTTGATGAGGTTTATGATAAACTTGATATAAATCTAACTGAATTAATTCCAAATCTAAAATTAGACGAAATAAAAGTATTTTTAAATAATTATATTGCTTGATTTAATTTAAACCAATCAAAAGATGAATGGTTTGCAGAATTGAAAGAAATTGCTTCAAAATCAGGTTTTGCATTAAACAACAAAGAATTTGTAGAATGAACTCATGTCTGAAAAATCTGAGATGCTGCTATGATTCTTAGAGTTGTACTATGTGGGCAAAGAAATACTCCAGATTTATATGAAACTATGCAAGTTATGTGAAGAGAAAGAGTAGAGAAAAGAATACATAATATATAACACAGAACAGTTCTGTCATTCTGAGTTTTTACGAAGAATCCCTTGAAAATGAAATATAATAAAAACGATGATTAAGGGATCCTTCATTACATTCAGGATGACAAAGAAGAATGTGTTTTGTATAGTCATTCCGCGATTGACACAGGATCATAAGAATAGATTATTAGCATTGGCTACAAAATAAGGAAAATATCTTTTAATCATTCAGTAAATAAGTTCAGGATGACAATAACCTAATTAAATCCTTTCTAAAATAAAGTCAAAAATTAAATCTCTTAATTTTTGACTTTATTTTTTGATTATGATACACTTAATATTAAAGTTATATTTAAATAAAATTTAATATGAAAAAAAATAATTATTTACTATTGATGCTTTTGGTAGTAGTTTTTGCACTGGTCTTTATATTTGTTTTTAAAAATTGATATAAAGAAAAATGAGATATTAAAGATAATAGTATACCTTTATGAACTCCAAGCAATGTAGTATTTCCAACAGAAGAACCTATAATTGATAATCAAGAAAATTCAGCAACCTGAACTAATGATGAAGTTCAATACATAGAAAAAAAAGAGATAGAGGATTTAGAAATTAAACAAGAAGCAGAAATTAAACAAAAAGAAATAGATATTATTTCATTAAATTCTGCAGGTGAAACTGGTAAAAAAGAATTATGTGATGATATTGTAGACCCAGAATTAAAAGCAAAATGTATAGATAATTCTTATGCTGCTAAAGCAAGTTTACATAATAATCCTGATTTATGTAAGATCATAACAGATATTGCTTGGAGAAATAATTGTCTTGATGATTATTACAATAAAAATGCATTAAAAACACAAGATTATAATTTATGTAAGAAAATAATAAATACTAATCTAAGAGAAAATTGTATTTCTAGTATAATATTTCAAAAAATAGAATCTACTGATTTTAAATGATGAATAGAAATTTGTAGTGAATTAAACAAAGAAAGTAAAATAAATTGTGAAAAAAGATTTACTACTCAAAATGATGTAGAAATATTACAAAAAGCGATAATTTCTCTTGATATAAATTCTTGTAAAAAGATTATAAAGATAGAATTAAAAAATAAGTGTAGAGATGTAATCAATTTTAAATTAGCTTTAAATTTAAAAGATATAAATAAATGTTATCTTATAACTGAATGAGATTTAAAGACAAAATGTACTACTGTATTAAATAATATTAATAAATAAAAATATATGAAAAAAATAATTATTACATTTTTTATATTGTTATGAGTTTGTATCTCAAATTGAGTAGATGCAGTATCGGTTCCTGCTTTAGGTTCATGAACTACATCTCAATATGCTTGAAAAGTTGTATTTCCTGTATCTACTTCTTCATATTCTTGAGTTTATGTAAATACTGATGCTTATGTACTAAGTTCTGGTGCCAATATGACAATTTCTGGTAATTTTTGGATGTCAGAATTATCAAGTACATCTGATCCTACACTTTGATGGGCTTACTTTTCACCTGATTTTTTAAAAGATTCTTCAAATAATGATATACCAAACTCAAAAGTAGTGTTACAAAATAATTCAAACAATACTTTTACATTCTCTTGATATGTTTGGAGTAAAGCTGCTTGATGGATTTATTTTTCACCTACATTATTAAGAAATTCTTCAAATATTGAAATACCAAATTCAAGTGTAATATACAATAGATGAGCTTGAAATATTACAGGTTGTGCTTGGAGTCAAAATATATGATGGGTTTGTTTTGATTGAATTACACTTGATACAACTCCCCCACAAATAGTTTGAACTACAGTTATGCAAGCTGATAGTAATCAATTAATTACATTAGATGAGATTGCTCAAAAAGTAGAAATTCAAAATTGGACTGGTGGTACTGCCATTACAACATATTATAATAAATTATCATTTAATCACGATATGAGAAATGCTGAAAATCCTTCAAAAGACTATTCTATAAAAGCTACCGATATATGGTGAAATTATGCAACTTGAAGTATAACTATTGTAGCAAATATTCCACAAATTAATAATGTTAATTTTACTTGAAGTTTGATAGAAGAAAAAATAGCAGATTGAAAAGATAAACACACTATTGATATAAAATTAAGAGATACTTATGGTAATCCTGTAGTATCTGTACCATCTATATTTGACCCATCTATAAGAAAAGTAGAAGTAACTTTACGATTTTCAAATAATTTAGATATAGATCAAATAGATGATATTTTAAACTTATGAGATGCTATAAGATTCATTGGGACGGACATCCCATCTTTAATTCACTGAATTTGACCTACTATTGATACTTGAAGTACGACTGATTGAGATTACAAAGTAGAATTTACCTCACTAGCTCCTTCAAAATTTTGATATAATTTTACATCTGATAATAATGATATACAAGTAAGTGATTTAGATATAAACATAACTTGAATTTGAGCAGGACCTTATGATGCTACCTATAAATATTCTACTCCTTACAAATTCACTCCAGCAATAAAAATAGATTGAGTAACTAATAATACCGCTTGGGTAATACATTGGGATACTGAAACTCATTTTACTATAACAGGTTCTACAAATAAGACTTTATGATCATCAACTATGACAGGAGTTCATATTACTCATTTATTGGATACAATGAGTTGAACTACGGATTATACAAATGATCAAATAAGTTATCAAAATTTAACTTGAAGCATAGGTCAAACTACTTGTTATTGATCAAATACATCAACTTGATATTATCATAGTCATCCTACTATGTGTAATATGATAGCTGAGCCATTTTCATCAAATATAATTAGGGCTTATCCAGATATAACATCAATTACTTGAATATCAGATTTAATATCAGCTTCACCTATAATAGTTGATTCATGATTTGCAAGTTTTAGAACAAAATATAGCTCTATAATTTCATATTATATAAATTGAAATAATATAATATATCCTTCTTTTACTATAAGTTCCTCATCAATAAATATTAGTCAAGTAAAAATATCAGGAATAGTAAATCAAAATAATGATAATTTTTCAGTTATTGCTGATTCAAGTATAAATTATATTTGAAATATACTTAAGTCAGATGTATATACACTTATTCATAAAAATGTAGCAATCTACCAAAAAGCTGGTACTTGAACTACAGACACATTATATATGACTTGAAATTATACGGTACCTAATCCTTGGCCAACTTGAATAGAAACCATTATAGTTGATGAGTGAGATGTGATTATATGAACTGGTATAACAAAAACTCCTTGAAAGGTAAAAACTATAATAGCACTAAAAAAATCAGACTGAACAAAGTGAAATATATGGATTAAAGATAATGTACAGTTTGTATGAGCTACTTTGATAGCAGATAGATCAGTTATATCTTGAAATTGAATTACTCCAACTGCTACTTATTATACAGATACAAATAGTGCCAAAAATCAATTATTTATAAAATGAAGTGTAATTTCTTATAATACTATAGGTTGATCAAGTAAGACACCTGTTAGTTGTCCTTTCTATATTACTAATTCTTCTTGTAATTTACAAATAGCAAAGAGGTATGATTTAAATCATTTTAGAAGTTATATATATTTAGTTCCTTGATATGATCCAGTTCCTTGATTGAATACATCTATTGCTTGATATGCAAATGCTCCTATGATTATAGAGTATGATAGTGATACTCAGAAAAATCCTCCAAGAATTATTAGAAGTAATTACTAATGTTTTATATTTATGAAGAAAAGTATGAAAAAATTATTTAAGAAATATTATATCTATGCAATTATTATTATGATATTCACTTCGATTGTTATGGCTGTTGTAGCTTTAACTTTTCCAAGTAGTATTCCTAGTTGAGAATCACCTTCAAATTGAGAAATTATATCAAAACTAAATAATATAAAAACTACTGATTGTTGAGTTTGAAATTACATACAATGATTTAATTCTAGTTGATATCCGGTATGTCTAGCTAAATCTAATTTCAAAAATTTATCAGTATGAACAAATTCTTCAAATTATACTCTTCATTGAGACTGATTGTTTACAAAATATTTATGAAAAATACTTCAAAATTGTTGAAGTTGAAAATATATGGCTTGATTTGATGCAAGTAAAAATATGATTTGTAAAACAAAAACTTGAGTTACAACTAATATTTGAAGTAGTATTAATTTAACCTCTCCTGTGAATGTAACATTTCCTGGTTCAATTCCAGCTTGATCAGAAGTCGCTGGTTGAGCTTATACTTCTATTTTTAATACTATTTTACAAGATTGTTGATCTTGAAAATATTTACAATGATATAATCCTACTTCTTGAAAAATATGTAATAATATAATAACTTGAGCCTGTTGAAGTGCTGACTGAACACCAACATCGGTTCAACCAACAACATATTTATGTAATACTTGAAATTTAATTTCTCTAATATCAAATGTAGCAAATTATACATGGACATGTGAATGAGATTTAGGAACTAATGATCCATGTAGTGCTCCAAGACAGTATACAGTAACATTTAATTGAAATGGTTGATCAGGACATACTCCAACAAGTAAAGTTGTAACATATAATACAGCAGTATCAACTTTACCAAGTAATCCATCAAGAACAAATTATACATTTAATGGGTGGTTTACTGCAACAAGTGGATGATCTAAAATAACAACAGCTACAATTATCACATGAAATATTACTTTTTATGCACAGTGGATAGCAAATACACAGACCTATACATGTACAGCCAAACCAGCGACAGGAACAGTATGGAATAGTGTGGCCAGTTATACTCAAACATGGAATGGTTCTGCTTGGTCTCCAGCAAATACATCAACACTTTACAATACAATAGCCAGTAGCTCGACTTGTAACTATAAATGCGATACTTATTACACTTGGAATGGAACTAATTGTGTCCCATGATGTAATGCACCCGATATATATAGAAATTGATATTATATATCCGCATGTAATGTATGATCGGCTACGGCAGGAACAACGAGTGCTTCGTATTGAAATTATTATACTCGGTATGAGGCTCAAACAGTATGTCCTAGCTGATATAGAACACCAAGTATTTCAGATTGGAGAAATATAATAGGAGTAGAGTGAGATGTTGATTCAGCTACTTTGACTGCAATTTTGAATAATTTAAAATTACCGATGGCTTGATATAAACTATCAGGTGTATTAAATGCGGCTGGTTCAAATGCAAGATACTGGACTTCAGAGCGGAAAAGTACTATTAGTCAATGAAGACAGCTTAATATTCGGCGGAGTCATATAGCACCTGCAAATACAGATTGGCCTGATCGTGGTAACCCAGTAAGATGTTTTAGAAACTAATCATATCTTGAGACTGTAAAATGATACTTATATATTAATTTTAAATATGAAAAAATATTTTAAAGATTTACTAAGAACTACATCTATACTTGCTATAGCAATAACATTTATTATTTGAACTTTAAGTGCATTTGCTGCAATTACTTTTCCAAGCTCTACTCCTACTGGAGAAATAGCATGAGGATTATTTATGAATTATTTTAACAAGATGCTCGTTAATACTTGAAGTAGTACAGATTGAACTGTGAATAAAGCTAGTAAACTTTCAACACCAAGGACTATTGCATGAGTACTTTTTGATTGAACTGCTAATATAGCAATTCCATGGTCAGGAATAACTAGTAAACCCTTTAATTGGGTATGACAAGCATGACAACCAACACGGTTATGGTGAAGTAATGATTGATCAAATTATTATGTGTGGAATCCTTCAAATTTTATTGTAAATAATGTCACAACTCCAACAACATCATATAAACATCTAGGACTTTGGTGAACTGGTAGAACTGCTATTTGAGCAATTTTGGTTAATACAGCTTATATGGCTGATAAACTTTCAACAGCAAGGACTATTGCATGAGTATCTTTTGATTGAACAGCCAATATTGCAATTCCATGGAGTTGAATTACTACTAAACCTGCTTTTGCTGCAAATGCAACTGTAGCTTGAAGAGTTAGAATGTATGAAGTTGGTTGTGAATGATCTTGGGGAACTTCGTGTGATGCTAATACAAATGGTAGACTTGATAATGCTGATAATGCGGACACTGTGGATGGATATCATCTCAATCAAAATGTTACTAGTGGATCAAATCCTCAATGGGGTACTACATATGCAAATAATTGGTTTCGTAGTCAAGGAGCAACTGGATGGTATAATGAAACTTATGGAGGTGGTTGGTACATGAATGATTCAACTCGGGTAAAAGCATATAATGGAAAAGGTATTTATACCTCGGCTAATCTTCAAGTTAATGGTAATGCAGATGTGGGTTTTATTAGAGTTGGATATGGTACACAGTCACATATTACACTTGAAGATGATGAATCACCGAACGGAGTAAAGTATATTCATGCAAATAGCAATAATATTGGATTTCTTAGCGGTGCAGGAGCTTGGTTATCTCGTTGGGATAATGCCGGAAATCAAGTGAATGTTTGAGACATAACAGCCCCTAAATTAACTACACCTCAAATATGTCTTAATGGAAGTTGTAAAACAGGTTGGCCAAGTTCTTGAAAAAATAATGTAGGACTTACAAATTGTAATAGTTTCAATGTAGGTGATGGTCAATTAGCTGATTGTGGTAGTAAAGTTATGGTTGCAGCAGCAGCTTTTTGACAAAATCAATTAAGTGTTAAGTGTTGTCAAATGTATTTATATTAATTAGTAAAAACTCAAAAAAACACCAAAATTTTAAAATTTTGGTGTTTTTTTGAGTTTTTACTGCATAGCATCTTTATTTACACTATCCATTACTCAATTACCAATTTTCTCTACATCTCATAGAACTTCAGTTACCTCATTTATAGTTTCTTGTCATTTTTTAATAACATTTTGAGCTTTATTTACTGTGTTTTCTGCTCAAGATAAAGTTGTTCTTACAGAATCTATTTTTTCTTTTGTAGTATCTATAGATTTTTTTATATTATCTTCTACCTTAGTTATATTTGGATCTATATTTTTATCATATATTTCTTTTGATTTATCTGATAAATTGGTAGCTTTTCAAGTTAAATAAGCTCCAATATCTCTTAAACTAGAATTGATTTTTCAAATTATAGGATAATTACTCTCAATTTCCTTGAATTTATCTGGATAAATATTTACATAACTAGAATATCAAATAAATGATAATATTATCAAAAATACCAATGAACTTTTTTTTATTGCTATACTCATATAATTATTTAAGAGATAATGAATTTGCGATAAATATACAATTAGTTAGTAAAAAATCAAGTTTTAAATCATTTTTTTGATTTTATAGAAGATTTGGATAATATATAGTAAATAGAATATAGAAAAGAAATAATATTCTAACTCCTAACTTTTAACTCAAAACAATGTCTTTATCGAGAAAATTTTTAATAGTATTTTTAACAAGTATTTTTTTTATTGCTATAACAAATATATTGGCTTTTTATTCTTTTTATAGTGTCTATCTAAAAATATATCTAGCTGAAAATATGAAGGTTAGAAGTGAAATTACTCTAGATTATATAAACAATATAATAGCTAAGCAAACTTCAGATGAAATTGATGATATATTTAGTGATACTGAGATAGAATTTTTTGATTTACTTGAGACTAATAATTGAAAGATTTCTTTGGAAAAAGAAAAAAACAGAGATATAGTAATAAATTACTTGATAAAAAGCTGATTAACTCCAAAATATATAGAAGAAATAATTCCAACTGACAATTTTTCAAAAGTTTTAGAAAAAGCAAGAGATAAAGATTCATTAGAGTATAATTTTTTAAATAAACTTTTATTATCTATTATCTTCACAAATGTGATTGCTATAATATTTATAGCTATTTGAATATGATTTTTTATCAGAAGAACAATATTTCCAATAAAAAATATAACAAGAATTATAAAAAATCTAGATTTAAATAAAAAGAAAAATCCAGAAATAATTTATACTAAAAAAGATGAAATTGGTTTACTTATATGAGCTATAAATGATTTAAATAGAAAAGTTAATCTGCAAGAAAATATCAAAAATAAATTGATGGCAGATATAAGTCATGAATTAAAAACTCCTATTACATCAATTCAGTGTTATCTAGAGTGAATTTCAGATTGAGTTATCAAACTTGATGATAAGACACTTTCTTCGATAATAGAAGAGATGAAAAGGCTTATAAGTCTTGTAAATATGATAATGGATTATGAGAAATTTGATAATGAAGAATTAAAAGTAAAACTACTTGAAGAAAATCTAGTAAATATTTTAAAAGAATTATCTAACACACATAAAAAAAAGTTGGCTAAAAATAATCAGAGAATAAAAATAACATGATTAACTGACTTGAAACTCAATTTAGATAAAAACCTTTTTAAACAACTCATTCATAATATTATTTGAAATTTCTTAAAATATTCTTGAGATGATACTGTTTTAACAATAAATATAACAAAAAATTATATAGATTTTGTTGATAATTGAAAATGAATTGCAAAAAGTGAAATTCCTTATATAACTGAAAAATTCTATCAATGAAAAAAAGAATCGGTTTGAGATGTAGAAGAAAGATGAATCTGAGTATGACTTAGTTTAGTACAAAAAATAGTTGATACACATAAATGGAAATTCAGGATAAAATCAGATATAGATAAATGATTCAGTATAAAAATATATTATTAAAAAAAAGTTCAGTATTTTATATTTTTTTCTTGACATATAAAATTATATGTATATATTCTCACTTTAAAAAATAATTTTCAAATACAAAAAGTTCTATAAATTATGAATCAAGATAAAGAATGACAATACTTAAATTTTGCAAGTATTAGAGAAATAATGCGATTATGAACAGATTGAATCCCCAAATATGTAGGGATTTTTTCTGCTTCAATAGAAGATATTATTTTGAGAAGGTCTGCATTCAAGAAAAGTATTTCAGATATCGAAAATGATGAAATTGCATTATTAATTGAAAACAAATTTTTAACACTTTTATTTAGAATAATTTCTAGAAAATTAAAAAAACAAAAATTTTTTGATAAAGAAGAATTATTTAAAGAAATAAAAACACTACTAGAAAAATATTTAAATGGGACAGATAAAATCTTAAAACAAGAATGAATCAAAATAAATATATATCATTTGTTATCAAAAAAAGATTGAGTTATAGATTATATGAAAACTGAAGATAGCTGAAGAAAAAATTTTTTAACCATAGAAGATTTTTTGTCTCATATATGAATTAAACAATTTGAAAAAAATGTTTTAGACTCAAAGAATGATCAATGTTTTAGACCTATTACAGATACATCTTGAACAATATGTATAAAAAACATTTTAGAATGATGAAAAATAATATTTTATTTTGATTGATATAATGACACTCAAGAAAATATTTTAAGGTATTTAATGGAAGATCTAGCTTTTGTCATAAAAGAAAAGATGGATGAAATAGATTATAAATATACAAGTAAAATAACTTGATGTAAAAATAGAAGAGTTTTTAATGAACATATTTGAGAAACCAATTATTCTGTAATTGCTACAGATTTAGATGATTTTAAATCGGTGAATGATTCTTATTGACACCTTGCTTGAGATGAAGTTTTGAAAAAGTTTTGAGAGTCATTAAGAGCTTCAGTAAGAAAAAATGAGGGAGAAGTTATTCATCTTTCTTGAGATGAGTTTTGTATAATGGTAAAAACAGATCATACATGAAGTTCATCTTTAACAATAAATAAAATATTAAAAAGAATTGAACAATTGAAAAGGAATTGACATTTTACAATTGAACTACTAAATAAAAGAAAATGAAAAAATGAAAATGTAAAAATAAAATTTTCAATTTGAATTTGTGAAAATAAATTAGAATGTTGAAAAATGACATTAGAGCAATGTTATGAACAAGCTGATAAAAAAATGAGTGATGCAAAATGAAAATCTGGATTTGTATATAGATTATTTACCCCTTTGAAAAAGTTGCCTAAAAGGGCACAGATAGATACATTATCAAAAGTAGCTAAAAGGCTTTGAATTAAAGCTGATTTTAAATAAAATTAATTATTTTTTTTATCACCAAACTGTTCTTCCAATTCTTCATTTTTTTCTTTAACATATTCTAGAAATTCAGTTTTTTTAAATTTATATATGTAAAATGCTATTATCAATGTTACTATCAACATTATGTACATCATATAATCTATAATAATCTCATAGTAAGAAGCAAACACAACTCATAATATTACAATAGTTGTAGCCCGAATAATTGATCAAATTATATTGTAAAGAAAAAACGATTTATTACTCATTCACATACTTCAAGCGATAAATGGCAAAAATGCTCTTGTTAGATTGTGGAATTTTCAAAAAGTTATCCCTAAAGGTCCCCATTTTTTTATTCATTTTTTTAGATATTTTACTTCTGTAAGTCATATCCCAAACCAATTTCAGTATTTTTTAAAAAAGCTGTCTCAATAATATTTTCATAGAAAATAACCTAGATAATTACTTATAATAGCTCAAACAGATGCAATTACTATAACATAAATTAAGTTTGCTTGACTTATTTTTGCAAAAAATCATCATACAATAAGTAGTATATTTTGTCCAGGAACAACAACTCCGAGAATTGGAAATGATTCAATGAGTCAGCTTAAAAATACTATTATATAATTCCAATATCATAAAGTATTTACGATTTTTTCTATCCAGGCAATTAGTTCTTTGGCTAATTCTGGCTTTACAATAGATATAATTCATAATGCAATAGTCAAAAAAATTATGAATTTCATCAAGTAATCTATGATTTTGGCAAATATTTTTTTATGCAAAATATGTAAGTTAAAGGATATAATTTTTTCTTTTATCTTTTTCTTAACTGTTCTTTATTCTACATTCTATACTAGATTTTACAAGTTTATTTTGATTTTTTTATTTTTTTTTGTATATTTAATAAAATCTTGAATACAAAAGTGTGTTTTTCACTTTAGTTGTTCAATATTAATTATTAATTATTAATTATTTTATATGTTAAATGTTATAAAAAATAGAAAACTATATTACTCTATCTCTTGATTTTTGACAATTTTAGCCTTATTGTTTCTAATGGTTTTTAAATTGAATTTGTGAATCGATATGACTGGATGAACTCAAACAGAATATACTTATACAAATCTTGAAGTCAATAAAGCTAGAGAAATAGTATCAAATACAAAAAAAACAATTTTAAAAGACTGAAAAGAAGTAATTAATTCAGTTGATGTATACAAGATAACTTGAGAAAACAAAATTGCAATTATTGCTTGATTTGATTCATCTATTGGTGAAGTAGAATTAGATGCTTTAAAAACTGATTTTAAAAATAAAGCTTTGAAGTCTCTTATAGAAATTGATTCTACAGTTTCTGAAACTCAATATATCAATATATGAAAAAGTTTTTGAGATTATATCAAAAATACAGCGATTTTTACTCTATTTATAACAGTTATTTGAATAGCTTTATATTTAGCTTGGGCTTTTTCTTGAATACTAAATTGATGGGGAATTATATTATCTTTTTCTTCTATTGTAATAATAACATTATTCCATGATGTTTTGGTAGCTGTTTGATTCTATGTATTTACATCAAATTTCTTACCAGATTTTAAAATTGATACATTTTTTGTAACTGCTTTACTTACAATCCTATGATACAGTATCAATGATACAATAGTTGTTTTTGATAGAATTAGATCTAATTTAAAACTTCACACAAAAAAAGATAAAAAAGATTTTAAAGATATAATTAATATGTCTATCAGTGAGACTTTAGCAAGAAGTATATACACAAGTTTAACAGTTATTATGGTACTAGTTGCTATACTTATATTTTGACCTGAAGCAATTAAATGATTTGTACTTACTATGATTTATGGTACTTTGATTTGAACTTATAGTTCTATATTTGTAGCTGCACCTATGCTTTACGATTTCAATAAAGATATAAAATTGGAACTTTATGAGAAAAAAGAAAGAACTATAGAAGATAAAATGGTGGTATAAATAAGAATGCAGAAGAAAGATGTCATTCTGAATGAAATGAAGAATCCCTTAAACATGATTTAACTAATTTTATACTGATTAAATTCTGAAATAATTAAAATGCTTACTACAATTATAAGCAGAGTATAATATTCCTATATTCTGTATTCTATATTCTAACTACTATTTTTATGTTTAAAATGCTTGTATTTGATATGGATGGTACACTTACTCCAAGTAGGTGAGAAATGGAACCTGATATGGTTATATTATTTAAAGAATTACTTAAAAAATACAAAGTTTGAATTATCTCAGGATGAGATTATATACAATTTCAAATTCAGATCTTACAATTTCTCTGAGATGATGAAAAATTATTAAAAAATCTATATATTTGTCCGACGAATTGAACAAAAATGTATACTTATAATGATTCTGACTGGCAATGTTTATATAGTTTAGATTTTACTGAAAGTGAAAGAAAACATATTATAAATGTATTAGAAAATGCAATTGAGAAATTATGATTAAAACCAGAAAAAACATATTGAGAGTTAGTTGAAGATAGAAAAACACAAATTACATATGCTACATTGTGACAGCAAGCACCTAGAGAATTAAAATCTGCTTATGATCCAGATTTTTCAAAAAGAAAAAAAATCGTTAATTATATAAAAACAGATTTAGAAGGATTTGATATATTTGTAGCTTGAAATACTTCTATTGATATCACTAGAGAATGAGTTGATAAAGCATATTGAATTGAAAAACTTATGGAAATAACATGATTAAATGAAAATGAAATAATTTTTGTTTGAGATAGAATTTTTCCAGATTGAAATGATTATTCACCATTGAATAAATTATGAATTACAACAAAAAAAGTTTTTAGTTTAGATGATACTAAGGATTTTATAAGAGAGATGGTGAAATAATTTAAGTTTTTGGTAAAATGATTATAACACGATTGATTGAACATGGATTGGAAATTAAAATAAGTTTATAAAATAGTTGGAGGTTTTATAATAAGTAAAAAATGAATAAAAAAATATCAGTTTTAATATGTTCTTATAATTCCTGAAAATATATATTTGATACTATTAAATCTGTTTTAAATCAGAGTTATGATGATTTTGAATTACTTATATTGGATAATGATTCCAAAGATGATACAGTAAAAAATATAAAATCTTTTAGCGACAAAAGAATTAAATTATTTGAATCAAAAATTAATCATTGACCTTATGTAGGACTTAATTATTTGCTAGAAAAAGCCGAGTGAGATTATATAGCAATACTTGATCATGATGATTTATGGGCAAAAAATAAACTTGAAATACAAGTTGATTTTTTAGAAAAAAATAAAGAATTTGTTTGATCTGGAACTGAAACTGTGATGTATTATGAATCGGATAAAAAGTATTTTTTGTATTATTTAAAAGAAAAAAACAATTACACAATTCATTCATCGCTTATGTTTAGAAAAGGGGATTATAAGTATGATGATAGTATATTATATTTTGCAGATGCATATTTTCAAAAGTATGAATTATGTAAATGACAAGATTTGATTTATAATATAAAAGAACCTCTAACTTTTCATCTTATAAAAGATAATTTTAATAATCTAACTTATACTTGGTTTCAACCAAATTTTAAAAATATAAAAAGATTATTTAAAGTTCATGGAATTACTTTATATGCATTTTTAGCTTTGGGATATGAAATAAAAAGATATTTAATAATTAGGCTTTGAGTTGCAAAAATGTTTCCTAAATTTTTTAAATGGTTTGATAGATTGCCTTATAATATAGTTTGATGATGATTTAGAGATTTTGAGTGAAGTGAATATGAGGGAAATTTTATATTAAAATAAAGAGATGATTTATCATCTCTTTATTAGTTTTCTAAGAATAATCTTATTAAAAAAATTTGGCATTATTAAAAAAAATATAATTGCTAGTTTATATGTAGGGAAAGAAAGAAAATTGTATTTTAGAGAATTTTTTAAATTTTTTAGTGCAAATTTTTTATTTCATATTTCTAAATCAAAAATTGCGGAAACTATTTTAGTCCAAGATTTTTTATTTTTATAAATTTTTGAAGTAATAAGACTATTATGATAATAATAATCTATTAATTTATCTAAATCATCACTTGTTCATCAATTTGATCAAGATAAATTTCAAAAATGTCTTCTGTATAAAGTTAGGGTTTTATTTATTCAATAAACTTTATTTTCAGTAGCTACTTTAAAATATAAATCATAATCAGAAACTGAATATTTTTTATTTTCAGGTTCTAAGCTAATTATTTTATATTTATTTAAAGTATCTTTTTCTATCATTGAAGTACTCCAAGAAGCAATTGGTCAAGCAGGAGACAAAATAAAACTATTTTTATCTATAATTTTATTTTGATAATTTTTAATATTTCTTTGTTTAAAAAAACTTTCTAAAATAATTTCATTTTTAGCATTTATGAAACTTAAATCACTATAAATAAGTTTTATATCAGGATATTTATTAAAAATCTCAACTTTTTCTTCTAAATTATCAGGAGTAAACATATCATCTCATTCTAAAAAAGCAATATATTTACTTTCACTACTTACTTTTTCAAGTAAAAAATTCATATTATCAACTATTCATTTATTTGGAAAATGATGCCAGGCTTTTATTTTATCAGGGTATTTTTTTACATAATTTTCTATAATATTCCAAGTCAAGTCATCAGGAGAATCATCTCAAATCAAAAGTTCCCAATCTCTAAAAGTTTGGGATAAAATTGATTCTATAGTGTATTTTATAAAATCTTTGTGTTTATATGTTGTTGTTATTATTGAGATTTTCGGCATATTTATTTTTTTATTGATTTAATAGCTTCTAAATATCAAAATTGATTTTTTTCATCTGGTTCTAAATAAGCTCATTCTGCCCATTCATTCCATGCATTTAAAAATATAAAGTCAATTTTTTTTTCTATAGCATTTTTATAATGAATATTGAAATATTTTCAAAATATTTTAGGAGAACAATTGTTCATTATAAGACTATCTTTTCATTTTCTAGGAGAATTATCCCATCAAACAAATCATCAATAAATTATATCTTTATTTTTGTAGTTTTGATTATTTTCAGATTTTTTATTAGTAATTATTTTCCAAACATTTTCATAAGAAATTTTATTTAAAAATAATCATTTATGAAAATGTTTTTTATAAATTCTATTTATAATATGTTTTATTATATTTGGAATTAAGTAAATATTAAACTTATTCTTTATTGAGTGCAATGGTTCAAATTCCAATATAGCATTACTATTATTTGCATAAGGTCTATCTTGTGCAGATGTAATAGTTTCCACAATATAGATTCATTCAATTCAATTATTTTTTGCTAATTCATTCCATTTATTAATCATTTTTTCTATTATATTTTTCATATCTTTAGAGTAATGAATCAAAAAAATAGGTTTATTATTTTTGCGAATATATAATGGAGATTGAAAAAAAGGTAATAAATAATTAAAATGTTTTTCCCAATCTTCTTCATCTCAATATTCTTGTTTCATCAAAATTTCTTCTGGTTGTCATTCCCAAGTACGAGCCCAATTACCGTTTCACCAAGAAAAACAAAATGGAATATTTGGTTCTCAATCTTTTAATAATAATTCAGCAGGTTTTTCTAGTAACAATTTTCATCATTTAAACCAATAGTGGTAATAACAAAATCAATCTATTCAATATTTCTTTGCTATTTCTGCTTGTTGTTTACGAGTTTTAAAATCAAGAGTTGTATAATAATTGTTATCTAAAGGAACTCTAGGTTGATTATGTCAATTAAAAAGAGGGGTTGCTTTTTTTACATTTGTCCATTCAGTAAATCATTCTCACCACCAGTAATTATTTTCTGATACATCATAAAATTGTGGTAAATAATGTGCAATTATTTTAATATTTTTCATGAAATAAATTTTAATTTTTATTAACTAAATAATTTAAATATCTTGTTTACTATTTTTGATAAAGGGTTATATATAAACATTAAAATAGGATATAAATGTTTTAGTATATTATTATGTTTTATAATTCACATTACAGAAGGTAAGAACCATCATAATAACATGTGATTAAAAAAAACATTACATTTAAAAGATATATTATTTTCTTTTTTAAAGATATTTACCATATAATACATATCGTTAAAAATTTCTAATGACTTAAAAGACCATCAATGATTTCATCATCTAGCTAAAACTAAAAATTTCTTTTTTATTATAATTATTTTATTATTATAATTTCAAAAAAAAACTATTAATGCAAAATTAAAATAGTTATAATTTAACTTATTATATTTTGTATATTTTTTCAAAAATTTTTCTTTATTTTCAATATATAAATCCTTTTTTATACAAAAAATTGAGATAAAAGTAAAAAAATTTCAATTCATGGCTCAATTTATTTTGTTATCATTTCATATAAAATTAAAAAAATCAATTACTCAATCTAATACAATATTTTTTTTATTTGTATCAATATTTAATTTTTCTATTTCTTTTTCTTCTGAAAAAACAAATCTATCAGATAGTATTAATCAAGGTTTATATTTTTTTATATTTTCTAATGTTTCAGACAAAGCATCTTTTGTCATAATGTCATCACTTCAAAATATCCAACAGTATTCTCAATTTCAGTTTTCTATAGCTTTTAAAAAATTTGCAGTCATTCATAAATTCTCACTATTTTTATAATAAGATATATTATTAATTTTTTTTTGATAATCTTTTATTAAATTTTCTGTATTGTCTGTACTAGCATTATCAGTTATGCAAATTTCTATTTCTTCATTATTAAATCATGATTGTTTTAATATGTTTTCAATTAAATTTACTATATATTTATCTCTATTATAAGTTGGAATGCAAATAGATAACAAATATTTTTTATTCATAATTTATAAATTTTAAATATTAAAATTAGATTATATTTTCTATCCATTGAATCATTTTTTTTAATCAGTCTTCTTTTGAAACTAATGGTTCCCATCATGTAAAATTATTTATTTTTCAAATATCTGCAATAAAAACTTTTTGATCAGATTTTCTCCAATCTTTAAAATCTATTTTTATTTTTATATTTAATTCTTTTTCTAAAAAATTAAATAATTCTAAAAGTGATAAACTATTTTTCAATCATCCTCAGATATTAAATACATTTCAAGAACATTTTTCTATATTATTTAGAGTTGAATAATATAAATTCATCATATCATCAGCAAATAAAACATCTCTAACTTGTTTTCAATTTCAATGAATTGAAATTTTTGATATTTCTCATTTTTTAATTTTTAATGCTTGTTCAACAAACCATCAAATCCATCATTGGTCATAAGTTGCAAATTGTCTTCATCAATACATCGAAGAGTGTCTAAAAACAACAGTTTTTATTCAAAATATTCTATTATAATCAAGTAAATATTGATCTGCTGCTCATTTACTACATCCATAAGGAGAATGAAATTCTAATCATATATCTTCTTTAAATCAATTTTTATAATCTGGATAAACATATCTTGTTTCAGTATCTTTAATTTTTAAATGAGAAAAATCTCAATAAACTTTATTTGTTGAGGAATAAAAAATTACTGTTTCAGAAGAATATTTTCTAACAGATTCTAGTATATTAAAAGTTCATAAAGTATTTATTTCAAAGTCAAGTCTTGGATTTTCTATTGAAGTTGTCATTGCAACTTGTCAAGCTACATGAAATATAGCATAAGGTTTATATTTTTTTATTATATTTTCTATATCATTTTGATTTCTGATATCTTTATTTTCAAAAATAAATTTTATTTCATTTTTGAGCCATTTGTAGTTTATTATATTTCACTCAGTTTTAAAAAAATTATCTAAAATAATGATTTCATATCATTTTTTAAATCATTCAAAAGCAAGATTAGATCATAAAAATCATAATCATCAAGTTATTAAAATTTTTTTATTATTTTCCATTTATAAATTCTTTAATTTTTAAAATAATGTAATCAAATTTTTCTTTATTAAGTCAAGGGTAAACTCAAATCCAAAAAGTATTATTCATAATATAATCAGTATTTTTTAAATCTCAAATTATTCTAAAATCTTTAACATAGTTTATAAATGCTGGTTGTTTCAAATAATTTCAAGCAAAAAGTAACCTAGTTCATATTTTGTTCTCGTTTAAATATTGCAATAAATCTTCTCTTGAAAAATTTAATCATTGCCTTAATGATAATACAAAACCGAACCAACTTGCTTCACTATTTGGTGTTTCAGTAGGAAGTATAAAATATTTATCAAGTCAGTTTGATATAAACTCTGCTTTTAAATAATCAAAATTTTTTCTTCTTTTTTCTATAAATCATTCTAATTTTTCTAATTGAGCAAGTCCTAATGAAGCTTGCATATCAGTTACTTTTAGATTATAACCAATTCTAGAATAAGTATATTTATGATCAAATCATTTTGGTAATTCTCCAAGTTGCCAGTTATATCTATTATTACAACTATTATCTTCACCAGTTTTACACCAGCAATCTCTTCACCAATCCCTATAAGATCTAATTATTTTTGCAAGTAAGGAATTGTTCGTAAGTAATGCTCAACCTTCTCACATAGTTATATGATGAGCTGGATAAAATGATAAAGTTGCAATATCTCAAAAAGTTCAAGCAAATTTTCAATCATATTTTGCTCATAGTGCATCACAAGTATCTTCTATAAGCCATAAATTATTTTCTTCACATATTTTTTTAATTTCTCATATATTAAACATATTTCAAAGAGTATGAGCAAGCATTATTGCTTTTGTTTTAGACGATAATGCTTTTTTTAATTCTTCAATATTTACTTCATAAGTTTCTAAATCTACATCAACAAAGACTGGAATGCATCAATTCTGAATTATAGGGTTTATAGTAGTAGGGAATCAAGCAGCAACAGTTATAACTTCATCTCATGGTTTTATTTGTCTATCTCAAAGTTCTTTTGCAGTTAATGTAACAAAAGCTAGCAAATTAGCACTACTTCAAGAATTTGTAGTGATTACATTTTTAATTCATAAAAATTCAGACATTTTTTTCTCAAACATTTCATTCCATCTTCATTCTGTCCAATGACAATCTAATACTGATTCTATCATATACTCAAGTTCTTTTTCATCAAAAATTTTTCATGATACAGGAACTGATGATATTCAAGGTATAAAAACCTTATTTTGAGTTTTTATTTTTTCTTTTACTTTGTTTATTAAATCGTTACTTAACATAATAATTTATTTTAAAAATTAAATTTATTTATTTCTCTTAAACAAATATCTTCCATATCTTTTCATTCATAAAAATCTTTATACCAATTCAAAGTTAAATCTAAAGCTTCATTAACATTGTATTTTGGTTTCCATCAAAGCAGAGATTTAGCTTTTGTATTATCAAGAAGTAAAACTCATGCTTCATGAGGATTTTTATCACTTATTTCAATTTTATAATTTCATTTTCAAAGTATATTAATAGATTTTTTAACTAAATCTTCTACTTTCATTGTGTCATTAAAATCAGGTCAAAAATTGTAAGCTTCACAATATTTATCATTTTCTAATATTTTTTTTCACATTATTAAATATCAATAAAGTGCTTCAAGTACATATTGCCAAGGTCTTATTGCATTTGGATTTCTTAAAGTTAATTCTTCATTATTCATTATAGTTTTTACTATATCTGGAATAAGTCTATCTTTTGACCAATCTCATCATCCAATTACATTTCAAGCTCTAACTACTGCTATTTTTTTTCATAATTTATCTAAAAAAGATTTTTTATATGAATCAATTGCTATTTCTGCCATTGCTTTACTACTACTATATGGATCAAATCATCAAAGCCTATCGGTTTCTCTATATGGATATAACCATTCATTATTTTGATAAACTTTATCAGTTGTAATTAATACAGCTCATTTTATATATTCATTATTTCTCATTAATTCAAGAACATTTACTGTTCACATAGCATTTGTTTGCATAGTATAAACAGGATTATCATAACTATCTCTTACAAGAGGTTGAGCAGCTAAATGAAAAATAATTTCTGGTTTATATTTTATACAAACTTTATCTAAATTATTTAAATCATCTATATCTCAAATTATTTGAGTTATTTTATTGTCTAATTTTATAGAATCATATAAATTTGGTTCTGAATTTATTTTTAGAGAATATCAGATAACATTTGCTCATAAATTATGAAGCCAAAAAGATAACCAACTTCATTTAAATCAAGTTGATCATGTAACAAGTACAGTTTTATTTTTATAGAAATTTTTCATAATTTAATTGTTAAAAATTATCAGTTATTGATTTTTTAATTTTTTTATATTGTTGCAGTCTTTTTTCTTTTAATAGTTTACTTTCTAATTCAATTTCTTTTTGGTCGTAAGTATAATTTATTGGTACAGACATTATTCTAAGTACTTGATCTTTTACTGCTTGCATAGTAGGTATAATATGTTGATCCCAAAGATCTATCTGATTTCAATCTATATTATACCCAAGATAGTAATTTATCCATTTATTATTAAATATTTTTGGTCAAAACCATAAATCTAATTCTTCATTGGATTTTCATTTGTAATTATTTTTTTTTATAAGTTTATTAGCTCTATTCATTCATCTTTGTTCAATCCAATCAAAAAATTCAGGCATTTGTCATTTTTTATTTCTTTTTGGTACAACTAAATCAGCTTTTCATCTTAAAATAGGATTTATAATTTTTGAAATATTTGTATTGCTAAATAAATCATATTTTTCAGGTTCAGTCCATATATAATATTTTGTATTTTTAAAATGTTCAATTCATTCTTTTAAGCATCTTCTTCTTTTTTCTCACATTGATTCATTACATCAATATAAAACAAATATTTTTCAATTTCAGAGATTTTCATATTCTTTTAATCTATTTATAAAGTTTTGATTTGTAGAAGAATCAGCAATTGTAATTTTTATTCACAATAATAACAATCTATCAAGTGTTTTAAAAAATAACTCTAATCTTATATTTGAAATCTCATCTTCTCAATATTGAGTTGAAGTAAAAACAAGAAAATCTTTTTTTAAAGTTAGAACCTCATTATTAGAAATTACCTCTTGTTTTGTCTGTAAATACATAAAATCTATTTATTTTTAAAATAATTTATTGTGTTAATTAATCATTTTTCAATTGAAGTAAAATTAAAATCTATTTTCATATCAGCACAAGAAAACATTTGTTCTCATTTTCTGTAATTAATTTTTCAAAAATTTAGTAATATATTTGAATTTAATAGTTTTTTTATTTGTTCTACTAAATCTTTAATTTTTATAGTTTTTCATGTTCATATTTCATACTCGTGAAATCATTTGTGATTAGTTTTTAATAACTTTAAAAATATATTTATTACATCTTCAATATATATAAAATCTCTTTCTTGTTCTCATATAGTTAAATCTATATATTTTTCATTATTTAATATTTTAGATATTATCATTCATATAAACTTACTTTCATCATCTCAGGGTCAGTATATATGTTCTAACATTAAATTAACAAAATTAATGTTATGATTTGTTGTCATTTTTTTTGCATATTCTAATAATTGTTTTTTTGACATTACATAGTAATTTAGTCATTGTGGAAGAGTAGTATCTACATTATAAAAATTATTTACATTATAAATAGTTGATAATTCAAGTAATTTTAAAGGAAATAATAAATTAGTTTCTACAATATCAATGATTTTTTCATTTTTTCTTCAGTATGATGTAGCTGAATGAAAGATACAATCAATTTTATTATTTTTAAATATATCTTCTATATTTATTTGATCAATATTATATGATTTTAATAATGAATTACCTAAATTACTTTTTATATTATCTAAATTAGAAAACGATCTTTTAAGTAAAATAACCTCATATTTATTTTTTAATAATTTATCTATTAATTGTGATCATAAAAATCAAGTTCCTCAAGTTACTAAAATTGTTTTCATTTAATATTATTAGGAATTACCATATTTTCCAAGGAGTATTTTTATTTTTCCACATATCTTCAAGATCTTGTTTATTTTTCAAAGTATCCATAGCTTGCCAAAATCATTTATGTTTATATGCCATAAGTTCTCAGTCTTTTGCTATATTTTCTAGTGGATCTTTTTCAAAAGACATTTCATCTCAAGAAATATATTTTGCAACTTTTTTATTTAAAACCATAAATCAACCATTTATATATGAGTCTTCATTATCTTTTTTTTCAGAAAATTCATATATACTATTTCAATTTAATCATAGTTTTCAGAACCTTCACTCTGGTTGTACAGCTGTTAAAGTAGCAAGTTTATTATTTGATTTATGGGATTTTACTAATTCTTTTATATTTATATCACTTATTCAATCTCAGTAAGTCATCATAAAATCATCTCAATTTATATATCATCATTCAATTACTCTTTTTATTCTTCATCAAGTTAGAGTATTATCTCAAGTATCAACTAATGTAACTTTCCAATCTTCAGACTTATTATTATGAATAGTCATTTCATTATTTTTCAAATCAAATGTCACATCACTATTATGTAAAAAATAATTAGCAAACCATTCCTTTATATAATATCATTTATATCATAGACAAATAACAAAGTCTGTATATCCATAATGTGAATATATTTTCATTATATGCCATAAAATAGGTTTTCATCCTATTTCAACCATCGGCTTTGGTTTTAAAGTTGTTTCTTCCGATAGTCTAGTTCAAAGTCATCATGCTAATATTACTACTTGCATAAAAAAATAATTAAAAAATAAATTACAAATTATTCAAATAATTTCTCAATCCTTCTTTCCAATCTCTTAACTCAACATCACTATTATTTATCAACATACTAAAAGTAGGTCTCTTAGCTTTTGTAACAAAATCAGTCGAGGAGCAGGGAATTACATTTATTTCTTTTCAAGAAAGTTTAAAGATTTCACTCGCAAAGTCAAACCAAGTTATAGATTTTTCACTAGAATTTGAAAAATGAAGTATTTTTCATTTATATTTTTCAATATTTTCAATAACTTTAGAGATAGCTAAACTTAAATCTTTTGTATAAGTAGGAATTCCAAACTGGTCATTTACTATTTTTAACTCACTTTTTGTTTCTGCTAATTTAAGCATAGTATTTACAAAGTTTTTAAATTCTTTTCATCATCCATAAAGCCAACTAGTTCTTACAATTATACTATTTCTATTTTCTGACAAAGCTATTTTTTCACTCAAGTATTTACTCATTCAGTAATCATTTATTGGATTACAAATATTATTTTCGTTGTATCAACTTTCGTTTTTTCAATCAAAAACATAATCAGTTGAAATAGTTATAAAATCTATATTGTATTTGTTTGAAATCTTAGATAAATTATAAGTTCAAAGTGTGTTTATATTATAATTTAATAATTTTCATTCATCTTCGGCATTATCTACTTGAGTATAAGCAGCACAATTTAAAATTACATCAGGTTTTATTTCTGATACTATCTTTTCGATATTTGAAATATTTGTTATATCTAATTCTTGCTTATTAAATGGGATAATTTCAAAATTTTGAGAACAGAACTTTCTGAAATCATTTGCAAGCATACCATTTGCTCAAGTTAAAAGTATTTTTTTCATTTTAAAATAGATTAATCGTATCAAATTCTTTAAAAGTAGGATATAATTTGTCTTTTGGAGAAATAATTAATTTTTCTGTATCAAAATATTCTCACCAATTTATATTTAAATCTGTATCATTATAAATTATTCAACCATCTCAAGCAGGATTATAGTAATCATCACATTTATAAACAAATTCTGTATTGTCTTCTAGAGTTAAAAAACCGTGAGCAAATCATTGGGGAACAAAAAATTGTTTTTTATTTTCTGCACTTAATAATATTCAAAACCATTTTCAGTAAGTTTCAGATCATTTTCTCAAATCTAAAGCTACATCATATACACTTCAAGCAGTCACTCTTACAAGTTTACTTTGAGTATTTATAGTTTGAAAATGCATTCCTCTTATAACTCAAGCTTTTGATTTACTATGGTTATCTTGAACAAAGTCTACTTTTATTCAATTTGATTTAAATTCTTTGCAAGAATAAGTTTCCATAAAAAAACCTCTTTCATCTCAGAAAACTTGGGGTTCAATTATAATAAGTCAATTTATTGGAGTTTGAATGAATTTAAACATTATTTAATTAAATTTAATAAATATTTTCAATAATTACTTTTTAGTAATGGTTTAGCTAGGTTTTCTAAGTCAGTTTTATTTATCCATCAATTTTTATATGCAATTTCTTCAGGTGATCAAATCTTTAATCATTGTCTTTTTTCTATAATTTGTATAAAATTGGCTGCATCAAGCATACTTTCATGAGTTCAAGTATCAAGCCAAGCAAATCATCTATTCATTATCTCAACTTTAAGTTTATCATTTTTTAGATACTCTTCATTTACAGTTGTTATTTCAAGTTCTCATCTATTACTTGGTTTTATTTGTTTTGCGATTTGTATTACATCATTTGTGTAAAAATAAAGTCATACAACTGCAAAATTTGATTTTGGTTCTATTGGTTTTTCTTCAATAGAAATTGCATTTTTATTTTTATCAAATTCTACAACTCAATATCTTTCTGGATCAGTTACTTCATAACCAAAAACTACTGATTTTTTTTCATTTTTGACTGTTATAACTGCATTTTTAAGTAAATCACCAAGTCATTGTCAATAAAATAAATTGTCTCATAAAACTAGACAAACATCATCATCACCAATGAATTTTTCTCAGATAATAAAAGCTTGAGCTAATCAATCTGGACTTGGTTGGACTTCATAAGTCAGATTTATTCACCATTTATTTCAGTCTCATAAAAGTCTTTTAAATCAAAATTGGTCTTCAGGTGTAGTAATAATTAATATATCTTTAATTCATGCCATCATCAAAACAGACAATGGATAATAAATCATTGGTTTATCATAGATTGGCATCAGTTGTTTTGATATTCACATTGTAATTGGATAAAGTCTAGTTCAACTTCATCCAGCAAGGATTATTCATTTCATAAAATGATATTAAAAAATAAATTATTTAATTCAAAGCCATTTTAAGTATTCTTCTTGAGTTCTTTTAACTAAAATTATTTTGTCTTTAGGTAATTTTCTTACTTTTATATTTTGGATTTTATTCAAATGATGTTTTGTAAATCTATGAACTCAGTCTAAAATTATATAATTTCACTTAAAATAAAATACATCTATAGGATAGTTTATATCACAATTTAGTACTTTTTTTGAATGAAAAATTTCTTTATCAAAATTTTTTAATAATTCTTTAGGAGTTAAATTCCAATCATTTGTTCATTTTTTTTCTAAATAAGCTATATCTAAATTATTATCTAATTCTTTTAAATTAATTTCTTCAACAGGTAAATCTAAAGTCCATAATTTTTCTTCTCTAACTATAAATTAATAGTTTATTTCTTTTGGTAACGGCATAATTATTTATTTAAATAATATTTTATTGTTTTTATAATTCCATCTTCAAATCTTACTTTTGGTTCCCAAGCTAACTCAGTTTTTAATTTTGTTGCATCTATTGCATATCTCACATCATGGCCCTTTCTATCTTCTACAAAGCTAATAAATTCATATCACTTTCACATTTCTTGCAAAATTAATTTTGTAATTTCTAGATTTGTATATTCATTATTTCAACCAATATTATATATTGATTTATTATCTGCACGAGTAAAAACTTCCCAAATTGCATCACAATGATCTTCTACATATAACCAATCTCTGATATTTGATCAATCTCAATAAACTGTAACAGGTTTATTATTTTGAAGTAATTCTATAAAATGTGGAATCAATTTCTCATTGTCTTGATTTGGTCAGTAATTGTTACTACATCTTGTAATTACATAATTTAATCAAAATGTTCTACCATAGGCTTTTACTATTAAATCACTACCAGCTTTGCTTGCACTATAAGGACTACTAGGATTAATAGGTGTATTTTCTGTAAAAAATCATCAATTAGGTAAATCTCCATAAACTTCATCAGTTGAAATATGATGAAATCTGTTTAATCAAAAACTTTTATGACAATCAAGAAGATTTTGAGTTCAAATAATATTGGTTTCAGTAAAAATAACAGGATTTGTTATACTATTATCTACATGACTTTCTGCTGCAAAGTGAATTATATCAGTAGGGGAATATTTCGTATAAACTTTTTTTAATTCATTTATATCTCTTATATCAACTTTTTCAAAAAAATAATTTGGAGATTTCTTTACTTCATCATTTATATTTTCTAGTTTTCAAGCATAAGTAAGAGCATCTATGTTTATAAAATCAATAGAAGGAAATAAAATTACATATTTATTTAAAAAGTTTGAGCCAATAAATCCAGCTCATCAAGTTATAATAATTTTTTGTTTCATAGTTTAAATTTTTAAGTTATTTTAACACCCAACTCCCACATACTCAATACCTAAATCAATTATCATTTTTTTATCAAGTATATTTTTTCCATCAAAAATAATATTATCTTTAAGTTTTATATTTGTAAGATTTTCTCACAATATTTTTTTGTCTTCTAGTGTTATAACCAAACTATCTGTTTTAGATACCAATTTTTCAAAATTATCTACTATTTCTACTTCAAAAAATCATCTACTATTTCCTAATATAATTCAATCAAGATATTTTTTAAAGTTTTTTAATGCTTCATCATTGTAATCATATATTTTTAGTTTAACTCAAGCATACATAAGTTTTTTGATGATTTCTATTCATTTTGATTCTCTTAAATCATCTGTACCTGGTTTAAATGCTACTCATAGTACTCAAATAACTTTTCCGTGTAGATTATTGTTATAATGGTTAAATATCTTGTCTAAAAAGTATTGTACTTGTGAACTATTTGTATCATCAACTTTTGTTATAATTTCTCAAGTTAGATTATTTTCTTTAAATTGGTGAATTAGTGATTTTACATCTTTTGGGAAACAAGATCAACCATAACCAATTCAGGCATTTAAAAATTGTTTTCCTATTCTTTCATCCATTCAAATTGCACTTGCTATATCTTTTATATTTGCTCCTACTTGATCTGAAAGCCTTGCTATCTCGTTTATAAATGTGATTTTTGTAGCTAAAAAACTATTTGCTGCATACTTTATAAGCTCAGCTGTTTGCCAGTCAGTAGTCAAAACAGGGATATTTTTATCTAAAAAATATTTATAAACTTCATTTACTTTTTTAATTGTTTTTGTGTCTTCTAAATCCTTAAATCAAAAAACTATTCTATCTGGAGCAAAAAAATCTTTTATCGCAATTCATTCTCTCAAAAATTCAGGATTTGATACTACTTTGTTTTTTTTGTCTAGTAATTTGTATATTTTTTTGTTTGTTCAAACTGGAACTGTTGATTTAACTATAATTATTTCATCTCATTTTAAATATGGTTTTATATCTTCACATGCTCCAAACACATATCAAAGGTCAGTTTTTCATTCATCATTTTGAGGAGTTCAAACACAAATAAAAATCATATCACTTCAAGTAATATCTGATGTTTTTATTGTAAAATTGATATTTTTATAAGTTTCTCTTAAAAGTTCTTCAAGTCAATCTTCATAAATAGTTGGAATTCAAGCATTTAATTTATCGATTTTATCTTGAAACACATCCAAAGCTGTGATCATAAATCAAAGTTTAGCAAGTCAAACTGCTTGGATTAAGCCAATATATCAAGTTCAGATAATGGATATTTTCATAATTTAATTTATTATGTATTTAGTTATAACTTAAGGAATAATGGAATAATTGTCATTCTGAGCGATTAGCGAAGAATCCCTTAATCGATGTTTAGTATATTTAATCAGGTTAAAGGGATACTTCGTTACACTCAGTAAGACAGAAAAAATTACTTATTTAAAAATTATTTAAGGAGTATCTCAAATATATTCTATTTTTCCATTTCATCAAGTTTTTATTTTTCTTATTTCTTTGTAAAAATATTTAAAATCATCTATATTTACAATAAAATAAATTCAAAAATAAATTATAGAAATAAAACTTAAAAATAATAATTCGTAAAGTCTATTGTTTATTCTATAAAAAAGTGGAACAATAAAAAAGTACATACCAGATCAGATTAAAGTAAATACAGATATATTTTTAAATAGGTATTTGTAATCAAAATTTGTATGATATTCCTTTAATTTTAAATCAGATAGATACCATATAAGTATCCATCCAAATCAAGTTGCTAGAGCTGCTCCAGATACTCAAATTAGTTTTATAAAAACTATATTTAGTATAGTATTGAAGACCAATGCTATAAGTATGATTTTAAGTCTTTCTTTTATTTTTCAGTTAGCAGCTAATATATTGAAGTTGATTTGGATTAGGAAATTGAAGGATAAAAATATAATAGAATATTGTAAAATAATTCCAGATTGCAAAAATTTATCTCCAAAAAGTATAGTTGCTATAATCTGTCAAAAAACAAAAAAAAGTATAGAAAAAGTTATAGAAAAAGATAAGAAATTTTTTGTAAAAATAGATTTTATTAGTTTGATTTTATGATGTTCTTCCTTTGCTACCAATTCAGAAAACACTGGGAATAAAAATCAAAATATAGGTCAAATAATTATAAAGGGAATTCAAATTATACTTAGATAATTTGTATAATACCCGGCATCAGTATTTCAAAGCATATATATAATCATCTGCATATCCACTTGGCTAAGTAGGGTACCAGCTTGAGAACCTAAAAATACGATTAAAGCATATCTAAATATCTCTAAAAAAAGTTTTTTTGAGTAAATTATTTTTACATCTTTTAAATATACTAAATAATACCTCCTATAAAAATAGATAATAGCAATAATTATACCAAAATAAAGACCTATAATCCAACTCAGACTATAATAAAAAATAGTTCATATATTTGTAAAAAACATGTAAAGTGTAAAGATTAAGATAAAAGTCATCCTAAATAATTCTGTGATTTTTTGCAAAAAAGTGTCTTGAATAGCTTGAAAAAATACATTAATCACATGAAAAAAAGTAGATCATAAAAAGAAAAATGAGAATAGCTTAACTATATTGACACTTTTTATATCATGGAAATAATGATTTCAAAGATAGTCAGCTCAAAAATAAAATAGTAAAAAAATTATAGATCAAGTGACAGCTTGTGCAAATATCGCATAAAATAATATACTTTTTACTTTATCATATCTATTTTTTGTTATATATTCAGGAATGAATTTATTTAGACTTTCAGCCATTCATAAATCGTTGAATGAGCTTATAAGTACCATAAGACTCATAACACCATAGATTATTCATATCTCATCTACAGCCAAATCAGTTGATAAAACAATCTTGATTATATATCACATTGGAGCTACAATAAAAGAAAATAGATATAACCAAAATCATTTTTTGATAAATTTTTCAGCAAGGGAAGAGTGTTGTTCAATCATAATTATTAATTAATAATATATCTTATCTACATCTTTTTTCATTTTTAGATTCTTAATTTCCTTAATTGTTTTATTATTTTTTCAGTTAATAAATCTAAGGATCTCATTTATATTACTTTCAGATAATCAAATAGTAGATTTTCAATTTCTAATAAAAAAAATATACCTAATAATTTCTTTTTGTAAAAATGAAGTTAAATTTTTAAATTGTTTGAGTGAGAAATATGCTTGTCACTCTGAACTTGTTTCAGAATCTATAGGTGTATAGATTTGTCATTCTGAGTGCAACGAAGAATCCCTTGAACTTAGTTTTTTTGATAATGCATTGTTTAAGGGATCCTTCGCATTGGCTCAGGATGACAAGGAACCTCATTCCTGTATTTTACATTCTGAATTCTCTATTCTATTTCCCAAAAACTTTATAACCTCTTCATCTATAAACTCTTTTACATTTTCAAGATAACTCATAAAATTATTTATATTTTCTTTGAAATTTGAGTTAATTTTTCAAAACTTTGGAATAATTTCATTTCTTAGATGATTTCTTGTGATTTCATTATCAAAATTTGTTTTATCTATACGGTATTCTAGTTTATTTTCATCAAGGTAGTTTAGTATTTTAGATTTTTCAAAATCTAAAAGTGGTCTTAGTATAGCTCAATTTTGTTCTGTCATATTGATGAGTCCTGTGATTTTACTTCATCTTGCAAGATTAAAAAAGAATGTTTCAATTTTATCATCAAGATGATGTGCTGTTAATACATATTTTGACTTATGAATATTTAAAACAGCATTTAAAAACTGGTACCTTTTTTCGCGAGCAATTTCTTCTATACTCTTACTTGGGATTTTTTTATGAATTTCTTTGATATTAGCAGTTCATATCTCAACCTGAAATCATAGTTTTTTTCATAATTCTTCAATAAATATTTCTTCTTCATCTGCCTCAGGACGAAGTTTATGATTAAAATAACAAGCTACAAGATTGTCTTTGTAAGTTGTTTTTAGTATCTCATAAAGTAAATACATACTATCTGGTCATGTTGAACAGGCTAGTAGGATTTTATCATCTGGAGAATAATATTTTTCTAGAAAGGATTGTAGATTATTCATAAATAATTTTATCATTATTAAGTTTAACAAAATCAAGAAACTCATCATCAGGAGCAAGTTTATTTAGTATTTCTTTTTCACATTTTTGACACTTATGTTTTATCATCCATCATTTATTTTTTTTGTTGTCTATTCAAATTGGTTTCATAAGTCCGTGACATTGAGAAAGTCTATCTCAAGGAGATGTATCATCTAGATGTTTGCTATAAAGACAATAAGGACAATGATTTCTAGCACTTCCTTCAGGATGTTTTGATATTTCTTTTCAGCAATTTTCACAAACAAATGTTTCATTTAGCATTTTAAATCACATATCTTATTGTAATTGATAAACTATAATTCAAACTACTGAAAGTATAATTCAAACTAGCCAAAATCTAAAAACTATAGTTTCTTCTTTCCATCAAATAGCTTCAAGATGATGATGAAATGGAGCTATTCTAAATACTTTTTTTCAGTTTCTAAGTTTTTTACTTGTTAATTGGATTATTACACTGATAGTTTCAAATATAAATATTGAGGAGATTATTAAAAATACAGTTATTGTATTTGTAAGTACTGCTATAATTCATAGATTTGCTCCGAGAGCTAGACTTCCTACATCTCACATATAAAATTGTGCTGGTTTTACATTGTACCATAAAAAAGCTATCAATGCTCAGATTATAACTAGACAAAGAGTAGATAATAAAAATAATCACTGATCGTAAGTTATATAAGCATAAACAGAATATGCAAAAAGTAATAATCATCAAGCTAGTCAATCAAGTCAATCAGTTAGGTTTACACTATTAGCTGAAGCTATAATTATAAATATAAAAAGTGGAATGAAATAAATTCAAACTTCAAGAGTTTGTTCAAAAGGTATTTTCAAACTTTTTATGTAATCTCAATTTATATCAGTTAAATTCCATCAAAGTTTATAATAAAACCACCAACTTCAAGCTAGTGCAAATATTATTAACCAAAACATCTTAAAACTAGCTGATAATCATCTATTTCAGATTCATTTTATATTCATATAATCATCTATTAATCCTAGAAATCATACTGTTGCAAGTGTAAATAAACTAAGATAAGTTTCTCTTTGATTTAGTAGGGAATTATTGATATATCACATTTTTTGAAATATGATACTTACAATAACCATAAAAAATATTATAAAAAGTATTATAGCTCATCACATAGTAGGTGTACCAACTTTGTCTTTATGAAGACGAAAAAATTCAATAGCTTTTCATATCATAGCATCTTCTCTAATTTGTTTTCATAATTTCATTTTTTTTAAAAACTCTATATAATATGGAGTAATTAGATATCAAATCAAAAATGTAGCAATTCAAAATGTAAAAATTTGTATTAAAAACGAGTTCATAATATTTGTAATGTTAATTTAAAATTAAAGCACTTTTAAAATTCTAACAATCTATAAGTTCTAAAAATCTAATTTATTTTAATAATTAATTTTGTTTTTTCAAAAGATTTAATAAAATAAGGAAAAATAGAATGTAGAATGTAAAATATAGATTTTTATATTGTCATTCTGAGAGAAACGAAGAATCCCTTAAACTTAATAATTTAGAATATAAACAAAGTATTAAAATTCCTGAAAATTTGCTTCAGAATAACAAAAATCTTAAATCCCTAACTTTCTTTTTTATGAACCTAAACACAAAAATTATTTTTACAAACGATGAATTTATAAGTAAAGCATTGATTTCTAAATTTGATTTAAAAAAATTAGAAAATACTGAGATTGAAATTTATACTTGAAAAAGAGAAACTGAAAATGAATTAGATAATTTAGCTTTAGTTTTTTGTCATAATAATAATTTTAAAGAATCAGTTTTATATGTAAAAGAGCATTATATTATTTTTAAATATTTAATTTTAGGATCTTCTTACATAATTAGAAACAATGATTTGGATACTTGAGATATAATGATACCAAATTCATTTATTGATTCGGCTTGAGAAAACCCAATATTTGTAGAATATGCAGTCTGAGAAAATTATGATTTAAATAAATTTTGATTAATCTTGAATTGAGTTTCTAGAGAATGAGAAATAATACAAAATGATGAAATAATACAACAAGATAACAAAGAGTGTTTTATAAGCGATATAATGGATATAGATAGTTACAATTTATTAAAAAACTTTGATAATGAAGATTTAGAAAAAACTGTAGTAATAAGACTTTGTGTAAAAAACGAAGAAGATAAAAAAAATAATTTTTTTATAGATAATTTGTTAAATATAGTTGATGTGATGATTTAATACTTTTCAGTAAAAATTTGATCTTTTGAGATTCATAAATTCAATAATATTTCTATACTATTGTCTATCATACTAGGAATTCAGCATAAATAAAATTCTTCAAAATCTTTTATATTTTCTTCAGTTAGAAAATCAGTTACTCTTCAATTGATATGATTTCAAACTTTTTCACGACTTATATAATACTCAAAATCAAAATTTGGATTATTATTTTTGATATTATTTAAGATATCTTCATAAAATATATCAAGCTGATTTTTAAGTCAAAAAATCAATTTTAAATTTGATTTAATTCATTTTTCTATACATCAATTTATCTGATTAAAAAGAGGAACAAATCAAGTTCAGGTTCATATAAAAAGCTTATTTATATTAGTTTCTTTTAGTGTAAAGTGTCATGCAGGTCAAACTCATTTTAATATAGTTCAAATCTCGCAATCACATATGAATTTACTTCATCATCTACCATTTTCAAGCCTTTTAATTAGAAGTTTTACTGTATTTCAATTTATTTCTAATATACTATAAGCTCTTCATCAAATTCAAGGCAATATAAAGGTGATAAATTGTCAATGAATAAAATCAAATGGTTTACTTGATTCAAAAGACATCTCAAATATATCATAAGTTAGTTTTTTCTTTTCTAAAAGTGTGAAATCTTTTAACATTAAAAAATCATTTAAAATTTAATTTAAATGATTTTAATGTTTTTTTGGAAAATGTAAAAAAATTATTGATAATTGATTATATTTATTGATTTATTATAAAAATAAGTATCATATAAAAAATTATTATTGAAATATTTATATGAAAAAAATTTACTTAATTGACTGAAATGCACTTATTTATCGTATGTTTTTTGCGATTCCAAATTTTACTACAAAGGATTGAAAACAAGTAAATGCTATTTTTGGTGTGGCAAAGTTTTTTATGCAAGATTTGATTAGAGATAATCCAGATTATCTTGTTTTTATAAGAGATGCAAGATGAGAAAATTTTCGTCATCAACTATATGCAGACTATAAAGCTACAAGAGATAGAATGCCAGATAATCTGAGGACTCAAGTTGATGATATAAATGATATGGTTTCACTTTTTCATATGGATGTGGTTGAAGTTCCTATGGTTGAAGCTGATGATGTAATCGCTACTTTAGCTACAAACCTGTCAAAAGATAAAAATAATGAGATTTTTATACTTTCTGGTGACAAGGATTTATATAGCTTAGTTTCTGATAATGTTAAAGTTTATGATACTATAAAAAAAGATACTTTTGATATAGAAAAAACAACTCTCAAATTTGGAGTAAAACCAGAAAGGATAACAGACTATCTTGCAATTATCGGAGATAGTTCTGATAATATACCTTGAATAAGTTGAATATGACCTAAAAAGGCAGTTCCTTTAATTAATAAAATATGAACTTTAGAAGAAATATATGATTTTATAGATTCTTGAGTTATACATAAAGATGAAGAAATAAATAAAATTCTTTCATGAAAAACTCTTGAAAAAATAAATGAAGCCCGTGAAATAGCATTTTTATCAAAAAAATTAGCTACAATTAAAAAGGATGTTAATCTGTCTACTGTAAATAATTGATTCAATTTAGAACATTACAAATTTTATAAAGAAGCTTTATTAAACGATAAAATAGTAGAATTATTTAAAAAATATGAATTTAATAGTTTACTTCCAAATAATGAAAGAAATGTACAAAAAATATGGAATGATTTAGATTTAAAAGTACAAATAATAGGTGATAGTGAATGACTTGAAAAATTGAAGAATTTAATAAATCCTAAAATAAATTCAGGATGACAAGGATATAATAAAATAGTGTTAGATACTGAGACAACATCTCTTGATATAATGAAAGCAGAACTAGTTTGAGTTTCTATATTACTCGATGAAGACAATATTTATTATATCAATGTCGCTCATAATTGACCTAAAGTAAATAAAAATGAATTGAAAAACTTTCTTACTAATCTCTTAAATTCAGATATTACAATAATAGGACACAATATAAAATACGATTTAGAAATAATTGAATTGTTTTTGAAGAAAACTGATAATAATTTTCATACTGAAACTGAATCAGAATGACAAAAATCTCAAAACTCATTTTGACAAATGACTCTTTGAGTATAAAATACCTTTAGTAATATTTTATAATTTAAATACATAAACAATGATTAAAAGAATATTTTTATTTTTAGTTACAAACTTAGCTGTAATAATCTTAATTTGAATTATTATAGCACTACTAGAACACTTTTTTTGATTCAAGATTTCTTGATATGGTCAAAATTATACTTCTATTTTTATTTATGCTTTAGTTATATGATTTGCTTGAGCTTTTATAAGTTTATTATTATCTAAATGGTCAGCAAAAAGAGCATATAATATAGTTTTAATAAAACAAGATAATTTATATAATTTAAGTAAAAAAGAGGTTCTTGTTTATGATATAGTTTTTGATTTATCACAAAGAAAAGGAATAAAAATGCCAGAAGTATGAATTTATGAATCAAGCGAACCAAATGCTTTTGCAACAGGTGCTACAAAAAACAGTAGTTTAGTTGCAGTTTCTTCATGATTACTTGATAAGATGAATGAAAATGAAATAAAATGAGTTGTAGCTCATGAGATGTCTCATATATTTAATTGAGATATGATTACAATGGTACTACTCCAATGAGTTATCAATACTTTTGTAATATTTTTATCAAGAGTAATAGCCAATATAGTTGATTGATATTTTAGTAAAGAAGAATCTTCAGGTCCTTCTTGGATTTATTATGTTACATCAATTGTACTTGATTTAGTATTATGATTACTTGCATCAATAATAGTTATGTGGTTTTCAAGACATAGAGAATACAAAGCTGATGAGGGAAGTGCAAGACTTGTATGAAAAGAAAATATGATAGCATGACTTGAATCACTTAAAAAGATGGTTAATCTAGCTTCTAGTGATGATTCAAAACTCGCAACAATGAAAATAAGTACAAAAAATAAATCATGACTTATGGCTTTATTTTCTTCTCATCCTGATTTGGATTTGAGGATAGAAAATCTGAGAAAGTATAATTATTAGAAAAATAATAAACTTTGCAATTATAACTCTTATGAATAAAATCTAAGAGTTATTTTTTAATCTAAAAATTTTATGAAGAAATTATTATCTTTGTTTTTAGTATTTACTTTTTTATTGTGAAATTTATCTTTTGTTTCTGCTGAGGAAACTTGTAAAGAAGAGATAATTGAGAATGCATATGCTCCGACATTCTCAGCAGATTGAAAAAGTTTTGCCTATAGAGCTAGAAAAAACTGAAAATCTTTTATAGTGAAAGATTGAGTTGAAAGTAATAAGTATGATGATAAATATATGTATAATATAGTTATGTGATTAGATTGAAATCTTACTTTTACATGATGATATTGATTTGAAACTGATGAATCTGATTATGCACATAATTCAGTATATTCACAAGATTGAAAAAGTTTTGCATTTGGGGTTCAAAAAGATTGAAAATATATGATAGTAAATGATTGAGTTGAAATTGATAAGTATGATTATGCTTATCATCCAATGTTTTCACCAAATTGAAAAAGTTTTGCTTTTATGGCTTGAAAAGATTGAAAAATGTTTATAGTTAAGGATTGAGTAGAGCTAAATAATTATGATTATACAAATTATTTAAATTATTCACAAGACTGAAAAAGTTTTGCATTTGTTGCTAAAAAAGATTGAAAGAGTTTTATCGTTAAAGATTGAGTTGAATGAAAAAAATATGATAATGTGGGATATCCAATATATTCACTAGATTGAAATATTTTTTATTATAGTGCTTTTAAAAATAACAAATGGATTATAGTCAAAGATTGAATTGAAATTGATAAGTATGATCGTGTATATGATCCATCTACTAGAATTTTTTGAAAAAATTTTTTTTATATAGCTGAAAAAGATTGAAAATGGTTTATAGTTAACAATAATATTGAATGAAAAAAATATGATAATATTGGTGCTTTGATACTTTCTCCAGATTGAATAAATTTTTCATTTGTTGCTGAAAAAGATTGAAAAAAGTATATAGTTAAAGATTGAATTGAATCAAATATAAATTTTGGGATAAGAGATCTTATATATTCACCAGATTGAAAAAGTTTTAGTCTTATTATTACAAAAGATTGATGGAAATATATAATAGTTAAAGATTGAGTAGAAAATGATAAATATGGTTATGTAACTAGTATGACTTATTCACCAGATTGAAAGAGTTTTGCATTTATTGCTGCAAAAGATAATAAATGGATTATAGTAAAAAATTGAATAGAAAGTAATCTATATGATAGTATAAATAGATATTCTTTAACATATTCACCAGATTGAAAAACTTTTGCATTTGTGGCTAAAAATGATTGAAAATGGTTTATAGTAAAAACTACTTGTTCTTGAGAAACTGAAACTATATCAAAAACAGATATAAGTTCAAAAAACTACACAAAGCAACTAATTCTCTCAAAAATAAAACTTAATAAAACAACAAATTGAAAATCTCAAATTAAAGCAATTGATAATCTAATTAGTAAACAAACTACTAAAAAGTTAGAAATTATATTTAAAAATATATGAACTATTAAATCAAAAATGAATCAAAAAACTAAAAACAAATATGCAGATTTACTTGATTATCTAGAAGCAAGTATCTGAATCAAACTTTGAAAATAATAAAATAATAACTTTGCAATTATAACTCTTATGAATAAAATCTAAGAGTTATTTTTTTAATCTAAAAATTTTATGAAAAAATTATTATCTTTGTTTTTAGTATTTACTTTTTTATTGTGAAATCTATCTTTTGTTTCTGCTGAGGAAACTTGTAAAGAAGAGATAATTGAGAATGCATGAAATTATACATTTTCTCCTGATTGAAAAAGCTTTGCTTATGTAAAAGAAAAAAATTGAAAATGGATTATAGTAAAAGATTGAGTTGAAATAAATAAATATGATAGTGGTGTAGATAAATTAAAATATTCTCCAGATTGAAAAAGTTTTAGTTTTATGGTTTACAATGATGATAAACAGTTTATAGTAAAAAATGGAGTTGAATGAAATAAATATACTCTAGTATTTGATTTAAAATATTCTCCAGATTGACAAGGTTATTATTATGAAGTATATAAAGATTGAAAAGATTTTATAGTAAAAGATTGAGTTGAAATAAATAAATATGATATTGTAGGTCAATTAACATATTCTCCAGATTGAAAAGATTTTGCTTATGTAGCAGGAAAAGATTGAAAAGTGTTTATAGTAAAAGATGGTGTTGAATTAAATAAATATGATAGTATTTCTTATTTGAAATATTCTCCAGATTGACATGGTTATGTTTATGTAGCATGAAAAGATTGAAAAAGGTTTATAGTAAAAGATTGAGTTGAATGAAATAAATATGATAGAGTAGATGAGTTAGTATATTCTCCAGATTGACAAGGTTTTGCTTATGTAGCAGGAAAAGATTGAAAAGCATTTATAGTAAAAGATTGAGTTGAGTGAAATAAATATAATGGAGTAGATGAATTAGCATATTCTCCAGATTGACTTGGATATGCTTATGTAGTAAAAAATGATTGAAAAGATTTTATAGTAAAAGATTGAGTTGAATGAAATAAATATAATTTAGTAGATGGTTTTAAATATTCTCCAGATTGATATGGTTATGTTTATGTAGCAGAAAAAGATTGAAAATGGATCATTGTAAAAGATTGAGTTGAAATAAATAAATATGATAATATTACATATAATTTTAAATATTCTCCAGATTGACATGGTTATGCTTTTGTAGCAGAAAAAGATTGAAAAGCATTTATAGTAAAAGATTGAGTTGAATGAAATAAATATGATAGAGTAGATGATTTAGCATATTCTCCAAATTGAAAGATGTATGCTTATGTAGCTAAAAAGGATAATTTATATTTTATAGTAAAAAATTGAGTTGAATGAAATAAATATAATGGAGTAGATGAGTTAGTATATTCTTCAGATTGACAAGGTTATTATTATGTAGCAGAAAAAGATTGAAAATGGGTAATAGTAAAAGACTGAATAGAAATTGGTAAATATGATAGTGTACTTAATATAGGATATTCTTCAGATTGAAAAAATTTTGCATTTGATGCCAGAAAAAATTGAAAACGGTTTATAGTAAAAACTATTTGTTCTTGAGAAACTGAAACTATAACTGAAACAAATCCACCCCTGAAAGCTAATTACTCAAAACAGTTAATTATATCAAAAACAAAACTTAACAAAACAACAAGTTGAAAATCACAAATCAAAGCAATAGATAGTTTAATAAATAAACAAACTAATGAAAAATTAGAAATAATTTTTAAAAATATTTGAACTATTAAATTAAAAATGAATATAAAAACTAAAAATAAATATGCTAATTTACTTGATTACCTAGAATCAAGTATCTGAATAAAACTATGAAAATAGAAAAATAATAAAATTTGCAATTATAACTCTTATAAATAAAATATAAGAGTTATTTTTTAAATCTAAATAAACTATGAAAAAACTACTATCAATAATAGCTTTGTTATCACTTAGCTTTACTTCTGTATTTGCTTTTACTGAAGCTGAACAACACAATTCTGCAAATTATCTTGCTTCTAAATTTTTTATCAAAGATTATTCTAGTTCTCTTAAAGAATATAGAATAAATGATAATATAACAAGAAAAGAAGCGATGAAAATAATTGCTAATGTAGCATTTTTGAAAGTTGAGAATAATTGTGAAAAGAAATTTAGTGATGTAGAAGATGATTGGGGATGTAAATATATAGAAGCAGCTTTAAAAGCTTGATTTATAAGTGCAAATGCTACTTTTAGACCAAATGATAATATAACTATATCTGAAGTTTTAAAACTTATATTTAAAGCAAGAAATTTAGATAGAAAGTTCAATACTGGAGATTGGGTTAAGGATTATGTAAATAGTGCCTATGAATTAAAACTTATTAATGGTGATGTAGAATGAACTATAGATGCTAAAAGATGATTTATATTTGTAGTTATTGCAAAGACTTTTGATTATCTAAATGATAAAAACTTTATACTTTATAGTGATGAAGTAAATGTAAAGTAAATTTTGACAAAAAAAGGTTTAAGTATATATTGTAAATGAGATTTAAAATTTTTGTAGATACAAGCTTTGGAAACTTGAGTAGAAGATTTTAAAATAAAAGTGTCTTGTGAGTATCACAAGGAACTTGGGTGGAACCGTCCAATTAAGCTTAAAAATAAAAGCTAGGACCCCGAGGACTTATATAAATTTATAAGTTTTTAGGGGCTTTTTTTAATTTTTAAAAAATGGTTATGTCAAAAAAAACTATAGAAGAATTGGAGAAAGAAATAGATAAAATTAAATCAAGAAATAAAAAAGTAGAAGCCGAAAAAGCATGGGAAACTTCACTTGAAAGAAAAATGTCTATTTTAGTTTTAACTTATATGATAATAAGTCTCGTTATGTTGTTTCTTGGTTTTGATAAACCATTTCTAAATGCTATAATTCCAACTTGTTGATATATACTTTCTACATTATCTGTATGATTATTGAAAAGGAAATATATAGAAAGATATATAAATAAACGAGGTTAATTACTTTGTCATTCTGAACTTGATTCAGAATAATAAAAATTTGTTATTAGCATTGAATACAATTTATTACATTTTAATTTTAACATATGAAAAAACAATTAATCCCAAAAAACTGAGCAGAAGTTATGTGAGCATATTCTCCTTGATTAGAAATTGATTTGAAAAAATCTGAAAAAATGGTTTTTGTTACAGGTCAAATAGCTATGGATAAAAACGGGGTTCCTGTTGCTCCAGATAATATAGAAAAACAAACTGAGTATATTTTTGAATCTATTTCAACAATACTAATAGAATGATGAATGACTTTAGATGATGTTGTTAAAGCAGTAATATATGTAAAAAATATAAATGATTTTAGTAAAATTTCTCCAATCAGAAATAGATATTTTGCAAACTCAAAGCCTGTTTCTACTCTGATTGAGATTTCTAATACTGTAAAACAAGGATGTGATATAGAGATTGATGTAATTGCTATTAAATAATTAATTTTTATTTTTATGATAAATATAAAAACTTTAAAAAATTGATTTTCTTTGCCAGAACTATGAATTTGAACTTGGCCTATGTGATGATATAGAGAAAGAAATACTAATAATGATGATGAAAGAGATATAAATGCTATTAGATATGCAATAGATAAATGAGTAACTCATATAGATACAGCTGAAATGTATGCTGGATGATATTCAGAAGAATTATTATGAAAAGCTATATCAAAATATGATAGAAATAAATTAATTATAAACTCAAAAGTAATGGGATCTAGATCTCCAAAAGATATAAGAAAATGTTGTATAGACAGTCTTGAAAGAGTACGAGTAAATTATTTTGATGTTTATTATATACATTGGAGAAATAAAGATTTTTCATTGAAAGAGATTATAAATGAAATGGAAAATTTATTAGAAGATTGACTCATTAAAAACATATGAGTATGCAATTTTTCTACAGCAAGTCTCATAGAAGCACAGAGTTATTGTAAATATAAAATATCTGTAAATCAAGTGCATTATAATTTGATATATAGACAACCTGAAAGCGATTGATTATTAAAATATTGCCAAGAAAATGATATATTTCTTATAGCATGGAGACCTTTAGAACTTGCAAAATTAGCAAATACTTGAAGTCCTAAAATATTAGACATAGCTAAAAAATATAATAAATCAAATGAACAAGTTGCAATAAATTGGCTTATATCACAAGATAATGTAGTTACTATATTTAAGTCTTCTGATATAAATCACATAAATAAAAATCTTTGAGCTGTATGATGGTATATGAAGAATGAAGATATTGAGGATTTAAGAGAAAATTACATTTGAAAAATATTTTTATCTGATGCTATTCCATTAAAATAATATAATTTACTTTTTAATATTAAGTCTATGAAACCAATAGAAATGAACGATATAGTTAATCTAGCTAAAAATAGATGATTTGTATATGCTTGAAGTGAGATTTATGGATGACTTGCAAATAGTTGGGATTATGGTCCTTATGGAGCAAGGATGAAAGAAAATATAAAAAATCTATGGATAAAAGAATTTGTCCAAAAAAAAGATGATATGATGCTTCTTGATTCCGCTATACTTATGAACCCACAAGTTTGGGTAGCAAGTGGACATGTATGAGGTTTTTCGGATCCACTTATAGATGATAAAAATACAAATGAGAGATTTAGAGCTGATAAACTTTTAGAAGATTTGATTAATAATTTATGAGATAATGCTAATATTTTAATTGAAAAATATGGTGTAACTAACCTTATCCCTGAATCATGGAGTGTAGAAAAACAAAAAGAAGTTATGGTTTGAGAAAAGGTAAAAAACCCAAATAATTGAAAAGAATGAAATTGGACAGATATCAAGAAATTTAACTTGATGTTTAAGACTTTCCAATGAGTTACTGATGATTCAAGTGCAACTATTTTTATGAGACCTGAAACAGCTCAATGAATCTTTGTAAACTTTCAAAATATAGTAAGAACAAGTAGAAGAAAAATCCCATTTTGAGTTGCTCAGGTTTGAAAAGCATTTAGAAATGAGATAACTCCAGGTAACTTTATCTTTAGAACTAGAGAGTTTGAACAAATGGAAATAGAGTATTTCTGTGAACCTGGTAAGGATCTAGAAACTCATGCAGAGTGGAAAGAAAATTGTAGAATATTTCTAATTGAAACTTTGTGATTAAAAGAAGAATCTCTTAGATTTAGAGATCACGATAAAGATGAATTATCTCATTATAGCAATGCTACTACAGATGTAGAATTCAAATTTCCATTTGGTTGGTGAGAACTTCGGGGAATAGCTGATAGAACAGATTTTGACCTAAAAGCCCATATGAGAGAATCAAAAGTTGATTTATCATATTTTGATCCAGTAAATAATAGAAAATTTATTCCTTATGTAATTGAACCATCTGTCTGATTAACTAGATTATTCCTTGCTACTTTAGTTGATGCATATACTATAGAATGAGATTGAGAAGATACAAGAACTTACTTAAAACTTGATCCAAAAATAGCTCCAATTACAGTTTGAATCTTACCAGTAGTTAAAAAAATAAGTGATATAGCAAAACCAATATTTAAACAACTATCAGAAGATTTTGTTTGTGAATATGATGATGTAGGTAGTGTAGGGAAGAGATATGCGAGATTTGATGAGATTGGTACTCCTTTTTGTATAACAATCGACAGTGAAAACTACGATGCTTGAAATGTTACAATCAGATACAGAGATACAATGGAACAAGAACTTGTGGAAATAAGTAAATTAAATGAGTTTATTAGAGGTAAATTAAAGTAATATGTCAACAAATCAAATCTCACTAAGCTTATCTGATGAATTTACTATAAATAAATCTCCAATTATTTATAAGGATGTAATTATAGATAGAAAATCAAAATATACTGTTGTTTGAGCCAAAGTTAAATCAAAAGAAGATGTGGATAAATTTATAAAAAATCTTGTAACTGATGATTACTATAGAAAAGCAACTCATAATACATATGCATACAGAGTAAAACTTGATAATTGAAGTGTACTAGAGTGAAAAAATGATGATTGAGAAACTTGAGCCTGAATGTGTGTTTTGAGAGAATTACAAAGAGAAAATGCAATTGATTTGCTTTTAATAGTTACGAGATATTTTTGATGAATTAAATTACAATCTGATAGATTTAAAAATGTAATTAATGCATGTAAGATGTTTTTTGAAAAATTAAAATAGAAAAATATAAAAAGTTTTAATAATTTAGTATCATTTTTTTGTAAATAATTAAAAAGTATGGTTTAATATATATAAATACATTATACTTTTATTAAAAAATAATTATGGAAAAAAATAATTATGATATAAATTATTGAGATAGTAATACTTTTTTAGGTGAGTCTCTTATATTGGATGTACCAAAAATAAAGTTGAATGAATTAAAATCTGATATCGAAAAAAAATATATATCTTTATATAGGGATAAAGCAATTGAAATTAAAAAATTTCTTGATTTAGTTTTCAGTGACAGATTATCAGGAGAATTAGGTATTTTTAATCTAAAAGAGTTTACAAAAAAAGATAACAAAAAAGGCCTTAACACATATGAAAAAGACAATTTTATCAAATTATTAGATCAAGCTGTTTTAGAACTAAATCTTGTATGATCATATAATGACTTTGAAAAACAGTTTAATCCAGCCTGAGATAATTCTTTATTAATCAAAAATAACTTTAAAAATTTAGCTCAGAGGTACGATTTTAACAATATTCATATTCCTTGATGAGTATGATATGTAAATGCTACAAATAAAATATTTGATTATGCAAATTGACAATTATCTAATTTAACAAACATAAGTGAGGAAGAATTGTATAAAATGAGAGAAGAAAAATTTGATATAACTTCTTTTGAAAAAATGGGAAATTTTGGGTTATTACTTTGAATTGAAGTAGGTGAATGATTACAAAATATGTTAAAATTAATATTAAATTTATGATCTGGGTATATTTTATCACCAATATATATAAATAATAAAACAAAAATATCTTGAAAATTGGATACAGAGGATGAAGCAAAAGCTAAAATAGAAAATGATATTTTACTTAAAAATAATTCATCATTATGAATTATAGAGATTGCTACAAATTGACCTGAAATATTAAAAATACTTTGGGAAAAAATGAAATCTGGTAAAAATTGAGATGTTGTTACATATCTTGTAAGTATTGCTTGATTAGTAGCTTGATGAGCTTGAATTATTAAAACTATTTGAAATGCAACAAAACCTACAAATGAGTTAGTAATACTTGCTGATAAAGTAGGTAAAGTAGCTAATAAAGTTGATGACACTATTTCTACAGGATGAGCAAATAAAGTTATTTGAAAAATTAACATTGAAACTACTCCTATAGGTATTAAAGAAGATGGTATGTTAACACCACAAAAATTAGATGATAAAAGTATGGAAGATTTAGAATCTTATTATAAACAACTAGATGAATGAACTCTACCAGAATTAGAAAATCTTTTTGATGCCAATAATTTTGAAATAGTTAGAAAAAATTATGAAAAACTTCATAAAGATGATGTAAAGATTGAGCCTACAAATCCTATAGTTTCACTAGAAGATTTAACAAAAGAGATGGGAAATTTTAATGGAAAACAACCAACAAAAAAATGGCTAAAAGAAAATTGGGGGAGTTTATGAGTTACAGTATGAGCTGGTATTTTAATTTGAACTACAATTTACTACATGAACAAAGATGGAAATATAACTACTAAAGAAAAACCAGGAGTTATAGATGATGTTCCTCCTGCTAGTAAAACACAAAAACCAGGAATTATAGAAGATGTTCCTCCTACTGATAAAACTCAAAAACCGGAAGTTATTAAAAAAATTCCTATTATTATTAAAGCTGAAAAAACTAAAGTTATTAAAAAAGCTCCTACTATAATTAAAACTGAAAAAACTAAAGTTATTAAAAAAGCTCCTACTATAATTAAAACTGAAAAAACTAAAGTTATTAAAAAAACTCCTACTATAATTAAAACTGAAAAAACTAAAGTTATTAAAAAAACTCCTACTATAATTAAAGCTGAAAAAGCTAAGGTTATTAAAGATACTACAACTCCTATTATAAAAGCTGAAAAAAACAAAGTTATAAAAGATAGTCATAATATTGACAAGAAAACAAAGATTACAGAGTATAATTTTTCTACTGTAGATAAAATAAAGGATAGTCTAGTTAAACAAAATATTGATTTAGATAAAATAAAAGATTCTGAATTAGAAGTAGTAATTGCTTATAATTGGGGACATTTAAGATTTAGAAATCAAGATGAAAAAATTATTTGAAAATTAAAGCTATGAGAAAAATTGACTTATTTAAATGAATATAAAACTATAGATAATCATATATTTGTAAAAACAAAAACAAAACAATGAAATGAATGATGGATTTCGGCTGATTATGTAAAACTTGCAGTCAAATAAAATTAATATTTAAATAAATAAAAAGGATGATAATTCATCCTTTTTATTTATTTAAATAACTCTTAGTACTTCTTCTATTGTAGTAAATCACTTTATAGCTTTTAGAATCCCATCTTCTTTCATTGAGATAAATCAAGTATCTTTAGCAGCTTTAATTATTTCATCACTTTTTTGAGATCATCTGATTAGATCTCTTATACTTTCATTTATATGAATTATTTCATAAATTCAGATTCTTCATTTAAAACCACTATTGTTACATTTATCGCATCAAGTTCATTCATATAGTTTAATATTATCAGTTCAAATATTTTTCATATCTATTTCTTCCATCATAGCCTTTATCAATGCTACTTCTTGAGATGTTTTTTCTTTTTCTACTTTGCAATATGGACATATCTTTCTCACAAGTCTTTGAGCTATAATTACATCAAGTGCTGATGCCATAATATATGCTTTTAATCACATACTTAGTATACGATCTATTGTCTCGCTTGCACTTTTTGTATGTAGTGTTGATAATACTAGATGCCCAGTTAATGAAGCATTAACCGCAGTAGTTAGAGTTTCCGAATCTCTTATTTCTCATACCATTACTATATCTGGATCTTGTCTCAATATTGATTTTAATCAACTTTCAAAAGTAAATCAAACTTTTTCATTAACTTCAGTTTGTACTACTCAAGGCATTTCATACTCTATAGGGTCTTCCAATGTAATGATTTTTTTATCCCTGGTATTTAATTTAGAAAGCATAGTATAAAGTGTTGTAGTCTTACCTGATCAAGTAGGTCAAGTAACCAAAATCATACCATTTTTTTTATCTAGAGTTTTTTCTATAATTCTTTTGCTTGTCCAGAAAAATCATAATTCTTCGAAATTAACTATGCTTTTTTTAGAATCAAGTATTCTACAAACTGTATTTTCTCAATATTTTGTTGGCAATACAGATACTCTTATGTCTACTTTTCTATCTTCTATTTTTACACTATATTTTCAATCTTGAGGCAGGTTTATTATGTTTAATTTCAAATTTGCAGAGTATTTTAATCTTTCCAATAATAATTTATATTCTTTTGTATTTAATGTGAAAATATCAACCAAAACTCAATCTATTCTAAATCTTACTTGAATCTTGCCTTCAAAACATTCAAAATGAATATCAGAGCTTCAAAGAACTAATGCTCAAATAGTTATATCACTTAAAGCTTCATCACTAACTTGTCTAGCTATTGAATCTTTGATTTTCTCTTCGATTTTTGTAAACTTATCTGAACTATATTCAGTTTTCTTTTCCAATGCTAAAACCCATTTTTTCAAATCTTCTTTTTTAGTAGATTCTACATCGATTTTTGTTTTTTTTGTTGTTTTTATTTGAGTTTGCATATAATATTTACTACTAATTATTAATTTTCCTATTTCTAGTTAATTTTATCATACTTTTAACTTTTATGCAAAAAACTAATCTAAGAGCATCAATTTTGATTTGGAGTATATTTTTGAGTTTGATGGTATCATTATCATTTGTTATTATATCAGCAAAAGTCAATCAAAATATAAGATTAAATAATTTTATGGAAGAATTTTTAAATAAGGATGACAAATTAAATGATTTAGTAAACTCTACTTTAGAATGAGATATTTCTGATAATGAGACATTAACTAAAATTGATAATTTATATACTATTAATAATAAGGAAAATTTAGTTTTATCATTTTCTTGAAAGACAGATTTTACTTGAAGTATAAAATTAAAAAGCTGATGACCTTTGTATTATGAGATATTTTCATTTAGTTGAGCTTCTACTAATTTAACAAATGATTATAGTACTTGAATTTTATCAGATTCTACTATAAAAAATTTTACTTGATATTTAAATACTTCTTATGATAGAGCAGAATTAACACTAAAAAATTTATGATGATATTCTACATTTGTTTTTGAATCAAGTTTAGAAACTATGTGAACTTGAACAAGTAAAAAATTTACAATAACTAGAAATATTTGATGAATGGATATTGAAAAAACAATTATTGAAAATTAAACATTATTTATGCAAAAACACTATGATATTGTAATTATTTGAGCATGAGCATCTTGACTTTTTACTTCAATAGAAAGTCCAAATAATTTAAGTAAATTAATTTTAGAAAAAAACAAATCTCCCGGAGCTAAAATATTGCTTTCTTGATGAGAAAGAGCCAATGTTTCAAATATGGATATTGAACCAGAAAGAGATTATTTTGGTCAAAACAAAAAGGCTTTTATAAGTATGTTTAAGAAATTTAATAATTATGATATTATTTCATATTTTGCTGAAAATTGAATAGAAATTATAGAAGAAGACAGATGAAGACTTCTCTTGGAAAGTTGAAATAGTAAACAATTACTTGATTTACTTGTCAAAAAATCAAAACAAAATAAAACTGATATAATTTATAACTCGAAAGTTATTGATATATTGAAAAATGATAAATTTGAAATATTTGTAGAAAATTGAGATAAATATACTTGTGATAAATTAGTAATAACTACTTGATGAAAAAGTTTTAGTCATGTTTGAACTACATGAGACTGATATCATTGGGCTAAAAAATTTGGGCATACGATTATAACTCCACATAGATGACTTTGTGCTTTAGTAACTAAAAAAGATTTAACTCCAATTTCATGAGTTAGTACTGATTTGAAATTAGAAGTTATTTCAAATATTTCAAAAAAAACTATTTATTCAGAAAATTGACCATTACTTTTTACTCATTTCTGACTTTCGGGACCTATTATTTTCAATTCTTCAATAGCTATTTGAGAATATATTAATTCTCTTGATTTAACTGAATTTACTAATAATTTGGATTTTACAAAGATTTCAGAAAATGAAAAAAATGATTATATTACAAGGCAATTTACAAAAGAAAATATTATTTTGAAACTAAGTTTTAATTTTGAAAAAACTCCAAAGAGAATAATTAATTTTTTCAATTTAAAAGAAGAAAATATTAAAGTGAATTTAGAATTACAAGATTATAGAACTTGGAAAGAAGCAAAAGTTACTTGATGATGAGTTAAAATAGATGAATTAACTAATAATTTAGAATCAAAACTTGTTCCAGATCTTTATTTTGCATGAGAAATACTTGATATAACGGGAAAAACCTGATGATATAATTTGCAATTTGCATGGACTAGCTGATATATTGTTGGAAAAAGTTTACAATAAAAATTTGATTTACTTAAAGATTTTATTAGACTGATTTTTATAAATTTATATCTTTAATTTTGTTTTATGGATTTAGTAACACTTATATTACAATTATTACTTGCAGTTTTGCTTTGAGCGATTGTTTGAGCTGAAAGAGATATATTTGATAAATGAGAAAATGTTTTAAAACAAAAAGTATCTTTTGGTTGAATTAGAACATTTTCTCTAGTTTCACTTTTTTGATGAATAAGTGTTGCTTTGGATAATATAGTTTGAACGGATTATACTATATTAATCACTTCTATAATTATAATATGATTATTTACACTTGTGTCATATATTTACGGAGTTTTTAAAAAAGAACAACTTTGATTAACAACAGAAATTGCTGTATTTTTAACATATTTTTTATGAGCATTTGTCGTTTTAGGTCATTGAAAATTTGCAATAATACTTTCTATAATAATAACATTTATATTATCTTTAAAAAACTTTTTAAATAAAGTAAAAGAAAAAATAAGTAGGGAAGAGTTAAGTAATACTCTAAAATTTGCAGTAATTTCTATTGTAATCTTACCCCTATTGCCCGATGAAAAATTTTCTATACTTCAAGTTTTACAATTTATAGGTTATAATTCAGATGTAATTAATTTATCTATAATAAATATAAAGTTTTTTAATCCTTATGGGATTTGGTATTTTGTAGTTTTGATGTCAGCTATAAATTATGTGTGATATATACTTTCAAAACTCATTTGAGAAAAAAATAGTATAGTAGCTTCTGGAGCTATAGGATGACTTATATCTTCAACTGCAGTTACTGCTTCTATGACAGAAAAATCAAAGACTGACAAGAAAAATATAGATTTATATGTGGTTGCTACACTTATAGCTTCTGCGATAATGTTTATAAGAGTAATTCTTATAGTCTTATTTTTTAATATAAATATGATTAATGCCATTACTGTGCCATCTTTATTTATGCTAATATGAATGGGATGATATATATATTATTTTTATAAAAAATCTAAAAAAGAAAAACTTGATAGTCATTTAGAAGTTTGATGAGATTACAAAAGTCCATTTACTGTATGACCTGCTATCAAATTCGCACTTTTTGTACTTTTGATCAAATTTATTGCTGCAGTTTGAGCTCAGTATGAAGATATTTGGGGAGATTACTTTTATTATGCTTTATGAATAATTTCTTGACTTGCTGATGTAGATGCAATTAGTCAGACAATGGCTGTTAATGCAAAAGATTGATGATTATTGACATCTTGAGTAGCTAGTATGACTATAATAATAGCCGTATTATCAAATAATATAGTTAAATGAACCATAGCATGGAGATTTGGTGAAAAAAAGTTTTGAAAAATAGTAATGGGATGATTTCTAGTTTCTATGCTGTTTTGAATTATAGGTTTAATATTGTTAAAAATAGTTGGGTAATAAATAAAAATAATGCAACAAAGTTTAAGTTTTAAATGAAATATAATAAAATACAATGAAAATTCGAGTTTGGAAGATATAGAATCTATACTTTTAAAAAGATTTAATTGAGATTTTAATAGCAATTCGTCTTTGGATGATTTACATGATCCATATCTACTAACTGGGATGAAAGAAGCTGTGGAAAGAATTAAACAAGCAAAAGATCTTTGACAAAAAGTTATGATTTTTGGTGATTATGATGTCGATTGAGTAACAAGTGCTTCTATTTTAATGCATTTTTTTAAAAAAGTGTGAATCCTAGCAAGTTATAGGTTGCCTCATAGAATCAATGATTGATATGGTCTAAAAGCATATTTTATAGATGAATTTGAATCTATTTGAGTTGATTTGGTTATAACAGTAGATTGTTGAACTAGAGATGCTGAAATAGTAAAATATGCAAAATCTAAATGAATTGATGTAATTATAACAGACCATCATACAGTTCCTGATATAATTCCAGATGAAGCTATTGCTTTAATTAACCCAAAAAGATGAGATTGTAATTATCCTTTTAAACATTTATCAGGAGCTTGAGTTGCTTTTAAACTTATTTCAGCTTTAGCTTTAGAGTTTTTAGAAAAAAAAGAAGTAAAAAAATACATAGAAGAAACTATTGATATAACGGCTATTTGAACAGTTTCAGATTGTATGCTACTTATTTGAGAAAATAGAATTATAGTTGAAGCTTGATTAAAACAAATCAAAAAATCAAGATCAAGATGATTAAGAAAACTTATAGAACAAAAGATACATGATGATTTGGATAGTGATATATTTAGTTTTTTAATATGACCAAAACTCAATGCAGCTTGAAGAATGGATACTCCATATAAAGCAATAAATTTGATTCTAAATAATAGTGATAGTGTAGAAGAAACTATAGAGGAAATAGAATTATTAAATGAAAAAAGAAAAGATTTAACAAAGTATTTTTTTGAGGAGTCACTTTTGAATATAAATGAAAAAGATAATATTATATTTTACCATTCTACTGAGATAACTCATTGAATTATATGAATTGTGGCTTGAAGGCTGACAGAAAAGTTTTATCGTCCATCTATTGTTTTAAAAGAAGAAGATGATAAATTTGTTGCTAGTTGTAGAAGTCCTGAATTTTTTTCTATAGTTTCAATATTGGAAAAATATGAAAAATACTTTTTGAAATTTGGTTGACATAAACAAGCTGCTTGATTTAGTATTTTAAAAGAAAATTTTCAAGAATTTAAAGAGAAGATTTTAATAGAAGTAAATGAAATTGATTTTAGTGAACACAAAAAAACTATTTGGGTCGATAAGATAATAAAAATTGAAGAACTTTGATTTAATTTTCTTGATAGTGTTAATGTATTTAAACCTTTTTGACTTTGAAACTTAAAACCAGTTTTTATGGTAAAAAATCTTGATTATAATAAAGCTTCATATCTATGACAATGAATTGATCATATCAAATTTGAAACAAAACATGGTTTTAAAATACTTGCTTTTGGAATGTGACAATTTATGGATAAAATAAAAAAATCTGATGATATTTCTATTATTTTTGAACTTAATTTAGATAATTATCTAGGTAGAAAAAATTTACAATTAAATATTGTAGATATAATTTAGAAGATAAATTAATAATTAATACTAACATATGAAAAAAGTATATTTTATATGAATTTGATGAATTGGTGTATCTGCAGTTGCTAGGTATTATAATGAAAACTGATGGCAGGTATTTTGAAGTGATAAATTTTGAAGTGAATTAGTAGGAACTTTGAAAAAAGAATGAATGGATATAATTATATGAGAAGATGAAACGAGAATCACAAATGAATTTGATTTAGTTATTTATACTGAGGCAATTCCTAATATTCAAATTGAAATAATTCAATCAAGAGGTTTATGAATTAAAACTATCTCTTACCCAGAAGCATTGGCAGAAATTGCTAATTTTCAAAAACTAGTCGCTGTTTCAGGAAGTCATGGAAAATCAACTACATCTTCAATGATTTCAATTATGCTTAAAAATACAGACCTAAATTTTACAAGTATTGTCTGAACACTTTTAAAAGAATTTGGAAATAAAAATTTTTATACAAGTAATAATGATAACTGAAAACAGATAAATAATAACTATTTCGTTATTGAAGCATGTGAATATAAAAGATCATTTCTAAAATATACTCCATTTATCTGAATAATTACAAATATAGATTTAGATCACTTGGATTATTATCATGATTTAGCTGATTATGAGAGTGCATTCAGTGATTTTTTGGCAAATATAAAACCAAATTGATATGCTATACTTAATGCAAATTGTACTTCAAGTATGAAGCTTTTTAACTTAAGAAAAGACATAAATTATATAATAATTAATAATGAAGATTTTTTAATTTCTCATATAGATTGAAAAAAAGAAACAATTGATTTTCCAAAAATTGTCTTACAAGTTCCAGGTAATCATATTGAATTTGATGCGAAAATAGCTTTTGCTGTTTGAAAGATATTGAATTTAGATGACAAAGATATATTGAATTCTTTAGAAAATTATACTTGAGTTTGGAGAAGATGAGAAATCGTATGAATTACAGAAAATTGAAATATACTTATGAGTGATTATGGTCATCATCCAACTGAAATAAAGTTTACACTTGATGCTTTAAAACAGAAACATTCTGATAAAAAACTTTTAGTAATATTTCAACCACATCAATATAATAGAACTTTGAATCTAATAGAATGATTTAAAGATTGCTTTTCTAGTGCTGATACATTGATTATTCCAGATATTTATGAATCGAGAGATACAAAAGAAGATCAAGATAAAATCAATTCAAAAAAACTAATAGAACTAATAAATCATCCAAACAAATTTGATTGAGAATGATTAGAAAATACTTTAAATTTGATACTTGATTATGATGGAAAAAATCCAGATTCTTCTATTATATTGCTTCTTTGAGCATGAAATGTAGATGATTTGAGGTATAAAATAAAAGTAATTTAACAATTTTAAAATATTTTATGTTTGATTTTATATATAAAATTAAAGATTTTTGAGTATTTGACATAATTGTAAATAAAATAAATCAACCCAAAAGAGAGAAAACAATGGATCTTATCTCATATAAAAGAACAGAAATTCAAAATTGAGATAATCAAGTAGTATGGGTTTGTTTCTTACCATGGAGAATGCATTTTGAAGAGGCAAAAAAATTATGATTAATTCCAAAAAACTGAAGAATTATTTGTTATACATGACCAATTTGATTAGCAAATTTAGATCCTAATATATCAAAACAATTATTATTATCATTGGTAAGTGATATAAAATCATTAAACTTACAAAGTTTCAATGTATTAGCATTAAGTATTTGAAATTATCCTGGTTTTTTTATTGCTAATAATTTTAATGTTAATAAATTTGTATCTGTTGTACCTTGATCTTACCTTTGAGGTTCAATTTTTGATTGAATTGCAACAAAGCATGTAAAAAAACAATCCATAGCTTATTGAATAGAGAATTGAAAAAAATATGATTCTATAATTAAGTGAACTAACCCAATAGAAAATTTGGATAATTTAACTTCTGATATTGAAATTCATATTGCTTCAAATGATTTATTTATTCCTACTTTTTATTGAAATATGTTAATAGAAGAAATTAAGAAAAAAAATAATTCTTTGAAAGTTGTTAAGTATAGTTGAAAAGGGCATGTAATGACTGTATTGAAATTTTGAAAATATAATCCTTATTAAACAAATCTAATAAATATTGTATTTTTAAAATTAAACTATTACTATATTTTCCCATCTAACTCAGAATTTATTTGGTAAATAAATTCCTGGTTCTATTGTAAAAACCATTCATTTTTCAAGTTTTTTATCTCATTTTCTTTCAGAAATCCATGGTTCTTCATGATTTTGAAGTCAGATTCAATGTCATGTAGAATGACTAAAATATTTAGCATATCAAAAACTATCAATATAATCTCTAACAATTTTATCAATTTCTTTTCAATTTAATCATTCTTTTACACTATTTTTTCATAAATTATGAGCATTTATAACAATCTTTTTGATTTTTTCAAATTCAATATAACCTTTTGTATTTTCTCAAACCCAAAAAGTTCTAGTAAAATCACTTAGATATCACTGATAAACAGCTCCCATATCAATTAGAAGCGGTCAATTTCATATTTTAGTATTTCAAGCTTCATGATGAGGAATTGCACTATTTTTTCAAAATGCGACAATTGTAGGAAAACTTTCTTCATCTCATCAATTTGTTATAATCATCTCTATAATTATTTTTCTTACTTCTTTTTCAGTTTTTCAAATCAATGTTTCTTTTATTTTAAAAATATCTTTATAAACTTTATTTATTATATTTATAGCTTTTTTTATTCTTCTTATTTCACAGTCTTTTTTTATAATTCTTTCTTTAGCAAAGATATTACTTATAATTTCTATATTTTCAGGTTTTATTTCTTTTAATTTTTTATACATAAAAGTTGGTAAATTTTTTTCTATGATTATTTCTTTTCATCTAATTAATTTATCTATTTTTATTTCCAAATCTATATTGAGAAGTATATTTTTGACTTCTATTTTATTTCATAAAATTTTTCTAAATCTTGATTTAGGTATTTTTTGGATTTTAGGGAAATATCTGGCATCAAAAATTAAATTTATTTTTTCATCATCAAAAATTATTGTTCAAAGTGTAGGATTAAATCAAAGTAAATAATATAAATTTTTGTTTGTATATCAGTTATCAAGATCTTGATGTAAAAAATAAGTTTTTGCCATAAAAAAATGTAAAATAAAATAATTATATACAATATAATTGTTTATATTAAAAATCAAAATTTAATTATGAAAACCTTTGTTTAAATGATTTATAAAATTATTATAAAATAAGTTTGACAATATGTAAATATAACTTATACTAAAATGTGAATTACATATTTAACTTTATAAAAAATGTCTAATATAATCAATCAATTTTTGGAATCCCAAAATATTGGTGAACAAAATTTAAATCATATTATATCTGATTTACTTTCTTCAGAAGATGATAAGATACAAGTAATTATTTGAAGAAAACCAGAACTAATAAATAAGGAGGAGGCTACTACTGAATCAAATCAAGAAGAAAATAGAGATAGAGAAAATATAAACATTATTTACATTGATAATTTAACAGATCTTAGAACAACTATTATTTCTAGAAAAGAAATAATTAAAAATAATTTAATAAAATTAGAGCTAAATAATAAAGTAACACATCTTAATGATAATAATGAAATTATTAGAAGTATTATAGAAAGTTTAAATTTTATATTAGGTAAAAATATATATCAAGAACTTATACAAATAAATAAAGAAGATACTGCTCGAAGAGTTAATAAAGTTTGTGATGATTGAGATAAATGAAAAGTAGAACTACCAGTAGAAGAATTAGATAAATGACTGTGATTAGAAGATTTTAATATCCTTGTTCAGGAATGAAAAATTGACACAAAAGCACTTGATTTTATAACAAATCTTTTAATTAATACATTGAAAGTTGATAGAGATAATTTATATAATTTATGTATAAATTGAGTAATTGATACTATAATTCAGATTGAAATAGATGAAAATATATTAATAGAATTAATTAATGATATAGATATAGAAAAATTAATTAATTTGATTAATATTACAGATAAAAAAAATTTAATTAATCTAATTAATAATACAGGTATAAAATATTTAATTAGATTAATTAATGATGCAAATATAGAAAATTCAAGTTATTTAATCTATAATGCAAACCAAGAAAATTTAAGATTCTTAATTAGAAATACGAATATAGAAAATTTATGTTATTTAATTGATAATACAAATATAGAAAATTTAAGTTATTTAATTAGTAACACAGATATAAATAATTTAGATTATTTAATTAAAAATACTGATAAAGAAAAATTAAGTAATCTTATTAGTAAAGTAAACAAAGAAAAATTAAGTAATTTAATAATATACACAAATCAAGAAAATTTAAATAATGCAATAAATAATAATTCTAAAAAACTTATAAGTTTTTTAGACGATTCATCAGTAATGGCTACTTTATCTATGAGATTTAAATATGATCTAAAAATTAAGGGAAAATAAAATTTTTGGTATTTTTAAAAGTCATTATCAAGTTAATACAGGTAATGACTTTTTTTTGTTCAAAAAAATATTTTTATAGATAGAATTTTTATGCTATTACAAAATAAAGTTGACAATATGTAAATATTACCTATATTTAAGGTTAAATTATATTTTTAACTTAAAAAAATGTCAGATAGAATTAGTAAATTTTGTAAATGATTAGATATGGATCAAGGATATCATAATAGACCAATGGTTGGTAATGTACTTCCATGTATTCAAGATGTAACAAAACAAGATCTAAATAAGAGTGTAGCAGATTTACTTTCATCAGATGATGAAAAAGATACAAGTAAACACAGAGCATTTGTTGAAAGCGAAATATTAAAAAGAGAAGATATAGATAGTATAAAAAATTATAATAGCGATAAATTACAAGTAGTTTTTTGAAAAAATCCATCATGAAGAAAAAGTGATAAAAATGAAATGGAACAATTTTATAGTTGAACTCGGTGAGAAGAATTTAAAATTTTATATATAGATAGTTTAACAAAACTAAGAAGAATTATCATTTCTAGAAAAGGAATAGTTAGAAAAAATCTAAGTGAATTAGAAATTAATACAGATATAGAATGATTCACAAATGATAATGATGAAATTATTAAAAAATTTATAGAATATATAAATATTAAATTAGGTAAAAATATATATCAAGAACTTAGAGAAATATATCAAGAAGAAACTTCTGAAAGAGTTGATAGTTTAGTTAATAAAGTTTATGACAGAAATCTAAGTGAAATTCATAAAAAAAGATTATCTAATGACTGAGATAAATGAAAAAAAGAAATCCCAAAGCAAGAATTAGATGAATGACAAGAAAATCAACCAGATGAAAAATCAAATAAATGATTGTGATTAAATGATTTTAATATACTTGTTCAAGAATGAAAAATTGATATAAAAACATTTCAATTTATAATAAATCTATTAAATAATAAATTGAAAGTTAATATAATAAATTTATATTATTTATGTAAAAATTGAATAATTAATAAATTAACTTCTAGTAAAATAAATGAAAGTAAATTAATTGAATTAATTAATAAAACATTTGAAAAAATATTAATTAAATTAATTAATAATGCAGATATAGAAAAATTAATCGAATTAATTAATAATGTACATACAGAAAAATTAATTATATTAATTAATTATGCATATACAAAAAAATTAATTTGATTAATTAATAATGTAGATACAGAAAAATTAATTATATTAATTAATAATACAGATTCAGAAAAATTAAGTATTTTAATTAATAATGCAGATTCAGAAAAATTAAGTATTTTAATTAATACTTCAGATACAAAAAAATTAAGTATTTTAATTAATACTGCAGATATAGAAGATTTAAGTAATTTGATTAATACTGCAGATATAAAAAAATTAAGTAATTTGATTAATACTGCAGATATAAAAAAATTAAGTGGATTAATTAATTTTACAGATATAAAAAAATTAAGTGAATTAATTAATACTACAGATATAAAGAAATTAAGTGAATTAATTAATTTAATTAAGACATGGGAATTATGAAATTTAATTAATAATACTATTATGGTAAATTTAAATAGAGCAATAGAAAAAGATTTTGATCAACTTATTGTATATTTAAATTGAAGTAAATATATGATACATAATAGATTATATATGAATGTTAAATATTTCAGATAGTTAAAATATAAAATAATCTGTGTAAAAAAAAGATAGAAAATAAAGAAATAAGGTTATTATTTAGAATTAACTAAATAATAACCTTATTTCTATGTGTGAAAAATAAATGAAATTTTTTTATTTATAGAATTTATAAAATTATTTGAATTTAGTTTATATTTTATTACAATAAATTTAATAATTTTTTTAATAAAACTCCGTTTATGAAAAAACAAGATTTAATAACTTATTTAAATGAATATCTGAAAATAAACGATTTCAAAGATAGTTCAAAAAATGGCTTACAAGTTGATAATACTAAAGGTGAAATAAAAAAAATAGGGTATAGTGTAGATGCTTCCACTTACATATTTGAAAAAGCAAAACAAGAAAATGTTGATATGATTTTATGTCATCATGGTATGTATTGGTGATTTGATGATGTACTTGTATGAATACCATATGAAAGAGCTAAAAAACTTATAACTAATGATATAGCTTTATATGCTTGTCATCTACCACTTGATGCTCATGAAGAAGTAGGGAATAATATATGATTATTAAAAGGTTTTATGAATATATTTTGAATATCTTCTTCTCCTACAATTCAAGCAAATGTGTGAATATATGAAAATTATACTATTGAAACTTTTTGAGAATATAATTGAAATACAATTTGATTTTGACTTAGATTTGGTAATAAAATTCATATATCTAGTTTACAGACACTTTTTGCAGATACATTACAATTACAAAAAAAACTATACAATTTTGGAAATTTAGATTTTATAAATAGTGTAGCTTTTGTAAGTTGATGAGCATGAGGTTATTATAAAGAAGCTAAAAATAAATGATTTGATTTATATATAACATGAGAATGAAAACATAGTGAAATAACATGAGCAAAAGAATTATGGCAATCTATCATGTTTTGTTGACATCGGGAAACAGAAAAAATATGACAAAAACTACTTGCTTACCATTTAAGAGATAAATTTGATTTAGAGATTGTATTTTTAGATGAGAAATATTAATAAACACTGTCATTCTGAGTAAAACGAAGAATCCCTTGAACTTGAAATATGGTAAAACAATGATTAAGGGATCCTTCATTACATTCAGGATGACAAAAAAATAAAACTAAATTTATTATTTAACAAAATTTATTTATGAAAAAAGTGACAAAATGTGTAATTCCAGCAGCTTGAATGTGAACTAGATTTCTTCCAGCAACAAAAGCACTTCCAAAAGAGATGTTTCCTATTATTGATAAACCTGTAATGCAGATGCTTGTTGAGGAAGCTATTTCAGCATGATGTACTGATATAATAATTGTAACTTGAAGAAGTAAAAGAGCTATAGAAGATCACTTTGATTCAAATTTTGAACTTGAAGAAAGATTGGATAAAAGCTGAAAATTTGATTACCTGAAAACAGTAAAATGATTAAATAGTATGGCAAATATAGTTTATGTAAGACAACCATATCCAAAAGGGGATTGAGAGGCTATACTTAGAACTAAAAACCTCATATGAGATGAACCATTTTTAGTTTTATTTTGAGATGATATAATTGATAATGAAGTTTCAGCAGCAAAACAATTAGTAGATGCATATGAAAAAACTTGAACTCCAGTAATTTGTTCTTTTCAAGTTCCAGAAGACAGAGTTTCAAATTATTGAATACTTGAAACTGATACTCCAAATGACGAAATATTTAAAGTAAAAAAATTCTTAGAAAAACCAAAAGCAAGTGAGACCAAATCTAGAAATGGAAATATCTGAAAATATGTTTTAACTCCTGATATTTTTGAATATCTAGAGATGTCTACTCCTATCTGATGAGATGGAGAAACAAGATTAATAGATGCTTTTGAATTATTAAGACAAGAAAAATCAATTCATTGAGTTAAAGTAAAATGAACACGGTATGATACTTGAAGTAAAATAGGTTTTTTAAAAGCTTGTATTTCTTTTTGACTTAAAAGAGATGATTTAAAAGATGAATTGAAAAGTTTTATTAAATGATTGGATATGTAAAAAAGATATTTAAAAAAATAAATAATATTGAAATATTAAACATATTATATATAATATGTTTAATATTAAACTTAATAATTATAAAAGTTTAATATTACATATTTAAAAATAAATTTTATTTATTATAAATTATATATATGAGAAATTTCTTAGTATGTCTATTATGTTTTACGTTAATATGAGTAAATTATGTTTCTTATGCTGCATCAGAAGTAACTGATACTTCTGCTTCAGATAGTACAGATGAAGATGCTATTTTAGCTGAAATATTTGGTTCACTTAATATTTCTACAACCACAAAATCAACTACTCCCCCTGCTCCAATTACTGGAGCTACTGCTCCAACTACTGAAGTTACTACTCCCCCTGTTCAAACCACTAAAGTTACTACTTCTAATACTGAATCAACAATAACTACAAAAAAAATAGAAGACGAAGAGATTGATTTTAATTCAGCATCTGTAAATTCTTCTGATAATCAAATATCATGAAAATCTACAAATACAGTTTTAGTAGATATTGAAGATGTTGTAGCTAAAAATAGTACATTACCTAAAACTTGACCATGAAGTATACTTATATTTTTGATTTCAATTTTATTAGTTCCATTAATTTTCTTTTTAAGAAGAAAAAGTGTATAAATAATTATTAGATTATATAAAAAATAGTGTAATAAAGCAAATATCCTAATCCTAATATACTTATAACCAAAGCTAGTATAAAAGTTTTTTTATCTAGCTTTTTATATTGTCACTTTCACGAAATAATTAAATATGTATGGTTAGGTGTTTTTACTACTCAAGTTCATACATCAAATAAAAATTTGATAGTGGTGCTACAAGTATCAAGTCAACCAAGACAAAATCACATAATTTGATCTCAAGTATTTTCTGGATTTATAGATTTTGTGTATAAATTTGGAAAAAGTTTTTGCGATAAAGATGATTTATCTCATATTGTTACTACTTCTAATTCATCTAAAAATTCATTTTCAGTTATTTTTTTAGCTCAAGAAATAGCATTATACAGATCATTTAATCTATCAGAAGTCAAAGATAGTATATTATCTTTATCATTTGAGTCTATGCTTTTACTTTTTTCAATTTCTTGTTTTAGATTATCTACATTTAATAAGGTTTCTTTTTTTAGTGAAGATAATTCTTTTGTAGTTTTATCAGATATATTAAATTCTTTTGCAATGCTTTGATAGACTTCTTTTTTAAGTAAATCAAGTTTTTTTCTTGAATCTAATTCATTTTCTTCATTATTTTCATTGATTTCTATGTTTGACATAAATATAGATTAAAAACTAAAGACGATAAATTCTATAAATTTTCTAATTCTTTTTCGATTTGTTTTGCTAAACTACTGGTTTTATTAGCATCGTAAGCTTTTTGAAAATATATTTTAGCATCATCTATTTTATTTTCTTTTTTATTAATTAATGCAAGTAGGTAATTCAATAATTGATTATCATCATCCAAATTAAGTCATTTTTTTACATAAAGTAATGCTAAACTATTTTTTCATATATCAAATTCCAATTTTCACATATAAGCATAGAATAGAGGTTCTTTAGGGAAAAGCTTTATTCATATTTTTGTCCATTCATATGTTTTGTCTCATTTTTGGTTTTCAATTGTATAATTTATCATTATATTTAAATCATCTTTTGTAACTTGTTTTTCAGTTTTAATTATATCATCAAATACTTTATACATCTTATCATTTTCATTTAACATATAATAATTGTATGCTATTTTTCTTTTTATATTTAAAGAATTATCATATCATAAATATGATGCTTTGTTAAAAAAAATATTGCTTAAAATATATTCTTGTAATTCTAAATTTAATATTCATAACATATATGCTGCATTTGAATCAGTTGGAGCTAGTTCAAAATATTTTTTCAGATAAAAATAAGAGTTTTTATAATCTCATAATTCGAAGTAGCTTTGTGCAATAATCTGAATAATAGCTTTATAATCATCTTTTTCTTTTAATAACTCTTTAGAAAGACTTATAGCTATAGGATAAAGTTTTAATTTCATAAAAGTTCATATAATCAATGTATTTTTATAATATAAATCTACCAACCCAAAATCTTGGTATGTTTTCAATATATTTTTTATCTCTATTAATTCTTCAGTTTTTAAAGCATCTTTTTCCATAATTATTTTCTCATCAAAATTTTTCTTACATTGATGGAAATCTTCTAAACAATAAATAGCATTCACATAAAAAAATACTTTTTCTTTATCTTGAATATTTTGTTCTATTTCTTTCTTTAAAATACTTAAATTTGATTTTTTGTTTAAATCAATTGAAGAAATAATAGATAATATATACTTATTATTATCAAAGTTATCATTTTTGAGTAATTTTAAATAATATTTTTTAGCTTCTGAAAAATTTTTCATTGTAAAAAATATATCTCAAATTTTTTCTATAAGTTTATAATCATTTGGATTTTTATTTAATGCAATTTTATATTGTATAATAGCAAGTCATAACTGTTCATTTTGAAAGTAATTATCTCATTTTGATATTATATCTTTTATTTTTGTTCTATTTTTAATAATATTTAACTTACTTTTTAAATATTCTTTACTTATTTCATTATTATTATCTCATTTTTCAACAGTTGCAGAATCAGTTTCAAATTCATTAATTGCATTAATTTTTTTACTATTGTTTCAATATAAAAAAATTCACACTAAAATTAGTAATAAAATTATTACAACTAAAATAATATATATATAAATAGATTTTTTATTTTTCATATTTTTTTAAAATTTATAAATTGATTTTTTCTAATGATTACATATTATTAAAATAATTTAAAATAACAAGTGTAATATAGTAAATACAAAAGGACTTTTTCATATTTTATTTTCTAATTTTAATTTATCTTGTTTAAAAAAATTTTTATAAATACAATTGCTCAGATTTTATCAAAAGCCTGAACTGCTATAATTTCTATACTTTTATTATCGATTTTAACAAATTATCTGTCACAAGAATTATTTTGACTTTATTCAAAAGTCTATAATTATCTTTGAATATTTGCTTTTTTAGCTGATCTATGACTGTATACTATTACAATTAGAGAGATAACAAAAAACAAAGAAGATTCAAAAAAAATAGTTTCAAATGTTATGACTCTAAGAACTTTATTATGAATTATAATAATTTTTTTATCTGTATGAATTGCATATTTTTTACCTTGATACAATGATAAAATTACAATTGTTTCAATTTTTATAATATCAATTTTTACTTTAATTTCATTATTAAATTCATCTATTTTAGCATTGATGCAAGCAAATCTCAAAATGGAATTTTCTTTATTTTCAACAATTTTATGAAAACTAGTTACTTTTTTATGAATTTGTTTGGTTGTTTTTGTATTTTTTAAAAAATCTACATTTTTGGATTACTCATTACCTTTTTATTATGTTATGATATCTTGATTAGTCTGAATTGCTTTAAATACATGATTAAATTACTTTTATGCTAAAAAAATAACTCAAATATGATTTGATTTTGATTGGAAATATATTAAACATATATTTAAAATTTCTCTTCCATATTGATTAGCTTTATTTTTATCAGTTGTTTATTTTAAAGTAGATATAATTCTTATTTCATTACTAGAACCTAAAAATATATCTGATATTTCCATAGCATTATATAGTCTACCTATGAAAATAGTTGAGGTATTGATGATTGTAGGATGATTTTATTTAAATTCTATTTTATCTGAATTATCAAAAGATTTTGAAAATAAAAATTTTGATGCAATCAAAAAATTAACAAATATTTCATTTAAAATATTATTTTCCTTTTCTTTATTTTTGCTTGTATCTTGAACTATATTCAGAGATTATATTATAGAATTAGTAGCAAACAAAGATTATATAAATGCACCCTGACATATATTTTCATCATCCAGTGTATTTTTTATAGTTTTACTAGTATTAGTTTTTTATTTTATATCAAATTTATTTATTTATATATTGATATCATCAAATAATGAATCAAAATTATTAAAAATTAATATTGTAGTTGCTTTATTTAATATAATTTGAAATATTATAGTTATACCAAAATATTCATTTATGTGAAGCTGAATTATAACTGTACTAAGTCAGATTTTATTATTTATGATTTGATATATAGAAACAAATAGAATAATAAAAATTAAATTTCCAATTAAATTTATTTTGATAAATATACTTTTTTCTATTTTTATTTATATAATTTGAAGCAATTTAATTTCAAATTATAGTTTATCATTTTATTTAGATATTTTTATATATTGATGATTATTTGGAATGTTATATTTATTATTTTTTTATTTCTTGTATAGAAAAAATACTAATTTGTAATTTCTTCAACTACTCAACTAATTCCATTTAATCTAATTATTTTTTTAAACCCTTTATATAAAAGGTTTATATCTATAATTTTATGATAATTATCAATACATCAGCTTAATGTAATATTTGATCATTCAAACGAAATATCTACATTACTTATAGATCAAGAAGCAATTAAGTCTAAACTTTTACATTGAATTGATTGTATACTATAATATTGATCAAAATTTGTTATACTTAATGGCTCATATAAGAAGTCTGTAGCTCAAGTATTATAATAAGTTTCTAATGAACCAGATCAAGATTTTGATATCTTCATTTTAAAATATATAGGAGTCTCTAATGTTGTTCAGATTCATTTTCATACCAATGAATAATTTTTTACAGTATTAATAATTCAAACAAGCTTAGTTGTAAATAAATTTAGTTTTTGTTTATCTGGTATACTATTTCAATATAAATTTTTAATTCAAAGTGAAAGTATTCCAATTATAGCGATTCAAACTATTAATTCTATTAAAGTAAAAGCATTTTTTTTATAATTCATATACAAAAATTTGATATAAAATAAATAATATAGTATTATACACATGTACCTTAAATTTATTTTAAGTAAATTAACTTTAAAAACAAATTTTATTTTATAAAATCTATAAATATGAAAAGAATTATTATTTATTTACTAAGTTTTTTAATAATTTGAATAAATACATTAGTTGCTAATTCTAGTTTTACTAAGGCTCCTACTCTTATAAAAGCTCAATCAACTTCTTTAGAAATTACATGGGAAAAACTGGATTCAGCTACTTGATATTTTGTATACTATTCTGAAAAACCTTGAAATGATTATAAAAGCTTTTGAGATGTAATGGAAGAAAACAAAACAACATTAACATGATTAAAAGAAAATACTACATATTATGTAGTTGTAACATCTATTGATATAGAAACTGAAGATGAAAGTTTATTTTCTCCAGAATGAGCTTTTACTACTAAATCAATGAATGAAATAAAATTTGCATTAGAAGAAGTAGTTACGAAAAGTCCAAAAGAACTTGAATTAACTTTTAATAAATCTATAGACCAGTCTGAAAATGGACTAAGAGAATTTAAAATTACAAAAGATAATAAAGAAGTAACCAAAGTAGTAGTAACAGAATTAGTTACAGATGATAAAACTAAATTAAATCTAGTACTATCAAATCCCATTGATATTTGAGAATATAAAATAGTTGTAATAAATATAATAGATGAAGAATGAGTAAATATAGAAGAATGAATAAATTGAGAATTGAAATTTATGGTTTCTAGTTTCCCTATTACAGATGATACTAGCACAGTTGATAATGATAATGATAATGACAATGATAATGACAATGACAATGATAATGATAATGACAATGATAATGATAATGATAATGATGATCTTGTCATTAGTGATGAAGAAAATGAAGCAGATTTAGAAGCTTGATCACCTGAAAATGAAGTATCTTATTGACCTTCTTGAAAGATTATGACAGGAGTTTTATCTACTTGAGATATTATAGCTTCAGAAAGTAATAAATTACCTCAAACTTGACCTGAAAGTATATTTATATTTTTGGCATCACTTATATTAGGATCATTATTTTATTTTAGGAAGAGAAGAGCTATCTAATTTAATTTAAATTTCATAAAAAAAATCAAAGCAATTTTCTGCTTTGATTTTTTTTATATAAACAAATTATTTTTGAGATTTTAACAAAGGGAAGAGAATAACATCCCTTAAATTATCTTGTCAAGTTAGTATAGAAAAAGACCTCTCTACTCACATTCACCATCCAGATTGTGGTGGCATACCATATTCCATGGCATATACAAAGTCTTCATCTACACTCGTTGCTTCTTCATCTCACATTTCCTTTGCTTTAGCTTGTTCATAGAAATTTAATCTTTGTATTTCTGGATCAACAAGCTCACTATAAGATTTTAATATTTCCCAACCATTTACTAAAAGTTGAAATTGTTCAACTATCTCATGATTTTCATCACTTTGTCTAGCTAGAGGTTGAATAGTCCTAGGGTAATTATAAACAAATGCAGGTCATACTATACTAGGTCTAAGTACTTTTTTAAATAGATAATCGATTAATGTAGGAGTTAACATTTTATCCATTCAGTCAAATTCTACTCAAGCTTTTTTTATATCATTGATAAGTTTAGATTCATCTCATATTTTATAAATAGAAACATCAATTCAACATGCATTTTTAATTCATTTTATATAATCAATTCTTTCAAAAGGAGTTTTAAAATTAACTATTTTTTCAACTCAAAGCTTATCTTTAACTTTTACTTCTCTTTTGAATTCTGATATATTATCAAATATATAATCAAACATTTTTTCAGTAAACTCAATATTATCTTTAAAATCCCACCATGCAGCATAATGTTCAATCATAGTAAATTCTTGTAAATGTGAAGGATCACTTCATTCATTTCTAAAGTCACGAGCAAATTCTACAACCCTTTCAAATCTTCAAACAGTTGCTTTCTTTAAGCTAGTTTCTGGACTTATTCTTAAATAAAAATCTTCTCAAAAATCATTATGATGAGTTATAAATGGTGCTGCTGCAGCTCAAGAAGCAGCATTTCAAAGTACTGGAGTTTCGATCTCTATAAAATTATGCATATTATAAAAATCTCTAAGGGTCTTTATATACTTACTTCTTAATCTTAATCTATTATATGAGTCTTCATTCATTATTAAATCAAGATATCTTTGTCTATAAATAGTTTCTTCATCTGTTAATCAATGAAATTTTTCAGGTAATGGTCTTATAGATTTAGCAAGGATTTGAAATTCTTTAACAAATAAAGTTAATTCTCAATGTTTAGTCAAAAATAAATCTCAAATAACTCAAATATAATCTCAAGTATCAGTAAATTTTTCACTTATTTTATATGCAGATTTATTTTCTCATCATATATCTACATTTTCAACAATATTTTTTCAAGTATTAAATTTGATTTTATCTTTCATAAAACAAACTTGTATAATTCATGAGTGATCCATTATTTTAGCAAAAGCCAATTTTCAATGACTTTTATAACTAATCATCCTTCAAGCTATTTGAAAATCTCACTTTGCTTTGTTATCTTGTAAATCTTCAACTTCTTTTATTTCTGATTTTTTATTTAAAATATCAGAAATATCAATTTTTCAATGATAATGGTTAGCATAAACAATTATTCAGGCATCTTTTAGTTTTTTTATTTTTGCGATTCTATCAAGAGATTCGTTAGAGTACATAAATAATTACAATTATAAAATAAATAGTGTTTAATTTTAAAAAAAATACTATATTTTTAATTTCTATTTTTATATAGCATTTATTTATATATAGTATTTAATTTTTTTAAATTATCAAATTTATTACTTTTCATTTTTCTTAATTTTTCAACCAATAATGCAATTCCTATACTATTAATATAATATTATATATTTATTTTCAGTTTATTTCATTTATTCATTTATCTGCATCTTTTAGAAGTGATTCTAAAAAGTAAAATAAACTTACTCAAATTAAAAGTCATGCAATTCAAAATAAATGTTCAGAAACTATAAGTATGACAAATGTTAAAGAAACAGGTAAATTTAAAAAACTCGAAACTATTTTAGGATTTAAATAATATGCTTCAATAAAGTGTACAAGAGTAATTAATACAAGTAATGACAATATAATACTTAATCATCATACATTGTAACCAATAAATAATATTGGTATTGATGATATAAAAGTTCATAAAACAGGGATAAATCAACAAATAAAGACAATAATTATTAATGTAAGAAAATATGGAAATAAAGCTCCATTATATATAAGTCAAATAGTATATAATCAAATAGCTGTTAAAATAGTATTGGTTAATGCTATTAATGATTGAGCTTTAAATATAAGACCAAAACTTTTAACAATTCTTTCAAAAAAATCAGCATATTCATGATAAAAAAATGCAAAATTAGATTTTTTTATTCATAAAAAGTACTTCTTTAATTTTGATTGATCTATTATAAAAATATAACTTAAAACAAGAGATAAAAATATTTTGAAGAAAATAAGTCAAGCTGATTTTAATTTATTAAAAATATCAAAAAATATATTGATGTCTTGAGTATTTACTACTTCTGTAATACTTCATCATAATTCACTGTTAAAAGCTATCAAATCTTGTAATTTAGTAACAATATTATCAACTTCATTTTTTATAAATGGTACTTTTTCAGGCAGACTTATAAGTTCATCAACTATCTTAGGAAGCATATTTGATAAAGTAAAAATTATCAAAAATATAAAAACAAGATATTCAAAAAGTATTAAAGCATTTAGAGAAATAATTTTTTTTAAAAACTTTTTTAATTTATTTTTAGATACTGATTTATCAATTAATTTATCAATTTTTATTTTTAAATACTTTCAAATTGATGAAAATAAATAAGCAAAAATAAAAGTAAGAAAAAATATAGACAAAAAATCAGAAAATATATAGAAGAATAATACAAGCCCCAAATAAGCTACTATTTTCTTAAAAAATTTATTAGTTAAAAACATCTTAGAGATTTGCTTTACTTCAAGTCTTTTCATATTCTATTTATAATTAATTATATTTGTGGATTTAACGGTTTTGATTTTACTCTTTTTTTATTTTTTGCAAATTATTTTTGTTTATAGAAAAAGATTTGACAATATAAAAAAAAAAAATATTATCAACCTACCAACCGTTAGGTATTATTTTATATAAAAATATAAATTATGGAAAAAAAAGAAGTACTAAAGATAATTGAACCTATCTTTTATGATAAGACTTTTAAAGAAGTAAGTATGCAAGAATTAGCAAATACTTTGAAAATAAAAAAATCTTCTTTGTATTATTATTTTCCTTCAAAAGATAAATTGCAAGAAGAACTTATAAGTTATTCATTTGAGATTTATCTAGATTTTATAAAAAAAATAACAAATAACAATGACTTAAAAAATTTTATTAAGGAATTTATTTATTATCCATCAAAAAGTAAAAATATATTTTCTTTAATAAACCAAAATTGATACTGTGAAAATCAAAAATTGAAAGAATTGGTTTCAGATATGCAAAATACAATTTTTGTTATAATATATGAAGCTTTTCGTACTAAATATAAACTGAATCAAGAAAAAGTATTTATATTACTTTCTATATTAGAAAATATATCAAAGAAAAAATGTATTTTTTGAAATTGTCCTTTTGATTTAGATAAAATTATTTTAGAAATAGATGAATTATTTAAAAATTAATTTTTAATAACTTTAATAACACAAATTATGATAAAAAAAATTATTACAACTCTTACATTGATTATTTTTACTTTTTCATTGGTTTCATGTGATAAACAAGAAGAAAAATTAGTAAAGTATTATAAAACAACAAAAGTTGCTTCAGGTAGTATAAATCTAGAAGATGATTTTGTATGATATGTAGAAAGTAATTTAAAAACACAACTTTGAACAAAACAATGATGATTAATAAGAGATATTTATGTGAAAGAGGGTGATATAGTAAATGCTTGAGATATAATAGCTAGATTTGATAATGCTGAAAGTAGTACATCTCTTGTAAACCAAGAAAAAATGATTTTGCAAATGCAAGAATTAAAAGATTCTATTTCTAAAAGTTATGATAGCCAAATAGATATAACTAGGTCACTTGAAAATCAAATAAATATAAATTTAAATTGAGCAAATAATATATTATCTTTAACAAAAAATATAAAAGATAAAGAATTAGCTTCAATAAATTCCCAAATTGAAACAACAAAAAATGCACTAGAAACAACAAAAATAGAGTTAGAACAAACTAAATTGGTTTTTAATACAAAAGAAAAAAATCTATATTCAAATGGTAAAAATGCAATTACCTCTTCAATGATAATAGATACAAATACTATAAAATATGCTGATGAACTTTTATGAGTTATAAATCCTACAAATGATGATAATAATGATGTTTTTGAAGACTTTTTATGAGCAAAAGATACGAATCAAAAAACTCAAGTAATAGAACAATTTAAAACTGTTAATAGAAGTTATCTAAATTATAAAAATATCTATGAAACAACTATTTTAAATAAAGAGCCTAGTAATGAAGAAATAAAAAATACTCTTACTATTTGAATTGATTTCAATAATGAATTAAGAAATTTTTTAAAAGATTTATATGAAACTGTTGATAATTCAGTATCAAGTGAACCAAATTTTTGAACAAATGTAATTAATAATCATAAACAAACTATTTCAAATTTTTGAAGTAATATAGAAAGTATTTTAGTAACTGTAAGTTGAAATTATGTTCTTTGACTTAAATGAATCAAAGAAAGTATTGATGATTTTAATAGTGAAAAAGAAAAAGCATTAACTTTATTACAAAAAAAAGTTGATTTAGCTAATAATAATTTAGACACAATTTCAAAAAATTATGAACAAGCAATAGAATGAAATAATTTAAAAATATCAGATGTAGAAACAAAAACAAAAGATGCTGGTGAAAAATTGAATGAAATTAATAAAAATAGAGCAAGTATAGAAACAAATAAAAATGCTAAATTAAGTGAATTAAACTTAGAAACTACTAAAATTGAAATATGAAAAGATTTAACTTTAGTAAGCATAAGTAATTCTATAATAAGGTCACCTATATCTTGAGTAGTAACAAAAAAGTTTGTTGAAATGTGACAGGTTATTGTTCCTAGTATGCCTATAGTTGAGATATCAGATAATAGAGATATAAAAATAGTTTTTGAAATACCAGATAATACATTATCTAAAATAAAATTATGAGATAAAGTAAATATATCCATAGAGTGAAATGATTGATTTAGAGAATGAATAATAAAAACAATTTTTCCAATAAAAAATGAAATAACAAAAAAAACAAAAATAGAAATCTCTTTATTTAATCCTAAAGATATAATAATTTGAAGTATTGCAAAACTTTATATAAATGATAAAAGTAAAAATTGAATTTTTATACAAAATAAAACTATAATAGAAAAATATATGATTCCTTGAGTTTATGTTATTAAAACTAATAAAAAACTTTGAAAAACAATAGAATTTAGACAAATTAAAATACTAAAACAAAATGATGAATTTTCGCTGATTGAATGATTAAAAACTTGAGAAGAAATAATAACAGATTGAAAAGAAAATTTATTTGATGGGGAAGTATTAGAAAAATAAAAATCCTTAATTATTCCTTAATCATTGCTAATTACTAATTAAAAAACTATGTTTTCAAAAATTGCAGAATTCTTTATAAAAAATACTAAATTAACTTTTGTGTTAATTTTAGTTATATTAATAACTTGAATTTGAAGTTACATAATTATACCAAAACAATATAATCCTACAATTATAGTGCCAGCTTTTCAGGTTTATGTAGAGTCTCCTGGGCTTAATTCGCAAGATGTTAAGACATTGGTAACTTCAGAACTTGAAAATAAAATCATGGAAATAGAATGAATTGATGAAGTTTTTTCTACTTCTAGAGAAAATTTTGTTTGAGTTATGGTAAAATTTAAAGTTTGAATTGATAAAGAAAATGCTAAGATTAGATTACTTCAAAAACTATCTCAAAATCTAGATATAAAACCTATATGAGTTTCTATCCCAGTTATAAAAGCTATAGATCCAGATGAATTACCTCAAATTACTTATGCAATAACTTTAAAAAAATCAGAAAATCAATCTTCGCAATGACAAAGTAGTTTACAACTTACAACTCAAGAAAAGTATATTTATCTGAGACAAGTTGCAAATATAATAAAAAATGAATTTAAAGTCATTCCAAATGTTACGACTCTTGATATTATTTGATGATTAAATAATAACATATTTATTGAACTTGATTTAGATAAATTACAAGCAAAAAATATAGATATATTGCAAGTTTATGATGTATTAAAGAAAAATGATGTTTCATTTCCAATTTGAAGTATAGATAATTCAAAAGAAGAAAAAACTTTTATAGAACTTACTTCAAACCTAAACAATTTGGATAAATTACAAAAACTATTAATTGCAAGTTTTAATTGAAGTGATATATTTCTTGAAGATGTTGCTAATATAAAGTTTGGTACTAAAAAAATAGATAAATACTCAATCTACAGTGAGAAAAATAATCTATGAAATGAAGTAGTTTTTTTATGAGTATGAAAACAAATCTGAACAAATGCTGTTTTTGTAACTGGAAACATAGAAAAAAAATTAGAAGAAATCAAAGAAAAATTACCTAAAAATATAGAAATAAAAATAATACAAAATGAATGAGAGAAAGCAAGTCTAGCTACAAGTGAACTAATAAGAGATTTGATTTTATCTATAGTTATAGTAATTGTAATATTAATTATATTTTTATGAGCTAAAAATGCATTAAATACAGCAACTTCTATACCTTTGATCTTATCTTTAGTTTTTCTTTTTGCTTACCTGTCAGGAGATAATATAAATAGAATAACTCTTTTTGCTTTAATTTTGATTATATGAATGCTTGTTGATGATAGTATAGTAGTAGTAGAAAATATGCATAGACATTTAGAAGAAAGGAGGGAAACATGACATACAAAATTACAAGCTATATTAACTGCAGTAAATGAAGTTTGACCTGGTGTTATACTTTCTACAATTACTAAAGTATTGTCATTTGCTGGGATGTTTGCTGTAACTTGAATGATGGGAGAATATATGTGACCTATTCCAAAATACTGAATTGTTTCACTACTTCTATCAATAGTTATAGCTTTTTCAATAAATCCTTTTGTAAGTTATTTGACAACTAAAGATTTAAAGGAATGAGAAGATCATCATAAAATTAAAAAAGTAGGAAAATATGATGTAAGAAAAATCTATGTAAAAACAATGCAATACTTTATTAATAAAGATATAAACTCAAATAAAAAAAGAAAAATATTTAAAATAACATTTTGGGTATCGCTTATTTTAATAACAATTTTACCAATCTATTTTGGTGTATTTAAAGCTCGTATGCTTCCTAAATCAAATCAGGATCAAGTATACCTTTGGGTTGATTGACCTAGATGAACAAGTGTAGAAAAGATGTTAGAAATAGAAAAAGATATAGAAAAGTTTTTATTATGATGTGATACAAAACAAAACTGTACTATTCCAACAAATCTAAATGTAGTTGATAATATATCATCAACTATTTGACTAGCCCTACCTCCTGATTTTGCAAATCTTTTTAGATGAGGGAGCAATAGAATGGAATCATATCAATTATCTACAAGGATAAATCTAGTATCAAAACACGAAAATACAGATAGAATTAAATCTGAAGCTTATGCTATTCAACTTAGACCAATTTTAGAAAAATATCTAAAATCAAAATATAATGATATAAAATTGAGATTACTTGAAGATCCTCCATGACCACCTGTTAGAGCGACATTTTTAATGAAATTATCATGAACTGATTTGGAACAAGAAAATATAGATAACTTTACTAAAAAAGTATATACAACTGTAGAGTGAATTAGTAAGAAATATGACATAGTAGATTTATGAAATTCTCTATCTACAACTTATAAAAAAGTAGAACTCAATATAGATAATTATTCTCTGAAAAAATCTGAATTAACAATTGAACAAGTTGCAAATAGTATAAGGATAGCAACAAATTCTATTCCTATTAGTTTGATAAAGGATTCTACATCCTTAGAATCAACAAATATACTTTTATGAGTAAAACAAAGTCAATCTGATACTATAAAATTATTCGATAATATTACTTTTACAAATAATAATTGACAACAAATTCCACTAAGTAGTATATCTAGAAAAAAATTGACATTTTTAAATCATGAAATAAATACAGATAATAGAAAAGAAACAAACTATATATATGCTGAAATGGGAGATAATTCTGTAGTTTATCCAATACTTAAACTTTTTTCTATTTTTAAAAGTGACGAATTTTTATGAAAAGATTATCGTCTTATTGACTCTTCATTTTATGATCTGACTTTTGAATGAATAAAAGATTGAAAAACATACAAAATAGAATGGGATTGAGAATGGAAACTTACAATGGATACATTTAGAGATCTTTGAACTGCTATGATCTTAGCTCTAATTGCAATATATTTTCTAATTGTTTGACAATTTAAAAGCTTTAGGATTGCTTGAATTGTTATGCTTCCTTTCTTACTTTGATTTTTTGGAATATTTCCTTGATTTAGTATATTGTATCTATTAAAAAATGAATACTTTAATGCAACGGGAATGATATGAGTTATAAGTCTTGCTTGAATAGTAGTATGAAATGCAATACTTCTAATTGATTACATTGAAATACTTAAATCGAGATGATGGACTTTAGAAATGGCAATAATAGAGGCTTGATATATCAGATTTATGCCAATTATGCTTACTTCTATTTCAGCAATTTTCTGAGCAATTAAGATAACTTCAGACCCAGTTTGGAGCTGACTTGCTTGGAGTATAGTTTGGTGACTTTGAGCCTCAGCTATACTTACTCTAATTGCTATCCCTATATTTTATTTTGATAGCCAGAAAGATAATTGGGAATGTGATATAGATAAAAAGCATTGTTAATTATTTTACCTCAAAGAATTTTCAAGCTGAATAAATCTGTGTACTACCAGTAGAGGTGATCGCAGGGAATAGATAATCACATTTTCTTATATTACTTGCAAAATCAACAAAATTATCACAGGGACAAGAATTACAAACTACATTACCATAAATCTTGCTTGAATTATATTTTTCTAGACACTCATTTGTTTTATTGTCATCATTAACTTTACTATTATCATCTACACAAACTCATTTAATACCACAAAGAGATTTATTACTCAAAGTACAAACTCTTCAATTAGAACAAGTACAATCACTATTACATAAATCATATATAGGACATCATTTATTTATTGTTTTTCAATATATATCTGGACATAAATCAACACAATCATTAATTCAATCATCATCACTATCTCTATCCTCACAATTTAAGATAGTAGTTTCTGCTGGAGATACAGATGAAGTTCAAGTTTGTCAATCTAAACTTAATAAAGTAGGATCAATAACATTTTGACAACTATTTGTTTTTAATGCTATATAGGCCATTTTCAAAAATTCTTCTTTTGTAATTAATTTTTGTGGATAGACTTTTCAATTACTTAAATCAATTAACTTATAGACTTTCTTATTTCATAAAGCATCATATTCTTCGATAGAGTAATCTAATGCTTTTTTTATGTATCCATAATACATATAAGTACTTCAATCTATATTTTTTGGTGCTATGTCATCTGCCAATTCTGTTGTAATCTTTCAATTAGCTATATCTGCTAATACGGCATTATTTTCTTCAACTGAAAACAAATTTGAATTTCTAAGTATTAAGGATACTGCTTCTTCTAAACTTACATAATTATTGGGACAAAAAGGTGTTTTATCAGCATTAATTGTTTCGTCATCACATTTATATCATACTGGATATGAATCAATATAATTTTTATCATTTGCTAAGGATATACAATAAAAGTAACTATTAGAGCTTGGTACATCAAAAAATGGAATAAGATCTTTATATTTATCTATAATTCAAGTTGAAGTGTTAGGTTTTGTACATTTATTACAACTAGTTTCCATGATAACACTTATAAATTCCTCTCTACGGAGTAAATTATTTGGATTAAATTTATCATTTTCATCAGGATAAAAAACTTGTTTATTGTATAATTCTTGAAGTTCATTAAAATATTTATAATCTTTATTTATATCATTAAAGACCGTATCCACAGGAACAAAAGCTGAAAAAATAGAGTGAATTATAAATAAAGCAAAAATGAAGATAACTATTTTAAGTATAATGGATTTCATAGAAAAAATAATAATTTTAAATTATGCAATAACAATAATAAAATCCTGTAAAAACACAAGTTTTTTATTTAATTATATATATAAGTTTTGTCAAATCATTTTTTTTGTTTATTTATTCTAATTGTGATAAAATTATTTTAGTTAGACAAATAGATAAACATTTACAAATAAAACTGTCTATTACTTATTATCTTTTATTTTTGATTTATTAAATATGGGATTAACAGAAATACTTATTGAGAAAAAAAGGCAAACGGAAAGTATAAAAAATAAATTTAAATTACTTAAGAAAAATAAAATCTTATGAATTATTGTAATGGACAATAAAGAGTTGCTTTGAGATTTATTAAAATGATTATCAGTTTTACCTATTGATTTAATTGTTTTATCAAAAGAGGAATTTTGAAAGTATGATTCTATGATTTACTTAAATGAAGTAAATGATAATTTATTATTTTGAATTGATTTTATAGTATGTGATAATTGTATGTGAAGATTATGAGATTATTTAAAAAAAGGAATTGTTCCAATAGTATCAAAAGATAATTATCTAAACAATATATTAAATGAGTTTAATCCAGTAAAAAGTGAATGAAATGCTTTTTTCTACAATGAAGACAATGTTTGGAGTATCTTTTATGCTATTATAAGATATATAGAAAACCATAAATTTCCATATGATAATAGAAATCTTGTTAAAAATGTTATTGATATTTATTATTAAAATAAAGAAAGTTGTAATTCTGAATGAAATGAAGAATCTCTTAAACATGATTTAACTAATTTTACAATGCTAAAGGGATCCTTCGCTATTCTCAGGATTACAAAGAACAAAGACAGAATTAAAAAGAGTTTAAAAAAATAATAATAATTAAATTTTAAAATTAGAAAAACAAGTTTTTCTAATTTTTTTTTGACTAAAAACAATAAAAAAATACACTTTATTTTAAATATCTGAATATTATAGGAAAAAATAAGTTCAAATTTTACTTTTAATACATTCTTTTATGTCAAAAAACTTAGTAATAGTGGAATCTCCAGCAAAGTGAAAAACCATAGAAAAATTTTTATGAGCAGATTATAAAGTAGTTGCATCTATGTGACATATAAGAGATTTACCGGAAAAAGAATTATGAGTTGATATAGATAATAATTTTTTACCAAAATATCAAATCTCAAAAGAAAAAATAAAAACAGTTGAATCATTAAAAAGCTTAGCTTCAAAATCACAAGAAGTTTGGATAGCAACCGATGAGGATAGGGAATGAGAGGCTATTGGTTGGCATCTTTGCAATGTGCTTGATATTGATCCTACAAAAGTAAAAAGAATAGTTTTTCATGAGATTACAAAAAAAGCAATAGAAGAAAGTATAAAAACTCCTAGAAATATAGATATCAATCTAGTAGATGCTCAACAAGCAAGAAGGATATTAGATAGACTTGTATGATACAAAGTTAGTCCTGTTTTATGGAAAAAAATAAGAAAATGATTATCAGCTTGAAGGGTACAATCAGTAGCTGTTAAGATGATAGTAGAAAGAGAAAGAGAAATACAAGAATTTAAACCAAAAGAAAGTTGGAAAGTACTTGCAAACTTAGAACATAATAATTTTCAATTTAAGTCAATTTTAGAAAAAATATGATGAAAATGAAAAAATTTTAATTCTCGTGAAGATGTAGATAAGTTCCTTTTAACATTACTTCCAAATTTAGAATCATTAGAATCAACTAAAGATAAAAACTGATATACTTTATTGAGCCAAAAAATAAATCTAGAATTTGTATTAAATGATACAATTAAAAAAGATAGTAAGAGAACTCCTGGGGCTCCTTTTACAACATCAACTTTACAACAAGAAGCTAGTCGTAAATTTTGATACGGTGTTAAACAAACGATGATGATAGCTCAAAAACTTTATGAATGAATCGATTTATGATGATGAGAAAGACAATGACTTATTACATATATGAGAACTGATAGTGTAAATCTATCTAAATTTGCTTTAGATAGTTCAAAAGAAGTAATAGAAAAACTATTTTGAAAAGATTATCATAAAGAAAGACAATACAAAACAAAACAAGCTTCAGCACAAGAAGCTCATGAAGCTATTAGACCAGTTGATTTATCAAAAACACCAGATAGTTTAAAATGAACTTTAGAACCTCAAGAACAGAGATTATATGAATTAATTTGGAAAAGAACTATAGCAAGTCAGATGACTGATGCTTTAATTGAAATTACAACTATGGATTTTTCACCAATTATAAACAAAAACTCAAATTGGATAACAAAATGAGAAGTTATTAAATTTGATTGATTTATGAAGCTTTATATAGAATGAAATGATGATGAGCTTGATGAAGAAGACAATTCTAAATTACCAAAGCTTGATGTATGAACTTTGGTAAATAGTAAAGAAATTAATTCGCTTCAAACTTTTTCTCGTCCACCTGCTCGTTATACAGAAGCATCTCTAGTTAAAAAAATGGAATGAGAATGAATTGGTAGACCTTCAACTTATGCTCCAACTATTTGAACAATAATAGACAGATGATATATAGAAAAATTTGAAAGAAAATATTTAAAACCAACTGATGTTGCTTTTACTGTTACAGATTTTCTAACTAAATATTTTGAAAAAATGATGGATTATAAATTTACTTCACTTGTAGAAGAAGATTTCGATAAAGTAGCTACTTGAAAGGAAAAATACCAAACTATGCTTTCAAATTTTTGGGAGCAAACTCTAAAAAAAGATCTTGAAAATGCAGGTGAAAATGCGGAAAAGGTAATAGAAATGGTAGGAAAAGAATGTCCTGAGTGTGGAAAAGATCTAGTTTATAAATATAGTAAAACAGGTAAATTTATCGGTTGTACTTGATATCCTGAATGTAAATATATAGAAAGAACAGAAAATGATAATCCATGACTTGAAGCTATAAAAGAAAAATACGAATGAAAACCATGTCCAGAATGAGGTACAATAGTTGTTAAATTCGGTAGATTTGGTCCATTTCTCGCAAGTTCAGATTATCCAGAAGTAAAACGGATAGGTAAGATTAAATCAGAAAAAGATGAAATACTAGAAGAAATAGTAAAAGAAAAATGACTTTTGATAGACCAAGAAAGTGGGGAAGAACTAGTTATCAAAAATAGCAAAAGATGACCTTTTCTAGCAGCTAAAAAATACCCAGAAGTAAAGATAGCTAAACCAATTCCAAAAGAAGTTTGGGATGAATTAAAAACAAGGATGATGAAAAATGAGGAAGAAAATGATATAATTTAAGAATATATTATAAAAAAAGAGTTATTAAATTAACTCTTTTTTTCTTTATTATACAAATAAAATATCCCTCATGCTATACTTCAAAAAAGATGTCAAACAAGACTTATTCATGGGGTAAATCATATAGCTAGGTTTATTACTATAGCTGTTATTCATCACTTATATTCTGGATTATTTTTACTATATAATTCTAGAGTAAAATAGGTTAAAATAGCCATACAAAAACCACTTATTCATATGGTATTTCCCGAAGTAAATAAAAGTAAAGATATTCAAACAAAAATAGTATTAAATATAAAAAATATAATAAATTTTCTTTTTCAAATTAGATTTTCAAGTCAATTTCAAAATATATAAATAAATAATGAATTAAAAATAAGATGAGTTACACCTCAATGTAAAAACTGGTACAATAAAAATTGTACTAAAACTATGTGATATGTAGATTCTGACAAAAAAGCATGGTTTATACCAAAATTAGTTAACCCCTTAATAAAAAAAGTTAAAGCTGTTATTATAGCTGAAATTATTATAAATATATTTGAAATAGTCATATTATTTACTTAACTTAACAAAATAATAAATTCAGACAATAAGCATAGGAAATGTAAGAATCTCTCACATAGTTAAAAATCAAAAGATATATCCAATCTGAGGATCAGGAGTCCTAAAAAATATTTCTACAAAAATCCTGAAAATAGCATAAAATATTAAGAATAATGAAGCTACTTGTCAATCCTGTATTTTTCATTCTGTATTTTTCTTTTTATAAAAATAAGCGAGTATTAAAAATAATACAAGTCATTCTAAAATAGCTTCAAGTAAAGGAGAAGGAAAGTATCAAACGGAATTTATATAAACAGCAAAAGGTCAATCATAAGGACTATATCAAAGTAGTTCTTTATTGAGGTAATTTCACAATCTTCCTAGTCACAATCATACAGGTAGACTTCTACAGACTTCGTCAGTAAGTTTTAAAAATGCTTTAGAAGTTTGTGGATTTAAATCAAGTTTATTATTCAATATAGATTTCTTGTATTTTTTAGCAAAAAAATACATAGCTAAAACAACTCAAATCACTCAACCATGAAAACTCATTCATCATTCCCAAATTTTAATTAAATTTGATGGATTACCTATGTAATAACTCAGATCATAAAACAATATATAACCTATTCTTCATCATAAAATTACTCATATAAATATATATAAAAGCAAGTCATCCATTTTTTTATGACTCAATTTTAATCACCTTTTTACGGTTATATATCAATACACAAATCAAAGCACATACATAAGTCAATAGTATGTGGGAGCAATAGTTAATCAAAATAATTGTAATTTAAAGATATACATAATAAAAATTAATTAATTTTAAATATGTTATTATTTTCCTTTGTTTTTCAGCTTTTGTCTTTGTTCTTGTATCTTATTTTTCTTGACAAATTACTTTTTTATAAAAAAAGTAATTAAAATATTTGACAATATCTAAAATATATTGCATAATTTATATGAGATAATTAATTACACACAAAATAATTTAAATGTCAAAATATATAAATTGGTACTTAAAACTAATTATATACAAAAACAATTTAAATAAAAATTATTTCTAAAAAATTATTATGGAAACAAAAATAAAGAAAACCATATCAGCACTTCTGATATGACTAGTAATTATCCCACCAGATATTACTAGGTCAGCTAGCCAAGAAATAATGTATCCATTACAACAAGTTGCAAAACTTGAATGTAGATATGAAAAATTTGCAGATCTTGATAGTAAATGTAAAGAAAATTTAAAAATTCTTAAAACAGATGATTATCAAAAATATGCTGATTTAAATGAATGATATAATGAATATACTAGAAGATATACTGTTTTACGGTGATCATCATATACATATTGATGGGATCTGTGAAATTGATGACATATGTGAGTAGATATAGCTACTTCAGAATGAACTCCAGTTTATGCAATGGCTGATTGAGAAATTATAATTGCACAGAATAAATTAGAATTTTGAAATCTAATATCTATAAAACATGAAATAAATTGAAAAAAAGTAGTTTCAAACTATGCACATTTATCAAAAATAGATGTAAAAGTATGAGAAGAAATAAAAGCTTGAGATAAAATATGAGAAGTGTGAAGTACTTGAAATTCTACTTGAAACCACCTACATTTTCAAATTGATGTTACTACAAAAAGCTCTCCAGCATATTATAGTTATGATACTTGTCCTTACTCATATAATGATATAGTAAATAATTGAAAATGTTTTCAAGATTTACAAAATTTAACAGTTGACCCTCTTGCTTTTTTAGAAACTTCAGGAACGATTTTAAATAATATGGTAATAAAAGAAGTAAGTATAAAAAAACCAAAAAATACTATAACAAGTATAAAAACAAATAATAATACAAGTTGAAATTTTAATTGAATTTTTGATAAACCAGTTTATATAGATTCAGAATTCGATGATATAATTGAAGTACAGAAAATATATAGAAAATTGGGGTATTATAAATGATCTATAGATTGAAATTATAACTCTTTATTGCAAGATATAATAAGATACCAATTAGATAAATGAGTTATATTATCAACTTCTGATGATTGAGCTTGATATTTCTGACCTAAGACAAGAGCTCAAACAAAAAAAGATTTTGATAAATACTTAGCAAGTAACAATAATAATTCAAATGAAATTGTTACTAAAGAAGTAGTATCATGAAAAGAAATTAAAAAAATTAGTAGGGAATGAATGTTGACTAGAGAAGAAATTGAAGAAAGAGAAATTAAAGAATTTCAAAGAAAATATGATATAGATATTAAATCAAATGAAATTTGAGATAATGTATGACTTTGAATAAATAAAAAAATAAATTTAAAAATAACAGATAAAAGATGAAATTGATTTAAATGAAATACTCCATATCCAATAAGTTTTATAATTGATCAAAATATAATAGATGTATTTCCAAATAAATTTTACAATTTTACAGATTGAAAAAGAGAAATTACTTTGACTGGTAAAAAAGTAGGAGATACAACTCTTTACATAAAAATGTGAAACAAGACTATTGAAACAATAAAATTAAAAGTATTTGATGATGGGAAAGCTATTAGTCCAAAATCTGCAATAGTATTAGCAAAATCAAAAGTTATTTTATGAGATAAAAACTCATGAGCAGTAATGTTAAAAGATGAAAAATGAGCTAGACTTTTAAATCTAAGATATACTTGAGATTTTGATCTAAAAGCAGAATGAAATGCAAAAATATGTATAAAAACTTGAGATGTAAAAAATATCAAAAATATAATGAAAAAAGAATGTAAAGAAAATGAGTATATAAAAAGTAAGGTAATATCATATAAAGATACTGTTTGATGACTTGTAATATTTGATTATAAAGTTTTTGATGACCAAGCTAAAATTAAATTATATTCTTTTAATGAAAAAAAAGATTTAATAATACTTAATTTAAAAGCAGATGCTCCAAAATGATTAACAGAATCTTATGCTTATTATGATGATGTTATAAAAATACTTGAAAATAATATAGCGACTTCAGAGCTTAAGCAATGATATTTTCTAGAGAAAAGAGCTATGACAGAAAAAGAAACTATAATTTGGATCAAAAATACTTTATTAACAATAAAAAAAGATACAATTGATAAAAATATTATAGTTATAATTGATTCAAATTTAGAAATATTAAGTAAAGAAAATGTAAGTTCTTTTAATCCTATTACAAGAAAAGATTTCTTGGATAAAGCATATAAATACCTAGTCTTTAATAAATCTCCTCAAGTATCAATAACCTATAGAGATTTAGAAAAAGAGGATAATAAAAAAGCTAATACAATTTTTGATAAAAGTAATACATGGAAAGATAAGTTTTGAGAAAATTATTATCAACCTTATCAACATATAACCAGATGAGAATGAGCCTATGTAATATCTCTAGCAATAGATAAAACCAAAAATTCTACTTTAACTTTATGAAAATAATACATATAACAAAAAACAAAAACAAATTTAATTTTATAATAATAAAAAAATATGAGAACAAGAGAAATACAAACTTTAAGTCCTTCAGTTGAAGTACAACAACAAAAAACATTGAGTAAAGATACTAAAAACACACTAGGTGAATTTAATAAAAGATGATTAAGATTGTTAGAAAATCCATTAGCTGAATATGGGGATAAAGCACTTGGTGTACTTGATATGAAAGATACAACAAAAGATGAAGAAACAAGTATCAACTTATGACAGATGTTATGAATTTCTAATAAAAAATTATGGGAAATGATTACCAGTGACAGAGAAAATAATCAAGTATCAAAGATGTTATCTCAAGCTGGATTATTATTACATAAAAATTGAGTAGCTGATGATTATAAATTATTGAAATATGCTTAGTATAATGATAATTTAGAGGTTTTATATAAAATAAAATTGACAAATAAATAAAAAAGTTTATAAATGTAGAAATATTATTTATAAACTTTTTTATGTGAAACTTATCTTTAGATATAAATGAACTTGATGATATCTTACCAGAAAAAGAAATAAAAAGAACTCTCGTTGAAGAATCATATAATAATTTAACACAAGAAAATAATTTTACCAAGGAAGAAAGTACTCCTGTGAAAATATTTTCAAAAATACTTGAGGATATGACAGAAAAAGAAGAAAAAAGTGATACAAAATCATTAATTTTTATTTTTGAAAATATTTTATCATGACATTGAATTTCTGAACCAGATTCTAAAATATTTTTAGAATTAATTAATTCTAAATGATTTAAAAAATCATACATAAATACAATTAAACAAATCGAATATAATTGACATATAAATGCTTTTAATGCATCAAAAATTGAAAGAAAAAATAATCCTTTATTTCATATATGAGAATTAAAAACAAAACTTAATTCTCTTATAATTAATTCAAAATTAACACATTTATTAGATAATTCAAAAAATCCTATTATAGAACATTGATGAGATTTATATCAAAAAATTTGAAATGAAAATTATAAGGTTATACAAACAGTTTGAAATATATCAATTTTACAAAATAATGATTGAATATATAGTATTTCTTTAAATATAAAATATATCAAAAGAGATATAATATTGTCATGAATAGTAAATATTCCTACTATAAAAACTTTTTGATCTAAAGTATTTGTAAATTTTGAAAATAAGGATTGAAATTGATTATTTGATGTAGAAAGTAAAAGTATAATATTATCATGAAAAAAATATATATGATATCAAAGTATTTGAAATAAATTATTTATAGTCTTTGAAGATAAAGAATGAAATTGATTATTTGATGTAGAAAGTAAAACAATTCTATTATCTTGAAAAAGAGAATTATATTACCCACATTTACTTAACTGAAATATCGTTGTTAAATTTGAAGATAAAAAATGATTAGGATTATATGATGTAGAAAGTAAAACAATTCTATTATCTTGAAAAAAATCAATAAGTAAATTTAGGCATATTGATTGAAAATCATTTGTAGATTTTATAGATATACTTAAAGATTGAGAATGATTATATGATGTAAAAAGTAAAAATGTGTTATTATCTTGAAAAGAATTTATAAGTGAAATTCAAAATTGTGATTGAGAATTTTTTGTAAAATATTGAGATAAAAAATGAATATGATTACTAAATTGACAATGTTTACTAAATATAAATAGAAATTTAACATTATTATGTTGAGAAAAATATATAGATGACATTCAAGAGATTAATTGAAAATTATTTGTGAAATATTCAAATAAAAATTGAGAATGATTACTATGTATGGATAAAAATAATATACTTGAACACGATATTTTATTATCTTGAAAAAAAGAAATATTTTTTGAATGAGATGATATTTTTTATAAAAACCATTGATTAATAGGCTCTAAAAGAAAATTGAAAATATAAATGTTAATTATAAAAAAAGTATAAAATTAAATTTTATACTTTTTTTTATTTTATAACTACAAAACTTGATTTTTTCTTTTTTCTAATATACTAAAAATAATTTATACATAAAATAAAAATTATGAAAATCCTTAAATTTGGGTGAACATCACTGGGAAGTCTAGAAATGATACAAAAAACAGCACAAATAATAATTGAAACAAAAAATAATTCTAAAGAAGATGTTGTAGTTGTAGTATCAGCTATGAGTACAGTAACAAATACTCTTATAAGTCTGTGTGAATCAGCACAAAAAGGAGATATAAATACAGTAATGGATTGAATTGATAAACTAAGAAAAAAACACGAGGATGTAGTAAAATGAATTTGTTCAAATAATATATGTGAAAAACATTTTAATAATATAAAAGATAATTTAGATATTTTACAAAATATATTTAAATGAGTCACTTTATTATGAGATTTAAGTTCAAAAGATAGAGCTAAGATACTATATTTTTGAGAAATATTGTCTTCTATACTTCTATCTTTAGCAATCAATAAATCAGGATATAATTCCAATTTTTATAAATCTGCTGATATAATTATGTGTGAGTGAGAATTTATGAATTCAGAGTATAAAAAAGATTTATCAAAAGAAAAAGCCATAATTTTTCTTAAGAACCAAAATATACAAGAAGAAATTCCAGTTATAACTTGATTTTGATGATGAGACGATAATTGAAATATATATTTATTTGATAGATGATGAAGTGATTTTGTAGCCACAATTATATGAAATATATTTGATGCAACTAGCGTAGAAATATGGACAGATGTAGATTGAGTGATGTCAGCTGACCCAAGAATAATTAAAAATCCAATAATTTGGGATGAACTAGACTACTCTGTATGTGCGGAATTTGCACTTACTTGAGCCAAAGTATTACACCCAAAAACCATTTCACCAGCCCAAGAAAAAAACATCCCAGTTTATATAAAAAACACATTTAATCCAAAAGCTCAATGAACCAAAATTTGTAAAAGTACTAAATTGTCTTGAATAAAATGAATAAATATAGATAATAATCAGATATTGATTACTTTTATTGATAACTCAATGTTATGATGAGTATGATATCTGTATGGTGCTATTAAGATAATAAGAGATAATTTAGTAAGTATAGATTCTGTAGCTACTTCTGAGACTTCTTTTACAATATCTTTAAAAGAAAGTGATTTTACTACAAAAATAAAAAATGAATTATATAAATTAGATAATAAATCTAGTATCACTATAGATAATAATGTTACAAAGATATCTATTGTATGAGATAATATAAATGATTATAAAGTATTATCTACTTTAGATGATATAAAATTGATTTCTAAATGAGAATTTAATAAAACTTTAACTATTTTTATAAATAAAGTAGAAAAAGATATTATTTTGACTAAACTACATAAAAATATATTTTGAATTTAATTTATTCCATAACCCTTACTCTATGCACAATGTATGAATAGTTTGAGCTACTTGAGCTGTTTGAGTTGAAATGATTAAATGTCTGTATGATTTAAAAATACCAATTAAAGAACTTAGACTTTGAGCATCTCCTGAATCTACTTGAAATATAATAAATACTCCTTTTTGAGAGATCACATTAAAAAAAGTAGATGAAGATTTCTTTGAATGATTGGACTATGCATTATTTTCAGCAGGGTGAGATAATTCAAAAGCTTTTGCTCCAATAGCAAATAAGAAATGAGTAGTCGTTATTGATAATTCATCAGTTTTTAGATACGATGACAATATACCTCTAGTTATACCTGAAATCAATGCAGATTCTATTTGAGATGCTAAAATAATTGCAAATCCAAATTGTACAACAGCAATTGCTTTGATGGCAGTAAATCCAATTTATAAAAAATACTGAATCAAAAAAATGATAGTTTCAACTTATCAAGCAACAAGTTGAGCATGAGCCAAATGAATGGAAGAACTTATAGAAAATACAAAAAAATACCTTGTTTGAGAAAAAAGAGTAAATAAAGTATTTGCACACGATATAGCTTTTAACCTAATCCCACACATAGATAAATTTGAAGATAACTGATACACAAAAGAAGAAATGAAAGTAACTCGGGAAACCCATAAAATACTTTGAAATAAAAACCTACAAGTTAGTTGTACTGCTGTGAGAATTCCAACTCTGAGAGCTCATAGTGAAAGTATAGTACTAGAAACTGAAAAAAAAGTCGATATAGAAGATATAAAACAATTACTTTCAAATTCTCCATGAGTAGATTTGAGAGATGACCCAGTAAACAAAATCTATCCTATGCCATTAACTGCTACATGAAAATACAATATTGAAGTTTGAAGAATTAGAAAAAATCTTGTTTTTTGAGATTATTGAGTAGAGTTATTTGTATCAGGCGATCAACTTCTTAGATGAGCAGCTTTAAATGCTGTTGAGATATTAAAATATATGATTAATAAGAAAAAATAAAGTTATTTTTATTGTTTTTGTCATTATCGGGCTTGACCCGATAAACCAGTGTACAAACAATGTTTACTTTACTAGATTATCGGGTCAAGCCCGATAATGACAGTATTTATATATTTTATTAATTAAATTATTTTTTAACAATAAAAACTATGAGATATTTACCAGAATCTTGAGAAAATCTTTTTCAAAGAATAAAAAAAATGATTAGAGAATATGAACTTGTAAATTGAGCTTGATCTAGTATCAATATAGCAGTTTGAGAACCTGACACTAATCCTCCAGAATTACTTAGACAACTAGTGGCTGAAGAAGTTATGAGAGATGTAAATAAAAATCATAATTATTGGGATAATTGAAGCCCAGAATGATTAAATAAAAAAATAATTGAATTAAATACTTGAATAAATGTAGATAATTTCCCTCATTTATCAACTTTGTTAATACCTTGAGAAAAACCTATTTTATGATTACTTCCAATAGCATGTTGAGCAAATAGAACTGATTCACCAGTAGAAAATAAATGATATATGAAAAATGCACCAGCATACGATGTAATGGCTACTTGGTGTGAATATCTATGAGAAGAATCATATATTTGGCCTATTTATAGTTTTGAAAACTTTAAATTAAAAGTTTCAAATATGCCTATCGGAAAATTACCTAGAATGATTTTAACTGTAAAACCTGGTAATCCATGTCCTGTTTGAGCTAGTAGGGAAGAATGGGAAGAGATAATTAACTTTTGTATAATAAATAAAATAAGATTAGTAAATGATTGAGCATATACTGCTGTAGTTCACAAAAATCATGTAAGTTTAACTTCGGTAGCAATAGATTATCCAGAACTTGAATGGGCTGAGTTATTTTCTATTTCAAAAACTTTTTCAGCTTGTGGATGGAGAATATGAACAATTGTAGGAACTCCTGATTTTATAAATGAAATAATAAAAATAAAGTGAAATACAGATTCCTGAATATTTTGACCTGCAGCAGTTTGATTAAATAGATATCTTGATACAAAAGAAAGTAGAGAAGATAATAAAAAAATACAAGAAATGTATAAAAAAAGAATGGATGTATTAATTCCTATTTTTGAAGATGCATGATTAATATTAGCTTGTCCAAGTGATGCATGATTTTTTATGTTATTTACATGTCCATCATATATAAACTGAGAAAAAATTATGACAGGTGAAGAATTCAATAATAAGATGATTAGTGCTATTTGACTTGTTTGAGTACCTTTTGTATGAAGTGAAATAGGTTGAAAAAATGAACAATTTATAAGATATTCAGCTTGTTATGATTCTTTAAATACAGAAAATATAACTAGATTAAAAGAAGCATTAGCAAAAGTAACGATTTCTTATTAAAAAATATTGCTAAAAAATAAATTATATCATATAATAAATATACATTTTATTTTATAAAACAAAATCTATGTTTGATTTCTTTAAAAAACTATTCTGAAACAATGCTTGTGAAAATTGTGATACTACAGAAACAATAACAACTGAGGAAATAACTACAATTGAACCTACTCTTACTAATACAGCAACTGAAGAAGTTATTCCAGAAATTACTTCAGAAGTTACTTCTACTGTCACTGAAAATACAGAAGTAATAGAACCTATTAAACAAGCTGAAACCACTGAACCTATCGAATCAGTTATTTAATATTAAAATATAAAATATTAAAATATAAAATATTAAAATATTTTGTACAGTAAGTCAATATAGTTAAAAATTATTATTTGACATAATTTATATGTTTATTATTATCTATGAAGATAAATAACCTAGTTTAATTTTAATTTTTTAAAAATTTATGTTAGTTAAAAATAAAAAGGCATTTACTTTAGTAGAACTATTAATAACTATTGTTATACTAGCTATATTAACAATAATCTGATTTTTATCATATCAATTATATGCTTCAGATGCTAGAGATAGTTTGAGGGTAACACATTTAAGAGATATATCTAAATGATTAGCTCTTTCACACGAAATTCGCCAAGTATATCCAGTTCCTGATAATTATTTAGATGTTATATGACTTTTAAAACAATGATTCGTATGAGAAACAGTTTCAACCATAATAAAATGAACATGATTTAATGATCCAAAGGATGATACAAATTATATATATAGTATAGATTATTCATGAAAAAATATACAACTATTAGCATTTTTAGAAAATAATAATTCTGAGATACTATCTCAAAATTATTTAATAGAAAAAACTTATGCAATATTAGAAGATTATACAGAAAGAGTAACATATTTTGTATGAGATGAAGTATGTGTATTATTGGATTATGATTCAAAAATTCCAATAAATTACTTAATTACTTGAAGTCTAGATTTAAATACAGATTCTTGAAATTATTTAGCAGTATGTTCAAATGATAATTTACCTATATCTGGTTCAGGTGAAAATCTATTGGCTAGTGTAATAGAAGCTCAAAATTCATGTGTACTTTGAAATACAACAATAGCAAATTGACAATCTGAAACAGCATATAATGATACCTGTTGAGCAATTACTAGGACCTGTAATAATTGATTTTTAAGTTGAGATAATACTTATATATCTGATATTTGTACAGTTCCTTGTAGTGCAACAACATATAATGATTATATAATTCCTATAATACCTTACACAGAGCAACGAGTTATAACTAAAGCTATAACTTCATGATTATCTAGTATAACAGCAACTTGTATAAATTGATCATTGTCATATGGAGAAGAAAGTATAGAATGTGATTCAAATTATATATGGAACTGAACTTCTTGTATAATCAATGTACAAGTATGAATATGTTGACCAATACCAGCAAATTCAATAAGAAATACAGCAACTACTATAACACAAACATGGTATTGAGTTTGGTCACCGACAACTACAGCTGTTTATAATGAAACTCCAAGTCCTAGTGATTGTAGGTTTATTTGTGCTCCAAATTATACATGGTATTGAAGTATTTGTGTAGCCGATACACAAACATATACTTGTGCTGCTAAACCTGCAACTTGAACTGTATGGAATACTGTAACTAGTTATACTCAAACTTGGAATGGTTCTGCTTGGTCTCCAGCAAATACATCAACAGTCTATAATAATACAACTGCAAGTACTACTTCTTGTAATTATAAATGTGCTACAAATTATACATGGAACTGAACTTCTTGTGTAGCCAATACGCAAACATATACTTGTGCTGCTAAACCTGCAACTTGAACTGCATGGAATACTGTAGCTAGTTATATTCAAACTTGGAATGGTTCTGCTTGGTCTCCAGCAAATACATCAACAGTCTATAATAATACAACTGCAAGTACTACTTCTTGTAGATATACTTGTGCCACTGGTTTTCATACAGTAGATTGATGAGTATCTTGTGTATCAAATACATTATACTGATGTTATATTGCTTATTGAACATGAATGCAAACATGGAATGGTACAGCTCGGTGAATTTGTGAAGTTTATAGTTGTAATGCTGGTTATACTCCCCAATAAACTTATTTATTATTTAACTATTTAATTATGAAAAAAGATATTAACTCTTTAACTAAAATTAAGGATAATTTATCAGATTTTATCATTGATGAAAGTTGAGAAATTACAAAAGTAGATGCACTAAAAATAGCAAGTGCTGCCTTATTGGTAGCATGAGTAGCTGATGTAAATTGATATACTCAATGTGTTTATTCTTCATGTTCATGTTCAGCATGTTAAGATATTATTTTTATTAATTTACTTTAATTTTTATGAATAAAAAAATCATTATTTTTATACTGTTTATTGTATGATGACTATTATTAACTTCTTGTTCTTTTTTTAATAAAAACAAAGAAGATAACATTACAAAAAATGTTATAAATAATACATGAAATGTTGTAAATAATACATGAAACGTTGTAAATAATACATGAAATATTGCTACAGAAGCATTTAATGAAGCTAGAACTTGAAATTCATCTAAATGTAGTAAATTAATTGAATGAAATGAAAAAACAAGGTGTATTGCTCTTGCTAAAAATTCACATGTTTTTACAAAAGTTGCTATTACTTGAAGTTCTGGTCATTGTAATACTATAGATAATATAGAAGTTAAGGATAAGTGTTTTGATATAGCTAAAGGTTTTAATATCATTATAGATTCAGTATTAAAATGAGATATTACTTTATGTGACTCTTTAAATGTATCTGTACATAAAACATTATGTAAAACTAAAGTCAAACAATATAAAGAAGTTATAGATTCTAAAGATACTAGTAAATGTTCGATATATTTTTTAAATGAAATTATTGTAGCTGAATGTAAAAAAAGAACTTTATGAGTAAAAAAGAAAATATAAAAAATACTGTTTCTTATACAATTTCAATTCAAATGTGGCAAGATTGTAATCTTAGTTGTATTCATTGTTGGAGAGACGCTAAAATGTGATGAAAAAAACTTAAACTAGATCTTGTGATAAACAATATTTCTGATTATATGTTATTTTTAAAAGAAAAACATAAATGAGATAATTTAGTAGTTTTTATAAGTCTTACTTGATGAGAAATCTTTCTTGATTTTGATAAAGTTACCAGTATTTTTTGATTACTTGAAATATATGATTTTATAAAAATATGACTTT
>JAGXIW010000008.1 GCA_024635475.1 bacterium | reverse complement strand
TTTCCATTTTTATTATATTCGTTCATACTATTGTTTTAGAATTACCTGCATTATCATAAGCTATAACTTGATATTTATATGCCCTTCTATTTACAAAAGTTCTTGTATATGTATCCGTTCCGGATGTATTACTATTTATATTAGCAGGAATACTATCAACTTGTGTCCATCATCACCATGCTCATAGTGTCCCATTATTATCAATTATAGTTGCTACTGATTCTTGAAGTATAACTCTATTAAATTTACTTCATCCTGTATCAGTAAATCATCCATATGTTACAGTCTGATTTAATTCCGTCCATCAATTAAAATAAGTAAGAGATCATACAGTAGGGTTAGATCAATCCCAATATTCACAATACATATCATTTCAAGAATCAGATGTCACCCTTGAATCGTATGTATAAGTTCATGCTAATGGAGTATTAGAAAAAGTAGGACTTCATCAAGTAGTATCTCAATCTGTAGTACACCGAGTTGCTCAATCACCAATTGTTTTAGCCTGTAAATGAGATCAATACCAACCTGCATTAGTATAAAAAGGTATAAAACTATATATACAAAAAATTAAAATAAAAAATAATTTTTTCATAAATTTGATATTAAAATAATATTAATACTAATATTTAATCATATATTTTATATTTATGCAAAAATCTTTGTGAAAAATATGTGTTTTACATATAATATTATAGAATTTACCTTGAAATCATATTATATCCTATGCAATACTTTTTTTTATGATTATTATCTATTCCTTTTCTATTTTTAAACTATAAAATAATAATTAAGGATATAAAAGAAAAAATTATTCCAAATAAATATTTATTATATTTGTTATATATATTACCTGTTTATTTCATTTATATTTTTTTATCATTTAATATAGATATTAATTATTTAAATTTATTTTTACAATTATTTTTTAGTATTATTATCTCATTTTTATTATATTATTTCTGAATATGGTGAGCTTGAGATGCTAAATATTTATTGGTATTGTCATTCTTTTTATTACATATATGAATAATAAAATTTGCATGAAATATATTTATCTTGGTATTAATTTATCTATTTTTATATTTTTTATATTTTTATCTTTGAAAATGTCTAATCATTAAAAATTATGCAAAAAGCCTATACAAAAAAATATATCTAGATTTAAAAGATAAATTTTTGATTTTTATAAAACATAATGATTGAAAAGTATATAAAAATACCACTATAAAAATAATATTAAATTGGTTTTTATTTTTTCTATTTATTTTTATATGATTTAGACTATTAAGATTGATTTTTATACATGATATATTTTCAAATATAAACACAATATCAATTCTATGAGATTTTATAAAAAAAAATCAGATTTTTTTACCAGTTTTATTGTTTTGAATATTTTGGACAATAAGGTATTTTTTTTGAAAATTGATTATTTTGTTTAAAAATTTTATATTAAAAATATTTAAAATAAAATATGACAAAACAAATTTATTTTTTCCAGTATCTCTATTTATAATTTTATTATCATTTATACTTTTTGAATATATAAAAAATCCTTATGAACTATCTAATTATTTATATAAAATATTCACTTTTTATATATTTTTATATATTTTTATAAAAATACTTATTTACTCTTATAAACTTACATTTCATGTATCAGAAACTTATTTTCTTGAAATAGAACAATTAAAATCTTGAGAAATTATTGATAGAAAATACCTTATAGATTTATTTTGAGAACAAAGTTGTCTAGGATATCAAAATAAAGATTGATTATTATCGCCTAGTCCAAAACAATTTTTTATAGATATATCAAACCCTATTGATAATAATGATGTTGAAAAAATAAAAACTATATTTGATATAGTTGACAAGTACCATACGAAAAATCAAACCCATAATTATGAAAAAATTGATACAATAAAAATTCTTATGACCTTTTCTTTTGCTCCTTATATTTTTTGATGATTTTTATTGACAATCTTTTTTCAAAATAAAATTTTTTATTTTATGAATAACCTATTTATAGAGTTTATAAAAAATATCTATAATTAAATTTTTAAAATCTTATCTACACCAAAAACTCAATGCAAATTACATATAATTCTCACTTCAAATTCATCTAAATCATAATCATCGAAAACAGTAGTTCCTTTATCACTTGGATTTAAAAATTTTTCTTCTACTAAATCACCATATTCATCTATAAGTATTATGCTTGAAATAAAATGAGTTTCTTCATTTGGATGATTTTCTTCGATTCAAACTGAAACTCTTATTTTAGAATCTTTTTGTATAATTATAGGATAATGCAACTGTTCTTCCATCGTAAGATTTTTTTCTTTATCAAGATAATTAATTTCTTCATTTATTTCTTGAAAATAATCGCTAGTCTCAGAGCAAACTGGACAGACAAAATAATCTTGCATCTCATAAAGTTTTACTCAAGCCTCATATCATGCTTCTTCATCTCATAAAGCCTCATCATATATATGTGAACAATTTGTACAAAGATATCTCATAAGAATAAGAATAAAGAATAAAGAATAAAGAATAAAGACAGTTTAAATTTTTTGGTAAAGAAATCAAGAAAAACTAAAATTTACTTTTTTTAGTATTTTTATATACTAACTTATAGTCATTAATTAATCACTTACTTATGCTTCTAAAATTTTCTAAAACCTATTTTAATAAATTTAAATCCATTCAGAATATAAAAGATAATCCTTCTGAAATAGAGCAAGATTTAATAAAGAAAACTATTAAGTATATTCAATTTATAAAATGGATTCCCGGACTTCAAATGATTGCAATTTGAAATAGTGTAGCTATGAATAGTGCAAATAGTGATTCTGATATAGATTTATTTATTGTTTCAAAACCAAATAGACTTTGGATTGTTAGGATTTTTACAACTTTTATTTTTCAAATACTGTGAGCTAGAAAAACAAAAAATAATCATAAATCCAGATTTTGTCTCAGTTTTTTTTGTACTACTACTTCCCTAAATTTTGAAAATATTGCAATTAAAAATGATATTTATTTATATTTTTGGATGATTTATCTTAAACCAATTCTAAATTATGATAGTGCTCGGGAGATTTTTATAGAAGAAAATAAAAAATGGTGTAACTTTGATGATTATGAAAATATAATTGGGAATAATAAAAACTCTTATTTTTACAAAAGAAATACTTCAAATTATGATTTTAAACTTCTAAATTTAATTGAAAAATTATTAAAATCATTTTTTTTACCAAAAACAAAAAAAAGTTTCAAAAAACTATGAAACACTTTTTGAATAATAATAAGTGATAATATGTTAAAGTTTCATAATAATGATAAGAGAAAAACTATTAGTAAAAAGGTTAATGGCTAGTTTAACTCAATATCAATATACTTTATTTCAGGATAATGTTTTTTTATTTTTATCTCCAGTGTATCAATATTTTTTCATATAAGTCTAGGAATTCTGTTAGCATACTCTACACAAAATCTTAAAAAATCTTCGTATTTATTTATATGTTTATATTCGTCTTCTAAAAAATCATGTTTGCTAATTTCTTTCATCAAAGCTGTTCCATTGAACTCAACTTCACACTTAATTATATACGCATTCAAGTCTATAATTTCTGATTTAAAATCTATAACTTTTATAATCAATGGATCTGTTTCTATTAATTTTATTATTCATTCTGTTATATTATCATCTAATGATTTTCACATTAAATAATTCTTATTTTTAATAATAAGTAAAATAGCAACTCATCATAATAATAATCAAATTGTTATTGAACCTATACTATCAAAAAATAAATATCCTGTTACTTTAGTTAATAGTATTGCAAAAAAAGCTATAGTAACTCATAAAACTGCTACAGAATCTTCTAAAATTACAGCATAACTTGCATTATCAGACTCTTTAATTGATTTTAATAATCCAAATTCTTTTTTATAAACAGATTTTAAAGCAATATATAATGTAAGTCATTCAATAAAAAAAGACACAATTAATACGATATATGATAATCAATAATTTTCTATTTCCGATGGATGAATAAGCCCTTCTACTCAATGATATAATGTAATTCAAGCACCTAAGAAAAATATTCAACATGCTGAAATTAGAGCCCAAAAAAACCTTTCTTTTCAATATCCATATGAAAACTTTTCATCGGCCTTTTTTGAAGACTTTTTAATACCTACATATAAAAGTATCTGATTCACAGAATCTGCAAGTGTATGAACTCATTCAGAAAACATAGATGTAGAACCTGACATAAAAAAAACTATAAACTTAAGTATAGTAACTGTAGTATTTCAGATAATTGCGGCCAAGACTGCTACTTTTCAAGATTGGTGTGAATTACTCATATTTAAAATATGTTTTGTTTTTAAAAAATAAATAATTATTATAACTAATATAACTCATATTTTGTTTTATACAACTATATTATACACTTTTTCTTAAAAATGCAAAATTTATGAATAATAATTTGAAGATTTAGTCCTCTTCATATATGACATATATCTCTAATAGATTATAGCTTAAAAAATAATGATAAAACTATTGTTATAATTTGATCTGCTGAAAAAATAGATGAAAATAATCCTTACTCACTTATTGAAAGAAAAGAATTTCTAAAAGAAGAATTTGATGATAATATAATCGTATGTTATTTAAATGATTGTAAAAAAGATATAGACTGGCTAAATAATCTAAATATACTAATAAAAAAATATTCTATAAAAGAAGATAATATATATTTTTTATGATGAGATTTAAAAAATGATTTTGCTATAAAAGTTATAAAAGAACATATTCAAAAACTAGATTTTAATACAATATCTTTTGTGGAAAAAACAAGACAAAAAATACCAATTTCTGCTACAAAGATAAGAAAACTATTAAAACAAAAAAAATATGATGAAACAGAAAAATGGCTTTCTAAAAAAACATTTGATTTGATAACAAAAAAATAGTCTAAATATATTTAGACTATTTTCTTTTATTATTTATTTTGATATAATTTCAACTGAGCTATTGATTTCATCAAATTATCTTCAGCTTCTATAAATTTTTCCATGTCAACTCTATCTTTACTACTTTTATATTTTTCCATCAATGCAATAGCATCACTTTTTGCTAATTCTATTGCATCTTTATCAATATCTTTTTGATCTTCAACATCAATTAACATATCTGTTAATATTTTTACTTCAGAATCTTTAACTTCTAGAAATCAAGCTCAAACCGCAAAATCATTTCTGTAAATTACTTCATTTTCATCTTTATAAAGCAAAAACATAGTACTCGGCTTAAATGCACTTAAAAGTGGAGTATGTCTATCAAGAATAGTTATCTCTCAATCCATAGTCATCATAGTAACAGATGTTACTTTATCTGAAGAAAAATGTTCTCAATTAAATGAATATATATTTAGTTTCATATTTTTGAATCTATATAATTTAAATAAATCTTAGTTTTTATACTTTACCCCCTTCTTGGTCTTTTTTATAAGCCGCGATTACATCATCTGTTGTATTTTTATACATAAAATACTTCTCAGGAACATAATCCAATTCTCAATCCAAAATCTTTTTAAATCAAGTAACTGTTTCTCCTATTTTAGAATAAACTCATGAAAATCATGTAAATTGTTCAGCTACAAAGAATGGTTGAGATAAATATTTTTGTATTTTTCTTGCTCTTCAAACTACTTGTTTATCATCTTCTGATAACTCATCCATACCAAGAATAGCTATAATATCTTGTAATTCTTTATATTTTTGTAATACTCTTTGAACTTCTCTAGCAACTGCATAATGAGTTTCTCATACGATAAGTGGATCTAAAACTGTAGAATTAGAATCAAGTGGATCAACTGCTGGATATATACCAAGTTCTGATATTGCTCTACTAAGTACTATAGTAGAATCCAGATGTGCAAAAGTAGTCGCAGGAGCTGGATCAGTTAGATCATCAGCTGGTACATAAACAGCTTGTACAGAAGTAATAGAACCATCTTTAGTTGATGTAATTCTTTCTTGTAAAGCCCCCATATCTGTTGCCAAAGTTGGTTGATATCATACTGCTGAAGGAATTCTTCATAGAAGTGCTGATATCTCAGAACCAGCTTGTGTAAATCTAAATATATTATCAATAAATAAAAGTACATCTCTTTTTTCTCTATCTCTGAAATGCTCCGCCATTGTTAATCAAGTCAATGCAACTCTCGCTCTTGGTCCTGGAGCTTCATTCATTTGACCAAAAACCATCGCTGTTTTATCTATAACTCAACTTCATTTCATCTCATGATATAGATCATTTCATTCTCTTGTTCTTTCTCAAACTCATGCTACAACACTATATCATCCATGTTCACTTGCTATATTATGAATAAGTTCTTGCATTATAACTGTTTTACCAACTCAAGCTCATCCAAAAAGTCATACTTTTCATCATTTAAGCATTGGTGCTATCAAATCTATAACTTTTATTCAAGTTTCGAAAAGTTCAGCTTTAGTTGTAAGATTCTTAAATGCTGGAGCATCTCTATGAATTGGATCATAGAACTCAGCTTTAGGTGCTTCCAAGTTATCAATTGGATCTCAAAGTACATTAAACATTCTTCATAATATACTTTCTCAAACAGGAACCTTTATAGGAGATTCAAGTGCTACAACTTCCATTCATCTTTTCAATCATTCAACTGGGTTCATAGCTATAGTTCTAACAACACTATCTCAAAGTTGTTGTTGAGTTTCAAGTATAATCTTTTCTGAATGTCATTTTACTTCCAGAGATTCATATATATGTGGAACATATCCATCTTTAAATTCTACATCAATAACAACTCATACGATTTTTATTATTTTTCAAATATGCATAAAAACACTAAATTAAGAATTAAAAATTTTTTATATTTATTTTCTACAGCCACATCCACTACATCCACAAGATTCTTCTTTTTTAGAAAAATTTACTCATCCACAAGATTCACATTTTTTTGGGTTACATCTTCATTCTTTAGTAGCACCACAATTATCACAAATCCATGTTGTCATAATAATAGTAATTAAAAAGTAAAAAATTATTAATTAAATGGCCTTATTACCCTTTTTTCTTTTTCTCATTCTAAACAAGTAGATAATTCAAAATCTTTAATTTCTCATTGTTTATTTTTAATTATTTTATAATTAAAATATAGACTACATCATCATACTTCTTTTCTTCAATTCTTTCATTCTCATTCAAAATAATATTTAGAATGGTATTCAAGTTTATTTAATTCTTCAAGTGTTTCTGGAAACATTTGATTATTAAGTTTATAATAGCTTATTAATTCTTCTTTTGCTCAATTCATGTTACTAATTCTTAGAGAATTTCTAGCATCCATTGCATAATCTATACCAATAGTTTTACTACAAGAAAATAAAGAAAATATTAGTAGTATAATAATGAAAAATTTCATATAATAAATGTTAAAAAATATTAATTATTCTCATCCATTGCAACATTACTTAATCTATCGGCTTCCTTATTTTCTTCTCTTCTAATCCAAGTAAAACAAATTTTTAACTTGTTTTCTTTAATTATATTGTCTATATCAGTCTTATAAACTTTTAATCTCTCTTCCTTTATTTTCCAATTTCAACTTAATTGATTAACAACTAAGTTTGAATCAGAAAATAAATCTATATCATTACATCAAAGTTCTACAGCTCTAGTTAAGGCCAAATACACTGCAGTATATTCTGCATCATTATTTGTTTTAATCCCAATATTTTTATACCTCTTTTCAATTTCTTTTCAGTTTTGGTCTGTTATATAAACTCAAATTCAAGCATTTCAAGGATTTCATCTAGCTCACCCGTCAGTGTAAATTTTTAGTTTCATAGAAAGCTAGAGTTATAGATTATCTTTTTATCTCTTTATCTGTAAATATTTTTATACTATCTTCTTCATCTTCTTCATCATCCATTTTAAAAACATACTCCTCTTCTTTCTTTATAACTGTTTCAGGTTCTGTATTTTCAATTTTATTATCAAAATTTAACCAATCCTCTTTTTTAATTTCTTTTTCAACCATATCTGTTTTTCAATTTTCTTTCTTAGTTTCTTCAACATCATCATATGACTCACTTGTCATACAATTATTAGATAAGCTCATATAAAAATATTTTCTAAAAATAACTGTAAATATCAATACAATCAAAGCAATAGAAATTTGTATCTTCATAAAAATTGGATCAGCAGGGTTATACAGTTCTTTTCCTAACATATTTAATACTAAAGGAAAAGAAAAAGAAAATATCACCGATAACAAAAATGTATACCCTATATAAGCAACGAAATTTATTACTAATTTAAATATCAAAGGAGTTTGTTTCATAATTTTTAGTATTAAAATAATAAAATTATTTATAAAAGTTGTATTTATTTTTATATTCTTTCTTTTATTTTTCTTTTTATTATTTTTTATTTTAAACTAATCTTTTAGAGATTCAACTCAAGCTGTAATTTCAGAAACTTCCTTTGTAATAATAGATTGTCTTGCTTTATTGTATTTCAAAGTCAAATTATCTGCTATTTTCTTTGCATTATCTTTGGCATTTTTCATAGCAATCATACGAGAACTATGTTCTGATGCTTTTGATTCTAAAAGTAGATCAAAAAACATCATATCCAAAATTATTGGAATTATATGTTCTGCTAATTCCTCTTTACTTGGCTCTACCTTATAAAAAGATTCTGTTTTTGTACTTTTTTCAATTTCACTATCTATATCATAAAATTGGTTTGCTATCGTAGAAAGATACTCTTTAATATCTTTAGATGATATAGGCATAAACTCCTTACTAATAGGAATTTGTTTTATAGTATTTAAAAAATGACTATAAAAAACTACTACTTTATTATATTTTCCACTTAAAAATTCATCTCTTAATAATTTTGAAATTCTTTTAGTAAAAATTGGTTGTATATTGTCAGTAAAATCATGAGAAAAATCTGCAATTAGATTATTTCCCGTTCTTGATACAAAATTGGCTGCTTTTTTTCAAACAGTAACAAAATCTATTTCTTCATTTGTACTTTTCATATAAAAATTTACTTTTTTCATCACCCCGACATTGTATCATCAACAAAGTCATTTATTTGATGTGATTACTACAGCCAATGTTTTATTTCATTTTCAATACGAAAAAATAGGAAAATTAATCAAAGCATCTTCTATTTTTAAAAATATCTTTAAAATTTCCATAACAAAATTCTTCTTTGCCATAACAGAATCTTGGGCTTTTTTCATTTTAACTGTTGAAATAAGCTCCATAGCTTTTGTTATTTTTCAAGTATTTTTTATAGATGCGATTTTTCTTCTTATCTCTTTAGCTGATGCCATAAAGCAATAATTAATAATTAATAATTGTTTTCTACTTATTCAATTCAATAATTTTTCCTAGAATTTCTTTTAATTTTGTTTCTTTATCTTCTTTTATAACTTTTTCTTGTTCAATAGATTCTAAAATAGTTTTTTCATCATCTAGTGCTGCATAAAAATCACTTTCAAATCTAGCAATACGAGAAAGTTCTATTTGATCTAAATATCAATTAGTTCAAGCATACATAGCACAAACTTGTTTAGAAACAGAAACTGGTGCATATACTCATTGTTTTAAAAGTTCCATCATTCTTTTTCATCTTTCTAATTGGTTTCTAGTTATTTCATCCAAATCTGAAGCAAATTGTGAAAATGCTGCAAGTTCTCTATACTGAGCAAGATCCAATTTCAAAGTTCAAGCTACTTTTTTCATAGCCTTTATTTGAGCTGCTCATCATACTCTTGATACAGAAAGTCATACATTAATAGCAGGTTTTTGTCATGAATTAAATAGATCTGATTCAAGAAATATTTGTCAATCTGTAATTGATATTACATTTGTAGGAATATAAGCAGATACATCTCAAGCTTGAGTTTCTATTATAGGCAAAGCTGTAAGACTTCATGCTCATAAACTATCATTTAATTTTGCAGATCTTTCAAGTAATCTAGAGTGAAGATAAAATACATCTCATGGATAAGCTTCTCTTCATGGTGGTCTTCTAAGAAGTAATGACATTTCTCTATAAGCATTTGCTTGTTTTGATAAATCATCATATATAATTAAAGCATGTTTTCAATTTAGCATAAAATATTCAGCCATAGCACAACCAGAATAAGGAGCAAGATATTGCATAGCTGCTGGACTAGATGCTCAAGCTAAAACTATGATTGTATAATCCATAGCTCATCTTTTTTTCAATTCTTCCATTATTCTAGATACCTTTCATTCTTTTTGTCAAATAGCAACATAAACACAAGTTACACCTTTTCATTTTTGATTCAAAATTGTATCTATAGCTACTTGAGTTTTACCCGTTTGTCTATCTCAAATAATTAATTCTCTTTGTCATCTACCAATAGGTACTAAAGCATCTATAGCCTTAATTCAAGTTTCAAGTGGTTCATGAACTGATTTTCTCGTCATAACTCATGAAGCAACTCTCTCAACAGGATAAAAAATATCTGTTTTTATATCTCACAATCAATCAACCGGATTTCAAAGTGAATCTACAACTCTTCAGATTAAAGCATCTCAAACAGGAACTTCCAAAATCTTTCAAGTTGCTTTAACTTTTTCTCCCTCTAATATTTTTGAAAAAAGATTCAATATAACAACTCAAACAAAATGTTCTTCAAGATTCAAAGCAACTCAAATTGCTCATGACTCAAATTCCACTATTTCATTATATGCTACATTTCTAAGACCTGAAACTTTAGCAATAGAATCTCAAAGATAAAAAACTTCTCAAACATTTTCTATCTCTGGAGATACATCAACAGAATCAATTCTAGTTTCTATATCTTTTATTATTTTGTTTAAAACATCATTTGACATAGCTTTTATAATTAACAATTAATAATTAATAATTAACAATTATTGAATAATAATTGTTAATTTATTTTATTTTTATTTTTTTAAATTTCTTTCTACCTTTTCAAAGCTTAAATCAACAACATCATCATCTTTATAAACTTTCATTCATCAAAGTAACGATTTCTTAGGTAAAAAAACTATTTCTTCTCTTAGAGGGGAACATAGAAAAAATCTCTTATAAACCTCTACTGATTTCGTAAAAACAAACTCTAAATCAGCATATGGATAATATTCAACCAAATAATAACTCTTATCATTTTTTATTTTAGAAAAGATTCTTTTTCATCTATATCAAAGCTTATTTGTAAGATTACTATATAATCTCAAATCCTTTAAAAGTCCTTTTAATTCTTCTTTATTCAAATTTGTAAAATCCATACTTTAAGTAATGTAAAATATAAAATGTAAAATTAAGATTTTTTTATACTTTAATTGTATCTAACTCCTTCTCTATAAAATCTTTAGTTATATTTTCTTGTTTAAATAATTTTGAATTTAATTTTATAACAAGATTTACAACATTTGTTCTTATAGAATTTAGCATAAATAATCTCTCTTTTTCTATTTCTGTTCTAGCTCATTCAAATAAATCTTTTGCATCATTTTCTGCTCTAAAGATTATATCTTCTTTTTTCTTTTTTCATATATTTTCAGCTTCATTTATTATCTCATCTCACTTAAATCTAGCTTTTTTAAGTATATCTTCTCTTTTTACTTCTGCATCTTTTATAAGTTTATCAATATTTTTATAATCTCATTCTAGTTTTTTTTGTTTTATATCCAATTCATCAAGATATGCTAAATAAGGTTTAAATATAAACTTATTTAAAACCCAAATAACTAAAAGTAATATAATAAACTGTATAGCAAAAGTATCCGGTGTAACAAATTTTAAATCCATGTTTACATAATTAATAGTTAATAATTAATAATTAATAACTATTGGTTAAAAATAAATTTCAACTTAATTATTCATTATTAATTTTTCATTATTCATTAATAATTATAATTTTACAAATCAAATTATAAATGCAATAACTAAAGCATAGATAGCGATAGCTTCAGCAAATGCAATAGAAAGAATAGCTAATCATTGTATTTTAGCAGTAGCTTCAGGATTTCTACCTACTGCCTCTAATGCTGCTTTACCTATCAAACCAATACCAATTGCAGGTCAAAATGATCCTAATCCTATAGCAATAGCCATAGATAATTCTTTGTAAACCATTATTTGAGTTCCTCATGCTTGTACTATTTCGTTCATATTAACAAAATTAAATTATAAAATTAAGATCTCGAGATCTACATAGACCTAAAGAACTGAAAACTGAAAAATAAGTTTAATAAAAATAACCTAATTTTCAAATTTCAACTCTTTAATTTGTATTCTTTATTTTATTCTATTTTGTATTTTATTTTTTTCTATACCTATATTCTGCATTCTATATTCTATTCTCTTAATGGTGTTCTTCACTTGCCTGTTTAAAATAAGCTATCATAAGTCAAACAAAAACTACCGCTTGTATAAAAGCAACGAAAATTTCAAAAAACCAAAAAGGTAAAGATAGAAAAATACCTGCTTTTTCTAAAAAAAACATTTTATCTCAAAATACGGCATTAGATACCATCTCTCATAGGAAAGTAATTACTCAAATCAATACTATTCATGCAAATATATTTCAAAAAAGTCTTAATGATAGAGATGCTAAACTAGAAGGAAGTCAAATCAGATGTAACCATCATACAAATACATTTATAAGCTTCATTCAAAGATTCTCTCAAGAAAAATTGAAACAATATCATTTAGTTGTAGATGTAAATCAATGTGTTTTAATTCAAACTCATACAAACATAGCTATAGTAATAAAAGCTAAAACAAAAGTTGTATTTGGATCTGAATTCATTGGTCTTAAATAAGTCAAAATAGTTGGAGAAACTCAAGCCCCTAACCAGTCAATAATAAGTCAAAATAAGTTTCAGAAAAATATTATAGAAAAAATACCTACGACAGTTGCATAATAATTACGAGCAAATTTCTTACTTCAAAAAGAATCCGTTAAATATTTATCAAAAAATCATACAAAATTAATAAAAAATAATTTTAATTTTGATTTTTTTTCACTTTTTAAAGCTTTATTTCATAAAATAGAAACAATTAAAATAATAACAAAAAATATACTGGTAGTAATTATAGTATTTGTTATCAATCAACTAACTTGTTCTCACTGTATAGCTGGAATATGTGGTCCTACATGAACTTCTGTAGTATTTTCATTATTATTTTCTGTCATTTTTAGATTTCTTTCTAATATAATAAATCATGTATAAAACCAAAGGTACTATAGATAGCACCACAAAGATTAATTTAAACATAAATTCTTCCGAAAAAATTTCGTCAAGTATATGTCAAACCAATAAAAAAGCAAATAAATTTACTAACAATATAATATTTATTTTTAAAAATGTTTTTAACATATAATATTTTTATATTTTAGAATAGTTATTCTAAAAAAAATAAAAAAAAATCAAGTTTTTTTTATTAATTAAATTTTCCATAAATATCTACATTCATATAATCAACAGTAAAATTATATGGAATTCCTGGAATATTGATATTATCAATGCCTAAATCCCTTATATATCCAGATTCTGTATCAATCAAATGAATATGATTTTCTCCTATTAATTCATACAGAGCTTTATCTTTTATTCAAATAATTTTTGTAAGAACTCCCAACTTTGTCATCTCATCAACATTTCTATAAACTGTTGACCTCCCTACTTTTGGATATGTTTTTTTTAATTTTTCAAAAATTTCATCAACAGTTAAATGCTTTTCTCTACAAATTTCTTTTATATCTAATAAATAAGCATGAGTTTTCATAATTATTTTTTTAAAAACTAATATTAAACCTAATAATAAATAAAAAATATCTAAAATCAAATTAAAATAATAATAATTCTTATTTTAATTTTTACTTTATAATAAACGAGTGTTTTATCTTTATAAGAATAATTCTCATAATTAATTATTATACAGATGTTAAAAACTTTTCTTTCATTTAGATTATAAATTTACATTTATCATATTCCCGCTTTCATATCTTTTTAATCATCTATAAAACACAAAAGTTCATAAAGAGAGAAAAAATATACTTCATATAATCAATTTAAAAAGTAATAACCAACTAAAATTTAATACAAGTTCAAATTGTCAAAATACTACATAATAAACAGGGATTATACTCATAAATATGTATTTTAGTATAGTTCATTCAAAAATTCAAGGAGGATAATGACTTGGTCAAAGTATGGCTTCAAAAATTCATCTAATCATATTTCTACTACTTCATATATAAAAAGTCAAAGAAACAAATATAAGTAAAAATCATAAAAATGTAAAAGCTCCAATAATAGATAGAAATACAATTTCAAATACCATAAACACAGTTAGATTAGGAATCAAAAACATAAGTAAAAAAGAATAAATTATATCTCAAATTGCTGATATCATCATAGAACTTACAATAAGTTTTATTAGTAAACTTTTAGGTAAAAGCATATAATTATCTAGTCTTCCATCTTCTATCATAATTCAGATTTTTGAGTATCAATTTAAAAAAGTATGCATAATTCAAAATACCATAACCATTATAGAAAGTAAAATAGCAAATTGTCATATATCAAGTCATCATAATGTATTGAATATACTAAAGAAAAATACCCAAATCAAAATAAACATAGAATCATTTATAATAATTCATACAACTTGAATTATAAAACTCATTTTATATTCCATAGCTGACAATAGATTCAATCTCCAAAAATGTAATATAAGTTTCAATGTTTGCATAAATAGTAGAAAAAATTAAAAATGAAAAAGTCTTATCATCAGTTTATTGTAAGTTTTTTACTTGCTTTAGAAAAAAGAATTATACAAGCAAATATCGTAAGTATAAGCCAAAATAATTGTATAGATAGATATTTTAAAAAAAGAATTAAGTCAAAAGATACAAATACAAGTCAAGAAGTATATCAAAAATATGCAAATGGCGATAAATAAGCTATAGTTTGAAGAAATCAAGGCAAAAAAGGAATTGGTAATATATTTCATCAAAAAATCATATCAAACTTAGCATATATAAATCTAAAAGCTTCTACATCTTCGGTATAGAAAGCTAATATTGCTATAAAAGTATAAGAAAAAAATACTACCAACATTGATCAAATTAAAAGTAGTAATCATCCAAAAAATCAAGCTAAAGTAATTGGAAAACTACCAATCATCAAAAATCAAACAAGTCAGCCAAAGATAAGTCCAAATCATACATTTTGAATAAAAACTGGGAAAAACTCTAAAAACTTAAACACAATATAATTTATAGGATTAAGTAAATACACACTTACTTTTCCTGTTTTTACATCATTACTTACTTCATCTATGATTCTTGGTTTTGAAGAAGAAACAACTTGAGCGATTATAACTGCATATGTTATCTGAGTTAATGTATATCCTTTTATTAAATCATCACTAGAATAATTTGCATAAAGATATTTGTATAATGTTATGATTACTATCAACCTCAGTATCAAAATCAGATTTAATCAAATAATATCATGAATATAAACTATATAGCTTTTGTATGCTGTAAAAAGTATAGATAATATTTTTTTCATAATTTTAGTAAAAAGTTTTTATAATATTCTCCATACTCGGTTCTGTTATTGTTATATCTTCAAAAGGATAATTTTTTGATAATATTTCCAATATAGAAGCCAATCTTTCTTTTTTATTCTCTATTTGCATTTCTAAATAATTTCAAGTATTGTTCAAAATTTTTACATCATCAATAAAATCAAAATGATTATATGTTTTTTCAAACTTAACTTTGATTATTTTTGTTTTTATATGCTTCTTTTTAAGTTCTTTTATATCTCAATCATAAATAATTTTTCAATAATTTATAATAACAACTCTATCACAAATCTCCTCTATATCTCATAAATCATGAGAAGTTAAAAATATAGTTGTATTTTCTTCTTTATTTATCTTATTTATTATATCTCTGAGTTTTTGCTTTGCTATTATATCAAGTCAGATAGTTGGTTCATCTAAAAATAATATTTTAGGATTATGAATTAGACTAGCAACGACTTCACATCTCATTCTTTGTCATAGAGATAACTTTCTTACAGGAGTATTTAAAAATTCTTGTATTTCAAATTCTTTAATCAAATAATCTATTCTTTTTTCATAATCTTCTTTTTTGATATCAAATATCTTAGAGAAAAGTAAAAAAGTATCTTTTGCTGTTAAGTGATACCATAACCTAGAAATCTGACCAAATACAGCTCAGATCTGATAAACGAGTTTACTTCTATCTCTTTCTGGATCAAGTCAAAGTACTTTTATTTCTCAAGAAGTTTTTGATAATATTCAAGTAAGCATCTTAATCGTTGTAGATTTACCAGCTCAATTTGGTCATAAAAATGCTATTTTTTCACCTGGTTTTATTTCTAGATTTATTCAAGAAACTGCCTTTATTTGTTTATACTCAGGAGAAAAAATTGATTTAATTCTATTAATAAATCACGATTTTTTTATTTCTACCTTAAAATCTTTTTCAAGATCTTTTATAATTATTTGTGGCATAAATATTACTTTAATAATTTATCAATTGTTATTTCAAATGATGAAAACGGATAAGCTCAAGATATTACTTCATATTCTCAAGTATCATTATTGATTAAAATACTTGCAGGAGTTCACGAAATCCCAAAAGTTGAGCTTCAAAATGATTTTTGTTCAGTTATTTTTTTATCATATTTTCTGTCAGTTATACATTTATTTAAACTATCTTTATCAGCTCCCAATTTTACAGCTTCTTCTATCAAAAAATCTTTATCAGAATTTTCTTCTTTAAATGATTTTTCAATTAAACCATAATAAGCATCTGCTCATTTTTGCTCTGCTATACACTCAGCAATTCTAGCTCAATCCATTGCATTTTTATGGAATTCTAAAGGAAAATGATTAAAATATATATTTACTTTATCTCCATAATTTTCTTTTATCTTTGTAGGAACATCACTATTATCTAGTTTTGCACAAAAAGGACACTCTAAATCACTATACTCTATCCAAGATATTTTAGCATCTTTATTTCATTTTAGATATGTGTTTGTTTTAATTTGATTTAAAACTTCTTTATCCAAAACTAAATATCATTTAGATGATCTATTAAATGGATCAAATTTTGCTCATACTTCTAAATAATATTGTTTATCTTTTAATTCTTTAAGATATTGTTGCATTTGTCAATCATCATTTATTTTATTTGTTGAAATTATTACTACTGGCAATTTTTTGATATCATTTTGTTTTAGATAATCAGAAACTCAAGTATCACTAAAGTCTTTTTCTACATAACCAAAATCCTGAAAAAATGGGAGTAATTTTAATTGAGATACTATTTCTGTAGACATACAATTAGTACATCTCTTGTCATCTATAATTGTTATAACTAAACTTGAATTTACTTCTCTTTTTATCAACTCATCATTAATTATATTGTTTAATGCTATGAGTTTTCATAATAACACTTCTTTTTTCTCATCACTTTTTTTCTCATCTTTTTCAGTATTAGTTACCAAAGCTTCTATTTGTTTGCTAAGTTTTTTTAATTTAATAAAACTCAATTTTCACAAATTTATTTTCTGTTTAAATAGTTTTTCGTATTTTACAGAATTATTTGACACATTCATTATTGAATAAGCATTTACATTTAGAGAAAACAAGAAAAAAATGGCTAATATTAGAGTAAATAGTTTTTTCATATTTTTATTTTTTAATAATTAAGTTTATTAATTATATTTATTTATTTTTTAAAGATTAAATATTTTTTTATTTTCTATTGACTTTTAATTAATTATATCTATAATCTACTTTATTAATATTTAATTTAATATATGCAAAGTAGTATAACAAGAGATACAATAAAAAAACAGCTTGAAAAAGCAAAAATTGATATGTCAAAATCTGTTGAAGATATTCCAAATACAAAAATTGATGAATATGATATAGATGAAACTGATAGATTAGTGTATGAATTTAAAAAATTAATAATTCATAATATTCTTGAGAAAGAATCAAGAGTTGTTTGAATTGATTGATTTGATACTTCATGTAAAACAAAATTTTCAGAAAGAATCACTAGTGCAAGTACCGTTTATGATAATAATATAGTTTCAAGAGTATCATTATGAGTTCCAACTAAAAATGAATTAAGAATGATGATAACAAAATTATATGAAAAATATTTTCCATGAAAGTGAAAAACTGTTGTTTTTGATAGAACATGGAACAATAGGGCTCTAGTTCAAAATATATATAAATACTGTTCTGAAAGACAATATAAAAATTATATGCAAAAATTGGAATCTGAATTAGGTAGATTTTCAGAAGGTTGATATAATCTACAAAATTTTTTCTTTTATATTTCAAAAGAAGTTCAAGAACAGAGACTAAATAAAAGAAAATGAGATCCTTTAAGAAAATTTCGTTATTCAGAATCTGATGCAAAAGCATTAGAAAAATACGATCAAATCAAAAGAGAAATAGGAAGATTAGCAATAATATATGATAAAGCCTGAGTCCCTTTCACTCTTATTAATACTGAAAATGAGGAATTATGACTTATCAATTTATTAAAATCAATATTATATGACTTAGATTATGAGAAAAAATCAAAAGAAATTGATTTTACACCTGATAGAAAAATTGTAAAAATTGGAGTAAAAGAAATTTTGGAATACACAAGACAAACAAATAAAGCAACTTAATAACTTAAATAATTTTTTATTTTACAAATTTTGCAATATATGAAATAATTATATAAAACTGTTTTTATATAATTATTTTTATAAATGGATATTTTTACTCATACAATTAGTTGATATCTTCTCAAAAAAAACTTTTTTGATGTTAATTCAAAAAAAATATTAACTATATTTTTAATAACTTCTATTTTTCCTGATATAGATATAATTTGGAGTTATAATAATTATAACTTACACAGAGTATTAACTCATTCTCTATTAATGAGTCCTTTTATCTCAGCTTTACTTTCGATTTTATTTTTTTACATCTTTAAAAAAGAAATTAGATTCAAAACAATATTTATAATATGCCTTAGTTGAATTCTACTTCATTTGTTTTTTGATACAATTCTTATCTGGGGAATTCCTTTATTTTGGCCATTATCAAAGACTTATTACTCATTAAATTTATACACATATGTAATTGAACCTATGTTTTTTCCTATTTATTTGTTGTTTTTAATATTTTTATTAAAAGTACTTAAAAATATATGAAATAAAATTATAAAAATTATTTCAATATATATGTTAATTATATTTTTTGTAAAAGTTTGAATACACATTTATGTTGACAATATAAGTACTTTAAAAAACAATACTATCGTCTGAATAATAAATTCTAGTTCTGATTTATTTATTCAAAGATATTATAAATCAGTACAGATTAATAAAAATCAAATAAAATGACAAATTATAGATTTGTATAGCTGAAAAATCGTTGGTACATTTGAAAAAAATTTATATATCAACAACTCTTGATTATGTTCTTTATTACATAAATGATTTTTATTTATTGAAAATTGATTTGTATGAGATATCAGATACACCCAAAATCTTTGAGATAACTGAAATTGTTTTAATTGACTTAAAAAATAAACCCGATTAATTATATTTTATCTTCACTTTTGTCCCATCTCAATCTTCACTTTCAAATTTTATTTTCCATTTATATAAATCTGCGATTTTCTTTACAAGTGACAATCCTATACCAAATCATTCGGTACTTCTTGACTTGTCTCACTTAAAAAATCTATCAAAAATCTTTGGTAAATCTGATTTTTCTATTCAAATTCAAGAATCTCTAATCGTAAGCTCGCCTGATTTATAAGAAATATCTATTTTTCAATCTTGTTTATTGTACTTTATAGCATTTCAAATTAAGTTTGATAAAAATATATACAAATAATCTCTGTTAGCTTTTACAATTATACTTTTTGTGATAGTTATTTTTGTTTCTATATTTTTTTCCGATAATTTACTATTAAAATCCTTGATTATCTCATTTATTAAATCTAATAAATTTATACTTTCTGAAATCTTTCTAGAATCTATATCTGTTAAATTTATAAGTGAATCAATCAATGAATTTAATCTTATAACTTCTTTTTTCAACTCCATAGTCATTTCTTTGTCATATTTTTTCGTATCATTTATAAGCTGTATATCTGAGTGAATTACTGAAAGTGGAGTTTTTAATTCATGTCATACATTGTGTATAAAATCTTTCATATCCTTTATATTTGTTTCTATTGGTTTTAAAATCTTATCAACAAAATTATATCAAACTATATATAAAAGTATAGAAAATAATAAACTAATAAATATGAAACCTAATAAATCAGATAAATAATCGCCAAAACAGTATCTTATTTTTTTAAATAATATAAGAGTATTTTTCGATTTTTCTATATTTATTTTTTTTATTAGAAATTCTGATTTTTTAGTAATTTCAAGGTATTTATCATTGGTTAACACATCTGAAAATAAATCACTTTGTACTTCATCTCTTATATCACTTGCAATAACTTTTTTATTACTATCAATTAATATAAAATTTATAAAGTTCTGTGAATTAAATTTTCTTTTTTCATTAACTTCTTCTATTTCTATAATAGGCATTCAAATATTTACTCATTTTTTAAATATATTTTTCCTAATTCTATTAAAAGAATAAACAAAATCATCTATATCAAAACTATCATTCTCAATAAATGTAATAAAATTATTGAAATCATTTTTCTCAAGTTGTTCTTCTTTGTAATATTTTCAAGTGAAAAAAATAAGTCCCAAAAAAAGCACAAGACAAAAAACTATTACAGAAAACATAATAGTAAGTATTATTTTTGTTTGTTTTAAATTATTGTTCATAAGAATAAAGATTAATTTAGTTTTACTTTTGAATTAGAAAAGTAAGCAAAAGATTTTTGTCATCCTGAGTTTTTACGAAGGATCCCTTTAGCGATGTATATACAATAAACTAAGTTTAAGGGATTCTTCATTTCATTCAGAATAACATGCTTACTTCCTATCTAATCAAAAATCAAAATCATTTTTTTGTTTCTATTAGATCTTTTCCTAGTTTTTTTCTTAGATATCCTATATACACATCTATTGTCTTACTAAACATAAAATCAACTTGAAATTCTCACCATACTTTTTCATAGATTTCATTTCTTGAGAGTGCAACTCATCTGTTTTGTGCAAGATATTTGAACAAATCATATTCAAGTTTTGATAATTGTATAATTTCTCAGTTTTTTGTAACTTCAAGTTTTTGTAAATCAAGCTCTATATTATCTATTTTTATCAGAGTATTACTACTATTTTTCATTTTTCTTCTTAGAATTGCATTCATTCTAGCTAGAAGCTCATCGTATTCAAATGGTTTTACAAGATAATCATCGGCTCATATATTTAATCACTCTATTATATCTTCTTTTGTTCATCTAGATGTCAGCATAATTATAGATACATCTTTTTCTCTTTCTCTAATTTGTTTACATATCTCAAGTCAATTTATTCATGGCAAATTTATATCCAAAATCACTATATCATAATACTTTGATATAGCTTTTTTGAGTCAATCATCTCAAACCAATGCAGCCTCAGCAAATATATCACGAGAAATCAAGTATCTAACTAGATTTCTTGATAGTATTTCATTGTCTTCTATTACTAAAACTCTCATTGTAAAATAATTAGAAATTATTTATCTTTATTTTAATTATATTGATTAAGAGGTAATTAAGAAATATTTTTGATTATTTTCTATAATAATTATAATAAGATTAATAATTGCTTTTTATTAAATTTAGTTCGCATATTATTCTATTTTAGAATAAAAGCAGGTATAAGTTCAGATAAAGAGTAGTTAGCTAAAATATTCCTTTTCTTTTCCCAAGATAACTTCCAAAACATTAAAAAATACTTAATTATAACCTTATAAATTATGAAACAAACACCTTATAAAGCTCTCGCATTCACTGTTGGTATTCATTTCTTTATTATGTATGCACTAGTATTCGCTCCCGTGAATGTGTGGGCAGATGTAAAAATTTTTAGCATTCGTAGCTTTTACATGGCGGTTATTATGGTTGCTCCGATGGTGATACTAATGCTCGTTTTCATGCGAAATATGTATCAGGATAAAAAAAGAAATCTATTCCTTTATTTCGCGAGTATTCTCATTTTTATCCTTGGCTTTTTGGCTATTCGCATGCAAGCTTTTGTTGGAAACGAAAATTTTATAAATTCCATGATTCCGCATCACTCGGCCGCCATTACTATGTGCAAGGAAGCGAATATTACCGATCAGGAACTGGTCAATTTATGCGAAGATATTATCAAAGCACAGCAGGAAGAAATTAACAAAATGAATAAGATTTTAGAGCGTATAAATCGATAACAAAAGGAAATGAATACATCAGCTAACACGGCATATCTGGTTCATAAAATTTAGTGATATAATTAAAGAAGATGGAAATTTGAAGTTTTAGCCAATAAATATGGGTGCAACTTCAGATGATGCCGATATGTTATGTGCAAAATTAATATTTTATTAAATAAATTTATATGAGAAAACCTTTTAAAAAATCACTAAATCAAATCCCCCTTGAAGAAGCTCATGAAGGAAGCGGGAAAAGGCAACTTATCTTATCAAAGAATGATGAAGTGTCAGAACAATTTCAAGCTATGACAAAAGGTTATCTTAAGGCAGGAGCAATATTTGATTGGCATTCCCATGAAGATATCGATGAATTTTTTCTGGTACTTAAAGGTAAGGGATTTATTGAGTTTAAAGATGGAGAAAAATTCGAATATTCTCCGGATGACCTTATCTATATTCCAGATGGGATAGAAAATAAAATTGAAGCCACTGGAAACGAAGAAAACGAATTTTTCTTTATCAGGATTAACAAATAAAATATTAATTCAGCACTTAACAGTTGATATCCAACATTAAAACGATGGGATTATCGGCAAATGTTAAGTGAAATAAAAAAATTTATTAATTAATTTAAAAATCATTATGGATATTGAAATTATAGGTTTTGTTGGTTCTGCAATCATCGCATCAGCCCTTGTACCTCAGGTAATTAAATCATGGATAACTAAATCAACAGAAGATATTTCTTTACTGTGGAATTCCCTGCTTTTAACAGGACTAATTTTATTTGTAATATATGGTTTTGGTATAAATAGTCGTCCCATAATGATTTTTACTACAATTGAAGCATCTCTCACACTGTCTTTATTAATATTGAAATTAACTCATAAAAACGATAAAGAAAATAGAATAAGGAAAGAATGATAAGCTTTATAAGTATGGATAAATAGGATTATTCCTAGGCGAATCTTTAACATTAATAAAAGTATTGGGACTAATTCTTGTAATTGGAGGTGCGAGCATTTTAGCAATTTATAATTCATAGTATGAATAAAAAAAATTTAATTAAATGGGCTTTGTATGATTTTGCAAATTCATTTATTTTTATAAATTTTCTTTTATATTTTTCAACATGGATGGTAGTAGATGGTGGCTTGTCAGATTTTTGGTACAATGCTATTTTTGCAATAACATCTATTTTACTATTTTTATCAGCCCCAACATTAGCCTCTTTTACTGATAAATATGGCGGAAGAAAATATTTGTTAAATTTGGCTACCATATGAACATTTTTAGGTTATGGATTGGCTACTATGTTTGCTTATTTGGGAGTGCAATACATTTTTATAATTACAGTTTGTTTTTTACTTGGACAATATTTTTATCAACTTTCTTTTGTTTTTTACAACACCTTAATTGAGGATGTGGCTGATATGGATTATAGAGCAAGAGCTTTTGGTATTGGGCAGTTTTTAAACAGCATGGGACAGATATCTGGGCTCTTAATAGCACTACTATTATCTAGTACTAGATTACAACCATTGTTTCCATCTCTGGTTATATTCATATTATTATCACTCCCAATGATGATTTATTTTGTTGATAGTAAACCAAAGAAAAATCGTCTTGATATTCAGATTTTAAAAGAATGAGAGAAAGAATATTTCAGAAAAATGATTGCTTTCTTTTCAATTTCCATTGCTACTCCGATGCTGGTGTCATTTTTCTTCTTCAATGATGCATTGATTACAATAACCAATAATTATGCAATTTATATGGAAAGAGTTTTTAGTGTTTCCGATGATGTTAAAAATTATCTACTTCTAGCTGTTCTTTTGATGTCGGCATTGGGTGGAATTATTTCAGGTTGGATCGCAGACAAGATTGGAGCTTTAAAAACATTAAAAATCATATTGCTCGGATGGATAATTTTAATCCCATTGATTGCTATAGCTAAAAACATGCTCTCATTGTCAATATTTTCAAGTTTAGTCGGTTTATTTCTTGGTTCTTCCTTAACGGTTAGCAGAGCTTATTTAAGCGAAATATTAAAGAAAGAGGACTTATGTTATGGATTTTCTTTTTACACCATAGCTGAGCGATTCGCTACATTGTTTGGACCATTAACTTGGGGAGGAATTATAGCTGTTTTTGGAATACAACATACAAGTTACCGTATAGCCATGTTGTCTATGGTGGTGTTTATCTTTGCTGGATTAGTTATATTATTAAAATGGAACAGAGAACCAAAATTATTAAAGGTTTAATTTAATAAAAAAAGAAAATATGGATAAAATCAAAACTCTTAAGTTATTATTAATTCTCGGTGCTCTATATTATTTAGTTGGAGCAATGGCTCACCTTTTTGGACTTACACTTTTTCCATTTTACGATGGTGCATTATATCATCCCTATCACGATTCTATTATAGCAGTGTCTGCGATAGTCATTTCATTATTATTACTTTCCATTGCCAAGGATCCCGTTAAAAATATTGACTCGCTTAATGTAATTATTATTGGTGGAATTATTGCAATTATTTTTATGATTGGATTTCTCTTGAAAATAGATTTTGCTCAACTTGGTGCACCAGGGAAAAAAATACAAACTGTTGTTGAGATGATAATGTTGATACCATATGTTGGTTTATTGGTTTATTTGAGGCCAAAAAAGTAAGTTGTAGTTAAAAAAATTCAAGCAGTATTTTTTATCAATTTAAATAATAATATGACAAAAAAAGTTGTTATAGCCGGAAGTGTATCACTTCAAACAGAAATTCAATATTGGAAAGGTTTTTGGGAAAATCAATGATATTATGTTATAAATTATCCATCACCAATAAACAAAGAAACCTTTTTAGATGAATATCCTAAAGTACATATAGATTTTTTCAAAAATATTACAGAGGCAGATATTCTTTTTGTTATGAATGAAAATAAAAATGGTATTACTTGATATCTCGGTGCAGAATCTTTTGCAGAAATGTGTTTTGGAGTTTCTCAAAATCTTATTTATAATAAAAATCTTGAAGTAATACTTTTGCAAGAACCCGATAAAAATATACAATCTTATGAAGAAATAGTACTATGGTTAAAATTAGGTTGGATAAAATTGTGTAAAAAAAATTGTAATTTTAAGGATAAATAATAAATGCTTCTTTGACAATAATTCCAAAATTATTGAAATAAAAAAAATCTAAATTTTTTATCTTATTTTTTAAAAATTAAATGATTATATTATTAAGTTACATATTCTATTTTATTGCTGGAACATTATCTCCTATTCAAAGAAGACGGTTAGCAACTAAAAAAAATAGCGAAAATAAATGACAAATAAGTTTAGCTTTCCATGTTACACTGGTTGTTACAATATTAAGTTTACTTTTACCATTTTTTCAACCTTTTTATATACAAGGTAATGTTTTTTATTTAATTAGCTTAAGTTTGATTTGTGGTATTTCAGGAGCAATTTATTTTATCTCATTTTTTATTGCACAAAAACATGTTGAAGCTGGAATTAGTACTCTAGTAAATAATATTTATACACCAATAACAATAGTACTTGCAACTCTATTTTTAAATGAAAAATTAACAATTATACAAATACTCTGAACATTTTTTCTACTTATTGGAATGATAATTGTATCAAAACAACACAGAATAGGAAGATTTAAATTTGATAAATATTTTATGTTGGTAGTTTTATCAGGTATAGCACTTGGTATTACACTAACTACTGAAAGAGCTCTTCAAAAGATGACTTGATTTACAGCTGGCACAATGATGTCTTGGTGGTCTCAATGTCTATTTCTTGGAATTATAACACTTATAACTCATAACAAAAATCAATACTCGAAAAAGGATATAGTAATAACTTGAGTCTTAAGATTTCTACAATCTCTATCTTGGGTTGTACTTATTTTCGTTGTTGGAAATTTGAGTCTAGTATCAGCAATTACCACATTTAAGGTTGTTATAGTATTTATTGCTGGAGCCTTATTTTTGAATGAAAGAGAAGATTTATCAAGAAAAATTATTGGTAGTCTTGTTGCATTATTATGATTATTGTTGATGAAATAAAAAAAAGCTTCTTTGACAATAATTCCAAATTTATTAAAATAAGATAAATCTAAATTTTTTATCTTATTTTTTTTAAAATTAAATGATTATATTATTAAGTTACATATTCTATTTTATAGCAGCAACATTATCTCCTATTCAAAGAAGACGGTTAGCAACTAAAAAAAATAGTGAAAACAAATGACAAATAAATTTTGCTTTCTATGTTACACTGATTATTACAATCTTAAGTTTATTTTTACCATTTTTTGAACCTTTTTATATTCAAGGTGATATTTTTTATTTAATTATCTTAACTTTGATTTGTGGTATTTCTGGAGCAACTTACTTCATCTCTTATTTTATAGCACAAAAACATGTTGAAGCTGGAATTAGTACTCTAATAAATAACATATATACCCCAGTAACAATAGTACTTGCAACATTATTTTTAAATGAGAAATTAACAACTTTACAGATTTATTGAACTATTCTTTTGCTTGTTGGAATGGTAATTGTATCAAAACAACACAGAATAGGAAGATTTAAATTTGATAAATATTTTATGTTGATAGTTTTATCAGGTATAGCACTTGGAATTAATTTAACTGCTGGAAGAGCTCTTCAAAAGATGTCTTGATTTACAGCTGGTACTATGATGGCTTGGTGGTCTCAATGTCTATTTCTTGGAATTACAACACTTATAACTCATGATAAAAATCAATACTTAAAAAAGGATATAGTAATTACTTGAGTCTTGAGATTTTTACATTCACTATCTTGGGTTGTACTTATTTTCGTTGTCGGAAATTTGAGTCTGGTGTCAGCAATTACCACATTTAAGGTTGTTATAGTATTTATTGCTGGAGCCTTATTTTTGAATGAAAGGGAAGATTTATCAAGAAAAATTATTGGTAGTCTTGTTGCATTATTATGATTATTGTTAATGAAGTAAAAAAATAAACATTAAAATTAAAAATTATGTGATATATTAAACAAAAAGGAATAGAATTATTTAAAAAAGCCGATGTGATTATCAACGGTTCCCGTCCTTGGGATATAAAAGTCCACAATGATAAATTTTATACTAGATTGTTACTAAACGGCTCAATTTGTCTCTCAGCCAAACAAATTACGGCCGCAATTGAAGAATTATTTTACGTTGTGGATTGGCATGATTTTACACAACATTATCATAGAACTATGCTTGAATGGTATAAAAATTTTGATAAAAATTGGAGTAAGTTAAAAAATAAATATGATGAGAGATTTTACAGATTATGGAAATATTATCTCCTATGTTGCCCCGGAACTGCACTTGCAAAAACACACCACCTTTGGCAAGTAGTTTTTGCAAAAATAGATTCCGATATACAATATGAAAGGATAAGTGAATAGAAATACAAAAAAACACTAAAGTGGAATTTAGTGTTTTTTTGCTTATAACTTTATATTATAACTTTATATTTAATATTTTTTTAGTTCATCATCTTTCTCATCCCCTTTCAATGTCTTTCTGATTTAAAAGTATCAAGTTTAGCTTGTTCATCAGAAGTCAAGGTTTCACCACTTTTCTTTTTTTCTAAAATAGCTTTTATTTCAGTCATTTTAGTTTCCATTTCCACCATTTTAGCCTTTCTCTCAGCTCTTTGTTTTATTATTTCTTGTTTAATTGCTTCTTCTTCTGAAGTAAGAGTAACTCAAGCTAATAATTTATCTATAACATTTTCATATGCTTCCATTTTTGCTTTTTGAGTAGTCATTTTTGTCTCAAAAAAAGTTTGTTTTTCTGCATTTGTCATTGTTTTTAATGCAGTTTTTTCAGCATCAGTTAAATTATTTTCAAAACCTCTTTCTCTCATTTCTCATCATCTATCTCAATGTCATTTTCCCATTAACATCCCCATTCACATTCCCATTCATATTCCCTTTCAATTTGGTTTATTTGCTTCAAAAGCTGTTAATTTAGCTTGTTCATCTACAGTCAGAGTTTCACCATTTTTCTTTTTTTGCATTATAGTTTTAATTGCTTCCATTTCAGCTTTTTGTTCAGCATTTAAATTATTAATTTTTCTAAATTCTTTATTTGCATTTGTTATTCAAGATTTTGTAGAATCACTTGCAAATGTTGCTCAGATTCATCCTACTACAACAGTAGTAAGTAATAATCATGTTAATAATTTTTTATTTTTCATTTTTATTTAATTAGTAATTAAAATCTTTTTCATTTATTATATAAATTTATCTTTAGTGGCCTTGTAGTATTTTTTAAATTCTTAAATTACTGACTAAGACAAAAGAATAAATTTTTTTAATAAAAGAAGTTTTTTGTTTAGTTTGTTTGTAATCTTCCCTAGGATGAAGTTTACATAAATATTATATTTGTAAGAAGTAAGAAAGGTTTAAGTAAGAGATGATTAAGAAAGAAAAAAGTATTTTTAATACTTTTTATTTTTGAAAAATACTATAAACTTCTGAATTAAGAAATGATTAATAGAAAAAAACGGAAAATTACTTAGCACAACGAAACCCTAAATATTCAATTTTACTATCAGAATCAAAATCCAATGTCAATCTAAATATTCCAGAACGAAAGCTATTACTAGCACGACCTCAACGAGTAAAAATAGTTCAATTATAACCGTATACTGTTCATACTCAGTAAGTACTCGTCCGTGCAATATTTGTCGGTCAATAAAGAGTTCTTCATGATAATGTACATTCATTCCATTCATAACCATCATTAGTTTGTCCACATAGATTAGGATTAGTTCAAGTTGCATAATTATTTCAATCTAATGTATTTGCTTTATTTACATGCTCTTGTATATTCCCCGCGAAATCCCATATATCTTCTCAATTAGATAATATCAATGTATTTCTTGCTTTTCAATCATTTCTTTTTTCTATACAATCAGTTCAAGTTGATTCTGCCCATGTTGAAGATAATATATCAGAAATTCATCAAGATCATACACATCATCTAAGTGAATTTTCTGATCTACCAATATATATAAATCAACTTCATACTTTATTTCCTGACCAGTTATTTCAAACCTGCTCTATATTTCTAGCTATTACCATCCATTCATCATTCATTACTAAGTGATACCCTTCTCACATATTTTTACATAAATTTATAGCTTCTAATTGTGTTATCTTTGTTATAGGATATCCTCAAGCTTTAGATATTATATCTGTTTTTGAAGAATTATAATCATCTGTTTCCCGATTAGGCTCTGTAGTTAGGTTGTATGGAGTGTTATAACTTGCTTCATATTTCATCACACAAAATCCTGGTTGATTAAATTCTATATTACCTGGCACTCCTATAAATCCACCTGGACAAGAACTTGGTGATGCTAATCATACTCAATTATGATTTATTGATTGTTGAAGTTTATGTAAAATTATTCAAGTTCAGTATAAATATTGATCAGATGTAAAGTAAGCTTTGTATGGAGTTGTGGTAGTACTTACATCAAGTCAACTATCTCTAAGTGCTGTGTTATCTTGAATTGGTGAATTTGAACCACTCTCTACAATCACTCATAATTTACTTCAATAAGGTTTTGGAATTCTATTACTATAATCAGCTATAGCTTGATTTATAAATCAATTATAACTAAGATTTTCATCTAATTCATTCTCTAAAAATGTAAGTAATTGTATATTTCTTTGTTTCTTGTCTATAAAATATGTATAATAATTATTATCAAGTGGATCTTTTCATTGTTCATTTACTCATATATTTGATAATACATCTTCTCCTACATATCATTGATATCCTAATATTACTCAACTTGCATATATTGTAACTTTATTATCAGGTAATGGAGGTCTTCAATGTGTATATGAATTGAATGCTTGATTTATTATTTGTATTTGAGATATTCTAGTTGAATCTCTTGATACACTTACATATCATACATATGATACAAATCCTATTGTTCATAGAATTGCTAAAATCGTTACTACAATTATTAATTCTATTAAAGTAAAACCTATTTTATTGATTAAATTACAATTACCCAAGCCTCTATTTATTTTACATTTTATATCTTTCATTTTCAATTATATTAAAATAATGGTTTTTATATATCTATATTATATTTATTTTACTTTTTTGTACAGTTTTCTTTTAGATTATTTGATTTTATTTACAAAAAATGTTAAAATTAAGTAAGATTATTATTAATATTCTAAAACAAGATGTGAATATTGTGAAAAATAAAAAATACATTAATTCTAAATATTTTAAATATAATAATTATTTTTATAGTAATTATAAATATATTTTTATTGTTTAAATTTACAAATATTTCAAAATCATTATATGAAACAAAAACTGCAGTAATAATTATATCAATAGTTATAGAATGATTATTTGTAATGATTTATATAAATTTGTTTTATGATTGACCTATAAAATCACTAGTTTACAATATACAAAAAGCAATACTAACGAATGAAAAAATAGATATAAAAAAATCTTTAAACCCAAATATATCTTATATAAATGGTTTTTTCTTACAGTTTTTAAATAGTTTTAAAAATATAAGAACTGATTTTTTAAGATGAAAAGAAATTAAATGAGAAGTAGAATTAGCTCGTGAAATACAAGAAAAACTATTACATAAGACAATTATTCATCCTCCTTCTATAAATATAGTTGCAAAATCAAAACCAATGTGAGAAATATGATGAGATAGTTTTGATGTAATACAAAACAATGATAATTATTATATATATATTTGAGATGCTACTGGGCATTGAGTTTGAGCATGATTTATAATGGTTATGGTAAATGCCTTAATAAGTGCATTGACTAAAGTATTTATTTCATGAGCTCAAATACTAATAAATGTAAATGAAACTTTGAAGCCTAGAATCAAAACAAGTTTACTTATGAGTTTACTTATGATTAGATGGAATGAGAAAGAAAAAAGATTATTTATGACTTGAGCTGGGCATGAATACCTAATAATTTATAAAGATAAGCTTAATAAATGTTTTAAAATAAAATCAGAATGACTTGCTTTGTGAATGGTAAAAAATATAGAAAAAGTAATAAAAGAAAGAGAAATTCAATTTGAAGAAAATGATATAATAATATTATATAGTGATTGAATAACTGATTCTATAAATAGCAAAGATGTGTCTGATATAAAAAAAAGATTTTGAGAAAATAGATTAATACAAGCAATAGAAGAATCTCCAAATATGAAATCTAAAAAATATAAAACGGCTAGGTGAGTATTTAATAAAATATCTATAGAATTATCAAAATTTATGTGATATAAACACTATCAAGTTGATGATATAACTCTAGTTGTACTTCAATACAAACCAAAAGATTATAATAAACTAGATGACTTTTCTGAAGATGTTTTAAATGATAAATCAATAATGACAGAATGGCATTGGTAAAAATAGATTAAAATCAAAAGATTAAAGATAAAAGGTCAAATGAAAAAATAAAAAATACTTTTAAAATAATCGTATTCTATTATAATCTATTAAATTGTTATACATCCTAATTTCCAATAATAATGTCAGATCAAGAAAAAATGCATATTCAAGAGAAATTGGTAGAATTAATCAAAAAAAGATATCCTTGAGATATATATAGTTTTGACAAAGATTTAAAGCCATTATTAACCAAATCTTCTAATAATAATTCTACAGATAAAAAGAAAGACATTATAAGTGAAAAAAATGAAGATAAATTTATAATGGAAGCTGAAAGTGATTATAAAAGTGCACTGGCTTATGTAAAAGATATAATTTCTCCTGCATTTATGAGAATTTATCCTGATAAAATCAAGATAAATGATGTATTTGCTAGAACTTTTTTTGTATATGCTTATCCAAATTATTTGGAATGAAATTGGTTATCTCCAATTATAAACTGGGATGTCAAATTTGATATAAGCTTATATGTATACCCTATAAATTGAAGCTTTATACAAAAATATCTTAAAAAAAGATTAACTCAATTACATTCAGAAAGAAGTATAAATTCCGATAGATGACTTATTTGAGACCCTGCTTTAGATGCTCAGATACAAGATGTAGAAGAATTTAGACAAAAACTTGCTAGATGAGAGGAAAAATATTTTCACTTATGACTTTATATAACTATATACAGTGATAATGAAGAAATGTTGAATAAAATATGAAAAGATATAGAAATACTACTAGCTTGAAGAAATGTATTACAAAAACAAAGTTTTTTAAGAGCTGAACAATGATTTATATCAACAGGACCTTTTGCTCGTGATGAACTTGGTGTATATAGAAATATGTCCACAGGATGAATTTCAACAACTTTTCCTTTTACTTCATCGACTTTAAGTCATGATGATGGGATTTTATATTGAGTAAATACTCATAATAATTCTCTAATTATATTTGATAGATATAGAACTGAAAATGCAAATATGTGTGTATTTGCAAAATCTGGTTCTTGAAAATCTTTTGCTGTAAAACTTGAGATACTTAGAAGCCTGATGATATGAACTGATGTAATAGTAATAGATCCCGAAAATGAATACAAAAATCTTGTGAATGTTGTTTGATGAAGTTATCTAAATGTATCACTAAATTCAACTCAAAGAATTAATCCTTTTGATTTACCACTCTGAGTAAAAGACCAAGAAATTAGACCTGGTGATTTACTTAGAAATGCAGTTATAAACTTGCTTTGACTGATGAATCTGATGCTTGGGAAAATAACAATTGATGAAGAAACAATTTTAGAAAAAGGTATTATAGCGACTTATAGTCTAAAATGAATTACACTTGATGATGACAATGCCGTATGAAAAGAAATTCCAGTTATGAAAGATTTACAAGAAGTACTTGAGACTATGGATTGAGCTTCTGGGCTTGTAAAAAGAATAGATAAATACACAAATTGAATATTTTCTGGGATTTTTAGTCAACCAACAAATATAGATTTACAAGAATGATTACAAGTATTTTCAGTAAGAGATTTAGATGAGATACTTAGACCAATTGCTATGTATGTAATTATGAATCATATTTGGAACAAGATAAGAAGTTCTATGAAAAAAAGAATGTTAGTTATAGATGAAGCATGGAATATAATGCAATATGAAGACTCAGCAAAATTTCTATATTGACTTGTAAAAAGAGCCAGAAAATATGGTCTTTGAGTCACTACAATTACTCAAGATGTGGAAGATTTCCTATCTAGTCCACAATGAAAACCAATAGTAACAAACTCTTCTATTCAATTACTATTAAAGCAATCAACAGCTTCTATTGATGTGCTACAAAATATATTTAAATTAACTGAACAAGAAAAATATATACTACTAAATTCAAGTATATGACAAGGACTTTTCTTTGCCTGAACAGAACATGTTTGAATACAAATAATAGCTTCTCCTTATGAAGAACAAGTAATAAGTAGGACTTTGAAGTAAATTCTAGTTATTTTTTATATTTTTATAAATTGAGCTTTCTATCTCATTTATAAATTTCAAATGTAATTTCGGTGTAATAATTTCTTTTTCATATAAATCATTAATAACTTTTTCTTCCATTTTCAACAATGACTTATCGTATAATTCTAATTCCAATTCACTTATAATCTCATTATTTTTAAGTATAATCTCTTTTTTCTTTTCCTCGGCTATCAAATTAAATTTTTTATATAAATCTATAACATCATTAAATAAATTATTATCAAATCAAAAATCAATATTTTTTAACTCTTCAAGTTCTTTAATTACTTTTCTAGTTATTACTATTTTTGTCCTATTTCTTAGGTACAAATTTACATCACTTCATATTTTATGATCAAATTTTGAAATCAATTTTTCAAATATATCATAATCTTTATAATTTATATCTTTTACTTTACTTAATTGTTCATCTCACAATTCTAATCTTTCTATCTGTCTATTAATTTTTCTAATAATATATTTAAAGTTAATTTCATTGATCTCATTATAAAAAAATAATTCTTTTAAATATTGTTTTTCTATTCATAATGAATGTAATGATATTGCTTTTTTTATTAAAATAATTGCATTTTCTTTTTGTCATTCAAGTAAATCCTTTAATCATTTTACAGCATCGCTTAATTTTTTTTCATATTTAAATTTTAATATATCGTATTCTTTTTTTATTATATATCCTTTTTCAAAAGATCTGTTTAATTTTTCCAATATTTTTAGAAATGCCATTATCTTTCATTCTTCATATTCAAATTGTTCTAAATCATTTAATTTATCTATTTTCATTTTTCTCATAAATGCTGTTATTGTTGTAGCTTTTATAAGAAGAGTAAACATAATACTTCAAATAGTTATAACCATAACAAAATCTCTAATAGAAAAATCATAATTCCAACCAACCATTTCTTGAAATCTCAAGATTTTATCATAGTTTTCATCTCACACTCATGGAATCATCAAAACCATCATCATTGCTAAAGCTCATCTTAAACTTCACCAAGATAATAAATGTTGCCAAGATCTTGGTATTTTCTCTTCTAGATTAAAATAATTAATTATTCATGTTGGGATGTAAACACTAATTGCACGAGAAAACATTACAACCAATATAACAACAAAAATAGGAGCTAAAAATTTGAAAAAATCTATATCAACATAAGAAAGAGTTAAACCCATAAGTATAAAAACCAATGAATTTGCTAAAAAAGCAAAAAATCACCAAAATTTTTCCATATATTCTTCAACCTTTGGTGAAATCTTGTATCTACCATAATTTCAAATTATAATTCATGCTATTGTAGTAGATATTACTCATGAAATTGGAATTCATAAATGTTCATTTATTATCTCAGATAATATAAATGTTAAATGAGCTAAAACCATAGTAAAAGTAATTTCTATTGCCTCATTATTTTTAATCATTCATATAATTTTTGAGAATATAAATCAAGTTATACCTCAAAATATAATTCAACCTAACATCATAGAACTAAAAGATCCTAATCATCAAAGTATAGAGCCTCAAGTTACAGTTCATTCAAAAATTATTCACAATACGACAAGAAATAAAGCTAATGAAGTTCAATCATTGAAAAGGCTTTCTCATTCAAATATCAAAGTTAATCTTCTAGGAGCTCCTACAGTCTTAAAAAGTGAAAGTACTGCGACTGGATCAGTAGCTGATATAAGACTTCAAAAAAGTAAACATACCATAAAAGGTATATTAAATCCTATAAGTGGAAATACAAAAAATAAAACAATAGCTATAAGTGAAGCTGAAATTAAAAGTCAAAAAACTGCTAATGAAGTTATACTTTTCCAATTTTTTATCACCTGCCTATAATTCATATTGTAAGCAGATTCAAAAAGCAGTATTGGTAAAAAAACAAAAAATAACACCTCTGGAGTAAGCCTAAAATCATCTATAAATGAAAAAAAACTTAAACTAGAAAGAGGTATTAATATAATTCAGACCAGTACAAGTAATACTGTGAATGGAAAATTTATTCTTTTTGATAAAAAATAAGTTCAACAAGATATCAAAATTAAAGTAAGTAATGATAAAGTTGAAAAAATAAACAGTGTATCCATATAATTAATTTATAAAAATAGGCTTTTTTTAAGAAGCCTATTTTTATTCCAAAAGTTCTAAATGTCAATTAATTTTTTAATTTTTTTGTATCTTTTTTCTTACCCTCTTCCCTTTTTTTAAACAAATCATTTTCTGCTTTCTCAAGTTCTCACATCATATCATTTATATTTTTTACTACTTTGTCTCTTGGTTTACAGTATTTTTCTCTATTTACTGCTAAGACTTTTTCGTATCTTGTTTTAAATTCTTTCTCATCTTTTTTATGAGGAGGAAGTGTGTTTGCTGAAAAAATCGGTGACGGCATACCATTTATCAATAGTTTGGTATAGATAGTATGATTTTTAAGATTAATCAAATCATTTTCAACTAGATCTCAAGCAAATACTTCTTTTAAAATAGATGCATCATGATATCAAACTTGAAATGAAACAAGGCTTCATACATTACCAAAAACAGCTCATTTTACATCTTCTGTCATTTGGTCTATATATTGATTTGCCATTACTAGATTAAGTTTATATTTACGAGCTTCAGATAATATAGTAGAAAAACTATCTGTTGCAAAGTTTTGAAATTCATCTACATATAAATAAAAATCTTTTCTATCTTTTTCAGGAATATCTGCTCTACTCATTGCATCCAGCTGAAATTTGGTAACAAGCATAGATCATAGTAAAGCTGAAGCATCTTCTCAGATTTTTCATTTTGATAAATTTACTATAATTATCTTTTTATTATCCATTGCCCACCTCATATTGAAGCTATTTTTAGATTGTCCAAGTACATTTCTAAGAATTGGACTAGAAAGAAATTGTCATACTTTATTCAATATTGGAGCAACTGCTTCAACTCTTTGATTTGGAGCCATTCTATCAAATTCACTTGACCAAAACTTTCTTACAACTGGATCAGTAACTTTAGAGAGTACTCTATTTCTGTATAAATCAGAAGTAAGCATCAAAGGCACAGAAAGTAATGTTGCTCCTGGATATTCAAGTAAACTCATTAAAGTATTTCTAAGAATATGCTCAAGTCTAGGTCACCAACTGTCTCAAAATATCCTTTTAAAAATTCCAACTATTCAAGAAGCAATAAGTGATCTATGTTCTGGACTTACTCAGTCAAACATATTAAATGCTATTGGCCATTCAACATCTGAAGGATCAACAATTATTACATTATTTGTCCTATTTTTTGGAATAAATCAAATAATATTCTCAGCTAGATCTCCGTGAGGATCAATTACAGCAACTCATCTTCATTTTTTTATATCATCAATTATCATATTTTCAAGCAGTGTAGATTTTCACATACCTGTTTTTCAGATTATATACATATGTCTTCTTCTATCATTTGGTCATATACCAAAATTTATATTTGTTCATCTAAAATTTGTTTTTCAAATTGGTGTTAAATCTCAGTTTTCAGCTTTTTCTGTTATGAGAGGTAAATCTGCTGGTGGTTCAAAATTACGAGAAGAAACCCAAGCTATAGATGGAGTTTTTACATAAGTAGTAGGTAGATGTACTAGTCAAGAAAGTTCTTTTGTATTTAATATAAAATAATTATTTAGACTTCTTGCTTTTGCTAAGTTAATACTTGATTCTTCTTTATTTATGTAATTTAATTTAAAAGAATTAAGCCCGGAACCAGAAAATATGCTCAAAGTTGAAAAAATCTCTTTTATACTTGATTTTGATTCTATATCATCTTCTGATGCAGCTATTATATTCATACTACAAGCAAATCATTGCAAAAATAGTTTATTTTTTATATTAAGAGGAATTCCATCGCTTTCATCTTCTACTGTATTATCATTTTTAACTTCATTTTTATTAGATTTATATGAATCAGGTCTAGCTATTATCGTAATTAATTTTAAAAGAAGACTTATTGGTAATAATCATAATTTAAAATATTTATACCATTTACTTAGAAGAATTTTTTTAAAAATAGGTGAACTACCTGACAAAATAATTTTAATAGTTTCTTCAAAATCTTTTTTCCACACATAATCATCAATTGGATGAAAATTGATTTGGATAGTATTTAGAGAGTAACTTCAAGTCCTAGAAAGAGAAGATGTAATTGATGAATATGGATCAACTTTTTCTTTTGCTCATAATTCTTGCATCTCTACAAAATTCTTTATTGGGTAATAATTGTGCTTTGAAAAACCTACATTTCCAATAGTCATCTTATCTGCTGGAATTCTAGCCAAATAATCACATACTTCATTGATTTCTACATTGTTAAAATGTGCATAAATCTGATTTTTTATGAAATTTGTATATTTGTCAGGACAAACTAAAAAAAATCTAATACTATTACCTATTTTTGTAATTTCAAAAGAAAAAGTAGGTAACTCTATAGTTTTTTTAGTAAAATCTTTCACATTATATTTATCAAAAACTTTATGTAAAACAATCAAGATATGCTCAAAAATCTCAGGTCATTTCTCGTTTGTCTTATCAACTGTGATTTCTAAAAGTATTTTTTTCATTTTAAAAAACTTATATTTTTATAACTGCCCCAATTATCATATCATATTAGTTATAAAAAATGCAAATATTTGATATATTTTTTACTTGACTTGTTTGTTTTTTATAATATTATGCAATTAATCTACAATTTGATAGAACATTATTTTATGAAAAATTTTTTAATAACTGGTGCTTGAAGTGGAATAGGAAAGGAAATAGCTCTAGAATTATGAAGAACAAATAATGATTCAAATTTCTATTTAGTTTGATGAAGAAGAAGTGAAAAATTAACAGAAACAAAATCTGAACTTAGTTCTAAAAATACTGAAATTTGTAATGGTGATTTATTTTCTCAAGATAATAATAAAATAAGAGATTATATAAAAAGCATCTTAGAATTGGATAATTTAGTTGTTATAAATTCTGCAGCAATAATGGTTGATTCTTTTTGATTAGATGAAAGAAAAAAGCTATTTGATAGACAAAATGATTTTGTTGAATTTTTATCAAGAGAAATTTCTACTCATAAAAATAAACTTGTACATATTAGTTCTTCCACAGTTTCTCTTAAAAAAGAATTGGAAAAACATTTTTTGTTAAATTTTGTTATAAAAAGAAATATTAGACATTTTAAATACCGTGTGATGAAGGCTATTCAAGAAGAGATAATTTCATTTCAAGCTAAGAAAAATAGTATAATTATAAGACCTTGATTTACCTATACAGATTTTGCACCTCTTAGAAGATTTAAAAATATAGATGAATTATTTTTAAGATATATACAAAATCTAAAAATAGCAAAAATAATACATCCAAAAATGAATATGCCAGTACAAAATCATATTTTTCAAACAAGTGAAGTTGCTAAAAAAATCGTTGAAATAATTTCTTCTTTTGATTTTAATTCTGATAATAATGTATTTGAAATAATCTAATTATCAAAGTATTAAAAATATTTCATATACAACATTATCAGAATTTTATTCATCCATTTTTATTTTAGATATGATTTTTTCTTTTTCTTCTTTTGATAATTTCTGAGAAATAACTTTTACATAATTATAATAAGCCTTTTTTTCATAAATTCCTGCACAAATTGATTTTAAGTCACATTTTTCACATTCTATAGCTCTTTCATGTTCCCATTCTAGTTCCTGAAAAGTATTTCTGGAATCCAAAAAATGTACTATTCTTTCTTCATGTTTAACTATTTTTCTTGTTTCTGTTGAAGCCCGTTCAAACCCTCTCATAAAACAAATTGGTAATCTTTCAACTCTAAAAGTTCTTCAAGTTGATTCCAAAAAAGTCATAGTTCTAACTAAATTTTTTCAAGCAATATCAAAATCAGGTAAAGTAGATAAAGCAATCTCAGTTTGTCTCATCATCTGTGGATCCAAATTATTCCAAACAAAATGCTTTATATCTGGAAAATTATTTACTATAAATTTAGTAGTTTTATCAAGATGATTTTGATTATATTTATTTATAACACAATTTAATTGTACTCTAATTCAGAGTTTTAATGCATTTTGAATAGCTTTTAGTAATTTTTTGTATGATCATGGAGTATCAGTCAAAAAATCATGAATTTCTAAAATATATGAGTACAATGAAAAATGAATTAAAGATAATCAAGCAGTTTTTAAAGTTTTTATATAATCGATATTAGAACACATCATCCCGTTAGATATAATCCTACAATTAATATTCTTTTGTTTTGCATAATCTATCCATTTCGGTAAATCTGGTGATAAAGTAGGTTCTCATCAAGTGAAGATAATTCAAGAATATTTTCTAGAAATAAAATCATCTATAAGTTCCAATCATCTTTCAAAAGTGATATTATTTCAATTACTTGTATTTGAACAAAAATGACATTGGTTATTACAAAAACGATTTACTTGGATATATCAAATATTTGCCATAATTTTTCTATAATTCAGGTTGTAAAATACTAAATCAATAACTCCTAATAAAATTTATATGAATACCTTCACAAGTTTTATTATATTTACAACTATTACATCTCAAAGATTTTTTTCTATATAAATTATTTATATATTTATATGTATAATCTTCTAATGTCTTTTCTTCTCTTATATCATTATAACTTTCATAAATTCCTGTTCATCACAAACATTTTGGGATATTTATAAGTAATTTATCAATATCTTTCAAATATTTTATAAAATCTTCTTTTTTTTCTCAATATTTTTCATAAACTTGGCTTGGAAATTCTTCTCATCTAATTATCTCATAACTACTATCTGATTCAAGTTTATTTTTATCTCGATTTTTTATAAAATCATTACAATACTGGTTTAAAAAACAAAACTCACATGCAATTCAGAAACAATCTTGTTTTATTTCTCATCAAGAAACTATAAATGGCTCAAAATGATGTTTTCATTCTCACATAACTTCTGATTTGATTTTTCTCGGGTCTTGAATTAAATCTTCATATCATTCAAAGGCTTCAGATGGAAATCTATTTGTCCACATATACATACCTGGAACTTTTGATAATTTCCAAGTATCTTGCAAATATTTAATATTTTCTTCAATATTATAAAATAATTTTTCTTTATTTTCCTGAAATCATCTACCAAAAGGGATTATTTGCAAAATATCATATTCATAAACTCACAGTTTCATAAAAAATTTAATTATATCAGGAAGGAATTTTATATTTATTTTATTAACTACGATATCAATATTGATAATTACATGGGGGTAATTTTTTTTTATGTATATAAGTCATTTAAGTGATTTTTTGAAAGCCCCTGCAGTATCAACTAAATAGTCATGTAAAGTTTCATTGTGTCAATGAAAAGAAAATGTTACTTCCTCTAATCAAGCTTCAAATACTTTTTTACAAAAGATTTCAGAAGCATACATATTTCAATTTGTAACTGTTTGAACTCTATCGTATCATAATTCTTTTGAGTATCTTACATAATCAGCAAATTTAGGATTTACTGAAGCCTCTCATCAAGAGATAATTACTCTATTATCATATCATTTCTTATATCAATCTTTTATTTGTTTTTTTATTTCGTTTTCTTCCGGGAAAGTTCAATTTTGAGCAAAACTATCAAGACAAAAAATACATCTATTATTACATACAGATGCTATACGAACCCAAATACGATTTTGTTTAGTTATTTTTTCTTTAGAAAGAAAGTTTTTTTTATTTTCCATTATATTTGAATAATTACTTAATTTTTAATTTACTTGCTATTAATTTATTATCCGTAATTTTTAAATTATTTAGAAGTATAATTTAAAAATACATTTAAATCTTTGTTCTTTTTTGAAAAATATTTATTCAAAATATTATAAAAGTCTAATAAACTAAATATATATTTATTAAATTTTTCATAAATTTTTTTTATATTTAGTATAACAAAGTAATATCGATAAATATTATTAATATTAATTTTTTCTTTATCTACAAATATAAAAACATTATCATTTTTTATATTTAAAATAAGTTCTATATTATTACTAGATAAAGTTATATAATTTCCTCTTTTTTCTTTTGAATTCAAAAAATCTTTTATATCTAATTTTATCAAATCAAATAAAAATAATATAGAATAATACTTTTTATTAACATTTTCAGAAAAAATAAAATTATTATCTTTAATTGTTATATAATTAAATTTTAATAAAAATTCAATTTCTTGAGAAAATATATTTTTAAAATCTAAACTAAAATTTTTATATATATAATCTGTATTAATAAATCAATTGTCTCTAACATTAATTATAGTATATAAAAGCATTTCATCATAACTATTTATTTTTTTTCATAAATTATCTACAAATTTTATATTAAAATTTATTGGAATATACTCTAATGTCAAATAAACCAAAGATCAATTTATATAAGATCTAGATGAAGGTCATATTCATAATATTGAATTATTTCAAATATCTGTATAACTAGTTTTTGTATTACAGTTTTTTATTGTAAATTGCCAACAATGATTAGATAATTTACTTATATTATAACTTTCAAATTTAAATTTCGAAATAATCTTGGTTAATTCATCATATATACTATTTATTTGATTATTTAAATTTGCATAAAACATATTTTTATCTCAAGAAAAATGCTTTAAAAGGTAACTGGAAGTTGGGGTTAACCAATATGTAGTTATTAAACTTATATTTAATTTTGAGAAAACTCACAAAGAATAAATAAAATCATCCTTTTCATTATTATCTAATCATATTAATAAGTCAATATTTATATTAGATATTCAAAAATTATTAAGTTTATTAATAACTTTTTTTATTATTTCTAAATTTTGATATTCCCTATTAGTTTTAATTAAAACTTTATTATTCAATGTTTGAACACCCATACTGACCCTATTGATTCAATATTTTGATAAAATTTCTATTTTCTTTTCTGAAAGAGAAATAGGATTTCATTCAAATGTTTTCTCGGCTCACTCTACAAATAGTATATTATTTTCGATAAAAGATAATAATTTTTCTAATAATTTTAAACCAATAATTGATGGTGTTCATCATCATATATAAAGAGAATTAAATTTAAATCACTCGAAAATAATAGATATATTCTGTAAATATGGAATCAAATAATCAAGCACATATTTATCTAAACTATTTTCTTCAACTAAAGTTTTATAATAATTACAATAAGAGCATAATTTTAAACAAAAAGGTATATGAATATATAAATCTATAACTCAATCAGGATTCATCTTTATAAAATCTTCCCATTTTGAAAATATATAATTATAAGATAATGGCAAATACAATTTTTGTTCTTTTCATCAACGATATGTTTCAGAAAAAAGATCAAAAGTAGTTATATTTGATATATATTTATCTATTATTATTTTTTTGTTCTCAATCATATTCTTTAGTAAAATTATTTAATTACAGCCTTAAATTCATCTCATCAATATATCTTTCAATAATTTTTCCAAACTCATTGACAAGAAATATTATAATTACATTTTTCACATTGTTCAAACTGCATTTTTAACATATCTTTTTTTCTTTCTTTCCAATTAAATTGGTCATTGTTATTTATATGATCGATTTCTGTTATATGATCTAAATCTTCTCATAAAAATTTCTTTATTAATGATTTGTAATTTATATTATCTATTTTATAAAAAATACAAGCTGGTATAGTATCAAAAGTAATTCTTATATAATATTTTAGTGATATATATATAAGTTGTTTTAAATATGGTAAAAATTCTGTATAAGTTAATTTTAAATCCTCCCAATTTTCTTTAGTATCATTATTAAGCCAAATAAAGTTTATTCTAATATCTTTTATATTTTTTATTTTATAAAAAAATAAGACTGTCTCTACAATTGTTTTATAATTTTTACTATTTAAAACTATATTTATACTTAATTCATCTCTTAGTAGTCAATTTTTATAGAAAATATTAAAATTATCAATTGCTTTTAATTTTTTTTGAAGTCATCATGAAACTTGTATAAGATAGTCCTCTATTTTATCTAGATGAGAATGAATTGAAAAATTGACTCTTGTTAATCAAGCATTTATCAACTTTTTTGTAAATTTAAAATCTTCAAATCTCATTCAATTTGTTATTACATTTATATTTACAAATCAATTTTCTTTACAAAAAGATATTATTTCTATTATATTTGGATGAATTGATATATCTCATCATAAAAATCATATTGATTTATATCATTTTTCAGAATAACTTTTAATTTTATTTTTTAATTCATCCAATTGTACAAATTTAATATCCCTTAGTTCTGATTTTGAACTCATACAAAATCTACATCTATTATTACAAGCTTTTCAGATATTAATTTCGATATGTTTTAGATTATCCATGATGTAATATTTTATATGAAATTAATCTTATGCTAAAATTTTTTTCATAATAATTTCTTATTATATTATAATTTTCTTGATCATTATATCTATTTTCTCCTAAAAAATAATTTATTTTTTTATAAATTATTTTTCTATTTTACAATAATTTAAATTTTTCAAGTTACTATTATCATCTATTTTAGATGTAATAACTAATTTTTAAATAAATTGTAAATCTAGTATTCTTGTTATATCATAATTAACAACATTTCAAGAAAAAATAGTTATGTTGATATTTCTAAAATAAAATAGCATTAAATTCATCTTCTCAATATCTTTTAACATATTCTTTCCAGATTCACTGACATTTATTTGAATATAAACAATCATTACATTTATCAAATTTTGTTTTTAGTTCATTTCTTTTTTGTTCTTTCCAATTAAATTTTACATCCATATTTATATTAGAAACCTCATCTATATAATCCAATTCTTCTCATAAAAATTTTCTAATTATAAAATTATGATTTTTAAATCCTAATTTATGAAAAACACAAGCTGGAATTGCATCAAATGTTATTCTTAGGTTTATTTTTATTGAAAATATTATTAATTCTTTTAAATAAGGTAAAAATTCTGTATAACTTAATTCTAATTTTTTTTTATCATCTTCAGAGAAAAAAAATCTATTCCATAAAAAATTTATTCTTATATCTTTTATATTCTTAATTTTATAAAAGTATAAACAAGTTTTTGTTATATCTTTATAATTCAATCAATTTAAAACTATATTTATACTTATTGGATTTTTTAAAACTTTATGGTTATATAATTTATTAAAATTATCAATAGCTAATAGTTTCTTTTCAAATCATCAATTTATTTGAGTGATATAATCTTCTATATTACAATTATGGGAATGAATAGATATATTTATTCTAGTTGTTCAAGATAAAATTAATTTCTCTGCCTTATTATAATCTGAAAATACCATAGCATTTGTAATAATTGATATATTTTCAAATCAATATTTTCTTGATTTTTCTATAATTTCATAAATATTTGGATGAATAGAAATATCTCATCAAATATATCAAATTGATTTATATCATTTAATAGCATATGTTTTAATTTCTTTTTTTATTAAATTAAAAGCTACTAATCAAAAAGTTTCTCAAACTCGTTTTATTGCATATTGAGAACTCATACAAAATCTGCATTTATTATTACATGCTTTTCAAATATTTATCTCTATATGTTTTTTCATATTTTATATATAATTTAAAAACTTTTATATTAATTATTTATTTTAGAAAATAACGCACAGAAGCTCAACGACCACAGTCAATCCAATCACCAATTGCTTTATTTCCTCATCTAAAAAGACGTAAATTACGTTCACCAGCATTTGCAAAATGATCTGAAGATAAAAGAAATGCACATTCTCAAAGAAAATGAATTTTTCCACTATTATCAGTACTACGAAATCCAATGAATGGTATCTGTAAAGATTTTGCTTTTTCAATACAATTTCAAGGAATAGAATTTATTAAATTTAAAAGCTCCCAATTCTCTGGAATTCTTACTCAACGATATTCTCCTTCTATAATTGCTCATATAGAATTGTATACCCAAAAATTAGCTGGATATATATTTTGATTTATTGCTGTGGTTTTTGAAATATTAATCCGTGGAAATGTATATTTAAATAATTCGAATCATCTATATTTACCATCACCTGATACTGAATCATCATCTATAGTATACATCCATGCCTGTGGAGCTCCTTTATCTATATTTACTGGATTTTTTTGAACATTTGGAGAACAAGGTTCTCAAAAATTTTCTTTCGCTATTAAATAACCATTTACTTCAAAATAATCATCAAATTCAATAATCTCAAACTTTTTATCTTCAGTAATTTTAACATGAGATTTATTTGCTTCATATTCTCACTCTTTAAATCCATAACGAAATGCATTTGATATATCTTCTGAAATATATTTATATATATTAGGTGAATATTTCATAAAACAATAATAAAGTAAATAATTTAAATAATACTTAACTTAATTTTATTAATAAAATTTATCATAAATAAAATCATCAAATTCTCTATCTGTAAAAGTAATAGGAATAATTTTATTCTCATTTTTTAACATAAAATCTGCTAATTTATTATATTTTTGTAAATCTATATGATTACTATCAAATTCGTATAAAGTCATATTTTTTCTTTCCGCTTGCAAAATTCAATCTGATCTATTCATAATTCAAACTATCTCTGTTCATAAACTTTTAGAAAAATCTTCAACTACTTTTACATCACTTTCATTACTTCTTAAATTCAAGATAATTCAAGATAATCAAACTCAATTTTTGTGATAATTCACAATTGCTTTTGATATATTATTAGCTGCATATAAACTCATTATTTCTTCTGAAAGTACAATATAAACTTGGTCAGCAAAACCAACCTTTATAGGTGATGCAAATCATCAACAAACAACATCTCAAAGTACATCAAATATAACTACATCATAATTTGATTCATCAAGTAAGCCTATTTCATCAAATATTTCAAACATAAGTGATATCCCTCTACCAGCACAACCAATTCAAGCAATCGGTCATCAAGCTTCTATACAATCAATTCAAAATCTTCATTTATGAATAATTAAATCTTTTGTAAACTCATATATATCTCTATCTTTTGATAACTCAATAACTGTAGGAATATCTCTAACTCAACTTAATACTCTTTTACAAGAGTCATGTTTAGGATCACATCATACTTGTAAAACTCTTAATCATTTGCTAGCAAATGCCACAGATAAATGAGTTGAAGTTGTTGATTTACCTATTCATCATTTACCATAAATCACTATTTTTTTCATATTTTTTTAATTTAATTTATCTAATTTAGTCATTTCAAGATATAATCTTTCAATAAAAAATAATAATCATCTGAATCACATATAAGGTCTCTCAAGTAAAAAGTGCGTATTGTAAGATGGAAATCAAAACTCTAGTTTAAACTCTGAACTCAAATTAAATTCTGAATTTCCTATAATTAAATCTACATTTTTTTTATCAAAATCAGTTTCTTTTGCTTTTTTAGATCAATTATAATTATATGTAAATATATGATTCATTCAAAAGAAATCTCAAATATCTTTTATAGACTTTTCCATAAAAGGATCTCAGGCAAATATATAATTTTTGTTTAAAAAAACTTTTTCATTAAGTAAATCTATTTTTTCTTTTACAAAAGTAATTTCTTTTTTCAAAACACTATCTATTTTTATTTTATCTATAGATAATTTTTTTCAAATTTTTTCAATAAAATTTATAGTATTCTCAAATCAAAAAGGAATATCTAACTCTAAAATATCTACATTAAGTCTTCTTGATATAATTTTTGAAGCTTGGAATCCATAAGGAAAAGAAATAATAAGTTCTGAGTTTTCTATATTAGATAAATCTTTTAAATCTCATCAACTAAGCCATATAGAATTTAGTTCTACTCAGATTAGATTAAGTATTCTTTTTATTTCTTCTAAATTTCAAATACAGTCTCATTCATTCCTATCAAAAAGGTATCAAATTATCGATACATTTAATTTTTTCTTTTCTTTTTTCTCATCAAGTTTTATATATTTTGCTAATTCTTTCAAAAATATACTATATCAATCTAGCCGAAATTTATCTGTATGGGATGGGACAAAAATAAAATCTTTATTTAAATCTCCATATATATTATCATACTGAGTAGCAAGTAATCAAGTAACTGGCATACAAGTAACAACTCAAAGATTAAATTTTGAATTTTCTTCAATGAAAGATAACTTTCTTTTTATATCTTCATCATATCATCTTACCATTTTATTTGGCATAACTCATGAGAAATATAGTTTTGTATCAATACTTGCTTGTTTAAGACTAGATCATAAATCATGAGTTTTATATAACATATCAGCCTTATAAAATATGCAATCTGGCCCATCAACAAATAATGCAACATCTTTTATAGCATTAACTCACATAAAAACTCAAGTCAAAAAAGGACTTCCATAAATTTGAGTATATTTTTCTATTATATCCATAAAACTATTTTAAATAATAATTTAATTTTGAATTCATATAATCAACCTTTTCACATTTTTTTATAAGCAATTCCAAACTTCTATAAAATCAATCTATTCAATACTCTAAATCTCAAACTGAAAATTGTCATTTATTTTTTGATATAATCCTTGAATCACTTGAAATCTCTGAATAATAGATTTGTATATTTTCATCATTTATAAATTTATCTAAATCTGCTTTTTTATTTGAAATAATTGTATAAAAATTGTATAAATCATTTTTTGCATTGAATTCAATTATATCTTCTTTTGATTTATCACTTGCAAGATAAATAAAAAAATTTAAATGAAATCCCATATCGTTCAACATAGATATTATAGAACATCCTCTGAAATTATCTTGTGAAAACTGTTTTATATGAAAGTCATGAATAATAAATCATATGTTATATTTTTTTGATTTATTAAAAAGTTCTATATTTTTTTCTCTCAATTCATTAAAAATATTCTTTAGTTTTAATTTTTCTTCTTCTAATCAATAATTTAAAAGTATACTTTCATATAACTCATAAGTTTTAGAAATACCATATGGAACATTAATTTCAAGATTATCTATAGGATATAGTTTAAATATATTTTGAGTTTTTGTTTCTCTACCAATAAAAAATACAGCTAATTTATATCTTAAAATATTTTCTAAATCTTTTTTATTTATATTTGGTAATAATACATTTCAAACTTGTAATCAAAAATTATTTTGTAAAAATTTTATTAATTCAAAAGTATTTTTATTTTTATTAAGTCAAAAGAATACTAATTCATTATTTTTAGAAACTTTTAAAATATCTAAAGTCTTTAAATAATTTATAATTACTCTGTATCAACTATCAGTATTTTGATCAGTATAAATAGTTTTTTCTTTAGAAATATTATTATGCTTTAGAATTGATTCTATGTCATCTCACATAATTACCGATATACAAGTTTTATTAATAGAAATAATATCATATTCATTTATTAATTCTATATTTTGTAATATTTCATCTATCTTAGCATTTCATCAAATAGTTATAGATTCATAATCTGTTATATTTGTATATAAATTAATTTTTTTTGTATTATTTTCACTTGCTCGAAAAGATTTTTCTAAACATACCTCATGATTATGATAATCAATAAAATTTGTAAATGCTTCCCTAGGTCAAGCACATTTAGAACATTCAAAATCGCTATGGTATATATCAATAATGGATTTTTCTTCTATATTAAAACTCATTTCACTCCTTCTTCTATAAGAATAATCATCTAAAAAACTAAAATACAGTTTTTCTTCTATATTTTCATAATTTAATTCTTTTTTATCAAAAATATTTATAAACTCTGATTCTTCTCATAAATTAAAAATAGTTTTTTGTTTAATTTTAAAATAATTTAAAAATATCTCTTCATATTTTTTGAGCAAAATTAAAAGTATTTTTCAAATTCTAGTATCTTCTCATTTATATTTATTTATTTGTATTTTTGATGATTTATAAGATATTCAAAGCAAAACAAATTCTCAGGTTTTGGACATACTTATAAAAAACTCATTATATAAATAAGTGCATTTTATAGTTGAACTAGAAAAATTTGTATTTAATATTTTTAATATTATTTGTTCGAATTTATTCATCAATAAAAGCTTTATCAAAAATAAAATTTATAAAATTATTAATATCCATTTGTTCTTTTGAATAACTTAAACATCTTTTAGAATATTCTTCTATATTATCCTTATTTTCAGCAAAAAACATAACTTTTTTTTGTAAATCTTCTATGTCTCAATTTCTATAAACAAGTCCTAATTTGTTATCAATAATTTCCTTAACAATTAATCAATCATTATGTGGAACAATAACAGGTTTTCATGCACAAATAGATGTTGCTATCATTTTACTTCTATCATCATCGTTAAATTTTTCAAGATGACAAAAAACTCAAAAACTTGATAATTTAAAAACACCTAAAAATCAATAATAACTTTGAATTCATCTATACATAGATAAAAAATTCTTTACTTCATGAATTTCATCACTTACTAATATTCATTTATATTTACCTTCTAAAGAATTTAATATAGAAAAATCTCTTGCCCATGACATTCATCAAGATAAAATAAAATTTGGTACCTTTTTAATTACAGAATAATTATTTAATAAATCTATATTTTGTGGATTAAATATCTTATAAACTTTAGTATTTTCAATATTTATAAATTTATCTGTACTATATCATATAGTTTTACTTTGATAACAAGAAAATACATTTTTATACCTAGAACAATCTATATTTTTATCAGTAACACTTGATAATACTATCATATTAAAATCTTTATATATTCATTTATAATCATATTGAAAAGAAAAAATCTCAGTATTTTCATTAACCATAGAATCTATAAATTCATCGTTAAAATCCTCATTATATAAAAATTTAACATTTTTATTATTAACTTTTAATTCATTAAAAAATCAATCTTGATTAAGTTTTTGCCCCCAATATCAGGTTCAAAATTTATATAAAACAGTTAATTTTATATTTGAATTATTACAATATGAAATAAAAGATTTCTCTATAGTCTCTTCCATTCATCATCACTTTAATATAAATAATATATTTTTATTTATTTTTATCTTATTGAATATTTTTTCATAAAATACTTCACACTCACCATAAAATATATGATATATTAATTCCTCATTTTTAATTATGATATTTATTATTTCTCAAATATTTTTATTTGAAATAACTTTATTATCTGAATTTAAAAAATTATAAATATTATCTATATCATCTATTTTTCTTAAAAAGAAATAAAAATATTTACTTTGTTTTATACTTCATCATTTATCAACTAAAGAAAATTCTAAAATATATTTTCAGGCAAATATTACTATCTTTCTAAATAAATAATCGATAGTAAAAAAATAAACATCTGATGAAATAAGTATTTTATTTAATAATTGTTTTATATTAATCATAAATACTATTTTATAAAATTATTAATTTTTTCTTTTACATAGTCTTCTCAAATAAAGCTAATCCAGTTTTTATAAAATCATAAACAATAATTATTATATTTACATTTATCACATTCTTTGAATTTTTGTTTCTCTTTTCTTAAAGATTTAAATGATTCTAAATTTCATTCATTAACTATTCATTTTTTAACATCTTCTTCTAAATTTAATGATCTTTTATATTCTAAATTATATTCAGGATAATTTAAAATACATAATGGTGGTGCTGTAAAATGGAAATCTGGATATATATTATTTTCTTTACAAAAATCTATAATTTTATTTATTTCATTCAATTCATCATCGTTGTACTTTAGTAAAATTTCTTCTTTATTAATCTCTGCATATCAATTAGGTTGGACTAATCAAAAAGAAATAGGATTTTGTCAATTTACTATTTTTGGTAAAATTCATAAAAAACCTACTTCTAATAGAAAATTTAAATAATCATAAATCTGGAATAAATTTATTTTTGTAATAACAATATTAAATCATATATAAATTTTTTTATATATTCCATTTTTTTTTATACCCCCTACCCAATTAATAAAATCTTTTATATTGTAATAAATTCCCAATTTATTATTTATATCAACATCTGATGAATGCTGAGCTAAAAATATTTCATCAAGTCATACTGCAATTAAATTGTCTATATAAGTTTTATGTTTAAATAAAATGGTTCAATTTGTTTGAATTTGAATAATTCATATTCATATACCTTTTGCTAATCTAATATAAGTAAATAAATTTTTATCTAGTGTTGGCTCTCATCATGAAAATGATAGTATAAGATTTTTTCTTTGCTCTTTAGTATATTTCCTAGTTAAATTTAAAATTTGATAAATTACTTCCTTAACTGTTATATCCTTTTCTCAAAAATTATTTGTTTTAAAAACATTACAAAACTTGCATTTCCAATTACATTTATAAGTAATTCTAATTATTTCATTAATGTAAATCTTTGAATCATTATATTTTTTTCACATAATTTATTTTGTTATATGATTAATTTCATCTAGTCAATATAATTTTTTATAATATATAGATACCCCCCAGCATAAATTAATATATATACATCATAAACATCATTTTAAATGAGATCTTTGTCTAGGAATCTCCTCTGTTGTTTTTAAATCTCACCTATCAAATTCTATTGTATTTTGAAAAATATTTAGCCTTGTTTGATAATCGTAATCATCAGTTAACGATATATATTTTTCTAAATCTTTTTTTGGAAAAACACAAAAAGGAAAATCTGGTAATTTCAAATTAACTTTATTTATTTCACATAAATTAACTATATTTATTATTTCATTCACACAATCTGAATATTTTGGAGCAACTTTATTTAAAATATGTTTTTTTCCATAATAATCTAAATCTATATCTGGGTAAGTTACTGCTATTTCCTTAAAATTATTATTAATACAAAAAGATACTATTAAGAAAAGGTCTTTTAAATTATCTTTAGTTATAACAATATTTGCTTTAAACAATTTTCAATTCCAATACTTTTTTATATTATCAAAAACTTTATCCCAAATGACATAATTTTTTGTTCTAGATATAATTTGCTGTTTTTCTTTATCTATAGCTTCAATAGATAATATTAACTCATCTATATATGGTAAAAATTTACTAGCTTGATTATCTATATGAAGTGTTGAACAATTTGTGGTAACCAATATAGTATATCAAAGTTTTTTTCACAATTTTAATGCATCTAAAAACACAGGTTGAATAAATGGTTCTCATCAAAGATAACTAACATGATTATATCATTTTTTCTTATATTTTATTAGTAACTTTAATATGTCATATTTTGTAACCTTTTTATTCCAAAGTATTTCCATATTTGGATATTCTTTACAATATGTACATTTATGATTACATGTCCATCAAACATATATTTCTAATCTTTTATATTCCATAAAAAGTACATTTTATTACAAAAATTATTTAACATTAAATCTACGTATTTTACTGAATTTAATATATTTTTACTATATTCTATTTCTAAAATATTTCAAGTTTTATCTATGTAACTCCTAATAAAGTCATCATCTTGAAAATTAATATAATTTTCAGAAAAAATATTTCATAATATTAAGTCTTTTTTATATTTTTCAAATACTCAAGATAAAATTAAATTAGTTCAATAAATACTTCAATCAGTATCTATTATTAATCATAGATTAAAAAATGAAATATTAGAATAATTTTCTAAATTTACTAATTCAAATTGATTTCATTCCTTATAAAAATTAAAAATTTCATTAAATCACTTATTTAAATTTTTTAATCACTGTTTTGACCATTCAGAATAATATTCTGGTAAAAAATTAAATTTTCTAACTCATAAATCATATATAAATTTAAAATTAGCAAAAAAATCCTTAGAATTATTTGAAGTAATAACTTGATTTATTCTTATAAAATCATTATATTTTTTTGTGTTTTTTATAATAATATTTGATAAATCTTTTCATCATTTCGTAATTCTATTGATTCAAATAGTTTTACTATTTCAATCAATACTAAATGTTAATTTTATATTGTTATTTCTAGCAAATAACATAAAATTTTCTTCAATTAAAGTTGCATTTGTAGTAATATAAAAATTTTTTTTAACATTTTTCGGAAAATTAGTCACAATATATTTTATATAATCTTTTTTCAATAATGGTTCTCAACCAAAAAATTTTACCTTTTCTATATTAAAATTATTTTTCTCCAAAAATATCAAACTTTGGTCTATAACTTTTTTTGAAATATTATTGACATGTTTATTTATATCACAATATTTACAACGAAAATTGCAATTATAAGTTAATATATATATTAATTCCATTTAAAATTCATAAAAATCTAAATATTTTTTAAAAATTCAAGTACAAGGATTTTTTTTCCATTTACAATTATTACATTTATCTACAAATGTCCTTTCTCTTGAATTATCTGGAGAATAAATATCTATTAATGATACTTTTCAATTTTTATTCAAAAATCTTTCTATTGTGTGTCTTTCTTCCCAATGTTCATCATTTGAATACTCAATAAAGTCTTCTTCTAAAATACATGTAGGCAATCAAAAAAATCTAAGTATTTTTCAATTATCATTACATTTTTTTATTATATTTGGAATATAATTCCTAAACTCATTTAAATCAAAAACAATATCAATATAATTATGTTTTGCACTTCATTCAGGGGCAATATTTGATACTAAAACTTGTTTAAAATCATATCATGTCTCTATAACAAAATTTATTATCTTTTCAGTATCAAAATAATTATATTTATTTATAACTATATTTAAAAAGAAAAAATTATTATTAGCCTTATATTTTTCGATATTATTAACAATAATAGGAAAATTATTAAAGTGATATTTCAATCAAATCTGTTTTCAACATGTATTTAATGAATACCAATGAACAGATAGAGATAGTTCATCTATATATTTTAAAGATTCTTTAGCAAATTTTTCAGAATAAAACATAACTCAATTTGTTCAAACATATATTTTATATCAAAGTTTTTTCGTAAATTTGAGTAATTCTAAAAATCATGGAGTAATAGTAGGTTCTCAACCAGTAAAATTAACATGATTATATCATTTTTTCATTCTATCTATCAAAATAGTTTTTATTTGCAATAAAGATAATGGATAATTTTTAAAATTATCCATTCTATCTGCTTCACTACAAAAAATACATTTATGTTGGCATATATATGATATATGAAATTCAAGTCTCTTCATTATTTACTATAAATTAAATTAGTAAAAAAGTCTCAAATACTTTTATTGATCAAAAATGTTTTTCAATAAAATAATTTAAAACTTTCAAATTCAATTTTTTTTATATCATTATCTATAAAATAATTAACTAAATCCATTTTTTTTATATTTCAAATTTTAAAAAATTTTTCACTTCTATCAAGAGAAAACATAAATGATCTAGTCGTATAAATATCACCATTTACATCAACTGTAGGACCAATTGAAGGAGTTACAACATCAACATAAGAAGAAAAATTAATAATGAATCTATCTAATTTATTTATTTTTATTAATTTTAGTGTTCTTTCAATATTTATTAAATATTTTTTTATATGGTTATTTATATTTTCACATTCAACAATATAACCTGATGTTAATTGCATAGGCATTAGAAAAATTGGTAATTTAAATTTTTTAATCAAATAAACAATATCATCAAAAAAATTATCATTAGAAAAAGCTAATACAGTCGATAATTCAACATCAAAATTATTCAGAACCAACATTTTTATATTTTCTTTTAAAATTTCATAATAATCTAAATTTTTTTTTGCATAATTTCTTTGTCTTAATTGAGTTGTTTTATCTCAATCAATACTTATATTAAATGATAAATTTATAAAATTTAAAGATTTTATCTTATTAAATAATTTTATATAATCATTATTTAATAAGGTCCCATTTGAAGGAATTTTCAAATAAATAAAAATATTATTCCCGATAAACTCTTTCATATACTTTTTCAATAGTACATAAATATGTTCGATTCATTTTTTATTTAATAATGGTTCTCATCAGAATAATGTAATATTTAAATTATAATTATTATATTTAATTATTTTCCTAAAAAATATGTCTAATATCTCATTAGTAATATTAATTTTTGTATGATTAAGTGAACAATATTCACATTTTAAATTACAATCTCTTGTCATAATCAATGTAATATGCTCAAATGGAAAATTATTTTTTTTCATCTATTAAATAATTATTAATTTTAAAGCATTTTTTATTGATATTATAAAAAATAATACATTTAGAAAATATTCTATTCTTTTGAAAAATCTAATTTATTACATTTTTCTATAAATTCCTTATTTAATTTTTCTAAAAAAATTTTTTCTCACAAATCATTAAATATTCTTCAAACTTCAACAGACGATGATCATATTATCGATCATGTATATAATTTTTCTAAATCAATATAATTATTAAAATATATATTACATTCTTTCTTTTCTTTTTGACTAGATAATTCATCACATTTATTAAAACCTAATATCATCGATTTTAATAATGTTCTACCATAAGCATCTTTTATTATATTATTATCAATATTTTTAATATCATTTGTTTTTAAAATATTACAAGTTTTATAATAATCATTTCAATTAAAAAATTCACAATTTAATTTTTTCAAATTCAATAAAGCTAAATATTCATTGTTATTTTTTAAATTATCTAAATTAATATCTTTATATAAAGAATATAATTCTGTTTTTTCAATGAAATTTGATTTTTTTCAATCAATAATCTTTTTACATTCTTTTTCTAATTCTTCTTTAGAAAAATTTTTTATTTCATTTTTTATTAAAATTCAAGATTTACTTAAATTTCAAGAATTAAATTTATCATTAATTCAAGTTCAAAAATTATTTGAATTTTTATTATTTATTAAACTAAAAACAAGTACAATAACTAAAGATAGGTTAATAAATAGACTCAATCAAAAATATATTTTTTTCATTTAAATTTATTTATAAAAATAAAATTACCACTGCCCATGACTTCCATGTGATCCATGACTCCCGTGTGATCCATGACTCCCATGACTTCCATGTGATCCATGTGATCCATGACTTCCATGTGATCCATGTGAAAAAGTAACATTTGCGGCAGGAGTCGCACTATAATGTCAATTTACAATTGAACTTGCATGATTAACTACCGCTCCAGCTGTCATTGAAACATTACATTTAGTATGATTATTACTGTGGTTTGTTGTAGGATTAGTTGCCCCGACCTCATCAATCACACTTAATAACATCACTCAAACACCTAATCATAAAGCATCTTTCTTGCTCATTTTACCACTTTCTTCTGTAAGAAATCATTTTAATTTCTTTTTTATTTTTGGGAACAATTTTTTCTTATCTTCTGACATAATATATAAATTAAATATTAAATTAAGTTATTTAAATAATTTCACATTGACTAACAACTGAAGCATCTCACGGTCTAACTATCCATTTTTTAAAATAATCCAAAATTTCTTTATCCCTAAGCTTATTAAATATATAATCCAAAACAGCGTAATCAAGTATTTTTTTATAATCTTTAGAATAATTTGGAATAATATTACCACTAGTCTTATATGAGTGAATAGGACATACTCAGATGTATGGCTTATAAACACTGTCATTATATCAAGGCAATCAATCTAGAGTACTTGCCTGAACCATGGTTTTTGTTGTTTCACTATTTATCATCTTATTGTAAGTATCGTGTCATGGATATTCAGAAAAATCACTATTATTAATATCAGCCATTAAAAAACTATCATCTCACATACGGGCAAACATCCTTCATTCATCACAACTATATATTTTTCAATCATAATTATATGCAACCTGTCATATACAAGCACCACAAGGACTTCTTTCATCTAGATAATTTGGATCTGTATCAGTTAAAATTTTACTTAAATATATACTTGATAAATTTTCTCTTATATCAACTCATTTTTTATTTAACTCAATTATATAATCCATAGATTTCTTGTAAAAATCTATAAATTCTTCATTTGTATATCAAAGTTTTTCTATATCAGAAGCTGCAAATCAGTAAGGATTTAATGGTCTTAAAAATATTCAATCTAATCATAAAGAAACATATGTATCAATAACTTCTTTATATTTTGAAAGTGTTTTTTTTGTAACAGTTAATAATGCTCCCACTTTTCTTATAATTTTTCAATTGAAATCAGGATTTACAGAATCTATTTCACCATATTTATCATTTATTTTTTTTATCCAATTAGTTACCTGTTCAAAACTATTACCATTTTTAAAAGTTCTATTATAATTATGAGTCTCTTCATCTCAATCTAAAGAAGTAGAAATATGTATATTATGAGCCAATATATAGTCCAGTTTCTCATCATCCATCAAAGTAAGATTAGTTACCAAAGCAAAAGTTATATTTTTACTCAAATGAAAAGATTTTACTTCAGCATATTCTACAATATATTTAACAATATCCCAGTTGATCAAAGATTCTCATCATTGAAATTCAATAGTTAAATCTATTGATGAAGTATAAAATATAGTATCAACTACTTTTTTAGCTGTCTCTTGCGTCATATCCATTTCTGTTGCTGTCATTGGAGCTACTGCTGCATGACAATATTTACATTTATGATTACATCTAAGTGTTGTAATTATTATGTGCAAAGATGGTCAATATGCTAGAAATTTATTTTTCTTTGCATAAGCAAAAGACATATCTGTTTCATATTTTTCATCTTTTATAAATTTTCTTTCTAATAACTCATCATATTTTACTCAAGAAACTATTTTTCAAGATATAAAATCATTAAATTCTTCTTTAGTTAAAAAAGAATACTTAGCTATATCATTAGTAATAAGATATGTACTTTCATCAAATTTCTTGAATCTGAAAAATCATATTTTATCACTTTTAATTTTTTTTATTTTTTCCAAATCAAACATAATTTCATTGATTTACTTATTAATTAAATTGATTCATTTTGCAAACCTAAACAATAGTTCATAAATTCATTCAAAATCTCTTCTAAATCTCATTCTCATTCTACTATTATCTCAAAATTTTTGTAAGTTATAAAAGCTATATTTTTAAAATCTTCTATAGCTTGTCTTATAACTTCTTCATTGTATATTTCTTTGTCCAATTTTAAACTTTTTTTTGACATTTATTATAATTAAAAACTATTTTTTTAGTTACTTTTTTTATCTTTCTTAAATTTTTCTTTTACTTCTTTTATAGCATCCATATCTAAATTAATAATTGGTTTATCATCATTTATCATATTACTTTCTTCTTCTATTTCTTTAAGTATTCTTTCTATTTCTTCTTCATCTATTTTTAATTCTGGATCATTTTCTATTTCTCTCAAAATCTCATCTATATCTTTATCAAAATCTATTTGATTTTGTTCCTGATTATCTTGTCTATCAGTATCAAATTGAGTAAATCATTTTGAATCTATACTATTTGCAATTGCTGCTCAAACTATTTTTTCTCTTATATCTTTATTATCATGTTCTAATTTATCCCTTAAATACACAGATAAAATCTCATCTGAGAAATCTCAGATAATACTTTCAGGAGATTCCTTTATTCCATCTTTTACTGTAAACTGCAAAATTATATTATTATCTTTATCTAATTTAAAGAAAAAATAACCTTTATCCAAAAAATTATAAGCAGCTTTTAATACTATTTCTTTTGAAAATATATTACTATCAATCAAAAGTTCAAATTTATTTCATTTAACAATTTCTTTTAAAAAATTTTCCATTAAGTACTAATTAAAAATTAATCTAGATTTATTATAATTTTTATATAAAAAAATCAACTTTTTTATTTATATATAAACTATATTTATTTTTCTACTATTTTCTTCATATCATTTTTTAACTCTCAGATAAATTCTTTTTTCTCTCAATAAAGTTCAATCACTAATTTTCTAGAATGTAATGCCTGCCTTTCTAATCAGTATTTATTCAATACTTCTTTATTTACTTCTTTATTTCCATAAACTTTGTCTCAAATTATTGGAAATCCTATACTTGATAAATGAACTCTAATTTGATGAGTTCTTCCCGTTTCGATTTTTATTTCTAAAACAGTGTATTTATCATCTATATATTCAAGTACTTTTCAATAGGAAATTGCTATTTTTGGATTTATTGGATTTTTAGCAGTCATCTTAATCTTGTCAGTTGGATGCCTACCAATAAAGCTTTCGATTTTAAAATTTTTGTCTTTTACTATTCAATTAACTATAGCTATATAGTACTTATCTATTTCTCTTTTTTGTATTATATTTTGTAAATATTTCATCATACTATCATTTTTAGCCACCATAATTAAACCTGAAGTATCCTTATCCAATCTGTGAACTATTCAAGGTCTTTCTTCTCAATTTATTGTTGCTAAATTTTTTGTATGATAAAGTAAAGCATTTACTAAAGTTCATATTTTACCATTTTCACCAGGAACTGGATGAGTATTTATTCAAGCATCTTTATTAACTATAATCAGATTATCATCTTCATAAACCACATCTAGATTTATATTTTCTGCTTCTATTTTTGATTTTTCTATAATTATTTCTATAGATACTTCATCTGTATTTTTTATCTTTATATTTTTTTTGATTTCACTTCAATTAATTTTAACTTGTCCTCTATCTATAATTTTTTGTATAAAACTTCTAGAAAAATCAGTAAAAAGAGTTGATAGGTACATATCAACTCTAAGTGGTTTTTTAGATAATACACAAAAATAATACTTCATTTTTTTAAGAATTAGAATTTTAGATTATTAGAACTCTAAATTGCTTTAATTATTTTTTAAATTTATTAAACTCCCATGTTTAAGGGATTCTTCGTTATACTCAGAATGACAACACAGAACTACAATCCAAACTGACTTTTTAGATCATCAATTTGTTTTTTATCTTGTTCTTTTTTCTTTGTATCTTCCTTTTCCATTTTATATAAATCTCATAATTGTAACCATTCTTTTTGTTGTTTTACAAGTAATTTTTTTATGTCGTCTGGATGTTCTTTTGATAATTCTCTGAATTTTTCTCTTTCTTCTATAAATACTTTTTTTAATTCATCAAATTGAAATTGAGAAAGTGTAGGAGTTGCATCAATCACTCTTTTTTTCTCCATAGTATTTAAAGAAAGACTATGTTTTAGTAAATCCAAAAAATCTTTTTCATCTACACTTACTACATCTAAATGTAGTTTTAAAAGTTCTAAAACCAGTTTATCAACTTCATTTTCAGTTACTATTATGCTATTTTCTGACATATAAAAAATATAAAAAATAAATTATTTTTGTATTTCAAAATTAAGTATACATATTTTTTATAAATTTCAATTTTTTTTCTAAAAAATAATTCAATTTAATTTTGAAAAAAAATATTTTTTTCATATAATTACAAAGAATTCCAAAAAAGTATTTGAAAAATATTCAAAGAATTGTTGATTTTAGAAACTAATAAAAGATGCCTGTGTGATTTAAAACTAAAAAGATAAAGACCACTGTGTGGAATTTTAAAAAAAGCATACTTTTTTTGACATGATTTATATCTATATGAGTCATATGTTTTTTATGAATATCTATTGTTAAAAATATAAAAAACTTTGATTTCAATTTCAATTTATGAAGCATAATAAGCAGTTTTAAATTTGATATAACTCCTAATCAAAGCGATGATAATAAAATAAAGATACTTTTAGTTTGAAGATGATGAGCTAATCATAATGGTTGAAACTTGACTGATTCTATAATTTTAGCATCGATTGATTTAGATAAAAAAATCATCTCAATGTTATCAATTCCAAGGGATTTATATGTTAAATATGATAATACTAGGTATGGTAAAATAAATTGAATATATGCAAGTTATCTGTCTCCTGAAAAAGGTGAAAATCAAGCTATGGAATATCTAAAAAACAAAATTAGCCAAATTACTTGAGAAAAAATAGATTATTATGTAAATATAGATTTTTCATGATTTAAACAGATTGTTGATCTATTGTGATGAGTTACAGTAGAAGTTTCTGAAAGTATAGCTGATTATACTTATCCTACTCCAAGTTGATGATATACAACTTTTATATTAAAAAAGTGAACTTGGTTAATTGATTGAGAAACTGCATTAAAATATGCTAGAAGTAGACATACTACAAGTGATTTTGATAGATCCCTTAGACAACATAAAATACTTTCTGCAATTAAAGAAAAGATGATTTCTGAAGGATATTTTAAAAATCCTATAAAAATAAAAAAGATGTATAATACAATTAGTCCTTATTTTACAACAGATATATGACTGAATTGAATTTTAAAAATTGCTTCTGATTTTGAAGATCTATGAGATAAAGATAATATAATTTCTTTAAATTTAAATAATTCTTGTGTTTATTGAGCTTCTGTTTGTGCTGTATGATGAATACTTTATACTCCTCCTATGGAACAATTTTGATGAGCATCAGTGGTAATACCTAGATGAGCCAGTTATTATAGTTTAGAAAAATACGGCGAAATTCAGAGATTTTCAAATATTATTTTTAATTACTCTTGAGTTTTTACTAATAAACAAGAAATAAATATTTTTAATTCAATGCCAGTAGCAAATCAAGCTTTATACTTAGCGAATGATTTACAACAATTTGGTTTTAACATCCCTGAGAAAGATTCTATTTGAAATACTGATTGAGTTTTATATGAACAAACAACTATTTTATATAATAATCTATGAGATAATACAGAAACTCTTGATGCTCTAAAACTTTTTATTAAGTGAAAATATGAAAAAATTGAGAAACCTCGTTATTCTAAAAATCCAAATACAAAAATAGAGATAATTATATGAAAAGATTTAAAAGATATAACAGATTTTAATTGAGAAGAGAAAGAAGAATAAAATGTAGAACATAGGATATAGGTTTTATGTTACTATACTCTGGTATAACGAAGTATCCCTTTAACCTTAATAAATACACTAAACATCGCTTAAGGGATTCTTCGCTAATCACTCAGAATGACAATTATTCCTTGATTATTAATTAATTACTATTATTATGAACAGATTCAAACATAATTCATCAGGTTTTATAAAATATAAAAAAAATAAATCTTTTTTTGATAATAAAGATAAACTTAAAAAAATATGATTATATACTATTATATGATTGTCTTTATTATTACTATTATCTACAATAATAATTTATATAAAATATATTTTACCACTACCTGATGTAAAAGACCTAGAAAAATTAAATTTGGCAAAATCATCTATTATTTATGATAGAGATTGAAATGAACTTTATAAAATATATAAAGAAAATAGAACTTATGTAAATTATGAAAACATTTCAAAAAATATGGTGAATGCTCTTGTCGCTTGAGAAGATAAGACTTTTTTAAAAAATTCATGAGTTGATTTAAAGAGAATGCTCTGAGCTTTTGTTTATTATGCTTTATGAAAAACTGATAAAGTTGAATGAACTTCCACTATAACTCAACAACTAATAAGAAATACTCTAATTTGAAGTGAAAGAAAAGTAGAAAGAAAAATCAAAGAAATATATTTATCATATAAATTGAGTTCTTCTTTATCAAAAGAAAAAATATTGGAATTATACCTAAATAAAATTGATTTTTGAAGTAATTCATATGGTATTGAACAAGCAGCAAAGACATTTTTTGGAAAATCAGCAAAAGATTTAGAAGTATTAGAGTCAAGTATATTGGCTTCTTTACCAAAATGACCTTCTTACTATTCCCCTTATACACATGCAGATAGATTACTCGGTTATGTATATATATATGATAAAAAAGAACCTGCAAATCAGATAAAAATCCTAAATGAAAAAGATAAACTCACTTATGCAAATGATATAAGTCCTCTTTTAAAATATGTAGATAATTTAAAATCAAAAAAGATTTCTGATAATACAAATCTTATTTGTTGAATAAATAAAGAAAATCATAAAAAAAATTCTTTTATAATAGATGGAGATTGATGTTCTTTGTTTGATTATTCTAAACTACTTGAATTTTTAAATAGCATACAAATAGATAATGGATGAAAAATTGTAGAATATCAAACTTGAAGAAAAGATTTTATTCTTCAAAGAATGTTAGAAGATAATTATATAAAATTTGATGATTATAAAAAAGCAGTTATACAATCAGTTTGATTTAAATTTGAAAAAAATAAAGAAAGAATAAAAGCTGCTCATTTTGTACTTTATATAAAAGAATATCTGGAAAAAAAATATGGTAAAGAATTTATGGATTCAGGTTGATTGAAAATATATACAACTATAGATTCAAAATTACAAAATAAAGCAGAAGAGTTAATAGAAAAATATGGAGAAACAAATGCCAAAAGATTTGGTGCATATAATGATGCCTTAATAAGTATAGACAATATAAACTGAGAAATACTTGCTATGGTATGATGAAAAGACTATTTTGATATAGAAAATTGATGAAATGTAAATATGATAACATCAAAATTACAACCTTGATCTAGTTTTAAACCTTTTGTTTATGCTCAAGCTATAGACTTTAATACTATTTGATCAAAAACTCCTATTTTTGATTTACAAACAAATTTCCCATGATCTTATACTCCATCTAATTTTGATTGAAAATTTAACTGACTTATGAATGTATCAACAGCATTAAATAATAGTAGAAATATTCCTGCTATCAAAATGGTATACTTATGATGATGAGAAAAGAAAGTTGTTGAATTGGCTACAAAACTTTGATTTTACAATATTGCTGATGATGGCAGATATGGAGCATCTATTTGACTTTGAACAGTTGAAGTTACTCCTTTTGAAATGGCAAAAGCTTACACTGTGTTTGCTAATTTATGAGAGAAAAAAGAAATTACTCCTATATTAAAAATACTTGATTCTAAATGAGTAATTATAGAAGAAAAAATTAAAACAACAAAAAAAGAACAAGTTTTAGATTCTGCAACTGCTTATATAATAAATTCTATACTTAGTGATACCTCAACTAGACCTGCTTGATGGAATAACTTTATATCTATTTCAGGTAGAAAAGTGGCTGCAAAAACTGGTACTTCAACAAAACAATATGAAAAAAATGGTAAAAAAATAAAACTGCCGAGAAATCTATGGACTATATGATATACTCCTCAAATTACTACTGTAGTTTGGGTATGAAATACTGATTGAAGAGAGGTAAATATGAGTTGAGATTGATTAAATGCAGCTTGACCAATTTGGAGAGATTTTATGACTTATGCTCATAAAGATAAAAAAGCATTGGATTGGAAAATGCCTTCTTGAGTTAAAACAATGACAATTTCTAAATTGACTTGAAATGCTACGGAAGAATGATTTAGAGAAGATTTAACGAATGTATCTATGTTTAAAAATCTGCCTGAGTGAAAATGAACTGGATTAAAAACAATAAAAGTAGATGCTTTATGTAATTGAAAAATAAGTGAATTAACTCCAATAGCATGAATAAAAGAAATCTATACTGTTGATGTTCATTCTCTGTTTCCAGAAAATAAAGCATGGGAATGACCAATACAAGAATGGGTTAAAAGCTGAAAATATAAAGACACTTTATGAGAATTGGTTGATTCTGATGATACAATTCAAGATACTATATGTAAAAGAGAAGAATTTCCAGATATGTGAAATATCAAAATAGCTTCAAAAATAAATGATAAAGACCAATTATTAGTTTGAACGAATTACATAGAGTTAGCTTATAGATCTGATTCTCCTATAATTAAAATAAATATATTATTAGATGAAATAAAAATAGATGAAATTACTCTACTATGAAAAAATGAATGATCATATAAATGAACTTTTGAAATTCCAGATAATTACAAATGAGTGTATAACATAACGATAAGAGCTGTTAATAGTGAATATTATTCTGCAGATGAAACAAAAGAAATAGAAATCGTGGATCAAGATAATATTGCCCCTACAATAACTATTAAAAATCCAATTGATAAAAGTATCAAGTTATATAATTCTTGAGAAGAATTTAATTTAAGATGAGAAGTTGATGATAATGGTGGAATAAAATCTATAAATATTTATATAGATGGTAAACCTCTAAAACTATGATTAACAGATAGAAGCTTTGTTTTCCCTATCTCTTGAACAAATTTAGAAGTATGAACTCATACAATAAAAATTGAAGCAATTGATAATTCAGGAAATAAGGCAAGCGAAGATATAAACTTAGAAATAATTAGTTAAGTTAGCCATTTATCTTAATTCACTAACTTGTCAAGACATTTTACACTAAAAAACTCTACTAATCATAGAGTTTTTTTTGTTTATATGATAATATTTATAAGTAATTAATCTTTATTCTTTATTCTTTATTCATAATACAGTGAATTTACAAACTTTTTTAGATAAATCTGGAATAAACAAAATTTGAACAAGCCCAAGAAGTGTTGATGATTTGTTTAGTGTTTCGGATACAAATAAAAAAAGTATGGATTCTGACTTAAAGATATCAAACAATTCAAAAAAAAATGAAGATACTTTTATAATTACATATATAAACGATATTATAATTCAAGCTTTATGATTATGAGCTTCTGATATACATATAGAACCAACCGAAAATTTATTGAAAGTAAGATTCAGAGTTGATTGAAATTTTATAAAATATAAAGAATACCCTATAGAACAAAAAGATAGTTTCATAGCTAGAATAAAAATAATGGGTTATCTAAGAATAGATGAACATAGATTACCTCAAGATTGAAAAATAAATTACAAATTATTTGCTTGAAAAACTATAGATTTAAGAGTTTCTGTAATACCAACAATATATTGAGAAAAGTGTGTTATAAGAATATTGAAAAAAGATAGTAAACCCCCTGAATTAAAAGAATTGTGAATAATGCCTTACAATATGGTAAAGATAAAAAAACACCTGCAAGATAATTATGGTATGATTTTAGCTGTATGACCAACTTGATCAGGTAAATCTACAACTTTATTTTCTCTACTTTCTCAATTTGATGCTGAAGAAAATAATATATCTACTCTTGAGGATCCAGTAGAATACAGAATTCCTTGAGTTAATCATACACAAATAAATTCTTCAATAAATTTTTCATTTGCTAATTGACTTAGATCTCTACTTAGACAAGATCCAGATATAATAATGGTATGAGAAATAAGAGATGAAGAAACTGCTAAACTTGCTATAGAAGCTAGTATTACTGGACATATAGTTTTTTCTACTCTACACACAAATTCGGCAGTACATACGATACAAAGACTTGTTAATTTATGAATAGATCCACTACTTATAACTTCTTCTTTGAGGTTTATTATCTCCCAAAGATTATGAAGAAAACTTTGTATTCATTGCAAATTACCTTACAAAGCAGATGATAGAATAAAAGAATACATAATATGAAAAGTATGAAAATATATAAAAAATAAAGAAGATTTGACCTTGTATAGATGATCTGAAAATGGATGTGAAAAATGTAATAAAACATGATATAAATGAAGAGTGTGATTCTATGAAGTACTTGAAATGACTGATAAAATGGAAGAATTGATACTAAAATGAGCTAATAAAAACCAACTTGAGGTACAAGCTGTGTGAGACTGAATGTTTCCCATAAAAGAAGATGCATTAATTAAGGTTGTTTTGTGAGAAACAAGCCTTGAGGAAGTCCTAAATGTCCTGTGAAACTAGAAAATATTTTATTATTTAATAACAAAAAAAATGCATAGCTCAAAATTGGAACAATATTTTACAACTGATTGTAACAAAACTAATTTAAAAGATAGTTTAGAAGGTATGCTTTGTTTAATTGATCCAAAATATGCACAAGATTTTGAAAACTATAGAAATTCTATTTTAAACACTCTAGAAAACTGAAGTCAAATCTAAAAATAACCAATTTTTTGCCGTAAAAAAATAGATATGATATAATTAACTTACAAAAATAAAAATAAAATATAACAAAATATAAAATGGAAACTAAAGACCCTCTTTTAGAAAATGAAAATCTACTAAATGAAATCAATGAAGAATCTACTAAAAATAATTTTGAAGAAGATTATTTATTATTAAAAGATTTTTTTGAAAATGAAGAAAAACCAAAATCAATTTTTAACTTTATAAATTTTAAAAACATTAAATTATCTTTTAGTTTTTTAGGTAAATATTTATTAACATCTTTAAGTATTTTTCTAATGCTTATGGTAACAACGAATTATCAGGCTTACATAAATATAGTAAATAGTTACATAAAAAAAGATGAGATGGTAGCTGTAAATAATTCCTTAATAAATTCTGTAAAAGCTACAAATATAACAAATGTAGAAAAAAAAGAGATAAAAACAAAGAGAGCTAATGCTACACTCAATAATTCTCTGAAAACCTTAGTAAATTTAAAAGATGAGAAACCAAGTTTAGATATAGATATAACTCCTTATGAAAATAGAATTATTATACCAAAAATATGAAAAAATATCCCCTTAGTCGATATAAAAAATAGAACTGTATCATGACAATCTGAATTAAATGATATATTTATGAGCGAATTAGAAAAATGAGTTGTAAGATATCCTTGAAGTGTTAAACCATGAGAAATATGAAATTCATTTATTTTCTGACATTCTTCTAATTTTCCATGGATAAATTGAGAGTTTAATGATATATTTTCTACATTAAATAATGTAACTTCTTGAGATGAGATTATTATTTATTATAACCAAAAAAAATATGTCTATACGATAAATCAAAAAACTGTTATATCTCCTTGAAATGTATCAATACTTAAATGAAATAAATCAAAAGCCCAAGTAATGATAATGACTTGTCGGCCAATTTGAACAACTCTAAATAGATTAGTAGTAACTTGAGAATTAAAAGAAATGTAAAAATCTTAATATTTTTATAATACTATATTAACAATAAAAAATTAGAAAAAGCAATTTTCCTAATTTTTTTTATTTGCAATTTATAATTTTATTTATAAAATTTAATTAGGTATTATATCCTAATTTCTGAATTATTGAAAACATTAATAGTTTGAATAGGAGCTTTTTGATTTGCAATATTAAAACATATATCTCAAAAAAATAAAAATACTACAATTTATGCTTATGAAAAAAATGATTTAATATCAAGTTATCTAAAAAATTTTAGAAAACACCCTCATTTTTTTGATTGAGCTAAATTATGAAAAAATATAGTATTTGTGGATAATATTGAAGAGATATTACCTAGTATAGATTTTTTAATCTTGTCATTACCATGTCAACTTATTCTCCCTTTTTTCAATGATATAAAAAAATCTCTAAAGCCTTGATTAACAATCCTAAACTTATCTAAATGAATAAATAATGATACATTAAATACTGTTTGAGACGATTTAAAAGATGTATTAACTTGAATTTCATATAATTACACATCTCTTTCATGAGGAATGATAGCAGCAGATGTAGTAAAATGAAATATAATATGAGCAACAATATGAGCTGAAAGCGAAGCTTTATGAAATGTACTTAAAGATTATTTTGAGACTCCTATATTTAGAGTAAATCTAAGTATTTGAGGTGTTAAAAATATAGAATTAGCTTGAGCCTTAAAAAATATATTTGTTATTTTTACATGATATCAAGAATGATTATGATTTTGATCATCTAGTATAGGATACTTTTTTTGTGAATATTATACTGAATATAAAAAATTAATTAAATTACTTTGATGAGATGATAATATCAAATTTGATACATTTGCTGTGTGATGAGATTTGATTGCTACTTGTTTTTGAAACTCTAGAAACAGGTATTTTTGAAAACTAATCTGAGAATGACACAAAATTGATGAAGTAATTCAAATTATGAAAGAAGAGAAAAAAATAGCTGAATGATATGAGACTTTAAAATGAATTTATAAAATAATCCAAGACAAACCTGGTTTTACTATAACTAAAAAACTATGAAAAAAAATATTATTTCCTAACGAATAAATTTATATATGAAAGTAAGAATTAAATCCCTTGATGGGAAATGAGTAAATTATGAGACTACTGGAGCTTGTTCATTTGATTTTAGATGTCTAAATGAAGAGATTTTTGAGCCTGGAGATTTTAAAATAGTAGAAACAGGACTAGTTGTAGAAATACCAATGTGATTTGTACTTATGACTTCCCCAAGAAGTTCAACTTACAAAAAACACTGACTTATACAAGTAAACTCTGTTTGAATAATAGACAATGATTATTGTGGAGACAATGATACTATCAAATTCCCTTACTATAACCTATCTGGTAAAAAACAAGTTTTAGAAGCTGGAACTAGAATCGGACAATGAACTTTTGTAAAAATAGAAAGATGAGAATTTGAATTAGTTGAAACTATGTGAAACAAAGATAGAGGATGATTTGGGACAACTGGAGTGAAATAAAAATATTTGCATTTTAAGAATAAATAATATATAACTAATCTTATATGAACCAATCAGAAATAATTACAAAATGATTAAAATCAGAAAAAATAAAACAAAAATTTATTTCTTCTGGGATTAGTCATCTATCACTATTTTGATCATATGCTAGAAATGAAGCTACTAAAGAAAGTGATTTAGATTTGTTATACGAACTTGACTGAACATTTTCAACGACTCTTTGAACTTTACAAGATTTAGAGGATATATTAGTGAAAAAATTCAAAGTTAAAAAAGTAGATTTTGTAAGTAAGAGAAAGATAAATCCCTACTTAAAACCATATATAGAACAAGATTTAATTTCTATATTTTAGATATGCAAAAAGATATAAGAATTTATGAAAGTGAGATTTTAAAAGCAATAAATAAAATACAAAACTATGTATGAGAAATGAGTTTTGATGAGTTTTCTGATGATGAAAAGACCTTTGATGCTTGTTGTATGATGTTACAGCATATTTGAGAATGCTGAGTAAAATTATTAGCTTTAAGTTGATGAAATTATAAAAATATTCCATTTATTGATATGAGGGGTTTTAGAAACAAAATAACTCACGATTATATGTGAATAGATGAAAAAATTATCTGGGAAACTATAAAAAAGTCAGTTCCCGAATTGAAAATTTTGTTATCACAATAATATTATTATTTTTTAATTTACTTACCATATGAACAATAAAAAAAAATTTATTAAAATTGCAGGGTTCTCTTTTGTTGAACTCATAATTGTTATATCTATAATCGCTTTGATTTCTGTTATATGAATCAGTATAAACAATAATTATACAGAGAAATCAAAAAATACTAAGATAACAAGTGATATACAGACACTTCAAAATTCTTTGGAATCATATAAGAGTGAGACAAAAACACTTCCAGATCCAAAGTGAAATCAGAAATTCTTTGATGATTCTTCAAACTATGTGCATTATGATGATACTACTGTATACTGAGTAGCAGGATTTATCACAGAAAATACAATTCCTAAAAAATATTTGTGATACTTGCCAGTAGACCCTAGAACAAACCAATATTATGCATATGGTAAGACTATGACTTGAGCAATAGAGTTTGAAATAGCTGGTATCAATGTAGTCAATGGAACTTATGAATCAAGAGTAGTATGAGACCATACATGAGAATCAGGACCATATAATCTGATAAGAGAATATAATTGACCTGATTTTGTCTATGATAAATCAAAAAATAATTTTCCTTACAATCCAGATGAGAGAATAATCAAATGAAAAATAGGAAGCTTTAGTGGAATTGTAACAGTAAATACTAAGACAGTAGATAATAATTGGATAGCAAAAAATGAATTAAAAACTGGAGATACTATAGAGGTATCAACATGATCTGAAGCACAAATCTATTATAGTGATTGAAGTAAATCATATTTGTGAGATACAAGCAAGGCAAGTAAACTTACACTAGCAAATATGGTCTACAAAGATGAAAATAATCTATTTACCAAGATACAACTTGCACTTGATTATGGAACTATCTGGACAAAGACTTCTAAGCTAGATCCAAACTCAGAATTTGAAATATATACAACAGATACAGAAGCTGCAGTTAGAGGGACTATATTTGGAGTGAGTAATAGTGGAACTTTATGAAGTACTAAAATAAGTGTAAAAATAGGAAAGGTAAAGATAACTAAGATAGAAAATCCAAGTCCAACAATAGGTGATATAATAGATAAATTAGAAAATAATGAAGATATAATGGTTTCATCAACAATTTCTGGTACTGTATTAGCCAATAGTACCGTGAGTGTCTGAGCAACAATATTAACTGCATCTTACATCCCTCCACTTCTCCCAGACGGTGATTGAATAACAAATATTCAACCAAAAATCATATCTATAATTCCATGATGAACTGTAGTTTTGGGATTACCTATTAGTTTTTCAGGAGCTAATATGAGAATCATATCTTGAGTAAATGAAATAACTTCAAGTTGAACACGGGATCATCATATACTTACTATGACATGATTAACAGGAACTCAAGAAATCAAAATCTGTGGTCCACTTTTAATAAAGTGTACAAAATCAGTAAGTATAGCTACTAATTTAGGTTATAGTTCTACTTGTAAGTTATGAAAATTGGATTTTTGACCAGCTGTATGATGTGTGGAACAAGATGCTAGTCTAGTAGCAAGCTGATATACTTTAGTTGCTTATGCTCCTTATGATGTGGCTGGGGATTTGAAGATGTACAAGCGAGGTTGAAGTTCTTTAAATATGGAACTAAATGGTATTACTGGATCTTTAGCCGATAATTCTTCAGAAAATTTCCCAATTTGATGCGATACAAAAACTTCTTTTTGTGATATAGATTGAGTTAAATGAGTATTTATTTGAACTTGAACAGCTATTGCTGATTACATCAAATATACAAATATATGAGATTTAAATTTATGAAGTAATTTTGCGGTGGAGATGAGTGTGAGGGGTGAGGCTTTGAAGAGAACAACATGAACTTTTAACATGTTTAATAGTGATAATTATTTTTTAAAAATGGCTAATTTTACTTCAGAAAAATTACAATTAAGTGAATATATATCATTTATATTTCAAAATAGAATTAAAGAAAATATAAATATATGACTAGTTGATTCTAATTATTATAAGATACTATTTAAAAAAGATTGACAAAATTGAAATCTATATATTGATTGAACTTGATATAATTATTCAACATGAATTTTAGACATATCAAAAAATTTATGAAGTTATATTTATATATGAAGTAATAATTGATCCACTCCAACTAATCAATGGAATAGTATAATTAATTATATTAAAGTTTATAAAAAACAATAAAAATATCTCTAAAAAGAGGATGTAAAATAAACTGTGTAAATGAAAAGATAGGAAATAAAAAAGTCCTATCTTTTTTTAATAAGGACAAATAAATATATAATTTACCCACTTACCCTAAATTTTAGCTAATGTAAAAAAGATTATTTCCAATAACTTTCATTTACCCCTAATTCCAAATATATTTTGACTGAAGAATTTAGAAAAAAAGACTCTTTCTAAAAATTTAGAAAAAATCTTTTTGCTCTTTAACATAATCTTATATAATTATTTTAATTTTCTTATCAAAATTTTCATTTATATAGTTTATATTTTACACTACCTAATTTGAAATCTCTATTACATCAATTTTTCATATATCACATGCATTTTCTTCATCGCATACTTTGTATTCAAAATAGGAATTTCAAGTAAAACCTGGTTGTCATGCCACAGTTCCTGATATTCATCAAGATATTACTAAATTATCTGGATTATTAACAATTGATATAGTCATCATATTATCAAGTGTTTTATCATCACTTATCAAATCATATAAATCATAATTTGTTCATCAATTTCATAAAGCATCTACACTTCCATCTCAAGCTACTGGAGCTTGATTAGTTACTACTTCCACCGTAACAGTTACACTATCAAGTTCTGACCAATTACCACTATTGTCTTTTACTTTTAGTGTATAAATAGTTGTAGTAGCTGGAGATACTGTTATACTTTGAGTTGTAGCTCAGTTACTCCATACATAAGCAACTATTGTTCAATTTGAATCAGTTCCTATTCAATCAAGTGTTATACTATTTCAAGCTATTATTGTTACATCTGCTCATGCATCTACTCATGCATCTGCTATTGGGATATTGTATCACAATTTATTGTTTTGTCTTTTTTGTATTTTTACCTCTTTTTGTATTTGAGATTCCTCATTATCAGTTTCTGATGCATAGGTAGTATAATTTATTCAAAATAATGTAAAACATAATAGATATATATAAAACTTTCTCATATTATAAATTTATTATTAAATAAAATCTATTTCTAAATATATAATATCTATATTTAGAGTTATAGTAACTATACTATACATACTTTTTATTTTATTTCAATTTTTTTATATTAATTTGAAATGTCTTTTACATCCATTTTTCATATATCACATGCATCTTCTTCATCACATGCTTTGTATTCAAAATAGGAATTTCAAGTAAAACCTGGTTGTCATGCCACAGTTCCTGATATTCATCAAGATATTACCAAATTATCTGGATTATTAACAATTGATATAGTCATCATATTATCAAGTGTTTTATCATCACTTATTAAATCAGATAAATCATAATTTGTTCATCAATTTCATAAAGCATCTACACTTCCATCTAAAGCTACTGGTGCTTGATTTGAACCCCCTTCCGATGCTGCGACACTCACTACTTGAGTAGTAGTTGTAACATTACCACCTGCATCAGTAATAGAATAAGTAATAGTAACATCTACAGGACCAACTGGAGCTATGAAATTAAATGGCTTATCTCCATATGAAGTTGTATCGAGTCAACTTATAGTTCCTCAATTATCTGCAGTGATAGAAATATTTGATAAATCTCACCATGCTGATTCATCAACCATATTTACTGTATTGGCTGTAGTAGAACCACTCGGAACTTCTGTTCCCCATGTTGGTAGATTGTTGATTGTTGGAGCAGTGAGATCTGGTATTATATCAAGTGTAGTACTAGTAAATGTATCACTCTTTCATTCCTTTCATCCTATAGTAACAGTTGTATTTTCATCTGTTGCATAATTATTGCCTGACATATGTCTAACCTTAAAATTTTGTTTATCTTTGATAAGTACTGGTACAGTTGTCCATGGTCATCAGTTTATACTGTATTCTCCTCATACAATTGTCATTTGAGATGGTTTTTCTATTCATTTTACAGTAAGTGGTGTTGATTCTATCCGAGTATTTAGTTCTACATTAGTTTTATCTGTAAATGTAAAAGCATCTGGAATTGTATCTTTTTTTCTTAAAAGAAGTGAGTTAATAACTGAAATATTAGCTATAACTTTAGGATTAATTTTACTATTAACATTATTTTTAGGATCTATATCTTCTAAAGTTGATGCAGATGCTTCTGTTTGTGAAAAATGTTTTATTTCTACTAACAATTCACTTGCTTTATTTTTAGCAGTTTCTACTGTTTGAGTTATTCATATTGGTTCTTGTTGGTGATTTGCATCTTGTTTTGGTAATTCTCATAATCATACAACTCCTAGTAATGCAGTTCAAGTTACTATTTTTTTATATTCAGCAAGTTTTCACATAAATCAACTTGTTTTATTTGTTGGTTCTTGTGTGTTTCATACATTTTGTGGTTTGTTTGAATTTATTGTCATATATTTATTATTTAAAAATTACCATCCCTTTTATTATATATGTATATTGGGGTTTTGTCAAACTTTTGAGGAGAGGATTTTTGAAAGTTTTAAAGTGTTAAATATTTATTTATTAATCCTCTTCATAATAATAAGAATAATCTACTGATTTCATAAACATTTCACGGCTATATATTTCATCTGTTAGAGCATTTTTTAGTAAGTTTGTTATCTTTATACTATTTGTCGGACTTTCAATCATTGCATTCATATAATCATTCTTACTTATTTTACTCCAATCCACACATTTAGCGAGATGTTTTTTTAATATTAAATCTAACCAAATACGAGCACTTCTTCCATTCCCTTCCATAAATGGATGAGCAACATTCATCTCTATATATTTATTTACAATTTCTTCAAATGTACTTTCTCTCATCCTCTCAATTTCCTTTAATGTATTATCTAAATACTGTGTCATTGCAAATTGAAAACCATTTTTAGAAATATTTTTTTGTCTGATTTTTCCTGCAAAATCATATAAACCACCAAACAAATAAGCATGAATTTGTTGTAATCCTTTGATTGTACCAACTTCGATACTATCAATAAATGAACTTTCAAACAATGCATATGCTTTTATTTTACTCTTTCCGTCTATACTTTCATCACTGTAGGTAAACCATTCTATAAATCTATTTGCTTTAGTTCAAGGAAAAGTTTTACCAAGAGCAATTATACCCTCATAGTCAAACATATCTGACAAATATTTTTTTCCATCACTGGCTACAAGTTTCAGTTGGGTAGTATTACTAACCAACTGACTATTTTCTTTTTTGAGCTTTGCTTTAAGATATTTCCAATAGTTACGAGTTTTTGCATAATCATCTTGATTAGTCAATACTGCAACGATATCAAGTACAGAAAACCACCACTTATTATTTTCATCATCCCAAACAGCACGAACTTCTTTGTCATCAAAAAAACGAATGGAAATTTTATTATTCATATCTTTATTTGTCATAATTATATTTAAAGAATAACGGAATAATTATACAAAAACAATAAAAAAAGTAAAATTGAAAAAATATATCTATGTAAGAAATAGAGTTTTGAAAAACTTTGAAATTTCTTAGTTCCTAAATCAAGAAAGCCTAAATTACCCTTCTTTTTATTAGATCTATATTGGATGTTTGTCAAACTTTTGAGGGGAGATTTGAAAAAATACAAATCCCCTACGATTTTCTTGACAAAACTCACTATTTTCAGTACAATACTAGTAATAGTTTATTATTTAATTCAAAATAATTATGGCTGATTCAAAATGAACTCCTGATAATCAAGACATAACTCCTGAAACTCAAATAGACTCAAATAATAATCCTTGAAAATCTAAATTAGAAGCACTTAAAGAAGCATGAAAAACTACCATTCTAGCAATTACTGGTTTTGGTTTATGAGCTATGTGAATTATTCAACCATGAACTGCTCATGCTTGATGACTTCCTCCTGATGAATTAGGAAAACAAGAAAAAGCTACAATTGAAGCAAATTGAGGTATAATTAAAATAGATGATTTAAAATGACAACTTGCTAAACTTGAAGTTAAAAATCCAGATGAAGTAGCTAAAATGTACGAGTGATTAGATGATTTAGACAAATCATTGATTTGAAAATATCTAAATATATGATTAAAATCACCTAACAACACAAGACTTAAAAATTGAGTTGTAAATTTAATTATATGATTAAATAATAAAAAAATATATACAGCTTTTTTACAAAAACCAACTTGGGAAACAGCACCAGAATGAACAACTGCAATAAATTTTGCGATAGCATATAAATGATTTCCATGAGCTGAGTTAATCATTACAAAAGAAATGCTTATTGAGATAAAAGGTTTAGATAAAGAAGTAGTTAGAGTAAGAACAGAAATAGCAAATAATAAAATTAAAGTTGCTGATGAACAAATATTAGATATACAAAAAGTGAGCGAAGGAATTGATAAAATAAATGAATTATCAGGAAAAATTATAAAAGCAACTGGAATATAGATTTTTTGATTTAAAAAACAAATTATGATACAATTTTAATAGATTGTATCATTTTTTTATATTTATGAGTAATGAAAAACAATTAGATACATCTCAGATTCAAAAACAAAGTAAATCTATAGAAACTATAGGTTCTTTAAATGTTAATGATACACAATCACAAATAGCTGATTTAAAAGAAAACTATGAATTAGATAAAAAACTCAGTATACTTAAAAATTCAGAATTAAGTAAGTTAAATTGATTTGATAATTTTATACAATACTTAAACAAAGAAGAAAATAAAGATAAACTTGATTTTCTTGACAAAATAAGATTTTTACATAAACTATTTTATGTAACATTATTTTTATTAATTAATTTTAATAATTATGAGTAATTCTAAAACAACTCCAGATTGAATAGTTCAAGAAAATCAAGAACAATGAGTAGAAAACAAAGAAACTAGATTTAAAAAATGACTTAATAAAATATGAACTACTGTAATCGCATGATTAACAACATTACAGATAGGTATTTTATGAACTTCAAATGCTATGGCATGAGGATTACCAGAAGATATGAGTATACAAAATCCTGATGCGAAAGAACTAGTTGTAGATAATAAAGCTGAACAACCAGAATTACTTAAAAAAATAATAGATACAAAAGTTGAAAAAGAAATGTTAGAATTATATGCTACAAAAAAATGATGAGATAAATTAATAGAAAGGTATAATTCTTTACAAGATAGTTATAAATCAAGAGTTTTGGATTATTATAAAAATCTCGATTGAAAACCATTAAAGGCATTTTCAGGTTTAATACAAATTTTTAATAATGCCCAAATATGATTAAAATATATAACTGATTATAAAGAAACTCAAGAAGTATGAAATATGCCAGAAACAATAGAATCTTGACTTATTTTTATGTTAGATTTTGATCCAAATTGAAAAGCATTATTTTCTAAAAATGAACTTGAATTTTTTAAAGTCATTGATAATACAAGTATATGAATAAATGAAGCATATATTGCAAAGACAGAAGAGTATATTGCTAAAAAAGAAGAAAATATTGCTAAAATACAAGAACAAATTAATTTTCTCAACGAATTAAATAAAAAATTATCAGCAATTAACTAAAAATAGGCAATTTTTGATTAAAAAATCAATATATGGTACAATTTAATTAATTGTACTTTTTTTTATTTTTATCATGGATAAACAAGAACAAAAACTTGAACAACAAAATGTTCAAAATAAATCAAAAGTAGAAAATAATAATAATCTCGAATTGGCAAAAAAACTAGATGTGCTAGAAAATTCTTCACTTAAAGATCTTAAATTTTTTGATAAATTTATATCCTATCTATCAATTCAAACTGATACAACAAAACTTGATAATGTCTTAAGTATACTTCAATCACAAGAATGAAAGGAAAATGAGATTTATAAGTCTAATTGAACAGGGTTGAAGAATAAATGAAACTTACTTACAAGATACAAATCTTCACAAATTTCTTGACAAAACCACATAACTTTGGTAAAATACTGACATAGTTTATTATTTAATTCAAAATAATTATGGCTAATCAAAACTGAACTCCTTATAATCAAGCTAATGTGGTAACTAATGCTAATAATAAACCAACAGAAACAACAAAAACACAACTTTGATCTTTAAGAGATAAAGTCAAAAGTAAAGTTCTACCATTAACACTTGCTTGAGCTATTTTAGTCCATTGAGTAAGTGCTACTGACTCACAAGCAAATTCAACAGATTTACAAGATAAACCAGGTGTTACTCAAGTTATTGATAAAAGTAACCAACAAAAAAATCAATTAAAAACTGAAGTTCAAGATAAAGTTGCTGAAACAGAAATGATAACAACTATCTTGTGAAAAAGAAACTGACAATCATATGTAGATAAATATAATTCTCTTAATTTAGAATTACAAGCAAAAGTTGTTTCAATGTATAATGAATATAAAACTCATCCAAAACAAATAAAATTAGTTGGTTTGTATATAAAAATATTATCAAATATAAATGAAAGTGCTAAATTTGTAATGAATTATGATTCAAGTAAGACATATACTACTGAATTACCTGATAATATCTGAGATGAGTATGATAGACTTGTAAGTACTGATCCTAGTGTAGTAAAATACTTTGATACCCCTTGAAAAAATACTTTATATACTATAAAAAATATACAGGCTCTAGATAAAACTGTATTGTGAATTATGACAATTAATCAAGAAAAATTAAATCAAAAACTAGCATGAGCAGAACAAAAACTAGTATGAGCAGAACAAAAACTAGTATGAGCAGAACAAAAACTAGTATGAGCAGAACAAAAACTAGTATGAGCAGAACAAAAACTAGTATGAGC